>CAVOKN010000032.1:0-42227 GCA_963696505.1 uncultured beta proteobacterium | reverse complement strand
CCTTACTTCAGCTACGGTCTAGGGGATCATCTTGATCGAGTTCCCCAACGATACGCTCGTAGTCGCGGCCACCATCCAATACTCCAATTATAGCAACGATATCAGTGGCCTCATTGACCTCAATGGCGATCAGACGACCAGACCCTTGTAGTTCGTAATACACAGCCCCGGACGGACTCGTCGCGTCGTACCCCAGTACAGCAGCGTTCCGAAGCCCTCACAATACGCAACGACCGCGTCGGTGTAACACGCTGCAACCACGGGCGAGCCGTTTGGCAATGGGCTGGTCAAGCGAAATTCATCCCGCCCTGGGCCTCTGAAGTGAAGACAACATGGTACCGTATTCACGTCTTGGCGATTCGTTCTTTATGTGTCGCCGCGAGCCGCGCTGGACCCTGGGATGCCGGGATGGATAGAGAAAGGGTCTTCTTCCAGGCGTGCCGTGGCGGCGAGGACCTCGGTGCGGCCGCCAAGCCTGGACTGCCTGATCGCAGACGAGATCAAAACGCGCGAACCGTGGCGGATGACCTCGCTCTCGGTGGCGTTCTCGCCGGAGGCGACCTTGGCTGGAACGGTTTCGGCCATGTCGTCCGGCGAGGTGATCTTGAACTGTCGGGTCGAGCGCATGGGCAGTATCCCGTTTCATGCTCAGATGAGGGTCGAATCCTACAAGTCTGGCGGCTTTCAGACAATTGAAACTGGACCACTGTTTGAAATTCGGGCCGTGCCGTTCGCGGTTAGGGATGACCAGCTTGGAATTCGATAGGGAGAAGCACAAGAATAAATGAAGTTGTCCGTGCTTCGACGGTAGCCTGCACATTGCGGCCGTTGGCAGCGACATCTCCCAATGGCCGGTCAGGCCGTGACCAGGCCCACGTTGAGATTCACGTCGAGCGGCAGCTCGCTGGTCGGTCAGCTGCCACGCATTTGAAGACGTCATCAGGCGGGTGCAGGTCGGGGGCTCCCGCTGACCTGGAAGATCTGAACAGCGGCTTAAACTGATCCGGCCGTTGGCAGCGGATTTCGCGGCTCACCGTCTGGCTGGCCGCTCCAGGCTCTAAGCTGTCACTGACGTTTCGTGGTCGGCTGACGTCAGCCGACCCATACCCGCCTGATGCCTGTGGCATCCTCAGTGCCCGGTTAGCGCACATTGCTGCCGTTCGGAGCCTCTGACGCGGTGGCTCTTCGGCCATACCCGATACTCGTCCTATCCCGGAAACGGTAGTCCAGCAGGACCATTCCATCGGCTGCGGCGGAGTGATGCACATCATCGACGTCATCGCCGAGGCGCGGAGCATTCGCCGAATCTTCCATCATCTCCGTGAGCCGGGCGCGCCCCTCCCATGGTGCCGGCCCGTGGCCCGCCGCTGTGCGAGATGCCCTATGCCGCGCCGACCGAGTGCGACCCGAAGGGCTAGCCGGCGCCGGACTACGAATTCGATCAGCGCATCGCTTGGTAGCTCGAAAAGGATCCGATCTCGCTCGTCGCGGAGCGCCCGTGCCGTGGGTCACCGAGATGGCCTCGGCGGCCGCCCTGGCGACACACGGCGCGACTTGCGTTGTGATTCTGGCGCGGTCTTCAGGCTTTATCAGCATGCAGCTTCCGCGCGACGACTGCTGACATCGTCCTGTAACGATTGCACCGATTTGGAATCCCTGAGTTGCTTGCCGAGGGTGGTTTTGGACCTCCTATCTCCGCCCAACGCAGCACCGCCCGCACTTTGTACGCCGCCGGCATCTCCGGCGGCAGGCTGGCGAGAAACGCGAGCGCCCGCTCCAGCAGCCGGATTATGCGCGCCGCGGCCAAGGACTCTTTCGAGTCGAAGTGCTTGTAGAGGGTCGCCTTGGCGATGTCCATCTCGGCCGACACCTCGTCGACCGTCATCAATTGTAACCCTTTTGGGCGATCAGGGCATAGGTGGCGTAAAGGATCCGTCCTCGCGCACCGTGTGTTGCTGTTCCTTACCGAAAGTCGGCCGATGAGACCCATTGGGTCTTGCATTGAACTTATCAGTTCAAGTCTTGTTCGAAGTAGTCAGTTTGGGTTACGGCCGGAATCTCCGGCCTGAAGTCACCATGCGTACGCCGTGCTGCATTGCCGGGCAGGCGACTGCTAACGCCGTGCGGGGCGGCCGGGGACCCGGCAGTCTCCGCCCTTACCGATACGATCGATTAGGAGATTCTTCGCCATGACCTTTCGCAACCTGCTGGCCGCCGCCGCCGTCGGCCTGAGCCTCACCGCCGTTATTGTTGCGCAATCCGCTCCGACCGAAGCAACCCGGGCCGGCAGCACCTCGGTGCGCCTGTCGCAGGACTTCCTGGGCGCGCTCACCACCCTGAAGGTCGCCCCGGCCGCGCTCTCCCTGGGCCGCGCCAAGACCAAGGAGGGCGTCTTCGCGACGTTCCCGATCACTGCTGGTGCGGTCGATCTGGGCACGGTCAAGGCGGAGATCGATCACTCGGGCGGTCTGTCGCTCACCGCGGGTGCCACGCGCGTCGAGCTGTCCGCCTTCATCATCGACCTCGCCGGCACCGGGCCGGTGCTGACCGGGCTGGTGACGGTCAACGACAGCCTGCTCGCTCGTGTGCCGCTGTTCGATCTGGCGCTCCCGCGGGGCAGCGTGAGAGGCAATGACGATTTCCTCAAGGTTGCGGCGTCGCGGTGACGCTGTCGGAGGAAGCGGCCACGGCGTTGAACACCGTGTTCAAGGTGACGCCTTCGTGGCCGGCTTGCCGATCGGCACTGCGTTCGTGCGCGCCATCCTGGAGTTCGAGCGCCACCACTGAGCTTGCGGCGCGCCGCCCCGCCAGAAGGCGGGCGGCCTCGCAGCACGCGCGCTCCGCCGCCCAAGACGGCCATATTGCCGCTAGTGGCTGCTGCATGAGATCGAAGTCGCCGCCGAGCACCAGGTCGAGCCGGACGGTAAGTCAGCCGTCGAGCGCATCGCGCACCAGGACGTCATGCCGCACCACCCGTGCGACGATGGGTGCTGTCGCCACCCAAGCGCCTGCCCTCCTACCTGCAAAACGATGCGGCCGTTCAAAGCCTGGCGCTGGAGATCTTCCACAGGGTAAAGGTTCCAGGTTCGAATTAGTTGGTTAGAACTGGTGTCTTTCCGGTCGGTGTCGGGCCCGGAAAGCGCAGGAGGCCTCCGGTCACGGATCGCCCCGAAGGCCCGGTCGATTGCCTAAGCTAGCTTACAAGTCCATTGCTGCCGTTCGCTTGCGGCTGGACGGTCTGACTATATTGGGTTGGATCCGAATGACGGGATGACCGAAACCGCCGTTCAGGTTTCCGGGCTAACCGGTGACCGATGACGTGGGTAATGCCGTCGGAGATGGTTGATGACCCACTGGCGGCATACGAGACGTACCGATCTTGACCATGCTGGAATGCGAACGGACTGACTATAAAGGCCGAGTTGCTCGCGTAGTCAAAGGGGCAGGTTTCGGATAGAAGCGGTCGTTGCTGAACGCCCGCTTGCGGGATGTGGTGAATGTCGGCAACGGCCGACTTGCCGACCAAGGAGCCCGCTTCGGGGACCGGCAAGTGTCGATCAACAACTGTCGGTGGGATGCCAATCGAAACGCGACCTGCATCACGAAGCACGCGGCCAAAGTCCTTGGACAATTACCGGGTTCCGGGCGGCGCGCAGCCTGGGCGCGTTTGCCATACGACTTCGAAAGGACAGCCTCATGACGAAGAGTTCTGCAACGAGATCCCTCCCCCTGCGCTGCACGATATCGCGCGGCGCCTGCTCGCTCCGTCTGCCCTCGTGGCGGCTTTGGCCCTGCTGCTGCCGTTCGCATCGCCTGCCCCGGCGCACGGGCAGTCCGCCGCGAACGATACCAAGGGCTGCCAGGACCCGGCGATGTTCCCGAATCGCATCCCCCGGCTACGCGATCGCGAAATGCGACGCGGCGAACGCGTCGCACGCCTTCACCTGGCCAGGCGGCAGCCGCAACGTGCTGGGGCGTAAGACCGAGGTCCTATACCGTGCCACCGTGCCACCGTGGCAGCGCAGCGCGCCGAGCCGAAGTACATCGCGGCGAACTACGCGAACGCGCTGAGCAAGCTGCCCGGTGCGAAGCTGCTGCTCGACCCGGCCCTCACGACGCTGGGGGACCGGGTCGTTGCGAGCGTGACGGTCGATGGCCGCGAGGTTTGGGTCCGGGTCGGCAGTGACTCCGCCGTCGTCGGCGGTCGCTGGGAGACGTACAAGGTCGTCGTCGCCTCTGACGAGGCGGCGCAGGTCGTCACCGCGAAGGCGCTGCTGGACGCGATCGAGAAGGACGGCTTTGCGACGCTGTACGTCAATTCCGAGACCGGCAAGTGGGACGTGCCCGCGAGCGCAAGGGCGACGATCGACGAGAACGCCGCTCTGATGCGCGCCCAGCCGGCGCTGAAGTTGAGTGTCGAAGGCCACACCGACAACGTCGGCCAGCCGGCCGCAAACAAGACGCTGAGCGACAACCGGGCGCGCGCGGTGCGCGAGGCGATCCAGGCGGCGGGTACTCCGGCCGCGCGACTGCGCAGCGTCGGCCATGGTATGGAGCGGCCGGTCGCCGACAACCGGACGGAGGACGGGCGCGAAGAACCGGCGGGTCGAACTCGTGAAGTTCTGATCCCGGCGGCTGCGCTCGGCGGACGACGTGCCAACGGCATTGCGCAGTCGCTCAATCAATCGCTGCGGTCGCAGGGACGTCGAACATTCGCGACGCGCGCCTGCAACGACCCCGTAGCGCCCGCCGCGGAATGCAGGGTCAATGCACCGTGCACACCATGCACGGATCGAAGGAGCGCACGACGTGCTGCACGGCAACCGGCGTTTCCTCGCCCGACTCCACGGGAGCGCCGACCAGGGCCTGCTCCAGCGGGCCGGGGTTGCCGGCGGCATCGCGCGGAGAGAAGTTCCAGGTGGTGGGCGCGACGATCTGGTAATTGTGGATGCGGCCGTGCTCGATGTGCAGCCAGTGGCCGAGGCTGCCGCGCGCTGCTTCCACCAGCCCGACGCCATGCGCCTGCCCGGGGACGGTACCGTGGCTGCAGAAGGGTTCGCCGGGCGCCAGTTCGCGCAGCCACTGCTCCATGCGCGGCACCACCAGCGCGAGTTCCAGCAGCCGGGCGACGACGCGGTTGCGCACGTTGCCGCCGGACGCCGCCACCAGATCGCGGATCAGGGGATGGCCGTGCACCTGCTGCCGCGCCAGGGCGCCGGTTTCCATCGTCATGCCCGCGAGTCGCGGCGCCTTGCACCAGGTATAGGCGCCGGCCTTGTCGGCGAGCGGACGTGTGACGCCCGCTGACGGGTGCAGCGGCCGGTCGGCGCCGCCCAGCCAGGACTGGCTGATGTCTTCCGCAATCTGCGCGGTATCCAGGGGCTTCAGGCCTGCGTCCCACACGCCCGGCGAGAACAGGGCGCTGGTCTCCTGCGCGTAGGCGCCGTAGCTCAGGAAGCGATCGGGGCCGCGGCCCAGCGTGTCCAGTCGCAAGTCGGCGGCAATCTCCAGGAAACGACCGAAGTCGCCGCGATCGCCCTGCGCCAACCAACGATCGAGGGCGGCCGCGCCGTCCAGGGCCGCCACGGCTTCCAGGCCATCGCCGAAGAGCCGACGCTCCAGGAAGAGCCGGAATTCCCGCAGTGCCACGAACAGGCGCAGGGTCTCGGCCCGCTCCACCGCCCGCGTGCTGCCACCGGGCTGGATGGCCAGGGTATGGGGCCACTTGCCCGCAAGGATCCCCATCAGCGACAGCAGGCCGGCGCGCGCCGGCAGCGCCTCCGTGGTGGCCGTGCCCTGCACCGCGCGGAAGCGCTGCGCGGCGCCGGCGTGCCAGTGCCGCGCGGCATAGCCGGCGCGGGCGAAGTCGGGCATGAAGAACAGGTAAAAGTGGCTCAGGTGGTCGGCCAGGTTTTCCGCCGCGAGGATGAGGTTGCGCACGATGCGGCCGTTGGGCGCCGGACGCAACCCCATGGCGTCCGCCAGCGCCAGGGCTGCGGCGCTGGACTGGGACACCGAGCAGATGCCACAGATGCGCGGCGTGAACACCAGCGCGTCCAGCGGCGGCTTGCCGCGCAGGATCTGCTCGAACCCGCGGTACAGCGGCGAGTTGACGCGCGCCGCCGCCACTTTGCCGTCCTGCAAGTCGAGGGTCACTTCGAGGTCACCTTCGACGCGGTTGAAGGGGCCGACGACCAGGCGTTGCATTACGTGAGGGAGTGGAAGTGAGGAGTCAGGGTGAAAGTCAGTGCCTGCAGGACGGCTATTCAGCGTAGCTGGGTCTTGCGCACCGCCGGAACGACCACCTGGTGGTCGGCCACCGCGTTCTCCCGCACCCGCTTCGGGGTGGCCGACTTGGACAGCGCGGCGAGCGCCACGAACCATGCCTTGGGCATGTCGGTGGGGAGGGCGATGGGGATGCCGGCGATCTTCGGCGTCTCGGCGAATGGGTGGCCCGGTTCCTCGAAACCGGGCTCGGTGCAGCTGATGCAGGCATAGCCGCCGCGCACGCAGGAGCCGCCGCCGTTCCACAGCCGTGTGTTGCAATCGGCATGGGCCTGGGTGCCCTTGCAGCCCATGTTTTCCATCAGGCAGCCCAGGTCCGATGCCTTGTGGGCGCTGGCCTTGAACTCGTAGTACTCGTTGCGCGTGCAGCCGTGGTGCACCAGGCTGTCGGCGAAAAAGCGCGGCCGGCCGTAGCGGTCGAGGTCGTTCTCGCCCAGTGCCCCCAGCGCCAGCGCGGTCAGAGTGTCGGTGATCCAGCCGGGATGGGGCGGGCAGCCGGAAACGTTGATCACCGGCAGGCCGCCGCGGCTGCGGTAGCCGGCGCCGAGCAGGCCGCCGGCGATGTCCGATTCGTACTGCATGCCGCATGCATCGGTGGGATTGTCGCCCGCGGTGACCACGCCGCCGAAGGCCGCGCAACTGCCGATCGCCACGGTGTAGCGCGCCACCGCCGCGAGACGCCGCACCCATTCGACCATCGCGAGGCCGCTACCGGCATGGATGTGGAATCGCCCCGTGCCGTCCGGGCCGCGCAGCAGCGCGCCTTCCAGGCACAGCACGTCCAGCGCGATCTCGCCGCTCGCGCAGCGCGCCAGGAGGCGCGCTGCCGCGGCCCCGCTTTCCTCCGACAGGCTGGGGTGCCACAGCAGGCGCAAACCGGAAGCCTCCAGGGTGCCGAACAGGTCGCGGGATTCCGAGCACAGCAGCGACATGGTGCAGCCACCGCAGCCGCCGGATTGCAGCCAGAGGACGCTCAACTGCGCGCCAGGGGTTGCATCACGCTGTGCCATCGTCCTTCGCCTCCTTGCCCTCGACCCCATGGCGAGCGAGCTTTGCCCGCAGCCCGACGCGGGACAGGCCCAGTTCCACCGCCGCCCGCGTCTTGTTGCCGCGGTGGCGAATCATCGCCTCCCTGAGCAGGCGCGCCTCGATGGCATCGAGCCGGTCCTGGAGGTGGCCGGCGAGGCCGTTGAGCAGTTCCAGGTCGGGCTCTTCCGCCTGATCCATCCCGTCGACCACACGGGCGTTGAGCAGTTCGGCCCCCAGCCGCATGCCGTCGCCCAGCGCCAGCATGCGCAGGACCTCGTTCTGCAGCTCGCGCACGTTGCCGGGCCAGCGGTAGCGGCGCATGCAGTCCATCGCCTCGCTGCTGAAGCCCTTGACGTCGCGCCGCAGCGAGGCGGCGGTGCGCCGCAGAAGATCCTCGGCGATGAGCGGGATATCCATCGGGCGTTGGCGCAGCGGCGGAACATGCAAAGTGAATGCTGAAAGGCGGTAGAACAGATCCTCGCGGAAGCGCCCCTGGCGCACGTCCTGTTCCAGATTGCGGTTGGTGGCGGAGATGAGACGCACGTCCACCGACTGCGAGCGCGAACTGCCCAAGGGCCGCACCTCGCCCTCCTGGAGCACGCGCAGCAGCTTGACCTGGAATGCGGGCGAGGTCTCGCCGATCTCGTCGAGGAAGATGGTGCCGCCGTCGGCCTGCTGGAACAGGCCGGCGTGGTCCTCGTAGGCGCCGGTGAAGGCGCCGCGCTTGTGGCCGAACAGCTCGCTCTCCAGCAACTGGTCGGGCAGCGCGGCGCAGTTCTCGACCACGAAGGCCTTGTCGGCGCGGCCACCGCAGTAGTGCACGGCGCGCGCCACCAGCTCCTTGCCGGTACCCGATTCGCCGGTAATCAGCACCGGAATGTCATGGCGCGAGACGCGATCGACGAGGTCGCACAGGCCGGCCATCGGGCTTTCCGGCGCATGCACCAGCCGATCCATGCCGAAGCGCTCCTTCACCTTCCGGCGCTTGGCCTCGACCCGACCACGCACCACCGGCTCGCTGCTGCGAAGCTCCAGGTTGAGGCGCTGGTTTTCCTGCTGCAGGGCGTAGAGCCGCGCGGCGGAACGTACCGTGAGCAGGAGCGCGTCCGGCTGCCAGGGCTTGAGGATGAATTGGTAGATGCCGGCCTCGTTGATGCCGGCGATGATGTCGTCGGTGTCGGTGTAGCCCGATATGATGATGCGCACGATGTCCGGCCAGCGTGCCCGCAGTCGCTGCAGCACCTGCACGCCGGACAGGCCCGGCATGCGCTGGTCGCACAGGATCACCTGTATCGGCTGGCGCTCGATCACCTCCAGCGCCTCCTCGCCGCTGGACGCGGTGAGGACGTCGAACTCCTCGTCCAGCGTGCGGCGCAGGGTCTCCTGGGAGCGCACCTCGTCGTCCACCACCAGCACCAGCGGCAGGCCACCGCTCATCGTCCGCCCCCGCCCGCGGCCGGCAAGCCCTTGCTTTTGTCTACCACGCGGTCCCCTCCGAATCGCGCAAGAGCGCGCAGCATACCGCGAGGAGACTCGCTTGCGCTGACTCGACCCCCACCGCCTCGACGTCGTAGCCGGTGCCCGCGACCTCAGTCGCCGCGCAGCAGTTCCGAAAGCACTGCGCACCAGGCGGGCGCAAGGTTGGAGAGCTTGTAGCCGCCCCCGCCAAAGACCATCAGCCGGCCGCCGCAGGTCTCTTGCGCGAGGCGGTTCAGGCTGCGGGCGGCGTGGGCGTGGGCTGCCGGAGTGAGGTTGAGGTGGGCCAGCGGATCGCCGCGCAGGCTGTCGGCGCCGCACTGGAAAAGGATGAAATCGGGCCGGTGTCGCTGCAGGTGCTCCATGACCATTTCCCAGGCGGCGAAGAACTCGCGGTCGCCCGCGCCCGGGGGCAGCGGCAGGTTGAGCTTGGTTCCCCTCGCGACGCCTATGCCGGTCTCCTCGGGGTAGCCGGTGCCAGGGTAGAGGTAGCGCCCGTCCTCGTGGATGTCGGCGAAGATCAGGTCCGGATCGTCCTCGAAGCTGTAGAACACGCCGTCGCCGTGGTGGACGTCGATGTCCACGTAGGCCACGCGGCGCACGCCGTGAAGCTCGCGCAGCGTGCGGATCGTCAGCCCGAGGTCGTTGAACACGCAGAAGCCGGCCGCAGCATGGGGCCGCGCATGGTGGAGGCCGCCCACCGGCTGGAAGCTGCAGCGTGCCTCCCCCGCCATGATCCGCTCCAGCGCGTCGAGCGCGGTCCCCATCACCGCCGAGGCCGCTTCGAAGATGCCGGGGAACACGGGCGTGTCGCCGTAGTCGAGATAGCCGCCGCCGGCGGCGGAGCGCTCCGCCACCCGCTCGATATGCTCGGAGGTATGGAAGCGGCACAACTCCTCGTGGGTCGCGGGTCGCGGCGCACGCAGCGCGACGCGGCGGTGCAGGTCCAGGCGCTGTGCTTCGTCCCAGAAGGCGCGCTGGCGGTCGATGCCGAACGGGTGACCGTCTGGGAAGCGATAACCGGCGAGGGATTCGCCGACGTAAAGCAGGACTTCGGCCGCCATCTAATCCTCCTCGAACCGAGCCGCCCGATCTCGATTATGCGCCGCTCCGCAGGGACTGACTTCTCCGGCGCGTCCGGACAATGCGGCCAGCCGCGAACACCGCAAACCCCGGGCCACCGCGCAGCATTGCCGCTCTGTGGAATATCCCGACCGACCCGGTTCCGGGCGCGACGTGCAGCCGCGGGGACACGCCTGATCGAATGCTAGAATGCGCTACAGAAACGCGCGGCGGAAAGGCAGGCGCCATGAACATGTCGGATCAACTGTCGGTCGAGGTGCAGAGGAATGTCGCGGCAGCGCTGGCGGAGGATGTCGGCAGCGGCGATCTCACCGCCCTGCTGACCGAAGCGGGCCACGCAGCCCAGGGCAAGGTCATCTGCCGCGAGGATGCGGTGCTGTGCGGCACCGCCTGGTTCGACGCCTGCTTCCGCACCCTGGACCGGCGCGCGAGCATCGTCTGGCATGCCCAGGACGGTGACGCGGTGGCGGCCGGCCAGACGCTATGCGACGTTTCTGCCGAGACCCGGGCGCTGCTCACCGCCGAGCGGCAGGCGCTGAACTTCCTCCAGTTGCTGTCTGGGACCGCGACAGTTACCCGCAAGTATGTCCAGGCGGTGGCCGGCACCGGCGCGAAGATCGTTGACACCCGCAAGACCCTGCCGGGCTTGCGCCTGGCGCAGAAGTACGCGGTGCACACCGGAGGCGGAACGAACCACCGACTCGGGCTCTACGACGGAATCCTGATCAAGGAGAACCACATCATCGCCGCCGGAGGCGTCACCGCCGCACTGACTTCCGCGCGGCGCATCGCCCCGTCGAACGTGTTCATCCAGATCGAAGTCGAGACCCTCGCACAACTCAAGGAGGCGCTTGACGCAGGCGCCACGATGATCCTGCTGGACAACATGGACCTGGATCAGATGCGCGAGGCCGCACGCATCGCCGGGGATCGGGCAGAACTGGAAGCCTCGGGTGGCGTCCGCCTGGAACACGTCAGACGAATCGCGGAAACCGGCGTTCACCGCATCTCGATCGGCGTGCTGACCAAGGATGTCCGCGCCATCGATCTGTCCCTGCGGCATGTGGAGAAATAGTTGTTCGGAATCCCCAAAACCGTTATAAATTCGGATCGATCGCCGATTCGGGCCAAGCATCGGGAGAAGAAAAGAATATGTTGTTCATTCTGTATTACATAGTCGCCATCGCCATCCTGATCCTGCACTTCACCGGCTTCCTCGCGCGCAACAATCTCGAGTGGCTGGTGCTGGCGCTGGCCGCAACCGTCTTCCCCGCAGTCATCTACCTGTAAAGTCAGCCGCCAGAAGACGGCGGCTTGCGCCCCACCAGATCGATCAGCGCCGACCAGCCGAGGTGCCCCGTTCCCTCGGTGAGCTGGGCCTCGTAGGCGTGCAGATGCACGATTTCAAGGTCGGCGAAGGACTCCCGTAGCAGTTCCTCGGTGTACATGTTCTCCGCCAGCGGTGGACCGCCGGTCTTGTATTCGATCTGTTTCGGCGTGTAACCCTGCATCACGAGGTGGCCGCCGGGCGTGAGCGCCTCGACGATGCGGCGGAACACGCCCGGACGCTGATCCGGTGACAGGAACTGGATGAAGATCGCCGCGACAAGGTCGTAGCGGCCGCGACCCATGTCCCAGTCGAGCAGGCTGGCGCGATGGAAATCCACCTTCGTCACGCCGCGCTCCTGCGCGAGACTGCGTGCCTTTTCCACTGCCACGCCGGAAATCTCGACCGCATCCACGGCCAGGCCCTGCTGCGCCAGCCAGATGGAATTGCGGCCCTCGCCGTCGGCCAGCGACAGGGCAAGCATTCCCGGCTTCAGCAGGTGAACCTGCGAGGCGAGGAAGACGTTGGGTTCGGTGCCGAACAGGTAGCCCGGCTGGGAAAACCGCTGGTTCCAGAAGGCTTCTGGATCGGGGAAGCTCAATTCAGTTCCTCTCGTGCTCGAATTCGAATGGGGATCCGCGAAGGACGCGAAGTGAGGCAAGTCGGGCGCTCGGCTCGCGCCCGCTCGACCCGGTTTCCATCTGAGCCGTCCTTGCAGACCTTGGCTTGGGCCTGGGGCTTGTTCGCGTCCTTCGCGGACAAGACGCCGTCCCCGTGCCCTCAGATGTGGGCGACGATATAGCGCTTCACCGCCTCAACGTCCGGGTTCATGACTTCGAAGCGCTGCGGCAATCTCTCGATGTCGTCGAAGCCCGCCGGGCGTGGCGGCGGCTCGCCGAGGGCTTCCAACAGCGTGTCCTCGAACTTGGCCGGCTGCGCCGTTTCCAGGCAGACCAGGGGCACCCCCGCCTCGCGATGTTCCAGACCGACCTTGATGCCGTCGGCGGTGTGCGGGTCGATGGTCAGTCCGTAGCGCTGCCAGACCTGGCGAATCGTGGCCAGCCGGTCGGCGTGGCTGCTCGATCCGGAGACGAAACCGAACTCCGGCAGCCGATCCATAAGCGGCGTTCCCCGCAGGTCGAAGGCACCGCCCTGGTCCACGCTCGCCCACAATTCCCGCACTTTCGCCGCATCGCGCCCGGCGAGGTCGAAGACGAAGCGCTCGAAGTTGGAGGCCTTGGAGATGTCCATCGACGGGCTGCTGGTCTGCCGCGTCTCTGCCGTGCCGCGCGGGCGATAGACGCCGGTGCGAAAGAACTCGTCCAGCACGTCGTTCTCATTTGTGGCGAGAATCAGGCGGCGAATCGGCAGGCCCATCATGCGCGCGATGTGGCCGGCGCAGATGTTGCCAAAATTGCCCGAAGGCACGGCGAACGACACCTCGCCGCCGGCCGCGCCCGTCGCGGCAAAGTAAGCCTTGAAGTAATACACCACCTGGGCCGCGACGCGCGCCCAGTTGATCGAATTCACCGTGCCGATGGCATGGCGCGCCTTGAACTCGAGGTCGTTCGACACCGCCTTGACGATGTCCTGGCAGTCGTCGAACACGCCGCGCACGGCGATGTTGTGGATGTTGGGATCCTGCAGCGAGAACATCTGCGCCGTCTGGAAGCGGCTCATCTTGCCATGGGGCGAGAGCATGAAGACGCGGATGCGGTGCTTGCCGCGCATCGCGTACTCGGCGCTCGATCCGGTGTCGCCCGAGGTGGCGCCAAGGATGTTGAGGTCCCGTCCCTCGCGATCGAGCACGTACTCGAACAGGTTGCCGAGGAGCTGCATCGCCATGTCCTTGAAGGCGAGCGTGGGTCCGTTCGAGAGTTCCAGCAGGTACAGGCCCGATTCCAGCGTGCGCAGCGGCGTGATGTCCCGCGCGTCGCTGCCGGGGCGCGGGTTTCCATAGACCTGGGGCGTGTAGGTTCGGTCGGCGAGGGCCTTGAGGTCCCCCGCCGGGATGTCGTCGGCGAAGCGGGAGAGGATGGCGAAGGCCAGTTCCGCATAGCTCATTCCACGCCAGCGCGCCAGTTCCACCGCGGCTATGCGGGGATAGGCCTCGGGCAGGGTCAGTCCGCCGTCGGGGGCGAGGCCGCCGAGCAGGATGTCGCTGAAAGTCGCCGGCGGCATGCCGCCGCGGGTGCTGATGTAGCGCATGGGCGTTCCCCGTGACGGCTCAGCGGCCGTCCAGCTCTTCGAGCCGGATGCGGGTGACCTTGCCGGAGATGGTCGGCAGGTTCTCGATGCGCGCCAGCGCCGCATTGACGTTCTTCTCGATGCACAGGTGGGTGAGCATGATGATGTCCACCTGGTCCTCGCCCGCCGCGGGCTCCTTCTGCACCATGGCGTCGATGGAGATGCCGCCGTCGGCCAGGATGCGGGTGATGTCCGCCAGCACGCCGCGCCGGTCGAAAGCACGCAGCCGCAGGTAGTAGCTGGTCTCGACCTCGTCGATAGTCAGTATCGGCAGATCGGTGATCTGGTCCGGCTGGAAGGCGAGGTGGGGCACGCGGTGCTCCGGGTCGGCGGTGTGCATGCGGGTGACGTTAACCAAGTCCGCCACCACGGCGCTGCCGGTGGGCTCCGCGCCGGCGCCACGGCCGTAATACAACGTGGCGCCCACGGCGTCGCCCTTCACCAGCACTGCGTTCATCACGCCCTCGACGTTGGCGATCAGGCGCTTCGCCGGGATCAGCGTCGGGTGCACGCGCAGCTCGATGCCGCGAGGCGTGCGCCGCGTGATGCCGAGCAGCTTGATGCGGTAGCCCATTTCCTCGGCGTAGGCGATGTCTTCCCTGGTCAGCTTCGAGATGCCTTCGGTATAGCACCGGTCGAACTGCATCGGGATGCCGAAGGCGATGGCGCTCATGATGGTGATTTTGTGGGCGGCGTCGATGCCCTCGATGTCGAAGGTGGGATCGGCCTCGGCGTAGCCCAGGCGCTGCGCCTCCTTGAGCACGGTATCGAAGGCCAGGCCCTTCTCGCGCATCTCCGACAGGATGAAGTTGGTGGTGCCGTTGATGATGCCGGCGATCCACTCGATGCGGTTGGCGGTGAGCCCCTCCCGCAGCGCCTTGATGATGGGAATGCCCCCCGCCACCGCCGCCTCGAAGGCCACCATCACGCCCTTCTTCTGGGCGGCGGCGAAGATCTCGTTGCCGTGCAGCGCCAGCAGCGCCTTGTTGGCGGTGACCACGTGCTTGCCGTTGTCGATCGCCTTCATCACCAGCTCGCGGGCCACGCCGCAGCCGCCGATCAGCTCGATGACGATGTCGATCTCCGGGTCGGCTACCACGGCGAAGGCGTCGCTCACGACGCGTGCCTGGCCGCGAGTCAGCTGCCGCGCCCGCTCCACGTCCTTGTCCGCGACGACGGTGATGCGTATCGGCCGCCCGGCGCGGCGCGCGATCTCGTCCTGATTGCGCGTCAGCACGGTGAAAGTGCCGCCGCCTACGGTGCCTATGCCCAGCAGACCTACGTTGATGGGTTTCATGTCTGTCGAATGTGAGTTCAATGTGCCGTAGGGTGCGCCATGCGCACCGTGTGGGGATCGGTGCGCACCCTACCCTGC
Organism: uncultured beta proteobacterium; assembly: GCA_963696505.1. Lineage (GTDB taxonomy): Bacteria > Pseudomonadota > Gammaproteobacteria > Burkholderiales > Rhodocyclaceae > CAVOKN01. The sequence continues at coordinate 27,405 of CAVOKN010000032.1, read as the reverse complement.
GTGCCGCTTGCGGTAACGTTCCAGGAAGCGCGCGAAGCGGCCGATGGCCTCCTTGAGGTCGTCCTCGTGCGGCAGGAACACGATGCGCAAGTGGTCCGGCTGCGGCCAGTTGAAGCCGCTGCCCTGTACCAGCAGCACCTTCTCCTCCAACAGCAGGTCGAGCACGAACTGCTGGTCGTCGGCGATCGGATAGAGCTTGGGATCGAGCCGCGGGAAAAGGTACATCGCCGCCTGCGGTTTCACGCAACTGACTCCCGGGATCGCGGTAACGAGTTCCCACGCCAGATCCCGCTGCTTGCCCAGCCGCCCCGTGGGCAGCACCAGGTCGTCGATGCTCTGGTAGCCGCCCAGCGCGGTCTGGATCGCGTGCTGGGCCGGTACGTTGGCGCACAGCCGCATGGACGCAAGGATGGTGAGCCCTTCTATGTAATCCTGCGCGTGGCTCTTCTCGCCGGAGACCACCACCCAGCCGGCGCGGTAGCCGCAGGCGCGGTAGTTCTTCGACAGGCCGTTGAAGGTGAGACACAGCACGTCCTCCGCCAGCGAGGCGATCGAGGTGTGGCTGGCACCGTCGTAGAGGACCTTGTCGTAGATCTCGTCGGCATAGACGATCAACTGGTGCTGGCGCGCGATCTCCATGATCTGGCGCAGCAGCTCCGGCGGATAAAGCGCGCCCGTCGGGTTGTTGGGATTGATGACGACGATGGCGCGGGTGTTGGGCGTGATCTTGCCGCGGATGTCGTCCAGGTCGGGCAGCCAGCCGGATCCTTCGTCGCAGACGTAGTGGCGCGGCACGCCGCCGGACAGGCTCACCCCCGCGGTCCACAGCGGATAGTCGGGCGCCGGGATCAGCACCTCGTCGCCGTTGTTGAGCAGCGCCTGCATCGTCATCACGATCAGCTCCGAGACGCCGTTGCCGATGTAGATGTCCTCGATGCGCACGCCGTTGATGCGCTTCTGCTGGGTGTAGTGCATCACCGCCTTGCGCGCGGCGAACAGGCCCTTGGAGTCGCAGTAGCCCGAGGCATCGGGCAGGTTGCGGATCACGTCCTGCACCAGTTCCTCCGGCGCGAGGAAGCCGAAGGGCGCCGGGTTGCCGATATTGAGCTTGATGATGCGCTGGCCATCGTCTTCCATCTGCCGCGCGCGGGCCAGCACCGGGCCGCGGATGTCGTAGCAGACGTTGCCCAGCTTGGCGGATTTCAATACGGGTTGCATGGTGGGTTCCGGTTTGAGCGTTGCGGCAAAGTCAGGCTTCACAGAGCGGCGTCCTTGCGCAACATGTCCTTGATCCCCCGCACCGCCTGGCGAATTCGGCTTTCGTTCTCGATGAGGGCGAAGCGCACGTGGTCGTCGCCGAACTCGCCGAAACCAACGCCGGGCGATACCGCCACCTTGGCGTCTGCCAGCAGCTTCTTGGAGAATTCCAGCGAGCCCAGCGCGCGGTAGGCTTCGGGGATCTGCGCCCAGATGTACATGGTCGCCTTGGGCACCTCGACCATCCAGCCCGCCTCGTGCAGTCCCTTGGCCAGCACGTCGCGCCGCTTCTGGTAGTTCAGCGCGATTTCATGCACGCAATCCTGGGGGCCTTCCAGCGCCACGATCGACGCCACCTGGATAGGCGTGAAGGTGCCGTAGTCGTGGTAGCTCTTGATGCGCGCCAGAGCATGCACGATCTCGGCGTTGCCGACCATGAAGCCGATGCGCCAGCCGGCCATGTTGTAGCTCTTGGACAGGGTGAAGAACTCCACCGCCACGTCCTTCGCCCCCGGCACCTCCAGAATGGAGGGCGCGCGCCAGCCGTCGAACACGATGTCGGCATAGGCCAGGTCGTGCACCACGATGATGTCGTGGGCGCGGGCGATGTTGACGATCCTCGCGAAGAAATCCAGTTCGACGCATTGCGTCGTCGGATTGCTCGGGAAGTTCATGATCAGCATCTTGGGCTTGGGGAAAGACTCTTGCACCGCCCGCGTCAGTTCGGCGATGAAGTCCACACCCGGCGTCATGCGCACGTGGCGGATGTCGGCGCCGGCGATCACCGGCCCGTAGATATGGATCGGATAGCTCGGATTGGGCACCAGCACGATGTCGCCCCGGTCCAGGGTCGCCAGCGCCAGGTGGGCGATGCCTTCCTTGGAGCCGATGGTGACGATGGCCTCGGTTTCGGGATCGAGCTCGACATCGAAGCGCCGCCGGTACCAGTCGCAGATCGCCTTGCGCAGCCGCGGAATGCCCTTGGAAAGAGAATAGCCGTGGGTGTTCTCGCGCTGAGCCGCCTCCACCAGCTTGTCAACGATGTGGCGCGGCGTCTCCCCGTCCGGGTTGCCCATGCTCATGTCGATGATGTCCTCGCCGCGCCGGCGCGCCGCGGATTTCAACTCGCCGGTGATGTTGAAGACGTAGGGGGGAAGGCGCTTGATGCGCGCAAAGTCTCTCATGCCGGTTCCCGGCGCAGCCCCGACCCTGCCGGGAAGCTGCCGCGAAAAAGCTATAATCCTACCCGAGCCAAAAATCGCCGGCAATCAAAGCCCTATCTGATTTTCATGAAACTGCATCTGCAGGCGGCCAGCGGCCAGAATCTCGTCACCGCCTACGGCCCCGGCTACGTCGAGATCAACCGCCAGCGCTACCAGACCAGCCTCGTCCTGCTGCCGGACCAGCTTGCAGACTGGACGGCGGGAGGCTTCGACGCCCTGGTGATGGAGGATTTCCGGCGCCTGCTCGACTTCCGTCCGGAACTGCTGCTGCTCGGCACCGGTGCGCGCCAGCGCTTTCCCCAGCCCGCGCTGCTGCGGCCGCTGATCGAAGCGCGCATCGGCTTCGAGGTGATGGACCTCCAGGCGGCCTGCCGCACCTACAACATCCTGATGGGCGAAGGGCGCCGCGTCGCGGCCGCGCTGCTGATCGATTGAGTCCCTCGCCGCAAGCTCGTTTTCCGGGGGGCCGCTGGCTGTTCGTCCTGCTCGCGCTATTCACGGTGGTCTGGTTCGCCAGCCTCGACCACCGCAAGCTGGTCAAACCCGACGAGGGGCGCTACGCCGAAATCGCCCGCGAGATGGCGACGAGCGGCGACTGGGTCACGCCGCGGCTCAACGGCATCAAGTACTTCGAGAAACCCCCGCTGCAATACTGGGCCACCGCCGTCGCCTACAGGGCCTTCGGCGAGAACGAATGGACCGCCCGCCTGTGGCCGGCGCTGACCGGCTTCCTCGGCGTGCTGCTCGCCTTCTATACCGGCCGCCGACTCTTCGGCCACGATGCAGGAATCATGGCCGCGGCGATCCTCGGCAGCAGCTTCTTCTGGCTGGCGATGGGTCACTTCAACGCCCTGGACATGGGCCTGAGTTTCTTCCTCGAACTCGCCCTGTTCGCCTTCCTGCTGGCGCAGCACGCCCAGAGGGACAGTGCTTCCGAGCGCAACTGGATGCTCGCCGCCTGGGCCGCGGCGGCCCTGGCGGCACTGTCCAAGGGCCTGGTGTCGCTGGTGCTGCCGGCGGCGACTCTTCTGCTCTACAGCCTGGCGAATCGCGACTGGCAGCCGTGGCGGCGCCTGCATCCGGTTCACGGCCTCGCCATTTTCCTCGCCATCGCCGCGCCCTGGGTGGTCCTGGTGTCGCTGCGCAACCCCGAGTTCCTCCACTTCTTCTTCGTGCACGAGCACTTTCAGCGCTTCCTGACCACGACCCATGGGCGGGTGGAGCCTTGGTGGTACTTCGTTCCGGTGCTGCTGGTGGCTGCGCTGCCCTGGTCCGGACTGGCGGTCCACGGCGCGTTCGCCCAATGGCGCGAGGCCGAGGAAAGGCAGCGCCGGGCGCTGCGCGTCCTCGCGATCTGGTCGCTGTTCACCCTGGGATTCTTCAGCCTCTCCGGCTCAAAGCTGCCGTCTTACATCCTGCCCATACTGCCGGCCTTCGCCCTGCTGGCGGGGCGCTACGCCACGCGGCTGGGGTCGCGCGCCTTGCTTTACCACCTGCTACCGGTACTGCTGCTCGCCGCCCTGCTGTTGGCGTTCGCTCCACGCATCGTCGAGCACGCCAACGAGCAGACGCCGCTCGCCATGATGATGGCCTATCGGGATTATCTGCTGGCCGCCGGTGCGGTCTGGCTCGCCGCCGCCGCGGCGGCAATCGCCCTGAGGCGCCGGGCGCTTCCGGCGCTGCTGGCGCTGGCGACCGGCAGCCTGATCGCTTTCACCATCGCGATGCTGGGCCACGAAACCCTGTCCCGCTCCAATTCCGCCTGGCACATCGCGCAGCAGATCCGGCCGTTGCTGGCGCCACAGGTTCCGTTCTACGCCGTGCGCATGTACGACCAGACGCTGACCTTCTACCTGGGACGCACCGTGACGCTGGTGGATTACAGCGACGAGATGGGCTTCGGCCTGAAGCAGGAACCCCACCTCGGCATTCCCGCGCTGACCGAATTCGCGACACGCTGGCGCGCCGATGCCGACGCCTTTGCCGTCGCGACGCCCGACGGCTACCGCCAGCTTGTCGAGGCCGGGCTGCCGATGCAGATCGTGGCGCAGGATACTAGGCGCGTCATCGTGAGAAAATCCGCCGCACCATGAGCACCCTGTCCTTCGCCCTGATCCTCACCGGCGTGCTGCTCAACGCCGCCGCCCAGTTGCTCCTCAAGGCTGGCACCAACGCCGTCGGCCACTTCGAATTCCACGCCAACAACGTGCTGCCGGTGGGCATGAAGCTGGCGTTCGAGCCGCACATACTCGGCGGCATGGCCTGCTACGTCATCAGCCTGGTGGTGTGGATCATGGCTCTTTCGCGCGTGCCGGTGAGCATCGCCTATCCCATGCTGTCCATCGGCTATGTGGCGAATGCGGTGGTCGCCTATTTCTGGCTCGGCGAGGCGGTGACGCCAATGCGCATGCTGGGCATAGGCATCATCGTGCTGGGGGTCTACGTGGTGGCGCGATCATGACGCACGACTTGCTTCCCTTCACCCGCCCGAGCATCGACGAGGACACCGTCGCCGGCGTGGCCGAGGTGCTGCGCAGCGGCTGGATCACCAGCGGTCCCCAGGTGAAGGCCTTCGAGGCTGCGCTGTCGGACTACTTCGGCGGACGCACGGTGCGGGCGATGAACTCGGGCACTGCGACGCTGGAGGTGGGGCTGGCGCTCGCCGGCGTGCAAGCCGGCGACGAAGTGATCACCGCGCCGCTCACCTGGGTCGCCACCGCCAACGTCATCGTCCGCGCCGGCGCGGTGCCGGTGCTGGCGGACGTCGATCCGGCAACCCGCAACATCGACCTCGCCGCGCTGGAGGCGGCGATCACGCCCCGCACCCGCGCCCTGATGCCGGTGGACCTCGCCGGCCTGCCGGTGGACCGCGACCGCCTCTACGACATCGCCCGACGCCACCGCCTGCGCGTAGTCGAGGACGCCGCGCAGTCGATGGGCGCGAGCTGGGGGGGCCGGCGCATCGGCAGCTTCGGCGACCTGGTCTCGATCAGCTTCCACCCCAACAAGAACATGACCACCGGCGAAGGCGGCTGCCTGGTGCTTCCCGACCCCGCCGACGCACCGCTGTGCGAGCGGCTGCGGCTCCAGGGCGTGGCGCGCGATGCTGACGGCGGCATGGACGTGGACGTGTTCGGCGGCAAGTTCAACCTCACCGACATCGCCGCCCGCATCGGCCTCGGACAGTTGCCCCACCTCGGCGACTGGACCGAACGCCGCCGCGCACTCGCCCGGCGCTACTTCGCCGCCTTCCAGACACTGACTTTCGAGCCGCGCTGCGGCCTGCCCCCGCGCGACTTCGAGAACGGCAACTGGCACATGTTCCAGATCACGCTGCCCCTCGATGAACTCGCGATTTCAGCCGCGGCGACTTCATCCGCGGCGATGGCCGCCCGCGGCATCGGCGTCGGCGTGCATTATCCGGCGCTACATCTGTTCAGCGCCTACCGCCGCATGGGCTTCCGCGAGGGGCAGTTTCCCCATGCCGAACGCATCGGCCGCGAGATCGTGACGCTACCGCTGTTTCCCACCATGGCCGACGGCGATGTGGACCGGGTGGTGGAAGCTGTCGCGGCCATCCTGCGGGAGAAGCGCAAGTGAGCAGGCCCGAACTTTCCGTCGTCATCCCCGTGTACAACGAGGAAGCCGGCCTGCCGCTGCTCTTCGCGCGGCTCTATCCGGCGCTGGACGCGCTGGGCACGAGCTACGAGATCGTCTTTGTGAACGACGGCAGCCGCGACCGCTCCGCGGCCCTGCTGCGGGAGCAGTTTCAGCGCCGGCCGGACGTGACGCGGGCGGTGCTGTTCAGCTCCAACTTCGGCCAGCACATGGCGATACTCGCTGGCTTCGAATACTGCCGCGGCGACATCGTGGTGACGCTGGACGCCGACCTGCAGAACCCGCCGGAGGAGATCGGCAGGCTGCTGGCCAAGGCGCGCGAGGGCCACGACTACGTCGGTACCATCCGCCGGTTGCGCCAGGACTCGGCCTGGCGGCGCGTCGCCTCCCGCGCCATGAACCGTCTGCGCGACCGCCTCACCCGCATCCGCATCACCGACCAGGGCTGCATGATGCGTGCCTACGGCCGCAACGTGGTGGAGGCAATCAACAGTTGTCGCGAGGTTAACACCTACGTCCCCGCGCTGGGCTACACCTTTGCCCAGCGGCCGACCGAGATCGAGGTGGCCCACGAGGAGCGCGCCGCGGGCGAATCCAAGTACTCGCTCTACAGCCTGGTCCGCCTCAACTTCGACCTCACCACCGGTTTCTCCGTCGTTCCTCTGCAGATGGTGTCGATGGCCGGAATCGTCCTGTCGCTGCTGTCGGCCGCCCTGGTGGTTTTGCTGACGATCCGCCGTATCGTCGTCGGTCCCGAGGCTGAGGGTCTGTTCACCCTTTTCGGCATCGCCTTCTTCCTGCTCGGCATCCTGCTGTTCGCCGTCGGCCTGCTCGGCGAGTATGTCGGCCGCATTTACCAGCAGGTCCGCCACCGGCCGCGCTACCTGATCCAGGCAATCCTGGAGCAGAGCACGATGCCATCGCTGCCAGAGCGTACGAGCCAGGACGCCCTCGCGGTTTCAACTGAACCATCGATCCTCGATCCTCAATCCTCATCCCTCGGTCCTCGATCCTCCCCATGATCCGCGCGGTCGTCTTCGCCTACCACAACGTCGGCGTGCGCTGCCTGTCGGTGCTGCTGGCCCATGGCGTCGAGGTGCCGCTGGTGCTGACCCACCGCGACAACCCGCAGGAAACCATCTGGTTCGACAGCGTGGCGGAACTGGCGGCGCGCCACGACATCCCGGCGATCACGCCCGAGGACGCGAACGATTCTGAAGTCGTGGCCCGCGTCGCGGCGCTGCAACCCGAATTCCTGTTCTCCTTCTACTATCGGCAGATGCTCAAACCGGAACTGCTCGCCTGCGCCGGTCGCGGTGCCTACAACCTGCACGGCTCGCTGCTGCCGGAGTACCGCGGGCGCGTGCCGGTGAACTGGGCGGTGATCCGCGGCGAGCGCGAGACCGGCGCCACGCTGCACGAGATGGTCGCCAAGCCCGATGCCGGACGGATTGTCGACCAGATGGCGGTGCCCATCCTTCCCGACGATACCGCCCTCGATGTTTTCAACAAGGTCACGGTGGTGGCGGAGATCGTCCTCGACCGCGCGCTGCCCTGGCTGATCGCCGGCACGGCGCAAGCCCGGGAACAGGATCTCGCCCAAGGCTCGTACTTCGGCGGCCGCAAGTCCGAGGACGGCCGCATAGCCTGGAACCAGCCCGCCAGTGAGATCCACGACCTGGTCCGCGGCGTGGCCCCGCCCTACCCCGGCGCCTTCAGCGACCACGCCTGGGGCCACCTGCGCATCCTGCGCAGCCTGAGCCCGATGGGCGAACAAGGCCCGCACAGCGCACCGACCCTCTTCGCCTACGAAGGCCGGATCCTCGCCCAGTGCGGCGACGGCCAACTGCTGCGCATCCTCCAGGCCGAACTGAACGGCAAGCCTCTATCGCCCGATGACGCCGTAGTCGGCGCGGGTTTGCCGCTGAATCCTGAATCCTAGATCCTGAATCCTGAATCCCATGAAAAGAGTCCTCATACTCGGCGTCAACGGTTTCATCGGCCATCACCTGTCCCAGCGCATCCTCGCCAGCACCGACTGGGAGGTCTATGGCATGGACATGCAGACCGAGCGCGTCGCCGATCTGCTGGACCAGCCGCGCTTCCACTTCTTCGAGGGCGACATCACCATCAACAAGGAGTGGATCGCCTACCATGTCAAGAAGTGCGACACGGTGCTGCCGCTGGTCGCGATCGCCACCCCGGCCACCTACGTGCGCGAGCCGCTGCGGGTGTTCGAGCTGGACTTCGAGGCCAATCTGCCGATCGTCCGCGACTGCGTGCGCTATGGCAAACGGGTGATCTTCCCGTCCACCTCCGAGGTCTATGGCATGTGCGGCGACGCCGAGTTCGACCCGGAGGCTTCGCACCTGGTGTATGGGCCGATCAACAAGCCGCGCTGGATCTACGCCTGCGCCAAGCAGTTGATGGACCGGGTGATCGCCGGCTACGGCCAGCAGGAGGGCCTGGACTACACACTGTTCCGGCCCTTCAACTGGATAGGCGCCGGGCTGGACTCGATCAACACGCCCAAGGAAGGCAGCTCGCGTGTGATCACCCAGTTCCTCGGCCACATCGTCCGCGGCGAGCCGATCAAGCTGGTGGACGGCGGCGGCCAGAAGCGCGCCTTCACCTACATCGACGACGGCATCGCGGCGCTGATGCAGATCATCGCCAACCCGGGTGGCGTGGCCAGCGGCAACATCTACAACATCGGCAACCCGCGCAACAACTACTCGGTGCGCGAGCTCGCCACCATGATGCTCGCGATGGCGAAAGAATATCCCGAGTACCGCGACACGGCGGCACAGGTGCCGCTCGTCGAGACCACCTCGGGCGACTACTACGGCAAGGGTTACCAGGACGTGCAGAACCGCGTGCCGAAGATCGACAACACCATGCGCGACCTCGGCTGGGCGCCGAAAGTCAGCATGCAGGAAGCGCTGCGCCACATCTTCGAGGCCTACCGCGGGCATGTCGCCGAAGCGCGCAGCCTGGTGGACTAGGCGCGGCTCGATGCAAGGGTTTGAAATCCGCCCGGTGCGGGAGCAGGACGTCTCCCGGCTCCTCGCCCTGATCCACGAGCTGGCCGAGTTCGAGCACCTGACGCACCTCTGCGAGAACACTCCGCAGCGCATGCACACCGCATTGTTCGGCCCGCTGCCGGGGGCCGAGGCGCTGCTGGTGTGGCCGGCCGGTGACGAGGCGGCTGCGCCGGTGGCCTTTGCGCTCTACTTCCGCAACTTCTCCACCTTCCTCGGCAAACCCGGCCTCTACCTCGAGGACATCTACGTCCAGCCCGCCGCGCGCGGCGCCGGCGTCGGCCGCGCGCTACTGGAACACATCGCCCGCATCGCGGTGGAGCGGGACTGCGGCCGCTTCGAATGGGCCGTGCTGGACTGGAACACCGGCGCCCAGCAGTTCTACGGGAAGCTCGGCGCCAAGGTGCTGCCCGACTGGCGCATCACCCGCATCACCGGCGAGGCGCTCAGGCGCCTGGCGGCGGGCGAAGCGTGAAGCGCCTCGCCCTCAAGGTGGACGTGGACACCTTCCGCGGCACACGGGAGGGGGTGCCGCGCCTGGTGGAGATCCTGAAACAGAACGAGGCCCAGGCGACCTTCCTGTTTTCCCTGGGACCCGACCACACCGGCCGAGCGCTCAAGCGGGTGTTCCGTCCCGGCTTCATGAAGAAGGTGTCGCGCACTTCGGTGGTCGAGCACTACGGCCTGCGCACACTGCTCTACGGCACGCTGCTGCCGGGGCCCGACATCGGGCGGCGCTGCGCCGACACGCTGCGGGCGGTGCGCGACGCCGGGTTCGAGGTGGGCATCCACACCTGGGACCATGTCAAGTGGCAGGACGGCGTCGAGCACGCCGGCGTCGACTGGACCAGGGCCGAGATGGAGAAGGCCTGCGAGCGCTTCCACGAGATCTTCGGCGAGGCCCCGCTGACCCACGGCGCCGCCGGCTGGCAGATGAACGCCCACGCCCTGCGGCTGACCCAGCGCCTGGGCTTCGAGTACTGCGCCGATACCCGCGGCCGCCACCCCTTCATGCCGGTGCAGCATGCCGAGATCATCCGCTGCCCGCAACTGCCCACCACCCTGCCCACCCTGGACGAACTGATCGGGCTGGACGGCATTACTCCGGACAAGGTGCACGAACACCTCCTCGCGATGACAGAGGAATGCACCCCCTACGGCCACGTCTATACGCTGCACGCGGAGATGGAAGGGATGAAGCTGGCACCGGTGTTCGAGCGTTTGCTGGCGGGCTGGCGCGAGCAGGGCTACACCCTGACCGCCACCCGCGGCATCTACGAGGTGCTGCTGCTGGACATCCTGCCCCACCACGAAATGCAGCGCGGCGAGGTGCCAGGGCGCTCGGGAACCCTGATGGTGCAGGGGGACGAGTTCCTGGCGTAGGGCGTTCGGTGGTTTCCGTTCCGCCGAGCGGTGCGCATGGCGCACCCTACCAACGCCGCCTGCGGCGCCGGCTGTTTCTGGCCATTCCTCTGTCCCTTGCGTTCGCCTTTCCACTGCTGCCGCGGGTGCTGCCCCACGAGCCGCTCGCTCAACGGTTCCCTTCGTCGGTCGCTGTCTATGGCGCCGACAAACGCCTGCTGCGCCTGACGCTGGCCGCCGATGAGCAGTACCGGCTGTGGACACCGATCGAGAGGATTTCGCCGCTGCTCGTCGAAGCGGTGCTGCTGTACGAGGATCGCCGTTTCCACTGGCATCCCGGCGTCGATCCCCTGGCGCTTGGCCGCGCCGCCTTCGACACCTACCTGCGTGGCGGGCGGCGGGTGGGCGGCTCGACGCTCACCATGCAGCTCGCGCGGCGCCTCCACCGCCTCGACACCCGCACACCGGCCGGCAAGCTCGAACAGATCCTCAGAGCCGTCCTGTTGGAACTGACTTTCACCAAGGCCGAGATCCTGGAGGCCTATCTCAACCTCGCGCCCTACGGCGGCAATATCGAAGGCGTGGGAGCGGCAAGCCTGATCCACTTCGGCAAACGGGCCGACGCGCTGTCGGCGACGGAGGCCATCGCCCTGGCGGTGATTCCCCAGAACCCGTCGCGGCGCAAGCCATCGGCATCGAACGCCGAACTGAAGAGAGCCTTCGGCCTGCTGGCTCAGACCTGGGCGCAGCGCCACGGCACGACTGCCGAGCAGGCCGGCTTGCTCATGCCGTCCGTATCGCGCAGCAGCCGCGCCCTGCCCTTTCACGCCCCCCACTTCGTCGATGCGCTGCTGGCGGCAAACGACGGCGCCACCCAGATCGACACCACCCTGGACCTCGGCCTGCAACGCCTCGTCGAACGCCACCTGCGCGCCTACGTCAAGCGCCAGCAACGCCTCGGCATCCGCAACGCGGCCGCGCTGCTGGTCGATACGCGGGACATGGGTATCAAGGCCGCGGTGGGCTCGGCGGATTTCTTCGACACTTCCATCGCCGGCCAGGTGAGCGCGCTGCAGGCCAAGCGCTCGCCGGGGTCGGCGCTCAAACCCTTCATCTACGCCCTGGCCCTCGAACAGGGCCTGCTGCATCCCCTCACCGTGCTCAAGGACGCGCCCCAATCCTTCGGCGCCTACAGCCCGGAGAACTTCGACGGCCGCTTCAGCGGTCCCCTCACCGCCACCGAGGCGCTCAACCGCAGCCGCAACGTCCCGGCGATTGCCCTGGCGGCGCGGCTGGGCAACCCCAGCCTTTACGACTTCCTGCGCGCCGCCGGCATCTCCCGCCTCGCGGCCGAATCCCACTACGGCCTGGCGCTGGTGCTGGGCGGCGCGGAAGCGACGATGGAGGAACTGGCGAAGCTCTACGCCCTGCTCGCCAACCGCGGCGTGCTACGGGAATTGCGCAGCCGGCCCTCCGATCTCGAAGACAAAGGCATACGCCTGCTGAGCGAGGAGGCGGCCTTCGTCACCCTCGACATGCTGCGCCAGAACCCGCGCCCGGATATTGCGCTGGCGAACCTCGATGCCGCCAGGCTCTCCGTGCACTGGAAGACCGGCACTTCCCACGGCTTCCGCGACGCCTGGACCGCCGGCAGCTTCGGCCCCTACGTGCTGGTGGTCTGGCTGGGCAACTTCGACAACAGTCCGAATCCGGCGCTAGTCGGCATCCAGGCCGCTGCGCCGCTGTTCTTCGAACTGGTGGATTCCATCGCCGCCGCCCTGCCCGGCCTCCATGCGCCCGCATGGCGCCAGCCGCCGAACCTGGCGCGGATCGAAGTCTGTGCCGCCTCGGGCGATCTGCCCAATAGTCAGTGTCCGCAGCACGCCTCGACCTGGTTCATCCCCGGCAAGTCGCCGATCCGCGTCAGCAGCCTGCACCGCGCGGTGACCATAGACCTGGACAGCGGGCTCGCCGCCTGCCCGCCCTACCGGCCGGGACGCACCCGCACCGAGGTGTTCGAGTTCTGGTCCTCGGACATGCTGCAAGTCTTTCGCCAGGCCGGCCTGCCGCGGCGCACCCCGCCGCCGCTCACCCCGGGCTGCACCACCGTCGAAGCGCCCGCCGACGGCATTTCACCGAAGATCACCTCGCCGCTGCGCGGCGTCAGCTACGCGCTTCGCATCGGCCGGCCCGAGCAGCATGCCATCTCCCTGCACGCCAGTGTCGGGGCCGATGCCACTCAGATTTTCTGGTTCGCCGACGACCACTATATCGGCAAGGCAAGTCGGGGTCGCACCCTGTCCTGGGCGCCGCCCGGCCCGGGGCGCTATGCATTGCGCGCGGTGGACGACGCGGGCCGGACCGACACCCGACAACTCATCGTGTCTGCAGCGCCCTGAGGGCTCGCTCCGCAGCCGGAGTCAGGCAGCAGCACCAGGCGAGATGCGATCGCCGACCGGCCGGCGGTGCCGCTGGCGCCGATCGAAGCGCAGATCGGGTTGACCCGATCCGGACACGGAACCGTAGCGCGATCCGGCGTTGGCCGTGGCCGCAAAGCCGGCGTTGAGCAGGCGTTCGAGATCCGCCAACGAGAAGGGCTTCTCCAGGACGCAATCCACCTCCGCGCCCCACGCGTTGGCCGGCAGTGTTTCCCCACGATCTGTCACCAGAATGCACTGGAAGGGCGGCAGGCACATCCTGAGCGCCTCGCAAGTCTCGACGCCACCCATTTCCGGCAGACGGTCCGCGATGATGACGGCATGGGGGCAGAAGGAGCCCGCGGCATCGAAAGCGGCCTCGCCGCTATCGACAAGCATGACCTGGGCGCGCCTGCGGGAGAAGTAGTCGCGGAGATTCTCCGCGAAGAGGACTTCGTCATCGACGACGAGAATTCGCTTACCGGGCAGCATACGATCCTCCTGTAGGGAGCCCATGTTCGGTGTGGGCAACGGCGGGCCCCAAAAAGGTCCGCCTGTCCATGCACATATTCCGTCAGTCTTGTCTTTGGAACGTGCGGCGGCAGGAACACCGCAGAGCACGAAACTACTGTAAGGCAACAGGCGAGCGTGAAATAGATCACAATAAGCACATGTTTGTTGCTTTGGATGCAACAATGGACCGCCTCCAGGCCATGTCGCTGTTCGTACGCGTTGCCGAAGCGGGCAGCTTCTCCGGTGTTGCCTCCCAGATGGACGTCGCACGTTCCGTCGTCACGCGCCAGATTACGGCGCTGGAGTCCCACCTCGGCGTCAAGCTCATCTCGCGCAGCACCCGGCGCTTGAGCCTCACTCCCGCCGGCAACGCCTATCTCGACAAATGCCGCGAGATCCTCGACCTGGTCGAAGGGGTCGAAAGCGACCTTGCGCAGGAGCGTGCCGAACTGCACGGCCACATGCGCATCAGCGCCAGCCTGAGCTTGGGCGTGCGCCACCTCATGCCGCTGATCGCCGATTTCATCGCGCAGAACCCGGGCGTCACGCTGGAACTGGATTTCAGCGAACGCCGCGTCAACCTCATCGAGGAGGGAATCGATCTCGCCCTGCGGATCAGCGGGCAGCCCGACGCCACGGACGTCGTTCGCCCGATCGCGGTGTGCCGCTCGGTGGTGGTCGCGTCCCCGGAGTACCTCGCGCGCTACGGCCGCCCCCAGCATCCGACCGAGCTCGCTGCCCACGAGTGCTTCGGCTATCTGCCCTCGCTGCGTTCAAGCTGGCCGCTGCAGGTGGACGGACAGGTGCGCTGGTTCGCCATCAATGGTCGCGTCCAGGCCAACAACGTCGAGGCCCTGATGGACGCTGCGTTGCGCGGCCTGTGCATCACCCATCTGCCCACCTATGCGGCTTTGCCGGAGGTCGAGGCGGGACGGCTCGAAGTGATCCTGCGCGAATACCCGACACTGGACCTCAGCCTTTACGCCGTATTCCCGGGCGCCCGGCTGGTACCGCAGCGGGTGCGCGCCCTGGTGGACTTCCTGGCCGCGCACATCGGTGCCAATCCCTACTGGGACACCCGCCTCACCCCAGGCGCGGCGGAACTGACCAACGCGCAAACCGCAGGATCAACATGACAAGCGTCCCCGCCTCCCCAAGGCCGCTCCGGATTTCCTGGCGCCACGGGATAAGCATCTTCGCCGCCGCCATGCTGCTGCAGGCCTGCGGAACGATGCACACACCCCCCGAGCCGCGCGCCGAGCCGGAGCCCCCTCGCTGGCAAAGGATCCGCTTCTACATCCAGTGGAACCGCAGCGATCCACCGCAATGGCATGTGGACGCGCTACTCGCCCACCGGGTCGCCGCCCCCTTGCTCGATCAGGAGCGCCCGTCCATCGCGCTATGGCGCTTCCATCGCCGCGCCGCCAGGGATGCCACGGGCCACTCGCCGAGCCTGCTGACCCAGGCCGGTGCGGCGGCAAATGCCCGGATGTGCCGAGACATCAAGGCCGATCCGCTCGTCATCGAATTGCGCCAGGCGGGAGTGCTGGACCGCGTCGAATGCGAGGTGTTTCCAGCCGAGCAGGAAGGCCTCGCCGAGGCTACCAGCGACCCGCGGTGGTCAGCCCCTTTGCAGCGCGCCTGGCCGTACTTCATCATGGGCACGAGCGAGTCATGGCTGCGCCTCTTGGACGAGCATGCGCGCAGGCTTGGCGGCGAGGAACCCGTGCGGACTCTGCCCCAGATCCTCGACTTCTATCGCCAGGTAAACGATGCGGTGACCGACACCTGGCACAGGGAAGGCCATCACGCCTTCCTGCACCACCTCAACGCGCTGTTCGGCTACGAGCCGATCGATCTAGGGCCCGATGGGCAGCGGAGGTTCTGAGTCCGCCTACCGGAACTTCTGAATCGTCGCCTCGCAGGGTATGGCCACGCCACGACGCTGGAAGGCGTTGACCAACCGAAGGATTCCGCGTCTGTTTTCCGCATCGGCAGGGACTTGGCTGGCTGTCTTGCAGAACCTATCCACTGCTCGCAAGCCAGTCCGATTCGCGAACGACGCATCCGCCCCGAGATCGAGCAAGCTTGCAGCCATGTCCCACAGTTATTGAACTGTTCGCGGCTGAAGGAATAGAAGTCGAAGCAGACCTACGAGCGTGGTTGGCAAAAGAGGCAAACTTGCTGAAACTGGGCTCCATCAAAGGAGTCGGTCCCAAGACTATCGACTATTTCAAAATCCTGGTTGGCGTATCCACCACCGCTATTGACCGGCATCTCCTTAACTTCCTCGGGTTGGCTGGTCTGGCGCCCTATGGCTATCTCGATGCTCAAACCATCATAAACGCAGCGGCCGACATCCTTTCAGTTGATCGAGCCTACTTCGATCACAGCATTTGGCAGTTCATGAGCAAGAGAGCCGCGTCGCAACCGGGGGAGTGTCATGGCCATGTGGGCTAACGAATAAGGTTAGATCGTGCTCGCGAAGCGAGCCACGATCTAACCTTATTCGTTGGGCATGCGCACCGCGAAGTGCAGCGGCGTGTTGCCGTTCTCCAGCCGGGCCATGGCATCCGCCCCCGCTGCCAGAAGCACCTTCAGCACTTCGGCATCCTTGGCGACGAACACGAATTGGATCGGCCTGAATCCCTGTGTTCCCGAAGCATACGCACTCACGCCGGCGGCAAGCGCCTGCCTGACGCGCCCCGCATCGCCGCGCTGAACGTCATCGACCATCGCCGCCACGCGGGGATCGGCCCAGGCGGATCGTCTCAGCCATCCCCGGTCAGCCGCTCGTCGGCCTGGCGCAGGCGCCGGCTGATCTCGCGCGCGATGTTCATCTCGATCAGGGCGAACTGCTCCAGATCCCTCTGGTAGAGCTGCAACAGGCCGGCGATCGGAATCTCTATCGCTTGGCAGTGCTCCAGAGCCAGGACCGAAGCACTGCGCGGCGAAATGTCCACCAGCGCCATCTCGCCGAAGCATTCCCCCGGACCCAACTGCCGCAGCACCACTGGCGCTGCGTGCGCCTGCTTGATGATCGCCACCCGCCCCGACTCCAGGAGGTACATCGCCTCACCCTGATCCCCTTCCCGGAAGAAGTAGGCGTCCCGTGGGACCGACACGCCAGTCGAAAGACTCAGAAGAAACTCGACGATGTCGCCGCGGATGCCGCCGAAAAGCGGCATCTGCTGGAGCAGCGCCATCCGGTTCGATTCGATCGTCATCGAAAGGAAAAGGCGGATCCGGCGATCAACGCGCCGGGCAGCGGGCCTGGCAGGCGTCGAAGGCGGCCTCGCACGACTGGCGGCAGGCCGCCTGGGTGCAGGTCTTCTGACATTGCCAGAGCCGGTCGCCGCAGCCGTGGATGCAGCGGTTGCTGCTCTGCTGCAAGGGCGATGCGTCGGCATCCAAGGGCAGCCGCAGCACCCCGCGATCCCGGCAGGCTGCCAGTTCTATCTCGCGCGGCGGCCCCGGCAGCAGCTTCCACTGCTCCGCCGTGAACGCCAGTTCCGACTGAAACGCCTGCAGCGACCCGGGGGCGTCGAGTTCGCCCGAACGGCGCAGCACCTCCAGCGCCCAGCAGTCGGCACGCCGTGCCTGATCGGGAGTGGGTATCGCGCCGACCGGCTGGCCAAGGGCATGCCTCGCGCATTCGCCGGCATGGAAGAACAAGCGCGCTCGCGGGGCGAGCCCCGGCATGATCGTCGAATTGACGCGAAGGACCGGCTCGCCGCCGTCGCGGCCGGCGCGCACGATCACCGGCAACAGCGGATCGTCCACCTCCTGCACCGGACGCCCCGTCGCGTCGGTGCAGCCATCCTGCCGTTCGGATTGTGCCCACGCCCCGCCGGCAGCGGCGACGACTACGGAGCAAACGAGCGCGCGGCGCAAGCAGCGTGA
The DNA here is from genome assembly GCA_963696505.1 of uncultured beta proteobacterium. Lineage (GTDB taxonomy): Bacteria > Pseudomonadota > Gammaproteobacteria > Burkholderiales > Rhodocyclaceae > CAVOKN01. The sequence continues at coordinate 10,071 of CAVOKN010000032.1, read as the reverse complement.
AAGGTCGATAGCCATTTCGAGCAATCGTGCATGAGGGTGCGCCCGATGGTAGCAGCCAACGCTCGGTGGAAAAGGGGAGATTCGCCAAGTCCGCCCAGGTTCGACCGCGGACGCCCGGCGCGGCGGGGATTGCTGCGGGGTCAATTGACCACCCGGGTGGGGGAATTCCCGCAGATGCATTCTCGCGTTCGAGAACACTTCTCATTTTTGATCCAGCAGACCTCCCCGCCCCCCATTCGAATCAGCAAGTTGAACAAGCCGAGACACCGAATAACGATTGGCCCGCGATTTGCTTCAGTACGCTCAAGGCGGGTTTGTGCGCCGCCGTAATCATGGTCAGAACCACGCGCCAAGGCACGGGGAGATAGAGATGGCAAGGCAACTTACGCAGCACCTCCTGGAGCGGGAAACCGAAGCCTTCCGCGGCAGCGGCGGCATCAGCCAGGAAAATCGCTGCCTCGGGTTCCGACCTGCCTTCCTCGACACATTCACCTGCGTGGTATATCCGTCCTGCTTCGCCAACGGCGTCCCCGCGCCCTTTCACCTGATCGACGGGCTTCCCGATGAGGCTGTCGATCGGCGCGACGCCACCGGCCGGGTGATCACCCTGAAGACGTCGGTGGTTTCCGGCTTCATCCGGGACGGCCACTTCTACACCCGCGAAGAGGCCGCTGCGGCCTGCGCCGGCACCAACCACTGAGCGTTGGCGGCGGTTTCGCCGCCGGCCCGAGTCCAGCCGGGACACCCGATCCCACCGCTGCAGCTTCCCGATACGCAATCGATCTCTGCCGGACTGCTTCGGCAAGCCAGCGGCGCGCTAGAATGCCTTTATTTGCTGCCGACCCCCGCCCTGGTCGGCATTCGCGCCATTCTGACCCGATACGGTGGAGCCCATGGATACAACCCGTCAGCAGGACCCCGCGCCCGTCCCCAAACCCGAGGCCGCCGTAACGCCGCGGCGTCCCCGCACCCCGCGGCCGCGCCGCGCCACCGCGGGGGACATAGCGCCGACTTCCGATGCCGGTGGGATCGAGGCCTTCGAGGTGGCGCAGGCCGTCGATGCGGCGGAGAGTTCCAAGGTCATCGCCGTCAAGGACATTCTTTCCCAACTCGCTCCGGACGACACGGCCGGCCTGGCGAAAACGCTCAAGGCGATCATGGCCGGCGCTTCGCCCGACGATGCTGCAATCCTGCGCGATGCCCTGCTGAACGAACAGGAACCGGTGTTCGCCCGGCCGCCTTCCAGCCCCGACGACGAACTCGCGGAAGACTGGCGCGAAGGCGGCTATCCCTACAAGAACCTGCTGTCGCGCAAGAACTACGAGCGCCAGAAGTACCGCCTGCAGGTGGAGTTGCTCAAGCTCCAGGCCTGGGTGAAGGACACCCGCCAGCGCGTGGTGATCCTGTTCGAGGGACGCGACGCTGCCGGCAAGGGCGGCACCATCAAGCGATTCATGGAGCATCTGAATCCCCGCGGCGCACACGTGGTCGCGCTGGAAAAGCCGACCGAGACCGAGCGCGGCCAGTGGTACTTCCAGCGCTACGTGCAGCACCTGCCCACTGCCGGCGAGATAGCGCTGTTCGACCGCTCGTGGCACAACCGTGCAGGCGTCGAGCGGGTGATGGGCTTCTGCAGCAACGAGGAATACCTCGAATACATGCGCCAGGCGCCGGAGTTCGAGCGCAACCTGGTGCATAGCGGCATCCACCTGATCAAGTTCTGGTTCTCGGTGAGCCAGAAGGAGCAGCGTCGCCGCTTCAAGGAGCGGGAGGCCCACCCGCTCAAGCAGTGGAAGCTGAGCCCGGTGGACATGGCCTCCCTCGACAAGTGGGACGAATACACCAAGGCCAAGGAAGCAGTCTTTTTCTACACGGACACTGCGGACGCTCCCTGGACAGTCATCAAGTCAGATTGCAAGAAACGCGCTCGCCTCAATGCGATGCGCTATGTGCTGCACAAACTGCCCTATACCAACAAGGACATCGAGCGCATCAGTCCTCTCGACCCACTGCTGGTCGGCCGTGCCCACGTGGTGTACGAGCGCGGAGAGCACCAGAACGGACCTATCCTCTGAGCGCCAGGCCTCCCGGATCGCTCGGCTACCGGTCGGCGAAGAGCGACGAGCAGGGAAATCCTGATTCTTACAGCCTGATCGTCGCATTCAGACGCGGATCGCGCCGGCGGGCGAAGCGCCCCGTGGCCGAATCGGCAACACCGCGAGGCCGTCCTGGGGCCCAATCCGGGCGCATTCGTGCCGGCCTCATCCGCGAAACCCCACCATCACAATGAACACCCGACAACAAGCCCTGCCGCTGTGCGGCAAACCCCTGCCCGCGCCAAGCCCTGTGGTCATTCCGGCCTATCTCGAACAGACCTACTGGTGGGCCTACGTGCACCCGCGTGCGGTGCGCATCTTCGAACGGGAATGGCTCGTCAACGCGATCCTGCTCGGCAACTACGCCGCCTTGCGCGATGCTGCCCTGTCGGAAATGGGTGCCGAGCTTGCGGGCCATACGCTGCAAGTGGCCTGCGTGTACGGCGATCTCACGCCTCGGTTGCGCGAGCGTCTCGCGCCCGATGCCTGCCTGGCGGTCGCGGACGTGCTGCCGATCCAGTTGCGCAACCTGCGCGACAAGCTGCCACCCGATCCCCGGGTATCCCTGCTGCTGCGCGACTCCACGGCGCTAGGCTTCGCCGATGGCAGTTTCGACCGGGCCCTGCTCTTTTTCCTGCTGCACGAGCAGCCGGAGCAGGTGCGCCGGCGCACCGTGGCGGAGGCTCTGCGCGTGCTGAAGCCCGGTGGCAAGCTGATCGTCGTCGACTACCATCGGCCGCGCGGATGGAACCCGCTGCGCCTGCTCATGGCTGCCGTGTTGCGCAGCCTCGAACCCTATGCCATGGACTTGTGGCGACAGGACATGGAAAGCTTCCTGCCCCCCGAGGCCGGAATCGCCGCCCTGCGCAAGCTGACTTTCTTCGGCGGCCTGTATCAAATGGTGGTCATAACCCGATGACTCGGGGCGCAGACGCGCCGCCGGTTCCCAGCGATCGAGGAGAAAAGGAAATGGACAAACGCATGCTGCCACTGCTCGGCCTCGCCTTCCTGAGTCTGAACGCCATGGCCGACATCAACGTCGGCGTCACCCTTTCGGCCTCCGGTCCGGCGGCCTCACTCGGCATACCGGAGAAGAACAGCTTCGCGCTGGTGCCGACGACCATCGCCGGCCAGAAGGTCAACTACATTATTCTCGACGACGCCTCCGACACCACCGCCGCGGTGAAGAACGCGCGCAAACTGACCGGCGAGCACAAAGTCGATGTCATACTCGGTTCCACCATCACCCCCAACTCGCTGGCCATGGTGGACGTCGCGGCAGAAACGCAGACGCCGATGATCGCGCTCGCGGCCTCGGCGCGCATCGTCGAGCCGATGGACGAAAAGCGGCGCTGGGTGTTCAAGGTGGCGCAGAACGACTCCCACATGGCAACCGCCCTGTTCGCCCACATGGGCGGCAACAACGTGCGCACGCTGGCCTACGTCGGCTTTGCCGATGCCTACGGCGAAGGCTGGTGGAACGAGGTGAACAAGCTGGCGGAAGGCCGCAAGATCGCCATCGTCGCCAACGAGCGCTACAACCGCTCCGACACCTCGGTCACCGGCCAGGTGCTCAAGATACTCGCCGCCAAACCGGACGCGGTGCTGATCGGCGGCGCCGGCACTCCCGCCGCCCTGCCCCAGAAGGCCCTGCGCGAGAAGGGCTACAAGGGCGTCATCTACCAGACCCATGGCGTGGCAAACAGCGACTTCCTGCGTGTCGGCGGCAAGGACGTGGAAGGCACCTTCCTACCCGCCGGCCCGGTACTGGTGGCGGCCCAACTCCCCGCCGACAATCCGATCCGCAAAGTAGCCCTGGAATACGTGACGCGCTACGAGGCGGCCCACGGCAAAGGCAGCGCCACGACCTTCGGCGCCCACACCTGGGACGCGATGGGGCTGCTCGAAGGCGCGATCCCGCTGGCGCTCAAGAAGGCCCTGCCGGGAACGAAGGAGTTCCGCGCCGCGCTGCGCGATGCGCTGGAGGGCACGCGGGATTTAGTCGGCGCCCACGGCGTGTTCAACATGAGCCCGACGGATCACGTCGGCCTCGACCAGCGGGCACGGGTGATGGTGACGATCGACGGCGGCGCCTGGAAACTGGTGAAGTAGCCGGCCTCGTGCGCGTAGAATCGCTGCTTTTTTCGATCTGCCATGTGGTTCAGGAACCTGCTGCTCTACCGTTGCCGCGACTGGAACACCAGCACGGCCAAACTCGAAGACGCGCTGGCGCGCCAGACTTTCCAGACCTGCGGTGCCATGGACCTGGCGAGCCGCGGCTGGGTCGCCCCCCGCGGCGACGGCGACGCCCTGGTGCATGCCAGCGCCGGGGCCATGCTGATCGCATTGGGCGTGGAGCAGAAACTGCTGCCCGCTTCGGTCGTCAACCAGTACGCCCAGGCTCGCGCCGAAGAGATTGAAGCGCAGCAGGGCTATCGTCCGGGGCGCAAGCAGATGCGCGAGATCCGCGAGCGCGTCGCCGACGAGCTGCTGCCCCGCGCCTTCACCCGCAAGCGCAGCACCTGCGTGTGGATAGCCCCCGCCGGTGGCTGGCTGGCGATCGACGCAGCCAACGCCGCCAAGGGCGACGAGGTCCTGGAGGTGCTGGGCAAGTGCGTCGAACGATCTCCCGCTGGCGGCGCTGAAGACGCGGCTTTCGCCGAGCAACGCGATGACCGCCTGGCTCGCGGCGGACGAGGCGCCGGCGGGCTTCACCATCGACCGCGACTGCGAGCTGCGAGCCCCCACCGAAGACAAGGCAACGGTGCGCTACGTGCGCCACGCCCTGGAGGCGAAGCAGATCGGCGCCCACATCGAGGCCGGCAAGCAGGCCACGCGGCTGGCACTCACCTGGAACGACCGCCTGTCCTTCGTGCTCCACGAAAACCTTCAGGTCAAGCGCCTGGCCTTCCTCGATCTACTGAAAGAAGAGGCCGAGCAGCAGGCCCAGAACGCCGACGAGCAGTTCGACGCCGACTTCGCGATCATGAGCGGCGAGTTTTCCCGCTTCCTGCCCGACCTCGTCGAAGCGCTGGGCGGCGAGGCCGCAGCTGATGCCTGAATGCATCCCTCTCGGCCAGGCGGCGCCAGCGCTGTTGCCGATACAGGCAATCATCCGCGGCCCCGCCGCTGATCCCGCCCGGGTCCAATGCGTCACCGCAGTACCGCTGGCGCGAAGGCCGGGAGTGCGCCTCGGTTAGAATACGCGGACAACCGCTACTGCCTGATCCCATGCCTGTCCCGACCGTCGCCATCGCCTGCCAGGGAGGTGGCAGCCACTGTGCCTTCGGCGCCGGCGTGCTGCTCGGCCTGCTGGCGGCCTGCAACGCGGACGGGGAACTCGTCGCCGGCAATCAGCGCGTCCGCATCTGCGGGTTCAGCGGCACCTCCGGCGGCGCGATCAACGCCCTGATGGGCTGGTACGGCCTCGTTCATCCGGAAGGCCCGGCGCGCGGTATGGAGGCACTGCGATCCTTCTGGAGCGACACCGCCGCCCACGACCCCTGGGATGCCGTTGTCAACGCGGCGACGGTGATGGGAATACGCCTGCGGGGCATGGTGCCGCAGCTCGAAGCGGCTCCCAACCTGGTTTCCGATGCGGCCCAGGACAGACTGCGGCGGCAGATCGAGGCCCAGGTGGATTTCCCCCAGATCGGGCACTGGCTCAAGGCCGACAGCCCGCGCCTGCTGATCGGTGCGGCGGACGTGCTTTCCGGCGAGTTTGTCGTGTTTCGCGGCGGGCTGGGGGAAGTCCCGACGGTGGACCAGGTGCTGGCCTCGACGGCGGTGCCCGAGCTGTTCCGCCCCGTGCCGGTAGCCATCGAAGGTGTCGAACGCCACTTCTGGGATGGCCTGCTGTCGCAGAATCCGCCGGTGCGCGACTTCCTCGCCGGCGTTCCCGCGGCGCTGACTCCCGACCGGATCTGGGTCATCCGTATCAACCCGGTGAGCTATTCCACAGTACCAGCGCAGCTTCACGACATCCTCGACCGACGCAACGAAATGGCCGGAAACATCGCCCTGGAGCAGGAACGCTTCTTCGTGCAGCACGTGAACAAGTGGCTCGCGCGCGGGCTGCTGCCGCGAGAGCGCTACAGGCACGTCGAGTTCCGCGAGATCGTGCTCGAGGAAAAGAGCAGGCCGGGCGACGGCCTCGATTACGCTTCCAAGCTCGACCGCAGCCCCACCTTCATCCGTCGCCTGATGGACCGGGGGGTGGAAGCGGCGGACCGCTTCTTGCGCGCCGATGCATCGGCAGGCGCGGCGCCATGAGCGCTGCCGACAACCGCCCTGCCCCGCGCCTCGCGCCACCGCCGGTGCGCACCATCGCCGCCGGCCGGCCGCTGCACTGGCTGGTCCTGGGCTGGCGGGATTTCATGCGGGCACCCCTGCCCAGCGCGCTCCATGGCCTGCTGCTGGCCCTGGGCGGGCTGACCATCCTGTTTTTCACGCGCAATCATCTGGATCTGCTGTCCGGCGCCTTTTCCATGTTCCTGCTGGTGGCGCCGATCCTGCTCACCGGCATCTACGAGCTCTCCCGCCGCCTTGCCCGAGGCGAGTCGGCGACGCTCCGCGACGCCCTGCGCGCGTGGCGCTGCAGCTGCAAGTGCCTGATCGGCTTCGGCCTGCTGCTCGCGGTAATCGCCACCGTCTGGGTGCTGGTGTCGATCGTGTTGATCGAGTTGTCCGCGCACCAACCGATCACAAGCCTGGAGAGCTTCGTGCGCACCGTCGTGCTGTCGAAGAATTCCAGCGTGTTCCTGATCTGGGTCACGCTAGGCGGCATCGTCGCGGCGCTGGTGTTCGCGGCGTCGGTAGTGACGGTGCCAATGCTGCTGGACCGCAACACCGATATGTCCACGGCAATCCTCACCAGCATCAACGCGGTGTCCGCGAACCCGCTGGCGCTGGCGCTGTGGGCGAGCATCATCATGCTGCTCACCACACTGGGCATGGCGACGCTGTTCATCGGCCTGGTGTTGGCGATACCGGTGCTGGGTCACGCAAGCTGGCATGCCTACGCAGAACTGGTGGACGCCTCGGCGCTGCCGCCTCGTCCGCGCTGACGCAAGCGATCCGCTCGCCCCAATGTTCGGCATCAGCGAAGAGCAGTTCTCGGAGTTCGGCGTCACCTTCGGGATCGGCGCCTTCATCCTTTTCATGCTGTTCATCATCTGGGACCTGGCCAAGGAATCCAAGGCCGGCCGTCTCGGCACCTTCGTGCTGTTCTTCGTCCTCGCCTTCGGCATGATCGGCTTCGCCGCCAAGAGCATCATCTCCTGGCTGATGGGCATCGAGTAGGCACGACCTGCATCACAACCCGGAGAATCCATGGCTGCGACTTCAGAGATCAGGAGCATGGCGCTGTTCTGCGACTTCGAGAACATCGCACTGGGCGTACGCGAAGCCAAGTACCCCAAGTTCGACATCGCCCGCGTGCTGGAAAAACTGCTGCTCAAGGGCAGCATCGTCGTCAAGAAGGCCTACTGCGACTGGGAGCGATACAAGGAGTTCAAGGCGGTGATGCACGAGGCCGCCTTCGAACTGATCGAGATTCCCCACGTGCGCCAGTCCGGCAAAAATTCCGCCGACATACGCATGGTGGTGGACGCGCTGGACCTATGCTACACCAAGTCCCACGTCGATACGTTCGTCATCATCAGCGGCGACTCGGATTTCTCTCCGCTGGTTTCCAAGCTGCGGGAAAACGCCAAGACGGTGATCGGCGTCGGCGTCAAGAAGTCCACCTCCGACCTGCTGATCGCCAACTGCGACGAGTTCATCTACTACGACGATCTGGTGCGCGAATCCGAGCGCACGAAAAAGCGCAGCACGCGCAAGGCGCCGGCAAAGGACGAGGGCGCCGCCGCACCGGCCAAGGCCAAGCCGCGCAAGACCGAGGACGAGCGGCGCCAGGAAGCCCTCGACCTGATCGAGGAAACCTTCGAGGCGCTGGCGGGCGAGCGCGGCGAGGAAGAGAAGATCTGGGGCTCGATGGTCAAGCAGGCACTCAAGCGGCGCAAGCCGGGCTTCAACGAAAACTACTACGGCTTCCGCTCCTTCAACGCGATGCTCGAAGCGGCCCAGGCGAGCGGCCTGCTGCGTCTGGAGCCGGACGAGAAATCCGGCGGCTACATTCTGCGCACGGTGCACCAGGCGGAGTAGATCGCCGCGACGCGGTAACATAGCCGGATCAATTTCGAGTTCAGGAGCCTGCCATGCCGCGACCGACCGTCCTGATCATCACCGCCCTGCTGCTGGCCGCGGACGGCGCCCTGGCCGCCGACACCGACCACGGCCGCGCGCTGTACGAAGCGCGCTGCGACCGCTGCCATGACAGCAGCGTGCATGGCCGCAACCCGCGCAGTGCCCGCAGCTTCGACCACATCCGCGCCTTCGTCGCGCGATGGGACCGGGAACTCGGCACCGCCTGGACGGTTTCGGACATCAACGCCGTGGCGCGCTACCTCAACGACAAGTACTACCACTTCCCCTGCCCCGCGGAGTACTGCAAGGCCAACCAGGCACGCCTCGACTGATCTCGGCTGCCATCACGCTCGCGTATCCCCCGATAGAGGATTTCTCGCCCGGCGCCGCCGCCGCGATGGTCTAATCTTCCGCCCCGGACCAGCCGCGTCCGGAAAGTCAGTCCCTGGGAGACGCCATGTCGGAGCAAACGAGCGAAACGCGGGAGATCCGCATCAACCCCATCGTGCCGGCGGAATCGGTGCTGGTCGCCACCGCCCGCGGCATGCGCCCGAAGAAGGCGGAGGAGGCCGCACCGCGCGACACCCGCAAGCGCGTCAACACCTGCCCGTTCTGTGTCGGCAACGAAGACAAGACGCCGCCCGCCATCGCCACCTATCCCGAGAGCGGGCCGTGGCGCATCCGCATCGTCGAGAATCTCTACCCGGTGCTGGGCGACGAGCGCAGCCCGGGCAGTTTCAGCTTCGGCCTGCAGCAGACCATGGACGGTTACGGTCGCCATGAAGTCATCATCGACAACGCGGAGCACGGCACCGCGATCCACGAGATGGACGAGTCCCATCTGGAGCTGCTGCTGCGCGCCTACCGCGAGCGTATGGGCGCGCTGTTCGCCGGCAACCCGCGGCTCAAGTACGTGCTGGTGTTCAAGAACTTCGGCCCCGCCGCCGGCGCCAGCATCGCCCACACCCACAGCCAGATGATCGCCATGCCGGTAGTGCCGGAGAACGTCAGCTTGGAAGTCGACAACAGCCGCGCCTACTGGCGCAAGCATCACCACTGCATCTTCTGCGCCCTGATCGACGAGGCGCTGACCTTCGAGGCCACGCTCTACGACCGCGCCTCGGGCGCGATCCGACGGCGCATCAATGTCGGCCAGTACGTGGTCGAGCGCGGCCACAAGTTCATCGCCATCAAGCCCTTCGCCAGCCGCTACGAATGGGAAGTGCACATTCTGCCGCTCGCCCACCACAGCGACTTCGTCCCCACCCCGGACGAGGATCTCGCCGACCTGGCCCGAGTGCTGCGGCGGACCATGGCGCGGCTGGACGCGGTGATCGGCGGCGCCCAATACAACTACTTCCTGCACTCCGTGCCCCACGACGGCGAGGAAGCCGAGAACGCCGCCAGCTACCACTGGCATCTGGAAATCTGCCCGCGCACCTCGATTCCCACCGGCTTTGAACTCGGCTCGGGACTGTTCGTCAACACCATCAGCCCCGAAACCGCTGCCCAGCGCCTGCGGGAAGCCGCTATCGACGAACTGTAGGCCGGATCGAGGCCCGCACGGGCCTGAAGCCGACGTGGAGGTGCGAATGTCGGCTCCGCTTCGCTGAACCGGCCTACGCCAGATCCGTATTGGATTCGCATGCGACGAGCTGCCGCCTGGGACATCGAAGCGAGCCTGCGCTGGTACAGTGTGGATGCCGAGCACGGCGAGCGCCGCTTCTTTGACGGCTTCTACCCGGAGCACGACACCCTTCCCGGCGAC
>CAVOKN010000031.1:0-45056 GCA_963696505.1 uncultured beta proteobacterium | reverse complement strand
GGCTAGCGGCAGGATTGGAAGCCCGGTTTTTTTGGAGGCCGGTGTTCTTTCAACACCCGACGTTCGCAGCGGTCGCTTGGTCCCGCCGATACGCATACTGCTCAGGCTGCATATCGGCTTCAAAGATGGGATCGAGCACCAGCATTGCTGCTGTCTGGACCACCCGATCCGCGATCCGAGGTATACCGAGCGGACGCATCTTGCTGCTGCCCGGCTTGGCGATCCAGACCCGCCGCACCGCTTCCGGTCGGTAGTCCTTGCGCTTGAGCCGTTCCGCCAGTTCCCCGAGCCAGCGCCCCTCCCCGTACGCCTCGATGTCGTCGAATTCCTGGCCGTCGACCCCCGCCGCCCCCTTGTTGGCCTTGCAGCAGCGATAGGCAAATTCCAGCACGTCACCTCGATACACCTTGTCGTACAGAAGATAAAACCGGTACCCGGGTTCTTCCTTCGCCAAGCGCGGCAACTGGCTTGACACCGCTGAGCACAGTCTTTTAATATGTGTTTGCGCATGTTTTAGAGGCATCAATGCTTGCATAATGAAGACTTCGGCGTCACGTGCCAAGCTCCCCCTGCCCGCAGAGGACGCACTGCTGCGCCTGGGTGGACGAATCAACCGAGCGCGGCGTGCGCGCATGCTCACGCAGTCCGACCTCGCGTCCAAGGCGGGCGTCAGCCTGAGCACGATGGCTGCCATCGAGACCGGCTCGCCGACGGTGCAGATGGGCTTCTATCTCGGCGTGCTGTTCGCGCTGGACGCGCTTGATGGGCTGGAGAAGTTGGCCGTGCTCGCCGATGACCCCGCCGCGGTGCGCCGCCTCAGCGAAGACCTGCTGCCCCAGCGGGTGCGCAGATAGCGATGGCCGAGCCTGTCACCAAGCCGGTGTGGGCCTGGCCCGCGGGCGCGGTCGAACCGATCCGATGCGGCTCGTTCACCTGGCGCGACGGAATGGGCGAGTTCGCCTACGACCGCGAATACATGAGCCGCCCCGCCGCCACGCCCCTGGACCCGGTCAACCTGCCCTTCACGCGTGCGCTTCGGCCGCACCGCGAGACAAGGCAGAACGGACTCTTCGGAGTGTTCCGCGACGCCTCGCCCGAGGGCTACGGCCTGACGCTACTCGAGAACATCGAAGGCCAGGCGCTGGGCCCGATGGACCGGCTCGAAGTTTCTCTCGGCGACGGCGTGGGCGCCATCGAGGTCTGCGACGACATCCAGCGCAAGCTCGATTTCCGGGCGACACCGCTGGACGAGTTCCTTCACAGGCTCGCAGCGGCGCCCGAAGGAGTCGCGCCAAGCAGGGTCGTCCGGGACCTGCACGGCGTCGTGGGCACGACGCTCGGTGGCGAGCGGCCGAAGATGACCGTCATGCACGGCGGCCAGCTCTGGATTGCCAAGCTGCAGGACCGCGGCGACGCGCCGAACTCGCCCCTGCGCGAATTTCTCGCCATGAGGGCAGCCCGCGCATGCGGCATCGATGCGGCCACCGTCGAGTTCCGGCGCGCTGGGACGCATCAGGTTCTCGCGGTGCAACGGTTCGACCGCCTAGTGCGCGACGACGGAGTCCTGCGCCACGGCTTCGCCAGCGCACACACGATGCTGCGACTGGACAGCGCCGCGACCCGAGGGGACCCGCTGCGCTCCTACCCGTATCTGTGCGCGGAGCTGCAGCGCTGGTGCGGCGCTGACGGGGCCGACGTCCTCGCGATGAAGCGGGAGCTCTGGCGACGAATGGTTTTCAACGCGCTGTGCGGTAACGGCGATGACCATCCCCGCAACCACGGCGTCCTGTGTGCCGCAGGCCGTTGGTCGCTAGCGCCCGCCTACGACATCGCCCCGTACATCGTCTTCGGCAGCTCGCTGGGCATGAGCATCACGCGCGAGGGGCACATGCAGGCTGCGCGGTGGGCGCTCCTGCGCGACTGCGAGACCTTCGGCTACGCCCAGGACGAAGCTTCACGCTACATCGACCAGAGCATCGACACCCTGAAGCAGGCCTGGGAAGCCGAACGCGCCGCACTTGGCTTCAGTGCCGAGGACGCGCCGACCCCGATGCCGGAGGAATGGCTCGACACCGAACCGCCGCCAGGCCTTGCGCCCAAGCGCCGGCCTCGCGCCCGGCGTCCCTGACACGCCGAGTATCGTCCGCTACACCTGAGCCGGCACCGTCGACACCGGCGACGGTAGGACTTGGCGCGTGCTTTTTCGCCGCTGCGTCAGGTTGTTGACGTCTGAATGGCGCTGACCGTCAATAGGGCCCCGGGGCCACATTTACCCAATGTGCTTCCACCGAGCGACTGCTTCCTGGCGCCGAACTCATGGCAGCCGAAGTCGCTTGAGGGTCGGCAGTTCGCGTTCGCGGGGTTGGGAAGCTGACGTTCGATGCCGCGTTGGCTCCAAGGTCGGTTGACTGCCGGATACCTGCCGCTCGCTCGACGCCTGTCGTCTGACCGGATTGGCCTATCTGCCGCACTTCATTGATAGCTGGCAGACGGCGGCTCAGCCCTGAAACCTGCCGCGGAGCCCACGAGAGCTCGACCGTCCGGTCTGGCTCGCGAGGGCCGGCTCGGCGCTATCATGTTTTTCGCAGCTTCGATCACTTACGGCGATGGGTTATAGGGGCGTCATGCCAGGCACTGTTCACGAGCCTGTGGTGCCGGGCAGGCGCCGGGTCTCGGTCGTCATCCCCTTTCTGAATGAGGAGAAGGCACTGCCGGCGACGCTGGCGGCGCTCGCGGAGCAGGAGGGGGAATTCGAGATCGTTGCGGTGGACGCGGGCAGCAGCGACGCCAGCCGCGCGATCCTGGCGGCAGCCGGCGTGCCGGTGATCGTTGCGCATCGCGGCAGGGCGGCGCAGATGAACGCCGGCGCCGCCGCCGCGCAGGGCACGCTGCTGCTGTTCCTCCATGCCGATACCCTGCTTCCGCCCGGCGCCCTGCGCAGCCTGACTCTGGCCGCCGCGGCCGGTCCGGTGTGGGGTGGATTCCGCCACCGTTTCTCCGGCGACGACTGGCGGCTGCGCTTGGTCTCGCTGCTGACCAACCTGCGCTGCCGGATCACGGGGGCGGTCTATGGCGACCAGGCGCTGTTCGCGAGCCGCGAGCTGTTCGACGCCGCGGGTGGCTTCCCCGAGGAGGCGATGGAGGATATCGCGCTGTCCGAGCGACTGAAGCGCCTGCAACCGCCACTGCTGCTCGCCGATGCCGTGGTGACCGACGCCCGCAAGTTCCTGCGCATGGGCGTATGGCGCAGCCTCGCGCGGGTGGTGCTGGTGCTCGCCTGCCGGCAGTTGCGGCTGCCCTACCCGACCGCCTTCTTCAGCGACATCCGCTGAGCCGCCGACGCCGGCCGGCGTAGAATGCGGCTTTTCCGATTCACGGACCCACCCGATGAAACGCTCCCGCTTCGGCCCCCGCGCGCGACTGACCCGCGAGGCCGAACAACTGACCCTGCTCGCCACCGGCCTCAGCCACTCCGGCAGCCGCGTGGAAGACCACTACTGGGACCAACGCCTGGCCGCCCAGGTGGACAAGCTGCTGGCGGCGGGCAACGAGGATGCGCTGACCAATGCCCTCGATCATCTCTACCGCGCCAACGGTCGCGCCTACGACGAGCTGGCCGACACGCTCGAAGCGCGCGCCGAAGGGGGCCAGCTTACCGGCGACGGCGGCGAGCACGACGCCCTGCTGATCGCGGCGCCCCTGCTCGCCTGGTCGCGCTACATGATCCAGGCGGGGCCGATTCCGGCCGAAACGCTGGCCAACCTTCAGGTCCAGCTCCAGGCCCACGTGCTGGCACAGGGGACGCGGCTCGCCCTGGCGGACTACCTGTTCAGCCCGGATCAGCTTCCGCGCAGCTACTGCGATACCTATGGCATCGCCGCGCAGCTCGCGGAGGCGGCGCTCGGCAAGGGCGTCCTCGGGATCGATCCCGAGTCGATGTCCGAGACGGCCCAGTTCCTGTCGGACATGCGCTATCTGGTCGGGGTGGTGGTGGCACCCCGCGGTGAGGCCCTGTTCCGCTGGCAGGAAACCGACGGCTCGCGGGAAACCGCTGCCACCCAGTGGCACGCCCAGGGGGGTGCGGCGCTCCAGGCGCTGCTGCCGGGGTGCGCCTACGAGCTGCTGCTGCCCGACGCCTACCACGCCGCCTGCCGCGAGGCGGATCGCCAAGCCCGACCCTATTCGGTGCGCGCCTCGGTGCTCTATCTGAAGACGGAACTCAATGTTCAGCCGGCGGCCTTGCGCGCCGTGGTCGCGCCGTTTCACGAGCACCGCCTGGAGGAATACCGCGTCGGCTTCACCCTGCGCGACAAGCCCGGCGTGATCCACGGCGTCGTCTGGCCGCTGCTCGACGCCGAGGACGAGGCGAGCGAAATTCCGGCGCAGATCGAGGCGGTGTTGAAGGAAACCGGCGTCACCGAGGTGCTGACTCTGGACCATCGTTTTCCCCTCGAGTACTGCGACGACTGCGGCGCGCCGCTCTACCCGAATCCCGATGGAGAGCCGGAGCACGCCGAAATGCCGGAGCGGGACGAACAGGCGCCGGCGCAACTGCATTGAGGGCGGGCCGCGCACCGCACTTTGAATGACGAAGAGATTGTGAAACGTGGAACGCGAAAGGGAGGCAGGATCATGAATCGCATGCAAGGCAAGGTGGTGGTGGTGACCGGTGGGGCGCTGCGCGTCGGACGCGCGACATGCCTGTTGCTGGCGCGGGAGGGTGCCGACGTGGCGGTGGTGGACGTCGAGGACGCGGCCGGCGAGTCCGTGGTCAGCGAGATCCGGCAGGCGGGCGGCAACGCCCGCTACTGGCATCTCGACGTATCCCAGGAAGCAGACGTCGCGGCGGTCTTCAAGGAAGTCGTCGCGCACTTCGGCCGGCTCGACGTGCTGGTGAACAACGCCAACATCGGCGGACCGGACAATTCCACCGACAGCGTCACCGAGTCGCAGTGGGATTCGGTGATGGCGATCAACGTCAAGGGCGTGCTGTTCTGCAGCAAGCATGCCATTCCCGCCTTGCGCCACGGCGGCGGCGGCAGCATCGTCAATGTGTCGTCGATCTACGGTATGGTCAGTTCGCCCCACCTCGCGCCCTTCCATGCCTCCAAGGGCGCGGTGCGCATCATGAGCAAGACCGACGCGCTGGCCTACGGCCAGGACCGCATCCGGGTGAATACGGTGTGCCCCGGCTATATCTGGAACGAGAGCGACGCCGAGTCGATGTCGAACATCGGCGTGGCGCCGGACATGGCGCGCAATGCGATGGCGGCGAACCACCCCCTGGGGCACCTGGGCGAACCCGACGACGTCGCCTACGCCATCCTGTTCCTCGCCTCCGAGGAAGCGAAATTCATCACCGGCGCCGAGCTGGTGATCGACGGGGGATACACGGCGCGCTGAGCGCCGCTCCCTGGGGACTGACTTTCGCCGACACCGGACCTTTGCAGAATCGTAGGGTGCGCGTGGCGCACCCTACGTAACTGCGGGTGCCCGGGAACTCATCGGCGATCTCGGCTTCCAAGGACTTTTCCTTTGGCAACGAGCCCATGAGCAAGATCCTTAAGAGCGACGCCGAATGGCGCGCCCAGCTCACGCCCGAGCAGTATCAGGTCACCCGCCGCAAGGGGACCGAGCACGCCTTCACCGGCGCCTACTGGGACAAGCACGAAGCGGGCACCTACCGCTGCGTGTGTTGCGGCACGCCGCTGTTCAGCTCGCAGAACAAGTTCGACTCGCGTACCGGCTGGCCCAGCTTCTGGCAACCCAGCGCGGCGGAGAATGTCGCCACCGAGGAGGACCGCGGCTTCTTCATGCGCCGCACGGAAGTGCATTGCAGCCAGTGCGGCGCCCACCTCGGCCACGTCTTTCCTGACGGTCCCGCGCCCACCGGCCAGCGCTACTGCATCAACTCGGCCTCCCTCGACTTCGAACCCGGCGAAGGCGGTTCCTGACCGACCGCCCCCCCGGCGGCGAGCGCCGCAGGGCGCCGTCGCCCCGTATAATCCGCGCGCATGAAATTCCTCTTCGATCTTTTCCCGGTCATCCTCTTCTTCGCCGCATTCAAGGTGGCGGAGGGCAATCCGGAGGGTGCTGCCGCCCTGGCTTCGGGCCTGCTGGCCGGTTTCGGCGGTACCGTGGCCGCCGCCCAGGCGCCGATCCTGATCTCTACCGCGGTAGCGATCCTCGCCACCTTCGGCCAGGTCGGCTGGCTGACGCTGCGCGGGAAGAAGGTGGACACCATGCTCTGGGTGAGCCTGGCGATCATCGTCGTGTTCGGCGGCGCGACCCTGCTGCTGCGCGACGAAACCTTCATCAAGTGGAAGCCCACGGTGCTCTACTGGCTGTTCGGCATGACCCTGCTCATCTCCGCCGTGCTGTTCCGCAAGAACCTGATCCGCAGCCTGATGGCGCAGCAGGTGACGCTGCCCGAGCCGGTATGGACCCAGCTCAATGCGGCCTGGATCGGCTTCTTCACCTTCATGGGCTTCGCCAACCTGTTCGTCGCTTTCAGCTTTCCGACCAACGTCTGGGTCAATTTCAAGCTTTTTGGCGGAATGGGCCTCATGCTTGCGTTTGTCATCGCGCAGGGCATGTTCCTGTCCCGGTACATCGAGGAGGAAAAGTGATGCTCTACGCCCTGATCGGCGAGGATGCCCCCGGCAGCCTGGAGCGGCGCCTCGCCGCCCGCCCCGCCCACCTGGAGCGCATCCAGAAGCTCCAGTCCGAGGGGCGCCTGGTCCTGGCGGGGCCGATGCCGGCGATCGATTCCCCCGACCCCGGCCCCGCCGGCTTCAGCGGCAGCCTGATCGTCGCCGAGTTCCCGTCGCTGGCCGAGGCCCAGGCCTGGTTAGACGCCGATCCCTACGTCGCGTCGGGGGTGTTCGCGCGCGCCGTCGCGAAACCCTTCAAGAAAGTCTTTCCCTGATGCCGGCGGTGATCGACGAGATGCGCTTGCGGCTCGACGCCCTCTCTCCCAGCATTCTGGAGATCGAGGACGAATCGCACCTGCATGCCGGCCACGAGGGCGCCAAGGGTGGCGGAGGCCACTACCGCATGCACATTGTGAGCACGGCATTTGCCGGAAAATCTCCGCTTGAGCGCCATCGCATGGTGTACGATGCGCTCGGCCCGTTGATGCGACGCGAAATTCACGCTCTCAGCATGCATGCCCGGGCACCGGGCGAACATTAATTCACTTACCAAGGAAGTCTGATGAAACTGAAAGCTCATTCCCTGCTTCTCGTGCTGCTGGCCGCAGCGCTGCCGACTCTGGCCACAGCCGCCGAGGAGCCGAAGAAGGCTGCCGCCGGCGGCCAGAAGACTCTGGCGACCGTCAATGGCGCGAAGATCCCCCAGTACCGGGCCGACGCCATGCTTGCCGAGCAGAAAACTCAGCCGGGAACCACCGACACCGAAGATCTGCGCAAGCAGGTCAAGGAAGAACTGGTCCGCCGCGAGATCCTGGCCCAGGAAGCGAAGAAGAAGGGCCTGGACAAGAAGCAGGACATCGTCGGCCAGATCGAACTCGCTCGCGACGCCGTGCTGATCCGCGCCTATCTCCAGGACTACATGGCCACGCACAAGGTCTCCGACGACGACGTCAAGAAGGAATTTGACAAGATCGTCGCCGCGCTGGGCAAGAAGGAATACAAGGCGCGCCACGTGCTGGTCGAGAAGGAGGACGAGGCCAAGGGCGTGATCGAGAAGCTAAAGAAGGGCGACAAGATCGAGGATCTGGCCAAGGCCCAGTCCAAGGATCCGGGCTCCAAGGACAAGGGCGGCGACCTCGGCTGGGCGCCCCCCTCCAACTACGTCAAGCCCTTCGGCGACGCGCTGGTGGCCCTCGAGAAAGGCAAGTACACCGAGACTCCGGTCAAGAGCGATTTCGGCTATCACGTGATCCAGCTCGATGACGTGCGCGACATCAAGCTGCCGGCCTACGACGAAGCCAAGCCGGGCCTGGAGCAGCGCATCCAGCAGCAGGCGGTGCAGAACCACATCGTGGAACTGCGCAAGAAGGCCAAGGTGGAATAGGTCTTCGCCGGTAGTCCAGACTCTCCACGGGGGCACTGCCCCCGTTTCTTTTTTTCGCGCCCCAAGAATGAAGCGAAAGGCCGAAGCTGCCTGCCCCTGTGGCCGCGGCGCCGACTACACCGCGTGCTGCGCAGCCGCGCACCGCGGCCGGCCGGCGGCCGATGCCGAGGCGCTGATGCGCTCGCGTTACAGCGCCTACGTCCTCGGCCTGGAGGACTACCTGCTGGCGACCTGGCACCCCACGACGCGCCCGCCAAGCCTGAATCTTGCCGCGGCCCCGCAAACCAGGTGGCTCGGCCTGGAAGTCCGGCGCCACGAGCCTCAGTCGGCGGACCGGGCGACGGTGGAGTTCGTCGCCCGCTGCCGCGTCGGCGGCCGGGCGCAGCGGCTGCATGAGCTGAGCCGCTTCGTCCTGGAAGATGGCCGCTGGTTCTACCTCGACGGGGACCCGATCGGCACGCCCTGAGCGTGGCCAATGGTCCACGGCAGCCCACGCCCCGACGCCCTGCCAAAACCAATCCTTGATTCATCTCAAACCCGGACCGGTGCCGACGGGTAGATTGGCGGCGGCTGTTTTCGGGCGGCCGGGCCGGCAGCAAGACGGCCACCGCCTCTCACGGGGGAAAGAATCATGCTGATGTCACTACGCGGGCTGGCCCTGGCGCTTGCGCTCACCCTGTCCTTCGCCGCAGGCGCCGCCGATGCGCCCCAGGCCGAAGCGGGCAGCGCGCCGGACCTCAAGAAACTCCTGAAATCCACCGCCGACCACAGCAAGTTCAAGCAACTGGAAGGCCCCTTCGCCACCGGACCGGACGTCACCAAGGCCTGCCTCGAATGCCACACCGAGGCGGCGAAACAGGTGCATCGCACCAAGCACTGGACCTGGGACTTCATGAACCCGGAGAACAAGCAGCGCCTGGGCAAGAAGAACGTCATCAACAACTTCTGCATCTCGGTGCCGTCCAACTACGGCTTCTGCGTCACCTGCCACGTCGGCTACGGCTGGAAGGACGCGAACTTCGACTTCACCTCCGAGGCCAACGTCGACTGCCTGGTGTGTCACGACACCACCGGCAGCTACAAGAAGATTCCGGGCCGCGCCGGCCATCCCGCCTACGAGGAAATGGAGTTTCCGCCCGGCTCGGGCAAGAAGATCAAGGCGGCAGATCTGGCGAAGGTAGCGCAGAACATCGGCAAGACCAGCCGCGACACCTGCGGCGCCTGCCACTTCTTCGGCGGCGGCGGCGACGGCGTCAAGCACGGCGACATGGACAGCTCGCTCGCCGCGCCGGACAAGGAGCTCGACGTTCACATGGACGCGACCGGCCACGACTTCACCTGCGGCACCTGCCACCTGACATCCGCTCACGACGTCCCCGGCAGCCGCTATCTGCCCACCGCGGCGGACCGGGAGGGCGCCCATCTGCGCGGCAAGGCCGACAAGTCCAACCCCGCCACCTGCCAAGCCTGCCACGGCCTCACGCCCCACAAGGAAGAAGCGCGGCTCAACACCCACGCACGCAAGATCGCATGCCAGACCTGCCATATCCCGACCATCGCCCGCGGCGGCGTGGCGACCAAGATGAGTTGGGACTGGTCCACCGCCGGCCAGAAGGGCCCGGATGGCAAGCCGCTGATCAAGAAGGATGCCAAAGGGCACGTGATCTACGACGCCAAGAAGGGCGACTTCACCCTCGCGGAGAACGTGGTCCCCGAGTACATGTGGTTCAACGGCAAGGTGAACTACACCCTGCTGGGCGACAAGGTCAGCAAGGCCGACGGCATCACCCGTATCAACTGGTTCGAGGGCAGCGCCGAGGACGGCAAGTCGGTGATCTGGCCGGTCAAGGTGTTCCGCGGCTCCCAGCCCTACGACCCGGTCAACCAGACGCTGGTCACGCCCCACACCGCGGGCGACGACGATACCGCCTACTGGAAGAATTTCGGCTGGGAGAAAGCGATTGCCGCCGGCATGGTCACGGTCGGCGCTCCCTTCTCGGGCAAGGTGGACTTTCTAAAGACCGAGATGGTATGGCCGGTGACCCACATGGTCGCACCCAAGGAGAAGGCGGTCCGCTGCCACGAATGCCACAAGCAAGGCGGCCGACTGGAAAAAGTCGGCGGCATCTACATCCCGGGCCGCGACCACATCCGCTGGCTGGACCTGATCGGCTTCGCCCTGGCGGGACTCACCCTGCTCGGCGTGCTCGGCCACGGCGCGCTGCGCTACCTCTCCCACCGGAAACACTGAGGGCCTCGCCATGCAAAGAATCTACATCTTCAAGCGCTTCGAACGCTTCTGGCACTGGACCCAGGCGCTGCTCATCATCTTCATGCTGATCTCCGGCTTCGAGATCCACGGCGTCTACACCCTCTTCGGCTTCCACGATGCGGTGCAGTACCACAGCGTGGCCGCCTGGTCGCTGATCGGCCTGTGGGTGTTCGCCATCTTCTGGCACTTCACCACCGGCGAGTGGAAGCAGTACATCCCCACTTTCGACAAGATCGACGCGGTGATCAAGTACTACCTGACCGGCATCTTCACCGACGCGCCCCATCCGTTCCGCGTCACCAAACTGCAGAAGCACAACCCGCTGCAGCGCATGGCCTATCTCCAGGTCAAGCTGTTCATCAATCCGCTGGTGTGGCTGACCGGGGTGCTGCTGCTGTTCTACGCCGACTGGCAGGCCTGGGGCATCGGTGGCCTGCAACTGGGCACGGTGGCGCTGCTGCACACCATCGGCGCCTTCCTGATGCTGATCTTCCTCGTCGTGCACATCTACTTCGCCACCACCGGCCACACCCCCATGGCCCACATCAAGGCCATGATCACCGGCTGGGACGAGGTGGAGGATGAGCACGCCGCGGCCAAGTAAGCCACCGATTTCGATCCGTTACGGGAGCAACTCATGACAATGCGAAGAACCATCGCCGTCCTCTGCGGACTGACTTTGCTCGGCGCCGCCGCCACCGTCCAGGCCGACGCCGACTGGAAGCGCGGCCGCGTCTATTTCCGCATGGTGTGCACTGCCTGCCACGTCGAGAAGGGCGGATCCATCGCGCCGAGCACCAAGACCATGGCCGAGTGGAACGCCTACCTTCTGGCCGACAAGCATGCCAAGGGCAAGGACTCGGTGAAGCTCTACGTCAGCCAGAAATACCGCGACTCGGTGAAGGCCAGCAACAAGGCGGCGGAGAAATACGCCGACGTGCCGGAAAAGGATCTGTACGAGGATCTCAAGGCCTTCCTGATGAAGGGCGCGAAGGACGGCGAGGCCCCGGCGAGCTGCAGCTAGCCGGACCGATTTTCGAGGAGGAACCCATGAAACGCTGGTATGCAATCTTGAGCGCGCTGCTGCTTGCAGTGCCCTTCGTCGCCACGGCCCAGGCGCCGGCCAAGGAGGGCTGGTATCCCAAGCTGGCGAACATCGACTTCGTCAAGAAGTACGCGGTGGTCCCGCCGCCCGAGGGCGTAATGATCGTGGACTCCCGCCCCACCGCCCGCAAGTACGATCCGGGTCACATCCCGACGGCGGTCAGCATTCCCGATCTGCAGTTCGAGAAGATGAGCGACCTGCTGCCCAAGGACAAGGCGGCGACGCTGATCTTCTACTGCGACGGGATCGAGTGCATGCTCAGCCACAAGTCCGCGTTCAAGGCCGAAAAGCTGGGCTACACCAACGTCCAGGTGTATGCCGAGGGCTACCCCGAATGGATTGCCAAGGGGAACATAGCCGCGGTCAGCGTCGCGTTCATCAAGAAACTGATGGACGAGAAGGCACCGATGACGCTGGTGGACTCCCGGCCCAAGGAGCGCAAGTACGACAAGGGCCACATCCCCGGTGCCATCAACATCCCGGACACCCAGTTCGAAAAGATGGTCAACAAGTTGCCCGCCGACAAGGCGATGCCGCTGTTCTTCTACTGCGACGGCCTCAACTGCAAGCTCTCGTCCAACTCGGCGGAGAAGGCGGTCAAACTCGGTTACACCAAGGTCATGGTCTTGCCGGAAGGCTGGCCCGCCTGGGAAAAAGCCTACGGCGCCGCGCCCGCGGCCGGAGCAGCCCCGGCGATCGAGCAGGGCAAGGAAAGCGGCACCATCACCGTCGCCTCGCTGGAAAAGATCATGAAGGAGGCGCCGGACTCCGTCGCCCTGATCGACGTGCGCGACCCGAACGAATTCGTCACCGGCACCTTCAAGGGCGCGGCGAACATCCCCATCAACACCCTGGAGAAGAACCTCGACAAGCTGCCCAAGGACAAGCCCATCGTGTTCTTCTGCGGCGCCGCCGGCCGCGGCGGCGAAGCCCACGACATGGTCAAGCTCCTCAAGCCCGAACTGAAGACCTACTTCACCAATGCCAACATCAAGTGGAGCAAGGACGGCAGCTACACGATGACTGAGATCAAATAGCGCAGGGCAGCGACAGGCGCAAGGGAACGGGCGGCCAAGGCCGCCCGTTTTCTTTGCGAGAAGAGGTAGGGTGCGCCCTACGGGCACACGCTTGCGCGATCCGGGCCGCCCGCTATAGTAAATACTCGGCACACTGCACCGAGGAGGGGGCATGAACCGGGAGCCGGAACCGACCGTCGAGCCAATCTGGCGGGTGTTCTACCGCTATCTCTGGCCGTTCCAGTATTTCCGTGACGTCACCCGCGGATCGACGCTGGAGCGGCAGCAGAACTATCGCTACAACCGGGCGATGCGCGTCTTCCTGCCTGGCTGCATCCTGAAGTGGGCCCTCCTCACGGCGATCTGGTTCGTGTTCGGCGGCCTGTTCGACCGCAGTTTCGAACTCGTCGTCCCCGCCGCCTGCTGCTTCATGACCGGCACGACGACTTTTGCCGTCGCCGTGATCCTCAGCGCCGCCTGGATGTGGCTGGAGCGATTCCCCGAACTCTACTGAAGTCCGTCCCCTCGCCGCGACGCCATCGACGCACCAATTCCGTGCCTGCCTCATTTTGCGGCGCACCACCGTAGCGCCCAATAGTCATGCCCCTTCCCTCCCGAGGCCGCCGGAACGCCGCTCCATGACATCCGACATACTGTTCCCTGCACGCCTCAAGCCCTTGTCCTGAAACAGGTTTGAACCAGCCGGGCGTAGCGCTCCCGACTTCCCCACAGCATTGCGCACGCCGCTGGTGCCGCGCTTGGCACGCACCTCGCTAATAGCCCGGCGCTAGGCTTCCTTTCCCACTCTCCCAAGGGGTTGATTCGATGAAACGCAGAAACTTCGTCAAGGCACTCGCTCTGTCCGCTTCCATCGCCGCCATCGGCGCCACGTCCTTCGCCGCGCATGCCGCCGACACGATCAAGGTCGGCATCCTGCACTCGCTGTCGGGAACCATGGCGATCTCCGAGACGGCACTGAAGGAAACCGCCCTGATGACGATCGACGAGATCAACGCCAAGGGCGGGGTGATGGGCAAGAAGCTGGAGGCGGTGGTGGTTAACCCGGCCTCCAACTGGCCGCTGTTCGCCGAGAAGGCGCGCCAGTTGCTGAGCAAGGACAAGGTGGCGGTGGTGTTCGGTTGCTGGACCTCGGTGTCGCGCAAGTCGGTGAACCCGGTGTTCAAGGAACTCAACGGCCTGCTGTTCTACCCGGTGCAATACGAAGGCGAGGAACTCGAGAAGAACGTGTTCTACACCGGCGCCGCACCCAACCAGCAAGCGATCCCGGCTGTCGAATATCTGATGAGCAAGGACGGCGGCTCCGCCAAGCGCTTCGTGCTGCTGGGCACCGACTACGTCTATCCGCGCACCACCAACAAGATCCTGCGCGCCTTCCTGAAGAGCAAGGGCGTGGCGGAAGCCGACATCATGGAGGACTACACCCCCTTCGGCCATTCCGACTACCAGACCATCATCGCCAAGATCAAGAAGTTCGCCGGCGAGGGAAAGAAGACCGCTGTCATCTCCACCATCAACGGCGATTCCAACGTGCCCTTCTACAAGGAACTGGGCAATGCGGGCTTGAAAGCGACAGACGTGCCGGTGGTGGCGTTCTCGGTGGGCGAGGAGGAACTGCGCGGCGTCGACACCAAGCCGCTGGTCGGCCACCTCGCAGCGTGGAACTACTTCATGTCGCTGAAGAACGGCGAGAACGACAAGTTCATCAAGATGTACAAGGACTGGGCGAAGAAGCAGAAACTGCCCAACGCCGACAAGGTCGTGACCAACGACCCGATGGAAGCCACCTACATCGGCATCCACATGTGGGCGCAGGCGGTGGAGAAGGCCAAGAGCACCGACACCGACAAGGTGATCGCCGCCGTGGCCGGCCAGACGTTCAAGGCACCCTCCGGCTTCGAGGTGAAGATGGACGAGAAGAACCACCATCTGCACAAGCCGGTGTTCATCGGCGAAGTGAAGGCCGACGGCCAGTTCAACGTCGTGTGGAAGACACCCGGTCCGGTCAAGGCGGCGCCCTGGAGCCCCTACATCCCAGGCAACGACAAGAAGAAGGACGAACCGGAAGGCAAGTAAGCCGTTCGATGCTGCCGGCGTGATGGTGCCGGCAGCACATTCGCCGAGTGGGCCGCAGTTGCCCCCGCCCTGCCCTCCCCCGCTCGCGGGGGAGGGTGCTGGGAAGCGGGCAAGGCAAGCCGCGAAACGGCATGGTCAGTCCCAAGGAACCGCATGACTGCCTTAGTGCATAAGGTGCTGCTGGCGCTCGCCCTGCTGTGGCTGCCCGCAGCCCACGCCGCCCTCGATCCCCAGGCCGTGAAGGGGCTCGTTGGCGACGATTCCGACGCCAAGATCGCTGCCATCAACACGCTGGCAGCGGCTGGGGACGAGCCCGCAGCGCGCATCCTCAACGCGCTGGCGGCCGACGCCCTATACAAGGCGGGCGACGCGCTGATTGTCATGGACGGCGACACCGCCATCGACGCCGCCAGCGGCACGGCGCTGCCCGCGGCGCCCGAGAATCGCGAAGGCATCAGCATCAACAACCGTATCCGCGGCGTGCTCAATGGCGCGCTGGCGGGCCTGCGCCTGCTCTCGCCGGAGCGCGGGGTGCGTCTCGCCGCCGCGAAGGAACTGGAGAGCGGCGCTGAACCGGAGCAGTTGCCCCTCATCGTTCGCGCCCTGGAGAAAGAAAGCGACGGCGAAATCCGCCAACGCCTCGCTCAGGCTCAGGCCCAGGCCGGCCTCAAGAGTGCGGACCCGCAATTGCGCCGCGCCGCCGTGAAAACGCTGGGCGAGAGCAGCAGCACCGCCACCCGGACACTGCTCGCCGCTGTTCTGGAAAAGCGCGGCACCGAGTTCGCCGAGCCCGACGCCGGCGTGCGTCTGGAAGCACGCGCCGCCCTCAAGGCCGTGGAGGGCCGGCTCGCCTTCGCCGACAACGTGGGCAAGATCTTCTCCGGCCTGTCGCTGGGCAGCATCCTGCTGCTGGCGGCGCTGGGCCTGGCCATCACCTACGGCGTGATGGGCGTGATCAACATGGCCCACGGCGAGTTGCTGATGATCGGCGCTTATTCCAGCTTCATGATGCAGACGGCTTTCCGCGCCTGGTTTCCCGGCGCCGAGGACTGGTACCTGGTGGCGACGATTCCGGTGGCATTCACCTGCGCGGCGCTGGTTGGCGTGCTGATGGAGCGCACCGTGATCCGCTTTCTCTACGGCCGGCCGCTGGAGACCCTGCTCGCCACCTGGGGCCTGTCGCTGATGCTGATCCAGGCCTCGCGCATGATCTTCGGCGCGCAGAACGTCGAGGTCGCCAACCCGTCGTGGATGTCCGGCGGCGTCGAGGTGATGAGCGGCGTGGTGCTGCCCCTCAATCGCATCGTAATCATCGGCTTCGCGCTGGCGGTGCTGCTGCTGGTGTGGCTGCTGATGAACAAGACGCGACTGGGCATGTTCGTGCGCGCGGTGACGCAGAACCGCGCCATGGCGAGCTGCGTGGGCGTACCCACCGGCCGCATCGACACCCTGGCCTTTGCTATCGGCGCCGGCATTGCCGGGCTGGGCGGCATGGCCCTGTCGCAGATCTCCAACGTCGGCCCCGACATGGGCCAGGGCTACATCGTTGACTCCTTCATGGTGGTGGTGCTGGGCGGCGTCGGACAACTCGCCGGCGCGGTGTGGGCGGCGCTGGGCCTGGGGGTCGTGACCAAGTTCATCGAAGGCTGGAGCGGCGCGGTGATCGCCAAGATCGCGGTGCTGGTGTTCATCATCGTCTTCATCCAGAAGCGCCCCCAAGGACTCTTTGCCCTCAAGGGGCGGTTTGTGGAGAGCTGAGCGATGGGCACGCGCACACCATTCGTCGTCCGCCTCGCACAGAGCCTCGATGCCCGTGGCTGGATCGCCATGGGGCTGTTCGCCCTCATTGCCCTGGTATTGATACCGGCAGCCCACCTGATGCTGCCGGAGACCCACCCGCTGCACGCCTCCAGCTTCGTCGTCACGGTGCTGGGCAAGATCCTGTGCTATGCCATCGTCGCCGTGGCGATGGATCTGATCTGGGGCTACGGCGGCATCCTGAGCCTCGGCCACGGCCTGTTCTTCGCCCTCGGCGGCTACGCTTTCGGCATGTACCTGATGCGCTCCATCGGCCGCGACGGCGTTTACAAGAGCGACCTGCCGGACTTCATGGTCTTCCTCGACTGGAAGGAACTGCCCTGGTACTGGCTGGGCACCGAGCACTTCCTGTGGTCGGTGGCACTGGTGCTGGTGGTTCCGGCCCTGCTCGCCTTCGTCTTCGGCTACTTCGCCTTCCGCTCGCGCATCAAGGGCGTGTATTTCTCGATCATCACCCAGGCGCTCACCTTCGCTTTCATGCTGCTGTTCTTCCGCAACGAGACCGGCTTCGGCGGCAACAACGGCTTCACCGACTTCAAGCGCATCCTTGGCTACCCGATCACCGCCCCGGAGACGCGGGTCGCGCTATTCGCCGCCTCCGCGCTGGCGCTGATGCTGGCGCTGCTGCTGGCGCGCTACCTCGTCACCTCCAAGTTCGGCCGGGTGCTGACGGCGATCCGCGACGCCGAGTCGCGCGTCATGTTCATGGGCTACAACCCTCTCTACTACAAGCTGTTCGTGTGGACGCTGTCGGCCATGATGGCGGCGGTGGCGGGCGCGCTCTACGTGCCCCAGGTTGGCATCATCAACCCCGGCGAGATGTCCCCCGCCAACTCCATCGAGATCGCCATCTGGGTCGCCGTGGGCGGACGCGGCACGCTGATTGGACCGGTGCTCGGCGCGGCGCTGGTGAACCTGGCCAAGAGCTGGTTCACCGTCGCCTTCCCCGAGTACTGGCTGTTCTTCCTCGGCCTGATGTTCGTGGTGGTGACGCTGTGGCTGCCCCAGGGCATCGTCGGGCTCTACACCAGCGTGGTGCGGCGCCTGCGTGCGCCGAAAGTCAGTCCCCGGGAGGCGGCGGCATGAGTCGGCTCGCGCCTCCCCCCCTCACCCCCAACCCCTCTCCCACGAGGGGCGAGGGGCGCTTCGAGCGCGCCTGCGGCGCGGAAGTTCTATGCGCAGCTTCCTGATCCCGCCGTGCTTCGGCATCGCCCCGCCGGGTCTGGTGCTGCCGCCGCGCCCCCCGCCTGCGCCCGAGGTCGAGGCGCGCACGGCCGACGGCGGCGCCTCCTTCGGTCGCGTCGTCAAGCCGGGCGAATTGGACCTCGCCCACAATGTCATCCTCTATCTGGACGACATCACCGTCAGCTTCGACGGCTTCCGTGCGCTGAACAAGCTGACGCTGGCGGTGGATGCGGGCGAATTGCGCTGCATCATCGGCCCCAACGGCGCCGGCAAGACGACCATGATGGACGTGATCACCGGCAAGACCCGTCCCGATTCGGGCAGCGCCTTCTTCGGCCAGACCCTGGACCTCACGCGGCTCACGGAACCGGAGATCGCCCACACCGGCATCGGCCGCAAGTTCCAGAAGCCGACGATCTTCGAATCGCATACGGTGTACGAAAACCTGGAACTCGCTTTCAAGACCGACAAGCGGGTACGCCGCAGCCTGTTCGCCGAGGGCGGCGACGACATGGAAGGGCTGATCGCCGACACCCTCACCCGCATCCGCCTCAAGGGCGAGGCGAAGCGCCCCGCCGGGCTGCTGTCCCACGGCCAGAAGCAATGGCTGGAGATAGGCATGCTGCTGATGCAGGATCCCAAGCTGCTGCTGCTGGACGAACCGGTGGCGGGCATGACCGACGAGGAAACCGAGCGCACCGCGGAGCTGTTCCTGTCGCTCGCCGGCAAGCATTCCCTGATCGTGGTCGAGCACGACATGGCCTTCGTCGCCTCCATCGCCAAGACCGTGACGGTGCTGCACGAAGGCTCGGTGCTGGCGGAAGGCAGCCTGGACGCGGTGCAGAGCGATCCGCGGGTAATCGAAGTGTATCTGGGGCGATGAGGATCGAGGATTGACGGACACCCTCCGCTTGCCGAACTTCTTCGCCGCCACTGACTGCTGACCGAAAAATGCTCTTGGTATCTAATCTCAACCAGTACTACGGCGGCAGCCACATCCTGCGCAACCTCAGCTTCGAGGCGCCGGCGGGCAAGGTCACGGCCCTGCTCGGCCGCAACGGGGTGGGCAAGACGACGCTGCTCAAGACGCTGATGGGTCTGGTGCCCTCAGCATCCGGGCGCATCGAGTTCGAGGGCGCCGAGATCACGCGCCAGCCGGCCCACGCCCGCGTGCGCGCCGGCATCGGCTACGTGCCCCAGGGGCGCGAGATCTTTCCCCGCCTGACGGTGGAAGAGAACCTGCTCATGGGCCTGGCCGCGAAGCCGAGCGGCACCGCGGTCCCGCCGCGCATCTTCGAGATGTTCCCGGTGCTCAAACAGATGCTGGGCCGGCGTGGCGGCGACCTCTCCGGCGGCCAGCAGCAGCAACTCGCCATCGGCCGGGCGCTGGCCATGGGTCCGCGCCTGCTGATCCTGGACGAGCCGACGGAGGGCATACAGCCTTCCATCATCAAGGACATCGAGCGCGCCATCCGCAGCCTGGCGCAGAGCGGCGAGATGGCGATCCTGCTGGTGGAGCAGTACTACGACTTCGCCCGCTCGCTGGCAGACCACTACCTCGTAATGGAGCGCGGCGAGATCATCGCCCGCGGCGCCGGCGCCGACATGGAGAAGGACCGCGTAAAAGAACTGCTCGCGGTATGATGGGCCGATGCACCGCGACCCCTTTGTCGGCACTGGCTGGCATGCCACCCTCGATCTCGATTTCGAGCGGCGCGGCGAGCGCAGCGTGCTGGCGGCGCGCCGCCACAGCGGTCCGCTGCGGGTGCAGAAGTCGCTACATCCCGAGGGCAGCGGCGTGTGTCATGCCATCGTGCTGCATCCGCCGGCGGGCATCGCTGGCGGCGACAGTCTCGCACTGCACGCCAGCATCGGCCGCGGCGCCCACGCCCTGCTTACCACGCCCGGCGCGGGCAAGTGGTACCGCTCGGCCGGCATGCAGGCGCGCCAGTCGCTGCTGTTCGACGTGGAGGCAGGCGCCGCGCTGGAATGGCTGCCCCAGGAAAACATCGTGTTCGACGGCGCAATCGCTCGCACGGACAGTACCGTGCGGCTGAACGCGGGCAGCCGCTACCTGGGCTGGGACATGGTCTGCCTCGGACGCCACGCCAGCGGGGAACGCTTCCGATCCGGCGCACTGCGCATCGCCAGCCGCATAGAGCGCGACGGCAGGCCGCTGTGGATCGAGCGCGGCATCATCGAGGGCAGCGGCATGGCGCTGCAAGCCCCGTCGGTACTTGACGGCCACACCGCGTTCGGCAGCCTGGTTGCCGCCGGTGCCGATGTCGATGCCATCGTGATGCAGGCGCTGCGCGGCATCGAGGCGGACTCGGGGCTATGGGGCGTCACGCGGCTTCCCGCGGTGACGCTGGCGCGCTGGCTGGGGGACAACGCCGAGCACGGCCGGCGCTATTTCGTGAAACTGTGGCAGGCGCTGCGCCCGGCCCTGCTAGGCCGCGAGGCAGCAATGCCGCGCATCTGGGCGACATGATGTTCGTAGGGTGCGCCATGCGCACCGGTACAAGGATGATGCGCACGGCGCACCCTACGGCTTGGAAAGACGCGAATGGAACTGACACCGAGAGAGAAGGACAAGCTGCTGATCTTCACCGCCGGACTGCTGGCGGAACGGCGCCGCGCCCGCGGCCTCAAGCTCAACTATCCGGAGGCGGTGGCCTTCATCAGTGCCGCCATCATGGAAGGTGCGCGGGACGGCCGCAGCGTCGCCGAGCTGATGAGCCACGGCGCGACCCTGCTCACCCGTGACGACGTCATGGACGGCGTGCCCGAGATGATCCCGGAGATCCAGATCGAAGCCACCTTTCCCGACGGCACCAAGCTGGTCACGGTGCATCACCCCATCATCTGAGGAGAACGAGATGATTCCAGGCGAAATCGAAACCCTGGACGGCGACATCGAGATCAATACCGGTCGCCGAACACTGACTTTGACCGTGGCCAACAGCGGCGACCGGCCGATACAGGTCGGCTCCCACTACCACTTCTTCGAGACCAACGACGCGCTGCAATTCGAGCGCGAGCAAGCCTATGGCATGCGTCTGAACATCGCGGCGGGCACCGCGGTGCGCTTCGAGCCGGGTCAGACGCGAACCGTGGAACTGGTGGCCCTGGCAGGCGAGCGGAAGGTGTATGGCTTCGCCGGCAAGGTGATGGGAGCGCTGCGGCCATGAGCACCACGATCTCCCGCCGCGCCTATGCGGAGATGTTCGGCCCCACGGTGGGCGACCGGCTGCGGCTGGCCGACACCGAGCTATGGATCGAAGTGGAGAAGGACTTCACCATCTACGGCGAGGAAGTGAAGTTCGGCGGCGGCAAGGTGATCCGCGACGGCATGGGCCAGAGCCAGCGCGTGAGTGCCGAGGTGGCGGACACCGTGATCACCAACGCGCTGATCGTCGACCACTGGGGCATCGTCAAGGCCGACATCGGCATCAAGAGCGGGCGCATCGCCGGCATCGGCAAGGCCGGCAATCCGGACATCCAGCCGGGTGTCACCATCGTGATAGGCCCCGGCACCGAGATCATTGCCGGCGAAGGCCTGATCGTCACCGCCGGCGGCATCGACAGCCACATCCACTTCATCTGCCCGCAGCAGATCGAGGAGGCGCTGATGTCCGGCGTCACCACCATGCTCGGCGGCGGCACCGGGCCGGCCACCGGCACCTACGCCACCACCTGCACGCCGGGGCCGTGGCACGTCTTTTCCATGCTGGCGGCGGCGGACGCCTTCCCGATGAACCTCGGCTTCCTCGGCAAGGGCAACGCCAGCCTGCCGGAGCCGCTGCGGGAGCAGGTGCGCGCCGGCGCCATCGGTCTCAAGCTGCACGAGGACTGGGGCACCACGCCGGCGGCCATAGACAACTGTCTGTCTGTCGCCGACGAGATGGACGTGCAGGTGGCGATCCACACCGACACGCTCAACGAGTCGGGCTTCGTCGAGACCACGCTGGCTGCGTTCAAGGGCCGCACCATCCACACCTTCCACACCGAGGGTGCCGGCGGCGGCCATGCACCGGACATCATCCGCGCCTGCGCCGAGGCCAACGTGCTGCCCTCCTCGACCAACCCGACGCGGCCCTACACGGTGAACACCATCGACGAGCACCTCGACATGCTCATGGTATGCCATCATCTGGATCCCGCGATAGCCGAGGACATCGCCTTCGCCGAGTCGCGCATCCGGCGCGAGACCATCGCCGCCGAGGACATCCTCCACGACCTGGGTGCGTTCTCGATGATGTCCTCCGACTCCCAGGCCATGGGCCGCGTCGGCGAGGTGATCGTCCGCACCTGGCAGACCGCCCACAAGATGAAGGTGCAGCGCGGAGCGCTGGCCGGCGATCCGGCGCGCGCCGACAATTCCCGGGTAAAGCGCTACATCGCCAAGTACACCATCAACCCGGCGCTCACCCACGGCATCGCCCATTTCGTGGGCTCGGTGGAAACAGGCAAGCTCGCCGACCTAGTGCTGTGGAAGCCGGCCTTCTTCGGCGTCAAGCCGGCGCTGATCCTCAAGGGCGGCATGATCGCGGCGGCGGCCATGGGCGACCCCAACGCCTCGATCCCGACGCCGCAGCCGGTGCATTACCGGCCGATGTTCGGCGCCTTCGGCGGCGGACTTCGCACCTCTGTCACCTTCGTGTCGCAGGCTGCGGCAGCGAATCCGGCCGTCGCTGCCCTCGGACTTCGCAAGCCGCTGGAGGCGGTGCGCGCAACGCGCAGCCTGCGCAAGTCGGACATGGTGCACAATGCCGCCCAGCCGCGAATCGAAGTCGATCCGGAAACCTACGAAGTGCGCGCCGACGGCGAGCTTCTCGTGTGCGAACCGGCGAAGGCACTGCCCATGACGCAGCGCTACTTCCTGTTCTAGTGTCGTGATCCGGCAGTCCACGAACACGCCCGCGGCTGCCCACACCCCAACCCTCCGCCGCGCGCGGGGGAGGGCGAAGGGAGGGGGCGATCGGCGGGCGAACTTGCGAAGCGTGGTAGCTCAAGACAAACACCGTCCAAATACCGAGGGAGGAGAAGGAGACGAATTTTCCTCGTGTTCAGGATGGGAGTGACGATGCTGTTGATCGAAGGAGTATGTGAAAGACATTTGGCGGCAAGCGACAAGCTGGTGCTGCCGTTCGAAGCGCGCTGCCGGAGCCGGATGCGCGCCAGGCTGGAATCGGGCGAGGAGATCGGCCTGTTCCTCGAACCCGGCACGGTGCTGCGGGGCGGCGACAAGCTGCGGGGCAGCGACGGACGGGTCGTCGAAGTGGTCGCGGCACCCGAGCGGCTGATGGAGGTGTGGAGCGCGTCGCTGCGCAAATTGGCACGCATTGCCTTCCACCTCGGGAACCGCCACACCGCGGTCGAGCTCGGCGAAGGCTGGCTGCGCTTTCCCACCGACCACGTGCTGCGCGACATGGTCGTGGGTCTCGACGCCGACGTGAGGGAAGTGACCGAGCCCTTCGAACCGGAAGCCGGTGCCTACGGCCAGGGCCACGTGCACGACACTCACGGCTCCGCCCGCATCCACCAGTACCGCCGCGCCGGATGAGCGGCACCGCGCTCGTCCGCCTGCTCCAACTCGCAAGCCCCACGCTGCCGGTGGGCGCCTACAGCTATTCCCAGGGCATCGAATGGGCGGTGGAGTGTGGGCGCGTGAGCAACGAGGCCTCCGCCGGCGACTGGATAGCGGGCGCGCTGCGCGCCTCGCCCGCCGGCTTCGAGGCGCCGCTCCTCGCTGCGATGATGGACGCATGGTCCGCGGACGACTCTCCACTCCTGCAAACGCTCAACGAAGCCTTCGTCGCCAGCCGCGAAAGCGCCGAACTGCGCGCGGAGACGCTGCAGATGGGCTACTCCCTCGCCCGACTGGCGCACGAAGTCGGTGCCTGCGACACGGCGGCACTGGCACGGCTGGACGCATTGGAGTCGCCGAGCTTCCCCCTGGTGTGGAGCCTCCTCGCCCGCCACGCCGCCATCGAACCACGGGAGGCGGTGGCAGGCTACCTGTGGGCGTGGCTGGAGAATCAGGCGATGGCGGCGCTCAAGCTGGTGCCGCTGGGCCAGGCCGCGGGCCAGCGGCTGCTGTGGCGCATCGGCGCGGAGATCCCGGCACTGGTCGAAGAACTGCTCTCCCGCAGCAATGATGATTGGGAAGATGGCCTGAACGGTTTCGCCCCGGCGCTCGCCATCGCGAGCTGCCGGCACGAGACGCAGTATTCACGACTGTTCAGGTCCTGACATCAGATTGCCAATGAAGCTTGGTGCCCACCCTGACAAGCAGCCTGGGCCTTCCCCGGGGGTAGGGTGCGCCGTGCGCACCGTTCGTGGGACTGTATCGGTGCGCACCGCGCACCTGCGGCACTCTGGGAGAGCCGGCACTGACGCCGGATGCCTGCTGACACCATCGCATAGGAATCCCATATGAATGACAACCCGCCCGCCAAAGCTCGCGCCCTGCGCATCGGCATCGGCGGCCCTGTCGGGTCGGGCAAGACTGCGCTGGCCCTGGCCCTGTGCCGCGCGCTGCGCGACCGCTACGAAATCGCGGTGGTCACCAACGACATCTACACCGAGGAGGATGCCCAGTTCCTGGTGCGCAACGAAGCGCTACCGCCCGAACGCATCATCGGCGTCGAGACCGGCGGCTGCCCCCACACGGCAATCCGCGAGGACGCTTCGATCAACCTCGAAGCGGTGGCGCGGCTCAACGCCCTGTTTCCTGGCCTGGACGCAGTGTTTGTCGAGTCCGGCGGAGACAACCTCGCCGCCACCTTCAGCCCCGAACTGTCGGACCTGACCATCTATGTCATCGACGTGGCTGCGGGGGACAAGATTCCGCGCAAGGGTGGCCCCGGCATCACCCGCAGCGATCTGCTGGTCATCAACAAGATCGACCTCGCGCCCATGGTCGGCGCCTCGCTCGAGGTGATGGAGCGCGACGCGAAAAAGATGCGTGGCGGGCGGCCCTTCGTCTTCAGCAACCTCAAGACCGGGCAGGGGCTCGTCGAGATCATCGCCTTCATCGAGCGCGAGGGAATGTTGCGCTGAGGGCAGCCGCACTGCATCAAAGCAGGCGTAGCCGGGCTGGCTCGCCGGCCACCGTGTTGTGAGGTGATGGAGTTCTGGATGCCAGCGCAAACATGCTCGCGTGGCATTCCAGAACCCCTTACCTACATCACTTCAAGTCGAAGCGATCTAGGTTCATCACCTTGCTCCACGCTGCCACAAAGTCTCGCACGAAGGCCTCTTTCGCGTCGTCGCAAGCATAGACTTCGGCCAACGCCCGCAACTGCGAGTTCGACCCGAAGACCAGATCGACGCGCGTGGCGATCCACTTGAGTCCGCCGGTCGCGCGATCGCGGCCTTCGAACACATCTTTGGCGTCGGAGGTCGGCGTCCAGACCGTGCCCATGTCGAGCACGTTCAAAAAGAAGTCGTTGCTCAGGGTGCCGGGGTGTTTCGTGAAGACGCCATGGTCCGACTGGCCGACATTGGCATTGAGCGCGCGCATGCCACCGATGAGGACCGTCATCTCGGGCGCAGTCAGCGTCAGCAGCTGCGCTTTGTCGAGCAGCAGTTCCTCGGCCGGCACGCGGGATGGACCCTTGAGGTAGTTGCGGAACCCATCGGCGGTGGGTTCGAGCACCGCGAAGGACTCGACGTCGGTCTGTTGCTGCGACGCATCGGTGCGGCCGGGAGCGAACGCTACCTCGACGTGATGACCGGCAACCTTGGCGGCCTGCTCGACGGCAGCACAGCCTCCCAGCACGATCAGATCGGCGAGCGAGACTTTCTTGCCTCCCCTCTGTGCCGCGTTGAAGGCGGCCTGGATGGCTTCCAGGGAGGCCATCACCTTTGAGAGCTGGGTGGGCTGGTTGGCCTCCCAGTCCTTCTGTGGCGCCAGCCTGATGCGCGCACCGTTGGCCCCGCCGCGCTTGTCCGAGCCACGAAACGTGGAGGCGGAAGCCCAGGCGGTGGACACCAGTTCAGAAACCGACAGGCCCGAGGCGAGGATCCTGGCCTTGAGATTCGCGATGTCCTGGGCGTCGACCAGTGCATGGTCGACGGCGGGGATGGGGTCTTGCCAGACTAGAATTTCTGACGGAACCTCGGGGCCCAGATAGCGCGAGCGCGGGCCCATGTCGCGGTGGGTCAACTTGAACCAGGCGCGGCCGAAGGCGTCGGCGAAGGCTTGAGGATCCTTGTGGAAGCGCCGGGAGATCGGCTCGTAGATAGGATCGAAGCGCAGAGACAGGTCTGCCGTCGTCATCATCGGCCGGTGCTTCTTCGCCGGGTCATGGGCATCCGGGACCATGTGCTCGTCTCGCACGTCCTTGGCCAGCCACTGCCAGGCGCCCGCGGGGCTCTTCACCAGTTCCCACTCATAGCCGAAGAGCATGTCGAAATAGCCCATGTCCCACTTTGTGGGGTTCGGCTTCCATGCGCCTTCGATCCCGCTGGTCGTGGCGTGCGCCCCTTTGCCGGAGCCGAAGCTGTTCTTCCAGCCCAGACCCATCTCTTCGAGGGGGGCGGATTCGGGTTCGGCGCCAACCAGTTTCGGATCGCCCGCGCCATGGGCCTTGCCGAAGGTGTGCCCGCCCGCGACCAGTGCGACCGTCTCCTCGTCATTCATGGCCATGCGGGCGAATGTTTCGCGCACATCGCGGCCCGAGGCGACCGGATCCGGGTTGCCGTTGGGGCCCTCGGGGTTCACATAGATCAGGCCCATCTGCACGGCGGCCAGGGGGGTTTCCAGTTGGCGGTCTCCACTGTAACGCTTGTCGTCCAGCCATTTGGATTCGCTGCCCCAGTAGATGTCCTCTTCCGGTTCCCAGATGTCTTCGCGTCCGCCGGCAAAGCCGAAGGTCTTGAATCCCATCGATTCGAGCGCGCAGTTGCCCGCCAGGATCATGAGGTCGGCCCAAGAGATCTTGTTGCCATATTTCTGCTTGATCGGCCAGAGCAGCCGCCGTGCCTTGTCGAGGTTGCCGTTGTCGGGCCAGCTATTAACCGGCGCGAAGCGCTGGTTGCCATGGCCGGCGCCGCCGCGCCCGTCGGAGATGCGATAGGTACCCGCGCTGTGCCAGGCCATGCGGATGAACAGACCGCCGTAGTGGCCCCAGTCGGCCGGCCACCAGTCTTGAGAGTCGGTCATCAGGGCGTAGAGGTCATTCTTCAGTGCGGCCAGCTCGAGCTTCCTGAACTCCGCGGCATAGTTGAAATTCTTCCCCACGGGGTTCGACTTCGAGGAGTGCTGGTGCAGGATCCTGAGGTTAAGCTGGTTCGGCCACCAGTCCCGATTCGATTGCGCGCCGGCCGTTGTCCGGGCGCCGTGCATGCCGACAAACGGGCACTTGGTTTCGTTGCTCATGGTTTAATACTCCTTGTAAACGTGACTCGGAAAATCACTGAATCAGCTTATCGAGCACGCATCCCAGTCGCCATTGAATAAATACTATGTCGACGATCGGCTCCCGCTATCAAAGCCGGGCAAACCGCATTCTGTGTAAACCCTCGGCGCGCCCACCTCGACGCGCAGCGGTCGCTTTCGCGAAGCCAAGTTTTCAACTGTCGCAAATATCCGATGCACTTCGTGCGCCTCGTGCCAGCGTTCAATTCAGGCACTCTGCCACGGCAAGGAATCTCAACAACGCATACCGCATGGAGCCATGGGCCAGTTAGTCCCCCAGCAACTCAGCCACTGGCGCAAGTTCCTCCACATGCTGAGCCACCACTTTCACGATCACAATGATCGGAATGCTCAGCAGCATGCCCCAGATACCCCAGAGCCATGCCCAGAACAGGAGCGAAACGAACACCGCTGCCGTGTTCATCCTGGCGATCCTGCCCGTCATCCAGGTGGTGACAAAGGTCCCGACGACCGTGGCGATCGCCAGCGAGGCCCCAGCGACCAGCAGCGCCGTTGACAGGGCGTCGAACTGCATGTAGGCCGCCATCCCCAGGCCGGCGGCAGTGACGGCCGGACCGAAGTACGGAATGACGTGGAGCAGGCCCGCGGCCACTGCCCAGGCGCCAGCGTTCTCCAAACCGATCCAGCGCAATGCGATCCAGGTGAGCAGTCCCATCAGCATGTTGGTCGCCAAGAGCATGAACATGTAGCGCTGGATCGATTCGTTGATGTCATCGAGGATGTGCACAGTGATCTTCCGGTTCGACAGCGAGGGCCCCGTGAGTCGCACCAGCTTTCGCTTGTAGGTGTCGCCGGACAGCAGGAGAAAGAATGTCAGGAAGAGCACCATTGCTGCCTGACCGGCCAACCCTGCTGCTCCCATGGAACCCGCCCAAAGGAAGTTACCGAGTTTGAAACCGGGCGGGTCGATGACGACGCGCGTCGCCGGCTGTTTCGGCGTCGAAGCGGTGCCTGCCGCCTGGCTCGTCGCCTTCTCGATCTCGCTCGCAGCGGATTGCACCATCTGCATGGTACTTGCCTGGCCCCTGCGCAGACTGGCGAGACCGGCTGACAACTTGCCCACCGCGTCGGGCAACTGGTCGAGTATGGTCTGCACTTGCCCACGCAACGAGTAGGTCCCCAGGACCAGCGCGCACACGACACCCACCATCACAAGACTGGTACCCGTCACGCGCGGGATACGAATCCGTTCGAGCCAAACGACGAGGGGGTTCAGGGTGTAGGCGAAGAGGATGCCGAGCAACAGGGAAATCACGAAGCTCTGCGCCCATTCCAACGCGAACACGACCGCGATCGTAGCGAGGATGCTCAGCGCCAAGTCCCGCCCTGCCCGGGGCATTTGGACTGCGGGCATCGAAGCAGCCGAGTCAGAACCCGCAGGAGACGGATTGCCTGCCGGAACGCTTGAATCAGGAGATTCGATCGCTTTCATCGCGCCCGGCCGATGATGCCGGCTGAGAGGCTAATCAAGCCGGCTGCGTCCCTCGCAACTGCGTCGCTGTCGGAGCACACGGTCATTGTTCAGCAAAGCGGCTCCAGATTGGTTGCCAGGTGGCAGCGCCCCCTGGAGGCTATTCCCTCTGGAGGAAAGCTGGGCGGTCAGAAAATCCTACCGGCAGACGGCTCAGTGGCAATCATCTGCTCACTCAGCCGCGGACGCGACTCAAGCGGCGCTTCATAGCCACGCCTGAGTCCCGCCCCCCCCAAACGTGCCGCTCCGCAATTCACGCCGACTGCGGCCACACGCAAATCCGGTCGCCAACATCAACTACATCGCGGCCGGCGAGAGCTGGCTGGACCTGAGAGCGGTGACGGATCTGTTCGACTGCATTGAGACGTCCTGCAGCCGGAACCATTGCAACCGCGCGCTCGGCGGCAAGACGCTGGCCTTCAAGCACTTCCAACACTCGCCCATCGCACCTAACGGCCGGTCACCCGAAGGTACAGGCGGCCTATTCATTTGAAACGAGCTGAAACTTTCTCCATCGTCTTACGCATTTCGTCCCAGGCCTTTTCCACTCCGTCCTTCAAATCCTCCCAAGCGGTCTCGCTGCGCTTGCCCATCTCCTCGAGCATCTGGTGCGCCTGTGCTCGCTTGCTCTTCAGGCTTTCGAGATCGTTCTCGTAGTTGATCCGCGCATCCGCCGTCGCCTTTTGACCTTTCGCGATCAACTGATCGAGCTTTGCATCCCATTCCTTGAGTTGCGCCTGCAACTTTTGTTGATATGCCTCTTTTGTCGCCATGATTGCTCCCGATTTCTATCGCATTGCCATCATTTCGAACCGTTCGCCGTCAGCATGCGGACGGATACCGTATTGATGCTGCGCTCCGCTTTCGTCGTGCTCGACATAGACTTATCCCATCGCTGACTTCCGTGGGACTCGCTGAGCAACGACCAGTGGAACTCCTGTAAAATGAAACACGAATACTCCCCACTGCCGCTCCCGAACGTAAGATCCCGAAGCGGCGCGCGATCAGTGATCTCCTACTTGATCCGCATGTCGTTTTTTACGGATTTCACGCCGCCGACACCCCGTGCCACCTCGACCGCCTTGTTCGCTGCGGCCTGCGAACTCACGAAGCCGCTCAGTTGAACCGCGCCCTTGAAGGTCTCGACGTTGATCTCGGCGACCTTCAGTTCGGGTTCATCGAGTATGGCCGCCTTAACTTTGGTGGTGATGACGCTGTCGTCGACGTACTCGCCGGTCCCCTCCTGTTTCGACGTGGATGCGCAACCCACAGCGGACACCAGCGTAACGGCGAGGAACAGTGCAGAAATATACTTGCCAAGTTGTTTCATGGTTGACTCT
The DNA here is from genome assembly GCA_963696505.1 of uncultured beta proteobacterium. Lineage (GTDB taxonomy): Bacteria > Pseudomonadota > Gammaproteobacteria > Burkholderiales > Rhodocyclaceae > CAVOKN01. The sequence goes on along the minus strand of CAVOKN010000031.1, from coordinate 15,270 downwards.
CCAGTTGTGAGTAGAACAGGACCTCTATCTGTGGCTGTCGGGCTTCAACTCCTGCAATTCGACTCGGGGGCCCCACAAGCGCTGCTGCGTCTCCTTGCACCGCTCGCGAGCACCTGCCATGGCAACGTATTGAGTCATGACCGCCTATTAAGGATACGCATATGCGCATTGCCAAAGGTGGCGGATGCTTCCCGGGACGTTTCCAGTCTCCACTGGGTAACGCCGCAATCCGAGCACCATGCCTGCACGGCCGCTTTGCAATGCCCGCCACGTTCCGAGCCAGGCTGTCGGCGCAACCTACGGGACAGGTGGCCCGGCCCCGCGGCTGCACGCTCTGTCCAAACCTCGATAGCAGGATAATCCCAGCGCCAGCCCTAGTCGGTTCGGTCGCGCACATAGCGAAGGGAGGAGTACCTGCCCTGGCGACATTGCGAAGGCATGAGGAGGGACATTCGTCACGCCCATGCCTTAGTGATCACGACCATGACCGTGATCGTCGCCGTGGCGGTCGTTCTGGTCGCCGCGATGATCGTTCCCCCGCTCGTCATGGCGGTCATCGCGGCGATCGCGATGATGCTCCTGGTAACGCGGAACGTACTCGCGCTCGTACCAGTTGTCCTTCACAAAGTAGACCCGCTCAGCGCAGGCATTGTATTCCCGGCAGTGCTTTCGCCAATGCTTGGCGTGTCCCGGAGGCACGCGCAGGTAGACCGGCGGGGGATACGCCGGCATCCGTTCGACCACAATGGGCCGGCGATAGATGACCTGCGGTTGCGGATACCCGCCGATATCAAGCCGCCCATAGAAGCCGGGTTGGCCAATGCTGACGGAAACACCAACATCGGTCGCGAGTGCCGGAGCAGTGCAAGCGGCCAGCGCTGCTACGAATAGAAGACGTTTCATATGGATCTCCTGATGTTAGCAATCGTGCTCAACACGCATGTCGATCGACACGATGGCGGCGGCAGTCAGCTTCGAATGCTTCCTGACAATTCCGTCGATTTGACTTACGTGGGTGAATCACGTCACTGCGAGCAATCCGCCACGCTTGATCCGCTTCTGCCGGAAAGATCCGGAGCGCCGTTGGAACGATATACGAGCCCGCACCCCTATGTACCCTGGCTGCCGATCTCCGATCCCGCTTCGATCGAGGCGGGACAAACCAAATGTTGACGCTACCCAGCCAGGTCAAGACGACTGCGGAGCGACGGCGGGCGTTCCCAGCCTTACGCCTTCTTCCTCCCAGTTCGTCAGCGTTGCCGCTTGTGGCCGCTTCGCCGCCTTGCGAAGCCCGTAGGGCAATATGCGAGGCATAGGCGGCAGCTCCCGCAGTGGCTCCAGTGAGCGAAGGCGGCGGATCAAAGCGTTTGTCCCTAGCCACGAATGTGGTCCTTTGCGACGAGGGCTTCTGGACGACGCAGTTTCTCGGATCTCTCCGCTGGGATCTGCGTGTCTTGCCCGCCGACGATGCTGCCGGTCGCCGAGCGATGCGGCACGCCGCGCGTTCGGATCAGGCGGAAGCCTTCGGACGGTAGTCCTTGTTGCGCTTCTCAAACAGCCTGATCTGCTGCTCGGCTTCGTCCTTCGTGATCCCGTACGCCTCCTGGATCTTGCCCGCCAATTCGACGCGCTTGCCGGCAATCACGTCGAGGTGATCCTCGGTGAGGTCGCCCCAACGTGCCTTAACCTTACCCTTGAATTGCTTCCAGTTGCCTTCGACGATATCCCAGTTCATATCCAACTCCTTCCGTTTGGCACCCAATGGGCCGAAAGCCCGATCGCGCATTCTTTGCCGCAATCGGACTCTCGCCATTGACGAACGCTGCGCAACGGCAGTCTCCGCGGGGAACGCGGTGACGCGAGCGTGGGCTGATTCAATGCAAAGCCCCGTTCCAATCGTCAGCCTAGTCGTATGCTCGGGGGCAGTCAGTGCGGTGCCGTACGTAGAACCACGTTCGGTCGTTGCATCGCGCTAATCAGCGGCGCCTGAGGAACAAGCCGATGACGAGTCCGGCCGCTATCGCAACTCCGAGGAGCTTCCAGGGGTTCTCTCTTACGTACTCATACGTGGCGTCTGCGGCATCCTTGGCCGTCTCCGTGACCGCAATTCGCGCACCATCGAGTCTGGATCTCGCCTCGCCCAGCTTTGCATCGATCTTCGTGCGCGCCGCGGCTAATTGTTCAGCGCTAAAATCGGCTACTTGCTTCAGCAGATCGTCGCCGTCGGCGACTGCGCCCCTGATATCTCCCAAGAGCTTTTCCTTTGTTCCTTCGATTGCGGTCAGTTCGGTAGTCACTTTGCCTCCTGGTGCGAGTGAGTTGGCGGGATGACGACTGCAGTCGTGGTCAGCAGCGCATCATCGCCGAGAGCGAAACACCGATTCGCCGCGCTCATCTGATGCGCATGACAATCCTCTCGGATGGGCGCCCATCTGAGCACAGGTGTTCCTCGTCTGCACAGGGTGTGCCTAATCACACGCGCAGTCAGTGCGACGCCGAACACATCGCAAGTGAATCCTTCCAATGTCGTCAGAAGGCTCTCAACGCTAAGTCCCAGACAGGCTGTCCGGTCGAGGCCATCATGGAACGTGAATTTGATCCCGTGACCCGTTCCCAGCGCGAGTTCCAAAGCCAGCCTGGGTCGCTGTGGCGCGGTACTGCCACTGCAGGCCGCGAGCGCGGGGACGCACCCTCGTCTGCGTCGAGTTGAATCCACACTTGGTGTGCGGTGTCGTACAGACTGTAGCTCTCGCGTGAGTAGCATTGCGGGTACGGACATGGCGATGACTGCCGCTTCCAAGGGGCTCCGGTGTCGCAGTGTCGTATTTGAAGAGCAGCACCGCTTCGAACGCGCAACCGGTAGCGCGGTTCGACGAAGGGTGCCGGCACGCCGAGGAAAGCAGCATTGGCGCGTTGGAAGGGCTCGTTCGGACGCTGCGCTGTTACGACTCTCTGTTAGGGGACACGAAATGTCATTAGGAACAATTCTGCTGATAGTTGTGGTTCTTATTCTGATCGGCGTGATTCCTAGCTGGCCCCACAGCCGGGGATGGGGTTACGGTCCCAGCGGTGGTCTTGGATTGGTGTTGCTGATCCTGATCGTTCTGTGGTTGATGGGCAAGATATAGCGCGTTGGCCAGATCTTGGATTCTCGTGGACGCCGTACGGCTGGCGCAATTCCGCCAAGAGAGCAAGGGGCAGGCACCAATCGCGGACACCGTCCTGAATGCGCACGTCAAGTGCCCGCCTTCGATGAGCCCTTCCTAAAATCTCCCGGGATCGACGTCGGAGCCGCCACGGGCGTAGTCAGCAGAGCGGCTTTGTGAGTGCCCGGGCCGACATCAACTGCGCTGTTGAAGTTCGACGTGGCATCAAGGGCGCAGAAGGTGTGAAGCCTGGCATGCGCGGAAACTGACGGCAGATCGACGCCGAGACGTGACAACACCTGGTTGATTGACGGTCAATGAAAGGAATGACAATGTTGCACTATGCCGCCGTATTTCTGGTGATCGCGCTGGTCGCTGCGCTACTGGGCTTTACCGGCATCGCAGCCGGCGCCGTCGAGATCGCAAAGATCCTGTTCTTCGTCTTTCTTCTGCTGTTTGTCGCTTCGCTTATCGTAGGACTGATACGTCGGAAGTGACAGTGGGTAGCGAGAGGCCGCTCGCCGAATTCATGTTGATCGACCGGAAGGGACTCCCGCGGCCAATGGCATCGCATCCACATGGCCACCCCTTGGGCGCCGAGACCGTCGATCTTCTTGCCCCGGCGTGCTTCGTGCGCGTACGCAAACGCACAGAATTTCTCCCGCCGTTGCGGATAATCACCTTACCGACCCGTGCCGGTTAGCCCCCGGCGGGCAAGACAACGCGACGCAACAGCAATCGAACTGACATAGGGGAAGCGGCACATGAATCGGATCTTCGGCATTGAAAGCAAGATGTTCGCGCAGCGCTTTGCGGCTATTCTTCTTGGCACTGCATTGCTCGTTTCGTTCGCGAGCGCCAGTAGCGATGCAATCGTCCAGACTTCCGGCGGTGTGTCTTATGTATCTGGTGGAGTCGGAACGGACTCGATCGACCGGCTCAGTTCGCTCGCCAGGGATTTCAATCTCAAACTCGTATTCGCTATGAAGTCCGGCGCCTACGTGAGCGGCGTCAGGGTCGCCATTGCTGATGCGGCAGGAAAAACGCTTCTGGATACCACGTCCGAAGGGCCATGGTTCTTGGCCAGGCTGCCGGCGGGCAATTATAAGATCGTCGCAAACTTTGAAGGTAGCTCACTCAAGAAGCAAGTCGCCGTCGGCTCAGCCAAACTCAGGACTGTCGATTTTCGGTGGACCTCCGCGTCGGGACGGGACGCCGTATCCGGCGCCCTGCGCAATTCCGAGCGCGCGCTCAACCTGGCCGTGGTCGGAGCGGAGAGCCTTGAACGCTAGAGCCTTGCGGCGCGAAACGCGACGCTTTCGCGGCACAGGGGCGATCAGCGCGGAGAACGGCGGCCTCGGCTTTCGGCCGGCCTTCTTCGACGCGCGGACTAGCCAGGCTTATCTGTCGCGGTTTGCCGACGGCCGGCCTGCCCCTTGTCACATGCTCGACGGTCTTCCCGACGAAATCGTGCTCTCGCGCAACGCTACCGGCGGCGTGAGCTCGCTGCGGCCCACAGTAATATCGGGCTTCCTATTCGAGAGGCGCTTCTACAGCCGTGAGGATGCGGCAAGGAAGCTATCCGAGTTGGGTTGAACCGGCACAATGCACGATTGAAGAAGCCCAATCCTTCGCTCCCTGCCCACCTGAGAATCACGCCACGCAGCGCCCGTAGCAGGTCGAGCAAGAGCACTGATCCGGCTGATCATCTTGTGCCCCCGCCCGGCCTGTTGGCTGAAGGTGGTCATTGGTCGATCGTGGAGGTGCTCTGACGATACCGCACGTCGGACAACAGGCGGCTCACTTCCTTCTTCACCACCCCGTAGCACTCGCAGGCGCGGGTTTCCAGTCCGGACCGATCCAGCACTGCGATATGGCCGCGGCGGTAACTGATAAAACCCGCGCGCTGCAATTGCCCGGCGGCCTCCGTAATGCCTTCCCGCCGCACGCCGAGCATGCTGGCGACCAATTCCTGGGTCATGATCAACTCGTTCGACGGCAACCGGTCCAGGGTCAACAACAGCCAGCGGCAGAGCTGCTGCTCCACCGAATGGTGCCGGTTGCAGGCCGCGGTCTGGGACATCTGTGTAAGCAGCGCCTGGGTGTAGCGCAGCAACAAGCGCTGCATCAGGCCGGCGCGATTGAATTCCTCCTTCAGCAGGCGGCCCTCCAGCCGGTAAGCGTGGCCCGCGGTTTGAACCACGGCCGAGCTTGGCGTCGTCTCCCCTCCCATGAACAGCGAGACACCGACTACACCCTCATTGCCCACGCCCGCAGATTCGGCCGATGCGCCGGACTCCATGACGTAGTGCAGCGATACGATGGCGGTGGTCGGGAAATAGGCGTGCTGCAACCTTCCGCCGGGTTCGTAGAGCATTTCCCCGAGCGGCATCGGGACCAATTCCAGATGCGTTGCCAAGCGCTCGAATTCCGCCGTCGGCAGGGCAGCGAGAAGGTGGTTTTGACTCGGCCTATGGGGTGTCTGCATCGCTGACCGTCGCGTTCTTGTGGTTTCGCTGTCGCGTTCTATTTTTTCCCGGTGAGTTCCACGCCGATTCCCCGGTAACCGAGGAAGCGGCAGGAGCGGTCGAACATTGGCTCTCCGCTCACCTGAAACCTCTGGCGGGAGCCGTCGGCATTGACGCGGCTGAAGATGAAATCGAGGAATGGCTGACGGGCGGCAATCTTCGCCTGCAACACCTCCCGCTCCGCCTCATTCCAGCCGGCTACCGGACCACCGCCGGCATCTTCCGCCAATGCCCCGACGCGGATGCCCAGCATCTCGAGGACCGGGCCCGAAACCTTGGTGAAGTTCCCGGTCTGGTCCTGCTCCCAGTACCAGTCGGAGGCTAGTTCGGTCAGGCTTCGATAGCGGGCTTCGCTTTCGCGCAGTTCGGCGGTCCGTTCCTGTACCGTCTGCTCCAGCACCGCGTTGTAATCTTCGAGCTTCTTGTACAGCAACCGCACTTCCAGCATGTTGCGGATGCGTGTCTTGACCTCGACCAGATCGAACGGTTTGCTGATGAAATCCTTCGCGCCGCTTTGCAGCGCACGCAGCTTGTGGCCGGGTTGGGCGGTGAGCACGATGACTGGAAGATAGCTGTCGGCGTCGTTGGTCTTGAGGCCTTCCATCACCTGGAATCCGTCCATCCCGGGCATCTGCAGGTCGAGCAGGATCAGGTCGTAGCGGTTCTTGCGATGCAGCGCGCAGACCTCGTGCGGATCCATAATCGAGGCAACGCGACCGTATCCGGCCTCCGCCAGCAATTGCTCGAGAAGAGCGACATTGGCCTCTTGATCGTCAACAATCAGGATGCTGGCGCTGAGAATGTCGGACTCGGCAAGGATCATGCTTGTTCCGCGCTGACGGCGCGGCCAATTTTTGTCGATGCGGTCGTCGATGCGGTCATTTTCGAGAATTTCAGTGCCGCGTCCAGCGCATCCATGAACTGGGTGACCTTGATCGGTTTGGTGAGATAGCTGAAGAATCCTGCGTCGAGGGCCTTCGCGATGTCACGGGGCACCGCGTTGGCGCTGAGCGCGATGATGGGGATATGCGCCGTCGATGGATCTGCGCGCAGGATGGTCATGGCTTGGAGCCCGCTGATGCCGGGCAGGTTGATGTCCATCAGTATCACCTCCGGCTGGTAGGCACGTGCAAACTCGATGCCGAGACTACCGTCCGCCGCGCCGAGCAGGCGCAGGTCGGGGCGGCGCGCCACGAGTTGCTCGACCAGTTCCAGATTGGCCGGATTGTCTTCCACATAGAGCAGGGTGCGCAGCGGTGTGTCGCGCGCCAATTGCGGTCGCGCCAGCGCCGCTTGTTCGGCTTCCCGAACTGCAAGCTGCGGTGCGCTCGTCAGGCTCAAGTCGATCCAGAACACGCTGCCCACTCCGACGGTGCTCTCCACGCCAATCGCGCCCCCCATCAGTTCGACCAACTGCTTGGTCACCACCAGGCCGATGCCCGTGCCTTCCTCCACGCCAGCTTCTCTTCCGAGGCGATTGAAGGGCTGGAAAAGCTGCGCAAGCTGTTCCGGAGCCAGCCCTGCACCGGTATCGCGGACGCTGATACGAATCGAATCCGGTGGACTCAGGGTGCACTCCACGGCTACCGCGCCGCCGGCCTTGTTGTACTTGACTGCATTGAAAAGCAGGTTGATCAGAACCTGTTTGACGCGGGTCCGATCGGCTTTGACGAAGTGAGGGATGTCGAACCGCGGAAACGTCATGCCGATGCCGCGCTTCTGCGCCTGCGGCTCGATCATGGCCCGGCACTCGATCATGACCTCGCCCAGCGAGACCGCCTCCCGCGACAGCGTCACCTTGCCCGATTCGATCAGCGCGAGATCGAGGATTTCGTTGATCAACTCCAGCAGATACCATCCCGCCTTGAGAATCTGATCGAGGTTTCGCTTCTGGGAGGGCGTCGGCGGCGGAGCGCCGGTTTCCATAAGCTGGGCGAAACCGAGGATCGCATTGAGCGGCGTGCGCAACTCATGGCTCATGGCGGATAGAAAATCCGTTTTCGCGCGGTTGGCTTTCTCCGCAGCTGCCATGGATTCGATCAGTTCCGATTCGACGCGCTTGCGCGCGGAATTGTCGGTACCGATCAACAGGTATCCGATGATCTCGCCATTGTCGCCGCGCAGTGCCGTGATCGATACGATGGCGGGAAAGCGGGTGCCGTCCTTGCGGATATACGTCAATTCATAAATGTCTTCGATGTCGCGCGTAGCCTTGAATGCCAGTGCCTCGAAGCCCGGCGCAATGGCGGTCGCGAACTCGAGGCTCAATGCCTGGGCGCGCGCCATCACTTCCTGAGGATCATGAATATCGCTCGGGCTTGTCCTGTTCAACGACTTCGGCGGCCATGTACCCCAGCATGCGCTCGGCGCCGACATTGAATAATTGGATGATGCCCTTCTCATCGGTGGCGATAATCGCGAAATTGGCGCTGCCGAGGATCGCATGGCGCAACGCCCCCGCCTTGAGGAATGCCTTCTTGCGCTGGACTTCGGTGGTACCGTCAGCGACGCCGGGATCGTCGGCAAGGGTGGGATCACTGCTGGTTTGGGACATCGCCGATTCCCATGAACGGTCTGCAAGAATCCCCTGAGAAGAAACCGCGCTTGTGGGGACGGCAACAAACGATTGCGACCTCGCATCGTTTGCAAGAACAGCGCATTTCCCGAGGCATGTGTGAATAATCAGGGCCTATCCCGTTAGCCCGACCGGACGTCAAGATCTCGCGGCGCCCCAAGGCTCACGGCCCGTACGAAGTGACCTTGGCCGATGAACCCATTGGACCTCTTGGCAATGATGGCGGTCAATCCGACGGTCGTCTGTGCGCCGGAGTACAGAGCCCGGCCAATCATGTACGGGCGCTGCGACTGCAGGACGGGCGAACCGTGAAATACGAAATCCACGGTTCGCCTTGGACCTCGTCAGCGAGGCGGGACGATCACCACGGTACCGCCGGTTGCGGTGGTTCCTTTCGCGCCGGTGCTGCCCTTTGCACCCGTGCTGCCGGTCGCACCGGTATCACCCGTTGCACCGGTGTCTCCGGTTGCCCCGGTGCCGCCGGACGCGCCGGTGGTTCCGGTTGCACCGGTGGTTCCGGTTGCACCGGTGGTTCCAGTTGCACCGGTGCCCCCGGAAGCACCGGTGTATCCGGTGTTACCCTTTGCGCCGGTGTCACCCGTTGCGCCTTGCGGTCCGGCTGGACCCGCGGGAAGCGTAAAGCATGCGCTCAACGCGAGTGTCATGAATCCTGCGGCGACCAAGTTCGAATATCTCATGGTGATTCCTTTCATTTGGGCTTACTGGAACCACCCACGTCATTGTGAGCAATCCCCCAGATTTGATCAGCTTCTGGCGAAAATAGTCAGCGTCGGCAGATCAGGCCATCGCCACGGCGGGAGCGGATCAGCAGCCGCCCTTCACGCATCAACTCGGGCGGTACCCGGGTTCGGCGCATCACCGTTCGCAATCACATTACGCGAACGCTGCCATCAACTCGGTACGCTGGGGCGCTTAGCGCAGTTTTGGCCGGATTCATTCACACAGCCGCCGTCACTGGGGTGGTGGTCGCGGTGGCCGATTTGGTGAGGAAAATGGCCGAACACCGTGCTTTTGGGGGTCGCCCAACTGGGCGCGCGTGCGTTCGCGCAGAGTGTCACCGGCCTCGGCGATTTTGAGGGTGATGTCCTCCGCTGTCGTGCTCCGTCATGGGCTCGCCCATCTGTACGCTATCGGTCAGAGAATCGGAGGCGAGCCCATGTGCCGCGAATGACCTATGCGAGGGTCAGCAGGCAAGCTTCGCCGCAGCCATGCAAACTACTTCTTGTCGCCCTTTGCGGCATCCTGAATGCTGTCACCGGCTTTTTCGATCTGCTGTCCGGCCTTCTCCACTGTCTGGTCGACTGCCTTGCCGGCCTGCTCTGCCGGGCCTTCTTTTTGGCAACCGGATAGCGCCAATAACAGCGCACTCATGGCCACGGTCATGACCGAGACTGCGCCGACGGTGTTGCGAAGTTTCATCATTTGTATCTCCTGGTGACCCGCTGGCCTAGAAAGGAGTCTGACCGTGTCGATCACGGTCACTGCGGGATCGAGACAATGAGCGACCGCGACACACCGGCCGTGTAGGTCAGCGCGTCGCAGTCGATCATTATTTGGGTTTGCTCACTTCGTGGCCGATGATGCCGCCAACGGCTGCACCGCCAACGGTTCCGACCGCGCTGCCACCCGTGAGAACGGCACCGCCGACGGCACCGGTGCCGGCGCCGATCACGGTGCTCTTATCCTGAGTTGACATCCCGGCACAACCACCCAGGCCGAGGAACATGACTGCGGCAACTGCACCGAACGCGTATCTCTGCATCGTTTTCATGGGGCTACCTCTTTCTCAAAAGTTGTGTTTCCGGTCATTCGCACTTGTTCGATTGCGGCTTACGACTTTCCGAAGCGCTCTTTCGCCCGGTCGAGGCAAACATCCTTGGCGCCGCCCGCGTAAACATCGCACTTTTCCTTCGCCACCCCGTACTGGGCCTCAAGCTTGTCTGCCGCGGCATCCTTACGGGCGCCTGCGGCCTGGTTGTTCGCCTCGCTACGCGCCGCTGCGGATTTGGCGTTGGCCGTATCGTTCGCATCCGAGATCTTCACCTGCGCCTTGGCATCGGCCTTTGCGGCGGTCTCGGCGGCCTTCGCTTCCTTCACGCAAACATCCTTCGCGTTGCCGGCCTTGTCGTCGCATCTTTCCTTCGCCAAGGCATACTCGGCCTCTGCCTTGGCGATGCGCGCCTGGTAGTAAGTCTCCCGGTTGGGCTTGTAGCTGGCTTCGAGTTCGGCTCTTGCGATCATCTCCTTGCCCTTGGCCTCGGCAACGCAGATGTCGCCCGGGTTGCCGGACAGCGAGGCACAATCCGCCTTGGCCGAGTTGTATGCGGTTGCGATGCTGTCCTTACCGGCCTTGTAGTCGTCTTTCGACATACCTTCCGCCAGCGCACCAGCGCCGAATGCGAAGCCGAGGGAAAGCGCGATCACGTTGATGTTGAGTTTATTCACTATCATTCCTTCATGTGGTGGGGTTGGGAGTGATGGACTGGCTGGTATCGCCGGACGCACACTGCTCTTCGCCAAGTCCGTGGCGCTAGCGATTGCTGCGCTTTGCCACGGTGCAGACGTTGCTCGCCTGCTGGCTCCGATGTTTCGAGGTTACGGAGTGCCTCCTTCGCCGTCGGTCTGCTGACACACATAGTCCAATCGAGCGGTGCGCCGGCCGGTGCCGCTTTCAATCCTTCGACTGGCTTGTGCTTTCGATGATTGTCATGTCCTCTGCTCGCCAGTTCGCGGAATTCGCCCCCATGACCACGCGGCCCAATCCATCATTCATACGAACGGTGACTTCGTAGCTCTGGATCGACTTCCCCATTGCCACGTTCCGGCCGCCCCTCGTCAGCCCGCCTGCTGCGCCGGGATCGATTCCTCGGCCGAGTTGCCCCAACTCCCGGGTGGACTCGACGACGCTGCATTCCGCACACTTGACCCTGACGCGCGCGTCGCCCTCTACCCGCCCAGCGGGAAACTGCGCTACCGCGCCAGCCGGCCCAGCCGCCGGTGTTGGCAGCGTGTCGAGCAACTTGTCGAGTGCGACGAACCCTGTCACGGCGCCCGCGGTGGACATCCACGCCATCACGGCCGCAACTGCGGATGTACCCACCAGGATCACCGCGCCAACCCCGATCAGCAAGAGCAGGTACGGGGTTTCGTTGGGACGGGTTTTCATGCTCGCCTTGTGCAGGACTCTGCGGACCGAGACCACGCTCATGCCGTCATCAGTAACGCTGCAGGACGCCGTTTTCCATCCGCACCCGGTCGCCGACTCGCAAGTCGGCATTCGTGCTCTGCGTCACGGCTTGATATGACCCGTCCTCCAGGCGGACGGTGACCTTGTACGCATCTGCCTTCTGCGGTTGCCGGTTCTCCAGTTCGTGGCCGATGTAGGCACCACCGGCCGCGCCGATCACGGTCGCCGCCGTGTTTCCCCGTCCGGATCCCACCTGGTTGCCGACGACACCCCCGACCACGGCGCCGGCGATGGTGCCCAGGCCGATGCCGCTGCCGGCAATGCCATCGTCGCTTTGCTTCACGAGTTCGATCGATTGCACCACGCCATACCTCGAGCTAGTCCCGGCCGGGTTGGCGGCGCCGACATTGGGCGCATTGGAGGGGCTATCCATGCTTGCGCACGCGCCGAGAGTCAGGGCAGCAATCACGCTTAGCACTGATCCGAGTCCATTCATCGTTTTCATCACAAATCTCCTGCATGGGTTGAAGAAGCTTGCTTACCGGCGCGCCTGCGCCGCAACTGCTGAGTCGAAAAGTTTCGTTTAGCTCCTTGAAGCTCATCGTGTTGCCGAGCTTCCATAACCTTTCCCGCGGCGTGTGACCTGGGCGGCCCGGTCGAACCCGGTTCGGCTGTCGACCGCCACGGCGGTCGTCTCCCACTCGCGGGATCTTCTCTGTACCCTGACGCTCGTTGTGCGACCGCTGTGGCGGTCGGAGCGGGCCAGGCCAGTTCGTTGCTGGCGCGCCCGATGGCGTCATCCGCCAGTAGGCGGTCCGCGGGCGCGTCCCCAGGGCTGGTGTCCCACCACAAGCGCACGTAAGTGGGCCGGTTGCGGGATTCTTGGATCGGGGTCTGTTGCCCACGCTCCTGGCCGAATCCATAGTCGGCTTTGACGGATCCTGGAAATAGCAAAGTACGCCTCGCAGATTTGCGCCCAGCACAGGAATTGCCAGGTGACGGTTCGGCTGCGGCACCAACCCATCCGCCGTCGCGGCGCGCCTTGCCCACACCCACTTCCCGCTGCGCACCAAAGAACCACGTTGCGCGAACAAGCTGCGCCGATTTCGCTGCTGCGTCTGTACGTTGCCGAACTTGGCGGGATCGGGTAGATTGGTTCGCAGGAGCTGTTCCTGGTACTGACGAGATCCTGCCATCCTGGCTGACGATAGGGAGGCATTCATGCCGGAGCCACACAACCCCCGCCAGAACCACCTTCTTGCCGCCCTGCCGGCGCAGGATCGCGAGCGCCTGTTGCCGCATCTGGAACTGGTGACTATGCCGCTCGGTCACGTGCTCTACGAGTCCGGCAACGAGTTGCGTCACGTCTATTTCCCCACCACCTCGATCGTGTCCCTGCTCTACGTCATGATGGATGGCGCCTCGGCCGAGATCGCCGTGGTCGGCCACGACGGCATCATCGGTGTGGCCCTGTTCATGGGCGGCGAAACCATGCCCAACCGCGCAGTCGTGCAGAGCGCCGGCCACGCCTACCGCTTAAAGGGGGCTCTGCTGAAGCAGGAGTTCAATCGCTCCGGCGAGCTGCAGCATCTGTTGCTGCGCTACACCCAGGCCTTGCTGACCCAGATGGCGCAGACCGCGGTATGCAATCGCCATCACTCGCTGGATCAGCAGTTCTGCCGCTGGCTGCTGCTCTCCCTGGACCGCCTGCCCGCCGACGAGCTGGTCATGACGCAGGAGCTGATCGCGAACATGCTCGGCGTGCGCCGCGAGGGCGTCACCGAGGCCGCCGGCAACGTACAGCGGGCCGGCCTGATCGAGTATCAACGTGGCCATATCACGGTGCTCGATCGGGCGGGGTTGGAGGCGCGCACCTGCGAGTGCTACGCGGTGGTCAAGAAGGAATTCGATCGTCTGCTGCCGGGGATCGTCGTGCCCTAGCCTGGATTTCCACGCTCCGGAATTCGCCTAACAGGGAGCGGGATCTGGGTATCGGCTACGCGCTCATGCGCAGGGTGTAGTCCTGCCACCAAGGCACCTGGAGCGGTGAGTCCAGGAGTCCCGAGGCGATGATAATTGGCAGGTGGGCGCGGCGGTGGAAGCGCACGTGGACCTCCCCCTCGGAGACGGTGACATCGGCCGGCGTATCGATCAGATCGCGGAAGATGTGTCGGGCTTGGGCATCGGCGTAGCCGCGCATGCGCCGGGCCAGCAGTCGGTACAGGCCGCTGGCGATCACCAGTAGCGCCATGTCGAAATCGACCTTCAGGCCCACCGCCGAGCTCAGCGCATCCATGTGGAAGAAGCGCACGGCGTCCGACAAGGCGTTCTCGATGAGCATGCGCTGGGCGTAGCGGGTGAGCAGCTTGGCGTGGGTGGCGTGCCGGTCGTTGGTGAGCAGGATGGTCGGTTCCTCGTGACCCAGATCGAGCACGAACAGTTGCCGCAGGCTGGCCCCGGCCAGGGTCACCGGCTGCTCGAACACCCGCGGCGTTTTGTACTTGCGCGCCGGCACGTCCAGGCTGACCCGGTGCCAGCTTGAAGCCGGCAGCCCTTTGATCTCATCGAGCAGCCTGGCCGAGCGCCGGCGCAACGTGATGAAGGTGATTCCCAAGTCATCGAGTCGTGCCAGATTCGCATAGGTGGTCAGGCGCGAATCGAACACCAGGTGGCGGGGAAGCGCCCCGTGGTGTTTCTTCCAGAACTCGATGAAGCGGAAGATCTCCTCCGCTTCCTCGCCCTTACGCAGATCGGCATTCGAATAGCAAAAGGCCCGTCCCGCCGCGTCCTGGGCGAGGAAGGCCAGCACGCTCGGTTGGGCGCGGCTGCGCATCGAGACGTAGTGGCGTTCGATCTGCGCATCCTCCCCGTAGTAGGGCACCGAGTGGAAATCCAGATTGAAGGATTCGCCGGTGAACAGCGCATCCTGGGCCAGCGCGCGATGCCAGGCCGCCAGCAGGCCGGTGGTGCGGGCGTGATCCACGCGCGAGGAATACTCACACAGGTAGCTCTTCTTGGGGATGGCGTTGAGCCCGCAGAACAGCGCCAAGCCCGGGTCGGCCACCAGCGCCATGACATGGCTCTTGCGCTCGATCGACCACAGCTTCAGTGCCAGCGCGGCGCGTAGCGCCTGCCCCGCCGGAATCATCGCCGAGCCCGGCAGCCGGGCCTCGCTGCCCATGGCATCCACCTGAAGGCGCACCAGTTCGGGCAGGAACAGGAACAAGCCGCCGCAGCGGGTCACGAACCGGGTGCCGGGGACCAGAGAAAACGCTCGCACGTCGGCTACCGGCTCGGCCGTGGGCCCGAGCTGCGCCGGGCGCTCCTCGTCCAAGCGCCGCGGCAAGGGGGCAAAGCCTTCGGCGCGCAGCAGCTCGCGCACCGCCGTCGGGCTCAAGGCGATCGCCTGATCCTTCAATGCCTGGGCGATCTCATAGACCGAGTGGTTCTGCTTGCGCAAGGCCACCGCCAGATCGCTGCGCCCTGGACTTCTTCGGCTGCGTGCGCGGCCCGGGGGCGGGGCTGATGAAGAACTGGGGGTTGGGGTCACGGCGGAACTGATGGCACAGCACACGAAACGCTCCGGGGCTGTAGCCGAAGGCGCGGGCGACCACCTGGGAGGGGTGGCCTTCGAGGAAGTAGGCGCGCAGGGCCTCGTACATGCGCTGGCGCGGCTGCGAAGGCTCCTCGAAGAAGCGGCGGCACTGCGTTATATCTTTAGGTGCGCCGATACCCATACATGCATACTGCTATATACAACCCGTAGTTGTCAACGGGTTGGCGACCCACAATGGCTTGTGGGCCGAAAGCCTT
>CAVOKN010000030.1:0-143025 GCA_963696505.1 uncultured beta proteobacterium | reverse complement strand
CCTTTCCGATCGCTGGAATGCTCGGTGGTCGGACGAGGCCGAATGCATCCAGACTCATTGGGGCACTTCGTCAGGTTCCGCGTTGTGCGCTGTTTCGGCGGAGCCCCGGCCTTGGCGGTTACCTTTGTCGGGCCTTGCAACCGCTTGAATGGATTTCGCAGAGTGGTCGATCTGGAACAGGGTGAGGATGCTCAATGAAGGTGCTCGCTGTAACTCCGGAGACGGTTACCGAGGAACAGACGACCCCCATGAGGCGCGCCACGAACATCGGACGCACCGAACATCGTGTATCCACCCAGGATCGTACTTCCCGCAACAGACATTTCGGTGGCGTGCTCTGGATGACGGGGCTCAGTGGCTCCGGAAAATCGACGCTGGCAGTCGAGACGGAGACCCAGTTGTTCGAGCGGGGATACCAGGTCTTCGTGCTCGATGGGGACAACCTGCGCCACGGGCTCAACGCCGACCTAGGCTTCTCGGCACAGGATCGGACGGAGAACATCCGGCGGGCCGGCGAGGTAGCAGCAATACTGGCGGAGGCGGGAATGCTCGTGATCGCCGCCTTCATCTCGCCGTACAAGTTGGACCGCGAACGAGCGCGGCAGGCGGCACGAGCGAATTTCCACGAGATCCATATCCGGGCTGACTTGGCAACCTGCGAAAGCAGGGACACCAAAGGCCTGTACAAGAAGGCGAGAGCCGAACAGATCCGCGAATTCACTGGGATCGATGCCCCCTACGAGGCGCCGGAAGCGGCGGAACTCGTGGTCGACACCGTCAGCAAGGGGATCGAAGAGTGTGTGAGTGACATCGTCGATTACGTCGAATGCCAGCTTCGCAGGCCGACGTAAGGATTCGCCGGGGCATCCCAACCGTATCCACTGCATGTTTGATTCCGACCATCCCTATTCGCACGAAACGCGAACACTCACTCGGTACGTGAAAGCAGGTGCGGGCGCATTGCCAATCCGAGCACGGACAGCCGAGACGGTTCGTCAGGAAATGTCTGGCCGTCGATGCTGCTCACGGCTGCAGCCTGCGGATTGGGTTACCAGCGCTGATCACAATCACGTTTTCGCATGAGCCTCCAGTTCCCGACTTCTCCGATCGCGCCATATTCTTCGCTGATCCGGCACCGCGAACTGATCTGGGATTTGGTCAAGCGGGACTTCGTCGGCCGCTACAAGGGATCGGTGCTGGGGGTTGCCTGGTCTCTGTTTCACCCGGTGTTTATGCTCGTCATCTACACGCTGGTATTCAGTGTCGCCTTCAAGGCGCGGTGGGGGGCAGGGGAGGAGAGCAAGGTGGCGTTCGGGCTCATCCTGTTCTCGGGGATGATCGTCCATGGACTGATGGCCGAATGTCTGAACCGCGCGCCGACGCTCATCATCGGCCACGCGAACTACGTCAAGAAGGTTGTCTTCCCGCTCGAAATCCTGCCTTGGGTGGTACTCATCTCCGCGGGGCTGCATTTCCTCGTGAGCCTGGGCATCCTGATCGTGTTTTGTATCGTCGGTGGCGTGAGCCTGCATCCGGGAACGTTGCTTGTACCCGTTGTGCTGCTGCCCTTGGTCCTTATCACCTTGGGCCTGACCTGGCTCCTCGCTTCACTGGGCGTTTATCTGCGCGACCTCGGGCAGGGAATGGGAATCGTGACCACGGTACTGCTCTTTCTGAGCCCGATCTTCTATCCCATAGATGCCCTGCCGAGCGGTTTCAGAACCCTGATAAATCGAATCCGCTGACTTTGCCCATCACTCAATTGCGCAACGCGATGCTGTGGGGTACGCCCGTAGGATGGGCGGATTGGGCCATGAACATGGTCATTGGCGGTGCTGTGAGCTTCGCAGGATTCTGGTGGTTCCAAAAAACGCGTCGGGGATTTGCCGATGTCCTCTGACGACGTCGTCATCGACGTTCGTAATCTCAGCAAGCGCTTCGAAATCTACGCCACGCCCCGAGACAGGCTGAAGCAGATCCTCTTGCCGCGTCTTGCACCAAGCAGCCAATCGCACATGGCGGCATGGGACTGGCTCGGCGCAGTTCCCCGCCGAGTTACTTTCGGGAATTCTGGGCGTTGAACGATGTGTCGTTCCAGGTTCGGCGTGGCGAAACCCTCGGCATCATCGGCCGCAACGGCAGCGGCAAGAGTACGCTGCTGCAAATCCTTGCCGGAACTTTAGCGCAGACGAGCGGTGAAGCGACATGTCAATGGCCGCATCGCCGCGCTGCTGGAGTTGGGGAGCGGATTCAATCCGGAATTCACCGGCCGCGACAATGTCTTTCTGAATGGGCGCATCCTGGGGCTGAGCCAGAACGAAATCGAGGCCCGCTACGATCAGATCGTCGAGTTTGCGGACATTGGCGAATTCATCGACCAGCCCGTCAAGACCTACTCCAGCGGCATGTTCGTGCGCCTGGCCTTTGCCGTGCAGGCGCATATCGATGCGTCCATCGTCATCATCGACGAGGCGCTGGCAGTGGGGGATGTGTTTTTTCGGCAAAAGTGCTACGCCCGTCTGGAGCAATTACGGAATTCGGGGGCAGCGATTCTGCTTGTTTCGCATTCGATGCCGGAAATCGAACAATACTGCGAACGGGCCATCTTGCTCGATCATGGCGCCCCGCGATTCATCGGGCCGGCGTCCGAGGCTGCCAAGCATTATTACCTTCTGCACCAACCTGCGATTGCCAAGGGCTCGCCGCAAGCGCGCGTTCCTGTAAGCGAGTCGGACGACGCCCGGGGACGCAACAGCATCGACTTTCCGCCTGCTGAAGCCTTTATCGACTTGTCGAGCAAGTCTCAAGTGACCAACGGCAGAGCACGTTGCATTGGCGTTGCCTTGTGCAGCGATACTGGCCAACCCTGCAACGCATTTCGGCAAGGCGACAAAGCTGTCTTTCATTACGAGTTTGAACTGAACCAAGATATAGGTGTGCCGATTTGTGGTGTTGTGATCTCGAATGATCGGGGCGTTATAGTTCATGGCAAGAACAGTTGGCAATATGAGGATGAAGCGCCTCTGCGCTTCGGGGCAGTTGGCAGATTAATTTGCCGGCAGGAAATTCAGCTCGATTTGGCTCCCGGTGAGTATACCTTCGAGGTTGGATTGGCATGCGTGTCAAACTGCGGATTGGAAAGATCGGCAACGCATTTCGCATGAAGAGTTTTCGGTTCGCCATGAACGACTTTGCCACCTTCCCAATGTCGCTCACTTTTCCGTTGGATTTGCACTGAGAGGCGGCCTAGCTGTTCTGACTCACCACGGCGTTGCGGACCTGCCGGGTAGAATAATCATGGCGACACAATCCTAGCCGATTTTGCGGAATCACTTTACCGGATTATTCGACAGACGATGAATACCGACAAATTGACAACTCAGAACGTGCTAGATGGTTACGACGCCGTCTGTGCCCTTTATCCCTACATTCCTTCCCTTAGCCACTGGCGTGCCTGGGAATATGCGGCCTACCAGAAATACCGCCTCGACGGCCGGATCCTCGATCTCGGATGTGGAGACGGACGCTACTTCCGCCTGATCTGGCCGCAGGCGATCAATGTAGTTGGGGTGGATATGAACGCGGGAGTTGCTGAGGCAGCACGGGCAAGCGGCATCTATCGCGACGTTCACGTCGCCCCTGCGCATCAGGTGCCGGAGGCCAGCGAGAGTTTCGAGCACGTTTTCGCCAACTGCTCGCTGGAGCACATGGATCAATTGGATGCTGTGCTGGCTGAAATATATCGCTGCCTTAAGCCGGGCGGTCGCCTGTTATGCAGTGTCGTCACGAATCGCTTCGTCGAATGGTCCTTGCTTTCGAATCTCGTTGGAATGGCAGGCTTCGACGAGGCGGCGGAGAACCTGCAGGGCGATTTCTTGACCTATCACCACTTGGTCAATCCGCTCTCCGTTGAGGAATGGCAGCGTAAATTCGAAACCGCGGGGCTGGTTACCGATGAGCATGTGCCGATCCTTCCAAAATACAATAGCGGGATATTCCTGATTATGGACACGCTCTGGCACGTGAAGCGCGCTGCAGGGGGTGAGATGGGGGATATTATTTTCCCGTTTCTGTCCGCGAACCCGAATTTTCCCCGTGCTTTTCGTAGCGTGCTCGCCGGGCTCCTCGATATGGAGACAGACTGGCAGGACTGTAGCGGTGCCGTATTCCTGGCACGGAAACCAAGGTGAGCGAGTCTCGCATCTGCTGGTGCGGCAACGCGGCGTTGACGCCATTCGGCCCGGAGTACGGCGAGTGCCGGACGTGCGGAACTTTGGTGTATCTGAAGGCGATTCCGCCCGAGCAATTGCTTGTTCGGGATGACGATGCCGACTACTACGGCAAGAAGTACTGGCTCGAGCATCAACAGGAAGCGTTCGGCTATGCTGACTTTCACACCCGCGCCCGAAACGACTTGGCCGAGCGCAATCTGCACTGGCTCAAGGCGTTACTGATGTTCCGCCTGCCGCCGGCGAAGGTATTGGAACTCGGCTGTGCCCACGGAAGCTTTGTTGCCTTGCTCAAGCAGGCTGGCTATGAGGCGTCTGGCGTCGAAATGAGCCCTTGGGTCGTCGCGTTCGGGCAGGAGACTTTTGGCGTTCCGATACGCATCGGGCCTATCGAATCCCTGAATGTGCCGCCCGCGAGTCTGGACGCGATCGCACTGATGGATGTGCTCGAACATCTGCCAGACCCCACGGCGACGATGCGCCATTGCCTCGAACTGCTCAAGCCGGAGGGACTGCTGTTGATCCAGACGCCTCAGTTCAAGGAAGGTATGCGCTACGAGGCGCTGGTCGAAGCCAACGCACGTGTTCCTGGAACAGCTAAAGTCGGACGAACATCTTTACCTCTTCAGCGAGCGCTCTGTGACTGAGTTGTTCCGGAGGCTAGGCGCCGAGCATATCCAGTTCGAGCCGGCCATCTTCGCCCACTACGACATGTTCTTCGCTGTCAGCCGGGCGCCGCTTCAGTGTCAATGCTCCGGAGCAGATCGAATCGGCGCTGCTCGGGACTCCGACGGGCGACTAGCGCTTGCGTTGATCGATCTGTACGAGCGGGAGAGACAGCACGCAGCACAGTTAGCGGCAGTTCACAAGTGAGCGCAATCTGCTTCAGGCGCAACTTGCCGATCTACAACAAAATTTCGACGCCGTGGAACAGGACCGCATTGCGCGCGGAAAGGTGATCGAGGATCAAGGCAAACGGTTAGCCGAGGTGGAACATGCTGTGTGGCTGACCGAGCAGAATCGCGACTGGTGGAAAGCTGAGGCGGAGCGCCTTGGCGCCCAAGCCGACAGGGACCGAGAGGCAGCGGTTGAGGAGGCTCGTAGCCTCAAGACAGGAGATCGCCCGGCGCGACGCAGAGTTGGCACAGCGCGACGCAGAGTTGGCACAGCGCGACGCAGAGTTGGCACAGCGCGACGCGGCGATGGCCCGGCTATGCGCCACTCGGTGGTATCGGCTCGGCAAGAAACTTCGAGCGCTCTGAGTCCGGAGACGGCACAAAGTCATGGCGCGAGTCCTCGTGCTTACCACGGATCTCCCATACTTCCCCGGCAAGATGGGCGTCGATTTCTTCAATCTCCGCCATCTTTCCCGCGACCATCAGATCGGTGTCGTTGCCCCCACCTACGACTGCTTCCCGGCAGAGGGAGTCGCCAACCTGGAGAAATTTCTCCACAGCGCTCATTTCTGGCCACGTCCGTGTAAATCGGTTCCGCTTTTTGTTCCCGGCGAGCCCAGCGGCCGGTTGACGCCCTGGCTGGTTCGCCTGCCGTTTCGCGTGCGCTGGTGGCTCTTGCGCCGACTCCTGCGTATCGAGGGTCGTCCCGCCGATGCCTTCGACAAACTGGCGATCCTTGCCAACTGCGCACCGTACCTGCTGCAAGCCATCACGACTACGTACTGGCATGCGATGGTGCTGATCCAGACCAGTATCGAACCCTGGCTCGATTTTCTGCCGGCAATGGGCGGAAAGCTCTTTTACTTTCATGACGTCCGCTCCGACTATCTGGAGCGCGCCATCCCGATACCCGGCGAACCGGGCAAGCCACCGCAGGAGGTGGCTGCTGTCCGCCTGCAGGAACAGAACGTGACTGCGCGTGCGGACGTGGTGGGCTTCGTCTCCGATTTGGACCGCCAGCGCGCCTTACGCATGTTCGGCGCGCGCGCCGAGGCCGGCGTGGCGCCGATTCCAGTCGATACGCAGTACTACACGCCAGCCCCGGATGACTGGTGCCGCGATCCCCGGCCCATCGTGCTGTTCACTGGGCACCTGTCCCATCCGCCGAATGTGGATGCCGTACTTTACTTTCTGCGGGAAATCTGGCCGCACATTCTGGCCCGCGCGCCGATGGCGGTGTTTCAGGCTGTCGGCATGATGCCTGCGCCGGCAGTCGAACAGGCGGTCACGCAAACGGCTCGGTGCGAATTGCACGCGAATGTGCCGGACATCCGGCTGTTTTTCTGGAACGCAGCCGTCTATGTGGTCCCGATGCGCTATGGCGGCGGGGTACGGCAGAAGATATTCGAAGCCTGGTCCATGTGCGTGCCCGTGGTCTGTACGACCATGGCCGCCGAGGGAACGGGGGCGAACGGTGGCGTTCATTGCTGGCTTGAGGATGACCCGGCCTCCTTTGCGGAACGGGTATGCTCGGTCGTCGACCAGGTTGGCGAATCCCTGCCGGTCGTGGCGGCTGCCAAGCAGCACGTGGAGGCCAACAATTCGATTGCTGCCGCCGCCCCCCGCTTCCAGGCCCTGGTCGAAAGGGCGATCTCCATCAAGAAGTCTCGCCCCTTCAAAGTGCTGTATGACCTTCGCTGGATGGAACTGGGTAAAGCGGGCGGGATGGAGCAGGCGACCTACGAACTGGTATCGGCGATTTCCCAACTAGATCGTCAGAACGAATATCGCCTGTTTGCGCCGCGCAGCGCGTGTTCCGAGTGGGAGTTTCCTTCCGCGTTCAAGGTGAGTCTGGATTATTCGGATCCCGTGGAACGCGGCATGGAAGTCCTCAAGTCCTTTCTCACCAACCGCCTCGCGGAAGGCTTCGGAATGTATCCGGTGCTGACGGCACCGATGCGCTCCCTGGCCGAATACCACCGGCTGGATTTCGATCTTGTACACTCGGTCTGCGGTTACACCCACCCGGATCTGATCGGATTCCCCGGAATCTTGACCATCAACGACCTGCAGCATGTTCACTATCCTGAGTTCTTCTCGCCGTCCGAGTGGGAGGAGCGCGAAAGGCTGTATCGCGAGTCCGCGGCGCGGGCACGTCACATCATCTGCATCTCGGAGTTCACCCGACAGGACGTTCACCGGCAGTACGGCATCCCGTTGGAAAAAATGTCCACGGTGTGGATCATTCCGAGCCGGCACGTCTGGCGAGAGGTGCCCGCGGCGAAGCGCAAATCGCTGCTGGCGGGCATGGGAATATCGGGGCCATTCCTGTTTTTCCCGGCACATTGCTGGCCGCACAAGAATCACGCTCAGGCTGGTCGAGGCCTTCGCCCTGGTGGAAGCGAGAATTGCCCAAGGACCTGAAGCTGGTCTTCACGGGGCGATCTTTCCCGGCCGATCACCCCGCCTCGGCGCTGATTCGGGAGCGCAGCCTCGAATCGCGAGTACGCCATTTGGGCTATCGCTCGCCGCTCGAAATCCGTGCTCTGTTTCAGAGTTGCCAGGCGCTGGTCTTCCCGTCGCTGTTCGAAGGCTACGGCATGCCGGTGGCCGAAGCCATGATCGCAGGGAAGCCGGTGGTATGCTCGAATGTGACCTCCCTGCCGGAGATCGCCGGCGACGCCGCACTGACTTTCGATCCAAACGATGCCGAGGATATCGCGGCGCGGCTGCTCGAAGTGGCAATCCAGCCGTCCCGGCGCGCGGCGCTCGCGGACGCAGCGGTGCGCCGAAGGCCGCTGTTTTCGGCGCGCCGAAGCGCCATTCAAACCCTCGCGATCTATCGACACGTCTATGACGAACTCTGAAGCTGCCGCCTCATGAAGCAAGAGCCCTCCATTTCGATCGTCGTCCCCTCGTTCAATCAGGCGCAATACCTGGGTGAGACGCTGCAGAGCCTGGTCGATCAGGAGTATCCCAAGCTTGACGTCATTATCCAGGAGGGCGGTTCGAACGACGGCTCGATCGCTGTCGCCGAGGATTTCGTCCGTCGGTATCCGACCATCTTCCGTCTGATCGTGGAGAAGGACTCCGGTCAGGCCGACGCACTGAATCGCGGCTTCGCCCGGGCGAATGGCGAGATTCTGGGATTTCTCAACTCGGACGACACGCTCTTCCCGCGCATCCTTCATCGCGTCGCCGCCGAGATCGACCCGGATCGCGACCGCTTCATCGTGATGGGCCGCTGCATGTTCACCGGCGAAGGATCGCGCTATGTCGGCATCGAGCATCCGGCGGAGTACGGCAGCCATTTCGAGCAACTCGCCATCTGGAAGCGCGGATTCAACACGATTCCCCAGCCCTCGGTGTTCTGGCATCGCGCCGTCTGGGAACGCTGCGGCGGCCTCGACGTCAATGAGCACCACGCCCTCGACTACGACCTTTTCTGCCGCTTCAGCGAGCACTACCGCTTCCACCGCGTGGACGAGCTGTGGAGCACCTACCGCATGCACGACAGTTCCAAGTCGGCGCAGCGCACCGAGGCGGAAGTCCTGAACCTTTCCATCAAGGTCAGCCGCAAGCATTGGGGTTCGTGGCTCTCGCCGACTGCGCTGGCGCTGCGAGTTCTCCCATTGGCTGTACACACCGGCATCTAGACGAGCATGCCCGGCACCACGCCCGCCGTGCCGAGGAAGCCTTTCGGGACCGGCGCCTGTCCGCGGCGCTGATCGAGTTTCTGCAGACCTTGCGCTATTCTCCGCGGATGGCGCGCGACCGGCTCCTGTATGCCTGGCTTTCCGCCAAGCGTTATCGACTGGTCGAGAAGCTGGTGCTTGGAGAACGAAGGGTATACCAGTCGCTATGCCGACTCGTGGATCGGTCCGACCTACCGCGAACAGATCGATGTTCCGCCGGACGGGAAGCGCCTCGTTGCCGAACTTGGCTACCACCCGCAGCGAGGTCACAGGAAAGTGAAAGTGAGGCTACTGCTAAATGGGAACGCAGTAGACGAGAAGAAGCTTGCCAAGGAGTCCGACTTTGCATTGAGCGCGGACCTCGCGGCCTACCGAGGCAGCAAGGTCACCGTAGAGCTAAGGAGTGACTCCCATTTTGTGCCTCGGAACGCATTGGGAATCGACGACAGCCGGGAGTTGTCGGTCAAATTGCATCAGATCAATGTCGAACTCGTTTGACTTTCGTGGATTGCTGATATGGAACGTATTCGGCCACTGACGAACGAAGCCCGAAGCGAGGAGCAACCCGGAATTGCGGCATCGGCTACCGGTGTCTCCATGAACGACCTGATGACCGAGGGGTTTTCGGTGTGCCCGTTGCGCTCTTCGACTGCAAGATCGTAGGGAACTCGCGGCGGGCTTCCGAATTGAACGGGCTTAAAACCATCGCCGTCGACCTCACGCCCGTACTTCCGGGCGGAGAAAACGGCGGAGCGAAGGTTTTTGTTCTGGAGCTCCTTCGGGGTCTGGCCGATATGGCGCCCGACACCAATTTCGTGCTTCTGACGCAAGCCGCCTCGCATGAGGAACTTGCGGCTCTCGATCGGAATAATGTGCGACAGGGTCATGGTGGTCGGCGCTTCGGCACGGATTATGCTGCTGCGCCGCGACGGAAGGGCCTTTGGATCAGATCTCTCGGCTATGTTCCTGACTGTTTCGAAGGGTGGCCGCGCGCGCTGCCTCCATCGCCAATCGCGCCCTCAAGCGGTTCCGAAATCGCTCCCGCGTCCGGGACATTGGTGCGGATCTGCTTTTCTGCCCTTTTACCGCTCCCTACGTATTTCGATCGAGACGTGTCCCACCGTCTGCACGATTTACGACCTCCAGTACAAGACCTATCCGAACTTCTTCTCGCCGGAGGATGTCGCCCACCGAGACCGTACGTTTGTCGAAGCCTGTCGGCGTGCCACCGCCTTGACGGCAATATCCGATTACTCGCGACAGTCGGCGATTCGTCCACGGAAAGCTGCCGCCGGACCGCATCCGCACCATCCACCTGCGCATGGCGCAGCGCATCGGCTCGACCGCAAGATGCAGACGCCCCGATTCTCAACCGACTCGGCCTGGACGGCGCAGCAGTACCTGCTGTATCCCGCCAACTTCTGGAAACACAAGAACCATGAAATGCTGCTGACTGCCTTCGGCATGGCTCGCGCACAGGGATTGCCGGAATACGTCAAACTCGTATGCACGGGCGCGCCCGGCGAACGGCGGGACTGGTTGATGCGCGCAACAGCCGGTTTGGGATTGGACTCTTGCGTTGTCTTTCCCGGGTATCTCCCTGACCTCGAACTGTCGGCGCTGTTGGCGAACGCCCGCGGCGTGATCTTCCCTTCGCTGTACGAGGGGTTTGGTCTGCCAGTCGTCGAGGCAATGGCCGCCGGGATCCCGGTTGCCTGCAGCAACGCCACGTCGCTGCCGGAAGTGGCTGGCGATGCAGCCATTGTGTTCAACCCGAAGATGCCGACCGAGATTTCGGCGGCGATCCTTTCTCTGACGCTGGACGAGTCGTTGCGTGAGCGGTGCATTGCAGCAGGCAGGGTTCGCGCGAGCGAGTTTTTGGATTCGCGGCGTATGGCTCAAGAGTATTGGCGTGTGTTCCAAGTAGCCTTCACCGCCCGTAGAGCAGGGACCACGCCCACGAAGGATGGCGCGTGAAAATCAGCGTCGTCACACCGTCTCTCAATCAGGGGCAATTTATTGAGCACACCCTGCGGAGCGTGGCGGACCAGACCGGCGGCCAGATCGAACATATCGTGCTCGACGGTGGCAGCACTGACAACACGATTGAAGTACTTCGCCGCTTCAGACCGCCGCTCCGGTGGGTATCGGAGGACGATGGGGGGCAAGCGGAGGCTGTCAATAAGGGAATTCGCGCCACTACGGGCGAGATCATAGGTTGGCTCAACTCCGATGACGTTTACTACCCCGGCGCGATGGGTCGTGTCGTTGCCGCGTTCGACGCGAACCCGGATATAGATGTTGTCTACGGAATGGCAGACCACGTCGACTACGACGGCAATCCTTTCGAGACATACCCGACCGAGGCTTGGGATTTGGAACGGCTCAAGGAGAGGTGTTTCATCTGTCAGCCGGCAGCATTCTTCCGGCGTCGTGTCGTGGAGCGGCATGGTTTGCTTGATGAATCGCTCCACTACTGCATGGATTACGAGTATTGGCTGAGGCTTGGCAGGGCGGGGGCCCGGTTTTTATACCTTGAGGAGAAACTCGCGGGATCAAGGCTGTACGCCGAAAATAAGACGCTCGGGGCCAGGGTAAGGGTGCACCGCGAAATTAATGACATGCTGAGGAGCATGCTTGGCAGGGTGCCCGATAGATGGTTGGAGAACTATGCCCATGCGGTGGTAGGGGAACACATGTCCCCCGCCGAGAACCGGCGTTGGTTCATTGTACGGCTGATCGCGTCGTCGATTTGGGCCGCTTACAAATGGAATCGCAGAGTCTCATACAAGATGACCCGCCGTGCAGCGGCCTGGGCAAGGACGACACTGCAGGATCGCTCATAAACCGTCCGTTTGCCCACTTACAACGTTCTGTGTAGCTTGTGACAGCATTGAAGCATCGGAACAACTCGTGCAACCGGGCTACGCAGCAGGCCTCATACACTACCGGGATTTTCCAAGACAATCGCTTGACTTGCAGGGACTATGGAGTGCGTTCGAGATGGCAAAGTTAGCTATCATTCTGCCCGCATACAATGAGGAGCAGACAATTGCCGATACTATCAGGTCGTTTCATTCGGAAATGCCGGAGGCAGAGCTATGGGTCATAGACAACAATTCGAGCGACCACACGGGGACACTCGCGCGTGAGGTGATGTCTGATCTGGTGATCCACGGTGGGGTCATCGAGGAAAGACGGAAGGGGAAGGGCAACGCTGTCAGGCGGGCGTTTCATGATATCGAGGCTGACATATACGTTATGGCCGACGCGGACCTGACATATCCGGCGGACAGGGTACGCGATTTAATAAGTCCGATCATACAAGGCCGCGCGGACATGGTGGTCGGCGATCGGCATTCGGCCGGACACTATAAAGCGGAGAACAAGCGACCACTCCACACTTTCGGGAATCGACTAGTCCAGTCACTCGTAAATATGCTATTCGGCGCGCGCTTGGTGGACATCATGAGCGGATACCGTGCCCTTAGTCGCCGGTTCGTGAAAAATTATCCAATATTAGTCGAAGGCTTTGAGATCGAAACGGACATGACACTACACGCCCTGGACAAGCGATTCAGGATCGTAGAGGTTCCAGTGGAATATCGGGATAGACCGGAGGGTAGCTTCTCCAAGCTAAGCACTGTCAGCGACGGAGCGCGAGTCATATTCACGATCGCGCGCATTCTGCGATACTACCGTCCCCTAGCATTCTTCGGCGTGGTCGCCGGGGTGCTTTGTCTCGGCGGCCTGATAGCGGGGTTGCCAGTATTCGACGATTGGGTACGGGAAAAATACATTCACCACGTGCCCCTGGCGGTTCTGGCGACCGGCCTTGAGATTGTGGCTGTCTTGATGATGGCAATCGGCCTCATCCTGGATTCGATGACCGATCAAGATAAGCGAAGCTTCGAGCGCGAGTTGCTACGCGAGCGATAATGGGTATGGTCCGCGCTCTGAGGTGGACCGGGTTCGCGAGTGTGGAATGCCGCCAAGTGGATCAACTCAACACTGACCCGCTTTGAGGGCCACAGTGCGACGTTACATCCCACAAGGCGGCATGGCGTTCGGTCTCGTGGGCGGCGCGGGATTCATTGTGGACGGTGGGATTCTTACCGTACTTTCGGCGGGTCTGGGGGTGAATTTATACGCTGCAAGGGCGTGTTCGTTTCTGTCGGCGACGGCGATTACCTGGTACCTGAACCGAACGTATGCCTTTGGTCAGCCGCGGAGGGACCGCCAAGAGATGCGCGAAGAGTATCTCCGGTATTTGATTATCCAGATTGGCGGCGGGATACTGAATTTCTCCATATTCGTGGGTCTGGCTTACTACCTCCCATGGATGAAAACTATTCCAGTTCTTCCGCTGGCAATTGGGGCAATCTTCAGCATGGTCTTCACCTACGCAACGTCAAGATTCTGGGTGTTTCGAAAACTCGATCAACGATGAACGGATATACGGGAACGGATAATCTCGAAGTGATGGCGGAAGCTGTCCGATACAACAGCTTTCTCCTGTCATTGATTCGTGAGCACGCAGGTGCAAAAGCACGAATAGTGGATATCGGGGCGGGGATAGGCACCTTTGCATTGGCTTTGCGCAACGATGGTTACGATGTGTTGTGCTTCGAGCCGGACGAAAGGCAGGCTGAGGCAATCCGATCGCAAGGTCTGCCAGTGGCAACGAGTTTTGACTCGATCGAGCCAATGAGTCTTGATTTTCTGTATGCGCTCAACGTGCTTGAGCATATTGAGGACGATCGCGCAGCCCTGCGGCAATGGCGAAATCTACTCAGACCCGGCGGCCGTATGTTGGTTTACGTACCGGCATTTGAGATGTTGTATTCGTCCATGGACCGAAAGGTTGGACACGTTCGACGATACACGAAGCGGAGTCTAACGGCCGCCGCGGATGGTGCTCAGATTCGGATTCTGACGGTGAGGTACGCCGATTCGATTGGATTTCTGGCGTCCATCGCGTACAAGTTGTTCGGAGCCAAGTCTGGCGACATCAATCGTCGCGCGCTCGTTGCCTATGATAAATGGGCACTCCCGATCAGCTTGTTGATTGATTGCGTACTGCGCTCGATGCTGGGAAAGAATGTCTACTTGGTCGGCGAACGGCCGTTGTGAAGGACGTCCAGGGAGTCGGAGCAAAGAGACGTGGGCTGTCTACCGGGTGCCGGAAGTTGGCGTGTTTGGAAGGAATGGATTGTCTAGGGGAGAGCTAATGTGGAGGGCCTGAGCATTGGAATGTGAACGGCCGGGGCCCGGGCGGGCGACGAAATTGGAGTGGCCGGAACTGGCGCTGACTGCCTACGTATTTTTGTTGATATTGGTCTTGAGCTTTCGAAGTATTGGCCTTAACCCGCTTGTGCCGGACGAGTGGTTTTACAACCTTTACACGCGACTTGTCAGCTATGGCGCGGCTGAAAATCCTCTATATCCGTCGCATCTCTTTTTCGCCGTCTTCAAGATAACAGGCGTTTGTGGAACTGGTTTCTTGGATTGCGCGCGGCTGTTGAACGCCGTGGCATTTGGGGCTGGCACTGTCTTTGTCTATCTGACGGCGTGTCGCTTCTGCTCGAAGCGTGTCGCGTTGACTGTGGCCATGCTTTCGGGTCTGGCGCCAGTGTCCACCTACACCGCATATTTCATGCCCGAGTCGATGTACTACTTGTCGTTCTGGGTACTGACCTGGTTTGCGCTTACGCGACCTACAACACTTGGCAAGGCACCTTTCGGGGTCACCGTCGGATTTCTCCTTGGCATCGCATCACTCGTGAAGGCGCATGCGCTGTTCCTCATCCCCGGATTCTGCATCTTTATGGTCTTCGCGGAGTGGCGCGCTCAAGGACCGGGGCGTCTGGTTTCGCGGATTGGAGTGTGCGGATACTTCTTGGTGTCGGTGCTCGCGACCAAGCTGCTATTGGGATTGGCCCTGTCGGGCTGGAAGGGGTTCAGCCTCTTCGGGCCTGTTTACTCGACAATCGGCACTTCCTTGTTAGGGGACGAGCTGCTTGACTTGGCAAGTCACGGCATTGCGCTTGGCTTGGCACATATTCTCGGAGTTCTGGTGCTCTTTTCGTTGCCGTTGGCAATTCTCGTGACGGGGCGATGGCTGCGAGCGGATGATCGTCAGCGGGCAAATCTCAGTGTGTATACGATCTGGGTGTTGTTACCGCTCATTGCACTAGCCGCGCTCTACACTGCGAAGGCGGGGTTGGGGGGGGGCTATGAGACGTTCGACCGGATACACATGCGCTATTACAACTTCGCGTTTCCTCTGTTGATCCTGATCGCAGCCGTGGAGATGACAGACAAATCAAGTGCGACGTCGAGTGTGCGTGCGAGGGCGGTGATCGCGGTCCTTCTGGGAATAGGGGTGCTCTATGTCGCTCCCGGCTACCTTGGGGAATATAGACCAAACCTGATCGATAGCCCCGAGCTTAACGGGCTGATGAGGCGCTCGGCGCTCCATCTGCTATACGGCTTTGTGCTTACGGTTAGTGTGTGTATCTGGGTTGTCAATGTCCGTTACGGAGCCGGAGTGTTTCTGTTCCTGTTCATGCCATCAATGTTGATGACGGCGACCTACGCTACGCATGAAGATGGTCGCAGTCGGCTGGAGGGTGACGCCTATGACAGTTCAGGGAGGACGGCTGCCAAACTCTTGGGGCGTGCGGAAGCGGTTGTCTTCGTCGGGACCGACAGGGCGTCGCTGTATCGTGCGCTGTTGGCGTATGACAATGCGGATGCGCAGGTGGTGGCGGTTGAACGCGGGGGATCTGTGACCAAAGGGCAGATTCCGGAGGGAACTGAGTCGATTGTGATTGTCGGGGATGTCTCGTACTTGGGAGAGAGTTGTTCGGCCATTAATGGGTCGGGGTTCAAGATCATACGGTTGGTTTGCGGCAAAATGGACTTCCGTATTGGCGGGTCGCGCAGCGGCCTCAGGGCGCTAACCGGAATCGCGGAGCCAGAGGATTGGGGGGCGTGGTCTGTTGGGGATGTGGTACGGATTCGGTTTATGGAAGTACTTCCAAGAGAGTTCGAGCTGCAGCTTAAAGGGAGGGCGTTTGGGCCTAACGAAGGTCTGCCAGTCCGGATTTCGGTCGGCGACGATGCAAGGGATATCCCTCCGCTGCATTGGGACGTACAGGGCGTAAGGGTTTCCTTTTCGACTGACGGCGCAACGGATGAGATTCGCATAGATATTCCAAAGCCCACTTCCCCAAAGGAACTCGGGGTGAGTGCTGATGAGCGGCGGCTGGGCATTGGTATTCAGGAGTTGAGGATTGTCCCGGCCGCTCGCGCGGACTGAGAAACTAGGTAGTGGAACGGGCGGCTTCGGCTGGATGCGCAGGCTGGCACTGAAATGCATATCGGATTTGACATCTCCCAAACCGGCTCGGGCAAGGCAGGTTGCGGCTATTTCGCTCATGCGATGATACGTTCCCTGCTTCAACTCGCACCCGAGTATCGCTATTCGGTCTTCCCCAGCTTCGGCGATTTCTATTTTGACGCGTTCATGCCCGTTACAAATCCGTACCCGGGGCGGAAGGTGCATTATGGTCCCCGACATTTCACGCGTCAGATGGCTCGTGCGTTTTGGACGAGGGAGCGCTTGGAATCTTCGCTGGGCGTTCCGGATGTTATTCAGGCGAATAACTTCTGGTGCCCGGATCAGTTGCAGTCTAGTCGACTCATCTACACGCTGTACGACATGGGCTTCGCGATCGATCCCGGTTGGACGACTGAGGCGAACCGGGTGGGCTGCTTCGATGGCGTGTTTCGCGCGGCCCTGGCGGCAGATTGGATCGTGGCAATTTCCGCGGCATCGCGCACGCATTACCTTACCGTGTTCCCCAACTTCCCCGCGGACCGCGTTCGCGTGATTTATCCGTGCTCCCGGTTTGGGGATTCGACCGCCCAAGGGATACGGCTGCGAGCGCTCGCGAACGTGCGGGCGGGCGCCTATTGGCTGAGCGTCGGAACCATCGAACCGAGGAAGAACCAGCGCCGACTGGCCGAGGCCTACGCCCGCTATCTGGTGTTGGGGGGCGAGCCGATGCCGTTGGTGCTGGCTGGCGGAAAGGGTTGGCTGATGGAGGATTTTCGGAAGCATCTCAGTTTTCTGGGGGTCGAGGCTAACGTCGTACTGACTGGATATGTATCCGACGAGGAATTGATCTGGCTCTACCGCAATTGCTACGCCAATCTATATCCTTCGCTGTTCGAGGGATTCGGGCTACCGGTACTGGAGGGAATGCAGTTTGGCGCGCCGACAATCGCCTCGTCGTCCACGTCGATCCCGGAAGTAGCGGCCGACGCCGCGATCCTGCTCGCACCGGAAGATACGGAAGGATGGACTCAGGCGATGCTGGGATTGTCCTCGAACGCAGAGCAGAGGGCACGGCTGAGTGCGGCTGCGCGGGAACAGGCCGGGCGTTTCGACTGGAAGCGCAGTGCGGCTTCGCTCCTAGAGCTATACGAAGAAGCGGTGGCTACTCCTAAACGGCGGATGGCGGCGTGAAGACAGCCTTGATAACAGGTATTACCGGCCAGGACGGTTCGTTTCTGGCCGAGTGGCTCCTCGAAAAGGGGTATCGGGTATTCGGTCTGGCTCGGCACGACAGCTGGTACCGCCCCAACAGCGCGACCCATCTTGCCGAGCGCATAGGCGTGCTGTTCGGCGACATGGCCGAGGGGGTGGATATCTCCTCGGCCATTCAGGATTCCCGGCCCGACGAGATCTATAATCTGGCCTCGCAATCGCGCCCGGGCGAATCCTGGGCGCGGGCGCCGGAAACCCTGCTGGTCAATGCCTTGGGAGCCATTCGTCTGTTCGAGGCGGTAAGGCACAACTGCCCAGCATCCCGGGTGTACCACGCTTCGTCGTCGGAAATGTTCGGGCAGGCGTCGAGGGTGCCGCAAGACGAGCAGACGCCCTTCAACCCCGTGAACCCCTATGCGGCGGCGAAGGTTTATGCGCACCAGATGGCGCGGATTTATCGCGAGAGCTACGGGTTGTTCATAGCGAACGGGGTCTTGTTCAATCACGAGAGCGAGCGTCGGCCCTTGCATTTCCTCACCCAGAAGGTCGCTTACGGGGCTGCCTGCGCTGCTCTCGACATCCTTGATTCGCCGGACCTCAATGAGATGGGCAGGCCTATCGTCCAGCACGGAAAGCTGGCCTTGGGCAACCTCGATATCGCCCGCGATTGGGGCTATGCCGGCGACTTTGTGCGGGCGATGTGGCTGATGCTGCAGCAGGACCATCCCGACGACTTCGTGATCGGCACCGGGCGACTGCACACGCTCAAGGAGCTTTGCGAGACCGCTTATCGCTGCGTGGACCGGGACTGGCGCGACAGCGTGGTGAGCGACCCGGCTCTGGTCCGTCCGCTGGAATCCGGACAGACGCTGGCGGACCCTTCGAAAGCGCGCCGGAAATTGGGCTGGGAACCAACCGTCAGCTTCGACGAGATGGTCAAGAGAATGGTTGCGGCGCAGATGGCGCGCCTGAAGGCCGTTGCAGCGACCTAGCACTAGACTGTTGGGATTACTACGACTAAAGGGGCCAAGATGAAAAAAGCTTTGATCACCGGCGTTACCGGCCAGGACGGCGCCTACCTCGCCGAACTGCTGCTCGGCAAGGGCTATGAGGTTCACGGCATCAAGCGGCGCACCTCGCTGTTCAATACCGACCGGATCGATCACCTCTACCAGGATCCCCATGTCGCGGACCGGCGCTTCATCCTCCATCACGGCGACCTGACCGATTCGTCCTCCCTGGTCCGCATCATCCAGCAGGTGAAGCCCGACGAAATCTACAACCTGGCCGCTCAGTCGCACGTGGCGGTGAGCTTCGAAGAACCGGAATACACGGCGAATTCGGACGCCATTGGCCCCCTGCGCATCCTTGAGGCGATCCGCATCCTGGGGCTGGAGAAGAAGACCCGCTTCTATCAGGCCTCCACCTCCGAGCTTTACGGACTGGTGCAGGAAGTCCCGCAGAAGGAGACCACCCCGTTCTACCCCCGCAGCCCCTACGCGGTGGCCAAGCTCTATGCTTACTGGATCACCGTGAACTACCGCGAGGCCTACGGCATCTACGCTTGCAACGGCATCCTGTTCAACCACGAATCGCCGGTACGCGGCGAAACCTTCGTCACGCGCAAGATCACCCGCGCGATGGCGCGCATCAAGCTGGGGCTGCAGGACTGCCTGTACCTGGGCAACCTCAACGCCAAGCGCGACTGGGGACATGCCCGTGACTACGTCGAGATGCAGTGGCTGATGCTGCAGCAGGACCACCCCGAGGATTACGTCATCGCCACCGGCGTGCAGTACAGCGTGCGCGACTTCATCAACGCCGCCGCCCGCGAGCTGGGGATGCAGATCCGCTGGAGCGGCGAAGGCGTCGAGGAGCAGGGAATCGACCCGCAAGGCCGGCGCATCGTCGCCGTCGATCCGCGCTACTTCCGGCCGACGGAAGTGGAAACCCTGCTCGGCGATCCCACCAAGGCGCGGGAGAAACTCGGCTGGGTGCCGCAAATCACCTTCGACCAGCTGGTCGCCGAGATGGTGCGCGAGGACCTCAAGGCCGCCGAACGCGACGAACTGGTCAAGCGGCACGGCTACAACGCCTTCGACTACCACGAGTAGGGCCGAGCGTGCCCGGCGAACCGAAAATCTACGTCGCGGGCCATCGGGGCATGGTCGGCTCGGCCATCGTGCGGGCGTTGCGCCGGCGCGGGCGCGACAAGCTCGTCACCCGCACCCACGCCGAACTGGACCTCACCGACCAGGCGGCGGTGCGGGCCTTCTTCGAAGCCGAGCGCCCGGACGAGGTCTATCTCGCCGCCGCCAAGGTGGGCGGCATCCACGCCAACGACACCTACCCGGCCGAGTTCATCTACGACAACCTGATGGTCGAGGCCAACGTGATCCACCAGGCCTGGCGCGCCGGGGTGCAGAAGCTGCTGTTCCTTGGATCGAGCTGCATCTATCCACGGCTCGCCCCGCAGCCGATGCGCGAAGACGCGCTGCTCACCGGCACGCTGGAGCAGACCAACGAACCCTACGCCATCGCCAAGATCGCCGGCATCAAGCTGTGCGAGTCCTACAACCGCCAGTACGGGACTGACTTTCGCAGTGTCATGCCGACCAACCTCTACGGGCCGGGGGACAACTACCATCCGGAAAACAGCCACGTCATCCCGGCACTGATCCGCCGCTTCCACGAAGCGAAGCTGAACGACGCAGCTGAAGTGCTGATCTGGGGCACCGGAACGCCCCGGCGGGAATTCCTGTACGTCGACGACATGGCCGAGGCCTGCGTGCATGTGATGGATCTGGAGCGCAGCATTCATGCGACCAATACGCAGCCGATGCTCTCCCACATCAACGTCGGCTGCGGCGAGGACCTGACCATCGGCGAGTTGGCGCAGCGCATCGCCACGACGGTGGGCTTCAAGGGGCGAATCGAGTTCGACCCGGGCAAGCCGGACGGCACGCCGCGCAAGCTGATGGACGTCAGCCGCCTGAAGTCACTCGGCTGGAAGCCGAACGTGCCGCTGGGCAAGGGGCTGGCGCTGACTTATGAGGATTTTCTGCGGGCTGAGCAAAGGGCCTGAGCGATGCAAGCTGCAGCCCGGGTGACGGTCGCCGTCCCGTCGTTCAATCAGGGCCGTTACCTGAATCAGGCGCTGGCGTCGATCTTTCAGCAAGACGTCCCGCTCGAGGTGTTCGTCGCGGACGGCGGGTCGACGGACGGCTCGGTGGACGTGATTCAACGCTGGGAGCATCGCCTGGCGGGCTGGCGCAGCCACGCGGACAGGGGGCAGGCAGCGGCGATCAACGAGTGTATTGCCAAGGGTCGGGCACCGTTTGTCTGCTGGATCAACAGCGACGACTGGCTGTTGCCGGGCGCGCTGTCCGCACTCTCTCAGGCGCTGGAAACATCGTAAGGACGCGCCGGCCGTGTATGGACGGTCCTGGGATTTCCTGGAGCGGAGCGGGAAACGCAAGCCGGTGTGGGTTGAGCCATTCGATGCAAGGCGACTGTCGATCCGGTGCATCGTGTCCCAGCCGGCAACCCTGATCCGGCGGAGTGCCTGGGAGCGTGTCGGGGGATTGGACGAGACCCTTCAGATGGCCATGGACTACGACCTCTGGTGGCGCCTGTCGCGGGCCTTCGGTCCATTGCATTTCGTCGATGCGTTCCTGGCGGTAAATCGGGTGCATGCCGATACGAAGACGACCACACAGCGTCGCTTGCACTATCGCGAAGCGATGGCCGTCGTGCGCCGGCATCACGGCCGGCTGCCGATGAAGTGGTGGCTGGCTCAGCCCTACGCTGTCTGGATGAAGACGATGGCCGGCTGGGCCTCCAGAAGCGCGCGCCGGGTGCTCCCTGCGGTGGGGCGGCCGCCTCCGTCAGGGGATCGGACCCGATAAGCGCGGGCTGGACAGTCGGCGCCGGATCCCCCGCGATTCGATGCACGTCGGACCGCGTGAATCCGCGACCGGACTTCCACCCGATGCCGCCGAATCGACCATGCAGCTAGAAACCAGAGTCCTCCATTTCGGACGGTTCGACTCGGACGCCTACGGCGGACTGGAGCGTCATGTTCGTTCGCTCCTGGCCGGCCTCAAAAACCACATGCAGGTGGACAATCTGGTTGCCGCCGACTCGCTGGGTGGACCCATGGAGGAGGTCCGCGATGGTTACACGGTCTTTCGCGCGCCATCGTGGGGGCTGATCGCCAGCACCGCGCTCTCTCCCCAACTCCTGTGGCAGGCGCGCAGGCTCGAGCGCCGGCACCACTACGACATCATTCACCTGCACTTTCCCGATCCACTGTCCCACCTTGCCACGGTCCTGTTTCCGCGCGCTACCAAGGTGGTGATCTCCTGGCACAGCGATATCGTGCGGCAGGAGAAGCTCCTGACCCTCTACCGGCCTTTCGTCGATCGCCTGCTAGCCCGCGCCGGCGCCGTGATCGCCGCGACGCCGGCCCATTTCGAGTCCTCGACTCAGGTCCAAGCATGCCCGTTGGAGCGCCGGAAGGTCGTTCCCTACGGCATTGACTATCGGGTCTATGAGGCGAACGGGGCGCTGTTGGATCGTGCAGCCTGGCTTAGAGCGTCCTATGGGTCGAAGCGGTTGATTTTCGCTGTCGGGCGACACGTCTATTATAAGGGATTCGAGTATCTGATCCGTGCCATGCGCGAGATCCAGGGCCTGCTGCTTCTCGGCGGTTCCGGGCCTCTGACCAATGCTTTGCGCGGCGTCGCGCGGGACGCCGGAGTGAGTGACAGGGTGCATTTCCTGGGGCGCGTCCCGGATGCGGACATGCCGGCCTACTACCATGCGGCGGATGTCTTCTGCCTGCCTTCGGTGGAGCGCAGCGAGCAGTTCGGTCTGGTCCAGCTGGAGGCGATGGCTTGCCGCAAGCCCGTGGTGTGCTGCGAGCTGCACAACGGGGTCACTTACGTGAATCAGGACGGAGTCACCGGAATCGTGGTGCCGCCGCGGTCTCCCGAGGCGCTCGCCCGGGCTATCAATACGCTCCTGGACGACGAAGCGTTGAGTAAGCGTCTGGGCGAGGCAGGCTACCGTCGCGCGACCGGTGAGTTCTCGCTGGAGAAGATGATCTCCGGAACATTGGCGGTTTATGATCGGGTGCTTGGTGAGGATGGCCTCTCTTCGGGGTGACCCATGAGGCGCGCCCAACCACTGCAGGTCAGACGGAATTGCAATTCCGTCGCCGGCGAGCAGGCTTTCGAGCGACCAATTGCGGATCCGGTCGGGGTTGGGTTCGATCGCCTTGCGCCGCACCGGCCGGTGCCCATCGCATGAGGGTCATTGTCACCGGCGCCACAGGCTTTGTCGGTCGGCGCACCGTCACCCGCCTGGCCGCCGCTGGTACCTTAGTGAATGCAGTCGTGCGAAGGGGGCTCGACGAGGCGCCATTGGCCGGCGTGACGTGGCTCCCGATGGGTGATTTGGCTGAGGTGTCCGACTGGTCGGCAGCCTTGGATGGCGTTGACGCCGTGGTTCATCTGGCGGGACGTGCCCACGTCATGCACGACACACTTGCCGACCCGCTCGCCGAATACCGCCGTGTCAACGTGGATGCCACCGCTGCACTGGCGCGGGCGGCCGCGGCGGCTGGCGTGCGCCGGTTCGTGTTCATGAGTTCGGTCAAGGCGGTCGGCGAGTCGTCGGGTGAGGAAGGGCTTGGCGAGGACGCACCGGCGCATCCGGACGATGCCCACGGTATCTCGAAGCGCGAGGCCGAAGTCGCGTTGCTGGCGCCCGGTGCCTTCGGTCCGATGTCGGTGACGGTTCTGCGTCCTCCCCTCGTCTACGGCCCCGGTGTGCGGGCCAATTTCGCGCGTCTGATGCGCCTGGCGGCGCGGGGCATTCCCCTGCCCTTCGCTGCGGTCCACAACCGGCGCAGTCTCGTATTCGTGGGCAACCTGGCCGATGCCATCCGTTTTTCGATCGAGTCGCCGGCGCTGGCGGGGAAGGCGTGCTTCGTCACCGATGGCGAGGATGTTTCCACCGCCGAACTGGTCAGCCGCATCGCAATCGCGTGCGGCGGCCGGGCGCGCCTGTTGCCCGTGCCGCCGTCGCTGCTGCGTGCAGGCCTTGCTTTGTTTGGGCGTCGCGACGAGGCTGAGCGCCTGCTCGGATCGCTCGTGCTGCGCATGGAGCATCTGCCCCGGGCGGGCTGGCGGCCGCCGTTTTCCATGTCGGAGGGGCTGTCCGAGACGGCGGCGTGGATGCGTGGCGTGGCGAAGCATTGATATCTCGCGTGCGTTCGTCCAAAGTGCACGGATGCTGCATCCCGGACGAGCCTTGGCTTCTTAACAGCGCAATCGTGACAATTTCAGCGAAGATTTGCAGAGACGCTGGGCTTGGGGGATTTACAAGGGGGCTCGCCCCCTTGTTCGTCCTCGGGGGATATACAAGGGGCGTCTCCCCTTGTTCGTA
Organism: uncultured beta proteobacterium; assembly: GCA_963696505.1. Taxonomy (GTDB): domain Bacteria; phylum Pseudomonadota; class Gammaproteobacteria; order Burkholderiales; family Rhodocyclaceae; genus CAVOKN01. The sequence goes on along the minus strand of CAVOKN010000030.1, from coordinate 119,195 downwards.
CATGGCAGGTTTTTCGGCCGGCCCGAAGCTGGACACCTCTTTGGTTCCGGCTCGGCCGGCTTCGGGATTGGATGTGCCGGAAGGTCTGCCAAGGGCGCTGCGAGTCCACCCAATGCAGTCAGCCGCATGAAAACGACTGCCTTCACTCATGTTGCATGAGAGGGACGTTACCATTGCCGGCGCGGCTTTTCTTCTGACCTGGCTCGGTCTCGCCGCGTTGCTGCGCTTTGACGTCGCCCACCGACTGGCGATCGACGAGCCGAACGCACGCTCGCTGCATACCGTTCCGACGCCGCGCATCGGTGGTCTGGTGGCGGTGCCGATGGCGCTTGCAGGCTGGCTGGCGACGAGTTCGGTGCTGTGGCAGATTGCCGCCCTCGCTGCCTGCCTCTCATTGCTGTCCTACATCGATGACCGGACGGGACTTCCGGTCGTCGTTCGATTCGGTGCCCACTTGGCGGCGGCGGTTGCGGCCGCTGTGCTGCTCCTGCCCGGAGTTCCGTTGTGGGCGGTGGGTGTGGCGGTATTGGCGATTGCGTGGATCACTAACCTGTACAACTTCATGGACGGCGCGGACGGGATGGCGGGGGGGATGGCGGTTGCCGGGTTCGGTGCCTACGCGGTTGCGTCGGTGCTGGCCGGTGCCGCGGACCTTGCCGTCCCGCCGCTGATGATTGCCGCCGCGGCGGGTGGCTTTCTGATGTTCAACTTCCCGCCGGCGAAGGTGTTCATGGGCGATGCCGGATCGATTCCCCTCGGCTTCCTGGCCAGCGCGCTCGGCGTGGCAGGTATTGCCCAAGGCGTCTGGTCCTGGTGGTTTCCGCTGCTCGTGTTTTCGCCCTTCGTCGTGGACGCCACGGTCACGCTGGTGCGCCGCGCGCTGCGCGGCGAGAAGGTCTGGCACGCGCATCGGGAACACGCGTATCAGAAGCTGGTTCGATCCGGGTGGTCGCACCGCAGGCTGATCGCGGCAGAGTGGCCGCTGATGGCGGCGGCGGCTGCGACGGCGCTTGCCCTGCGCACCAGTCCCGCCGCTCTTTCGGGGCTGACTCTCGTCGCTGCGCTGTACGCGGCGCTGCTCTGGGCGGTCGAGACCCGTTGGCGGAAATGCGGGACGCCTGGGCGATGAGCCGCGGCCAGGTCATCGATCGCGAGGCGTCAGGGTGCTGAACTGGCGGGTCTGGCTGGTGGTCGCCTTCGACCTGTGCGCCGTTGCGGCGGTGTGGGTGGCGTCGTTCCTTCTGCGCTACAACTTCGCTCTGCCGGACATGGCGCGCGGGGCGATCGGCGTGTCGCTGCCTTGGGCGCTGCTGGTGCACGCCCTGTCTTTCCGCTACTTTGGCCTTTATCGGGGCATGTGGCGCTTCGCCAGCCTGCCGGACCTCAAGCGCATCGTCTTCGCGGTGGGCGCCGCTGCGGTGATCGTGCCGCTGGTGCTGTTCATGATCGCCCGGCTGGCCGATGTTCCCCGCTCTGTGCTGGTGCTGCACCCCATGCTGCTCGTCATGGTCATGGGCGGGGCGCGCATTGCCTATCGATCTTGGAAGGACGGACACCTGCTCTCGCTGGGAGAACTCGGTACCGAGCCGGTCCTCGTCATGGGCGCCGGAGCGGCCAGCGCTTCGCTGCTGCGCGCCCTGTCGGCAAACCCGGAATGGCGGGTGGTTGGCCTGCTGGACGACGATTCGGCCAAGCGTGGCCGGCACCTGCAGGGCGTGGCGGTGCTCGGCCAGTTGTCGGAGATCGGCGCTGTCGCCGAGCGCCACGAAGTCAGGCATGCGGTGATCGCAATGCCCAGGGCCACTGCTACGCAGCGGCGGCGGGCGGCGGAGCTCGCCGTCGGTGCCGGCCTCAAGGTGCTGACCGTGCCATCCTACGACGATCTGATGTCGGGGCGCGTCGCCGTATCGGCGATCCGCAAGGTCGAGCTGGAGGATCTGCTGGGGCGCGAGCGGGTGCAGCTCGATGACGCCGGCCTGCACGCGCTGCTGGGCTCGAACGTGGTTCTGGTGAGCGGTGCAGGCGGCTCGATCGGCTCGGAACTGTGCCGCCAGATCGCGCGTTTCGCGCCGTCGCGGCTGGTGATGGTGGAGAGCTCCGAGTTCTCCCTCTATCGCATGGAGCAGGAGTTCGCCGGAGCGGGTCTCTCCGCGTTAGTGGTTGCTGTGATCGGCGATGTGCGCGACGCAGCCAGAATGGATGCAATCCTGGCCGAGCATCCTCCGCGCGTGGTGTTCCATGCGGCGGCCTACAAGCACGTGCCGCTGATGGAGAACGAGAACAGCGCCGAGGCGGTGCGCAACAACGTGCTCGGCACCTGGACGCTGGCGGCCGCCGCGCAGCGGCACGGGGTCGAGCGTTTCGTGCTGATTTCCACCGACAAGGCCGTCAATCCGACGAATGTCATGGGTGCCACCAAGCGCCTCGCCGAGCGGGTCGTGCAGCAGTTGCAGGGCAACGGCGGCACGCGTTTCGTCACCGTGCGCTTCGGCAACGTGCTGGGCAGCACCGGCAGCGTGATCCCCAAGTTCCGCGAGCAGATAGCCCGTGGCGGGCCGGTGACGGTGACGCACCCCGAAATCGTCCGCTACTTCATGCTGATTCCCGAGGCGGCGCAGCTCGTGCTCCAGGCCGGATTGATGGGCGAGGGCGGCGAGATCTTCGTACTCGACATGGGGGATCCGGTGAAGATTGTCGATCTGGCGCGCGACCTGATCCGGCTCTCCGGTTTCAGCGAGGACGACATCCGCATCAAGTTCACCGGTCTGCGTCGCGGCGAGAAGCTCTATGAGGAACTGCTGGCCGACGGCGAACTGACGCTGGCCACACCCCATCCCAAGCTGCGGGTGGCCAAGGCGCGCGAGTCCCACGACGACGCTTGGCTCGCCGAACTCCATGCCTGGCTGAATGCGCCGGGCAGCGATCCGGCGGCGGTCAAGGCCCGACTCCAAGCCTTCGTGCCCGAGTATGCGGCCCAGGATGACTGATCCGGCGGATTTCACGGAGCCTCGACACGGAATCCGCACGCCGCGCCATTCGAAGCAGTTCCGACTTCTCCAGTTCCGGGGGGGAGAGTGAGGGGCGGTCGATTGATGGCTGAGCGCTGTTGGAATTCAGGGCAGAATCGAGACCTGCGCAGGATGCGGAGGCCACCGGCCACGGTCGAACATGGAGCGCCAAGCGGGAGGGAACCAGGATAAACGCATGAAGGTCGTATCAGTTTCGCATAACGGTTCCCTCGCCCCGCTTGCGGGGAGAGGGGCAGGGTGAGGGGGCTTCGGCGGTAGCAATAAGGCTGATCCGGGCAAGGCGACTCCCCCTCACCCCGGCCCTCCCCCCGACGGCGGGGGGAGGAAGCAATTCATACGATTCATGCCCTGCGGAGGGAACTGACATGGCCACCTACGCCATAGGCGACGTGCAGGGCTGTTTCGCCGAACTCCAGCGGCTGCTGGGGAGTTTCGATTTCTCGCCCGCTCGCGACCGCCTGCTGTTCGTCGGCGATCTGGTCAATCGTGGGCCGGCTTCGCTGGAGGTGCTGCGCTTCGTGAAGTCGCTCGGCGCGGCGGCCCTCACGGTGCAGGGCAACCACGACCTGCACCTGGCGATGGTGGCGGAAGGCCACGGCAAGCGGCACAAGGAGGACACGCTCGACGCCATTCTCAATGCGCCCGACTGCGACGAGCTGCTGGCCTGGCTGAGGGCGCAGCCGTTGCTCCACGTTGACGATGGCTATGTCATTGTCCATGCCGGGCTGTTGCCTCAATGGTCGGTGGCCAAGGCGCTTGCGCTTGCAGCGGAGGCGTCCGCCGCACTCACGTCGGCTCGCTACCGCGATTTCCTGGCGCACATGTACGGTAGCGAGCCCAACTACTGGGCGGACGATCTGGCTGGCTGGGACCGGCTGCGAGTGATCGTCAATGTCATGACACGTATGCGCTTCTGCACGCCGGCAGGCGCCATGGAATTCCGGCACAAGGGACCGCCGGAGCGCGCCCCGGAGGGTTACCTGCCGTGGTTCGAAGTGCCGGGGCGCGCCAGCGCCACGCATACCGTGATCTGCGGCCACTGGTCGGCCCTCGGCTTCCGCCGCCAGCCTGGTTTGCTCGCGCTCGATTCCGGCTGCCTGTGGGGCGGGGCTATGACGGCGGTAAGGCTGGAGGACGGACGGGTGTTTCAGGTGCCCTGCCGGGCGGCGGCGACGGTACGAGCCTAGCTCGGCTCCGGCCTACTGCCACTGCACGTCTTCGTAGACTGCCGCGATCGGCATGCTCAGGCCCACGCTGGCGAATTCGACCTCGGCGCCGGGACCGAAGGGGTAGAGCACCCAGTGCCCGGCGGGGTTGCGGCGAAACATATCCACGCTCGGTCGGTCCGGGTCCACCAGCGCGTATTCCTGCAAACTTTCGAGTTCCCGGTAATAGCCGAACTTGCGGCCCCTGTCGAAGGCGGCGGTAGACTCCGACAGCACCTCGACGATCGGCATCGGGTAGCGCTTCCAGTAGTCAGCCTCGGGACCGCGGTCCCGCTCGTCGCAGGTGACGAACACGTCCGGGTAGAAGTAGCAGTTCGCGGAATCGACGCGCAGCTTCATGTCGCTCGCGAAAACCCGGCAGCGCCCGCCGCGCAGGTGGTTGCGAAGCAGGACATAGAGGTTGCCGCTGACGGTGTTGTGCGCGTCCCGCGCGCCGACCATGGCGGACACCTCGCCCGCGATGTATTCGTTGCGGGTGTCCTGGCGGCTCTCCCACTCGATGTAATCCTCCGGGCTAAGCTCCTGCTTCGGCTGCGGCTGGCTCATGGGACGCTCGGTCGGTTTCGAAGACGGTGCCACCAGCATAGTCTCCCGCGACCCGCGCCGCAATCGCATGCCGCGCTGCCTCGGCCAGGGCGCGACGCGGGCCTTCGGTGGAGGGGATGGGCGCCATGACGTCCACCGCTGCGACTATTCCGGGCTCCGCGGCAATCGTCCTGATGCACTCCCAGAGGCTGGTTTCGCCGACGTAGGCCGGCGCCGCGCAGTAGGCGCCGTCGGGCGCGAGGTAGCGCAGCGCCAGCGGCTGGATCGGCCGCCGGGCGTCGATCGCCGGCTGCAGCAGCGCGGCGTGGAAGTGGCGCACCGCGCGGCCCTCCGTGGTGGTGCCTTCGGGGAACACCGCCACGTTGCCGCCTGCGCGCAGCACCGCGCCCACCGCCTCGCTCATGACATGGGCCTGGCGCCGGCTGCCGCGCTGGAGAAACAGGGTGCCGTTGCGCGCCGCCAGCCAGCCGATCAGCGGCCAGTGCCGCACCTCGTCCTTGGAAACGAAGGAGGCGGGGCGGATCGCGTTGATGACGAAGATGTTGACCCAGGAGATGTGGTTGGCCACCAGCAGGCTGGCAGCTTCGATTTCGGTGCCCTGTTTGCGGATGCGGATGCCGAGGATCGCCAGCAGGCGCAGAGACCATCCGCGCCGCAGGTTCAGCCGGCGGTGTTCGTTGACCAAGGGATAGGCCAGCGCGGCCATCGCCACGCCGCGTAGCAGATGCACGCCGAGCCGTGTCAGCCGCAGCGCCCGCAAGTGCTTCCGGATAGGTGTGTGTGCGGCATCAGGCGTGGCCGAGGAAGTGTCGCGCATAGCGGGATTCTACGCGGGACATCGGCAGCATCAGAAGCAGGTCGGCGGTGTTGAAGTCCGGATCCCAGGCCGGTTCGCCGCAGACGTAGGAGCCGGCGCGCAGATAGCCCTTGAGCAGCGGCGGGAGATCGGCCCGCGCGTTGGTGTCGAGACGTTCGAGCGGCAGCCGGCAGCGGGGAAACACGCGGTACTCGGGCGGCGACAGGTGCGTGCCCAACTGCGCATAGATGCTTGCGGCATTGTGTCCGCCGTCGGCCATGCCGATGCTGGCGCAGCCGATCAGGTACTCGTGGCCGTTGTCCTTCATGTAGCGGGCGAGGCCGTTCCACAGCAGCGCGATCACCGCGCCGCTGCGGTGGTCGGGGTCGATGCAAGAGCGGCCGACCTCGACGATGCGGTTGCGCAGGTGCTGGAGGCGCGTGAGGTCGAATTCGCCCTCCGAGTAATAGGCGCCAACGCGTCGCGCCGCCTCGGGCGCCAGGATGCGGTAGGTGCCGACGACGCGGCCGCTGTCCTCGTCGCGCACCACGAGGTGCTCGCAGTAGGGATCGAAGAGGTCCTGATCGACGCCGGGGATGCGGGGGTCAAGCCGGGCGCCGAGTTCCTCGGCGAAGACGCGGTAGCGCAGACGCTGCGCTTCGCGGATCTCGCCGTGGCTGCGCGCCAAGCCGACGTGGAGTTGCGGGCGCTTCGCCCGCTGCAACTGCTCTTGGGTACGGAGCATGGTCTTTCCCTGTGTGCATGAGTTGCGCGGATTCTGGGAACGACGTGTTGCAGGGAAATGACGAGGCGATTACGGGGCGGTGACGCAGGGTGTGAGCCGGAAAGGCCCGGGTTCGTGGACGAGTTCAGCGCTCGCGCCGACCGTACAGAACCACCGGCACCAGCGGACCGACCTGCTGGCGGATCGCCAGCCGGCGCTGCTTCTGCCGCAGGTGTGCGGAGAGGGCGCGCTCGGCGCGCTGCATCGCCTCGCGGTCGGGGGCGATCATCATGACACCGAGATTGCCGTCCTGGCGCAGCTCGCCGGCGATCTGCGCGAACTGCTCGCGTTCGGCCTCGGCAGCCGGCCAAGGCGCCTCGCGGTAGGCGGCGTACTGGTGGCGCTGGCCCTGGTCATCGGCCAGCACGAACATGCGGCCGGCAAGAGTCAGCGGCGGGAAGACGGCGAGGGCGAGCAGGGCGATTGCGCGTTTCATGCTTGGCGGCACGGGGTAGGCGAGGTAACGCGTTTTGGCAGGGCTGTAGCTCACTCGTGCTCCAGCGTGCGCGGCCGGCCGAGATCGACGTCGATCACTTCGCCGCCCAGCAGGATGACGCTGCCCTTGCGCCGGTTGTTGCCGGTGTCGCTGTATTCGAAGCCGTAGACGCGGCGCAGGCGTAGTTGTCCGTAGTCGTCGCGCGCCGGCCACAGCGAGCTGATCGCCACCGTGTCGTCGAGGAACAGCAGCCCCTCGGCGCGGCAGGCGGCGCGGGTTGCCGCCACGCCGGCCTCGCGTGCCTTGATGCTGTCGAACCACAGCCAGATGCCCGCGCCGAGCAGCAGCAGGCCGATCAGGTCGAAGGCACCGGGAGCCATCAGCGCAGGCGGAAGATCACCGGCAGCAGCGCTTCGCCCGCCGGGGCGCCCGGGAGGCGGCCCACGGCGTAGGCCGCGCGCAGCGCAGCGGCGTCGAGGACGGCGTGGCCGCTGCCGAGGGCGATGCGCGCATCGGCAATGGCGCCGGCCGCGTCGAGGGTGATCCTCACCCGCACCTCGCCCTCGATGCCTGCGGCCACAGCCTCTGGCGGGTAGAGCAGCGTGTCGGCCGTCTTCGTCGCGGCCCGGGCCTCGCGTGGAAGCTCGTTGTCCCGGGCGCGCGCCGGTTCGATCGCAGCCTGCGCAGGCTGCGGAACCGGCGGCACTTCGGCCAGCGGCGTTTCCTCGCTGAGGGTGTCGTGCAGCACGGCCGGCAGTGGCGCGTCGGTGTCGGATGCCGGGAGCAGCAGGGCATGCAGCACGGGCAGCGCCGGACGGGGCGGGGCCGCAGCCGGGACGCTCAGGCCGATCAGCGCACCATGCAGCAGCAGCGAGACCGCCAGCGCGAGCAGAAAGCGGCGCTCGCCGGGGGCGCGGAACATGGGGCGCAGCCGAAAAAGGAGGCGGGACTTTGCCATGGGCGGGCATTCTGCTACAAGACAGGCCGGCCTTTGCGGAGAAGCCTCGATGAAGTTGGTCGCTCGGGCGCGGCGGCTGGCGTTCCTGCTGGCGTTTGCGGTCGCCGTGGCGTCGGCGGCAGCGGTGTTGCCCGACCCGGTGCGCTTCGGCAACGCGATGGAATTGGGCGACATCGCCAGCGCCCGCCGCTGGCTCGACGACGGCCTGCTGCCCGACTTCGAGGCCGACCGCATCGGCAGCGGCCTGATGATCGGCGCCTGGGAGGGCAACATCCCGCTCATGGCGCTCTTCGTCGAGCGCGGCGCCGACGTCGATCACGTCAGCCGTTTCGGCGAGCAGGCGCTGCAATTGGCGGCGTGGCGCGGCCATCTCGATGCCGTGCGCTGGCTGCTGGACCGGGGCGCGACGGTGAATCGCGAAGGCAAGAAGTGGAATGCCCTGCACTATGCCGCCTTCGCCGGCCACGCCGAAATTGCGCGCCTCCTGATCGATCGCGGCGCCGACGTTGACGCCCGCACGCCCAACGATTCCACCGCGCTGATGATGACGGCGCGCGAAGGCCACGAGACCGTTGCGCGGCAACTGATCGAGGCCGGCGCCGATCCGCGGCCGGTGAATGACTGGGGCGATTCCGCGCTCACCTGGGCGATGCGCTACAAGCACCGCGGCATCGCGAAGATGGTGGTTCCGCCCCAGGAGTTCGCAAGGGCGGTGCAGGCGCCGCCGGAGAGTTTCGGCCCACCCAGCCGCTCCGAACCGCCGCCACCCCAGGTGGCGGAGCTGTTGCGCGAGCTGCAGCGCGCCCAGGCCGGGGGCAAGCCGACCGAGGCGCAGCGCAAGGTCTTCTTCGACGCGCTGGCGAGCTTCCGCCAAGGTTCCGCGCCGCCGCCGGCGGTATCGCGGATTCCCGGACTGCGCCTGCGCCAGGGCCTTCCCAAGTCGTTGGTGATCACCGCCAGCCGCCGCCAGCCGGGACGGGAGCGCGCCGAGCTGATCTATCCTGAAGCGCCGTCGCCACTGCCCGCCGACGTGCCGCAGATCCTGGAGCAGTTGCGCATTGCCCAGGCCCGGGGCAAGCCCGTCGGGGAACTGCGCCGCGCCCTGATGGAGGCCGTGGCGCGCCTCAAGGCCGCCGAGCCCACGCCGGCAAGGTGACGCGCCCCTTGGCCGTGCATCCCTGCTAGCATCGCGGCACCTTGCGGTGGCCCGGCCGATGACGTCTCCTGCTCCCAAACTCCTTGCGGTAGTCGAATTCATGGAGCATGCGCGGCTGCCCGCCCTCTACGGCGATCTGGGCTACGAGGTCGCGGTGGAGTGGTCGGTGCGCAAGGCGGTGACGCTGCTGGCTCGCTTGCGGCCGGCGGTGGTGGTGGCCGACTTCTACGCCCAGTCGGATTTCCGCGACCGCGTGAGCAACGTCGAATCGCTGCTGGCGACGGCGCAGCCGCTGGCGGGCACGCGCATCCTGCTGCTTTACCGCGCCGAGGACATTCAGGCGCTGGACCGGGTGCGCCAGCGCCTGCGGGTCGACGCCGCGCTGGCCATGCCGGTGGCGGAGGGGGAGGTCGCCGGTCTGCTCAAGCGCTGGCTCAATAGTCTCTTGACTGCGAAATCGTGACAATTTCCGTGAAGACTTGCCGAGACGCTGGGCTTGGGGGATTTACAAGGGGGCGCGCCCCTTGTTCGTCCTCGGGGGATATACAAGGGGAGTCTCCCCTTGTTCGTACATGGCAGGTTTTTCGGCCGGGCCGAGGCTGGACACCTCTTTAGTTCCGGGTCGGCCGGCTTAGGGAGAAATCATGAGCGATGCCGAACACCGCCTGCGCCTGGGCATACCCAAGGGCAGCCTGCAGGAAACCACCCAGAAGCTCTTCGTGCGCGCCGGCTATGACTTGCGCATCTCCGGGCGCTCCTACTACCCGGACATCGACGACCCCGAGATCGAGTGCATCCTCATCCGGCCGCAGGAAATGGCGCGCTACGTCGAACAGGGCATCCTCGACTGCGCCATCACCGGCCTCGACTGGATTCTGGAGAACAACGCCGACGTCGCCGAACTCGCCGACCTGCGCGCCCCCTGGCCCAACTACGGCACGGTGCGCTGGGTGATGGCCGCGAAGGAGGATTCCGAGTTCCACACCGTCAAGGATCTTCAGGGCCGGCGCATCGCCACCGAGGCGGTGGGCATGACCAAGCGCTTCCTCGCCCAGCACGGCGTCGAGGCGCGGGTCGAATTCTCCTGGGGCGCCACCGAAGTCAAGCCGCCGATCCTCGCCGACGCCATCGTCAACGTCTCCGAAACCGGCTCCTCGCTGCGCGCCAACAACCTGAAGATCATGCACGTGGTGCTGGAAAGCACGCCGCGCTTCATCGCCAACCGCTCCGCGCTGACTGACTCCTGGAAGAAGACCAAGATCGAGCGCGGGCTGATGCTGCTCAAAGGCGCGATTGCCGCCGCCACCCGCGTGCTGCTGTCGATGAACGTGCCCCGCGCGAGTGTCGACGCGGTGCTGAAACTGCTGCCGGCGCTGGCGACGCCCACCGTGTCTACCCTCGCCGATCCGGAATGGGTCGAAGTCTCCACCGTGGTGGACGAGAAGCTGGGGCGGGAACTGATTCCCCGGCTTTACGAAGTCGGGGCGCGGGGGATCATCGAGTTGCCGATTGCGAAGATTGTGGAGTAGCCCGCGCTCCCGGAACTGATCTAGCACCCTGACGGCCTCCAGCGGCGGTAGCGGGGCGGTGCCGGTTTTCATGGTCGTTTAGTACTGTGTTTATGTACCGTCCGTACCACCAGGAGCCAGAAGGCAAGCGCCTTTCCGCGGTTTTCGCCTTACCAGGTTATGCGGCAGGCGGCAAGTTAGGGCGCAATCCTGCGCCCTAAATTGACAGTTGGGGCTTTCCATATCTCCGTATGGCGTTTTGTATGGGTTAATGCTACTCTGTGCCGATGGCAATAACTCGCTTTGCTTGGGACCCCGACAAGGACGCCGAAAATCAGGGAAAGCACGGAGTCGCTTTCTCCCGCGCCCAATACGCCTTTGCGGACCCGCAGCGCGTGATTGCCAAGGACGAGACACACAGCCAGACCGAAGAGCGGTTCTATTGCTTTGGCGAAGTTGATGGTGGTGTGCTCACGGTGCGGTTCACTTACCGCGCTTCGGTTATTCGAATCATCGGCGCCGGTTATTGGCGCAAAGGAAAGGCCATCTATGAGCGCGAAAATCAAATACACCAATGAACCCCTTGGCAAGGTTCAGGTGGTACCAGACTTCCTTCCTTCGCCAGCCGAATTGGCATTTCGTGAAGAAGGTGTGAAGGTAACGTTGGCTCTGAGCAAGAAGAGTATCGAGTTCTTCAAATCGGAGGCTACAAAGCATCACACTCAGTACCAACGCATGATTCGGCGGCTTCTCGACGCTTATGTTGACGGCCAAGCCCCAACCCGGCAGTCCACACGGACGCTGCGCGATAAAGCCGCGCAGCGCCGGTGACTTCTACGTTGGGCGGCACTATGTCCACACCACTTGGGGCCGCAACGGGTCCATCAATTTCTATAGGCTAGCTTCCGTCTGTTGAATCGTCGGTCGAATACTTAGGGAGATTCTGGTATGACTTATTCTGGACAGTGCTTATGTGGCGCGATTCGCTATGAACTCACTGGGGAACCAAATATCGTTGCCTTGTGCCATTGCAGCGACTGCCGACGAAGTGCAGGTGCACCGATGGTGGCTTGGGCAATGTTTCCCGAATCTGCTTTGACTCTGACGAAAGGGCAGCCGAAGACGATCAACTCGTCAGGTACGTCGATGCGCAGTTTCTGCGCTGACTGCGGGAGCGGGTTGTTCTACCGAAATGCAGCTGTGCTCCCTGGCATTGTCAACGTACAGTCCTCAACCCTCGACCATCCAGAGGCACTACCGCCGACAGTGCAAATACAGACGGCCGAGCGTCTCGACTGGATGAAGCATATTCATGAACTTCCTGAATTTGAGAGATTCCCGGCGTAGTCCGAAAATGACGCCCAACCCTGCGGTGCAGGGGACGCTGCGCGATAGAGCCGCGCAGCGTCCCTGAACTTGAACATTAGACATATCAGCTGGCATGACAAGAACCTCCGCGCTCGCTCGGCTGAGCGTCGTAGTGCTCACAGCACTGTTCTTGATTGGCTATTGGATGTATCAGAACGACTTCCGCGGCGACACCCAGGCAGGTCGAATTCAGTTGGACGTAGACCAAGTCAGAGGTGCAAGCGAAGACGACGTCACGGAACTTCGACTCCACCCGGGACTTGGTGGGTACCAGAAGGTGCTGCTAGCTCGTCTACCGGTCGGTACGCAGGTGACGATCTTTGTATCGGTTGCGGAGTTCGGCTTCTACCGCCTCGGTGGTGGCTGGATCTTTCGTGGGGAACGGTTTCTTGGCCGGTATCCCGTTGCGGCTTCCGCCCTGACGGTGAAATCGAGCAACCCCAGCAGTCTGGAGACGCAACTCGAATCGACGCCGGGTTTGGCCACTCGCAACCGTATCGTGCTGCGTGCCGTTCGACCCGGCACGAGCCGTATCTCGCTCAGTGTGCTTAAACTCGATGCAGCGTTCAAACCGACAGCAAGTGATTCGGTCTCTGACTCGTTGGAGATCACGGTCCAATGAGCTTCGTCGATAGCGATAAGGGTCGAAGTACATAACCGAAGCCAACGCCCTACCGTGGCTGACTTTTTTCGTGACGCCCAGCCTCCATCCTCCACCATCCAGGTCGCTTCGCATTCCCCCGGCTGAATGTCGGTCTCTGGAGGTCGGGGAGATCGCATCGGCTGTGGCGCAGGGCTGCGCCTCTTCGAAGGGAAGCCCCCGAGCGTATTATCTTAAGAGACGGGTTCGAGGAGACTTCGATGTCCAGTCAGGTTGAGATTGTGGAAGCCGAGGCTATGAAACTTGGCGCCGAAGATCGTGCGCGGCTCGCGGACCGCTTGATTTTCAGCCTTTCCGGGGACGGGGAGTTGGAGGAAGCATGGGCTGCGGAAGTCGAGCGCCGTATCGCCGAAATCGAGGCGGGTCGCGCGCCCCTCGCGCCGGCCGCTGAAGCGATCGCGCGGGCGCGCGCTGCCCTGGGGTGATCTCGTCGGTCAGCCTCGAAGCGGAGTTGGAGTTAACGCAGTGGGGCTGGCGTTCATCGCCAGGGCAATCGCATGAATGCCAATGTCGTTAACAGCCGAAATATGCGTTTACGATCATATGGTTACCGAGGGGGTGTTCACAGGGCATTGATTTATGTAGTTTTCTGTCTTTTTGGAGCGATCCATGGAGACGGAAGGCAGGCTGCGCATAGCGGACGTGTTGGTTGGGATCCGCGATCCGAGGCAAGCGAAGAAAGTCGATCACGATCTTGTGGAGTTGCTGGTCGTTGCGGTGTGCGCCGTGCTGGCCGGGGCGGACGACTTTGTCGAAATCGAGCAATGGGCGAAGGAAAAGCTGGATTGGCTTCGGCGCTATCTGAGACTGGCAAATGGCATCCCATCGCACGACACATTCGGCCGTGTCTTCGCGGCGATTGACGGGCAAGCCTTTGGTGCGGCGTTTCGGCGCTGGGTCAGCAGCGTGGTACCGGCGCTGGCGAAAGACGAGGTGGTGAGCATCGATGGCAAGACCAGTCGGCGCTCTGGCAAGCTTGGCGCAACCCCTCTGCACTTGGTCAGCGCTTTTGCCGCAGGTGCGGGGCTGGTACTCGGCCAACAAGCGACTGCCGAAAAGTCCAACGAGAAGACGGCAATTCCGGAACTGCTGGCAACCCTGGCACTGGAAGGCTGCATCGTGACCATCGACGCCATGGGAACGCAGCCCAATATTGCCCAGGCGATTCGGGATCGGGGCGCCGACTATATCCTCTCGGTCAAGGACAATCAGCCGACGCTGGCCGAGTCGGTGGCCGAATTCTTCGAGGCGTTTCAGGGCGCACCGGGCAAGACGGCGCATACGTTCGACGAAGTCGTGGAAAAGGACCACGGTCGCCTGGAGGTGCGTCGCTGTTACGCCTTCGACCAGATCGACTGTCTGCACGCCCCGCAACGCTGGCCAGACCTGGCGTCGTTCGCCGTGATTGCTTCGCAACGCACAATCAAGGGCAAGACCACGCTTGAGTATCGCTTCTACATCAGCAGCCTGCCGGCCGATGCAGCGCGCCTGAACCGCTCGATTCGCCAGCACTGGCGGGTCGAGAACTCTCTTCACTGGTGCATGGACGTCGTCTTTGGCGACGACAGAATGCGCGCGCGAACCGACAACGCCGCTCACAACCTCGCCGTCATGCGCCATTTCGTTCTCAACCTCATCCGCCTCGCCCCTTCCAAACGCAAGGGCGGCCTCAAGGTTCAACGCCTTATCGCGGCAACTTCCGACACCTATCGCGCTGAAATCCTCGGTCTTGTATAAGATTCATGCGATTGCCCTGCGTTCATCGCCGAGTTCGAGCGTTCCCTCGATGTCCTCTGCGATCATCCACGGCTTGGTGCCGCGTGGCGCGGCAGCACTCGCCGGATTCCCTTGCGGCGCTTCCCCTACAGCATCATTTATCAGATCAAGCCGAACGAAGTCCGGGCCATAGCTCTGGCGCATCAGAGTCTCAGGCCCGGCTACTGGCGCGGTCGGCAGTGAAACTTGCCGGCAAGTGAGGAGGCCTTTGGGGCGAGCACTTGCGCGCTCTTTCCATTCCCACCGTCGAAAGTCAGTGGCCGCGGCACGGCGGGCGGCATACACGGACTCAGCCCAGGCGCGCCTCTACCTCGCGGATGAGCACGTCTGCCTCGGCGTAGCCGTTGGCGATGGCATATAGCCTTTCGGACATTCTCAGCGACACCGTCGGAAATTGCCGCACGCCCCAATCCCGCACGCGCTGGAACTCCGCCGCCGTGGCCTCGCGCGCAGGGGCCGATTCGAAGCGGTTCCGGAACTGCGTGAAGTCCAGGCCGAGGTCACGGCACGGGCCGGCGTAGAAGTTGACCTCCTTCGGGTCTTCGCCTGCGGCATAGAAGTGCTGCTGGATCGCCGCGAAGAAGCGCAGCACCTGTCTGTCCGGCGCGGCGGCCAGCATATCCCGGGCCACCACGACGGCGCGGCAGGCCGGTTCCGTGTCGTAGTGGAAAGTGGGGCGGTCGAGCAGGGCGAAGGAGAAGGGCTGGCCGCTGCGGGCGGCGACCGCCTCCCAGTGGTGGCGCAGGAAGGCGCGGAACCGCGGCGTCCAGGGCTCGCCCCCGCCGGGCCGCAATCCGCCGACGCGAACGGCGAAGGGCAGGCCGCGCTGCGTGGCGTAGTTCGCGAGCGCATCCAGGGCCGGTGCGGCGCCCCAGCACCAGGAACACATCGGGTCGCCGACGTAGATGATCGCCGCTATGGCGGCCGTGCCGAAAGACTGCGGTTGGCGATCCTTCGGATCGGATAGGGTGCAACGGCCGTCGTTGCAGGAATTCGTCATGGCTGCGCGTTCCACCGGTTCGTCAATCGGCGAAGTCCTGCAAGCTAACCGCCGCGGTGCCCACTCGGCCCAACTTGGCGGAAGGCAGCCCTTCGGGCCCTTTCCGCCCTACTGCGCTTCCTCCGGCAGCAAGGCCATCATCATGGCGATCATGTCGGTGTCGAAATCGAAGCCGGGCTCTTCGCCGGGGTTGATCGAAACGCCCATGCCGGCGGCGACGCGGCGCAGCACCCAGGGGAACTCGGCCACCAGGCCGCCGCTGTAGCCGGGGTAGTGGGTGAGGAAACCCTTGGCCCGCTCCGGTACCGTGAACAGCACCAGCACGCGGTTGCCGTCGTCATCGTCGACCACCAGCGGCTCGGCCTTGGTGGAGGTCTGGAAGCCGGCGATCTTGTGCTTGTCGTCCTTCACCGGCATGAACACCTGCTGCGCCATCAGTCGCTGGGCGAATTCCTCCGGTTCCAGCGTCCCCTGATGCATTTCGGCCAGCAGCTTCTCCAGGTCGTTGCGGTATGTATTGGTCATTAAATTCTCTCCTAAATCCTAAATCCTGAATCCTGAAATCCTGCCTCAAGGCCGTCCCAGGAACAGATACAGCAGCCGATTTCCCTCCTCGCCGACGCCGTAGCCCAGGTAGAGCGGGCCGAGGGTGGTGTTGGCCCCGAGGAACACGCTGCCGCCCTTGCGCCAGGGTTCGTCCCGGCCGATCACGGCGCTGGTGCCGACGCGGCCCGCCTCCAGCGACAGGCCGGCGTACAGCCCGGTGCCCACGGGCGGCGGCAGGTTCATGATGCGGTTGTAATAGACCAGGCGGCCGTAGCGCAGTTCCGAGCCCAGAAACTGGTCGTTCTGATAGCCGGAGAGATTCAGAAAGCCGCCGAGGCCGAAGAGTTCCGCGCCTGGCAGCGTCGAGTTGGGGCTGTAGCCCAGGCGCAGAGTGCCGCCGAAGGTGTGGGGGCCGAAGCTCACCACCTGGGTCGCCGCCGCTTCCACCAGGTTGTAGTCTTCCTCGCCGCCCAGCACCTCGCGCACCGCCTTGCCGCGGATCGCCAGCGCACCGCCGTGGCGCGGGAAGTCCACGGTGTCCAACTGATCCACCACGAAGCTGCCGGTGAAGGCGGTGAAGCGCGTCTGCTCGGTGGGGAACAGCGGCGAGCCGGTGCGGGTGTCGGTGCGCCGCTCGCCGAGGGTGAGACCGGCGCGAATCTCGCCCAGGTCGGCCTGGACACCGGCATCGAGGCTGATGCCCACGGTGCGAACACCGAATTCCGCCACCTTGTCGTTGCCGAGAAAAAGATCCCGCGGCCGGTTCTCGTACTCGACGCGCGGCGCGATGAAGTAGCGGCCGCGCTGCTCCAGGGGTTGGTAGAACTCGCTGGTGGCGCGCATCGTGCGCCCGAACTGCAGTTCGTTCTTCCATTCCGCGCCGAGGCGGTTGAGCCAGGTCATGCGGTAGCCGGCGAGCAGGTTGAAATAGGAGTTGGATTCGGAGTCGGCTGACGCGCCGATGCCGAAGCGCAGGTAGTTCGGCCCCCAGGATTTTTCCTCCACCTCGATCGCCAGCACGGTGCGCTCCGGCTCGGACAGCAGACGGTAGCCGATGCGCTCGAAGTCGCCCCGTCCCATCCACTCCATGAAGCCGGCTCGCAGCCCTTCGCGATCGAGCTTGCCCTCGTCCGGGATCCGCGACTGTGCGCGCAGCAGCTCGGCATCGACGGAACCCGAATGGGAATAGCGCACCGCGTCGTAGGGAGGCGAACTCACGGCGAGCCGGGTGCGGCCGTTGCGCCAGGCGGCATACTGTTCCGGGGCCAGGGAAAGGGGCGCCAGTTCCGCTTCCTTGCTGCGGGCGGCCGCCTCGCCCGCAGGAATCAGCTTCACGCCACCGGCGAAATCGGCGGCGCTGAGCGTGCCCAGGTCCGGCGCGATCAGTACGTCGTCGGCGCCCATCTCGGACAGCGACTGGCGCACGTTGCGCTCCATCAAAATGTTGACCATCTGCGCCGCCACGCCGAACAGCGACTCCAGTTCCTTTTCGTCCAGCAGTGGGCTGCCGACGTTCACCGCGATCACCACGTCGGCGCCCATGCGGCGCGCGATGTCCACCGGCAGGTTGCGGGTGAGGCCCCCATCCACCAGCATCCGGCCCTGTTCCCTCACCGGGGCGAAGGCCGAGGGCACCGCCATGCTGGCGTGCACTGCCCGCACCAGGCTGCCCCCTTCCTGCACCACCAGTTCGCCGGTCTTGAGGTCGGTGGCGATGGCGCGGAACGGAATCCCCAGGTGGTCGAAACTCTCCAGATCCTGGCTCACGCCCAGCATTTCGTGCAGGAACAGCTCCACCTTCTGGCCGGCGATCAGCCCCGGCGGCGTGCGCACCTCGCCGTCGCGCATGCCGAGCGTGACGCCGAGCTGGAAGCTGCGGTCCTCGCTCTTGCGGCGGTAGGGCTGGTCGCGCCGCGGCGGGTTGTCGTCGAACATGTCCTTTTCCCAGTCGGCGCGCTTCAGGTGGGCCTCGATCTCCTCCGGCGTCAGGCCGGCGGCATAGGCGGCGCCGATCGCCGAGCCGGCGCTGGTGGCGGCGATGACGTCCACCGGCACCCGCATCTGCTCCAGAACCTTGAGCACGCCGACGTGGGCGAAGCCGCGGGCGCCGCCTCCCGAGAGCACCAGTCCGATGCGCGGCCGCGCACCTGTCTCGGCAGTTGATGGTGCGGCCTGCACCGCGGTGGCGACCTGCAACAGGATGAGCAGGGGCAGGAGGATCCAGGGCTGGCGGAATCGGCTCATGGCGCTCGGATACGGAAAGTCAGGCTCCGGGAGGCGGCATTCTACGTGCTGTCCCGTGCCCAGGCACCCGCCGATCAGGCGCCGAAGCGGGCATAATCCGCCGTTCCCCCGACCCTGACTTTGCCCCATGTCCCGGATCTTCCTCTACGACACGACGCTGCGCGATGGCACCCAGCGCGAGGACATCTCGCTCTCGGTGGAGGACAAGCTGACCATCGCCAAGCGACTGGCGGACTTCGGCATCCACTACATCGAGTGCGGCTGGCCCGGCTCCAATCCCAAGGATGCGGACTTCTTCGCCCGTGCCAACCGCATGAAACTGGGCGGCGCCCGGCTCGCCGCCTTCGGCTCCACACGGCGCAAGGACACGGCCTGCGAGACCGACGGCAACCTCAAGGCGCTGCTCGATGCCGGCACACCTGTCGTCACCCTGGTGGGCAAGAGCTGGAATTACCATGTCACCCACGTGCTCGACGCCACGCTGGAGCAGAACCTGGCGATGATCGGCGAGAGCGTGGCCTACATGAAGGCCCAGGGGCGCGAGGTGGTGTTCGACGCCGAGCACTTTTTCGACGGCTTCCTCGCCGATCGCGACTACGCGCTCGCCTGCCTGCGCGCCGCCGCCGAGGGGGGCGCCGACTGGCTGGTGCTGTGCGAGACCAACGGCGGCAAGCTGCCGTGGGAGGTGGAGGACATCACCCGCGTCGTGGCGGCGAACGTCAAGGCGAAGCTGGGCGTGCATTGCCACAACGACAGCGGCTGCGCAGTGGCCAATTCGCTCGCCGCGGTGCGCAGCGGCTGCACCCAGGTGCAGGGCACCATCAACGGCTACGGCGAGCGGGTTGGCAACGCCGATCTGGTGACCCTCCTGCCCAACCTCCAGCTCAAGCTCGGGCACGAGGTGCTGCCCACCGAGAAGATCGCCGACCTGGTGTCGCTGTCGCGCTTCGTCGCCGAGGTCGCCAACCTCAAGCACGACGACCACCAGCCTTATGTCGGCCACAGCGCCTTCGCCCACAAGGGCGGCATCCACGTCGCCGCCATGCTCAAGGCATCGGACACCTACCAGCACATCGAACCGGCGCTGGTGGGCAACGAGATGCGCTCGGTTACCTCGGAGCTGGCGGGCCGCGGCAACCTCCAGTTCCAGGCCAAGAATCTGGGCATCGACGTCAGCCGCGAGGACGCGCAGCGCGTGCTCAACCAGATCAAGCACCTGGAGCACGAGGGCTTCACCTTCGAGGCGGCGGAGGCGAGCGTAGAGCTGATGTTTCGCCGCCGCCTGCCGGGCTACGTGCGGCCCTTCGAGCTGATCGACTACTTCGTCATCACCGAGCACCGCCACAGTCGCGGACTGCTGGCGGAGGCGACGGTCAAGGTGAAAGTGGGCGAGGTGGTCAAGTTCACCGCCGCCGAAGGTACCGGCCCGGTGAATGCGCTGGCGCTGGCGCTGCAGGAGGCGCTGGTGGGCGCCTACCCGGTGCTGCGCACGGTGCGGCTCACCGACTACAAGGTGCGTATCCTCGACAGCAACACCGGCACCGCCGCCACCACCCGGGTTTTGATCGACTTCCAGAGCGGCGCCGAGGCCTGGACCACGGTGGGCGCCAGCCCCAACATCATCGAGGCGAGCTGGCGCGCGCTGTCCGACAGCATGGAATACGCCCTGCTGCGGCTGGGGAAGGAAGGGGCGGGGGGCGCATAGGCCCGCAGGGCGCGCCGGTTCGGCGGTCTGGTAGGTCAGGTGCGTGTAGCGCTCCCAGACCCGGTCCTTGACATGTCAGGTTGCTGCGCAACCTGACCTACTCGGCTACGAACTGGTTTCCAGCAGGCAGGCGCCGTCCACCCTTGCCGCCGACCGATCAAAGGTCCAGAGCGGTGCCCGGCCCTCACTCTTCGTCAGCGCCACGTGCAGGCAGTCGGCAAAGCCTGCCGAGCCTTGTCCGTAGAGGGTGAGCGCGATCTCGATCGCGCTCTCAAATTGCAGTGACAGATCGGCTGCGGACAGCAGGCCGGCAAGCGCCGCGATGACGTCTGACTTGACGAAGCCGTAGGCGGAGCGCAGAACCCACTCCAATTCCAGCGTCACCGTTACCGGCATGAACAGGGGTTCGCCGGCGGCAACAGCGTTGCGGATCAGCCGCCTCGCGGCTTCGGTCTGGGGAGGATCGTCCTTGACCAGCAGTCGTACCAGGATGTTGGTGTCGAGCGCCGGCATCAGCGCCAGGGATTCATGTCTTCCACAGCGACATGCTTGCCGTGAGGCGCGTCGAGCATGCCGGCGAGATCGACGATCGATTTATTCTTTGCGCGCACGATGAGAGCGCCGTCGGGCAGCACATGCCAGACGAGCCGGGTGCCGGGGACCGCGCCGATGGCCTCGCGTATCGGCTGGGGCACCGTGGTTTGCCCTTTGGCGGTTATGGTGGACTCGGACATCTGCTTCTCCTTACTAATTACGCAATAGTAAGGCGTCCAGTGCCAGCATGCAAGCTAAGAACCCGCGACAGCTAAAGGCCTGCTGTATGGCGGCCCTTTTGTCCGCCTTCGCCAAGCTATAATCTTCAATTAGTTGCGACTCGACCACCCGCCCATGCAGCTTTTCGCCCTCGGCATCAACCACCACACCGCGCCGCTCGCCGTGCGCGAACAGGTGGCGTTCGAGCCCGAGGGCCTGAGCGGCGCGCTGGGGGAACTGGTGCGCGCCAAGCCGGTACAGGAGGCGGCGATCCTGTCCACCTGCAACCGCACCGAGCTTTACTGCGCCACCAACGATCCCCAGGCGGCCTGCGACTGGATCGCCGAATACCACCGCCTGCCGTCCGACGACATCCAGCCTTACCTCTACCGCCTGCCGCAGCGCGACGCCGTGCGCCACATGTTCCGCGTGGCTAGCGGCCTCGATTCGATGGTTCTCGGCGAACCGCAGATCCTGGGGCAGATGAAGCAGGCGGCGCGCACCGCCGAAGAAGCGGGCACGCTGGGCGCGCTGCTGCACAAGCTGTTCCAGCGCACCTTCGCCGTGGCCAAGGAAGTTCGCTCGACCACCGCCATAGGCGCCAACATCGTCTCCATGGCGGCGGCGGCGGTGCATCTTTCGGAGCGCATCTTCGAAAGTGTGGCCACGCAGCGGATACTGTTCATCGGCGCTGGCGAGATGATCGAGCTGTGCGCCGCCCACTTCGCCGCCGAGAAGCCGGCCCAGCTCACCGTCGCCAACCGCACCCTGGAGCGCGGCCAGGAGCTCGCCGCGCGTTTCGGTGGCGATGCCATGCGCCTGGACGAGATCGGCGAGCGCCTCGCCCACTACGACATCGTCGTCGCCTGCACCGCCAGCCCGCTGCCCATCGTCGGCCTGGGTATGGTGGAGCGGGCACTCAAGGCGCGGCGCCACCGGCCCATGGTGATGGTGGACCTGGCGCTGCCGCGGGATATCGAGGAAGAGGTCGGGCAGCTCGACGACGTCTTCCTCTACACCCTGGACGACCTCGGCGGCATCGTCGAATCGGGCATGGAATCGCGCCAGGCGGCGGTGGTCGAAGCCGAGGCCATCATCGATACGCGGGTCAGCAACTTCCTGCACTGGATCGAGGCGCGCGATGCGGTGCCGACCATACGCGCGCTGCGGGACCATGCTGAACGCATGCGACGCCACGAACTGGAGCGGGCCCACAAGCTGCTGGCCAAGGGCGAGGATCCGCAGCGCGTGCTTGACGCCCTGTCCCACGGCCTGATGAACAAGTTCCTGCACGCCCCCACCAACGCGCTGAACCAGAGCGAGGCCCAGGAGCGCGCCGACATGGCGCAGCTGCTGTCGCGCCTGTTCCACCTCCATCCCGGCGAGTAGCCGACCTGCCCAGCGGCCCGCGTTAGTGGCGCGGCTGCGCCTTGCCTTCGCCCCATGATCCCGAGCATCCGCGACAAACTCGAACACCTGGAAGGGCGCCTGGCCGAGATCGACGCCACGTTGGCCGCGGAAGACGCCACCCGCGACATGGACAGCTACCGCCGCTTGAGCCGCGAGCATGCCGAGATCGGTCCGGTGGTGGCGCTCTATGCCGCCCACCGCAAAGCGGCCGAGGACATCGCCTTGGCCCGCCAGATGCTGGCCGACCCGGAAATGAAGGATCTGGCGCAGGCCGAGATCGACGACTGCCGTGCCCGCATCGAGCAACTGGAAGTCGAGCTTCAGACGGCCCTGCTGCCGCGCGATCCCAATGACGAACGCAACCTGTTCTTGGAGATCCGCGCCGGCACTGGCGGCGACGAGTCGGCGCTGTTCGTCGGCGACCTGTTCCGCATGTACACGCGCTATGCCGAGCGCCAGCGCTGGAAGGTGGAAGTGGTGTCGGCGAGCGACTCCGACCTGGGCGGCTACAAGGAAGTGATCGCCAAGGTGATCGGGGCGGGTGCCTACTCGAAGCTCAAATTCGAGTCCGGCGGCCACCGCGTGCAGCGCGTTCCCGCCACCGAGGCCCAGGGCCGCATCCACACCTCGGCCTGCACCGTGGCCGTGATGCCCGAGGCGGACGACATGGCCGACGTGGTCATCAACCCGGCCGAGATCCGCATCGACACCTACCGCGCCAGCGGCGCCGGCGGTCAGCACATCAACAAGACCGACTCGGCGGTGCGCATCACCCACCTGCCGACCGGCATCGTCGTCGAATGCCAGGACGACCGCTCCCAGCACCGCAACAAGGCGCAGGCGCTGTCGGTGCTGGCGGCGCGCATCCGCGACGCCCAGACGCGGGAGCAGCAGGCGAAGATCGCGTCCACCCGCAAGAGCCTGATCGGCAGCGGCGACCGCTCCGAGCGCATCCGCACCTACAACTTCCCCCAGGGCCGGGTGACCGACCACCGCATCAATCTCACGCTCTACAAGATCGACCAGATCATGGACGGCGACCTGGACGAGCTGACCGGCGGGTTGGCCGCGGCGCACCAGGCCGAGCAGCTCGCGGCGCTGGCGGAAGAAACGGCGGCGTGAGCCACCCGGCGAGGGGCCCCGCGCCAGCGCGGATCGACGGCAATGTGAGCGCCGCGAGGCGCCGACCCGCCGCCCGTTTGAATACCCCCGGCACCACGGAGGCGGCCTGAATCCCGCGCAGCGAGGCGCTCTCCAGGGACTGACTTTCGCCGCGGCGCTGGCCGATGCGCGGCGCATCATCCCGTTGCGCGAGGCGCGCCTGCTGCTGCAGCAGGTGAGCGGGCTGTCCCACGCCCAGCTTGCCGCGTACCCGGAGCGGGCGCTCACCTCAATGGAGCAGTCCGGATTCGAGGCGCTGGTGGCAAGGCGTGCTGCAGGCGAACCGGTTGCCTACCTCACCGGTCACTGCGAGTTCTACGGCCGCTCGTTTCGTGTCACGCCGGCAGTGCTGATTCCGCGGCCTGAAACCGAACTGCTGGTGGACGCCGCACTCGGCCTCATCGAGGGGAAATCATCGCCGCGGGTTCTCGACCTTGGCACCGGCAGCGGTGTCCTGGCGCTGACTCTGGCGCTGGAGCGCCCCGATGCCGATGTCACGGCAGTCGATGTGTCACCCCAAGCCCTGGACATCGCTCGCGCCAATTCCGCCACCCGCGGCGCAACGGCGCGCTTTCTGCAAGGCGAGTGGTTCGCGCCGCTCGCGGGCGCGCGCTTCGACCTCATCGTCGCCAACCCGCCCTACGTCGCCGCCGATGACGAGCACCTGCGCCAGGGCGACCTGCGCTTCGAACCGGTGGCGGCCCTCACCGACGGCAGCGCCGACGGTCTCGCCAGCCTGCGTGCCATCGTCTCCGCCGCGCCGGCGCACCTGACTCCTGGCGGTGCGCTGGCGGTGGAGCACGGCTACGACCAGGGACCGCGGGTGGAGGAGCTGTTCCACGCCGCGGGCTTGGTCGAAGTGCAGGCGCTAACGGACCTGGCCGGCCTGCCGCGGGTCGTGGCTGCTCATATGCCTTGACGCCTTTGACGCGAACGCCCTAAACTTAACCTACTTTTTTGCTCAACTATTGTGGGGTCAAAATGGACGCTCAGGAATTGATCAGGCAGCAGGTCACCGCGAATCCCGTCGTGCTCTACATGAAGGGCACGCCCCAGTTTCCCCAGTGCGGCTTCTCGGCCAAGGCGGTGCAGATCCTGCGTGCCTGCGGCGTGGGGCAGTTCTTGGCGGTGAATGTGCTGGAGAGCCCCGACATCCGCCAGGGAATCAAGGACTACGCCAGTTGGCCGACGATTCCCCAGCTCTATATCAAGGGGCAGTTCGTCGGCGGCGCCGACATCATGGGCGAGATGTACCAGAACGGCGAACTGGTGAAGATGCTGGAAGGCGTGGTCGCGGCGCACTGAGTCTGCCGCGCCCACCGGGAAGCTCGCCGCAATAACCCGGCGTAGGGTGCGCCGTGCGCACCGATCCAGGCCCACGCAAGCTGCGCACGGCACACCCTACGGCAGTGATCAGCCGCGCAGCTCGGCGAGCAGGCTTTCCACCATCCCTTCGGCCTGGGCGGCGTAGCCGCCGCCGAACAGATTGAAGTGGTTGAGGATGTGGTAGAGGTTGTAGAGGGTGCGGCGCACGCCGTAGCCTGAATCCACGGGCCAGGCCTCGCGGTAGGCGGCCATGAAGCGGCCGCCGAAGCCGCCGAACAGTTCCGTCATCGCGAGGTCCGCCTCGCGGTCGCCCCAGTAAACGGCCGGGTCGAAGATCACCGGCGTTCCGTCCCTCAGGTAGTCGGCGTTGCCGCCCCACAGGTCGCCGTGCAGCAGGCTGGGCCGGGGCGAGTAGGCGGCGAAGAAATCCCCCGCGCGCTGCGCCAGCTTCATCCCTTCGTCGTAGAGCCGGCGGCTGCAGCCCTTCGCCCGCGCCCAGTCGAGTTGGGGGGCGAGTCGTTGCGTGGCGTAGAACCGGGGCCAGTCCTCGGCCGGCGCGTTGCGCTGCTCGGTGGCGCCGATGTAGTTGTCCCGCGGCCAGCCGAAATGCGGACCCGGGCAGCGATGCATGGCAGCGAGTCCCCGCCCCAGCGCGCGCCCGTCGCCGCTGCCGCCGAGTTCGTAGTGTTCCAGCACCAGGAAACTGTGGCCCGCCGCACTGCCGCGGGCGACGACGCCGGGCACGCGGATCGCGCCGCAGGCGGCAAGTGCTCGCAGCCCGTCGGCCTCGGCTTCGAACATCGCTGCGGCACGGGCGTCGTTGCACTTGGCGAAGTAGCGCCGGGAGCCGTCGGACAGGGCCAGCGCGCGGTGGATGCAGCCGCCTCCCACCGCTTGCACGGTGTGGGCGCTGAAAGTCAGTCCCGTGGCAGTGCCTATCGCCTGACACAGCGCCGCGGTCAGGGCGTCACCGGTGCGCATCGGCTACCCGCCCGCGAGGCGGGAATTGGCCATGGCCAGCCGGCGGGCAAGAACCTCCAGGAAGGCGGCGTAGAAGTGCATGCGGCAACCCGGCGAGGAGCGCAGCAGCGCGTCGGCGCCGATGGTGATGATGCGCGCGTCGGAGGTGGCGATCACGTCGGCGTTGCGGCTGCCGAGCTTGCGGCCGATCACCGCCATTTCGCCGAAGCAGTCGCCGGCGACCAGGGTGTTGAGCCGGCGACCGCGCTTGTCGACCCGCAGTTCGCCCTCGGCGAGGAAGCAGAAGAAGCCCCCCGGTTCGCCTTCCTTCATGATCACCGTTCCGGGCGACACCTGCTGCCAGCCGGAGAAGCGCACCGCCTCCCAGATCTCAACGTCGCTGAACTCACGGAAGAAGGGCAGCCCGCGCAGCGTCTCGAACTTCTCGCTGTCCGAGTAGTCCTCGGCGCGCACATTGAGTTGGCGGTTGCGGAAGGCCTGCGCCAGGTCGTGGGAGAAAGCCTCCCAATTGGCATAGCGCTTCTCCAGATCCTTGTGCATCGCCCGCGCCACGATGGCCTCCAGGCCGGGCGGGACCCCGGTGCGGAACTGGGATGGCGGCGCCGGCTCGCTGTGGCAGATCTGGTAGATCATGCTGTAGTTGTTGGTCGCCTCGAAGGGCAGCCGCCCGGTGAGCAACTGGTACATCACCACGCCGAGGGAATAGATGTCGGTCTGGTGGGTCAGAGGCATCTCGCGCACCTGCTGCGGCGACATGTAGGCCGGCGAACCGACGTTGGCGACCTGCGTCTGGTCGGAACTGCTCATCAGCGCCGAGCCGAAGTCCGAAATCTTGATGTCGCCGCCCACGTCGTCGCGGCCGGTGAGCAGGATGTTGGCCGGTTTGATGTCGCGGTGGGTGATGCCCATGCGGCAGGCATAGTCCAGCGCCCGGGTGCACTTGAAGACGATCTCCACCAGGCGGTCCAGGTTGAGCAGCGATTCGGGGTTGCAGAAGCGCTCCAGCGTTCCGCCGGCGACGTACTCCATGACGATGTAGCCGCCTTCCGCATCGACCACGGCGTCGTAGATCTGGACGATGTGGGGATGCTGCAGCTTGCCCACCAGCGAGGCCTCGTTGAGCAGCAGGTGGCGGTACATGCGGCCGTAGAACGCGTCGCGCAGCACTTCCGGGAAGACGGACTTGATCGCCACCTCGCGCCCGGCGAAGGGATCGAAGCCGAGGAACACGGTCGAGGTGGCGCCTTCGCCGAGCTTGCCGCGGATCTCGTACTTGCCGATGCGCTGCGGGGGAGGCAGGCCGAGGGACACGTTCAGCCGATCCGGGCGCGGGCGCGGGCGATCGCTGCCCGTACCTGCTGCGGCGCGGTGCCGCCGATGTGATCGCGACTGGCGAGCGAGCCTTCGACCGTCAGCACGCCGAACACGTCGCCCTCTATGCCAGGCGCAAACTGCTGCAGCTCGCTCAGGGACAGGGCGGCGAGGTCGCAGCCGCGGCGCTCGGCTTCCCGCACGGCGCGCGCCACCGCCTCGTGGGCGTCGCGGAAGGGCAGGCCCTTCTTCACCAGGTAGTCGGCGAGGTCGGTGGCGGTGGCGTAGCCGCGGGTCAATGCCGCCGCCATCGCTTCGGGGCGCACCCGGATGCCGCCCATCATATCGGCGAAGATCGCCAGCGTGTCGCGCACCGTGTCGGCGGCGTCAAACAGCGGCTCCTTGTCCTCCTGGTTGTCCTTGTTGTAGGCCAGCGGCTGGCCCTTCATCAGCGTGAGCAGCGCGATCAGGTGGCCATTGACGCGCCCGGTCTTGCCGCGGGCAAGTTCCGGCACGTCCGGGTTCTTCTTCTGCGGCATGATGCTGGAGCCGGTGCAGAAGCGATCGGCGAGGTTGATGAAACCCAGCGCCGGGTTCATCCACAGGATCAGCTCTTCCGACAGGCGCGAGAGGTGCGTCAAAGTCAGCGCGCAGCAGGCGGCGAATTCGATGGCGAAGTCGCGGTCGGACACCGCGTCCAGCGAGTTCTCGCACACGCCGTCGAAGTCCAGGTCCCGCGCGACCGATTCCCGGTCGATGGGGTAGGACGTGCCCGCCAGCGCCGCCGCCCCCAGCGGCAGGCGGTTGAGACGCTTGCGGCAGTCGAGGAAGCGGGTGCGGTCGCGCTCGCTCATCTCGTAGTAGGCGAGCAGGTGGTGGCCGAAGGTCACCGGCTGCGCCACCTGGAGGTGGGTGAAGCCGGGCATGGCGGTGTCGGTGTGCTGCTCAGCGAGATCGAGCAGTCTTGCCTGGAATTCGCGCAGCAAGGCCACGATCTCGTCGGTCGCGTCGCGCAGCCAGAGACGGATGTCGGTCGCCACTTGGTCGTTGCGCGAGCGCCCGGTGTGCAGCCGCTTGCCGGCGTCGCCGACCAGAGCCGTCAGGCGCTTCTCGATGTTGAGATGGACGTCCTCGTCGTCGAGCTTCCAGAGGAACTCGCCGCGCTCGATCTCGTCGCGTATCGTCGCCATGCCGCGCTCGATCGCCGCCAGGTCGTCGTGGGGGATGATGCCCTGCCGGGCGAGCATGCGCGCGTGGGCCAGCGAGCCGCGGATGTCATGCGGCGCGAGGCGCCGGTCGAAATTCACCGACGCCGTGTAGCGCTTGACCAGTTCGGCGACCGGCTCGCTGAAGCGGCCGGACCATGCTGCCTGGGTCGCATCGGGCTGCCCATCCTTGGGGGCGGGACGATCTGTCATAATCGGGCGTCGCTTGGATGTTCGCGCGGCGGCGAAGACGGCGTGCCGCGCCGGAGAGAATGCCGAGTATAAGCCAAAAGCCGAAGGCCCCAGCCGTGCCGGATTTCCGCAATCTCGGCGTGGTGCTGCGCGCGCTCCTCCTGATCAATGCCTTCGGGATGGTCGCGGCATTCGCCCGCAACGCCGACTGGTCGCGTCTCTCTCAGGAGGCGGTGGAACTGGCCGCGCTGGTCGAGCCGCCGCTGATCGCCACCCTGGTCATGCTCTACCTGCTGCAGCCGGTTTTCGGCCGGGTCGGGCCGTGGAGCGCCGCTGCCCTGGTCGTCCTGGCCGCCATGACAGCGGCCAGCGCCCTCCAGTTCCTGCTGTTCGCCGGCGCGGGGACGGGGATGGTCTGGGAGCAGTGGCTACGAATCCTGGCCTGGGCCGCGCTGGGTTCCTTGCTGGCGATGTTCTACTTCGGCCTGCGCCAGCGCGCCTTCTCCCCGGCGGTGTCGGAGGCGCGGCTGATGGCGCTCACCGCCCGCATCCGGCCCCACTTCCTGTTCAACAGCCTCAACGCGGTGCTCGGCGTGATTCGTTCCGATCCCCGGCGTGCCGAGGTGGCGCTGGAGGAGCTTTCCGACCTGTTCCGCGTCCTGATGCGGGAGAACCGGGAGCTGACCACGCTGGCGCAGGAGCTTGAGCTGTGCCGCCAGTACCTGGATCTGGAGCGATTGCGACTCGGCGATCGCCTGGCGGTCGAATGGCACCTGGAAACCTGCCCTGAGGACGCTCTGGTGCCGCCGCTGATGCTGCAGCCCCTGCTGGAGAACGCCGTCTATCACGGCATCGAACCGGCCGCGGGCGTGGGCCGGATCGTCATCGCCATCGGCCGCAAGGCGGACGAGGTGCTGATCGCCATCACCAATCCCTGGCTCGACGAGGGCGGCCATTCCGCCGGCAACCGCATGGCCCTGAACAACATACGCGAGCGCCTGACGCTGTTCTTCGACCTCGAGGCGCGCATCGACACCTCGGTCGTGGGTGGCGAGTACCGGGTGCGCATCCGTCTCCCTTACCGTCGCGGGAACGGGTGATGGACGCGCTGCGCGTATTCATCGTGGATGACGAGGCGCCGGCCCGCAGCCGGCTGCGGGTGCTGTTGGCCGACCTGGAAGCCGAGCTGCCGAACCGGGTGGTGGGCGAAGCGGAAAACGGTGCGGCGGCGCTTGCCGAGCTGGGCGATTCTGCCGAGGACATGCCCGAGGTCATCCTGGTGGACATTCGCATGCCGGAGATGGATGGCATCGAACTCGCCCGGCATCTCGCGCGACTGCCGCAGCGGCCCAGGGTGATCTTTGTCACCGCCTACGATCAGTACGCGGTGCAGGCCTTCGATCTCAACGCCGTCGACTACCTGCTCAAGCCGGTGCGGGCGCAGCGCCTCAGGGATGCGCTCGTCAGGGCGCGTCAGCGCTCGGCGCTGGCGCCGGAGGTGTTGGAGAAGCATCGCGACGGAAGGACGCAAGCACCTGGCGTGCAGCGAGCGCGGCCGCATCCTGCTGATCCCCATCGGCGACGTCGTCTATCTCAGGGCCGAGCTCAAGTACGTCACCGCCCGTACCCGGGAGCGGGAATACCTGCTGGAGGAATCGCTGACCCAACTCGAGCAGGAGTATCCCCAGCGCTTTCTGCGGGTGCACCGCAACTGCCTGGTGGCTCGTGCCGCGGTCGCAGGCTTCGAGCGCGCCCACGACGACGAGGGAGAAGGCCACTGGCTGGTCCTGCTCAAGGGCCATCCCGAAAAGCTGCCGGTGAGCCGGCGCCAGTGGTCGCAGTTGCGCGCGGTGCTGGGGGAGAAGTGAGGCGGTGTTCGGCGGAAGGTGCTGCGCTTTTCCACCCCACGCTCGTGACGTTCCGTACTGCACCGGATTACGGATGCCAGGACTTGGCCGCCCTCGAACGGCGGATGTTGGTGTCCCGTGTCAGCAGCGGGATGGCGTGGGCGCGTGCCGTGGCGACGATGATGCGGTCGGCGGGGTCGCCGTGAAAGCTCTTGGGCAAGCCGTCGAGCGCGAGTATCACGTCGACGTCCAGAGGTAGCAGGGTCACGGTTTCGGGGGCGCCCGCCACGGGCAGCCAGTGGGTGAGCGGGCTGTCGAGTTCGAGGCGTCCCTTGCCGGTGAGCATCTGCGCTTCCCACAGACTGATGGCGGAAAGCCCCGGCGGCGTGCCTGCGGAGGCCAGCGCATCCAGCGCCTCACGCTCGCGCGACGCAAGCTCGGGCTGGCCGAGCAGCCACCACAGCCAGATGTGGGTGTCGAGAAGCAGCGGCGGCTTCACGCGCCGCCGCCGCGCAAGGCGTCGAAGTCTGCGGCGTCGAGGACCGACTCGCCGGGCTGCGCGGCAAGCCTGCCGCGGCCGCGCAAGCGCAGCCAGGTCGGCGTTCCCTGGGTGGCAGGAGCGGTCGGCACCAGGCGCGCCACCACCTTGCCGCGCCGAGTCAGATCGACCGCGGCGCCGGCCTGCTCGACCTGGCGGATCATGTCGAGGCAATGCGCCTTGAACTCGGACACGCTGATGGCAATAATGGTCATTTCACGGACCCGGATGGTCATTCGCGAACCATAGCATCGTGATCCCGCGGCGTCAAAAACGCGGCGTCAAAACGAAGCGCTCCCTGACGTATCGCCGCACACTTACGTTCCTTCTCGGCTTTTGCCCCCCGCGCGCTGTAGGTGTCCTCCACCCTCAGCCGCTGTTCCTCAAGCCTGCCGCGACACCGTTGATGGTGAGGTGGATGGCGCGCTTGAGGCGCTCGTCCTCGTTGCCTGCGCGGTAACGCTTGAGCAGTTCGATCTGGAGGTGGTTCACCGGGTCGAGGTAGGGGAAGCGGTTGCGGATCGAGCGCTTGAGCAGCGGGTTGCCGTCCAGCAACTCGGCCTGGCCGGTGATGCGCAGCAGGCAGTCGAGGCTTGCCTGCCACTCGGCCTTGAGCCGCGGAAAGATGGCGTCCCGCAGTTCGGCGTCGCTCACCAGGCGCGCGTAGCGGGTGGCGATGGCGATGTCGGTCTTGGCCAGCACCATGTCCATGTTGGAAAGGATGGTGCGGAAGAAGGGCCACTCCCGATTCATCTGCTGCAGCAGGGCCAGCCCCTCGTCGCCGCGCTCGCCGAGGAAGGCCTGCACCGCTGCACCGAAACCGTACCATCCCGGCAGCATGAGGCGGCACTGCGCCCAACTGAACACCCAGGGAATGGCGCGCAGGTCGGCGATCGCCTTGCTCCTGGTGCGCGAGGCGGGGCGCGAGCCGATGTTGAGCGAGGCGATCTCGCTGATGACGGTGGACTCCCAGAAGTAGCGCTCGAAGTCGGGCGTCTCGTACACCAGATTGCGATAGGCGGCGAAGGCGTGGGCCGACAGGCGCTCCATGGCATCGAGGAACTCGGCGCGCGGCGCCGCCTGGTCAGGCTCCAGCAGGGTCGCCTCGAGCGTTGCCGCGGCGAGGGTCTCGAGGTTGCGCCGGCCCACCTCGGGATTGGAATACTTGCTGGCGATTACTTCGCCTTGTTCGGTGATGCGGATGCGTCCCTGCACCGCGCCGCCAGGCTGGGCCAGGATCGCCTGGTAGCTCGGGCCGCCGCCGCGGCCCACCGAGCCGCCGCGGCCATGGAAAAGGGATAGCGCCACTCCATGCCTGCGGAATACATCGACCAGCGCGATCTCGGCCTTGTACAGCTCCCAGCCGGAGGTGAGGAAGCCGCCGTCCTTGTTGCTGTCGGAATAGCCGAGCATCACCTCCTGCATCGCCCCGCGGGAGCCGAGCAGCCGTGAGTAGGCGGGCAGGCGCAGCAACTGGTCGATGACGTTGCCGCAGTGGCGCAGGTCGGCGATGGTCTCGAACAGCGGGACGATGTTCAGGTCGAGCTTGCCCTCCAGCGGCCGCAGCAGGCCGGCCTCCTTGAGCAGCACCGCCACCTCCAGGATGTCCGACACGCCGTCGGTCTTCGAGATGACGTAGTTCTGGATCGCGGCGGTACCGTAGAGGCGGTGCATCTCTGCGGCAGTGCGCACGATGGCGAGTTCCGACGCCGTCTCGGCGGAGTAGGGAAGGTAGGGCGAAGCCAGCGGCCGCGCCGTGGCAAGTTCTTCGATCAGCAGGGCGATGCGCTGCGTCTCGTCGAGGGCCCCGTAATCCACCTCGGGGCGTGCCGCCGCGACAAGCTCAGCCACCACCCGCTCGTGGACGTCCGAGTTTTGGCGCAGATCGAGCGTCGCGAGATGGAAGCCGAACACGTTCGCGGCGCGGCGCAGGCCGCGCAGCCTTCCCCGCGCCAGGGTCGCGGACCCGTTGCCCGAAAGCGAGCGGTGAATGACGTCCAGATCGGCGGCGAACTCCGCCGCGCTGGCGTAGGGCGGCGCCTCACCGACCTCGTGGCGCAGCGCCTCGAAGTGGTCGAGGGCGCGCGCCGTGGCGGCGAGCCGGGCGTAAATGCCGATCAGCGCGCGGCGGTAGGGCTCGTCGCTGCGCTGGGGCGCGCGGTCGGTGGATCGGCCGTCCAGCTCCTGTAGCTGCTCGGAGACACTGACCAGGCGAGTGGTCAGCGACAGTTCGCCGCCCAGGGCATGGATCTCGTCGAGGTAGAACTCGAAGGCGCGTGCCGATTGCATGCGCAAAGTCAGAGCCAGGACATCGGCGGTGACGAAGGGATTGCCGTCGCGGTCGCCGCCGATCCAGGAGCCGGTGTGCAGGAAGGAGGGCAGCTCGCCTGATTTCCAGTAGCGGTCGCGCGTGGCGAGCTGGTCCTCGATGCTGGCATACATGCGCGGCAGCTCGCGCAGGAAGGTGTAGTCGTAGTACGAAAGCCCGTTGGACACCTCGTCGCGCACCGAGAGTTTGGCCAGGCGCAGCATGCCGGTCTGCCACAAGGTCAGAACCTGCCGCCGCAGCAGTTCCTCGTGCTCGGCGTGCTCCTCCGGTGTTAGCTCCATGCGGTCGCGGACATTGAGCAGTCGCGCGATTTCCATCTCGCACTTGAGGATGCTCTTGCGCTGCACCTCCGTGGGGTGGGCAGTTAGCACCGGCACCACTTCGGCGTCGCGGAAGAACTGCTGCAGCCGCACAAAGCCGATGCCCGCCGCGGCGGCGCGATCGAGCGCATAGGCCATGCTGCCCTCGCGCGCCCCGGAGCCTGCTGCCTGATGGGCGCGGGTGCGGCGGATGTGGTGCTGGTCCTCGGCGATGTTGGCGAGGTGGGAGAAGTAGCTGAAGGCGCGCACCACTTGCAGCGACTGCTCGCGCGACAGGCTGTCGAGGGTGGCTTCGAGTTCGCGCCGGGCGGAATGGTCCTCGTCGCGACGGTAGCGGATGGAGTTCTGGCGGATGCGCTCGATGAGGTCGAACACCGCCTCGCCTTCCTGAGCGCGCACCGTGTCGCCGAGTATGCGCCCCAGCAGCCGGATGTCGTCCCTGAGCGGCAGATCCTTGTCCTGTTCGGTGGCCTTGGTCATACGGTTTGTGCCCGGAGTGTTCGCGGGGAAGTCCGCAACATGAAATCGCAAGCACGTCGCGTGCCCGAGATCTGCGGGCTGCCCGCGCGCAGCACCGCTTGGTGTCCGGTGACTATTTGCCCGACTTCAGCCTGGCCAGACCCTCGTCTATCGCCCGTTCGAGGTAGGCGCCATAGAAGTCCGCGATGCGCAGTCCGACGATGGGGTCGGAGAGGCGCTCGCCGTCGGGGCCGTAGAAGGCCACGGTGGGGGTGACGCGGGTGCGTTCGGTCCTGGCGTATTCGCCGTGAGTGGTGCGCCGTCCGGCGAAGTCGACGAGCGGGGCATCGGAATCGAGGTCGATCTGCCGCAGCAGGACCCGGCTGCGATAGGCGGGGTCGTTCTGCATCGGCAGCAGGTACTCGCGCCGCGCCTTGTCGCACCAATTGCAGCTGCTCTGGCTGTAGAGGACCAGCAGGGGGAGGCGCCTGGCACGCAGTTCCTGCCCGTCGCGGGCCAGAT
Organism: uncultured beta proteobacterium; assembly: GCA_963696505.1. Classification (GTDB taxonomy): domain Bacteria; phylum Pseudomonadota; class Gammaproteobacteria; order Burkholderiales; family Rhodocyclaceae; genus CAVOKN01. The sequence goes on along the minus strand of CAVOKN010000030.1, from coordinate 85,102 downwards.
CCCTGGCCGGCGTGAGACTCTCGTGATCTGCGGCGATCGCCCCTTGAGCCGTCCCGAGGGCGAGGGGCAGCCATGCTAGAATCGCGGCCACCCGGCGCCCCGAGCGCGCCTTTTGCCGCAACGCGCGGCGCAATGCCCGGCCCCTCGCCGCATACCCTAAGAGCATAGTCCAGTGACCTCGTATCCCGCGCCCGAGCGCATCGTCATCGCTTCCCGCGAAAGCCGCCTGGCGCTGTGGCAGGCGCAGCACGTGCGCGATCGGCTGGCCGGATTATATCCGGGCTGCCGGGTCGAAATTCTCGGCATGACCACCCGCGGTGATCAGATCCTCGACCGGCCGCTGGCCAAGGTCGGTGGCAAGGGCCTGTTCGTCAAGGAGCTGGAGACGGCGCTGCTCGACGGACTCGCCGACATCGCCGTGCATTCGATGAAGGACGTGCCGATGGAGATGGCGCCCGATTTTTCGCTGGTGGCGATCTCCGCGCGCGAGAATCCCCTGGACGCCTTCGTTTCAAGCAAGTACGCGGCGCTCGAAGACCTGCCCCCCGGAGCCGTGGTGGGCACGTCCAGCCTGCGCCGCGAGGCGCAGTTGCACGCGCGCCATCCCTATCTGGCGGTGACCAGCCTGCGCGGCAACCTGGACACGCGGCTGCGCAAGCTCGATCAGGGCGATTACGATGCCATCATCCTCGCGGCTGCGGGGCTGACCCGCCTTGGCCTGGGCGATCGCATCCGGGCGCTGCTGCCGGCCGAAGAGTCGCTGCCGGCGGCGGGGCAGGGCGCTCTGGGAATCGAGGCGCTGACCGCGCGCCCCGAGGTGGCAGCATGGGTGGCGCCGCTTGATGATCCTGCCACGGCCGCCTGCGTCCGCGCCGAGCGCGCGCTTTCGCGGGCACTGGCCGGCAGTTGCGAGGTGCCGCTGGGCGCGTTTGCCCAGAGCCAGGGCGACGAACTGCGGCTGCGCGGTTTCGTTGCGCTGCCTGACGGCAGCCGCATCGCGTCGGCCGATCTGCGCGGCACGGCGGCTGATCCGGAGGCACTGGGAATGCGGCTCGCGGCGGCGCTGCGCGAGCAGGGCGCGGAAGGGATACTCGCCGCGCTGGGCGGCGCCCCTGCATGACGCTGGCCGCGGCTTCGACAAAGTCAGCCCTCGCGGGGCGGCGGATCGTCGTGACGCGGCCCGAGGCCCAGGCGCGCGGCCTTGCCGAGGGCATTCGCGAGCAGGGCGGAGCGCCGATCCTGTTTCCGGTGCTGGCGATCTTCGACGTCGCCGACGTGCGCCCTATCCTGGAGATCGCCGACCGGCTCGATGACTATGCCCTTGCCATTTTCATCAGCCCCAACGCGGTCGCCAAGGCACTCAACGTGATCCTCGCGCGCCGCCCGTGGCCGCCCGCGGTGCGGATCGCCTGCATCGGCAAGTCGAGCGAGAAGGAACTCGCGCGTCTCGGGCTGCGCGACGTGACGGCTCCGCAAGGCCGCTTCGACTCGGAAGCCCTGCTGGAATTGCCCCCCCTTCAGGCCGGCGCAGTGGCCGGCAGGCGGGCGGCGATCTTCCGCGGCGACGGCGGGCGCGAGCTGCTCGGCGACACGCTGGTTGCCCGCGGCGCGGCGGTCGAGTACGTCGAGTGCTATCACCGCGGCCGGCCCAATCTCGACACCGCGCCGCTGCTCAGGCTCTGGGCGCGGGGTGAGATCGATGCCATCACCCTTACCTCGAGCGAAGGGCTGCGCAACCTGTTCGACATGGTGGGGAAGCTGGGACGGCAATGGCTGCGCCGCACCCCTCTGTTCGTGCCCCACGAGCGCATCGCCGAGGCGGCGCGGGGGCTGGGGGTGGAACAGGTGATCCTGACCGGCCCTGGCGACGAGGGCCTGCTGGAAGGACTCGCCCGGCATTTTTCCGCAAGCAGCCGGAGTGCCCTCAACGGATTTGCCCATGAATGAAGAAATCTCCACCGCCGCCCAGGCGCCGGTCGCGCCGGAACCGCCTGCGGCGCGCAGCGATCCTGCACCCGTGCCGGCTCCGCGATCGCAGTTTCTGCCGCGGCTTTCATTGGGCATCGCGCTGCTGGCGCTCGCCGTTGCAGGCTGGCAGTGGTGGGAAACGCGCGGGCGCGCCGACTCGCTCCACGCCGAGCTGGCGCAGCGCCTGGCGGAGGGCGACAGCGTCGGCAAGGAAAGCCGCATCGTCGCCAAACAGGCGCAGGAGACGGTCTTGGCGCTCCAGGCCAAGGTCGGCGTGCTGGAGGCGCGGCTCGGCGATTCCCAGAATCAGCAGGTGGCGCTGGAGGCCATGTACCAGGAGCTTACCCGCAACCGGGACGACCGCGTGCTGGCCGAGGTAGAGCAGACGGTCAACCTGGCGGTCCAGCAGTTGCAGCTCGCCGGTAACGTGGAGGCGGCGCTGATCGCGCTGCAAAGCGCCGACGCGCGGCTTGCCCGCACCGAGCAGGCCCAGTTCATTCCCCTGCGCCGTGCCCTGATCCAGGACATCGAGCGCCTCAAGGCGCTGCCGCTGGTGGATGTGCCGGGGTTGTCGATCAAACTCGACGGCGTGGTGAGTGCGGTCGATCGCATGCCTCTGGCATTCGAAGGAAAGCCTCGCGGCACGGCGGCCGCGGTTGCGCCGGCGGCCGAGGAAGGGTTCTGGGCGCGGCTCGTCGCCGACCTGTGGCGCGAGCTGAGCCAGTTGATCCGCATCGAGCGGCTCGATCGCCCCGATCCCGCCGTGCTGTCGCCGCAGAACGCATTCATCCTGCGGGAGAACCTCAAGCTGCGGCTGATCAATGCGCGGCTCGCCCTGCTGCAGCGCGACTCGCGCACCTACCGCGAGGATCTGAAGCAGGCCCAGGCCTGGATCGAACGCTACTTCGACGTTCGCGCCGAGCCGGCGCAGGAGGCCCTGGGGCTCCTGCGCCAGTTGTCAGGTGCGCAACTCAGGCTGGAGCTTCCGGCACTGGACGACAGCCTCACCGCGCTGCGCAACTTCAAGCTTGGCCGCGACAAGGCCGCGGCCGCCGGTCGCTGAGGCGAGATTCGCGATGCGCGCCCTGTTCTGGCTGCTGGCCCTGTTCTCCCTGGCGGTGCTGCTGGCCGTTGCCGGGCGCTACAACACCGGCTATGCCCTCGTCGTGGTCCCGCCGTGGCGCTTCGATCTGTCGCTCAACCTGCTGGTGCTGCTGCTGGTGGCCAGTTTCGTGCTGGCCTATCTGTTGCTGCGGCTGGTGGTCAATACGCTGCGCATGCCGCGGGCCGTGCGCGAATTCCGGGTGCGCAAGCGGCGCGAGAAGGCGGCCGACGCGCTGCGCGAGGCGCTGCGCCTGCTGTTCGAGGGGCGCTTCGGCCAGGCGCTGAAGAAGGCCGACCAGGCGTTCATTGCCGGCGAGTCGCCCGGCCTTGCCGCGCTGCTGGCGGCGCGCGCCGCGCGGGGAATGAACAACGAGACGGCCGAGACCACCTGGCTCGGCCGCGCCCGGCGTCATGACGAGAAGATGCACGACGCAAGACTGATGACCGAGGCGGAACTGCACACCGATGCGCGGCGCTTCGATGCCGCGCTGGAAAGCCTGAACTCCCTCCAGGAGGGCGGCCAGCGCCATGTTGCCGCGCTGCGTCTGTCCTTGCGGGTGCACCTGGCGCTGGGCCGCTGGGGCGACATGCTTCGGGTGGCGCGGCTGCTTGAGAAGCATCGCGCCATCGCCCCCGAGCACGCCGCCTCCCTCAAGCGGCGTGCCCATCTGGAGGGCATGCACGACAGAAAGGGCGATGCCAGGCAACTGATCGACTACTGGGCGCAGCTTCCCGCCGGCGAGCGGCGCGACGCGCAGGTGGCGGCGCTGGCGGCGCGGCTGCTGATCGACGCGGGCGACTGCGGCGCGGCGCAGAAGATCATTGAGACCCGTCTCGGCGCGCAATGGGACGACGGCCTTTCCGCGCTGTATGGCGATTGCAAGGAGGGCGAAGCGCTGGCACGGATCAGCCGGGCTGAGGAGTGGCTCAAGGACCGGCCGCAGGACGCTCAACTGCTGCTCACGCTGGGGCGGCTGTGCCGCATCCAGCAGTTGTGGGGCAAGGCGCAGAGCTATCTGGAAGCCTCGCTCGCCATCGCCCCCAGCCGCGGGGCCAATCTGGAACTGGCGGAACTGTTCGACCGCCTGGATCGGCCGGACCAAGCCAACCGTCATTACCGCGCCGCCGCAGCCTTCGATTAAGACCGGGAGCGCTGCGCACTGCAAACCCTGCCGGATTCCGTATCGATCTGGCGTGGGGTGCGCCATGCGCACCGAATGGCTACACCCAGTCCTTCGCCACCAGGAAGTCGCGGTACAGCCGCTCCTCGGGGCTTCCCGGCTCGGGGTGCCAGTCGTAGCGCCATTTCACGATCGGCGGCAGCGACATCAGGATCGACTCGGTGCGCCCGCCCGATTGCAGGCCGAACAGCGTGCCGCGGTCGAACACGAGGTTGAACTCGACATAGCGCCCGCGGCGGTAGGCCTGGAAGTCGCGCTCGCGCTCGCCGTAGGGCAGATCGCGGCGGCGCTCGACGATGGGCAGGTAGGCGTCGAGGAAGCTGTCGCCGACGCTGCGCGTGAGCCCGAAGCAGCGCTCGAAGCCACCCTCGTTCAGATCGTCGTAGAAGACGCCGCCGACACCGCGCGGCTCGTTGCGGTGCTTGAGAAAGAAGTAGCGGTCGCACCACGCCTTGAAGCGCGGATGCAACTCGTCGCCGAAGGGCGCCAGCGCCTTCTTGCAGGTGGCATGGAAGTGGCGCGCGTCGTCGTCGAAGGGATAGTAGGGCGTCAGATCCATGCCACCGCCGAACCACCACACATCTTCGCTGCCCGCCTTGCGCGCGACGAACAGCCGCACGTTCATGTGTGCCGTGGGGCAGTAGGGGTTGCGCGGATGCACGACGAGGGAAACCCCCATGGCTTCGAAGCCGCGGCCCGCCAGTTCGGGGCGTGCCGCAGTTGCCGAAGCTGGCAGGCCTTCGCCGAACACGTGGGAAAAGTTGCAGCCGCCGCGCTCGAAGAAGTCGCCCTCCTCGATCAGGCGCGAGATGCCGCCCCCGCCCCCGGGCCGGTCCCAACTGTCGGTGCGAAACGATCTGCCGTCGAAGCGCTCCAGAGCGGCAATGATGCGCGACTGGAGGTCGATCAGGTAGGTCTTGACTGCCGCTGAATCGATGCTCATCGAGAAATCCTTGCCCCGAGGCTCACAGGTTGGTAGGTCGGCTCAAGCGCTTGCGGGGCCTTGCGACGGCCTGGGTGCTTCGCGATCTTCGCGGACCGCAAGGAATGCTCAGCCCTTGCGCGGCGCGACGGCGCGATAGCCGATGTCGCGCCGCATCTGCATGCCGTCGAAGCGAATCTGGTCGCAGGCGTCGTAGGCGCGCTTCTGCGCGATCTTCACCGTGTCGCCCAGCGCGGTCACGCACAGCACCCGCCCGCCGCTCACCAGGACGCGGCCATCCTTTTCGGCGGTTCCGGCGTGAAACACGTGGCAGTCGGGCTCCGGCTTCGGCAGCCCCGAGACCGCGTCGCCCTTGCGCGGCGAGTCGGGATAGCCCGCGGCGGCGAGCACCACGCCCAGGGCGCAGCGCCGGTCCCAGTCCGGTTGCACCTCGTCGAGCCGGCGCGCCAGCGCGGCGTCCAGCAGGTCGAGCAGGTCGCTCTTGAGGCGCAGCATGATCGGCTGCGTTTCCGGGTCCCCCATGCGGCAGTTGTACTCCAGCACCTTGACGCCGCCGGCCGGGTCGATCATCAGCCCGGCATAGAGGAAGCCGGTGTAGGGTATGCCCTCCTGGGTCATGCCGGCGAGCGTCGGCTGGATCACCTCGCGCATGACGCGGGCGTGGATCGCCGGCGTCACCACCGGCGCCGGCGAGTAGGCGCCCATGCCACCGGTATTGGGGCCGCGGTCGCCGTCCTTGAGACGCTTGTGATCCTGGCTGGTGGCCAGCGGCAGGGCGTGGCCGCCGTCGCACAGGCAGATGAAGCTTGCCTCCTCGCCTTCGAGGAACTCCTCGACCACCACCCGCGCGCCGGCGTCGCCCATGCGGTTGTCCACCAGCATGGCGTCCACCGCCGCGTGGGCCTCGGCGAGCGTTGTCGCGACCACCACGCCCTTGCCGGCAGCCAGGCCGTCGGCCTTGACGACAATGGGCGCACCCTGGGCGTCGATATAGGCGTGGGCCTGGGCTGCGTCCGAGAAGGTCTGGAACTGTGCCGTGGGAATGCGGTGCCGTTCGAGGAAGCGCTTGGCAAAATCCTTGGAGCTTTCCAGTTGCGCCGCCTCGCGCGTCGGGCCGAAGATCGGCAAGCCCCGGGCCAGGAACACGTTCACCACTCCTGCGGCGAGCGGCGCCTCGGGCCCGACCACGGTGAGCTGTATCTGCTCGCGCTGCGCGAAGTCGGCCAGTGCCTCGATGTCGGTGATCGCCAGGTTCGACAGCCCCGGCTCCCGCGCGGTGCCGGCATTGCCCGGTGCCACATAGACTTTCTGCACCCGCGGGCTCTGGGCCAAGCGCCAGGCCAGGGCATGTTCGCGGCCGCCGGCGCCGATCACAAGTAGCTTCATCGCGAACGCGTCAGTCGAAAGAGATCTTGCCGAACAGGAACAGTATGTCGCCGTTGCCCTCTTCACCCGGAAGCTTGGGCACGTAGGTGGCCATCAGCGCCACCTTTCGATACTCCAGCGAGCCGAGGGGAAAGATGTAGGGAATCGGGCACAGGTAATCGCAGTAGTCGGTGCGCGTGGTGAGGCCCGCGGTGACGCCGATTCCCACGTTGAAATTCTCGGCCAGCGCCCAGCGCGCCAGCCAGCCATAGCCGAGCATCCACTCCGGCTTGTAGTGGGAGTCCTGGAATCCCATGAAGTAGATGCCATGGGAGTTGTTGCGGTCGTCGATGTGGGTGCGGCCGATGCCGGCGCCCCAGGCCTGCTCGTTCTGATCCGCTAGGGATTCGTCGTTGTAGGTGCCCCGCCCATGGTAGGCATAACCGGTCAGGTACAGATCGTAGCTGCCGCCCTTGTACGCCTTGACGGCACCGTCGCAGGAGTTTGCCAGCCACTGCCATCCCCAGTCGCAGTACTCGGCGCGGGCGCCAGACGCAGAAGCAGCCAGGGCGATCGGGAACAGGATGCGGCTGGCTGCCCGGACGGCGGCGAGTAAATTCATGGGTGCGTGCTCCGGTAGGCGTTTGCTCAATGGCGGAAGTGACGGAAGCCGGTGAACACCATGGCGATGTCCTGCTCGTCGGCGGCGGCGATCACTTCCGCGTCGCGCACGCTGCCGCCGGGCTGGATCACGGCGCGGGCGCCGGCCTTGGCCAGCACGTCGAGGCCGTCACGGAAGGGGAAGAATGCGTCCGAAGCCGCCACCGCGCCAGCGATACTCAGGCCCGCGTTCTGCGCCTTGATCGCAGCGATGCGCGCCGAATCGACGCGGCTCATCTGGCCCGCGCCAACGCCCACCGTCTGAGCGTCGCGGCAATAGACGATGGCATTGGACTTGACGTACTTCGCCACACGCCAGGCGAACAGCAGGTCGCGCACTTCGCTTTGCGTCGGCGCACGTTTCGTCACCACCTTGAGGTCGCCCGACTTGATCCGGGCAGCATCGAAGTTCTGCACCAGCAGGCCGCCAGTGACGCGCTTGAAGTCGTAGCCATGGTTGGCTTCGCCCAGCGGCACCCGCAGCACGCGCACGTTCTGTTTGGCGGCGAGGACCTCCAGCGCCGCTGGACTGAACTCGGGGGCGATCAGCACTTCCATGAACTGCTGGGTAACCGCCCGGGCTGCCGCTTCGTCGAGCGGAGCGTTGAACGCGATGATGCCGCCGAAGGCCGAGGTCGGATCGGTCGCGAAGGCCTTGCGGTAGGCATCGAGCGCGGTCGTGCCGAGCGCCACGCCGCAGGGATTGGCATGCTTGACGATGACGCAGGCGGCGCCGTCGGCCGGGTCGAAGCTCTTGACGCATTCCCAGGCGGCATCGGCGTCGCCGACATTGTTGTAGGACAGTTCCTTGCCCTGCAGCTGGCTGTAGCTGGAGATGGCCCCGGCGGGGGCGGCGGGCTCGCGGTAGAAGGCGGCCTGCTGGTGCGGGTTCTCGCCGTAGCGCATGGCCTGGAGCTTGTCGAAGGCGATCTGCAGCCGGTCGGGGAATGCCGTCGGCTTGTTCTCGGCGTCGAGGCCGGTGAGGTAGTTCGCGATGGCGGCGTCGTAGCGGGCGGTGTGGGTGAAGGCCTTCTTCGCCAGTGCGAAGCGCGTCGCCGCGCTCAGTTCGCCGCCGCTGGCGCGCAGCTCTTCCAGCACCGGAGCGTAGTCGGCGGGCTCGGTCAGCACCGCCACGCCGCCGTGGTTCTTGGCGGCGGCGCGCACCATGCTCGGGCCGCCGATGTCGATGTTCTCGATCGCCTCCTCAAGGGTGCAGCCGGGCTTGGCGATGGTCTGCTGGAAGGGGTAGAGGTTCACCACCACCAGATCGATGCGGCCGATGCCGGCGCGCTCGATCGCCGCCATGTGTTCGGGCAGGTCGCGCCGGGCCAGGATGCCGCCGTGGATCTTGGGGTGCAGCGTCTTGACGCGGCCGTCGAGCATCTCGGGAAATTCGGTGTAGTCCGCAACTTCGGTAACGGCGAGGCCGGCGTCGCGCAGCAGCTTGGCGCTGCCGCCGGTGGACAGCAGCTTGACGCCGAGGGATGTCAGGGCGCGGCAGAGATCGACCGCGCCGGTCTTGTCGGAGACGCTGATCAGGGCTTGGGTGAGTTTCATGGCTCGGAGATTCCAACAGGGCGGTGCGCGGCGGGTTCCTGCTGCGCGCCAGCGTTACCGGGGGTCAGATCAATTGGTGTTCCTGGAGTTTGCGCCGCAGCGTGTTGCGGTTGATGCCGAGCAGCCCGGCGGCGACGGTCTGGTTGCCGTTGGCTTCGCGCATCACCACCTCGAGCATCGGGCGCTCCACCTGCGCCAGCACCATGTCATAGATGGCGCAGGGCTTCTCGCCGTCCAGATCGAGGAAATAGCGGTCCAGGTTGCGCCGCACGCATTCCGAGATGTCGCTGCGAGTCATCCCCACCTCATTTCCGCGCCGCAGGCGCGCGCGAAGCTCCCCTCTCCCGCGCCAGCGGGAGAGGGGTTGGGGGTGAGGGCAGACGAGGGTCGCGCCAAGACAAGCGCATGCTCGCCGAAGAAGCTCCCCTCTCCCGCGCCAGCGGGAGAGGGGTTGGGGGTGAGGGCGAGCGGCGATCGAAGTCGTCTCATGCCGCCAGGTCCTCCGGTTCCTCCGCATACCGCAGCCGCTCGTCCAGCCTTGCCTGGCCGATGAAGAAGCGGTCGGTGACTGCCATCTGCTCCTCCACGCGCTGCAACTGGTTCATGGCGTGGCGGAAGGCGGCGGAGCCGGACAAGCCGCGGGTGTACCAGGCGATGTGCTTGCGGGCGATGCGCACGCCGGTATCGCGGCCATAGAAGGTGTAGAGGTCGTCAAGATGCTCGCGCAGCACGGCGTGGATCTCGCTCACCAGGGGCGGCGGCAGCAGCTCGCCGCTGGCGAGATAGTGCTCGATCTCGCGGAAGATCCAGGGACGCCCCTGGGCAGCGCGGCCGATCATGACGCCGTCGGCGCCGGTGGCATCGAGCACCTGCTTGGCCTTTTGCGGCGAGGCTATGTCGCCGTTGGCGATCACCGGGATGCGCACCGCTGCCTTGACCTGGGCGATGGTTTCGTACTCCGCCTCGCCGTGGTACTGGCAGGCGCGGGTGCGGCCGTGTATCGCCAGCGCCCGGATGCCAGCGTCCTCGGCGATGCGCGCCACCCGCAGCGCGTTGCGATGGCTGCGGTCCCAGCCGGTGCGCATCTTCAGCGTCACCGGCACATCCACCGCGCCCACCACTGCGTCGAGGATGCGGCCGACCAGGGCCTCGTCCTGCATCAGGGCGGAGCCGGCCATGACGTTGCACACTTTCTTCGCCGGACAGCCCATGTTGATGTCGATGATCTGGGCGCCCTGCTGCGCGTTGTAATGCGCGGCCTGAGCCATCATCCGCGGATCGGCGCCGGCGATCTGCACCGACACCGGCTGCGTCTCGCCCTGGTGGTTGGCGCGGCGCCTGGTCTTTTCGCTGCCGTAGAGCAGCGAGTTGGAGGTGACCATCTCCGACACGGCCAGTCCTGCGCCCAGTTTCTTGCAAAGTTGCCGGAAGGGTCGGTCGGTGACGCCAGCCATGGGCGCGACGAACAGATTATTCCGGAGCGTGAAGCCGGCGAATTGCATGGCTTGTTGTGGACGGCGACGCGGGCGGTGGGGAGCGCGCTATTCTAATCAAAGCGCGGCTTCGGACGCTCAAAAAAATCTCTGGCGCGCCGGGTGTCCGGTTATGGCCACGCGCGGGCGCCGAAAATCATGCGTTTGGCGACGAAACCTCGCGCCGGCGGCAGGATGTCGAGCAGCGCGAGGCTGGCGCCCCGCAGCCCGGAAAGCAGCGGGTTGCCGCTGCCGAAGACGCGGATCAGACCGTCGGTGAAGCCGATGGTGGCGCCTCTATCCACCAGCCGCGCCGCGCGGTAGCGCCGCAGCAGCTCGGGATCGCCCGGATCGAGCGGCCCGCGATCGCGCAGCAGTTCCGCCAGGGTCCACAGGTCGCGCAATGCGAGGTTGAAACCCTGTCCGGCCACCGGGTGCAGGGTCTGCGCGGCGTTGCCGACCCAGACGCAGCGCGCCGCCGTCGGGTCGCGGCGAAGGCGCAGGGCAAGGGGAAAGACGCTGCGCGGCCCGACGCTCGCGACATGCAGACGCTCTCCCAGGCGCGACTGGAGGGCGGCACGGAAGGCGTCGTCGTCGAGCTTCGCCAGTTCGGCAGCCCCGACGTCGGTCGCAGTGAGAACAACTGCATAACCGCCCTGGTGGGGCAGCAGGGCCAGCGGTCCTTCCGGCGTGAAGCGCTCCCAGGCGGTGGCGGCGAAGGGCTCCGTTGTGCGCGCCACACAGATCACCGCCTGCTGGCCGTAGTTGCGCTCCACGACATCCGTCTTGCCGTGCGCGGCGCCCTCCGCGTGTGCCACCAGCCGCGCAGCGATGCGGGTGTCCCCTGCCGGTGCGCAGACACTGACTATGGCGTCGTCGCGGCCCGGGGCAACGTTCTCCACCTTGGTCGCGAACTCGGGCTCGATGCCGGCGGCCGCCAGCGTTTCCGCCAAGGCTGCCGCCAGTTCCCCGGCGGCGACGACGTAGCCCAGGGCCGGCAGTTGGTGGTCGGCGGCGTGGATCAGGGTGCGACCGAAGCCGCCCTGCTGCGACACGTGGATGGTCGCTATGGGGGTGGCGTGCAGCCGCTCCCAGGCGCCGAGGCGCTGCAGGATCTGGCGCGAGCCGTAAGACAGGGCCAGCACCCGCGGGTCGCGCTGGGCGGCGCCGCGCTCCCGCGCGTCGATCAGCCGCGGCTTCATGCCCCAGCGCGCCAGCGCTGCGGCCAGCGCCATGCCCACCGGCCCGGCGCCGACGATGACGATGTCTTCAATTGCCACGGTTCGCCATCCAGTCCTCGATTTCCGCCACCGTCTTGGGGGCGGCGGCGGTGAGCACGTCGCAGCCGGCCAGCGTCACCAGCACGTCGTCCTCGATGCGGATGCCGATGTTCCACAGCGCCTGCGGCACGCGCTCGTCGGGGCGGATGTAGCAGCCCGGCTCGACGGTGAGGGTGTTGCCGGCGGCGAGCGCACGCCATTGCCCATCCAGCTTGTACTCGCCGGCGTCATGGACATCGAGCCCCAGCCAGTGCCCGGTACGGTGCATGTAGAAACGCTTGTAGCTCCCCGATTCGATCACCGCGTCCACGCTGCCGCTCACCAGGTCGAGATCGATCATGCCTTGGGCGAGGACTCTGAGCGCTGCCTGGTGCGGCGCGTCCCAGGCATTGCCGGGGCGCACCGCGGCGATCGCCGCCGCCTGCGCCGCCAGCACCATTTGGTATACGTCGCGCTGCGCCGGCGTGTAGCGGCCGTTCACCGGGAAGCTGCGGGTGATGTCCGCGGCATAGCCGTCGAACTCGCATCCGGCGTCGATCAGCAGCAGATCGCCATCGCCCAGAGGGCGGTTGTTGTTGACGTAATGGAGGATGCAGGCGTTGGCGCCGCCGGCGACGATGGCCGTATAGGCCGGCGCCTGCGCGCCGTGGCGGCGGAATTCGTGCAGCAGTTCGGCCTCGATCTCGAACTCGTTGCGTCCGGGCGCCGCGGCGCGCATCGCGCGGCGGTGGGCGGCGGCGGAGATGTCGGCGGCACGGCGCATGGCGGCGAGTTCGTGCCCGTCCTTGAGCAGGCGCAACTCGTCGATCAGGGTGCGCACGTCCACGATGCTGGCCGGGGCGCGCATGCCGGCGCGGCTCATGGCGCGTACCCGGTTCAGCGCCGCGATCATGCGTTCGTCCCAGGCGGCGTCGTAGCCGACGGAGTAGTAGAGCGCCGGCTGGTTGGCCAGCAACTCGTCGAACTGGGTGTCGAACAGGTCGCCGGCAAAGGCCGCGTCGAAACCGAACTGCTCCCGCGCCGCCAGCGGACCGTGGCGGAAACCGTCCCAGATCTCGCGCTCCGGGTCCCGGTCGCGGCAGAAGAGCAGCGTCCGGGGTTTGTCTCCGCCCACCAGCACCAGCGCGGCGTCGGGCTCGGCGAAGCCGGTGAGGTAGTAGAAATAGCTGTCGAAGCGGTAGGGGTAGTGGGTGTCGCGGTTGCGCACCCGCTCGGCGGCGGCGGGAATCACCGCGATGCCGGCGCCCATCCTCTCCAGCAGGCGGGCGCGGCGGGCGGCGTAGGGGCTGTAGTCCAAGGCGGGCTCCGGCGGACGGAGCGACGATTATAGCCGCGCCGCCTGCCGCCCTTGGGGCCTCAAGTCCCGAGCTCCCGCGACAAGTCGGCGTCGAGCGCGGCCAGTCGCTCGGGCGTTCCCACGTCGGTCCAGCGGCCGTAGTGGTATTCGCCCGCCACCTGGCCGGCGTCCATCGCGCTGCGCAGCATGGGCGCAAGTTCCGCCGGCGTGCCGGCCTGGAGGCCGGCGAACAGCGATCGCTGGTAGATGCCGATGCCGGCGAAAGTCAGCTTCCGCGCACCGGCACTCGCGACCTCGCCGAAGTTGAGCGCGAAGTCGCCTTCTGCGTGGTGCGGCGGGTTGGCCACCAACACCAGATGGGCCAGCTTGCCGCGGCTGGCGAGTTGGCCGGCGATCTCCGCCGCCTGACTGTAGTCGTAGTCGCACCAGATGTCGCCATTGACCACGACGAACGGCGCGAAGCCCAGCAGCGGCAGCGCCTGTGCGATGCCGCCGGCGGTGCCCAGCGCGCCCGGCGGCTCCGGTGAGTAGCGCAGGCGGGCTGCCGGAGGCGGCGCCGTCACCCAGCGCCGCCTCGATCTGCTCGCCGAGATGGGCGTGGTTGATGACGATCTCGGGGATGCCCGCCGCCACCAGGCGCTCGATTTGCCACACGATCAGCGGCTTGCCTCCCGCGCGGAGCAGGGGCTTGGGCATGGTGTCGGTCAGCGGCCGCATGCGCTCGCCGCGTCCGGCGGCCAGGATCATTGCCTTCATGGCATCAGAACGTGTAGCCGATCTGCGGCGTGCGCGCTTCCAGTTCGTCGAACAGTTTCAGCAGCGGCCCGAATTCGCGGTAGCGCGATGCGACCTCGCGCACGTAGCCGACGAAGCGCGGCGTGTCCTTGAGGTAGTGGGGCTTGCCGTCGCGGTAGTTGATGCGGGCGAAGATGCCCAGCACCTTGAGGTGGCGCTGCAGCCCCATCCATTCGAAGTCGCGGTAGAAGGCGCCAAAGTCCCGATTCACCGGCAGCCCGGCACGCCTGGCCTGCTCCCAGTAGCGGATGGTCCAGTCCAGCACCCGCGCCTCGTCCCAGGAGACGAAGGCGTCGCGGAACAGCGAGACTACGTCGTAGCTGATGGGGCCCATGACGGCGTCCTGGAAGTCGATCACGCCGGGGTTGGGTGTGGCCACCATCAGGTTGCGCGGCATGTAGTCGCGATGCACGAACACCCGCGGCTGCGCCAGGTTGTTTTCGATGATCAGAGCGTAGGCGTGCTCCAGCACCTGACTTTGCGAGGGCGTCAGCTCGATGCCCAGATGGCGCGCGACGTACCAGTCGGGAAAGAGGTCCAGCTCGCGCCGCAGCAGGGCGGCGTCGTAGGGCGGCAGCACACCTTCGCGGCTCGACGTCTGCCAGGCGATGAGGCTGGCGACGGCGTCGCGGAACAGGGCGTCGGCGTTGTCATCGTTGATGACATCCAGATAGGTCTGGCGGCCCAGGTCGTCGAGCAGCAGGAAGCCCTGCTCCAGATCCTGCGCCAGGACTCGGGGGGCGTGGACGCCGGCCTCGGCGAGCAGCGCGGCGACCTTGACGAAGGGGCGGCAGTCCTCGTGGGCCGGCGGTGCATCCATCACGACGCGCGTCGAGCCGTCGTCGAAGGCGAGCCGGAAATAGCGGCGGAAGCTGGCGTCGCTGGACGCCGGGGCGATCTCGAAGACGCGGTCGGGAAAAAGCCCATGCAGCCATTGCTGCATCTGGTCGGTGCGCGGCATGCCGGGAAGGGAGAGGGCAAGATGTTAAACTCGCGCATTCTAGCCCAGATGGTTCCTGGGCCGTCCCGCCGCCCCTCTCAGTGCGGGAACCGCCGAAAAACAATACGCAGCCTGTGCCGCCCGATGGATGGACGTGTCGTTTCCCTTGTAGTGTGCTGTGTCTCGGGTGGCCTGTTGGCCGGCTCGGCGGTGCCGGTTGCCGCGCAGCAGAACCTGCCACCGCTGCGCATCGATCCGGCCCTGCTCGGCGCGCCACCGCCGCGGCGCCCGCCGCCGCAGGAGGTCGTGGCGCCGCCTGCCCCGGTGCCGGGGACACCCGCTGAACCGGTGGTTCCCGCTGTGCCCACGGTTCCCGCTGTGCCTGCCGCCGCGCCTTCACCGGCGCCGTCAGCGGTACCGCAAGTGCTGCCCGCGCCGCCGGTGCCCTCGGTGCCGGCAGGCGCCGCAAGCGCCGGCGGTCGCGCCCGGCACCGCGCCTGTTCAGGCCGATGCCGCCCCAACGGAAGCGGCCTCCCCGACGCCGGCCGAAGGCAGCGTCTTCCTTGCTGCCGAACACATCCGCACCGAAGGGCCCAACGTCACCGTGGCGGAGGGCAGCGTCGACCTGCGCCGGATGGACAACACCGTCACCGCCGATCGACTCACCTACTGGCAGGTCGAGGACGAGGTCGAGGCGGAGGGCAACGTGGTGCTGATCCAGGACCTCGACCGGATCGCCGGCCCGAAGATGCGGCTCAACCTGGAAACCAATGTCGGCTACTTCGATGCGCCGGCCTACTCGATCACCCGCTCCGCGGCGGGCAGCGCGCCGTTGACCGGGCACGGCCGCGCCGAGCGCATCGACTTCGAGGGGGAGAACCACTACCGGCTCAAGGACGCCACCTACAGCACCTGCGGTCCCGACGATCCCGACTGGTACGCCCAGGGCTCGGAGGTGGAGCTCGACTACACCGACGAGATGGGCGAGGCGCGGCATGGCCGGGTGGTGTTCAAGGGCGTTCCCATCATGTATTCGCCCTGGCTGGAGTTTCCGCTCAACAATCGGCGCAAGTCCGGTTTGCTGGCGCCGACCTTCGGCAGCACCAGCCTGACCGGCGTCAGCCTGATGGTGCCCTATTACTGGAACATCGCACCGGACATGGACGCGACCCTGGCGCCGCGCTACATGAGCAAGCGCGGCTTGCAACTGGGCGGCGAGTTCCGCTACCTCGAACCCGATTTCAACGGTACGTTGCGCGGCGAGTACCTGCCCAACGACCAGGTCCTGAACGAGCAGCGCCACGCCTACTCGGTGCAGCACACCCACAGGCTGCCCTTCGGCGTCGCCGCCAGCCTCGATCTGAACGGCGTTTCGGACGACACCTATTTCACCGACCTGTCTACGCGTTCGACCATCACTTCCCAGACCAACCTGCTGCGCCAGGGGACGCTGAGCTACAGCGGCGGCTGGTGGCAGGCGCAGGCCATCGCCCAGCGCTACCAGACCCTGCAGGATCCCGGCCTGCCGCCGGTGGTCAAGCCTTACGAGAAGCTGCCCCAGTTGCTGCTGAGCGCCCGGCGGCCGGACGTCTTGGGCTTCGACATGGGGCTGGTGGGCGACTACACCGATTTCAGTCATCCGACGCTGGACGAGGGCCGGCGGCTCGTGCTCTATCCCCAGGCCTCGTTTCCCCTCCAGACCCAGGCTTTCTTCGTCACGCCGCGGGTCGGCGCGCATTTCACGCGCTACGACCTGGATCGCCGCCTGAGCACCGGGCCGGACAGCATCAGCCGCAGCCTGCCGATCGCCAGCGTCGATGCCGGCGTGGTGTTCGAGCGGGATAGCGACTGGTTCGGCCGCGCCCTGACCCAGACCCTCGAGCCGCGCCTGTACTATCTATACGTGCCCTACGAGGACCAGAGCCAGATTCCCCTGTTCGACACGGCGAGCGCGGACTACAACTTCGCCCAGATCTTCTCCGACAACATCTTCTCCGGATCGGACCGCATCGCCGATGCGAACCAGATCACCGCCGCGGTGGTATCGCGCCTGCTGGACGCCAACGGGGCGGAAGTGGTCAGGGGAGCGCTGGGCCAGCGCTTCTACTTCGAGGACCAGCGGGTGACCCTGCCGGGCGTGCCGCCCCGCATCGACCGTACCGCCGACCTGCTGGCGGCGCTGTCGGGACGCCTCGGCGGCCAGGTGTTCTTCGACACGGCCTGGGAGTTCAACCCCAACACCCAGGACACCCAGCGCTTCGTCGTCGGAGGGCGCTATCAGCCCGGCATCGGCCGCGTGCTGAGCGCCGGTTACCGCATGCAGCGCGACGTGCTGGAAGAGATCGACATCTCGGGTCAGTGGCCGCTCTACGGCCGCTGGCACGGGGTCGGCCGCTACAACTACTCGCTGCAGGACCGCCGGCTGATCGAGGCCATAGGCGGTGTCGAATACAACGCCGGCTGCTGGGCGGCGCGCTTCGTCGTGCAGCGGTTTGCCACCACGGTCAACGAAGTCAATAACGCGTTCTTCCTGCAACTCGAGCTGAACGGCTTCTCGCGCATCGGCTCGAATCCCGTGGACCTGCTCTCGCGCGCCATTCCCGGCTACGGCCGCATCGAGCAGCCTACCGCCGACCCGGTTTTCGGCGGCGACGGATACACCACCCCGAGGGCTCCATGAAGCATCTGCGCTGGTTTCTGATCCTGAGCACCCTGTTGAGCAGCCTGGCTTTCGGCCAGGCGCCGGCGATCGCCGAGGCCGATCGCATCGTTGCCGTGGTCAATGAAGAGGTGATTACCCTGGTGGAACTGCGCGTCCGGCTGGCGCAGGTGGAGCGTCAGCTCGCCCAGCAGAAGACGCCGCTGCCGAATCGCGAGGCGCTGGCAAAGCAGGTCCTCGAACGCATGATTGTCGAGCGCCTGCAGCTTCAGCTTGCCCGCGAGACGGGCACCCGCGTCGATGACACTACCGTCGATCGCGCCCTGGGGCGCATTGCCGACGGCAATCGCCTGAGCATGTCCCAGTTCCGGGCCGCGCTGGAGCAGGACGGCGTTTCCTGGGATCGCTTCCGCGAGGAGATTCGCAACGAGATCCTGATCGTCAGGATCCGCGAGCGCGAGGTCGACAACCGAGTCGTCGTATCGGAAGCGGAGATCGACAACTACCTCGCCAGCCCCGAACGATCTGCCGTTGCCGAGGAATTCCTCCTCAGCCACATCCTGCTGCGTGCGCCAGAGCAGGCCAGCCCGGAGAGCCTGGCCCGCCTGCGGGAACGGGCCGAGGAGGCACTGGCCCAGCTCAGGCGCGGTACGGACTTCGGCCAGGTGGCGGCGAGCTACTCCGATGCGCCCGACGGCCTGCTCGGCGGCTCGCTGGGGTGGCGCAGTGCCGACCGGCTGCCGAGCCTGTTCGCCGACGCGGTGGCGGGCATGAAGCCGGGCGAAGTCGGCCCCATCCTGCGCAGTCCGGCGGGATTCCATCTGATCAAGCTGATGCAGCGGCGCGGCGGCTCGGACACCGGCAAGCGGCTGCAGCAGACGCAGGCGCGCCACATCCTGATCAAGACCGGCGAGATCGTCTCCGACGACGAGGCGCGGCGCAAGCTGCTCATCCTCAAGGAACGGCTGGACAACGGCGCCGATTTCGCCGAACTGGCGCGGCTGCATTCGAACGACGGCTCGGCGTCCAAGGGCGGGGAACTGGGATGGGTCTATCCCGGAGACACGGTGCCCGAGTTCGAGCGCGCCATGGACGCCCTCAAGCCGGGAGAGGTGAGCGCCCCGGTGCAGTCGCCCTTCGGCTGGCACCTGATCCAGGTGAAGGACCGCCGGATCGAGGAAGTCTCGTCGGAGCGCCAGCGGCTGGTGGCGCGCCAGGCGATCAAGGAGCGCAAGGCCGAGGAGGCCTACCAGGACTGGCTGCGGCAGTTGCGCGACCGCGCCTACGTCGAATACCGGGTGGAACAAAGGTAGGAGCATGGCCGCCACCGAAGGTAGCGGACCGGGCGGCGTCCCCGTCCTTGCAGTCAGCAGCGGCGAGCCGGCAGGGGTCGGCCCGGAACTGTGCGCCATGCTTGCCGCCCGGCAGTGGCCGGCACGGATGGTCGTGATTGGCGACCGCGGGCTGATCGAGGATCGCGCGCGTCAAGCCGGCGTCGCCGCGCGATTCGCCGAATACCATCGCGCCCGGCCGGCGCAGTCGGGCGTCCTGGAAGTGCTTCACTGCCCCTTGAACGCGGCGAGCCGGGCGGGGATGCTCGATGCATCGAATGCGCGCTACGTTCTGGGCCTGCTAGACCGGGCGGTGGCCGGATGCCTGGCGGGCGAGTTCGCCGCGCTGGTCACGGCGCCGGTGCACAAGGCGGTCATCAACGACGCCGGCATCGCCTTCAGCGGCCACACCGAGTATCTGGCGGAGAAGACCGCGACCGACCGCGTGGTGATGATGCTGGTGGGCGGCGGCCTGCGGGTGGCTTTGGCCACCACCCATCTGGCGCTCAAGGACGTTGCGGCGGCGATCACGGAAGTCAGTCTCGAGCGCACGCTGCGCATTCTGGACACCGACTTGCGCCAGCGCTTCGGCATCGCATCGCCGCGAGTCCTGGTGGCCGGGCTCAATCCCCATGCCGGCGAGGGCGGCCACATGGGCCGCGAGGAGATCGAGGTGATCGCCCCTCTGCTCGATCGCTTGCGCGGCGAGGGCATGCAGCTCCTCGGCCCGCTGCCCGCCGACACGCTGTTCACGCCCCGCGTTCTGGCCCAGGGCGACGCGGTGCTCGCCATGTACCACGATCAGGGGCTGGCGACGCTCAAGTACGCGAGCTTCGGCGGCGGCGTCAATGTCACCCTGGGGCTGCCCATCGTCCGCACCTCGGTGGACCACGGCACGGCCCTGGATCTCGCCGGCACCGGCAAGGCCGATCCGGGCAGCCTCTACGCCGCGACCGAGCTCGCGCTGAGCCTGGCGGCCAACGCCGCAAAACGCGTCCCGGCGTGAGGCACGTCCCGCGCAAGCGCTTCGGCCAGAACTTCCTGGTCGATGCCCATTACATAGCGCGCATCGTCGATTCCCTCGGGCTCGCGGCGGACGACAACGTGGTCGAGATCGGACCCGGTCTCGGGGCTCTGACTTTCCCCCTCGCCGCCCGGCTGCGCCACCTGCATGTCGTCGAACTGGATCGCGACCTGGTCGCGCACCTGGCCGCCGAGTTGCCGCCGGACAAGGTGAGCGTGCATGCAGCCGATGCGCTGGAGTTCGACCTCGGTGCGCTGGGAGCGGATCTGCGGGTGGTCGGCAACCTGCCCTACAACATCTCCTCGCCGCTGCTGTTCCATTTCGCCACCTACGCAGAACGGATACGCGACATCACGGTGATGCTGCAGAAGGAAGTGGTGAGCCGCATGGTCGCCCGTGCGGGCACGCCCGACTACGGCCGGCTGTCGGTGATGCTGCAGTATCGCTTCGAGGTGGAAAAGTGCTTCGACGTGCCGCCGGGCGCTTTCCGACCCGCGCCGCAGGTGGTGTCGGCGGTGGTGCGCCTCGCGCCGCGGCCACCCGGGCAACTCGGCGCGCGGGACGCGGCGCTGTTCGCTCGCATCGTCGCGGCAGCCTTCGGCCAGCGCCGCAAGATGCTGCGCAACACGCTGGCGGAATTCCTCGCCGCAAACGAACTCGCCGCGCTCGGGGTGCAACCCACGAGGCGCGGCGAGGAGCTCGACGTGGCCGACTACGTGCGCATCGCCAACGCGTGCGCCGCCGCCGGCCTGCGGCAGGGCGCTTAGACCGCTTCCTTCTTGGCGGTGCTGAGCTTGAGGATCGGGTAGACCGGGCAGAAGCCGATCAGGCCGGTGGCCAGGGGCACCACGCCAATCCAGGCCCACGCCGGGCCGCCCAGCACAGCCGCCCAGGCGATCAGGGCGAGGCCGGCCAGAACACGCAGGATGCGATCGATACCGCCAACATTGGTTTTCATGATTGAGTCTCCGTCGATAGGGTTGAACAGCGTGGGACGGATTAGACCAGCCTGCCGCCGGCGACGGTCTGTAACCAAGGTTACACAGCCTCAGCGCGCTTCGCTCGCCAGCCGGCGCAGGCCGGCGGCATCGAGGATCTCGATCTGTTCCCGGCCCAGGCTCACCAGGCCTTGCTCCGCCAGGCTCTTGAGCAGGCGGCTGACGATCTCGCGCACGCTGCCCAGTTCGTCCGCCAACTGCTGGTGAGTGGCGCGCACCACGCGGCCCTTGCCCAGCAGCAGCGCGGCGAGGCGCTGGTCCAGCTTGCGGAAGGCCACTTCCTCCACCAGTTGCATCAGCTCGGCGATGCGCTCCGAGAACAGCTCGAACACGAAGCCGCGGAAGGGCGCGTGGGCCATCAGGGCGTCGAACATCGGCTTGGGCAGCAGCACCAGCTCGGTCTCCTCCTCGGCAATGCCGCGAGCATTGTAGTCGCTTTGCCCCAGCAGGCAGCTCGAACTGATGATGCAGGTCTCTCCCGGTGCAACGCGGTACAGCGGCAGCTCGCGGCCGTTGGGCGCGGTTTTCAGCACCCGGATGCTGCCCTCGATAACGAAGGGGAAACCCTGGCAGGCGTCGCGCTCGTCGAATACCCGGGTGCCTGCCGGAATTCGCAGTGTCTGCACGGCATCCGCCAGCTTCGCCCGGACGTCTTCCGGCAAACCGGCCAGCGCCGGGTAGTGCGCCAGCAGTTCGCCGATCGGGCTCGTGGCGCTCACGGGGCCGCCTCAGTGATGCGGAAGGTAATCGAGCGCCTGGCGGGTCGGCGGCCGGGGCCACTCGCCTTGCCGTCGATCCCCGCTGACGCGGGGCCCCTCGCCGGGTGGCTCATGCCGCCGCCTCCGGGATGCCGCGGGTATTCGAGCGCCCGGCAGGTCGGCGGCCGGGGGCACTCGCCTTGCCGTCGATCCCCGCTGACGCGGGGCCCCTCGCCGGGTGGCTCATGCCGCCGCCTCCGGGATGCCGTGGGTATTCCAGCGCCTGGCGGGTCGGCGGCCGGGGCCACTCGCCTTGCCGTCGATCCCCGCTGACGCGGGGCCCCTCGCCGGGTGGCTCATGCCGCCGCCTCCGGGATGCCGTGGGTATTCCAGCGCCTGGCGGGTCGGCGGCTGGGGGCACTCGCCTTGCCGTCGATCCCCGCTGACGCGGGGCCCCTCGCCGGGTGGCTCATGCCCCCACCTCGCAGATGACTGGGGCGTGGTCGGAGGGCCTCTCCAGCTTGCGCGGTTCGCGGTCGATGCGGCAGCCGGTGCAGTGCTCGGCCAGCGGCGCCGAGAGCAGGATGTGATCGATGCGCAGGCCGGCATTGCGCCGGAAGCCGAGCATGCGGTAGTCCCACCAGGTGAAGGACTTATCCGGCTGCTCGAAGCGGCGGAAGCTGTCACTGAGGCCCAGCCCGACGAGCCCGCGGAAGGCATCCCGCTCCGGTGCCGAGCACAGCACCTGTCCTTCCCAGGCTTTCGGGTCGTGCACGTCCCGGTCCTCCGGCGCGATGTTGAAATCGCCGAGCAGCGCGAGCTTCGGTTGCGCCGCCAGCTCCGCGCCCAGCCAGGCGGTCAGCGCCTCGATCCAGCGCAGCTTGTAGCCGTACTTGTCCGATTCGAGCGACTGGCCGTTGGGAAAGTAGGCGCACACCACCCGCATGCCGGCGACATCGGCGGCGAGGAGGCGCTTCTGTTCGTCGTCGAAGCCGGGGATCGCCGAAGCCGTCGAACTCGGCGGGTTCGCGGCTGAGCAGCGCCACGCCGTTGTAGGTCTTCTGGCCGCAGAACAGGCTGCGGTAGCCAGCCTGTTCGATCGCTTCGTTCGGGAAGGCCTTGTCTTCCAGCTTGGTCTCCTGAAGGCACAGCACGTCGGGCTGCTGTACCGCCAGCCAGTCGAGAACCTGAGGCAGCCTGACCTTGAGGGAGTTGACGTTCCAGGTGGCGAGTTTCATTGTAGCTATTGACCGTTGATTTTATTGTGTTTTATTCAGGAGTGTTTGGAGGCTACCCCCAGTCATACCCCCACTGTGTGAGGATCCCTTGGGATGAAGCAGGCTCCCATCGTTGAGCTGCTGCTCCGCAGTCTGAAGGCGCTGCAACATGACATCGAATTCGATCGGCACACCGATGAACATCGGTGCCATCGTCGCATAGTCCCTCGCCAATGCAGCACGGCGCGCCGGCGGCGGAACGAGCCTGAACGTCCCCGCCCTGGCGGTCTCGAAATGGGTCCAGCCTGACGAGAAGAAGCGGCTTTTGTGGCGCACCACGTCTTCGAGCAGATCGAGCCGGGCCAGCGCTTCGGCGCGGCTCGGGTGGCGCCACAGCGCCTCGAAGTCTGCGTAGTGGCGCGCGAAGCGGTCACGGATCGGCAGGTCCAGCGGCCGGTGGTGCTCCGCGTGCAGGATCGTCGCCTTCTCCCAGAATGTTCGCGTGATCTCCAGCGCCACCACGTTCGCTTGCAGCTCGCCGTAGGCGCTCGCCAGATCGACGCCAGGTGTCTGGGCCAGCAGTGCGGCGATGCCGTACGTTCCGGTGGGCTGCTGATCGGTCAGTGCGCCGAATTCCAGCTTCACCTGCGTGGCGATGTAGCCGCCCGCCTGGGCCAGGGCCGACGGGTACGTGAACAGCAGGTTAGGCGTGCCGGCCAGCGCATCGACTTCGTAGCGCAGCCAGCCGTTTGTGTGCTGCGGGGCACCAAGCCTGGCAGCGATAGCGGCTTCGAGTGCCGGCCGAAAGCGCTCCGCCACGCATCGCTCGCACTCGGCTTCGAGCGCTTGCACGCGCTTGCGGCGTTGACTCGCCGAAGGCGCTTCGTCGAGTTCTGCCGCAGCGAAGCCGAGCGCTTGCGGTGAGACGGCCAGGTCGATGTCTTCGGAGAAGCGTTGAATCGCGCCGAACACCTTCGACAGCGAGGTGCCGCCCTTGAACACCACATGCGGAGCCACGGCTTCGACCTCGAAGATGCGAGCGAGCGTCCAGCAGACCCAGAAGTCCTTCTCCACGATCAACGGCACGAGGCCCAGCCGGCCGGCTGCTTCGTTGATGACCAGCGCACGCTCGATGGGCGGCAAGTTGGAGAAGGGCGTCATCGTGCAGGCGTGTTCATGCGGCTTGCTTGTGCCGCTTTGTTGCCTTCGCCGAGGGATCGAGTCGCTGCTGCGGTGCTGCGATGAATCGAAGATGCGGGTGCATCCAGGCAGGTGCCAGCGGCAGGTCTTTCAACAAGGCTGCGCGGTCTTTCGCCGACAGCGTCTCGCGCAGATGCGCGACCCGGGCCTCGTTGACGTTCGCCTTGCCCACGCTGCGCAGTGCCGCGAAGACGAGGTTGCTCATCGGGCCGGCGCTGCGCACTTGGCGTGGCGGTCGATGCTTGAGCTGTACGGTCAGCGAGCCGACCTTCACGGTGCGGCTCGGGCCATCGGTTTCGTAGAGGGCACGCGCGGGCACTTGTTCCGACAAGTTCAGCAGGTTGGCGGCCATGGCCTGCGCAGGCTGCACCCAGGCACCGTCGCGGCGCGACAGCGCTTGCGCGATCTCGTCGGCGGTGGGTTGCAGTTCACCGAGCAGGGGATGCTGGCGAGGCACGTCGTAAAGGCCGCGCGCCAGGCGGCGCAAAGCACCGCTGCGAACCAGGCGCATCAGCGTCATGCCCACGCTGTGGGGTGAGCCCAGGTCGAGGAAGTCGAACGGCGTGTGCACGCGCGCCGGGTTGGTTTTGCTGGCTTTGGCGATGCGCCGGCCAATCTCTTGGGCGATGCTTGGCGCCTGCGAGGGCGCGACTGCTTGCCGCGATGGAGGGCGAGGCCTCTTTGCGGGGAGTGCGGCTGTTCGGCGGGTCGCCGTGCTCGGGCTTCGAGTGGGCATGGCTGAGTGTGCCCCCAAGGCGTTAAAAATACAACCAACTTCTTTTAACGCGCCTACGTCCCGGCGTGTCCGAAAAATCGTCTTCGCTTCGGACGAGAGGCCAACGGTCGGGCGACGTCCGCCCGCTTGACTCCGACGACTTGCGAGCAACAGCGACAGTCGAAACGGCTTGTCTCGCGCCGCTGGACGTGGTGGCGCAACTTGGGCTCTGCCAAGACTTCAAGGGACCGACAGGCCCGGCGACGCACGCACGGCAGGGCTCATTTTTCGCCGTACGTGTCGGTCGGCACGATGCCATCGTGCTCAAGCTCTGGAACAAGGCCAAGGACGTGCAGCTCGACTTGCTTGATGATTCGATCAAAACAGGACAACACACCATGCAGATTCGCCGCGTAGCGCTCTTCCAATGTCGACGTACCCATGGTCAATCTCCCCATCATCGGTCAGGCGTTAGTCGTAACCCCTGTTTGGTTCCGGCTCGTCCGGCTTAGGAAACAGCAAGTCGCTTTCCGCGGGCACGAGGGATCGCAGCTCGCGAAGCCACCGCACGGCTTGACCACCTGGAGCTTGGACGACACCGTCACGACTTCCCTCGCTCCCTGCCTTGCAGACATCGATCGATGCATCGTGTTACGAGCGGACGATCGATGTCCAACCGGCCTCGGACCAGCCGCTTGCGGCCGAAGTGCAGGCCATCGAGGATCGCCACCAGCGTTCGACTCCTGGTACTGCGAGGCAGGCCACGCGCCGAGCTTGCCCCGCTGCTGCGCGTGGGCACCCGCGCTTCAAGAGTCAGTCCCTGGAGGACGGCGCTGCAGTGAAAAGCCTGCGCCTGTGAGCGGCCCACCGGCGCGCAGGTCCGGTGGGATCCGTTGCAGATGCGGCCGCGGCGTACCTGGCCTATTGTCCCTTCGAAGCTGGAGCAGGCTTGCCGCCGCCCGCGACGACTTTGGGATAGCCCGCCTCGTCGAGCAGCCGGGTCCATCCCGATTCCTCGAAACCCCGCTGATTCTGACTGCCGACGCTCAGCGAGGGCACGAAGACATCGCTGCCGCCGAAGGTCTGCTTGAACTTTGCCGCATTGTCGGCATCGACCGGCGTTTCCGCGTAAGGGATGCCGCGCCGGGCGAGGAATTCGCGCGCCGACTTGCATTCGGAATCGCAATTCGGAGCGGTGTACAGGGTGACCGGAAAGTCCTTCTGTGCCTTGCTCATGGAATAGGACGGCACGCTGGTCTCGATCAGGTTGGCCCCGCCCAGGCGCTTCTCGCGTACGGTCTTGACGTCCTTGGGGGGGGGCTGGTCGGCGTAGTTGACGGCGCCGTCCTTTTCGGTCCATTGGTAGACGGTCTGGGCGGCGGCCGCGCAGGGCAGCGCCAGCAGCACAAGGGCCAGGGGGGTCATGGTGCGCAGGCTCATGGTTTCGCTCCCGCGAGAAGTCACGCAGGGATCATACCACTGTGCCGCAGCAGGGCATCGACCTGCGGCTCGCGGCCGCGGAAGGCCTTGAAGGAGTCCAGCGCCGGCCGGCTGCCGCCAACGGCGAGGATCTCGCGCCAGAAGCGCTCGCCGGTGAGGGGGTCCAGCACCGAGCCGCTGTTGCGTCCGGTTTCCTCGAACAGGTCGTAGGCATCGGCGGACAGCACCTCGGCCCATTTGTAGCTGTAGTAGCCGGCTGCATAGCCGCCGGCGAAGATGTGGGAGAAACTGTGGGGAAAGCGGTTCCACGACGGCGGGCGCAGCACTGCCACTTCGTCGCGCACCTGCTCCAGCAAAGTCAGCACCTGGGAGGCGCCGCTTGCACCGGCGGCGTCGAAGTCGTGGTGCAGGCGCAGATCGAAAAGCGCGAACTCGATCTGGCGCAGGGTCTGCAGGCCGCTCTGGAAGTTCTTCGCCGCCAGCATCTTGTCGAACAGTTCGCGCGGCAGCGCGGCGCCGGTGTCGGCGTGCCCGGTCATCTCCCGCAGCACGTCCCATTCCCAGCAGAAGTTCTCCATGAACTGGGAAGGCAGTTCCACCGCGTCCCACTCGACGCCGTGGATCCCCGAGACCGCCAGTTCGTCCACCTGCGACAGCAGGTGGTGCAGGCCGTGGCCGCATTCGTGGAACAGGGTGATGACTTCGTCGTGGGTGAACAGCGCCGGCTTGCCGCCCAGGGGCGCGGAGAAGTTGCAGTTCAGATAGGCGACCGGCGTCTGGATGCCGCAACTGGTGCTGCGGCGGGTGATCGCCTCGTCCATCCAGGCGCCGCCGCGCTTGGTGTCGCGGGCGTAGAGGTCGAGGTAGAACTGGCCCACCAGACTGCCATTGCGGTTGATGCGGAAGAAGCGCACATCCGCGTGCCATGCCGGTGCCGTATCGGGGGCGATGCTGACACCATAGAGCGATTCGATCACGCGGAACAGGCCGGCGAGCACCTTGGGCTCGGGCAGATACTGCTTCACTTCCTGCTCGGAGAAGGCGTAGCGCTTCTGCGCGCAGCTTCTCCGAGGCGTAGGCGATGTCCCAGGACTGGAGATCCGTCAGGCCCAGTTCGCTGCGCGCGAAGTCCTTCAGTTCGGCATGGTCCTTCTCGGCGAAGGGCCGCGCCTTGCCGGCCAACTCGCGCAGAAAGGCCAGCACCTGGTCCGGCGTCTCGGCCATCTTGGGCACCAGCGAGACTTCGGCGAAATTGCGGTAGCCGAGCATGTTCGCTTCCTCGGCGCGCAGCCTGAGTATCTTGCCGATCAGATCGGAGTTGTCCCACTCGGGCTTGCCCGCCTCCGAGGCGCGGGTGGCGTGGGCGCGGTACATGGCCTCGCGCAGTGACCGGCTATCGGCGTACTGCATGACGGGCAGGTAGGACGGCGCGTGCAGGGTGAACTTCCACCCTGCCTTGCCTTCCTTCTCAGCGGCGTTGCGGGCGGCCTGGCGCGCGTCGTCGGGGATGCCGGCAAGCTCCGCCTCGTCCGCCACGTGGCGCGCGAACGCGTTGGTGGCATCGAGCAGATTTTCCTGGAAGCGCGCCGCCAGCGCGGCCAGCTCTTCCTGGATCTGCTGGAAGCGGGGCTTGCGATCTTCCGGCAGTTCGGCGCCGGAAAGCCTGAAGTCGCGGATCTCGTTGTCGATGATCCGCTTCTGCGCCTGGCTGAAGCCGGCGTAGGCGGGGCCCGCCTTGATCGCCTTGAACTTGCTGAACAGCTTCAGGTTCTGGCCCAGTTCGGAATAGAAGCGCGTGACCTCGGGCAGCATGCCGTTGTAGGCCTCGCGCCATTCCGGCACATCGTTCACCGCGTGCAGGTGGCCGACGATGCCCCAGGCTCGCGACAGGTGCTCGTTGCCGTCGGTGAGCGGGGCGACGAAGTTGTCCCAGGTGGGCGCAAGGGCATCGTCGCCCAGCTTTTCCACCAGGTCGCGGTTCGCGAGCAGCAGTTCCGAGATGGCGGGTTTGACGTGGTCGGCCTGGACGAGGTCGAAGCGGGGGAGGCCGGAGAAGTCGATGAGCGGGTTCATGGCGATGTTGGCGGGCGACGAAGAACAAGGGGCGCAGCGTTCTGTGGTGCGGGTTGTTGAGCGTGTCCTGCTTGGAACACGTTTCTTGCGGGCGAGTTCGCATCGCCCCTGATCTCTCCGGTCATGCCGTCAGGCGCGCCAGCGCCTCGCGGTACTTCTCGCTGGTGCGGGCGAGGATTTCCGCCGGCAGGCGCGGCCCCGGTGCCTGCTTGTTCCAGTCCAGGGTTTCCAGGTAGTCGCGCACGTACTGCTTGTCGAAGGAGGGCGGGCTGCTGCCTTCGCGGTATTGGTCCATCGGCCAGAAGCGGGAAGAATCCGGGGTCAGGGCCTCGTCGATCAGGTGCAGCGTGCCGGCCCCATCGAGGCCGAACTCGAACTTGGTGTCGGCGATGATGATGCCCCGCTCCAGGGCGTAGGCGGCGGCCTCGGTGTAGAGGCGCAGCGCGGCGTCGCGCACCTGGGACGCCAGGCTTGCACCGACCCGTTTCTCGACCGCGGCGAAGTCGATGTTCTCGTCGTGGGCGCCGGCCTCCGCCTTGGTGGCGGGGGTGAACAGCGCCTGCGGCAGGCGCCCGGCCTGCTTCATGCCGGCGGGCAGCGCGATGCCGCACACCGCCCCGCTCGCCAGGTAGTCCTTCCAGCCGGAGCCGATCAGGTAGCCGCGCACCACCGCCTCGATCGGCAGTGGCGCGAGGCGCTTGACGACGATCGCGCGGCCGCTTACCTGGGCGCGCTCGGCTTCGCCCCGGACCACCGACTCCGGGGATATGCCCGTGAGGTGATTGGGGACCACGTGCGCCAGGCGCGCGAACCAGAAGCTGGAAACCGCGGTCAGCACCCGCCCCTTGTCGGGAATCGGGTCCGGCAGGATCACGTCGAAGGCCGACAGGCGGTCGGTGGTAACGATCAGCAGGCGCGCCTCGTCCACGGCATAGATGTCGCGCACCTTGCCGCGGCCGAGCAGCGGCAGACTCGATAGGGAGGATTCGAACAAGGGATCCATGGGCGTGGTGGCAGGTCGGCGAGGGCCGGATGCACGAGGGCGGCGTGGTGGCACAGGGCGGAGATTATAGCCCGCGCGCCCACCGTCTCGATCCGGGTGCCGCTTGGGCGAGCCCGCGGACGTCGTCGTGCCGCGGGGGGGGCCGATGCCGCGGAAATACTGCACGGGGTTTCTCCCCACTGCCGGAACTATGTCACGGAATTTTCCCCCACCTTTGGGGTGGCACCCCAACCATTGGCCGTCATCCCCCCGGCAAAGACGGGCGTCCTGCCTGCCAGCAATTCCGTCCCGAAACACTCTAGCGCCGCCCATGCCGAAGGCCTTCTTCGCCGCCTGCATCCTCGTTCCGGCGCCGCTTTGTAAGTCTTCCGAAACATGCCAGTGGAGTTTGGCTGCGGCTGCCCGGAGCGATTTCCACCAAGGAAAGCGGTGGGGGAATGGCGGGTGGCATGGTCGTTGCGTTCAGTGTTTCGGCACGCGACACAGATCGCGTACAAGAAAGCAGGGAGAGCGGGCAAAGTCGGGGTGCGGCAATAGGCACCTTGCCTGCTCGGCGAAGGCGACCCTCCGCGCAGCATGCGAGGTCTCCACCGCCACCCTCCCCAGCGAGAGACTTGGACGCCTGCCTGCCGGAAGGATGTTTCCTCCAGCGGCGGCGGATATAACAAGAGCATCGATAAATAAAGGACCCGTCAGTGAACCGTTGGCAACGACGGTGGGCAGCGTTACTGGCAGTCGCCGCGTTCCTTCCCGAGGCTCCCACCCTCGCGGCGGAAGGACCGTTCAACGGCGAACGCCGGCAGCCGGGATTTCTTCAGGAAATCTACGCCGGAGTCATCACCAATCAGACGGTGAGCTTCGTCGGCCAGCGCTTCTACCGCGAATTCGTGACCCAGTGGTCCGACAAGCCGGGCACCGACCGCTATTCCCTCGGCATTCACGAAAAGCCCTCTGCGCGCTGGGGAAGCCTGATCTGGATCGAGTATTCCAACAGGAAGGTGTTCCAGACCTTCGTCTTCCCGGGGCGCGCCGACATCAAGGCCGTCGGCGAGCAGGCGGTGGAGACCGCCTACCAGAATGTCGTGGAGGCGGACGTACAGCGGCTGCTGATCAAGGAGCCGGACGTTGGCCCCGACGAGATCTAGGAGAACATTCGAATGACGTTGAGATTGTCTGGATCCGTGCTGTCCTGGGTTGCGCTCGCGGTCGGCCTGTCTGCCGGCGCCGCGCGGGCGACGGAACTCGTTTATACGCCGGTCAATCCGGCGTTCGGCGGCAACCCGCTCAACGGCCCGGTGCTGCTCAACAACGCCCAGGCGCAGAACAACAAGAAGGATCCGGATGCGGGTCTTTCAAACCAGAAGACGCCGCTGCAGCAATTCAACGAAACGCTCCAGCGATCGATCCTGAGTGCC
Source organism: uncultured beta proteobacterium (assembly GCA_963696505.1). Classification (GTDB taxonomy): domain Bacteria; phylum Pseudomonadota; class Gammaproteobacteria; order Burkholderiales; family Rhodocyclaceae; genus CAVOKN01. Next base: position 54,767 of record CAVOKN010000030.1, on the reverse strand, counting down.
CTTGCCCGCAATGCCACCGGGACGCTGTTCAACCCGGACGGTAGCTTTCGCACGGGCAACTTCACCTTCGGCGATTTCACCGTGGACATCGTCGAGGGCGCCGACGGCGTTCTCGGAGTGACCACCACCGACGCGACCGGCCAGAGCACCGTGTTCAGCATCGCGCCGCCGCCCGTCGCGACACCGTAGAGACATGACCACCCGACACCCATCGAGCTCACTCGCGGTCGTCCTTGCCGCCCTGGCGGTCGCCGCACTGGCCGGCTGCGCGCACCAGCCGCCGGCCGAGGTCAGCGGGCAGGCGCGGCTGACACCGGCCTCGAAGAGCACCCGCGACCTGCTGCATCTGCCCGAGCCCAAAGGCAAGATCGTGGTCGGCGTTTACGGATTTCGCGACCAGACCGGCCAGTACAAGCCCACGCCCGACAGTTCCTTCTCGACGGCGGTGACCCAGGGCGCGGCCTCGATGCTGGTCAAGGCGCTGCGGGATTCCAGCTGGTTCATTCCCGTCGAGCGCGAGAACCTGCAGAACCTGCTCACCGAGCGCAAGATCATCCGCGCCCTGGAGACGCCCCAGGACAAGTCCGCGGTGCAGATCCCCGCGCTGATGCCGGCCACCGTCATCATCGAGGGCGGCATCCTCGCCTACGAATCCAATGTGCGCACTGGCGGCGCCGGTGCGCGCTACCTCGGCATCGGCCTGTCCACGCAGTACCGGGTCGACCAGGTGACGATCAATCTGCGCACGATCGACATCCGCACCGGCCAGGTCCTCAACAGCGTATCCACCACCAAGACCATCTACTCCTACCAGTTGAATTCCGGCGTGTTCCAGTTCGTGAGCTTCAAGAAGCTGCTGGAACTCGAGGCGGGCTACACGCGCAACGAACCCTCCCAGCTCTGCGTCAAGGAGGCGATCGAGGCCGGTGTCATCCATCTGGTGGTGCAGGGACTCAAGGACCGCGCCTGGGCGCTCAAGGACGAAAGCCAGCTCAATTCGCCCGTGATCCAGGCCTACCTCAAGGAACTGAACGAGTACGGCAACGAGATCGACGAAGCCGATGCCAAGCGCACCGAACAGGAGAGGGGCTGAGCGATGAAGCTTCGTTTCGCGCATGGCCGGCGGAATGTGCTTGCAGTCCTGAGGGCGGCCGTCGTCGCGGCACTCTGGCTGCCGCTGCTGGCGTGGGCGCAGGCGGCGCCGCCTGCCGACCTGGCCGGGCCGGAGCTGCCGCCGCCGGAGATCGTGCCGGTGACGGCGCAGACCGCGCTCATCACCCAGATCGGCAACGACAACACGGCGGACATCCTGCAGTCCGGCCTGCGCCAGTTCGTTGCAACTGGTGCAGACCGGCAGCGGCAACACCTTCAACGCCAGCCAGGCCGATGCCCTGAACCGCATCTTCGCCTCGCAGAGCGGCGAGCTGAACCAGGCGCTGCTCGCCCAGATCGGCAGCGAGAACCTGATCACGCTGACCCAGTCGGGGCTGAACAACGTGGCCAACGTGACCCAGACCGGCGCGCTCAACAGCGCGCTGGTGGAGCAGTTCGGCAGCTTCAATACCGCCGACGTACAGCAGACGGGAACCGGTTTCAACGTCGTCGTCACCCAAAGCGGCGACGGCAATATTGCCCGGGTGGTTCAGTTTTAGGGGTCGGGAACCACACGGTAAATCAGCGCCCTTGCGTTTTCATACAGGAGAGAGAGTCATGAAATTCAAATTGTCAGTGCTGTCCTTCGCCGTGAGCATGGCCTTCGCCGGCTCCGCCCTTGCCCAATCGACCGCCGATGCTCTGCAATCCGGAAGCGGCAACACCATCGATGTCGTGCAGTCCGACTCGCCCCTCGCCGTGATCGGCATTGGTCAGGTTGGCACCGGCAACAAGGCGACCGCCAGCCAGCTCAGCGCGGGTAACTCCGCCATGTCCATCTCGCAGGACGGCGCCAACAACACCGCCACGGCCGACCAGGCGGATTCCGACGCCGATGCCAACATCTTTCAGTCCGGCAGCGGGAACAACGCGAAGATCGGTCAGACCAATGGCACGAACGGCAGCACCGCCACGGTGAATCAGTTCGGCGCCAGCCAGACGGCGACCATCATCCCAGGGTGCCGCACGGACCAGTGAAGCCACGGTTAACCAGGATGGCGCCGACAATCAGGCCACCATCACCCAGGACACCACCGACGACACCACCGCCTCGGTCACCCAGGACAGCCCCGGCGGCGGCAACACCGCCACCGTGTTCCAGAACGCCACCAGCGCGATTACCGGTTCCACGGTGACGCAGACCGGCGCCGCCAACACCAGCTTTGTAAGCCAAACTGGCGCGGCGCAATCGGCAACGGTGAGCCAGGACGGAACGGGCAACAGCGCCATCGTCGGCCAGATCGGCGAGCACCAACACCGCGGACGTGACCCAGGCCGCCAGCACCGACTCGGGAGCCACGGTCGATCAGCACGGGACGGGCAACACCGCGACGACGATCCAGACCGGCACCAACACCAGCACCGTGAGCGTGACCCAGACCGCCGCCGCCAACACGGCGGACGTCACCCAGACCAACGCCAACGGCAGCCAGGTGACGGTCGGCCAGAGCGGATCGGGCAACCTCGCCACGGCAAGCCAGGGCGATGTGCTGGGCGGCACCTCGAACGGCGATACGATCGGCATCACCCAGGCCGGCAACGACGGTACGGCGACGGTCAGCCAGAACAACAGCTCCGGCTCGAGCGCGACGGTCACCCAGGGCGGCACCCTCAACAGCGCGACCAGCGCCCAGAGCGCTACGACGGGCAGCACGGTGAGCGTCATCCAGTCGGGCGACGGCAACACCGCCGACGTGGGCCAGACCGCCGCCACCACCAGCCACATCACCGTGAATCAGGACGGGCTGGGCAGCAATTTCGCCGACGTCAAGCAAGCCGGCACCACCAACGCCGAGGCCAACGTGACGCAGTCCACCAACCCCGCTGCCAACACCAACAGCGCCTTCGTGATCCAGACCGACTCGCAGAACGTGCTGGTCACGGTGAGGCAGCAGGGTGAGGCCAACTTCGCGCAGATCGATCAGCTCCGGCGCAGGACTCCCAGGTCAACGTGCTGCAGAACCGCACTGAAAACCAGGCGATCGTGAGCCAGATCGACGTCTTCGACACCCGGGCCAACGTCCAGCAGCGCGGCAACCGCAATACCGCCTTCGTCGACCAGATCCTGACCGGTCCCGGTCTCGTGCGTGCCGTCGTGCAGCAGACGGGCAACGCGAACGACGCCCTTGTCCTTCAGGACGGCGTCTCGAACAGCACGGTCAGGATCGAGCAGGGCGTGGTGCCCTTCGGCGGCGGCAATGACGCCTTCAACAGTTTTGCCTCGGCCTCGCAACTCGCCGGGAACAACCTGGTGGCAAACATCAACCAGGAAGGTAGCTTCCAGACGGCCAACACCGTGCAGTCCGGAACCTACGGCGAAGCCAACATCCTGCAGACCGGCGCCGGCCACAATGCGTTTGTTCTCCAAACCAATGAGGGCAGCAGCTTGGCAGAGAGAAACCTCGTGAACATCACTCAGTCCGGCAACTTCGCGGGCGGTGCGCTCGCCGGTCACAGCGCCTCGGCGATCCAGTTCGGCGGCCACAGCAACACCATCAACATCACCCAGCAGTAAGCCTTACACTGACGGGGCGCTTCGCAAGGAGCGCTGTTAACGGTGGGCGGGAAACCGCCCACCTTTTTCATTTCTGGTGTGGCAGGCAAGGAGGCGGCAATGATGCAGGATGCTGCACAACTGCAGGTCTGGATCGAGACCCAGACCGAGGCGGACAAGCTGCGGCTGGTGCCCTATGTGAAGTCGGTTGACGCGTTGCAGGCGAACTACAGCCTGCTGCTCACCCGCAGCGGCGCCGCGGGCAGCTCCCGCATCAGTCAGCAGGGCAAGATCGACGCCGCGGCGTCCGAGGCGCAGGCGCTCTCGCATCTCACGCTGGACGTGCGCAAGGACGACCAGTGCCGCATCGAGATCACGGTGCGGCAGGGCGAGCGCACCCTGGGTACCTACAACTTTGACTGTCCGCGCTAGCGGTTCCGTCTATGGCGCCGGCATGGCGCGGCCGTGCCAGCGATCGAGGGCCGCAAGGTCGGCCCAGGCGTTGCCTGTGTCATCCCCCCGCAGCATCCGGAACGGCCGGTCCGGTTCCCCCAGATCCGACAGCACCGCGACGGCGCCGGTGAAGTCCTGATTGCGGGTGTAATCGCTCACCGTGATCAGCGTCGTCAGTCCGGCGCCGCGCGCCGCGGCGAGCCCCGGCGCCGAATCCTCGATGGCGATTGCCTCGTTCGGCGCGACGCCGAGTTTCTCCAGAACCCACAGGTAGATGTCGGGCGCCGGTTTCTTGTGGGGCACTACGTCGCCGGCGCCGATGGCGGCGAACCAGGACTGACTTTCCGGCCCCAGGCTGGTGTGGAGCAGGGTGAGTACTCCCTCCATGGCGGCAGTGGTGGCGATACCGAGCAGCAGCCCGGCCGCGCGCGCTTCGCCGATCAGCCGCGCGACACCGGGGCGCAGCGGGATGTGACCCTGGCGCAGGATTTCCTCGAAATGCCGCGTCTTGGCCTGGTGCAGCCGGGCGACGAATTCGGGCAGGTCCGGTTGCCGGAAGTCCGGCGATGGCGGGCGATATAGTGGGCGATGCGCTCCTTGCCGCCGCCCACGGCAAGCAACTCGCCGTAGGTGGCGACGTCCCATTCCCAGTCCAGGCCGAAATCGCGGAACGCCGCGTTGAAGGCGATGCGGTGGCCGTCGCGCTCGGTGTCGGCGAGCGTGCCGTCCATGTCGAAGATCAGCGCGCGCAGCCTTGCCGCCGGCATGTTCAGCGCGGGGTGCGCTCCTCGCTGTAGGGGAACTTGACGTGGCCGTAGCGGATGGCCAGCACGCCCAGGGCGAGCAGCAGTATGGCAGCGGAAACGCCCAGCATGCGCAGCTCGGTCATCTGCTTGATGTCGATGATGATGTAGCGCGCCAGCGCCACCATCGCGATGTAGAGGGGAAAGCGCACCGGCAACTGGCCGGACTCGAAGTAGCGGCCGACCATCGCCAGCACCTCGAGATAGAGGAACATCAAGAGCAGATCAGGCAGGCCAACGGTGCCCGCGCGGATCATCGTCGCCACCTCCTGGTAGCCAGCCACGGTGGTGGCGAAGGCGATCACCAGCAGGCCGGCGTACTCGACGAGGTTGAGGCCGCCGTGGAAGAAGCGGCGCATACGGGATAGCGAGCGGGTGTTCAGTTCCATGGCAGCCGAAAGTCAGGCTCCGGGAGGCGGCGAACCCCTCCCGGAGCGGGACCGTCACTTGACGATGGCGTTCAGTTCGCCCTTCTTGTAGCGGTTGGCCATGGCTTCGAGACTGACCGTCTTGATCTTGCTCGCCTGGCCGGCGCAGCCGAAGGCCTCGTAGCGCGCCTTGCAGATCGCCTTCATCGCCTTGCGGGCTTCGGCCAGGTACTTGCGCGGGTCGAAGTTCTTGCGGTCCTTGTTCATGAACTGGCGAATCGCGCCGGTGGACGCCATGCGCAAGTCGGTGTCGATGTTCACCTTGCGCACGCCGTTCCGGATGCCTTCGACGATCTCCTCGACCGGCACGCCGTAGGTCGAGCCCATCTCGCCGCCGTTGTCGTTGATGATCTTGAGCCAGTCCTGCGGCACCGAGGAGGAGCCGTGCATCACCAGGTGGGTGTTGGGGATGCGGGCGTGGATTTCCTTGATGCGGTCGATGCGCAACACGGCACCCGTCGGCGGACGGGTGAACTTGTAGGCGCCGTGGCTGGTGCCGATGGCGATGGCCAGCGCGTCCACCTGAGTGGCCTTGACGAAATCGGCGGCTTCGTTGGCGTCGGTCAGCAGTTGGTCGTGCGACAGCGCGCCTTCGGCGCCGTGGCCGTCTTCCTTCTCGCCCATCCCGGTTTCGAGCGAGCCGAGGCAGCCCAGTTCGCCCTCGACCGAGACGCCGATGGAATGGGCGATGTCGACCACATGCTTGGTGACGTCGACGTTGTACTTGAAGCTCGACGGCGTCTTGGCGTCTTCCATCAGCGAGCCGTCCATCATGACGCTCGAGAAGCCGGAGCGCATCGACTGGATGCAGATGGCCGGGCTGGCGCCGTGGTCCTGGTGCATGACGATCGGGATGTCGGGATGGGTTTCGATTGCCGCCTCGATCAGGTGGCGCAGGTAGGCTTCGCCGGCGTACTTGCGGGCACCGGCGGAGCCCTGCATGATCACCGGGCTGTTGACTTCCTCCGCCGCCTCCATGATTGCCTGGATCTGCTCCAGGTTGTTGACGTTGAATGCGGGCAGGCCGTAGCCGTTTTCCGCGGCGTGGTCGAGCAATTGACGCATGGATACCAGGGGCATGGCTGTCTCCTTTGGTTAAGGTTCAGGATTGAGGATTGAGGATTGAGGATTGAGGATTGAGGATTGAGGATTGAGGATTGAGGATTGAGGATTGTGAGCGGATGTTTCGCGCGGCTTGGCCGCGCCATGAATTCGACTCGATCCTCGATCCTAAGTCCTCGATCCTAACGAGGTTCTCCCACCTTCACTACCTTCATCGTATTCGTACCTCCGGGCGAGCCTATGGGTTCGCCCACCGTCAGCACGATCATGTCGTCGGGCTCGACCGCGCCGCAGTCCATCAGCGACTTCTCGGCGTCGCACAGTACCTGGTCCCTGTCCTTCCCGCTCTGCATCAGCTGGATCGGATAGACGCCGCGGTACAGGCTCACCTTGAAGCGGGTGCGCTTCTCCTCGGTCAGGGCGTAGATCGGGATCCCGGCGTTGAGTCGCGACATCCACAGCGTCGTCGATCCGGACTGGGTGAGGGCGGCGATGGCCTTGGCCTTCAGATGGCAGCCCGCGAACAGCGCCGCCATGGCGATCGACTGGTCGATGCGGGTGAAGACATGATCGAGGAAATGGCTGTCGAGGGAAACATCTGCCGACTTCTCTGCCTCGACGCAGATGCGCGCCATCGACTCGACGGTTTCCACCGGGTACTTCCCCGCCGCGGTCTCTGCGGACAGCATCACCGCGTCGGTGCCGTCGAGCACCGCGTTGGCGACGTCAGAAACCTCGGCGCGGGTCGGCACCGGGCTGGTGATCATGGACTCCATCATCTGGGTGGCGGTGATGGACAGCTTGTTGTGGTCGCGCGCGGCCTTGATCATGCGCTTCTGCAGTGCCGGCACCGCCGCGTCGCCCACCTCCACCGCCAGGTCGCCGCGGGCCACCATGATGCCGTCGCAGGCGTGCAGGATATCCTCCAGCGCCGGGATTGCTTCGGAGCGCTCGATCTTGGCGATCAGCAGCGCGTCGGAGCCGGCGGCGCGCAGCAGCTCCCGAGCGAGCCGCATGTCGGCGCCTGACTTTGGGAAGGACACGGCGACGAAATCGACGGACAAATCCGCCGCGACCTTGATGTCCTCCATGTCCTTGGGGGTCAGCGCTGGCGCCGACAGGCCGCCGCCTTGGCGGTTGATGCCCTTGTTGTTGGACAGTTCGCCACCGTGGCGCACCCGGGTGTGGACTTCCGTTTCCTCGATCAGTTCGACGTCCACCACGATCCGCCCGTCATCGAGCAGCAGCACGTCCCCGGGTTTGACGTCGTTGATCAGTTCGGGGTAATCCAGCCCGGCCCGCTCCGAGTTGCCCAGGCTGCACTCGGTGTCGAGGATGAACGTCTGGCCGGGTTTCAGCAGCACCTTGCTGCCGGCAAACTTGCCGACGCGGATCTTCGGTCCCTGCAGGTCGGCCATCACGCCAATGGTGCGGCCGGTGATGCGCATGCACTCGCGCAGCGTCTCGACCCGACCGCGATGATCGTCGGCGGTCCCGTGGGAGAAGTTCAGCCGCACCACGTCCACCCCGGCTCGCAACAGGCGCGTCAGCACCTCCACGTCGCTGGACGCGGGACCGAGAGTGGCGACGATCTTGGTGCTGCGGGGCATCGGTCAGGATTCAGGATCTAGGATTCAGGATTTAGGGAAGAGCGCAGACCGGAGAGCATGCGACCGATTTCGCTGGTGCTTGCGAGGAGGGTGGTGCTTTCTGCAGTCGGGACATAGCCCAGCCGCTCTGCAATCTGAACCTGGGTTTCGAGTTCCATCAGGGAACCCGTTGCGACGGAGAGATGATTCAGAAACGCTCCGGTCGATTTTCGGCCGTGGCCCTCGGCGATGTTGGATGGAATCGATACGGCCGCGCGCTGCATCTGGCTGCACATCCCGAAACGCTCGTGGGCCGGAAAGGATCGAGTGAGGCGATAGACTTCCTCCACAAGGTTCATCGCCTTCTGCCAGACGAGGAGATCCGAATACTTTCATCCTCGCCGGCAGTGTCTCTCACTCGACCCTGAATCCTAAATCCTAGATCCTGAATCCTGCTTCCTCGATCCTAGCCCTTGGCCCTCTGTTCGAGGATGTCCACCGCCGGCAGTTTCTTGCCTTCGAGGAATTCGAGGAAGGCGCCGCCGGCGGTGGAGATGTAGGAGACCTTGTCGTAGATGTCGTACTTCTGAATCGCGGCGATGGTGTCGCCGCCGCCCGCCAGCGTGAAGGCCTTGGTCTGAGCGATGGCCATGGCGATGGTCTTGGTGCCGGCGCCGAACTGGTCGAACTCGAACACGCCCACCGGGCCGTTCCACACCACCGTGCCGGCCTTCATGATGATGTCGACGAGTTCCTTGGCGCTGTTGGGGCCGATGTCGAAGATCATGTCGTCGTCGGCCACAGCACCCGCGTCCTTGAGTACGGCCGGTTCGGCGGCGTCGAACTTCTTGCCCACCACCACGTCGCTGGCGATGGGGATGGTGGCGCCGCGCTGGGTCATCTTGGCCATCAGCGCCTTGGCGGTGGGCACCAGATCGGCTTCGCAAAGCGACTTGCCGATGTTCTTGCCGGCTGCCATCAGGAAGGTGTTGGCGATGCCGCCGCCCACCACCAGTTGGTCGACCTTCTCGGACAGGCTTTCGAGAACCGTGAGCTTGGTGGACACCTTGGAACCGCCGACGATCGCCACCATCGGGCGTGCCGGGCTGAGCAGGGCCTTGGTCAGGGCGTCGAGCTCTTCGGTCAGCAGGATGCCGGCGCAGGCCACGGGCGCGAACTTGGCGATGCCGTGGGTCGAGGCTTCGGCCCGGTGCGCGGTGCCGAAGGCGTCCATGACGAACACGTCGCACAGGGCGGCGTACTTCTTCGAGGTGTCGTCCACGCTCTTCTTCTCGCCCTTGTTGAAGCGGCAGTTCTCCAGCAGCACCACTTCTCCAGCCGCCACATCGAAGCCGCCATCGACCCAGTCCTTGATGACCCGCACCGGCTTGCCGAGCTTGGCGGCGATCACATCGGCCACCGGCTTGAGCGAATTCTCCGCGGAATACACGCCCTCCTCGGGGCGGCCGAGGTGGGAGGTGACCATCACCTTGGCGCCGGCCTTCAGGCAGTGTTCGATGGTGGGCATGCTGGCGGTGATGCGCGCGTCGGAGGTGACCTTGCCATCCTTGACGGGCACGTTGAGGTCGGCGCGAATGAAGACGCGCTTGCCTTTGAGGTCGAGATCGGTCATGCGGATGACGGATGCCATGCTGGTTCTCCCTTGGAACGGAACTGGATCGATACGGCGGAAATCGACTACTGAACCGTTGCGCCGGGATGGCGCAACGGTTGGATGGTCGATCTCGGTTACTTGGCGACGTGCTTGACGAAGCGCAGCATGTTGCAGGTGTAGCCGTACTCGTTGTCGTACCAGGCCACCACCTTGACGAAGGTCTTGTCCAGGGCGATACCGGCTTCGGCGTCGAAGATCGATGGCGTGGAACAGCCACGGAAGTCGGTGGAGACGACCTTCTCCTCGGTGTAGCCGAGCACGCCCTTCAGCGCGCCCTCCGAGGCGGCCTTCATCGCCTTGCAGATGTCCTCATAGCTGGCTTCCTTGTTCAGCTCGACGGTCAGGTCGACGACGGAGACGTCGGACGTGGGGACGCGGAAGGCCATGCCGGTGAGCTTCTTGTTCAGCTCGGGCAGCACCACGCCGACGGCTTTGGCGGCGCCGGTGGAGGACGGGATGATGTTTTCCAGGATGCCGCGGCCGCCGCGCCAGTCCTTGGAGGAGGGGCCGTCCACCGTCTTCTGGGTGGCGGTGGCGGCGTGCACCGTGGTCATCAGACCGCGCTTGATGCCCCAGTTGTCGTTCAGCACCTTTGCGACGGGAGCCAGGCAGTTGGTGGTGCAGGAGGCGGCCGAGACGATCTTCTCGCCGGCGTACTTCTCGTGGTTAACCCCGTACACGAACATCGGCGTGTCGTCCTTCGAGGGCGCGGACTGCACCACCTTCTTGGCACCGGCGTCGATGTGCTTCTGGCAGGTTTCTTTGGTCAGGAAGAAGCCGGTGGATTCGATGACGACATCGGCGCCGACTTCGCCCCACTTCAGGTTGGCGGGATCCTTCTCGGCGGTGAGGCGGATCTTCTTGCCGTTCACCACCAGGTTGTTGCCTTCGACGGCGATGTCGCCCTTGAAGTTGCCATGCACGGAATCGTACTTCAGCATGTAGGCGAGATAACCGGGTTCGAGCAGGTCGTTGATGCCGACCACTTCGATCTCGGGGAAGTCCTTGGCGATCGCGCGGAACGCCATGCGGCCGATGCGGCCAAAACCGTTGATGCCGACCTTGATTGCCATGTGTCTGATCTCCTGGTGACGGTTAGATGATCGATTCGACGGTCTTCGCCACGTTCTCCGCGGTGAAGCCGAATTCCTTGAACAGCACGCCGGCGGGGGCCGACTCGCCGAAGCGGTCGAGGCCGATCACTGCGCCATCGAGGCCGACGTACTTGTACCAGCCGGACGTCACACCCGCTTCGACGGCAACGCGGGGAACGCCGCGCTGCAGTACGGAGTCGCGGTAGGCGCCGTCCTGGCGGTCGAAGACGTTGGTGCTGGGCATCGACACCACGCGCACCGGAACGCCCTTCTGGGCCAGCGCGGCCTGGGCCTTGAGCGCGAGGTCCACTTCCGATCCGGTGGCGATGATGATCGCCTTGGGTGTGCCGGCCGCCTCGGACAGCACGTAGCCGCCGCGGGCGACGTTGGCCAGCGTGGCAGCGTCGCGCTTGACGAAAGGCAGGTTCTGGCGCGACAGGGCCAGCGAAGTCGGACCGTCGCGCCGGGTCACCGCGGCGATCCACGCCGCCATCGTCTCGACGGTGTCGCAGGGTCGCCACACGTCCATGTTGGGGATCATGCGCAGGGTGGCGGTTTGCTCCACCGGTTGGTGCGTCGGGCCGTCCTCGCCGAGGCCGACGGAGTCGTGGGTGAACACGTGGATCACCCGCTGCTTCATCAGCGCTGCCATGCGCAGGGCATTGCGCGAGTACTCCGAGAACATCAGGAAGGTGCCGCCGAAGGGCAGGATCCCGCCGTGCAGCGCCATGCCGTTCATGATGGCGGCCATGCCGAACTCGCGCACGCCGTAGGAGATGTAGTTGCCCGGCTCGCGGCCGGCGACTGCCTTGCACCCGCTCCAGTTGGTGAGGTTGGAGCCGGTCAGGTCGGCGGAACCGCCGACGAATTCGGGCAGCGCCGGCGCCAGGGCGTTGATGGCGATCTGGGAAGCCTTGCGGGTGGCGACGGTCTCGCCCTTGTCATTGACGGCGGCGAGCGCCTTCCTGGCATGCTCGGCCCAGTTGGCCGGCAGATCGCTCGCCATGCGGCGCTTGAACTCGGCTCGCCAGTTCCGGGAATGCCTTGGCGTAGTGGTCGAACTTCTGCTGCCAGGAGGTTTCCCACTCGGCGCCCTTCTTCTTCGCGTCCCAGGCCTGGTACACCTCCTGCGGAATTTCGAAGGGGCCAAAGTGCCAGCCGATGTGGGGCCGGGTGGCGGCGATCTCTGCGTCGCCCAGCGCCGCACCGTGCACGTCGTGGGTGCCCGCCTTGTTCGGGCTACCCATGCCGATCACGGTCTTGCAGCAGATCATGGTCGGCTTGTCCTTCTCCGCCTTGGCAAGCTGGATCGCGGCCTGGATCGCCTCCGGGTCGTGGCCATTGACGTTGGGGATCACCTGCCAGCCGTAGGCTTCGAAGCGCTTCGGCGTGTCGTCGGTGAACCAGGCCTCGACGTGGCCGTCGATCGAGATGCCGTTGTCGTCGTAGAAGGCGATCAGCTTGCCCAGGCCCCAGGTGCCGGCCAGCGAGCAGGCCTCGTGGGAGATGCCCTCCATCAGGCAGCCGTCGCCGAGGAAGACATAGGTGTGGTGATCGACGATGTCGTGGCCGGGGCGATTGAACTCGTTGGCCAGCAGTTTTTCGGCCATCGCCATGCCCACGGCGTTGGTGATGCCCTGGCCCAGCGGCCCGGTGGTGGTCTCGACGCCGGCGGTGTAACCGTATTCGGGGTGGCCGGGGGTCTTGGAGTGCAGTTGCCGGAACTGCTTCAGATCCTCGATCGAGAGGTCGTAGCCGGTCAGGTGCAGCAAGGCGTAGATCAGCATCGAGCCGTGGCCGTTGGACAGCACGAAGCGGTCGCGGTTGGGCCACTTGGGATTGCGCGGGTTGTGGCGCATGTGGTGGTTCCACAGCACCTCGGCGATCTCGGCCATGCCCATGGGCATGCCGGGGTGGCCGGAATTGGCCTTCTGCACCGCGTCCATGGCGAGCGCGCGAATCGCGCTGGTAAGGTTGTTGAACACCGGTGCTTCGAAATCGGCAAAAGTTGACGTCATAGGGGCTCCCAAGTAATGCTGCCCAGCAAAAAGGCGAAATTATCGCCTAAGCCGGGCGGTTTGAGTTGAATCGAATTGCTTTATGGCGCTGGGCTTCAGCCCCGCTTGCGCTTCTCGATCATCTGCAGGATCTGCGGCGTCAGCACGAGCTGGATCGCCAGTTCCATCTTGCCCCCCGGCACCACGAGGCAGTTGGGCCGCGACATGAAGGAGTCGTGGATCATGTTCAGCAGGTAGGGGAAATCGATGCCGTGGGGATCGCGGTAGCGGATCACCACCAGCGACTCGTCCAGCGTCGGGATGTCGCGGGCGATGAACGGGTTGGAGGTGTCCACCACCGCCACGCGCTGGAAGTTGATGTGGGTGCGGGAGAACTGCGGCGTGATGTGATGCACGTAATCGTGCATGCGGCGCAGGATGGTGTGGGTCACCGCCTCCAGGGAATAGCCGCGGGCCTTCATGTCGCGGTGGATCTTCTGTATCCATTCCAGGTTCACGATGGGCACCACGCCCACCAGCAGGTCGGCGTAGCGCGCCACGTCCACGGTGTCGTCCTTGTAGCCGCCGTGCAGGCCTTCGTAGAACAACACATCGCTGCCGCCGGGCAGGTCTTCCCAGTCGGTGAACTTGCCGGGCGCGACGCCCCGGACCTGCGATTCGTCGTGGTCGTGTACGTAGTAGCGGCGCTTGCCCGTTCCCGTCTCACCGTAGGTCTTGAACAGATTCTGCAGTTCGTTCAGCAGGTTCGCCTCGGGACCGAAGTGGGTCGGCGGACGCTGGCCTGCAGCCTCCGCATCCGCCACCGCCTTCTTCATCGCCTCGCGGTCGTGGCGGTGGAAGCTGTCACCCTCGATGGTGACGGCGTTGATGCTCTCGCGGCGAAAAATGTGCTGAAAGCTGCTGGTGACGGTGCTGGTGCCGGCACCGCTGGAACCGGTGATGGCGACGACGGGATGCTTGGCGGACATGCTGTCTCCTTCTCTGGTAGTTGATTAGAGCGAATGCCGGTGTTCCTGGATCGATCCCCGGCCTAGCGGGTCAGTCCGGCGTATAGAAGCGGAAGCCGTTCCGGCAGTCGTTCCACGTGATCGACGATCATGTAGTTCCTGGCGCCGAAGATGCGCGACACATACTGGTCGGCGCGCGGGTCCAGGCTCATGCAGTAGGTGATGACGCCATGCTTGGCGACTTCTTCCACCGCCTTTTTCGAATCGTAGCGCAGGTATTGCGGGTCCCGTACATCGATGTCGGCCGGTTCGCCGTCGGTAATCACGATCAGCAGTTTTTTTGCCGAGCGCTGCAGTTTCAAGTGATGACCCGCGTGGCGGATGGCCGCGCCCATGCGGGTGGAAAGCTGGCCAGTCATGCCGGCAAGTTTGGCCTTCGGCGTTTCATCCCAGTTCTGGTCAAAGTCCTTGAAGCGATAATACTCGACGTCGTGGCGGCCGTCCGAACAGAAGCCGTGTATGGCGAACGGGTCGCCGACCTTGCTGATCGCATCGGCCAGCAACACGCACGCCTGCTGCGTCAGCTCGCGTACCGAGTATTCCTGATCCTGCACGGTCTCGTTGGTCGATTCTGACAAATCGAGCAGCACGAGGATCGAAAAATCACGCGTTCTTCGCACGCTGCGCATCATGATGCGCGGGTCGGGCTGCTTGCCCAGACGAATGTCCATCAAGCTCTGGATCGCCGCGTTGATGTCGATTTCGTCGCCGTCTTCGAGTTTGCGAATGCGCTGCACACCCTGCGGCTGCATGGCATTGAGCAGGAACTTCATGCGGTGGATTTCGCGCTTGTACTGCGCGGTGATGTCGTTGACGATTTGCAGATCGCCGGACTTCGCGCGCTTTTCGAGCACCGTCGCCCAGGCCGGGCGCTCCAGCTGGATCTGGTAATCCCATTCCGAGTAATGGTAGGGATCGGAGACCGGCTCCTTGCCTTCCATTTCGTTGAAGCTCTTACCCATGTCTTCATACGGAAAGAGCTCGGTCGAGAGCACCCAGATTTCCTGCGCATCGTCGCCCGCATTTTCGACTTCAATCTCGTTCGCCATTTCCATCACGTTCACGTTCTTGCGAACCTGTTTGATGGTGTCGTAACCGGCGTTGGCGGCCTTGTTGAAATCGAATTCTTCGAATTCCCAGAAATAGCGGTTGTCGTCGCGATACGGCGCGTCGAGCAGGTCGGTGCGCGGGTTGAACGGGATGCGTTTTTGCGACAGGCTGTGCGCCAGCTGGACGCCGATTTCCCACGCGGTGTGGTTGTCGTCCAGTTTGTCCTGTGCCAGCGCAAACAGCGCGCGGCCTTCGGCGATCCACGCCTCGTCGTCCACATAGCTGTCGTCGAGCAGGGCGCGCGCCAGGCGGTTGAGGTAATCGCCGCAGGTCTTGGTCTGCGCAGGCGTAGCCGTGTGCAGCTTGGCCCAAATCTGCTTCAGGCCGGGGAAACGGCGGATTGACAAGGCTTCAACGCGCGCGTCTTCGATTACCGAAATCACCGCCATCTGCATCGGGTTCAGCGCTTCAGCAGAAATCGGCTGCTTGGTTTCGACCACGTGCGCGGCGCAGTGCGCGGCGGTCGCGCGATACAGTTCCAGGCCGTGGACAGGCGCCGCACCCTGTGGCGCAAAGTCGTCGAATGCATCCGGCAGATGCAACAAGTAATCTTCGATGTAGGGCTTATAGCCTTCTCGCGATTCAAAGTCGCCGGAAGTCGGGCGCATGAAAAAGTCGCGCGCCCACAATGCGCGCAGATACATGTTGATGCGGCGCTGCACATCAACCAGCAGCGTGCCCTTGCGCTCTTTTTGCAGCATCGCCATCGACTCTTTCGAATCGAGGTTGAAATAGGCAATCTGCTCTTGGTAGTTGGTACGGTGGGCGTGCGCGCCCCACAGCGCCCAACGGCGCAAACCGCCCAATGTCAGGTGCTGAAATAACACTTCCAACTTGTCGAGCATCGGCCGCACGCCGCGCGGGGCCTGCGCAATCAGCGTGTTGATGAATTGCAGGTAATTCATGAACAGCTGCGCGTCGCCGAGTCGATTCGCCGCCGTCGGCGCAGTGGCCAGCAACAACTCGATCACTGAGCCTGAGGTACGCGAAGCAAGGGACAGCGACGCGGTAATCAGTTCGCCGATGACGTCTTCGCTGACTTCCTTGGCCACCTGCGGCGCGTTTTCGATCCACGCCTCGACCAGGGAATCGCCGCGACCCAGCCCGCGAATCGCCGCCGCGCCTTTCAGATAGGTGTCCAGCCCGCGCGGCGAAAACACCTTGGTCGCGTCGTGCCAGTGGTTATGCAGCACTTCCTGGCTGTGCGGCGCAAGCCCTTCGAGAAGTTCTGCGTAGTCTTCGAGTTTGATGGACATGGCTATTCAGGGGTCAGGATTCAGGGGACGGGGGTCAAGGTTGGTACGGCCTTTGGCCGCGTGGTTTCAAGTGCGCGGGCTTTGCCCGCTCTTTCCCTGATCCCTGATCCCTGAGTCCTGGCGCCTGATCCCTGGCATTAGAAGAACGTCGTCACCGCGGCATCCAGCGCGTCGCGCATGTCCGGATCATCCGTAATCGGGCGCACCAAGGCCACACGGCAAGCGGCGTGCGGGCTGACGCCCTTGGCGATCAGCGACCCTGCGTAGATCAGCATGCGGGTGGACAAACCTTCATCGAGACCGTGGCCCTTGAGGTTGCGCGAGCGTTCGGCGATCGACACCAGTTTGCCCGCAATTTCTGCGGTGACGCCGGATTCGTGGGTGACTATTTCGGTTTCAATGGCGTGGTCGGGGTAGTTGAAATCCAGGGCGCCGAAGCGCTGCTTGGTGGATTGCTTCAGATCCTTCATCAGGCTCTGGTAGCCCGGGTTGTAGGAGATGACAATCTGGAAGTCCGCGTGGGCACGCACCAGTTCGCCCTTCTTCTCCAGCGGCAGCACGCGACGGTTGTCGGTGAGCGGGTGGATGACGACGGTGGTGTCCTGACGCGCTTCGACCACTTCATCCAGATAGCAGATAGCGCCATGGCGTGCAGCGATGGCCAGCGGGCCGTCCTGCCACTCGGTGCCCGAAGCCGACAGAAGGAAGCGGCCAACCAGGTCGGAAGCGGTCATGTCTTCGTTACACGCGACGGTGATCAGCGGCTTGTCGAGCTTGTGTGCCATGTATTCGACGAAGCGCGTCTTGCCGCAGCCGGTCGGGCCTTTCAGCATCATCGGCATGCGCACGGAATAGGCGGCTTCAAACAGCTCGACTTCGTCGGCAACGGGACGGTAATAGGGCTCTTGGGTAATGCGGTACTGATCAACGATGTTGCTCATGCTCAATCCTTGGTTAGTCGAGAGTGGAGAGTCGGGAATCGAGAGTGTGAACCATGCTGCCCTCGGCTTTCGGCTCGCGGCTCAGAAAGAAAAAGCCCCGTCACCTTTCGGTGGCGGGGCCTTCGCAGGTTATCCCCGCCGCGACTTAAACTGTCTTGCCGCGGTAAATCACCATCGACGCGCCCTGGGACTGATTGAAGTTGTTGTAGCCAATCAGACGGACGTGGTTATCCGGGTTGGCCTTGTGGCAGGCCGCGGCTTCGGCCAGCACTTTGTTCACATCGGTTTCGCCGAACATCGGCAGTTTCCACATGTACCAGTAGGAATCCTGCAGGTGCGCGGGTTCGGTGTGCTCAATCGCCGGGTTCCAGCCTTTTTTGACCAGGAACTCGACCTGCTTCTTGATCTGCTCGGCGCTCATCGCGGGCAGGTAGGAGAAGGTTTCGAACTTGCGGCTCGCGGGATCCGACACGCGGCTCTTGTAATCCATGACTTCAGACATTTCTTTTCCTTTCAGATTAGAGGCCAGGGGTCAGGGTCCAGGGATCAGGGGTGGTGCGGCTGCGCCGGGCGCCTTCCCTGAATCCTGGTCTCCGAATCCTGAATCCTGATTACTTGTGGGCGACGTCCAGCTTGTCGACGGTGTCGAATTCGAACTTGATCTCTTTCCACGTTTCCATGGCGATTTTCAGTTCCGGGCTGTGCGCAGCGGCGGCAGTCAGGACGTCCTTGCCTTCTTTTTCGATCTGACGGCCTTCGTTACGGGCCTGGACGCAGGCTTCGAGCGCCACGCGGTTGGCAGCAGCGCCAGCGGCGTTGCCCCACGGATGGCCGAGTGTGCCGCCGCCGAACTGCAGGCAGGCGTCGTCGCCGAAGATGGCAACCAGTGCCGGCATGTGCCACACGTGGATGCCGCCGGACGCGACGGGGAACACGCCAGGCATGGAACCCCAGTCCTGATCGAAGAACAGGCCGCGCGAACGATCTTCCTTGATGAACTTCTCACGCATGGTGTCGATCCAGCCCAAGGTCGCTTCGCGGTCGCCCTCCAGCTTGCCCACAACGGTACCCGAGTGCAGGTGGTCACCACCCGACAGGCGCAGCACCTTGGTCAGCACGCGGAAGTGAATACCGTGGTGCGGGTTGCGGTCGAGCACGGCGTGCATGGCGCGGTGGATGTGCAGCAACATGCCGTTGTTGCGGCACCAGTTGGCCAGACCCGTGTTGGCGGTCAGACCGCCAGTCAGGTAGTCGTGCATGATGATCGGTGCGCCCAGCTCTTTCGCGAACTCGGCACGTTTGTACATCTCTTCCGGGGTCGGCGCGGTCACGTTCAGGTAGTGGCCCTTGCGCTCGCCGGTCTCGCGCTCCGCCTTCTGGCAGGCTTCAACGACGAATTCGAAACGGTTACGCCAACGCATGAAGGGCTGGCTGTTGACGTTTTCGTCGTCCTTGGTCAGGTCCAGACCGCCGCGCAGGCACTCGTACACGGCGCGGCCGTAGTTCTTGGCGGACAGACCGAGTTTCGGCTTGATGGTGCAACCCAAGCAGGGCGCGGCCATACTTGTTGAAAATGTCGCGCTCGACCTGGATACCCTGGGGCGGACCGCCGCAGGTTTTGACGTAAGCGATGGGGAAGCGCACGTCTTCCAGACGCAGGGCGCGCAGCGCCTTGAAGCCGAACACGTTACCGACCAGCGAGGTCAGCACGTTAACCACGGAGCCTTCTTCGAACAGGTCGATCGGGTAGGCCACGAATGCGTAGAAGCAGGTGTCGTCGCCGGGCACGTCTTCGATGCGGTAGGCGCGGCCCTTGTAGTAGTCCAGATCGGTCAGCAGGTCGGTCCACACCGTGGTCCAGGTACCGGTTGACGATTCGGCAGCCACCGCAGCAGCCACCTCTTCGCGCGGCACGCCGGGCTGCGGGGTGATCTTGAAACATGCCAGGAGGTCGGTATCCAGCGGGGTGTAGTCCGGGGTCCAATAGGTCTGGCGATATTCCTTGACGCCAGCGTTGTAGGTCTTGACTGCCATGTTTGCGCTCCTCATGTGACTGCGAAATGTGGGCCGCACTTTAGCTGTGCCCTTGCATAACCGACAGTCAATTTTTTTGATAGGCACGATAAGATGGGGGTTATGGTCCGAACTCCCCTTCCGCGCCCCGCAAGCCCATGAAAAACGTCACCTTGCGCCAGCTCAAGGTGTTCGAGGCGGTGGCTCGCCTGCTTTCCTTTTCCCGCGCCGCCGAAGAACTGCACCTGAGCCAGCCGGCGGTGTCCATGCAGGTGCGCCAGCTCGAAGAAACCGTCGGCCTGCCGCTCACCGAGCAGATCGGCAAGAAGGTCTTCCTCACTGCCGCCGGCACCGAACTGGCGCGCCACGCGCGGGTGGTGGCGCAGCAGTTGCGCGAAGCCGAGGCGGCGTTCGATGCCCTCAAGGGCCTGCGCAGCGGGCGGCTGGTGCTCGGCGTGGTCAGCACCGCCAAGTATTTCGCGCCGCGCCTGCTGGCGAACTTCCGCGCCCTTCATACCGAGATCGAGATCCGCCTCACCGCCCAGAACCGGGAGGTGATCGTGCAGCAACTTGCCGACAACCAGATCGACCTCGCCATCATGGGCCGCCCGCCGCAGGACATCGCCACCCGCGCCGAAGCCTTTGCCGACCACCCGCTGGTGATCATCGCGGCGCCCGAACATCCGCTGGCGCAACTCAAGCGCATCGATCCGCAGCGGCTGGCGGGCGAGGTGTTGCTGGTTCGCGAACCCGGCTCCGGTACCCTCAGCGCCATGGAGCGCTTCCTTGCGGAACACGGGATCCGTTCGGTGCAGACCATGGAGTTCGCCAGCAACGAGACGATCAAGCAGGCGGTGATGGCCAACATGGGTATCGCTTTCATCTCCCAGCACACGGTGGGTCTGGAAATGACTGCGGGGCGGCTGGCCTGCCTGCGGGTGGACGGCCTTCCGGTGATGCGGCGCTGGTATGTGGTGCAACTGCAGGACAAGCGCCTGTCGCCGGTGGCCGCATCCTTCCGCGAGTTTCTGCTGGCCCACGGCGCACCGCTCATCGCTGAAGCGGTGGGGCTGCCGCAAGTGGCCGGATTACCGCGCAGGAAATCCCGTGGCACGCATGCGTGAAACCTTTTACCGGGGGCCGGAACTGGCGCGGGTGCGCCGCAGCATGCCGGCACGCACCTACAACCTGAGCCGCATCCTGCTCACGCGCAGCCCCGACGCCTTCGTCTTCGTCCCGATCCGCAGCATGCAGTACCTGGCCATCGTCGAGGCCGGCGAGTTCAACTTCCTCCATCGCGAGGCGCGGCGCGAGATCGAACTGACCTGGCAGAATTTCGCTCCCGGCGAGCGCAGCGGCCTCGATCAGCCGGTGCCTTTCGATGTGGTCTTCTACGCACCCGACGCGGCCAGCACCATGCTGCGCCTGCAAGGCGAGTTCCTCAAGGCGATGGAGCTGATGGAAGCCCGCTCCGCTCCCGCCGGCACCGGCGCGGTTCTGGAGCTTAAGCCGCGCTGAACCGGCACGGCCCGGCAACCCCTGGTCTTCAGAACCTAGCAGTGCTGCCGTTGTAGGGCGGGTGGCGGCCGGCCGGTCCGCCGCTATGACGGTGCCAAGAATGCTGGAAATCGTTGCAGCCCACGATGTCAAGCTGGGGATGTTCGTCGCCGAACTGGACCGCCCCTGGCTCGGCACGCCCTTTGCCTTGCAGGGCTTCCTGGTGTCGAACGACCGGCAGATCGAAGCACTGAAGGAATACTGCAGCTTCGTCTCCGTCGACCGGACCAAGTCCACTTACAACGAGTTCGCCGGCCCCCCGTCGCGGGTCAAGGGCAAGTCCGATGGCAAGGGCAGGGCGATGGTCGATCTGTTCCGTTCCGTCTCGGCTACGGTTGCGCAGGCAAGTCCGCCGCCTCCGATACGCCGGCCGCCGTCACCCACGCACGTGTCGGTTGAACAAGAGCCAGCCGGCGCCGCGCCGCGTCGCACCGCTGCCTCGCGGCACCATGACCGAAGTCGCGCCGGCGCGACGAAGGCTCCAGACGCCGGTGACAGGGCGTATGGAACGGGTCGAGGAGAAGAAGACTCGTCCGAATCTTCAACCGAACCGGGCAGTTTCTGCGCAGATCCTGGGGATTGTCGATGCGCCGCCCCAGCGGCTGATCCAGGTTGCGCGCCAGGCCGTGTATGTGGATCGATCCACGGTCGAAGAGGAAATGCTCGCATCCAGCGGCGCCTTCGCGCGCACGCAGGAACTGATGCTCCACGTTTCCGCCGAACTGGCCAAGGACAAGCTGCCCCAGCCGGAACGTATCCGCGAGGCGGTCGGCGAGATGGTGCAGAGCATGGTCCGCAACCCGGATGCCATGGTCTGGCTGTCCAAGCTCAAGCGCAGCGACAACTACAGCTACGACCACGCCCTCGACGTGTCGATTCATTTGATGGCTTTCGGCCGTCACCTGGGGCTCCCGCCTGACCACCTCAACATCCTGGGGGTCGCCGGCCTGCTGCAGGACGTGGGCAAGGCCAGCGTTCCCGATGGTCTGCTCCAGAAGGCCGACGCCCTGACGCCGGGCGAACGAGCCGTGCTGCGGCGCCATGTGGAGTACAGCACCCAGATCCTCGCCACCCAGGCCGGAATTCCCCCCGAGGTGATCCAGATCGCCGCCCGGCACCACGAGCGCTACGACGGCAGCGGCTATCCGCGGCGCCTGGCGGGCAGCGACATCGGCCTCAATGCCGAGATGGCCGGCCTGGTCGATACCTACTGCGCCATGTCCTACGATCGGCCCTATCGCCGCGGGCTCGACAACGAACAGGTGCTACGCAAGCTCTATGCGTCCCGCGGCAAGCGATTTGCCGAATCCCTGATCGTCGAATTTATTCAGTGCATAGGCCTTTACCCGGTCGGAACGCTCGTCGAACTGCGCACCGGTGAAGTCGCGGTGGTCGTCGAGCAGAACCGTGTGCGCCGCCTCAAGCCGCGCATCCTGGTCATTCTGGACAAGGCCAAACAGCACATCGAATCGCCCCTGGTCCTCGATCTCAAAGAGGATCCCGCGGCGGAAGACGGAGCCGCTTATCAGATCCGGCATGCGCTGGAGCCGGGCAGCTACGGCATCGAACCTCGGGAGTTCTACCTTTGACCGACCACGACCCGAATCAGGCTGCACCCACTGTCGCCCCGGTCAACGGCCACTCCCCGGAAGCGCCGGCGCTGGTTCACCAGGAGATCGTTGCCTCGCGAATGGCCGCGTACGGCATCGATGCGCGCGCGCGCTCGGCACTGCGTGCCATGACCCGCTTCCACGGTCTCGAAGGGCTGGGCCGGGATTGGGCCAGGGATCTGGCCGAGCGCCTGCTGCGCGAGGCGGAATGGCGTGCCGAGGGCGAGCAGGCGCTGTACGGTTTTCTGGAGCTGTTCTACCAGCTCCCGGTTCGGGATTTCGACGATGACTGGATCGACGAACTCGGGCACGCCTGGACCGCAGTCGCCGCCGAAGGCAGTGCCGACCTTCCGCTTCGGGCCGCCTATGACCTGACGCAGCGCTGCGTCGAGGCGCTCAAGCGGGGACGGGACAGTTACTCGCGGCTGGACGCGGAGATAGCACTCGCCGTGGGGTCCGCGGGACTGCTGGTCTGTGCGCTGCTCGCGCAGGTCGGGAGTCCGCGTTCGGCAGGCGCAGCATCGGCTTCCTCTGGCGCCGAACAGGTGGAGTCGGGAACCCGGAATCTCAGAGCTATGCTGTCCGCCGCCCTGGCCCTCGACAGTTCGACCATCACCGGCCTCCTGACGGTGCAGTTCGAGCCTGGTTCGACCGCCTCGCGGACGATCGAAGACGAGGTTCTCGGCCACGTCTACGCCCGGTCCCTGTCCCGGTTGCGCCATGCCCTGCGGGAAAGGGATCTGCTGTGCCGCATCGGCCGATCCCGTTTCGCCATCGTGCTGCCGGGCCTGACGAGCCAGATCCAGGTCATGCTCGCGGCCAACAAGATCGCCCGCCTTTTCGAGGCGCCGCTGTCCACGGCCGGACGGGAAGTCCGCCTTCTGACGCGGATCGGGGCGGCGTGGGCGCCGGATCATGGCAAGGACGCATCGACGCTGCTGCGCGCGTCGAATCTCGCCTTGCACGAGGCAGTCCGCGTCGGGCGCCCGTTCGCGATCTTCGAGAATGGATTGATCGAGAAGGTCAGGCGCGAATCCGAAATGGAGGACGATTTCCTGCGCGCACTCGATGGCGGCGAACTCAAGCTCTACTTCCAGCCCCAGATCGACCTCGTCTCGGGCCGCTGCACCGGTGCCGAGGCGCTGCTGCGCTGGCCCACGGCGCGCGGAGGGCCGGTGTCGCCGCCGTTGACGATCGAAGTCGCCGAGCGTCTCGGCATGGCGCCGCAACTGACGCGCTGGATCATTCACCAGGCCTGCCGCCATGTCGCCGAGTTCGCCACGGTCGGGGTCATGGGGCAAGTCAGCGTGAACCTGACTGCCGGCGACGTCTCGGATCCGGAACTGCCGCTCGCCGTCCGCAATGCCATCGAGCTGTGGCGCGTCGATCCGCGGCAGCTGACTTTCGAGTTGACGGAAAGCGCCATGCTCGCCAACGAAGCCGTCAGTGTCCAGGTCATGGCTGCCCTGCGAGAGCTGGGCGTGGCCACCTCGATCGACGACTTCGGCACCGGCTATTCCTCGGTCATCCTGCTCAGAAAGCTGCCGCTCAACGAACTGAAGCTCGATCGCTGCTTCGTCGGCAATGCGGTTCATTCGCGGCAGGACCGGGAGATCGTGCGCTCCCTGATTCTGCTCGCCCACAGCCTTGAACTCGAAGTGGTGGCCGAAGGGGTGGAGGACGCGGCGACGCTCACCCTGCTCAAATCCCTCGGTTGCGACAAGGCGCAGGGATTCCTGATCAGCCAGGCGCTGGCCCCGGAGGCATTCCTCGCCTGGTGGCGGGCACACGAAGCTAGAATGCGGCCGGCGGCCAGTCCGATCGGCGCGACGTGATGCGTTTGGCCGAGATTCGATGTCACCGGCGGTCGCGTTGCCGGGTACGGAGTCTGTAATCGACAACAAGAGGACAAGGCAATGGCAAGAGGGATGGGGCTGACGGGTCCCAAGGCGGGAACGCTCGATTCGCACGATTTCGAAGTGGCGCGCCACTCGGAGCTCTTCGCTGACATCGCGCCGGTGCTGCTCGAACTGATCCTTCCGCGCACGCGGATGATCCGGCTCGATCCCGGCGAGGTGCTGATCGAGCGGGCGACGGTGAACGATTTCGTGTACCTCGTGCTCGAGGGCGGCCTGGATGTCCACCTCGACGATGGAAGCACGCGGGCCTGCCTGGCCCTGGGTGTCGGCGCCTGTGCCGGAGAAATATCCGTCATCGACGGCGGCCTGGCGTCGGCGCAGGTGGTCGCCGTCGGTCGCACGCGGGTGCTGAGCATCGACGGCAAGACGCTGTGGTACCTCATCGCCAACACCGATGCCGCCGCGAGGAACCTGCTGCTCATATTCTCCGGCCGCATGCGCCGCGACAACGATCTGCTGCTCGGCAAGCTGCGCGAACGGCAGGACTTCGAGCGGATTGCCAGCGTCAACGGCCTCACCGGCCTGCACAATCGCCGCTGGATGGACGCCCTGTTCACGCGTCAGATGGTGCGCTGCGCCCGCAATGGCGACGCGGTGGCGCTGTTCGTCGCGGATGTCGATGGCTTCCGGGATTTCAACTCGCGCCATGGCCAGATCAAGGGGGATCGCGCCCTGCAACAGATCGCCGCGGTGCTCCCGCGCTGCGTTCGCCCTTCCGATCTGGTGGCCCGCGCCGAAGGGGACGCGTTCGCGATCCTGTTGCCTTCCGCCTCTGTCGATCAGGCGCAATGCGTCGCCGAGCGCGTGCGCAAGGCGATCATCGACGAAGCGATTCCCGTCCAGGACCGGGACGACGTGCCGCGATCCCTCACGGTATCGATCGGACTGGCGCAGATGAAGAGCGGGGACGCCCTGGGCGAGCTGTGTGCCGCCGCGGAAGCGGGGCTGCGAATCGCCAGGGACGACGGCGGCAACTGCGTGCGCATTGCGCTGCCGTGAGCCCGACGCGGCCAGCCGCTACCGTTTTCCGATCCGGGTGGCTGCCCATCCATCGATCCTGGAGCGAAGCGCCCCGAGGTGACTGACCGGGAATCCGGGGCAGCGCGAGGCCGATTCGCTGCCAACCGTGCAACGCGGCCGAGCGCTCATTGCCCGACCGATTTTCGGCAGACTCCTGCGGCTGCTGGCAATGCCTCCTTGCCCCGGGGCGCCGAAAAGCCGCTGGTGGACTTCGTCCCCGTTCCCCGGTTCGAGCCACACTGACCTTTTCACCGCCGGCCTGCCGAGACGGCCATGGATACGGCGCCCCCTGCCTTCGCCAAGAGGCCCGCTCCCGGCGCCCGCGCGCCCTGCACGCTGCTCGCCCCTGCGCGGGTCGGGTTCTCCGACCCGCGGGTGTGATTTCGCTCACGCAGCCCATTCGATCGAACTGCGAATTGGGTTCTTGGGGGCGAATTCCCCTCAAAGGCACGGGGTTTGCGGCCGTTACTGCCCTGTAGCCTGTAGAGGCGCCCCGCGGCTCGTTGTCGGTGCGGCCTGTGGCAGGACCCGAGTCAGGCAGCGAAGGGAGCAATCCCCGCACAGGGATGACGATGAGCGAAAGCGCGAACCAATCGGAGCTGGTGCAGCGCTGGCTGCGCGGCTACTGCGAGCGCGGCAGCGCAGTCCAGTCAGCGGTGGTACTGCTGGGCGCTGGCGCAGCACTGCAGGAGGCGGCGCACTGGCCCGGGACGGCCAGCGCGAGTGCTGCGCTGGTAGCCGCCGCCCGTGCCGCGCTCAAGCGCGGGCGGGCACTGGCGCTGACCCCGCCGGTGGGTGCCAGCGCCGGGGCACAGCCCGGGCGCATCCTGTCGCTGCCGCTGGCCGCCACCGAAGGCGCCCTGGGCGCGCTGGCGGTAGCGGTGCAGGCCGGGCCGGCGGACACCGACGAAGCGCTGCTGCGCGAGCTGGAACGCGCCGCCGCCACCCTGGCCGGCGCCCTGCAAGGGGCCAGTGCGCCGCGCCGCCAGGCCAGCGGCAGCGCGCTGCTGCGGCTGCAGGCGCTGCTGCTCAAACCCCAGCCCCTGGCCCAGGCGGCCAGCGCGCTGGCGAGCGAACTGGCCAACACCCTGGGCTTCGAGCGGGTCAGCCTGGGGCTGAGCGCGCGCAGCGCACTCGATGTCATCGCCCTGTCCCACGGCGCCCAGTTCGGCCGCCGCCAGGGCCTGATCCAGGCACTGGCCGGGGCGATGCAGGAAGCCATCGACCAGGGCGCTTCGATCGCCTATCCGCCGCCCGCCGAGGCCCCCCCGCGCATCGTCCAGGCCCATGCCGCACTCGCCGCCCAGGGTCCGGGCACGCTGCTCAGCGTGCCGCTGATCGAAGCCGGCACACCCATCGGGGCGCTGTGCTTCGAGCGCTCGGGCGCACTGCGCGCCGAGGAACTGCGCGCGATCGAGCAACTGGCCTGTGTGCTCGCCCCGCTGATCGAACTGAAGCGCCGTGCCGAGCAGCCCTGGCCGGCGCGCGCCGCCGAGGGCCTGCGCGCCTCCTTCGCCGGGCGCTCGCAGCGCACCCGGCGCCTGGCCGCGCTGGCCGGGCTGACTGGCGCGCTGCTGCTCGCCTTCGTCCCGCTGAGCTATCGCATCGGCGCCCCGGCGCGTCTGGAAGGGGCGGTGCAGCGGGTGCTGGCCGCGCCCACCGAGGGCTATCTGCACGCCGCCCATGTACGCCCTGGCGATGCAGTCGAAGCCGGACAGTTGCTGGTCGAGCTCGCCCAGCAGGATCTGCTGCTGCAGGCGCGCAAGTGGGAGGCGGAGCTCGCGCAGCACGACAACAGTGCGGCGGCCGCCCTGGCGCGCGCCGATCGCACCCAGTATGCGCTGGCCCAGGCGCGCGCCGCCGAGGCCGGTGCGCAGCTGGAGCTCGCCCGCGGGCAGATCGCGCGCACCCAACTCACCGCCCCGATCGATGGGCTGGTCATCAAGGGCGATCTGAGCCAGTCGCTGGGCGCGCCGGTGCAGCGCGGCGAGGTGTTGCTGACACTGGCCCCGCGCGAAGCTTTCCGCCTGATCGTCGAGGTCGATGAGCGCGACATCGGCGCCGTCGTCCTGGGCCAGCACGGCACGCTGGCGCTCTCGGCGCTGCCCGGCGAGCGGCTGGCCTTTACCGTCAAGCGCATCAGCCCGGTGGCGCTGACCACCGAGGGGCGCAACACCTTCGAGGTAGAGGCCGCCTTCGATACCCCGCCCGCCGGCCTGCGCCCCGGTTTGCAGGGGGTGGCCAAGATCGAGGCCGGCAACCAGCCGCTGGGCTGGATCGTCACCCACCGCATCGGGGAGTGGCTGAGCTTGGCGCTGTGGACGTGGAGTGCATGAGATGACCAAGTCGCTGTTCAGTGCCCAGTGGTACCGCGTCGCCCCACTGCACCCGCGATTGCGCGCACAGGTGCAAACACAACGCCAGCATTGGCGGGGCCAGCGCTGGTACGTGCTGTCCGACGCAGCTACCGGCCGCCAGCACATGATCAACGAGGCCGCCTACCAGTTCATCGGCCGCTGCGACGGCCGCCACGACGTGCAGCGCGTCTGGGACGCGGTCCTCGAAGCCCAGGGTGACGCGGCGCCGACGCAGGACGAGGTCGTTCAACTGCTGGCCCAGCTCAACGAGCATGAACTGCTGCAGTGTGAGCACACCCCCGATACCGACGTGCTGTTCCAGCGGAGCAAGGAGCGCAGCCGCCGCAAGCGCCGGCTCATGGTGAACCCGTTCGCCTTCCGCCTGCCCCTGGGCGACCCCTCGGCATGGCTGCCGCGGCTCGACCCCGTGGCCGCGCTGCTGTTTCGTCCCGTCGTCTTTTGGATCTGGCTCGCCGTCGTCGCCCTCAGTCTGGTGGCGGCAGCGGGCAATTGGGACGAACTGCAGGCGCATGCCCAGACACACATGTTGTCGCCACGCTATCTGGCGCTCGCCTGGCTCCTCTTTCCTCTGGTCAAGGGCCTGCACGAGATCGGCCATGCCCTGGCGGTGCGGCGCTGGGGAGGCGAAGTGCACGAGATGGGCGTGGCCCTGCTGGTTCTGGTACCGGCCCCCTACGTCGACGCATCCGCGTCCTCGGCTTTCGCACGGCGGACACAGCGGGCAGCCGTGGCTGCGGCCGGCATCATGGTGGAAACCAGCCTCGCCGCCTTGGCGCTGCTGGCTTGGTTGAACATGCAACCGGGGTTGGTGCGCGACCTTGCCTTCGTCGTCATGTCGATCGGCGGCATCTCCACACTGCTGTTCAACGGCAATCCACTGCTGCGCTTCGATGCCTATTACGTTTTGTGCGACCTGCTGGACTTGCCGAATCTCGCCACCCGCAGCAGCGCCTATTGGAGCCATCTGGTGCGTCGCCGCCTGCTGCGCGCGCCGGCCGAACCGCCGCAGGTCGCCGCAGGCGAGCGCAAGTGGCTGCTGCTGTATGCCCCGTGCTCGTTCGCCTACCGCATTTGGATTTCGATCGTGATCATCCTGTGGTTCGGCTCCAAGTGGCTCCTGCTCGGCGTGTTCGCGGCGATCTACATGCTCGTGTCGATGCTCCTTCGACCTGTCGCGGGATGGGTGAAACAGGCACTTGCCGCAGCCGCACCCGGGCCGGAGCTCGCCCGGGTGCGAGTGGGCATCGCCTTGCTCGCTGCAGTTCCCGGCGTGCTTCTCTTCGTTCTGCCGATGCCGCTGTTGACCGTCGCACCTGCAGTGGTTTGGCTGCCCGAGCAAGCCCACGTCCGGTCGGAAGTGGACGGCTTCATCGCCGAACTCCCGCTGCGCGACGGCGAGCCGGTGCAGCCGGGCGACCTGCTCCTCGTGCTGGAAAACCCGGACCTGACGGCCGCACGCGACCAGCTGACCAGTCGGCTCGGCGGGCTTCAGGCCGACCAATACCAGCTCCTGCTGCGCGACCCCACCGCGGCCCAGAACCTCGCCGAGCAGATCTCCCGCACCGAGGCTGAACTGGAGCGTACCGAACAGCGCATCGCCCAACTCGAGGTGCGCGCCAAGGTTGCCGGCAGGCTGGTCATGCCGCGCCAATCCGACCTGCCGGGAATGTTCAGTCGCCAGGGGGAGAACCTCGGCTACGTGCTGGAGCCAGAGCAGTTGCGGGTACGCGCTGCGGTTGCCCAAGAGGACGCGCATCTGGTGCGCAATCGTACCCGCCAGGCGGAAGTCCGCCTCGCCGAAATGCCCGGCTCGGCCATGCCGGCGAGCCTGACCCAGGACGAACCTGCGGCCTCGCACCTGCTGCCCAGCCCCGCGCTCGGCGACCGGGGCGGCGGGCCCTATGCCACGGACCCCGGCGACAAGGACGGCCGGCGCAGCCTCGTGCCGCTGTTCCTGATCGATCTGAGCCTCAACGGCTCAACGCTCGGGCGCGTCGGCGGCCGCGCCTGGGTGCGCTTCGACCACGGCTTCGAGCCCTTGGCCATGCAGGGATTCCGGCGTGCCTCCCAATTGTTCCTGAAGCATTTCGATCCGGCGGAATAGTCCGCCGCCACCCTGCGCCCAACGATGCGAACCGCCGAACTTCCGGTACCTGGACTGCTCTGGGGCGACTACCCCGAGCAGCGCGCGGCTTCGAACTCCTCCGGGCCGGCTGGCGATACCCGCCGCGCTGCGGGTGCTGACCGACCGCGCGCGCAGCCTGCTGCCGAGTTCGCGCGCGCGGCTGCTGAGCACCTTCATCACGCAACGACGGTCGCTTCGCGCGCTGGACGAGGCGCAGTTCGGCAAGGCGGTTCACACGCTCCGTCTGGTGCTACAGCGCGAAGGCATGCGCGATGCGCATATGGCGAAGGCGTTCGCGCTCGCCGCCGTGGCCTGCGAGCGCCAACTCAAGGTCCGTGTTTTTGACACCCAGGTGATCGCGGCCGAAATCGTGCTCGCCAATCGTCTGGCGGAAATGGCCACCGGCGAGGGCAAGACCTACGCAGTGGCCCTTGCCGCGGCAACCGCCGCGCTGGCCGGCATCCCGGTGCATGTGGTCACCGCCAATGATTATCTGGTCGCGCGCGACGCCGACCTGCTGCGACCGGTCTACGCCGCGCTCGGCCTCAGCGTCGGTGCGGCGACTCAAGGACAACAACCGCCGGAACGTCGCGCCGCCTATGCCTGCGACATCACCTACTGCACCGCCAAGGAACTGGTCTTCGACTATCTGCGAGACGGGCTTGGCCGCAGCCGGGATCCGCTTCAGCACCGTTTGAACCAGCTTGCAGGGGAAACCGCTGCACCGCTGCTGCGCGGACTGTGCATGGCGATCATCGACGAAGCGGACAGCATTCTGATCGACGAGGCACGCGTGCCGTTCATCCTGTCTCAGCCGGCCGGCAACGCACAGGAGACCGAGTACCTCGACCAGTCGCTCGGGATCGCGCGTGCGCTGCATATCGAAACCGAGTTCCGGCTCGACGCAGCGGCGCGTGCGACAGAGCTCACGGCGCAGGGGCGCGAAAGGGTGGAGGCGCTGGTGCGGCGCTTCGCCGCCGCCTGGCGCAACCGCCTGCATCGCGAGGAGGCGATCTGCACCGCCCTCGCCGCCTTGCATCTGTATCGGCGCGACCGCCACTACCTGGTGCGCGACGGCAAGGTCCTCATCATCGACGACACCACCGGGCGCGTCGCTCCTGGGCGAGCCTGGTCGCGCGGATTGCATCAGCTGATCGAACTGAAGGAAGGATGCACCCCGACCGCGCCCCAGGTGACCGCCGCGCAGATCACCTATCAGCGCTTCTTTCCGCGCTACCTGCGCCTGGGCGGATTGAGCGGCACGCTGTGCGAGTCCGCCGGCGAACTGCGCGCGCTCTACGACCTCGGCGTGCAGCCGTGTGCCGCTGCGCCGCCCCGACCGCCGCATGACGCTGCCGGCCCGCTTGTTCCCCGACCGCGGGGCGCTCTGGGAGGCGGTCGCACTGCGGGTCGTCGAAGTGAACCGCACCGGCCGGCCCGTCCTGGTGGGCACCGACTCGGTCGCCGATTCCGAGGCGCTGTCGCAGCGCCTGAACGCGCTGGGCCTCGCGCACGCCGTCCTCAATGCGCGCAACGACCGCGCCGAGGCCGAGATCGTGGCGCGCGCCGGTCAGCGCGGCGCCGTCACCGTGGCCACCAACATGGCCGGTCGCGGCACCGACATCGCCCTGGGCGCGGGTCTGGCGGAACTCGGCGGCCTGCATGTCCTGTGCTGCCAGTTCAACGCCGCGCGGCGCATCG
This sequence comes from uncultured beta proteobacterium, assembly GCA_963696505.1. Lineage (GTDB taxonomy): Bacteria > Pseudomonadota > Gammaproteobacteria > Burkholderiales > Rhodocyclaceae > CAVOKN01. Next base: position 23,362 of record CAVOKN010000030.1, on the reverse strand, counting down.
ATCGCCAGTTGGCGGGGCGCTGCGCGCGCCAGGGCGATCCCGGCAGCGTCGAGACCTGGCTGGCAGCCGACGCGCCGCTGTTCCGGCAAGTGCTGCCGGGAGCGCTTCGCCGCCTGCTCGCGGCCCGGGCCGCATCGGTGCCGAGCCAACTGGTGCGTACCCTCGCGGCGACGGTGCAACGACTTGTCGAGCGTCGCCACGTGGCCGAGCGAAAGCGCCTTTCCGAGCAGGACAAGATCATGGACCGCCGGCTGTCCTTCGGCGGTCCGCTGGAATGAGATCGATTGAGGGAGAAAGAGTCATGAGCAGAGCGAGCGGGTGGTGGATGCTGTGGGTGATCGGCGTGAGCGCGTCAGTACAGGCCGCCCAGCCGCTGGGCTGTCTGATCGAGCCGCAGCAGGTGGCCGAAGTGGGCTCGCCGGTGATCGGGGTGGTGCAGGAACTGCTGGTCGAGCGCGGCGACCGGGTGGTCAAGGGCCAGGTGCTGGCGCTGCTGCGCGGCGAGGTCGAGCGCGCCGCCGTGGGCGTGGCCAGCAGCCGCGCCCAGGCCGAGGCCGACGAGCAGGCGGCGCGCGCCAACGTCGGCTTCGCGCGCCAGAAGCTCGATCGCGCCCAGGACCTGCTGGACAAGAAATTCATCTCCCAGCAGGGGCTCGATCAGGCGCGCACCGAATACGAAGTCGCCGAACAGAAGCTCATCCAGGCGCAGGAACAAAAGCGCATCGCCCATCGCGAGCTGGGGCTGGCCGCCGCGCAACTCGCGCAGCGCAGCATCCGCAGCCCCTTCGACGGCGTGGTCGCCGAGCGCTACGTCGCGCTGGGCGAGCGGGTGGAAGACAAGCCGCTGTTCCGCGTGGCCCAGGTCGATCCGCTCAAAGTCCAGGTGGTGGTGCCGGCGGCGCTCTACGGCAAGATCGCCCCGGGGGCCGCCGCCCGCATCCAGCCGCAGCTGCCCGAAGCGGCGGCGGTGAGCGCGCGGGTGAGCCTGGTCGACAAGCTGATCGATGCGCCCAGCCACACCTTCCGCGTGCAACTGGAGCTGCCCAACCCGGATCTGGCCCTTCCCGCGGGGTTGCGCTGCCAGGCCGACTTCGGGCTGGCGGTCCCGACCACCAACGCCAGGCAGGCCGGCACCCCGGCCCCGACACCCAAGCCGATCCAGCCGGTGAGCCTGAAGCTGGAGACCAGCCTGTCGGCCGGCAAGCCGGTCGCCGCGCCGCCCAAGCGCAGCTTCTGAGCACGCCCCGGAGCATCCTTCGTGCGCCAGCGCCGCCGCCCGCCGCCTCGCCAGCGCCCGCTGCTGGAGGAGCTGGAGCCGCGCATCCTGTTCTCGGCGGACGCCGCCGCCGGACTGCTCGATCCGGTCATTGGGACGGGCAGGCGGAGGTGCGGATGATCGAACCCGCTGCCGCGGCACCGACATTCAGCGCCGTTCAAGCGGACGTCACCTCGTTGCCGCTCGCGTTCGAACGCAACGAAGGGCAGACCGACGCGCAAGTCGACTTCGTGGCGCGGGGCAGTGGCTATGGCCTCTTCCTGGCCAGTGGGGAAGCAGTTCTGGACCTCAAGGGCGCGGACCGCGGCCATGTGGTTCGGCTCAAACTCGTCGATGCCGCTGCCGACCCGTCGGCGCAGGGCGAGGAGGCGCTCGCCTCGCGCAGCAACTACTTGGTTGGCGACCAGAGCGACTGGCACACCGATATCGCCAACTTCGCATCGGTCCGTTACCACGATGTCTACGACGGCATCGACCTGCGCTATTACGGCAATCAGCGCCAGCTCGAATACGACTTCCTGGTCGGCGCCGGCGCGGACGCGAACTCGATCCGGCTGGCCTTCGAGGGCGTCTTCAGGACCGAGATCGCGCCCGACGGCGACCTGCTGCTCACCCTGAACGAACAGGGCGACCAGATCCGCTTCGACGCACCGGTGTCCTATCAGGAAGGCCCGCACGGCCGCGAAGCCGTCGCGAGCTGCTACGTGATCCACGCCGACGGCACGGTCGGCTTCGAGGTCGGCACCTACGACGCGAGCCGGAACCTGGTCATCGACCCGGTGCTCGTCTACGGCAGCTTCCTCGGCGGGACCGGCGTGGACAAGGCGCAAGGCATCGCGGTCGACGCCGCAGGGAACGCCTACCTGACCGGGGAAACGGCCTCCGCCGCCTTTCCGACCACAGCCGGGGCCTACGACACCGCCAAGAGCACCGGCAGCGACGTCTTCGTCACCAAGCTCAATGCCAGTGGCACAGGGCTCGTCTACTCGACGTTCATCGGCGGCTCGGGGAACGACGTCGCCTGGGGCATTGCGCTGGATGCCGCGGGGAACGCCTATGTCACCGGCTCCACGACATCGTCCAACCTGCCGACGCTCAACGCATATCAGGGTACGCTGAGCGGCGCCCAGGACGCGTTCTTCCTCAAGCTCAATGCGAGCGGCTCCGCGCTCTCCTACTCCACCTACTACGGGGGCACCGGCAACGGCGATATTGCGTACGGCATCGCGGTCGATGCCGCCGGTAGAGCCTATGTTGCCGGGGACACCAACTCCGGCAGTAACATCGCCTCCGCCGGCGCGTACGACACCGCACTCAGTGGCGCAACGGATGCCTTCCTTGTCAAGTTCGATCCGACGCTAAGCGGCGCAGCATCGCGCCTCTTCGGCACCTACCTGGGCGGCACTGCCGACGACCATGGGCTCGCCGTAGCGGTCGATGCATCCGGCAAGGCGTACGTCTCCGGCTACACGAATTCCAGCAACCTGCCCACCACCGCGAGCGCGTACGACGCTGCCTACAACGGCGGCGATGACGCTTTCCTCACGGTGTTCAACGCTGCAGGCAACGGCCTCACCTACTCGACCTACATCGGGGGTGGCGGCAACGACAGCGCCAGCGCGATCGCCCTCGATGCGGCGGGCAAGGTGTACCTGAGCGGGTCGGCGGGCAGTGGATTCATCACCAAGAACGCCTACGACGCAACCTACGGCGGCGGCACCTGGGATGCAATCGTCGTGAAGGTCGACCCCACGCTCTCGGGCAACGCCTCGCTGATCTACTCCACCTATCTCGGCGGCGCGGGCACCGAGACGGCGCCCGGAATCGCGGTTGACTCGCTCGGCCGAGCGCACGTCACAGGCTACACCTCCGGGTCGATGCCGACGACGGCGGATGCGCTCCAGTCAACCTCCGCGGGCGGCACCAACGACGCGTTCTACGCAACGCTGAGCTCGACCGGCAACAACCTCGTGTACTCGACGTATCTCGGCGGCAGTGGCGACGATGTGGGCTATGCGATCGCGCGCGACGGCTCGGACAACATCTATGTCGCAGGCTATACGGCATCGTCGAACTTCCAGCAGACCACCGGTGGCGCCTACGACACCACGCAAAACGGCAGCTACGACGCGTTCGTGGTCAAGTTCTCCAGCGGTACGCTGGTCGTCACCACGACCAACGACGTGGCGGACGGCGCCACCACCTCGATCGCCGCACTGCTGGCCAACAAGGGCGCGGACGGCCTGATCTCGCTGCGCGAAGCGATCATCGCCACCAACAACACTGCAGGCGCGGACGCGATTTCGCTGGCGGCCGGCACGTACACCCTGTCGCGAACCGGGGCTAGCGAGGATGCAGCAAGCACCGGGGATCTGGATATCACCGGCGATCTCACCATCACCGGAGCGGGCGCCGCTTCGACCATCGTCGACGGCAACGCGCTCGATCGCGTGTTTCATGTGCAATCGGGCGTCAACGCAATCCTGACCGACCTCACGATACGCGGCGGCCTGACGGCGGCCAACGGCTCTGGCGGCGGTGTGTACGTGGATTCCGGCGCGACCTTGGCGTTGTCGCGGGTCATCATTACCGCCAACAGTGCCGGTACGGGTGCCGGACTCTACAACTTCGGCACGCTCACGGCCACCGACACGACATTCAGCAACAACGCAGCCGTCAACTGGGGCGGTGGCCTCTACAACGACCGCGGTGTGATGGTGCTGGACCGGGTCACGATCAGCGGCAATTCGGCGGGCAGGGACGGCGCGGGCATTTACAACGGCGGCTCTGGGGCAGCACTCTCGCTCGTCAACGTCACGGTGAGCGGCAACACCGCCGCCGGAGACGGGGGTGGCATCTACACGAACCGGTCGATGACGATCACCAACTCGACCATTGCATTTAACTCGTCCATTGCGGGTGCAGACGGCATTCACGTCCAGGGTGGGGGCAGCGCGACGCTCAAGAACACCATCCTGTACAACCCCGCCGGAGCCAATTCGAATACCGTCCTGAGCTCGGCCGACAACAACCTCGACAGCGACGGCACGGCCGGCCTTGCCGGTGCCGGCGACCTGCGCGGCACGGTCGGCACCCCCATCGATCCAAACCTCGGCGCGCTGCAATACAACGGCGGAAGCACCAAGACCCACGCCCTGCTTGCTGGCAGCGCCGCCATCAACGCGGGGACAGCCACGGGTGCACCGACGACCGACCAACGCGGCGGCGCCCGCCTCGGCGCGACCGATATCGGTGCCTACGAATACACGTTGATCGGCTACGAGCCGTTCGCTTACCCCGCGGGCAGTTTCAACGGCGCGAACGGCGGCATCGGCTGGGCGTCGGGCTGGAGCAGCGTCGGCAGCAGTACCACAGTTGCAGCCAGCGGGCTGCAGAACCCCGCTGATGACATGCCGGTCAGTGGTGGTACCGCACAATTGACGATACCTTTGTTTGTCGGATCCGTCGTCCAGACCCGTGATCTGTCAACCAGCCTGGGTGTGGCGGCAAGTACCACCTGGCTCAGCTTCCTGATCCGGCCTGCGTCGATCCTACCGGGCGACTACGTCGGCCTGCAATTCGGCAGTCCGTCGGCCACACGCGCCTTCATCGGCACCAACGGCAGCCAGTTCGTGCTGGAGCAGGCTGGAGGCGGCGGGCGGATGGTGGTCAGCGGCATTACGCCGCTGGTGGGTCAGACCTACCTGCTGACGCTGAAGATGGACTTCACGGCCGGCGCCGACAACATGACCCTCTACGTCAACCCCACCCCGGGGCTGTCCGGCCCGGAATCGGCGTTCAACGTCAGCAAGAATAACCTCGACCTGGGCACATTCACGCGGATTGAACTGGCCGGGGGCCAAACTCTGCCGCATAACGCTTCGCTGGACGAAATCCGCATCGCCGGCAGCTATGTCGACGTCGCACCTGGGTCGCAATTCGAACCCCTCATCACCAGCAATGGCGGCGGCGCCACTGCCGGCGTCAATCTGGCCGAGAACAGCACCGCCGTTACCACGGTCACGGCCACCGATGCCGATCTGCCGGCGCAGACGCTCAGCTACTCGATCAGCGGCGGCGTGGACGCAGCCAAGTTCACGATCGTCGCCGGCACCGGAGCGCTGAGCTTCGTGGCGGCACCGAACTACGAAGCGCCCACCGACGCCGGAGCCAACAACGTCTACGACGTGATCGTGCAGGTCAGTGACGGCGCGCTCACCGACACGCAGGCCATTGCGGTGACGGTGACCGACGTGATCGAGCCGCTGCAGATCACCGCCGCGCAAGACACCTACATCAACAGCGGGAGCGCGAGCAACTTCGGCACCTCGACCAGCCTGGTCGTCGATCGTTCGGGGGCCAACCTGGGCAACGGCCGCGCCCTGCTGCAGTTCGACCTGAGTGCGATCCCCGTGGGGGCAACCGTCACCGGGGCCACCTTGCAACTGCAGGCGACAGCCAATGCGTCGCCTTTCAAGATCGACGTCTACCGGCTGACCGAGGCCTGGGTGGAAGGCAATGGCGGCACCAGCGCCGCCAACTGGAACAGCCGACTGCCCGGCACCGCGTGGACCAACATCAACGGCGCCAGTGTCGACCCGACGCCGGCCGCCACCTGGGCCACCCTGCCGCTGCCTGGTGCAGGAACGCACAGTTGGGACCTGACGAACCTGGTCCGAGCCTGGCAAACCGGCGCCGCGGCCAACTACGGCATCCTTCTCGGCAGTGCGGAACTGGGTGCGACGACGGTGACTTACAACAGCAGCGAGGGTGTGACCCCGCCACGACTGGTAGTGTCCTATACGCTGGACGTAGCGCCCACCGCAATAAACCTGAGTGCCGCGGAGACCTACACCGAAGACACTGCGCTGAACCTCACCGACGTCGTAGTGAGCGACATCGACAGCGCCAGCGTCACCGCCACCCTGACGCTATCGAACGCCGCCGCGGGGAGTCTCAACACCGGCACCTCTGGGACGGTGACCTCGACCTTCAGCGCCGGCGTTTGGCGCGCGAGCGGCGCGATTGCCAACGTCAACAGCTTGCTGGCCGGACTGACGTTCACCCCGGCGCTGAACTTCAACAGCAACTTCAGCATTGCCACCAGCGTCAACGACGGCGTCGCCGCGCCCGTCACCGGCAGCAAAGCGATGACCGGCACCGGCGTCAACGACGCCCCGCTACTGACCGGGGCGAGCAACCTGAACACGATCAACGAAGACCCGGCGAGCAACAGCGGCACGCTGGTCTCGGCGCTGATTTCCGGGAAGCTGAGTGACGCCGACGCCGGCGCTCTGTCGGGCATCGCGGTGACCGCGGTAAACAATGCCAACGGCAATTGGCAGTACACCACCAACGGCGGCGCGGCATGGAATGCCTTCGGCACACTCGACGCTGGCACGGCCCGACTGCTGGCGGCCGATGCCAACACCTCGGTGCGCTTCGTGCCCAACCCCAACTGGAATGGCACCCTCGCCGGCGGCCTCACCTTCCGCGCCTGGGACCAGACCAGCGGAGTCGCAGGGGGCGCGGCGGACACCACCCTCAACGGCGGCACGAGCGCGTTCTCCACGGCTACGGCCAGCGCCAGCATCACGGTGACTTCAGTTAACGATGCACCAGCCGGCACCAACAACACCGTCACCACCAACGAGGATACCGCCTACACCTTCAGCGCGGCGGACTTCGGCTTCAGCGATCCAAACGATACTCCGGCCAACACCCTGAACGCGGTGCGCATCAGCACGCTGCCCGGCGCGGGCACGCTCACCAACAACGGCGTGGCGGTCAGCCCGGGACAGACCATCGTGGTCGCCGACATCAATGCTGGCAGACTGAAGTTCAACCCGGCGGCCGATGCCAACGGTGCGGGCTACGCCTCGTTCGCCTTCCAGGTGCAGGACGGCGGCGGCACCGCCAACGGCGGCATCGATGTCAACGCCACGCCCAACACCCTGACCGTAAATGTCACCGCGGTGAACGATGCCCCCTCGGGCACCAACAACACCATCACCACCTCTGAGGACACGGCCTACACCTTCGGCGCGGCGGACTTCGGCTTCACTGATCCGAACGATAGTCCGGCCAACGCGCTCACCGCAGTGCGCATCAGCACGGTGCCCGGGGCGGGCACGCTCCGCAACAACGGCGCGGCGGTGAGCACCGGGGAGACCATTACCCTCACCGACATCAACGCCGGCCGACTGGTATTCACGCCGGCGACCAATGCCAGCGGGACCGGCTACGCTTCGTTCACCTTCCAGGTGCAGGACGGTGGCGGCACGATCAACGGCGGCATCAATCTCGACGTCACGCCCAACACCCTGACGGTGAACGTCACCGCGGTCAACGACGCCCCGCTACTGACCGGGGCGAACAACCTGAACACGATCAACGAAGACCCGGCGAGCAACAGCGGCACGCTGATCTCGGCGCTGATTTTCGGGAAGCTGAGTGACGCCGACGCCGACGCCGGCGCTCTGTCGGGTATCGCGGTGACCGCGGTAGACAATGCCAACGGCACTTGGCAGTACACCACCAACGGCGGCGCGGCATGGAATGCCTTCGGCACACTCGACGCTGGCACGGCCCGACTGCTCGCGGCCGATGCCAACACCTCGGTGCGCTTCGTGCCCAACCCCAACTGGAATGGCACCCTCGCCGACGGCCTCACCTTCCGCGCCTGGGACCAGACCAGCGGAGTCGCAGGGGGTACGGCGGACACCGCCCTCAATGGCGGCACGAGCGCGTTCTCCGCGGCCACGGCCAGCGCCGGCATCACGGTCATCGCAGTCAACGACGCACCGGCCGGCACCAACAACACCGTCAGCACCAACGAGGACACGGCCTACACCTTCAGCGCCGCCGACTTCGGTTTCAGCGACCCGAACGACAGCCCGGTCAACAACCTCGACGCCGTGCGCATCAGCACCCTGCCGGGGGCGGGCACGCTGAGCAACAACGGCGCGGCGGTGAGCGTGGGCCAGACCATCGTGCTTGCCGACATCAATGCCGGCAAGCTCAAGTACACCCCGGCGGCGAATGCCAGCGGAACCGGCTATGCCAGCTTCACCTTCCGGGTGCGCGACAACGGCGGCACCGCCAACGGGGGCGTCAACCTCGACCCGACACCCAACACACTCACCGTGAATGTCAGCGCGGTCAACGACGCGCCGGTCAATACCGTGCCCGCGGCGCAGGCGACGGCCTACAACACGCCGCTGGTGTTCTCGACGCCGAACGGCAACCGCATCGCGCTGGCCGACGCCGACGCCGGAAGCGCCAGCATCCAGGTTGCACTCGGCGCGACGAATGGCACCTTGGCACTTTCCGGCGTCGCCGGATTGACATTTACCAGCGGAGGCAACGGCGCGGCGGCGATGACCTTCACCGGCTCGCTCGCCGACATCAACACCGCGCTGGACGGCCTGCGCTTCACGCCCACCACCAACTTCAGCGGTGCAGCGACGATCTCGGTGCAAAGCAACGATCTCGGCAACACCGGGTCGGGCGGGGCGCGCAGCGACAGCGATGCCGTCGCCCTTACGGTCAACGCGCCGACTGCGCTGATCATCGTCGGCGACAGCTTCGCGACGCCTGGAGCTGCGATCCTCAGCGCGCCTTCCGTGCTCGGTAATGACTCCGACCCTGCCATGGGCACGCTCTCGGTGACCGCCGTGAATGGCAGCGCGGCGGCAGTCGGCAACACCGTGACGTTGGCCTCGGGCGCGCGGCTCACGATGAATGCCAACGGGAGCTTTGCCTACGACCCGAACGGCGCCTTCGACGCGTTGCCGCTGGGCGCGACGGCGGTCAACGGCTTCACCTACGGCGTCGCCAGCACGGCCGGCGGCACGGGTTCCGGCACGGTCGCGATCACGGTCAACGGTGTCAACGATGCCCCCGTGCTGTCAGGGGCAAACGACCTCGTCACGGTCAGCGAAGACGCCCTGGGCAACGACGGCACCCTGGTGTCGGCGCTGATCGACGGTTGGGTGGCGGATGCCGACAGCGCGGCGCTGTCGGGCATCGCGGTGACCGCCGTCGATAACGCCAACGGCAGTTGGCAATACACCACCGATGGCGGCGGCACCTGGCTTGCATTCGGCACCCCGTCGACGGGCAGCGCGCTCCTGCTCGCCGCCGATGCCGGCACCTCGGTGCGCTTCGTCTCCAATGCCGACTGGAACGGCAGCGTCGCGGGCGGCCTGAGGTTCAAGGCCTGGGACCAGACCAGCGGCGTCGCCGGCGCGACCGCCGATGCCACGGCCGGCGGCAGCAGCAGCGCTTTCTCGCTGGCCAGCTTCAACGCCAGCATCACGGTCGATGCGGTCAACGACGCGCCGGCAGGCACGAACAACACGGTCAGCACCATCGAGGACACGGCCTACACCTTCAGCGCTGCCGACTTCGGTTTCAGCGATGCGGCCGACAGCCCGGCCCACACCTTCGCTGCGCTGCGCATCGGCACGCTGCCCTCAGCCGGCACGCTGACGAATGACGGCGCGGCGCTGAGCGTGGGCCAGAGCGTGTCGGTGGCTGACATCAATGCCGGCCGGCTGGTCTTTGCGCCCGCAGCCGATGCCAGCGGCACCGGCTACGCCAGCTTCACCTTCCAGGTGCAGGACGACGGCGGCACGGCCAATGGCGGCATCGACCTCGACGCCTCGCCCCACACGCTGACCGTGAACGTCAGCGCGGTCAACGACGCGCCGGCGGGTGCGGACAACACCGTCACCACCACCGAGGACACGGCCTACATCTTCAGCGCCGCCGACTTCGGTTTCAGCGATGCGGCCGACAGCCCGGCCAACAACTTCAGCGTGGTGCGCATCGGCACGCTGCCTGCAGCCGGCACGCTCACGAACAACGGCGCGGCATTCAGCTCAGGCCAGAGCGTGTCGGTCGCAGACATCGCTGCCGGCCGGCTGGTGTTCACGCCGGCAGCCGATGCCACTGGCACCGGCTACGCCAGCTTCAGCTTCCAGGTGCAGGACGACGGCGGCACGGCCAATGGCGGCATCGACCTCGACGCCTCGCCCCACACGATGGCGGTGAACATCACCGCGCAGAACGACGCACCGGTGCTGACCGGTGCGAACAACCTCAACGCCATCAACGAAGACCCGGCAAGCAACAACGGCACGCTGGTCTCGGCGCTGATCGCCAGCTGGGCGGCGGACGTTGACACTGCGGCGTTGTCAGGCATCGCGGTGACCGCGGTGAACAACACGAACGGCAGCTGGCGGTACACCACCAACGGCGGCGCGGCCTGGACCCCGTTCGGCACCCCCACGGCAAGCAGCGCGGTCTTGCTGGCGGCCGATGCCGCGACCTCGGTACGCTTCGTACCCAATCCCGACTGGAACGGCAGCGTCGCCGGCGGCATCACCTTTCGCGCCTGGGACCGCAGCAGCGGCACGGCCGGCAGCACGGCCGACACCAGCGTGAACGGCGGCACGAGCGCGTTCTCCGCGGCCACGGCCAGCGCGGGCATCACGGTCGTTGCAGTCAACGACGCACCTGCCGGCACCGACCGTACCGTCAGCACCAACGAGGACACGGCCTACACCTTCAGCGCTGCTGATTTCGGCTTCAGCGATGTGGCCGACAGCCCGCCCCACAACTTCAGCGCGGTGCGCATCGGCACACTGCCCGCAGCCGGCACGCTGAGCAACAACGGCGCGGCAGTCAGCTCAGGCCAGAGCGTGTCGGTCGCAGACATCAACGCCGGTCGGCTGGTGTTCACGCCCGCAGCCGATGCCAGCGGCACCGGCTACGCCAGCTTCAGCTTCCAGGTGCAGGACGACGGCGGCACGGCCAATGGCGGCATCGACCTCGACGCCTCGCCCCACACGCTGACCGTGAACGTCAGCGCGGTCAACGACGCGCCGGCGGGTGCGGACAACACCGTCACCACCACCGAGGACACGGCCTACGTCTTCAGCGCCGCCGACTTCGGTTTCAGCGATGCGGCCGACAGCCCGGCCAACAACTTCAGCGTGGTGCGCATCGGCACGCTGCCTGCAGCCGGCACGCTCACGAACAACGGCGCGGCAGTCAGCTCAGGCCAGAGCGTGTCGGTGGCCGACATCAATGCCGGCCGGCTGGTCTTTGCGCCCGCAGCGGATGCCAGCGGCACCGGCTACGCCAGCTTCACCTTCCAGGTGCAGGACGATGGTGGTAGCGCGAACGGCGGCACCGACCTCGACGCCTCGCCCAACACGCTGACGGTGAACGTCAGCGCGGTGAACGACGCGCCGGCAGGCACGGACAGCACGGTCACCGCCATCGAGGACACGGCGTACATCTTCAGCGCCGCCGACTTCGGCTTCAGCGATGCAGCCGACAGCCCGACCAACGCGTTCAGCGCGGTGCGCATCGACACCCTGCCGGGGGCGGGCACGCTCAGCGTCAACGGCGCGGCGCTGAGCGCGGGCCAGAGCGTGTCGGTCGCAGACCTCAATGCCGGCCGGCTGGTGTTCACGCCGGCAGCCGATGCCACTGGCACCGGCTACGCCAGCTTCAGCTTCCAGGTGCAGGACGACGGCGGCACAGCCAATGGCGGCATCGACCTCGACGCCTCGCCAAACACGCTGACCGTGAACGTCACCGCGGTCAACGACGCGCCGCTCCTTGGTGGGGCGAACAATCTGAACGTGATCGGCGAGGACCCGGCGAGCGACGATGGCACGCTGGTCGCGGCGCTGATTGCGGGCCAGGTGAGCGATGCGGACAGCGCGGCGCTGTCGGGCATCGCGGTGACCGCGGTGAACAATGCCAACGGCACTTGGCAGTACACCACCGACGGCGGCGCGGCATGGAATGCCTTCGGCACACTCGACGTTGGCACGGCCCGACTGCTCGCGGCCGATGCCAACACCTCGGTGCGCTTCGTGCCCAACGCCAACTGGAATGGCACCCTCGCCGGCGGTCTCACCTTCCGCGCCTGGGATCAGACAAGCGGCACGGCCGGGAGCACGGCCGACACTACCTCCAACGGCGGCACGAGCGCCTTCTCGGCGGGCGTGACCAGCGCCGGCATCACGGTGACTTCGGTGAACGGCGCGCCCGCGGGCGCGGACAACACCGTCACCACCTTCGAGGACACGGCCTACACCTTCGCCGCCGCCGACTTCGGCTTCACCGATCCGAACGACAGTCCGGCCAATGCGCTCACCGCGGTTCTCATCAGCACGCTTCCTGGCGCCGGCACGCTCACCAACAACGGCGCGGCGGTCAGCGCGGGACAGACCGTCACGGTCGCGGACATCATCGCCGGCCGGCTGGCATTCACGCCGGCGGCCGATGCCAATGGCACCGGCTACGCCTCCTTTACCTTCCAGGTGCAGGACGGCGGCGGCACCGCCAACGGCGGCATCGATGTCAACGCCACGCCCAACACCCTGACCGTGAATGTCACCGCGGTGAACGATGCAGCGGTGATCGGCGGTGTCACCAGCGGCGTCGTGAGCGAGGATGGCGTTCTTGCCGCCAGCGGCACGCTCACCATCAGCGACCCCGACGCCGGCCAGGCGAGATTCGTTGCGCAGTCCGGTGCGGCGTCGGCCAACGGCTACGGCAGTCTATCGATCGCGGCAAACGGGGACTGGAGCTATGCGCTCGACAACGCGCGCGCCGCAGTTCAAGCCCTTGGGGGCGGCCAGTCAATGACGGACAGTTTCGTCGTCACCAGTGCTGACGGCTCGACCCAGGTGGTGAGCATCACGATCGCCGGCGCCAACGACCTGCCGAGCGCGGATAGCGCGAACGCAAGCGGGTTCGAAGATCGAACCCTCGCGATAACGCTTGGCGGTGCGGACATTGACGGCGCTATCGCCAGCTTCCGCCTCCTCGCCCTGCCCACTGCGGGCGGCAAGCTCTACCTTGACGCAGATGCCAGCCTTCCAGCTGCTGCTGGCGTTCCCTACTCGGCCACCAACAACGCGCTCACGCTCTACTTCCGGCCGTCGACCGGACTGGAGCGGCAGCGCAGCACTCCTGTACGAAGCGACCGATGGCGAGGGCGCGGTCAGCGTGCCTGCCACGGTCGGTCTGAGTCTTGCGCCGATTGCGGATGCGCCACGGTTGCAGGGACTGGGTGGTGCCCAGACCTATCTGCCGAACACGGCGCTCGATCTCGCCGACATCGTCGTCGCGGACCCGGACAGCGCAAGCGTGGCGGTAACGCTTACCTTGTCCGACCCGGCCGCCGGCACGCTGAGCACAGGGGCTTCCGGCGCGGTGACGTCGAGCTACGCCGCCGTCACCGGCACCTGGTCTGCCAGCGGAGCGGTCGCGGATGTGAATTCACTGCTGGCTGCGATCACGTTCGTCCCGAGCCCCGGTTACAGCGCCGACGTGACGCTCACGGCACGCGTCAACGACGGCGAATCGCTTCCGACGACAGGAACTAGATCCATCGGTGCCGTGCAGCCTGGCGTCGACGCCCGGACCGGCGGCGGCGCCCAGGGATCCGGTTCCCCCGACCCCGCGGAGTTAGCACTTGAGCCGATCGGCGGTGTCATCGCTGAACCGGCGCTGCCGCGAACGTCCGAGTCGTCTGAGAACGGCAACGCCACCGGCGCCCAGGCAGAGACGGATGCGGCGATGGAAGCCGCCCTGACGTTGCCGCTTCCCGGAATGGATCCTCTTTCGACCGACCGCGCCCCCGGGTCGGGCGCAAGGGCGTCGCTGCCCAATGATGCCGCCCAGAGCACACGCCAGCCGGCGAATTCGGGCGCTTCTCGCATTGCGGTCGTGCCGGCGTGGATGGCCGCGGAGTTGCCGCAGTTCGCCGAGGTCAGCGCCAACCCGGCCGGCGAATTGCACAATCTGTCGGCGTTCGCTCAAGCCGGATCGAACGCTGAGGCCAGGGCCGCAACGCTCTCCCGCGATCTGGACGAGCTGCGCGAAAACGTACGGCAAGGCACGACGATCGAGAAATTCGCCTTGAGCTCCGCCGTGGCGGTGAGCAGCGGGCTTTCGGTCGGCTACGTGGCCTGGCTGGTGCGCGGCGGGGTGCTGCTGAGCACCTTGCTCTCGTCGATGCCGGCCTGGCGTGTTCTGGATCCGTTCCCGGTACTTGCCAGGCAGCGGGATACGGACGACGACGATGACGACGAGTCGCTCGAGTCGATGATCAGCGACGATGGCACAGCCGACGAACCGCCCGGGCCCGACGAGCCCGGCGATCGCGACGGCGCCAGCAAAGCAGCCCCCGGGAGGTAACGATGCGGCTCCTGAACACAAAAACCCACATCTCTTTCGGCCTGACGGCGCTGGTGGCCAGCATCCTGCTCGTCGCGGCCGTGCTGGGATTGATCCCGGACCGCGTGGGCGCCTTGCGCGATGGGCGTATCGCTCTGGCGGAGGGCATCGCTGCGAGCACCATGGCGCTGATCGCAGCCGACCAGGCCGAGCAGATCGAGTCCATGCTCGGACTCATCGTCAGTCGCAACCCGGACATGCTGTCGGCGGGCCTGCGTCGCGACGACGGCACCCTCCCGGTGCGCGTCGGCGATCACGAAAGTCAGTGGGCGCTGAGCGCCGAGGAACTCTCGACCGACACCCAGCTCAAGGTGCCGATCCGCGCCGGTGCCGCGCGCTGGGGACAACTCGAGTTGCGCTACCGTCCGCTCACTGCGGCCGGCCTGCGCGGCATTCTTGAAAGCCCGCTGTTCCTCCTCGTCGCCTTCCTCGCCGTGTCGGGCTTCGTCGCCTTCTATCTGTACCTGTCGAAGGTGTTGCGCTATCTCGACCCGTCGCAAGCGGTGCCGGCGCGCGTTCGGGCCGCCCTCGATACCTTGGCGGAAGGGCTGCTGGTGATCGACCGCAAGCAGCAGATCGTGCTGGCCAACCACGCATTCTCGACCATGCTCGGGCAGTCGCCGGAAGCGCTGGTTGGCGGCAAGGCGTCGAACCTGCCCTGGTTGAGCCCCGCGGGGTCCGCTTCGGCGCCGGACGAACTGCCGTGGGTAACCGCGCTGCGCGACGGCTCGATTCAGCGCAACGCACTGTTGCACATCCGCGATGCGTCCTCGACTGTCCGCGCGTTCATCGTCAATTGCTCGCCGGTGCTCGGAAGCAGCGGCCGGCCGGGTGGGGTACTGGTCAGCCTGGAGGACGTCACGCAACTCCAGCAGAACGAGCTTGAACTGCGGCAGGCACGAGCCCAGGCCGAGGCAGCCAATCACGCCAAGAGCGAGTTCCTGGCCAACATGAGCCACGAGATCCGCACGCCGATGAACGCCATCCTCGGCTTCGCCGATCTGCTCAAGCGCGGTTACGTGAAAAGCGAGGCCGAGGCCCGCAGCCACCTCGACACCATCCATTCCAGTGGCAAGTTCCTGCTGAACTTGATCAACGACATCCTCGACCTGTCCAAGATCGAGGCCGGCCGAATCGAGGTCGAGCACATCGACTGCGCGCCGCATGCGATCTGCCGGGAGGTGGCACGCGTGCTGTCAGTCAAGGCGAAGGAGAAGAACCTCGCTCTCGCCGTCGAGGCCGCCGGACCGATTCCCGCAACGATTCGCTCCGATCCAGCACGGCTGCGCCAGATCGTCACCAACCTGGTCGGCAACGCCATCAAGTTTACCGAGCGCGGCGGCGTGCGGGTGGTGATGCGGCTGGACGACGGCCCGGGCGCGCCCCGGCTGGCGATCGAGGTGATCGACAGCGGCATCGGGATTCCGCCGGAGCAACAGGGCAAGCTCTTCGAAGCGTTCAGTCAGGCCGACGCGTCGATCAGCCGGCGCTTCGGCGGCACCGGTCTCGGGCTGGCGATCAGCCGCCGCTTCGCCCAGGCGCTGGGCGGCGACATTGCGGTAAGCAGCACGCCGGGTGAGGGCAGTGTCTTCACCGTGACGCTGGACACTGGTCCGCTCGAAGGGGTGCGCCTGCTGCAGCCCGGCGAGATCGAGGAGCCTGAAACGGCGGCCGATGTCGACGCCGGCGCGCGCTGGCAGTTCCCGCCGGCAACCGTACTGGTGGTCGATGACGGGCCGGAGAACCGCGAACTGGTTGCGCTGGTGCTGCAGGAACATGGGCTGCGGATCATCGAGGCCGAGAATGGGGCCGTGGCGGTAGACAAGGCAAGCACCCAGGACTTCGGTGTGATCCTCATGGACATGCAGATGCCGGTGATGGACGGCTTCGAAGCCACGCGCAGATTGCGCGAGGCGGGGCTCGATGTGCCGATTGTCGCCCTGACGGCCAACGCGATGAAGGGCTTCGAGCGCGAGGTCATGGCCGTCGGCTGCTCGGGCTACCTGACCAAGCCCATCGATATCGATCGGCTCGTCGCCGCACTGGCCGAGATCCTCGGTGCCAGGCGGATCGCGGTGCCTGCTGAGGCCAAGCGTCCCTCGGCCGATCTACACGAGCACCGCCACGCCATCTCGGTCGCCGCTCCTCCGGTCGCCACGCATTCGCTGGATACGGAAGCGGATGCACCAGTGGTCTCGCGTTTCGCAACGCATCCGCGCTTCCGCTCGACGGTGATCAAGTTCAGCCAGCGGATCGGCGAGCAGATGGCGGTGATGGAGCAGGCCTGGACGGCGCAGGACGCGGCGGAACTTGCGCGCTTCGCACATTGGCTGAAGGGCGCCGGCGGCACCGTGGGCTACGACGCCTTCACCGATCCGGCCGCAAGGCTGGAGCAACACGCCAAGGCCGGGGATTTCGAGCAGGCCGCCTTGGTCGTGGGTCAGTTGCGCGGGATCGTCCGGCGCATGGTGGTACCTGAGGATTGCTCGCCCGCGGCCGGTACCCATTGATCGAAGGCGTCGCGGCGCGCGCCTCTTGCCGTGCGCCGCCAGACGGGCACGTTAAGTAAGCGGCAGGCCGTACCGTATACAGGGTGCGGTGGATCGCCGACCGATATGACCGTAGAGGCGTGCCGCAGACCCATGCGGGCAGCCCCAGCACAGATCGCCCAGGACACGCGAAGATGAACGACCTCTTGAATCCGATTCCACAGCTACTTCCGGCCGCTGGCGCGTACGACGCCAGCGATTTGCACCAAGCGGTCGAGGCAGCCCTTGCCATTCCTGAAGCTGAGGCGGAGCGTGAATCGAGCAAGTCGGCCAAGATCATGCTGGTGGACGACGAGGAGATCAGCGTCGAGATGCTCCAGGCGTTCCTCGAGGAAGTCGGATACACCAATTTCCTGTCGACCAGTTGCGCCAGCGAAGCGTTCGACCTGCTCTACAACGAGCGGCCCGATGTGGTCCTGCTTGACCTGGTGATGCCCCAGGTGTCCGGTTTCGAAATCCTGGCGAGAATGCAGAAGGACAAGATCCTCAAGCGCATACCCGTCATCATGCTCACCGCGGCGGCGGATGCCGTCACCAAACTCGAGGCCCTGAAGCTCGGCGCGACAGACTTCCTCGCCAAGCCGGTGGACTCGAGCGAACTGGTCCTGCGGCTGCGCAACACGCTGGCGGCCAAGGCCTACCAGGATCAACTTGCATATTTCGACGGCCTCACCGGTCTGCCGAACCGCGAGCGCTTCCTCGATCGTCTGGATTGGACGATCCGGTTCTCGAAGCGTTACGGCACCACCGGCGCCGTGCTCCAGATCGGACTGGATCGCTTCAAGCAGATCAACGAGGCCCTCGGCCCGGGCATCGGCGATCGGCTGCTGCGGGCCGTGGCGCAGCGGCTCGACGAATCGCTGAGAGATACCGATGTCGTCGCGCGCACGACTGACCAGGAATCCCAGCCCTTGCTCTCGCGCATGGCCGGCGACGAATTCACCGTACTCCTCCCGGCGCTCGCCAAGAGCGCCGAAGCGGGTAGCGTCGCACAGCGGATTCTGGATATCGTCGCTGCGCCGTTCAATATCAGCGGCCACGAGTTGTTCGTCACCTGCTGTATCGGTATCGCTCTTTATCCGGCCGACGGCACGGCGCGCGATTCCATTCTGAAAGCGGCGGCGGTCAGCATGCGGCACGCCAAGCGCGAGCGCCGCGACAGCTACCGCTACTTCTCCAAGGAGTTCAACGCCCAGTCGCTCGACCGGCTGAGCCTGGAAACCGAGTTGCGCAGAGCGATCGAGCGCGGCGAACTGGAGCTCTTCTACCAGCCCAAAGTCGACCTGAAGAGCAATCGACTCGTCGGTGCGGAAGCCTTGGTACGCTGGCGTCACCCGCAGCGTGGCATGGTCAGTCCGGGCGATTTCATTCCGCTGGCCGAGGAGACAGGCCTCATCATCCCGCTCGGGCAATGGGTCCTGAACACGGCTTGCCAGCAGGTCCGAACCTGGGAAGCCGCCGGGCGCCAAGCGCCACGCGTCTCGGTTAACGTCTCCAGCCACCAGTTCCGGCAGCGCGTGCTCGCTCGCAATGTCCAGGCCGCGCTGCACGGGCGCAAGATTGCTGCCCGCCACCTCTGCCTCGAACTCACCGAGAGCGCGATCATGGAGCACGCGCAAGACAACGTCAGAACCCTGGCGGCGCTGAAAGACAGTGGCGTGGCCCTTTCCATCGACGACTTCGGCACCGGCTATTCATCGCTCAGCTACCTGAAGCGCTTCCCGATCGACGAGATCAAGATCGATCGCTCCTTCGTCAGCGGCGTCGAGCGCGACAAGGACAACGCCGCGATCGTTACCGCCGTCATCGCCATGGCCCACAGTCTCGGGTTGCGCGTGGTTGCCGAAGGCGTTGAAACCGCGGTCGAACTCGCTTACTTGTTGCAGCAGGGCTGCGACGAGTGCCAGGGCTTCCTGTACAGCCGCCCGCTGCCCGCCGCGGACTTCGGTGCGCTGTTGATGGCACAGAGCCTGCCGGTGCTGCGCCCGGCGAAAGAAATCTCCGCCTGAGGGTTGGGGCGCCACACCGGCCCGGCGTCTTGCGGGCTGTGCTGTCCGCGCTGCTCGCCCCTGCGCGGGTCGGGTTCTCCGACCCGCGGGTGCGTGATTTCGCTCACGCAGCCCATTCGATCGAACTGCGAATTGGGTTCTTGGGGGCGAATTCCCCTCAAAGGCACGGGGTTTGCGGCCGTTACTGCCCTGTAGCCTGTAGAGGCGCCCCGCGGCTCGTAGTCGGTGCGGCCTGTGGCAGGACCCCGGGTCAGGAGCGAAGGGCAATTCCCGCACAGGGATGACGATGAGCGAAAGCGCGAACCAATCGGAGCTGGTGCAGCGCTGGCTGCGCGGCTACTGCGAGCGCGGCAGCGCAGTCCAGTCAGCGGTGGTACTGCTGGGCGCTGGCGCAGCACTGCAGGAGGCGGCGCACTGGCCCGGGACGGCCAGCGCGAGTGCTGCGCTGGTAGCCGCCGCCCGTGCCGCGCTCAAGCGCGGGCGGGCACTGGCGCTGACCCCGCCGGTGGGTGCCAGCGCCGGGGCACAGCCCGGGCGCATCCTGTCGCTGCCGCTGGCCGCCACCGAAGGCGCCCTGGGCGCGCTGGCGGTGGCCGTGCAGGCCGGGCCGGCGGACACCGACGAAGCGCTGCTGCGCGAGCTGGAACGCGCCGCCGCCACCCTGGCCGGCGCCCTGCAAGGGGCCAGTGCGCTGCGCCGCCAGGCCAGCGGCAGCGCGCTGCTGCGGCTGCAGGCGCTGCTGCTCAAGCCCCAGCCCCTGGCCCAGGCGGCCAGCGCGCTGGCGAGCGAACTGGCCAACACCCTGGGTTTCGAGCGGGTCAGCCTGGGGCTGAGCGCGCGCAGCGCACTCGATGTCATCGCCCTGTCCCACGGCGCCCAGTTCGGCCGCCGCCAGGGCCTGATCCAGGCACTGGCCGGGGCGATGCAGGAAGCCATCGACCAGGGCGCTTCGATCGCCTATCCGCCGCCCGCCGAGGCCCCCCCGCGCATCGTCCAGGCCCATGCCGCACTCGCCGCCCAGGGTCCGGGCACGCTGCTCAGTGTGCCGCTGATCGAGGCCGGCACACCCATCGGGGCGCTGTGCTTCGAGCGCTCGGGCGCACTGCGCGCCGAGGAACTGCGCGCGATCGAGCAACTGGCCTGTGTGCTCGCCCCGCTGATCGAACTGAAGCGCCGTGCCGAGCAGCCCTGGCCGGCGCGCGCCGCCGAGGGCCTGCGCGCCTCCTTCGCCGGGCGCTCGCAGCGCACCCGGCGCCTGGCCGCGCTGGCCGGGCTGACTGGCGCGCTGCTGCTCGCCTTCGTCCCGCTGAGCTATCGCATCGGCGCCCCGGCGCGTCTGGAAGGGGCGGTGCAGCGGGTGCTGGCCGCGCCCACCGAGGGCTATCTGCACGCCGCCCATGTACGCCCTGGCGATGCAGTCGAAGCCGGACAGTTGCTGGTCGAGCTCGCCCAGCAGGATCTGCTGCTGCAGGCGCGCAAGTGGGAGGCGGAGCTCGCGCAGCACGACAACAGTGCGGCGGCCGCCCTGGCGCGCGCCGATCGCACCCAGTATGCGCTGGCCCAGGCGCGCGCCGCCGAGGCCGGCGCGCAGCTGGAGCTCGCCCGCGGGCAGATCGCGCGCACCCAACTCACCGCCCCGATCGATGGGCTGGTCATCAAGGGCGATCTGAGCCAGTCGCTGGGCGCGCCGGTGCAGCGCGGCGAGGTGTTGCTGACACTGGCCCCGCGCGAAGCCTTCCGCCTGATCGTCGAGGTCGATGAGCGCGACATCGGCGCCGTCGCCCTGGGCCAGCACGGCACGCTGGCGCTCTCGGCGCTGCCCGGCGAGCGGCTGGCCTTTACCGTCAAGCGCATCAGCCCGGTGGCGCTGACCACCGAGGGGCGCAACACCTTCGAGGTAGAGGCCGCCTTCGATACCCCGCCCGCCGGCCTGCGCCCCGGTTTGCAGGGGGTGGCCAAGATCGAGGCCGGCAACCAGCCCCTGGGCTGGATCGCTACCCATCGCCTCATCGACTGGCTGCGCCTGGCGCTGTGGGGATGGACGGGTTGAGCCTAAGCACGGGCGAGCGATGCTCGGTCATTCGCCGTCGCTGCCCCTCATCCCGGCCCGCGAGGGGAGAGGGTGACTACCCCTCCGCTGGCGAGATCGAACAGTCTCGCTCCCTCGCCCCGCTTGCGGGGAGAGGGCCGGGGCGAGGGGCAGGTTCCCGGGGCGAGTGTCAGAGCTTGATCGACGGCGCTGGGAATGAGCCCGGAAATTCCCGCTCCTCCCGCGAATCGGAAGCCGGTAACGGTAGCAGCATTGGATTGGAGTCCGACATGATGCACAAAAACTTCCCACGAGCCGCTCTGCAGGCTCTGACTTTCCTCGCGCTGGCCGCTGCCGGCCCGCTCCACGCCGCCCAACCCCTGGGCTGTCTGATCGAGCCGCAGCAGGTGGCCGAAGTGGGCTCGCCGGTGATCGGGGTGGTGCAGGAGCTGTTGGTCGAGCGCGGCGACCGGGTGGTCAAGGGCCAGGTTCTGGCGCTGCTGCGCGGCGAGGTCGAGCGCGCCGCCGTGGGCGTGGCCAGCAGCCGCGCCCAGGCCGAGGCTGACGAGCAGGCCGCGCGGGCCAACGTCGGCTTCGCCCGCCAGAAACTCGAACGCGCCCAGGATCTGCTGGACAAGAAATTCATCTCGCAGCAGGGGCTCGATCAGGCGCGCACCGAATACGAAGTCGCCGAACAAAAGCTCGTCCAGGCGCAGGAACAAAAGCGCATCGCCCATCGCGAACTGGGGCTGGCCGCCGCGCAACTCGCGCAGCGCAGCATCCGCAGCCCCTTCGACGGCGTGGTCGCCGAGCGCTACGTCGCGCTGGGCGAGCGGGTGGAGGACAAGCCGCTGTTCCGCGTGGCCCAGGTCGATCCGCTCAAGGTGCAGGTGGTGGTGCCGGCGGCGCTCTACGGCAAGATCGCCCCGGGGGCCGCCGCCCGCATCCAGCCGCAGCTGCCCGAAGCGGCGGCGGTGAGCGCGCGGGTGAGCCTGGTCAACAAGCTGATCGATGCGCCCAGCCACACCTTCCGCGTGCAACTGGAGTTGCCCAACCCGGATCTGGCCCTTCCCGCGGGGCTGCGCTGCCAGGCCGACTTCGGGCTGGCGGTCCCGACCACCAACGCCAGGCAGGCCGGCAGCCCGGCCACGCCACCCAAGCCGGTCCAGCCGGTGAGCCTGAAGCTGGAGACCAGCCTGTCGGCTGGCAAGCCGGACGCCGCGCCGCCCAAGCGCAGCTACTGAGCACGCCCCGGAGCATCCTGCGTGCGCCAGCGCCGCCGCCCGCCGCCTCGCCAGCGCCCGCTGCTGGAGGAGCTGGAGCCGCGCATCCTGTTCTCCGCAGATTCGGCTGCCGGGCTGCTCGATCCGGGTCATTGGGATGGGCCGGCGGAGGTGCGGCTACTGGAGCCGGCGTCCACGCCCGCCAGCGCTTCTGCCACCACGCAGGCCGCCGAGCAGCGTAGCCACGAGATCGTCTTCATCGACCCCCGCGTGCCCGACTACCAGGTGCTGGTCGATGACCTGGTGAGCGACAACGACGGCTCGCGCCAGGTCGAAATCTTCCTGCTCGACCCGCATCGCGATGGCGTCGAGCAGATCGGCCAGGTGCTTGGCCAGCGTCAGGAAATCGCAGCGGTGCACCTCATCTCGCACGGCAGCGCGGGAAGCGTCGAACTCGGCAGCGGCACGCTCAACTTCGACACCCTGCTCACGTGGGCCACACAGATCAAGGGCTGGGGCGACGCCTTCACCGCCAACGCCGACCTGCTGATCTACGGCTGCGATGTCGCCGCCACGCAGGATGGACAGGCGCTGATCACAGCCCTGTCCAGACTCACCGGCGCCGATGTGGCAGCGAGTGACGATCCGACCGGTGCCGCGGCGCTCGGCGGGGATTGGACGCTGGAGTATCGAGCCGGCGCCATCGAGACGCAGATCGCGCCGAGTGCGCAAGCGCAGCAGCAGTGGTGGTGGGGCACGCTCGCGACGTTCACCGTCACTCGAGCCGACGACACCAACAGCGGGGGAGGCGGCGTATCCGGCGACCTGCGCTGGGCGATCACGCAAGCGAACGGGGCCGGCGGTGCTGACACGATCAACTTCAACATCGCCGGCACCGGCGTGCACACGATCGCACCGACCTCGGCCCTGCCCACGATCACCGGTCAGGTGACGATCGACGCCACCACCGACGACAGCTTCGCGGCCAACGGCAACCGGCCGGCGAT
>CAVOKN010000029.1:0-94137 GCA_963696505.1 uncultured beta proteobacterium | reverse complement strand
AGCGTAATGCCTGCAATCGTCGAGCCGGCCAGAAAGTCGCGCCGAGAAAACGTCTGGCGGGTTATGCCGGTGAACGGCACATCATGGTCGGTTGTTACGAAAGGCACTTTGCCTGCTTCACTCACTATTACCTCCTGCCGGTGCGGGGCTGGTTGTTCGTCCCTGCTCTGTTTCTTCTGCTCAGCAACGGCAGGTTACCATCACAAAATTGCCGGTCAAAGCGCGAAACACATCTTGCACTGAAGATCCGCTCCTGGCCGGGTACGGAAGTACAGACCTCCGCTCCCAATGACCGCAACCGCTGCGAACCGGACGGTTGGCTTCGTCGGGCGTATGACCGAGAAGGGTCGATTCCGAATGCATGACATCACTGAAGCCGCCGTTCAGGTTGCCCAGACGAGCCAGTGACCGGTGTCAACTACACTGCGGTCGGAGCGCGCGCGAGGCCCGATGACTCCTATGGCCGACGACTTGTCAGTGACCACTCGTCCCGAATGACCGCTTCACTTTCCTACCTGCCTTTGAACCGCTGATGGCGTGACAGGCGGCAGTGGGTCGGAAGATTCCGGTGACGAGTGGCTCCTTTCCGGAAGCGAAATTTCACCGACCGCTTTCCGGCGATGAACCTGAAGAGAAGCCCGTCGCATAGCGACCCATTGCGGTCCTTCGAGGAACTCCGGCCGATGACCGGTCAGCAGCGGGAGCTGTCATTGGCTGGCATGGATTCGCCCGGCACTGAACGGCGGCTTACTGAGTCGAGCAGTCATACGAACCGACTACCCAATGCCGGCTCGTCGGCCAAAGGAGTCATCGGGCCTCGCCCGCACTTCGACCGCAGTGTAGTCAACACCGGACATTGAACTGTGCTGGCAACGCGAAGGACGGCCTGCCCCCAGAATGCCGTTCGGTCCCGACCCGCTGCTGACGGTTAGGCGCAGGCAACGCTGAAACACGTCGGCCAGCAGCAGCTCGCCGTGGCCGTGGCCCTGATGCTTCAGGTCCACGGCCAGCCGCGCCAGGCGAACCACCCGAAGGGGGATGTTCGGGAAACGGTTGCGGTTTTACTCCGGGACGTTTTCCCTGCGCATTTCCGTCATTGCCAAACTGTAGAACCCGACAGATGCCGAACCGCCCGCTGCCACGTAGATACGGGTAATGTGCGAGCCGGCGTGCTGGCGCGCGAAGCGCTTCAGGTAAACATCCAGCGCCGCGATGCCGCTGGAGACGGCGCGACGATCTGGCCCTTCGCCAGCGGATTGATGCTGACCGTCGCCATGCGGCTCACCGCTTCTGCCATTCGCGGTGACGTCCGATCGCGGCGACAAGTTTCGGCCGCGGCTTTTCGGTGTCGTCCCGCGTCTTGGCAAAGTCAGTCCAGTCGAGCGTCGTGAGCGTCACCAAATCCTTCTGCGCGAGGATTTCCCTGGCCCGCTCCTGGGCGGTTCCCAATAGGGAAGCGCGGACGGTCATGCCCACCGATGAAGCCGCCCGGATGATCAGCTATTTCTCGTCCATCGAAATTCTCCGTTGCGTAACGGCTGCACTGTCCGGGGTGGCAGCGACACCTCGTGACGCAGCGGCGATCAGCCGTTCAACATGGCATCGATTCCGCGCAGGGCTGCGAGTGCCCCCATCTGCAGCGAAACGCCGCGATGCCTGGCCAGTTTCGCTTCGGTGGGGTTGATGCGGATGATGGGCGCACCCAGGAGTTCGCCGACGCGCCTGACCGTCGCAATGCGGATGCCGGCGCCGAGTTCGATGACCAGCGGCCGCTGCACCCCAGCAAGCCAGGCTTTGCGGAGTTGGGCCTGCTGAGCGCTGCGTTGATCGAGCCAGGCCCAGTCGTTGAACATCAGGATGTTCGGCCGCGCCAGTCCCTGGCAGTGGGGGCACAGGGGCAGGTCCGACATCAACCGGCACTGCTGCGCGTCAACCTTTGGATCGAAGGGATCGGCCGGCCAGATCGCTTCGGAACAGGGTTGGGTGCACTGAAGGTGGTGAATGCTGCCGTGGCACTCCTCGATTTGCAATTCCGCAAAGCCGGCCTTCTGGAACAAACCGTCCACGTTGCTGGTGAAGACGAAGGCACCGTTCGGCAAGTGCTGCGCCCAGCGCAGCAGGATGCGGTAGCCGTCATGGGGCTCGGTGCGGCGATACAGTTCGAGCCGGTGGCCATAGAAACCCCAAGCGAGGCGCGGCCGGGCCTGGAAACTCGACGGGTTGGCGATCTCCTCGAAGCGGATCTTTGCCCGGCCGAGCGCCGGATAGGCGCGCCAGAATCCCTGGGCACCGCGGAAGTCCGGGAGCCCGGCGTCAACACCCATTCCAGCACCCGCGGCAATCAGCAGCCCGTCCGCCGCTCTAAGGAACTCGGCGCAGCGCGAGAATGCGTCCGCGTCACCGGTCGTGGTTGCGTCGTGTGTTTGGGTCATGGCCGGTTGCTCGGAACGCGGATTCCCTGATGGGGGATCCGTCCGGCGAGGCCAACGTCGAGGGCGTCCTCAACCGCGACCTGGTACAACGGCGGTTCGATTTCGATTGACTGGACCGACACCCCGTGCGTGTCATTGCGCACCCACACGCGCGCACCCGCCGCGCCCCGGCGGCATGGTCTCCGCACGAAGCCCCGATCCTGGAGCTGCCGTTCGACGGCGCGAATTCTGGATGCAACGATACCCATGCTTGCTTCTCCCACGCCGCGCGTCCGCCGCGACGGCGAACGCCTCTGCACTGCGATCGACTTTCCTGGATAGTCCCACCTTGCCACCGGACTACCACAGGGTCTCACTTCTTTTTCGCCGCCTGGATCTCGAACTCGATTGCGCTTGCACCATCGAGGTTGCTCGTCGCCAGCGAGAACCAGCAGGATTCCCGCTTGAGTGCCCGGGAACGGCAGGGTGGTGTCGGCTGTTTGGGGCCGCCCTTTCCCGGCACGATGCCAGACGCGTCCCGCCGTCGCGTGGTGACGTCGCCCAACTGGAGCGCGATCACTGCTCCGGCTTCCACTCCGGGTAGCTCCGATCATCGTGAACGTAGCCGTACCATGCGATCTCGAACGGGTCGCCCTCGAAGCCTTCGTACTCCTCACGCGGCCACGACTTGCGTTCGATGTCTTCCAGGATCTCGCCGTTGCGCACCCGCAGCAGACCGGTGTCGGCATCCGGCACCTCCCAGCGCAGCTCGAACGCAAGCGACGGGAACAATCGGGAAACGCGCACAACCCATCGGTCGGGTGGCGACCATGCCGAATCGAAATGGAAGCGCAGCCTCTGCATCGACAAGCGCTCCCATGCGTTGTACTCCGCACTGACGTCGCACTGCGTTCCCCAGTAGGCAATGCATACTGCCCCATACGCCAGGTCGGGGCTCAGAATCTCGACCGGCTCCTGGGTTCCCTCGCCCTCTGCATCGGCGGGGACCGGATAGGCCTGCAAGGCCGAGACGACGGCCAGCAGCGTGGTAGCCAACCTCTCTCGTGTCGGCGTGCTCGGCACCGTTTCGATCGGTACACCAGGAGTGGGCGGTGGCAGCAGGCTCTCCAGGCAGAACGGCACCTTGCGCAAGCGCCTGCCCCATTGCAGGCGGCCCTTCACCCCTTTGCGAAAGCGCTCCACCTCGCGCTTGTCACCATCTACCGTCAGCACGTTGAAACAATCGTCCATCGCATTCCTCCCTGTTCGTCCTGGAACACGGTCCAGCCGTCGCGCACCGGTTGTTGCTCCGCCCCCGAATGCAACCGTTGCACGCGGGCTCCGGTTACCCGCGAAGCACCTTCGGGCCGGCGCCGGATCGGGACCCCTCAGGTCGAGGGGGGGCCACTTACCTAAGTGGCCGTTTCGGTATCAACTTTCAGACATCTGGTAGTACCAGCGGATGACGTATCCACCCGCCAATCCTCGACAGCGTTGGATCTGGGCACACAACCCCAGACCGGAAGACATGTAGGTCCTCAGCGTGGGCGACTCGAACACCAGTTTCATCGAGGGTTCGAGTCTCAGGATGAGTTGTTCGTGATCTTCGATACTCAGTTTCGTTTTTTGGGGTTGGTTTTCGGGAGTGACTTTCACTCGATCGAGCATCGGCATGTCTCCTGTATGGAACGAAACAAAGGATAGAAGAGGCATGCGACGCCTTATGTCGCGAGCGCCGCGGGACCGTGACGGATTCCCGCGGCGGCATACCGCCCGTGCTATGGCCCCGCGTCAGACGAATCCCATCCGGCGCGGACTGTTGCGTTGGTGCTTCAGGCGCGCCTCGGCGGCCAGCTCCTCGATCCAGGTTTCCACGCTGCCGGGCCGGCCGGTCAGCGCCAGTCGCCGTGCGACCACGGCGAAGTCTCCAGCGGTAAGCGTCACCATGCCGTCCAGCGCGCGCCGGGCGTGCAGCGGCAAGGCCGCCGGCTCGGTCCCGCTCGCCCCGGCCAGCATGAAGCGGCGCTGCTCGGCCGAAAGGGGGAGGAAACGGATCTTCAGATCGAAGCGGCGCAGCACCGCCTCGTCCATCTCCTCGAACAGGTTGGTGGCACAGATCAGGATGCCGTCGAAGCGCTCCATGCGCTGAAGCAGCTCGTTGACCTGCGAGATCTCCCAGTTGCGCGTGGCCCTGCGCCGGTCGGCGAGCAGGCTGTCGGCCTCGTCGATGAACAGCAGTGCGCCATCGCGCTCGGCCTGCTGGAACATCGCGGCGATGCGCTGCTCGGTCTCGCCGACCCACTTGCTCAGCAGGTCGGCGGTGCTGCGCCGCATGAGCGGCCGGCCCAGGGCGCCGGCCATATGCTCGACCAGCGAGGTCTTCCCGGTGCCGGAAGCGCCGTAGAAACAGGCCGTCAGACGGTCGTGGGTGCGCATCGCCGCAATCACCCTCTCAGGGCTGTAGGGGGCCTCCAGGTTGACGTACTCGATGCCATAGTCGATCGACGACCGGCTTCGCGCCGCAGGCGCGGGGCGCCCCAGGGCACGGCTGCTGAACCGAAGCTGGCGTGCGATCGCCTCTTCCGGCGCTTCGCCGGCGCTCAGCCGGGCAAAGCGTGCGGCGGCATCGATCTGGGCGGGCGTAATGTCCTCGCTGGCGGCCAGAGCGCCGACGAAGCCGTCCGAGACGCTCATCCCGGCCAGGTGCTTGCGCACGATGGCCGCACGCACCGACTGCGGCGGAGCACCGAACTCCAGGTGATAGCTGAAGCGCCTTAGATAGGCCTCGTCGATCTGGCCGATGGAGTTGCTCACCCAGATGATCGGCACCGGGTTCGTTTCGAGGAAGCGGTTCAGCCACGCCTTACTCGTGCCGCCACGGGAGGCCTGCCCCAGCCCGAACAGGTTGCCCAGCTCGCGCGCCTCGGCGCCACCGAACACATCCTCCGCCTCGTCGAACAGGACCAGCCCGCGGGCGAGCTCTCCCAGCACGGCCTGCGAAACGCGCAGGGAGGCATAGCGGTCCTTCGCCTCCGGCGCCTCGCCGTGGCTGCCGCTGACCGCCACCTCGTGCAGGCTCGCTCCCACTTCGCGCGCCAGGGTCTTGGCGAACTCGGTCTTTCCGGTTCCCGGCCGACCGTACAGCAGGACATTGACTCCTTTCGCCCGCGCCTCCAGCGCCCCGCCCAGATAGCGCGCAAGGGCGCGCAGGTCGTCGGCGAGATGCAGGAAGTCCGGCGCCGCGAGTGTTGCGGGCGGAGCCTCGCGCATGAAGTGCCGCACCATGTCTGCCACGGTGTCGTGGGGTTGCGTGAGGCAATCGGCGATGCCCTGCGCGAGCGAGAGCGTATCCTCCGCGTCGCAGCCGTTCTGCACGACGACGACGCCCAACTCGACCATCCGCCCGCGCTCACCCAGCGCCTGGACGATAGCAACCTCGGGCTGCGCGACCATGTCGGCGTAAAGACGGCGGACCGCCCCCACGTCGCTCAAGGCGAACCGCGGCAGCAAGCGCCGGAACGGGATATGGAAGGTGCGCACCGCGCCCAAGGCAAGCAGGGCTTCGTCGGTGGCGTCGAGCTTCAGCATCCTTGCGAGCAGCGCCACACTGCGCAGCACTTGGTCGGTCTGGCCGAGCAGTTCGCGCTCCAGGCGGACCGCCGAGCGTCGCAACATGGCGTTTGTCTCGCGTGTCCTCAGGCGAGCCAGCCGGAAGAAATGCGAGTCGAAATCAATGCTCGCGCGGTTGGACTGCCCGAGAGCGTATTCGGCGAGGAATCGTTCGACCGGCATCGCCTTGATCTCGTCCTCGTTCGGCAGCATCCCCAGAGTCACCACGATGTCCTGCATCTTCGCGGCCAGCGCGGTGTCCCAATCGAGGTAGTCCCCAATCACGGCCATCAGATCGTCGCTGCATGTGCGCAGATCCAGCATGCCGTGCTCGCTCAGCGCCCCGCGCAGCGCGTAGAGCGCGGCAAGCCTGTCGCTCACCGCCGTGCGCGGAGCAGTGCCGATAATGACCCGGGTTCTACGCATCATGATTTCCTCCCTGAAGAGTTGGAGATCGACGTTTCAGGCAGGGATTGTCGCGGTCGCATGCGTCAGAACATGTCGCATCGACCCGTTTGTGGCCGACGGATTTCACACCGGCGCGGCGACGAGTGTCGGTGCCCAGGAAGCGCCCGATTTCACGCCACGCTGGCTCGCGTCACGGAATGTCGCAAGCTGCGAACAGAATGCGCGCACATTCTTCCGGAGCGCAACCATGGGCGGCTTGTCGAAATCCAGGATACTTGCTGGGCTGCAGTGCGAGCGGCGACTGTGGCTGACTAACCATCGCCGGGATCTTCAGGTCTGGTCGAGTGCCAGCGCCCGCAGGCTGGCGCTCGGCAATGTGCTGGGCAACAAGGCGCGCGAGCTGGTGCCCGGCGGGATACTGATCGGTTCCCCCGACAACCCGGCAGCTGCCCTGGGTGCCACCCGCCGGGCCCTTGCCCGCCGCGGCGACCTGAGCCTGTTCGAGCCCGCTTTCAGCCACGGCGGCGTGCTGGTCCGCGCCGACATCCTGCGGCGCAAGGGTGAGGACTGGCAGATGGTTGAGGTGAAGTCCTCGACCGCGGTCAAGACCTACCACCTGCGCGACGTGGCAATCCAGTCCTGGGTGATCCGCGGTGCGGGCATTCCCCTGTCGCGCGTCTGCCTCCGCCATGTAGACCCTTCTTTCGTGTATTTGGGCGACGGCGACTACCGCGGCCTTTTCGGCGAGGAGGACATCACCGGGCGCATCGCCGCACTCGTCGAAGAGGTTCCGCTCTGGATCACGGTGATGCGCGCGGCGATGCGCGGCCCCGAACCTGCCATCGTGCCGGGGCGGCAGTGCCACGATCCCTTCGACTGCCCGTTCCAGGGCTGGTGCCGACGCAACGACACTGGGTCCCCGCTCGATCCGCCGTCGCAAACCGTGGCGAAACCCGATGCCCTTGCGGCGGGCAATCTGCACGCGCTTGGCTACCCGCGCCATTACCTCGACATCGGCACGACCCGGTTCGTCGTGCCACTCTGGGAAGCTACCCGGCCCTACCAGCCGCTGCCCTTCCAGTGGTCCTGCCACATCGAGGCCCGCCCCGGAGAAATGCGCCACGAGGCATTTCTCGATACCAGCGGCGCACCGCCGATGCGCCGCCTTGCCGAATCCCTGATCCGGACCCTCGGCCGCGACGGCCCGGTGTTGGTCCGCAGCGATTCGGTGCGCGGCACGCTTGCGGACCTCGCGGCACGTTTCCCGGATCTCGCCGCCGAACTTGTGGCCCTGACCGGGCGGCTGGTCGATCTCCAGCCGCTGATCGACTGCCATTTCTCGGTGGCGGATTCGCCGCCGATCGAGGCCACCCCGCCCCCGCCGGCAGCCGACGCCGACCATTCGGGGCTGCCCTTACGGGACGCCAGCATGGCCGAGGACGCCTATGCGGAACTGATCGCCCCCGGCACCGCCCCTGGGCGGCGCGAAGCACTCGAACGAGCGCTTCGCGATTTCGGCCGGACGGTAACGATGGAACTGGTCCGCCTCCCGGCCGACCTCCGCCACACCCAAGCGCCGCCAATCCCGGTACGCGCTTGCTTTCCGAAGAGAAGGAGACAGACATGATTCCGGAGCTTCGCGAAACGCTGGGTGATTGGTTCGATCGCGTGCGGTGGAAGATCTTCATCATCAGTGAGCGGGTGAAGAAGAGGCTCGGCATCCAGACTGAAATGGAGTGGCTCCGGGATGAGTTCGCTCCCCTGTTGGCATCGAGTCCCGCCTTCAAAGCCGGCATGATCGAGTTGTGCCGCGAGATGGAGGATCTGTTCGGGCAAACCGACAAGGAACCACCGGGCCAATGAGGGAGGCCACACGGGTCGCGGCTCGCGACGCACGATGCGCGACCCGCCGCCGCTGCGCGATCTACGCCGTTCCCCCGCCGAGCCAGCCGCCTCGGCAGGGGCCGCATCTGCAGTTCGATCGGGATGTCCAGCGTCGATTGGGGCTGAAAGACCGTGGGAGGAAACCGGAACGATGAACACCACCCGCCTGAACGCCGCGCGCTTGAACGCGATCTGCAGCCTGATCGAACGCGACTACCTGTCTAGGATGCCGGTGACCGAGCCCGATCCGGTTCAGGCCTCGAACATGCGATCGGCGGCGCATGTGAGACCGCTCGACGCGAAAGACCTGCCTACCCTGGATGAGGCGCTGGCCGAGTGGAGCGAGCGGACAGCGCTCTTCCGGGGGCTGCACGAGGTCTATCTCGAATCGGCGGCCAGACTCGGTCTGGATGCCGATGCGGATTTCGAACGCTGGTTCGCGGGCCTCCTGGCGCAGGTGGCCAGCGCCGAGTGGTGGCTGGGCAGCGGCCCGGGCGCAGGGGCCGCCGCCGATGAGCGCACGCTCCACAGCCGCCGCGATCTCCTGCGGCGCTACACCTACCAGCTTCGCGGACTGGTGCCCAACCTATCCGTGTGCCGGTGCTTCGTGGAGTATCTGCCCGAGAGCGTTCCGGGCCGGCGAGCCGAGCTTGCCGCAATCGGCCGGCTCATGACGCAGGTCTTCTACCTCGAGATGCTGGGCAAGCAACTGGACCGTGTTGCCGCGGGCCGTCGCCCGGACGTGACAGTCCTCGAAGACCTGTCCGGGCTGTTGCGCGAGACCCGCGAGCCGCCGGACGTCAGCGCCTTGCCATCGTGACCCGCCCGCGCTGCGGGCGGTATGCCGGTTACGGGGCAGCCGAGCCCGCAAGCCAATCCATGATCGCCTGATACACCATCACCATCGCAAGGGTGTCGAGTTCGCAGTAGCGCTTGAGCTGGGTCTCCAGTTTCAGGCGCTCCGATGGCGGCAGAGCCGGATCCTGAAGCATGCCGTAGGCCACCATGGCCGCCCCGCCGTTGGCGATGAAGCTCTGGCGTCCGGTTTCGTCGTCCTCGCCCTGTCCGACGGCAAGCCGCACAGCGGGGTCGCTCAGCATCGGATCGAGCAGTTCATAGGGGTCTCTGACTTTGTCCTCGATCTCCTGCAGCCACGCCCACGGCGCGGCGAAATTCAGGCTCGGCATCGCGGCGGTGCCGTAGACCGGTGCGCCGTACCGCTGCCGTAGTGCGTTCGAGCGCGCCAGCACCACCGGCAGTACCTTCTTGATCGAACTGCTGCCGCCGGTGCCGGGGAAGAATGCCGTGGTCGAAACCAGGCGCCCGAGGTCGGCGAGACGCCCCGGTTCGTCAACCAGGGTGTCGATGAAGCTTACGAGTTCGGTCTTGTCCGATTCATCGCCGGACTCGATCTGTTCCCGAATTTCCTTCAGCACCGTCTTCTCGTGGTCCCACCAGTGGACGACCGTCCCGTCATCGCCGGACAGGGCCGCCTTGAGCGCGCGCACCACCGCGACGCTGGGGGGCACGCCGGGATTGCTCACGAGGCATTGGCTGGCATGGCGCAGACTGCCGTTTGCCTCCAGCACGTGGTGCGAGAACTGAAACAGCAGCAGGTCGTGGGGGCAGCGGCCGCGGTGGAACGGCAGTGCCGGCCGGGCGGTCTCGAAATCGATGAAATGCAGCGGGAAGCGCCAGCCCTTGAGGGCTTCCCGTAGCGTGGCCATTTCGAGGTGGATGTCTTGTCCATTCGCGCCCGCTTCGCGGATCTGCAGCACGTGGCGGCGCGACCGGCTGATCTTGCCGGGCTCGACCTCAAGATCGATGTCATACTCGGGCACGGCCGATAGCGGCAGATGGCCCTTCGCGAGCAGATCTGGAACCTTGCGGAAGTTGTAGAGGCCGAACACCGTCTGGCTGCGCGCCAAGCCGGCCGCCTGAGGAAACTTCGGCTCCATGCACTCCGCCCAGCCGCTTCGATGCTGGGCAGTCCGTTCGCCGGGCGCGCAGTCGAACTCGCATCGCTTGCACTGCCCACCCGGGTAGGCGGGCAGAAGCTGGCCGGCCTGCGTCACGCCGCCGAGCCAGTCGACGAACTCCTCAAAGCCATAGGAACCGGCGGCAGAATCGACGGCCGTCCGCGCAAGTGCTTGACCTCTTCGGTCACGTCGTGCGCACGTAGCAACGGCTGCTTCAGGGCGGACAGGCTGAAACCCGGGCGGACCGTGACTTCGACGCGCTTGCCGGACCGCGCAACGACGAACTGGGCGCCGACGCCATCGACGCTCGCCGCCGCCGAGGTGTCGAGGAGCATCAGATGGGGAGTGACTTTCCACTGCGGGTGCGCGCGCTCCAGCACCAGCGCCTGGAAGGCCACGTCGTAGAGGTAGGGCTGCCACTCTCTCTTGATGCCGCCCCCGGCCGCCCAAAAGGAGTCCTTGACCGGGTGGAAGCCCTTGGCCTTCACCTCGATCAGCCTGACGGTGTTGCCGGTCTTGACCAGCACGTCGACGCGCACCACCAGGTTGCCGTGCTGGAAGGTCGGCTCGAACAGGATGCAGTCCTGCTGCTGGACCAGTCGATGCGTCTGCGCGACCTGTTCGGCAACGGAAGGCGCATTGATCTCGACCCCGCCCGGGTGCATCAGCTTCGCCAGCGCGCCCACCTGGTGACCGCCCTCGGCAAGCGCTTCGAGGAACTCGTCCTCGCTCTTGAGGTTGGCATAGCTCGGGTCGGCGACATACGCCAGCTTGCGCGGACATTCCAGCGCGACTTTGAAGCGGCTCTTGGTCAGCGTGATCGGCTGCACGTTCGTTCCTCCTCGAAGATGATGGGGAATGGAGGCCGGGGAACCGTCGGCCTTGGACCCGACGTGTTCCCCGGCTCAGTCGATATGATGAATTAGGGCAGCGACATTTCATGTCGCAAGACGGTACGCAGGCACCCCGGCGTTTCGCCGGTGGCGTCCGGCCCACTACTTTGAGCCGGTCCTCCAGCAACCACTCGGCCTCCTGGTCCGTGAGCTTCACCAGCTTGTTCACGCGGCGTTCGAGTTTTGGATCTCGCGCTCCACGCGATCCGGGGACCGGGCGTCGTCCGGCAGGCGCAGCAGTCGGTCCACGACGTCCTCGTAGAAGTCCATCTGCATCCAGTAGTTACGGCCCTCCGAAGCCGTTGCGCACCATCGCCGGTAGTCGGCTTCGATCTCGGCGTAAAGCTGATCGGCACTGGTGAATAGCACGCCCACACCCGGCAGCCACATCTCATCGAAGCGGGCGTTTCGGAGCAGGATGTATCGGAGGGCCATAGTTCTCCCTCGCGAAAGAGAGCGTCAGTAGCCGTCCATGAAAAGAACCATCTCCACACCACGCATTGTCCAGCGACTGCTTGCCACGCCGCTTGGGGCCACCGATTGGCTATCCGGCCACGGCATCGGTCCATACTTCGCGATGTTCCCGTTCAACACGTCGCGCACTTCCCGTACGACTTGTGTCCCCGCGAATTGGGCCGACCACTGTCCGTAGCCGTTGCGCCACGGAAGATGAAGCGTTCGCGGACGGGTACCTCCTCGTCCGGCGATCCGGCCTAGATCACTAAAGCCCGACGGAATCTGGGAGATACCGCTCGTCAGGCACAGGGCGTCGAGTCGGGAAATGACCGAAGTTGCGACACGGCTATCCCAGATCACCTGGGGCAGGCCTCCTTTCGCTTCAAGGTGCGTCGTTGCAAATGAGGCGATTTTCGTCCAGCCGCTGTTCATCAGTGCATTTACGGCAAATCCAGTTGGCCCAGAATGCGCTGCACGGAATACGGCCTCGATATTCTGGCCATTGACTCTGCCTGGTTCCTGAGGAACACCACCCCAACGGAACACGTCAGTCGCCCACTGACATGCTGCACTTCTATCCGCTGAATTCCAGTTTCCACGTTTCACAGCCAACGCCTGCGCCATCCTGAGTAGTGGTTGCAGGCGTTGAATGGTAACTGTCAGGTTTACCCTTGGATTCGGCCAAAAGTAAGACAACAGTCGTTCCGGCCATCCCACAACCTTCCTGCCGTGTGCAGCTTGTCTGTATTGAGGCTGAAAAGGGATCTTGGTGGATCTGGTCCACCAAACAACGCACCAAGTGCAGCTCTTGCGGGGAGTAGGGATTGCGGGCGCCCCCTGCGGTCGATTGCGGGACATCAGTAGGTGAGCTATCCGACTCGCCTTTATCGGCTTCGAACAGGGACTCGATATCATCCAGGCCAGCGTCACATTTCGGAGCATTGGGCGACAGCGCGACTGCTTCAACGAGGCGCCCTGAACTCGCATTTCGAATTGAACCGGCTCTAGTCACAATCCAATTCGCATTTATGAACGGTTGAGTCGCTTGAGCCGTGCCTTGGTAACTCTCAGGTGCAATGATCCGCAGCAAGTATTCGAGAGTGCAGCAACGTGCCTCTTGATCTTGATACCAGGCGAAAGGACGGCGAGTCGAAAGGCGTGGTATCGGCACCGTGTAAGGATCAGCGCCAGGAGGCCCGAAGCGACTTACGATCTGAACCCAGGCGCACACGAAGTCATTATCAGTAACCTCGTAGCCGTTGGCGTGGGGCAAGACAACCATGAACTTATCTCCTTCTTGGGACTAGTGATTCGACATTTGCTCGGCTTGCTGAACGGGGTTTTCGCGCAATAGCGAAGGTCATGGTGGTTCAGCGAGGACGCGCCGATCGGCCAAGGCGTCGCGAAGCTGCATCCACAACTTCCTTAATTCATTCCGCCCCTCCCACTCGAAGACAGTCTTGCCGTCCGGTCCCTCCTTCTCCGTCTTCGCCGCACCCCAGAACATCCCGGATCCGCCTTTTAGCTTGCTGCAATCCTCGATGATCACCGCATCGCGGGTGGCGAGCAGTTGGCGCTTTAGATCCGGATGCCGTTCGAGCTTCAGTTCTAGGCACATGCGCATGGCGTCGAGGTCCCGCTTCTCGCGCTCCTCCTGGGCCCAGCGACCGTCGAGCTTGCCACGGTGTTTCTTCGCCTTCATCTTCGCCTTCATCTTCGCCGCCATCGGCGAAACCTAACCCGGATCTCCTGCTGGACCTCCGGAAAACTCTCATAGCGCAGGCACTGGAAATGCGCCTCCGTGGTGCGGTAGTCCTGGCGCTGATACTTGACCCCGTGGGGCGACATGTTGCCCCGCCAGCCGTAGGGCAGATCGACTTTGGTGAATGCAATCTCCTTGAGCATTCGAGGCATCCTCCGTTACGGTATTCCGAGCCAATAGCTTCGGCGCATGGAACTGAGACTTGAGCGGGCGTCATCGGAAAGCGGGATTTCGTCGGCCGGGACTGGGCGTTCGCAGCGGCAGGCCCAGCATCCCGTTGCCCCTTGAAGTACCGGCCGGCGTGGCTGAGCTTTCGCGGTATATTGGCGCCCGCCCACGCAGTACGGGTTTGCAGTTCCAATCGTGAATCGGCCACCACCGGGCCGCTGTAACCATCCATAGCGACATGGCAGACAAGGCCTTCAGACTGCTTCGCATCCTCGAACTCGTTCCCCGCGATCCCGGACGGATCACCGCTGCCGAACTTGCGGAGCAGGTCTCCAGACCCTGGCGCGGGATGGAATTCGGCCGACAGACTCGCCGCACGCTGGAGCGCGACCTCAATGCCCTGTATGCGCTGTGCCCCGGCCTTGAAAGGGAGGAAAGGGGCAACGCCTACGCGTGGTATTGGCGCAAGGGCAGCGCGATGTTCAGCGTGCCGCGCATGGACGCCTCCGAGGCGGTGGCGCTGGACACGGCCCGCCGCTTCCTCGTGCCCATCCTCCCGGCGTCGGTATCCGGGCAGCTCGAACCGTACTTCGCGATCGCCGACGAGGTGCTCAAGGAAACCGAGCGCGGCCGCCGCGGCCCGCGCTGGCGCGACAAGGTGCGGGTGGTTGCGCCGAGTCAGCCGATTTCCGCGCCGCGCGCCGACGCCAACGTAGTCAGAACCGTTCTCGAAGCCCTGTTCGACAACCGCCAGATCGAGTTCAAGTACCGGAACGCCCAGGGCAACACCAAGACCCACGCCAATGCCAACCCGCTCGCGATCATCTACTGGGGCGAGATAGCGTATCTGCTTGCGTCCGGTCTCGACGAGAAAGTGATCCAGTACGCGCTGCACCGGATCGTGTCGGCACGCAAGCTCGACAGCCAGCCGGTGCGCCGGCCCGCTGGATTCGAGGTCGATCAATGGATCGAGGAAGGCCACCTGGGCATCCGCCGCGGCGGGACGATACCGCTGGAGGCGCTGTTTCGCGGGCCCCGCAGCCGCCGCTTTCATGAGGCCAGCCTGAGCCCGGACCAGACCGTGGAGCAGGAGGGCGACTGGCTGCGGGTGCGTGCCACCGTCAATGACACCGAGGAGTTGCGCTGGTGGCTGCTGGGCTTCGGCGCCGATGCCGAGGTCCTTGCCCCCGCAAGCCTGCGCCAGGACATCCGGCCAAGGCCGAGGCGATGGCACAGCTTTACCGCCCGGCCCGCCGCCGCACCCGGGGTGCCTGAGCCGGCCGGCGGCGCGCAGGGCGCAAGGGGCACGGCCCGCGCCCCTTGCGCACCGAGCCCCGAGGCACGACGATCGCCGCCGCAGGACATGCGTTAGCCCCCCGCCGGATCAGGGCCGCACGGCCGCCACCCACTCGCTGCTGCGCGTGCCGACCTGAAGCAGGTGGCCGCGGCGGTCGATTTTCTCGATCGGGTTGCCCAGCAGGCGAAGGCCGAGATGCGGCGGAGCTTCGAGCACCCGCAGCGCTTCGTTGTCCGGGGAGACGAGGTGGTCGCGCAGCCCATCGAGAAGGCGGCCCAGGTGGTTTTCCCCGACCAATTCGCCCGCCGTCTCCACCACACCCCAGAAGCGGTCCTTCTTGCTGGAGATTTCGAAGATCGCCCGGTC
The DNA here is from genome assembly GCA_963696505.1 of uncultured beta proteobacterium. Taxonomy (GTDB): domain Bacteria; phylum Pseudomonadota; class Gammaproteobacteria; order Burkholderiales; family Rhodocyclaceae; genus CAVOKN01. Next base: position 78,904 of record CAVOKN010000029.1, on the reverse strand, counting down.
GGCGGTGGACCGCAGCAGGTTGCCGAAGGCCACCCAGTTCCAGATCAGCTTCGCCCGCAGGCAGAACTCCATCACTTCGACCTGGATCGACTGCCAGTCCGCGCGCATGAACTTCCGGTACTCCTTCTTGCGCGCGACCATCTTGGCCGTCATGGGGCTGGGCTGATCCAGGATGCGACGCTGGATCTCGGGAGCATCGGGAAACTTGAGCGCCTGGTACAGGTGCTCGCTGGTGAGAATGCGGTGGCCGTTGATCAGCAGCAGGAACCCACCGGCCATGTTGGAAAGGCCGCCGAACACTTCTTGGGTCTTCAAGAACGTGACGATGTTCATATCCATGTTTGCTCCTTTTGAATGAAAACCGGATCGATGGAAGAACCTTCCTTCTGGGAAAGCCAACCGTTGTGACAAGCAACCCGCATCGAGGCGGGGAACCACATTTGTTAAAGAGCGGTACTGCCGGGATGTCGGGAATGATGCGCCAGGGATGCGACAATTCGTGTCGCGATGGAGGCAGCGGCTGTTGCCGCCGGCCGAAAGCTAAGCCGCTCTTGAGGGCAGTGCCAACCGAGAACTGAGCCAGGTGTCCAACCTACCCTGCTGCACTGTTGTGCTACTGGAGAGAGCAGGAGTGATCACCGATGTTGATGGCGATCGGCGCTGCTTTGGCCAAGCAGCGTGATGGGGAGAGGGGGATCCCCCTCGGGGAACTGGAACAAACGCGCCCTTTTGGGGGGTCTCTTTTCTGCCAAGAAGAGAGAGCTTCTATTGAGCCCGGGCTAATTCATCCTGCCGGAGGCGCACCTGCCGTTCAAGCCGCCAGCGCCCCGGGTTGCGCCAGTCCCAACGTACGCAACATCGGACGCAAATCCAGAATCGCATGGACAGCCTTCCGGCGCGCATCGAGATAACGCGCGTCTTCTCCGAAGCCGGGTCCGTTCCCGCGTGCTCGTAGCGCGCAGCGCCGGAGGCGTCGCCAGAAAGCCGGCAGACTGCCATCGACCCTGCCCTCATTGAGCATCTCGACCAGACGGCGCGCGGCTTGGTGGCCCTCGCGATCGGCGCAACGGTTGTGGGGGCCAAAGAGCTGGCGGACCAGGACCACCGGAAGGGTTTGCGGCTTTGCTTTCGACCGTTCAAGACTACTGGGGTCGACGGCAAGTTCGAGCGTCCAGAGCCCGTTTCCCCCTTGGTCGGACACCGAAAAGATGAACGAGTCGCCCCGGGCGACGGCCGCCGAGTAGCCGCCGACGCAGTGTCCCATGCGGCGACCTTCGGCGCGCAAAGCTTCCGGCGTGAACAACGGGGTGAACACGTAATCCCCCACGATGCGGGGCGATTTCAGCAAGGCTGGATTGGCGGGCTGGCGCCTCGAGGTCGATTCGCCAGGCGACGTTTCATCGACTTGGTTCTGCAAGAACCGCAGGCGACGGTGCCACTCGTCCGACCAGCGAAGGAGCCGGCTCAAGGTCGTCGCGCGGAGCAGGCGGATGAGGGGCCGGTTCGGGTCGTCCCGGTTGCAATCGATCCCGCTCTCCTTCAGGGTCGATTCCACGGCGCGCAGGAAGTCGTGAACATGCGCGATTCCGCGGTCTTCCAAGGAGCGGACGGCGACCTCCCACGACGTCTTGAAGGCGTCGGCGGCAAGCTCGCGGGCCCACGCGGTGTTGTGTCCCTCGTCCTCGGGACGGTTATCCGAACTCCAGGCGTTTCGACGGGTGACGCCGGGCAAGAGGTCGTTCCCAAAATGCACCATGGCACCGAGCGACTTTCCGTCGCGCGGCAGATGATCCGCGGGAATGCGCGCGGCCATCAAGGACAGCGCCTTCAGCGCTCCGAGATTTGGCAGTGCATAACCAGAGAAGCGGAAAAGCTTGGTCGCGCCGGACCGGACCTGGGCCAGACGCGCAATTTCCGGGGCGAGCGGCAAGCCACTGTCGATCGCGGCCACCGCATCAACCAAGTCCGGGAGCACGTTCTGCAGGACCGGATAGGACCGCGCTGCCTGAATCCGGTTGCGGCGCGACAGGGGCGAATGCCCCAGATAAAACGAATAGCGCTGCGCGGTGGCATCGTCGACGGGTCGGACCACGTCGAGGACATCCGGGGCCAGCGCTGAATGAAACCGGGCAATGCCGGACCGAACGGTCGCCGCAAACTGCGCGCCCAGGAACTTGCTCAGCGCGCAAGCGGCACCGATGCGGTCGTCAACTTCAACCTCGTCCATCAAGCCCCTGACGATGTCCCTGAGAAACTCCCCCATCCGGTCATCGGCTTGCTGGAAGAACGCTCCGGTCATTTGCTCCGGAGTCAGGCAATGCTCGCTGCGCAGCCCGGCCAGCCCAGCACCGTTGATCTGCCCGGCCTGGATCAGGCGGCACTCCAAGTGCCGGACGTCAACCACGCCATCGATCCGCTCGAAAAACACCACGGAACCCAGGTTCTCGCCGCGATACACCAGCGCCTGGCGCACGGAGAGCCCGCTGCAATAAACGTAGTGCCGGACAAAGTGCGTGCGCAGTTGCGCGAGCAGGCGACCACCGATGCAGCCCTTGAGTCCGTACGGCCGGCATACTTCCTCGGCCTCGCACGCGAGGTCGGCGAATGCCCGGCCTTCCTCGGCACTCAGCGCCGGTGTTGCGCTGCCAAGAAGATCGACAGGACGACGAATTCGGATGGTTTGCAGCATCTCTGCCTCCCTGCGTTTGACGAACCCGCGTCATGCCCGAGGTTGCGGCGTGACGGCCCTCATCATCCGGAAGAGTGCGACAGCTTGTGACGCATGCAGACAGCAGCGGCGAAATCAGGCGGTCTGGGCAAACCAACGGCCAAGAAGCTAAAGTGCGCCCTGTTCGACGCCCCGTTCCCCGTCGCAAAAGATGAGCCCCGGGCAGGACTCGGGGAACCCGATCTGCTCGTCATCCAGGCCGCGCCAGTCCCTCGGGACGCGAATACTGCGCAGGTACGCCTGGACTTCCCGGAACCGCGGGTGACGCCCCGGCTTGACCTCTTGGTTCGCGCCAATGACGCCCGGCCCGAGCCCTTCGGGCAGGCACGCGACCCGTTCATCCAGTATTGCCTTGGTCCAGCCACGGTCATACGCAAAGCAGTGAATTTGCGGGCCGCCGAAGCGGGCTCATGATCGGCAAGTCGGCCATTGGCGCCATTCGCGATCAACGGCCAATTTGGTTGAGTGACCGGTACCTGGCGGCACGCCGGATACGTTTGGTCGGCTACGAGCCGCCGTTCAAAGTTGCCACGCAATTCCGGCTTGGGAGGCACCATCCGTCCAAATTGAATGTGTGGATTTATGGGGAGCAAATTGAAACGCGCACTGCCTCAACCCTTCACATAAAGCCGCCTTTCGACGGGAGGATCGACGAACGACCGGGTCGGGAGTTCGCGCTCGCGGCTTTGAGAACCTGACGTGCGATGCCACTGTGCCCCCAAGGTCCGTTGACTGCCGGATACCTGCCGCTCATTCGACGCAGTTGTGTGACCGGAATGGCCGAAGACCTGAAGTAGATCGACAGGCAGCTTTCAGAGTGGAGCCGACACCGGGGATGTCCATGTCATCCGGCAGCAATCAGTCTGAAGCGGGCACTCCCGCACCCAGGCCGGCTGTCCGCACTTGGCCGGGTGGGTGAGGTCGCCAATGGCGGCTTCGGAGCATTCCAGTTCGCTGAACCTGGGTCTAGCTGACTGGCCGCTATCGGGAAACCGCTACTTGCCGCTTTGGGTCGCCAGTTGCCGGTGGCATGATGGGGAGCTGACGTTCGATGCCACGTTGGCCCCAAGGTCCGTTGACTGCCGGATACCTGCCGCTCGCTCGACGCAGTCGTCTGACCGGAATGGCCGACTCGCCGACCGTCGCCTCGTCCGCGGGATGGTCGCCTGCCGGACGTAGAGCAGACACCGCATCCGTTATGAACTGGGGACCGCCGCGGCGGCCCCCGTTGAATGCTGACGCAAGTCAGCGGCCATGGAGCGGCAGAGCTTCCCTGCAACTCGCCGCTCGCCCATTGTTGGCGTCACCCGCATTTCCAATGCGTGGCGTCGTTCGACCGTAGCGTCTATCGTAGCAATACTGCGGCTGGGCGGCGGCACCTGCTTGCGGGTTCAGGCGGCTGGCATCACGGACTGTACGCTCTTGCGCTGGTTCATGCGGTTCATCCAGGCGGTGATGTTGGGCGTTTTTGCGAGCATGGCCTGGCCTTCCGGGGTGGCGCTGAGGTAGGTCAGTACCGGCAGCAGGTGCAGGTCGGCGAGGCTCACCGTCGCGCCGCCGAAGAAGTTGGCCCCGCCCAGCAGCCGCTCGATCTCCCTGAGGAACAAGGCCGCCTGCGGTTTGGCGGACTCCACTTGTGCCTCGTCGGTCTGGCCGCCGAGTGCGGGGACCAGCACGCGGGGAATGAAGATGTTGGTGATCGACGCCGGATATCCATAGCTGTCGTTGATGCTCATCACCTGATTCACACGGGCGCGGTCGGCGGGTGTGGACGGCATCAACGCCGGCCCCGGAAACACCTCGTCGATGTAGCGCAGGATCGCCGACGCCTCGTAGAAGGCGTTGCCGTCATGCTCGAAGGCGGGCATCTTTCCCCAGGGATGGCGGGCCAGATGTTCCTCTCCCTTATGCTGACCCTTGACCAGGTCGACGCTGACGAGGGCGTGCGCGACCCCCTTTTCCTCAAGGGCAAGGCGGACGGAACGGACGTAGGTGCTGATGGCATCGCCGTAAACGGTGGGTTGGCTCATGGTTCATCTCCTCTCGGGGTTGTTGGTGTTGCGAAGGTGGCGGAACTTGGCTCCGCCGTGGCGGGGTGATTGTGCCTGCTGATGGCCGCCGTTGCACTCGGCAAATCAGGATTCCTGAGGCCGCCGGTCTGCGGCGGCTGACTTTCCCGATCGGCGGTTGCCGCGCCTCAGCGCCCCATGAACTCCGGCTTGGCCCGCGCCAGGAAGGCTTCGCGGCCGATGTGGTAGTCCTCGCTGTCGAGGTAGGCGAAGTTCTCATGCACCTCGGCTTCGCTCAGCGGCGCGGCGTCCACCGCGAGGCGGCGCACCAGCTTCTTGTGCAGGCGGGCGACCAGCGGCGCGCCGGCGGCGATGCGCCGCACCGTGGCCTGGGCTTCGTGTTCCAGGGTGTCGTCGGCGACGATGCGGGTGACGAGTCCCTTGGCGGCGGCCTCGGCGGCGTCGAGGATGCGCCCTTCCAGCAACAGTTCCAGCGCCAGCGCGGGATTGACGACGCGCAGCAGGTCGCGAAGCTCGCCGTGGGCGATGGCGAAGCCGAGGCGGTTGATGGGCACGCCGAAGCGTGCGCCTTTCGCGGCGATGCGCAGGTCGCAGGCGCAGGCGATCTCCAGGCCGCCGCCGATGCAGTTGCCGCGGATCATCGCCACCACCGGGTGGCGGCAGCGGGCGATGGATTGAAGCGCGCCGGCCACCCATTTGTCGTGGTAGATGAGCGCGCGCTCGTAGGTGTCGCGCACGGTGGCAAACTCGTGGATGTCGCCGCCGGCGGCGAAATGCTCGGCGCTGCCCTGGAGCAGCACGCAGCGCAGTTCATCGTCGGCGTCGATCGCCTCCATGACGCGGCGCAGCTCGCGCCACATGTGGGCGTTGAGGGCGTTGAGCTTGTCGGGATTGTGCAGCGTGACGGTGGCGACGGCGCCATCGCGGGTGGAGAGGATTTCGCCTGACATGGGTTCAGCTCACGGGTGCGATCTCAACCGCCGAACGCCCCCACCCCAGCCCAGCGCTTGCGAGGGAAGGCTGGGGGCAGACGACGCTCGCATGGGCGATCGGGCCAATCACGCCGCGCTGCGCCGTCGCCGCGGCTCGGCGGGCGTATCCAAAGTCAGCGTCGACAGCTCGGCGATGGCGGCGCGCCCGGAGAGCAGATGCTCGCGCATGCGCTGTTCGGCGCGCTCGGCGTCGCCGCGGCGCAATGCCGCCAGGATGGCGCGGTGTTCCTTGAGGGACTGCTCGATGCGGCCTTCAAGGCGCAGCGATTGGTGGCGCGTGAGTTTGAGCACCTTGCGCATGTCGGCGATCAACTGGGTCAGCCAGCGGTTGCCGGCAAGGTCTTGCACCGCGCGATGGAAGCTCTGGTTGGTTTCGAAGAAGCGCGCGATGTCGCCGCGAGCGGCGTGCTTCTCCAGATCCTCGTGCAGCTTTTCCAGGCGCTTCAGATCGGCCTCGGTCGTCTTCTGTGCCGCCTCGTAGGCGCAGCGGCCTTCCAGCAGCGCCAGCACCGGGAAGATCTCGTCCAGATCGCGCTCGGTGAGTTCGGTGACGTAGCAGCCGCGGCGCGGCTTGAGGGTGACCAGACCCTCTGCGGCGAGCACCTTGAGCGCCTCGCGCAGCGGCGTGCGCGAGATGCCGTATTCCTCGGCCAGTGCCTGCTCGTCGATCCAGGCGCCGGGCTGGAACTCGTGGGCGAATATGCGGCTGCGCAGCCTCTCGGCCACTTCCTCGTAGAGGGCGGCGGGGGCGATCGAAGCGGTTTTCATGTCATCCGGCACCCGCTGGCGCGGGTCGTATTGCATTCATAATTATGAATACACTATTATCCGCCTTTCGCGCTGTCAAGCCCGCTTGCCTAAGCCTCGGTGGCGAGGGAAACTGTCTTGCCCTCTCCCGCCGCTGGCCCGAACGAAAGGATCGATCATGGCCGATCGCAGCTATCCCGAAGCCCGCGTCTCCGGGCTCGACGCCTGGACCAAGGCCGCCGCCAAGTCCGCCCCCGGCGGCGATGTCTCCCGCCTAGACTGGGTGACGCCCGAAGGCCTGGTGGTCAAGCCCCTCTACACCGCAGCCGACGCAGCCGGGCTGCCCTATGCCGACACGCTTCCGGGCTTCGAGCCCTTTCTGCGCGGCCCGCAGGCCACCATGTACGCGGTGCGGCCGTGGACCATCCGCCAGTACGCCGGCTTTTCCACCGCCGAGGAATCCAACGCCTTCTACCGCGCCAACCTCGCGGCAGGGGGGCAGGGCGTATCGGTGGCCTTCGATCTGGCCACCCACCGCGGCTACGACTCGGACCATCCGCGGGTGGTGGGGGACGTCGGCAAGGCCGGCGTGGCGATCGATTCGGTGGAGGACATGAAGATCCTGTTCGACGGCATTCCGCTCGAAAAGGTCTCGGTGTCCATGACCATGAACGGCGCGGTGCTGCCGGTGCTGGCGGGCTACGTGGTGGCGGCGGAAGAACAGGGCGTGGCGCAGGACAAGCTTTCGGGGACGATCCAGAACGACATCCTCAAAGAGTTCATGGTGCGCAATACCTACATCTACCCGCCCGGGCCGTCGATGCGCATCGTCGCCGACATCATCGGCTACACGGCGAAGCACATGCCGAAGTTCAACTCCATCTCGATCTCCGGCTACCACATGCAGGAAGCGGGGGCGAACCAGACCCTGGAACTGGCGTTCACGCTGGCCGACGGCCGCGAGTACGTGAAAACGGCGCTGGCTACGGGCATGGACGTGGACGACTTCGCCGGACGCCTGTCGTTCTTTTTCGGCATTGGCATGAACTTCTATCTGGAGGTGGCCAAGCTGAGGGCGGCGCGCCTGTTGTGGTGGCGCATCATGAACGAGTTCAAGCCGAAGAACCCGAAGTCGATGATGCTGCGCACCCACTGCCAGACGTCGGGGTGGTCGCTCACCGAGCAGGACCCTTACAACAACGTGGTGCGCACCGCGATCGAGGCGATGGCGGCGGTGTTCGGCGGCACCCAGTCGCTGCACACCAACTCGCTCGACGAGGCGATCGCCCTGCCCACCGAGTTCTCCTCGCGCATCGCCCGCAACACCCAACTCATCATCCAGGAGGAAAGCCATATATGCAAGGTGGTGGACCCCTGGGCGGGCTCCTACATGATGGAGCGCCTGACGCAGGACATGGCGGACAAGGCTTGGACCATCATCGAGGAAGTGGAGGCGATGGGCGGCATGACCAAGGCCGTCGAGTCGGGCTGGGCCAAGTTGAAGATAGAGGCTTCGGCGGCGGAGAAGCAGGCGCGCATCGACGCCGGCAAGGACGTCATCGTCGGCGTGAACAAGTACAAGCTAAAGGAACAGGCGCCCATCGTCACCCGCGAAATCGACAACACGGCGGTGCGCGAATCCCAGGTGGCGCGGCTGGCGAAGATCAAAGTCAGTCGCGATGGAGCGGCGGTGGAGCACGCGCTGGCAGCGCTGACCGAGGCGGCGCGCAGCGGCAGCGGCAATCTGCTCGATCTCGCCATCAAGGCGATGCGCCTGCGCGCCACGGTGGGTGAAGTGTCGGACGCGCTGGAAAAGGTGTGGAGCCGCTTCCGCGCCACGACCCAGAGCGTCTCGGGCGTCTATGGCGCGCAGTTCGAGCAGGACGCCGGCTGGCAGCAACTGAAGCAGGACATCGAGGCCTTCGCCGCCGAGGAGGGTCGCCGGCCGCGGGTGATGATCGCGAAGCTCGGCCAGGACGGCCATGACCGCGGCTCCAAGGTGGTCGCCACCGCCTTCGCCGATCTCGGCTTCGACGTGGACATCGGCCCGCTGTTCCAGACCCCGGAGGAAGCGGCGCGCCAGGCGATCGAGAACGACGTCCATGCCGTCGGCGTGTCGACGCTCGCCGCTGGCCACAAGACCCTGGTGCCCGGCCTGGTGCAGGCGCTCAAGGCGCAGGGTGCGGAAGACATCATCGTCTTCGTCGGCGGCGTGATCCCGGCCCAGGACTACGACTTCCTGCGGGCGTCCGGTGCCGCAGGCATCTTCGGCCCCGGCACGCCGATTCCCGCCGCGGCGCGGGAGGTGCTGGCGGCGATCCGCGGCGCGCGGGTTGCGGCCTGAGCGGAATGGTTTCACTCGCCTGCAGCAGTTTCGTAGCCCGTAGGGTGCGCCGCGCGCACCATTCGTGGCCCTGGATCGGTGCGCACGGCGCACCCTGCGTCGAGTCGCTCCCGCACCTCAGCGGTAACGGCCTCTGACCCCCATGCAGCGCGAACCCGAATTCGCCGACACCGCCCTGCTGGAAGGCGTGCTGCGCGGCGAGCGGCGCGCGCTGGCCAAGACCATCACCCTGCTGGAATCGTCCCGCGCCGACCACCGCAGCCGCGCCCAGCGCCTGCTCGGGCAACTGCTGCCCCACAGCGGCAAGGCGATGCGGGTCGGCATCTCGGGCGTGCCGGGGGTGGGCAAGTCCACCTTCATCGAGGCGCTGGGCCTGCACCTCATCGGCAAGGGCCATCGGGTGGCGGTGCTGGCGGTGGATCCTTCGAGTACCGTCTCCGGCGGTTCCATCCTCGGCGACAAGACGCGCATGGAGCGCCTGTCGCAGAACCTGTCGGCCTTCATCCGGCCTTCCCCCACCAGTGGCTCGCTGGGTGGCGTGGCGGCGATGACGCGGGAGGGCATGCTGGTGTGCGAAGCGGCCGGTTTCGACGTCGTCATCGTCGAGACCGTGGGCGTGGGCCAGTCCGAGACGGCAGTGGCGGGGATGGTCGATGCCTTCGTCCTGATGCTGCTGCCCAATGCGGGCGACGAGCTGCAGGCCATCAAGCGCGGCATCATGGAGCTGGCCGACCTGCTGGTGATCAACAAGGCCGACAGCGACGTCCACGCCACGGCGCGCACACGCTCGCAGGTGCGCAGCGCGCTCGCCCTGCTGCATCCGGCGCAGGCGCCTTGGCAGCCGACGGTGCACTGCGTCAGCGCCCTGAAGGATGAAGGCATTGCAGAATTCTGGGGAGACGTCGAGCGCTTCCGCGAGATCATGGCCGGGCGCGGCGACTTCGACGCCAAGCGTCGGCACCAGGCCCTGGCGTGGATGGCGGCGCTGATCGATGCCGGCCTGCAGCAGCGCTTCCGCGAACATCCGCGGGTGCGCGCCGAACTGGAGGGTACGCGGCGCGCGGTCGAAGCCGGGACGGAAACGCCGGCGGCTGCGGCGCAGCGCTTATTGAGCTATCTTCACGAAGGTTGAACCGCGTCCACAGCGGCATCGAGGGAGGGGAGGATGGCGATAAAACGGGAATCGGTCGAGGCGCTGCGGCGCCGGCGCAGCGAAATCGAGGCAGGAGGCGGCGCCGACAAGCTGGCGGCGCAGCGCGCCAAGGGCATGCTGACGGCGCGGGAGCGGCTGGAAATGCTGTTTCGGCCCGGCACCTTTCAGGAGTTCGGCGCCCATGTGCAGCACACTGCGCGCCACTTCGGGATGGACGGCAAGCCGCTGGCGGCAGACGGCGTGATCACCGGCACCGGCTACGTCGGGGACATACACGTCGCTGCCTTCAGCCAGGACTTCACGGTGGCGGCGGGGACGCTGGGCAAGGCCCACGCGCGCAAGATCGTGCAGCTCATGCAGTACGCCATGAAGACCGGTCTGCCCCTGGTGGCGTTCAAGGACTCCGGCGGCGCACGCATCCAGGAGGGGGTCGATGCCCTCTCCGGCTACGGCGAGGTGTTCTACGCCAACGTGATGGCTTCGGGGCTGATTCCGCAGATCGCCGTGATTCTGGGGCCCTGCGCCGGCGGCGCGTCCTACTCGCCGGCGCTGATGGACTTCATCATCATGCGTCGCGACAACGCCCAGATGTTCATCACCGGCCCGGAAGTGATCAAGGCGGTGACCGGGCGCTTCGTCAGCATGGACGAGGTCGGTGGCGCCGAGATGCACGCCACGGTGAGCGGTAACGTGCATTTCGTCGCCGACAGCGACCACCATGCAATTGCGCTGGTGCAGAGCCTGCTTTCCTACCTGCCGGCCAACAATACCGAGGATCCGCCCCACTACCTCGACCTCGACATATCCGAGGAGCCGGACGAGGGCATCGAGGCGCTGATCCCCGACGATTCCGGCGAGCCGCTGGACATGCAGGCGATCATCCGTCGCCTGGTGGACCAGGGCGTGCTGCTGGAGGTGCACGCCGGCTTCGCGCGCAACATCATCGTCGGCTTCGCCCGCATCGCCGGGGTGGTGACGGGCATCGTCGCCAACCAGCCGGCCTACATGGCGGGCGCGCTGGACATGAACGCCGCCGACAAGGCGGCGCGCTTCATCCGCTTCTGCAACGTGTTCAACATTCCGCTGGTGACGCTGGTCGATGTGCCCGGCTTCCTGCCGGGGGTGGAGCAGGAGCGCGGCGGCATCATCCGCCACGGTGCCAAGATGCTGCACTCCTATGCCTCCTGCACCACGCCCAAACTCACGGTGATCCTGCGCAAGGCCTACGGCGGCTCCTATCTCGCCATGTGCAGCCAGGAAATGGGTGCCGACATGGTGTTCGCCTGGCCCGGCGCCGAGATCGCAGTGATGGGTGCCGAGGGCGCGGTGAACATCCTCTACCGCAAGGAGCTGGAGAAGGCGGAGGACCGCAAGGCCAAGACGGCGGAACTGGCGCAGAAATACCGCGACGAGTTCGCCACGCCCTACCTCTCGGCGGCGCGCGGCTACATCACCGACGTCATCGAGCCGCGAGATACGCGCTGGATGCTGGCGCTGGCGCTGCGCAAGACGCTGCCCAAGCGCGAGATGCGCCCGGCGAAGAAGCACGGCAACATTCCCCTTTGAGGCGGCGATGAGCGCAGTCCTGCTGAAGACCCTGTGGGTGATCGGTATCACCGTGGCGGTTTCGCTGCTGGTGGCGCTGATGGTGCGGGTGCTGGTGGCCATTACCGCACGCCTCGAACGCGCTGCGGGGTCCGCACTGCCCGAAGCCCGGGTCTGCCCCGTCGATCTGGGCATTCCAGACGAGGACGTGGCCGCCGTCTTTGCCGCGGTGTATGCGGTGATCGGACCGCACCGCGTGGTGCACATCGGCCCGGGCGGCTACGGCCGCTCCTGGATCACCGAGGGGCGCGTCGCCCATCATGCATCCCACACGCCCCACGCGCCGCGGCGTGCGGCGCCCGAGCGCCACAAGGAGGAGACATGAGGCAGTTCCGCGTTACCGTGAACGGCCGGGAATACGTCGTGACGGTGGAGGAGACCACCGAAGGGCCCGCTGTCGTTGCGCCGCCCTTGCAGCCCGTCAGCGCACCCACGATGCGTCCTGCGACCATGCCCGCGACGGCGCCCGCGCCGTCCAGCGCCGATGGCGACGAAGTGGCGCAACTCGCCGGCACCATAGTGCTGGTGGACGTGCAGGTCGGGCAGAGCGTCAAACAGGGCGACCGCCTGATCCTCATGGAAGCGATGAAGATGAAGACACCGGTCATCGCCAGCCGCTCCGGCACCGTCAGCCGCGTGCTCGTCAAGCCCGGCGACACGGTGGAAGGCGGCCAGCCCCTGGTGAGCATCGCGTGATCGATCATAGGGCGCGCCGTGCGCGCCGATCGCCCATGGTGCGCCCCACGCCCTCCAATCAGCGGAAACCGGCGCCATGGAAGCTCTGAATTTCCTCGATTTGTTCCAGGGCATCGCCACGCTGGCGGCGGCGGAGCCGAAGATCATGTTCGGCCGCATCTTCCTCATCCTTCTCGGCTTCGCGCTGATCTATCTCGGCGCGCGCAACGTGCTGGAGCCGCTGCTGATGATCCCGATGGGTCTGGGCATGGCGGCGGTCAATGCCGGAGTGATGTTCCTGGAGGGCGGCCGCGTCGGCACCCTGTTCGTCGATCCCCTGATGTCCGATCCGGTGGCGCTGATGGACGTGCTCCAGATCAACTGGCTGCAGCCGATCTACACGCTTCACCTTCAGCAACGGCCTTATCGCCTGTCTCGTGTTCATGGGCATAGGCGTGCTGCTGGACGTGGGCTACGTGATGGCGCGGCCCTTCCAGAGCATGTTCATTGCGTTGTTCGCGGAAGCGGGCACCTTCGCCGTTTTCCCCATCGCCGTCGCCCTGGGGCTGACCGAACGCGAGGCGGCCTCCGTGTCGCTGATCGGCGGCGCGGACGGACCGATGGTGCTGTTCGCCTCGCTGGTGCTGGCCAGGCACCTGTTCGTGCCGATCACGGTCGTGGGCTACCTTTACCTCGGCCTGACCTACGGCGGCTACCCCTATCTCATCAAATGGCTGGTGCCCAAGCGGCTGCGCGGCATCAGCATGGCCCACGACCCGGGGCGCAGCGTGAGCCGGGCACAGAAGCTGATGTTCGCGGTCATCGTGTGCACCGTTCTGTGTCTGCTGTTCCCGGTGGCGGCACCGCTGTTCCTGTCGCTGTTCGTTGGCGTCGCGGTGCGCGAGAGCGGCATCGAATCCCTCACCAAGCTGCTGGGCGACACCTTTCTCTACGGCGCCACCTTCTTCCTCGGGCTCACCCTGGGCGTGCTGTGCGAGGCCAACACCATCCTCGATCCCACGGTGCTCAAGCTGCTGCTGCTGGGCATGCTGGCGCTGCTGATTTCCGCCCTGGGCGGCCTCGCCGGCGGCTACATCCTGTATTTCTGGTATCGCGGCAAGTACAACCCGATCATCGGTATCGCGGGTGTGAGCTGCGTGCCGACCACCGCCAAGGTGGTGCAGAAGATCGCGGCGGAAGCTTCGCCGGGGGCGATGATCCTGCCCCACGCCCTGGGGGCGAACATCAGCGGCGTGATCACCACCGCCATCATCGCCGGGGTTTACGTGGCGATGTTGAGGTAGGCGCGCCGGACGTCGGATCCGCGCCTGCGGCGCTGGATCCGACCTGCGGCCTGGGCAAAGTGATTTTGCATAGGTCGGGTCAAGCGCAGCGGACCCGACACCAAGTCTGCAAGCTGCGCCGGATTGGCAACACCAGGAGAACCAAAAAATGCACGACATCATCCGCCAGTTGGACGAAAAGCGCGCGGCGGCGCGGCTCGGCGGTGGCCAGGGCCGCATCGACGCCCAGCATGCCAAAGGCAAGCTCACGGCACGCGAGCGCATCGAGCTGCTGCTCGATCCCGGCAGCTTCGAGGAATGGGACATGTTCATGGAGCATCGCTGCGTCGACTTCGGCATGGCGGAGCAGAAGGTGCCGGGGGACGGCGTGGTGACCGGCTACGGCACCATCAACGGCCGTGTGGCCTTCGTGTTTTCCCAGGACTTCACGGTGTTCGGCGGCTCGCTGTCGGAGGCCCATGCCGAGAAGATCTGCAAGATCATGGACCACGCCATCAAGGTCGGCGCGCCGGTGATCGGGCTCAACGACTCCGGCGGCGCCCGCATCCAGGAAGGGGTGGCGAGCCTGGGCGGCTACGCCGAGGTGTTCCAGCGCAATGTCATGGCCTCGGGCGTGGTGCCGCAAATCTCCCTCATCATGGGCCCTTGTGCCGGTGGCGCTGTGTACTCGCCGGCAATGACAGACTTCATCTTCATGGTCAAGGATTCGTCCTACATGTTCGTCACCGGCCCGGAGGTGGTGAAGACCGTGACCCACGAGGAGGTGACCGCCGAGGGCCTGGGCGGCGCGGTGACCCACTCGACCAAGTCGGGCGTGGCGGACCTCGCCTTCGAGAACGACGTCGAGGCGCTGATGCTGGTGCGCCGCATGTTCAACTATCTGCCCTCCAACAACCGCGAGAAGCCGCCGGTGCGCTGGACGCCCGACACGGCGGAGCGCATGGACGAGTCGCTCGACACGCTGGTGCCGGACAGCCCGAACAAGCCCTACGACATGAAGGAGCTGATACTCAAGATCGTCAACGACGTCGAGTTCTTCGAGATCCAGCCTACCCACGCCCAGAACATCATCACCGGCTTTGCGCGCATGGACGGTCACAGCGTGGGCATCGTCGCCAACCAGCCGCTGGTGCTGGCGGGCTGCCTGGACATCAAGAGCTCGATCAAGGCCGGGCGCTTCGTGCGCTTCTGCGACGCCTTCAACATCCCGGTGGTGACTTTCGTCGACGTGCCCGGCTTCATGCCCGGCACCGCCCAGGAATACGGCGGCATCATCAAGCACGGCGCCAAGCTGCTCTATGCCTATGCCGAATGCACGGTGCCCAAGGTCACCGTGATCACGCGCAAGGCCTACGGCGGTGCCTACGACGTGATGAGTTCCAAGCACCTGCGCGGCGACGTGAACTTCGCCTGGCCTTCCTCCGAGATCGCGGTGATGGGCCCGAAGGGCGCCGTGGAGATCATCTTCCGCAAGGACATCGGCGATCCGCAGAAGATCGCCGATCGCACCGAGGAATACCGCAAGAAGTTCGCCAATCCCTTCATCGCCGGCCACCGTGGCTACATCGACGACGTCATCATGCCCCACGAGACGCGCAAGCGTGTGTGCCGCTCGCTCGCCATGCTGCGCGAGAAGAAGCAGGAAAACCCCTGGCGCAAGCACGGCAACATCCCGCTTTGACAGAATGATGACGCACGCCGGCGACGGCGCGGAGATGGCCGCATTTCTCCGCAAGACTGCGCGCCCCTGCGTCTGCGACTAGAAGGACCGACCCATGTTCAAGAAGATCCTGATTGCCAACCGCGGCGAGATTGCCTGCCGCGTCATTCGCACCGCCCGCCGCATGGGCATCAAGACCGTGGCGGTGTATTCCGAGGCCGACAAGGACGCCATGCACGTGGATCTGGCCGACGAGGCGGTGCTGATTGGCCCGCCGCCCTCGCGCGAGAGCTACCTGCGCATGGACCGCATCATCCAGGCCTGCAAGGAGACCGGCGCCGAAGCGGTGCACCCGGGCTACGGCTTCCTGTCCGAGAACGCCGCCTTCTGCGAGGCACTGGAGAAGGAGGGCATCGTCTTCATTGGGCCCAAGGTCCATGCGATCCAGGCCATGGGCGACAAGATCGCCTCGAAGAAACTGGCGCTGGCGGCCAAGGTCAGCACCATCCCCGGCTACACCGACGTCATCGAAGACCCGGGGCAGGCGGTGAAGATCGCCGCCGACATCGGCTACCCGGTGATGATCAAGGCCTCCGCCGGTGGCGGTGGCAAGGGCTTGCGAGTGGCGTGGAACGAGGCCGAGGCGCGGGAGGGCTACCAGTCGTGCCGCAACGAGGCGAAGGCCGCCTTCGGCGACGACCGCGTGTTCATCGAGAAATTCATCGAGGAACCGCGGCACATCGAAATTCAGCTGCTGGGCGACGGCCACGACAATTGCGTCTATCTGTGGGAGCGGGAGTGCTCGATCCAGCGCCGCCACCAGAAGGTGATCGAGGAGGCGCCCTCGCCCTTCCTCGACGCGGCGACGCGCAAGGCCATGGGTGAGCAGGCGGTGGCGCTCGCCAAGGCAGTGAAGTACCAGTCGGCGGGCACCGTCGAGTTCGTGGTCGGCAAGGACCGCAGCTTCTACTTCCTGGAAATGAACACCCGGCTCCAGGTCGAACACCCGGTCACCGAGATGATCACCGGGCTCGATCTGGTGGAGCAGATGATCCGCGTGGCCGCCGGCGAGAAACTCTCCTTCACCCAGGATCAGATCAAGTTGAACGGTTGGGCGATGGAATGCCGCATCAACGCGGAGGACCCGTTCCGCAATTTCCTGCCCTCCATCGGCCGCCTCGTGAAGTACATGCCGCCCAAGGCGCACGACGGAGTGGTCCGGGTGGATACCGGCGTCTATGAAGGCGGCGAGATCTCGATGTACTACGACTCGATGATCGCCAAGCTCATCACCCACGGTGCGACGCGTGACCGCGCCATCGAGCGCATGCGCGAGGCGCTGAACTGCTTCTGCATCCGCGGCGTGTCGAGCAACATCGCCTTCCAGGCGGCGCTGATGCAGCATCCGCGCTTCATCTCCGGCAACTTCAATACCGGCCTCATCGCGGAGGAATATCCCAAGGGCTTCCACCCCGAGGACGTGCCCCACGACGATCCGGCGATGCTGATCGCGGTGGCGGCGGCCATCCACAGTGCCTATCTCGGCCGCGCCTCGCGCATCACCGGCCAGATGCCGGGGCACAAGCGTGACATCGGCGAGGACTTCGTGGTGCTGATGGGACCGGATCAGCATCCGGTGCGGGTGCACGCCATCGCCGGCGGCCACATGGTGGACTACAAGGGAGAGACCTACGAAGTCCTGTCCAACTGGACCTTCGGCCAGCCGCTGTATTTCGGTCGGATGAACGGCGTCGAGTTCTGCATGCAGGTGGAGCGCCGCGGCCTCGTCTACCGCCTGTTCCACTGGGGCACCCAGGCCGACGTGCGGGTGGTGACGCTGCGCGCGGCGGAACTGCTGGCGAAGATGCCCTACAAGGCGCCGCCGGACATGTCGCGCTTCCTGCTTTCGCCCATGCCGGGTCTGCTGAGCGAGATTTCCGTGGTGGCCGGACAGGAGGTCAAGGCGGGCGAGAAGCTGGCGGTGATCGAGGCGATGAAGATGGAGAACGTGCTCAAGGCGCAGCAGGACGCCGTCGTCGCCGAGATCCTGGCGAAGCCCGGCGAGAGCCTGGCGGTGGATCAGGCGATCATCCGCTTCGCATGATGCCCCACCCGAAACCTCCCCCGCGTGCGGGGGAGGGCAAGCGAGGGGGCGCTCGGCGCATCGAGTTACGGAAGGGCCTGCCTAGCCGGCCAACTGGCTGAAGACGTGGGCCGCGGCGGCGATCGTCGCGTCGATTTCGGCGTCCCCGTGGGCCGCAGACACGAAACCCGCCTCGAAGGCCGAGGGGGCGAAGTACACGCCCTTCACCAGCATGGCGTGGAAGTAGCGGTTGAAAGCCTCCTTGTCGCATTCCAGCACTTCGGCATAGGTGCCGGGCGCCGAGTTGCGGAAGTAAAGGCCGAACATGCCGCCCACCGCCTGGGCGCTGAAGGCGATGCCCTGCTCTCGCGCCGCGGCGGCCAGGCCGTCTGTGAGCCGCTTCGTCTGGGCGCCGAGGCGCTCGTAGAAGCCTGGCGCCTGGATCAACCTGAGGGTGGCCAGACCCGCCGCCACCGCAACCGGATTGCCCGACAGCGTCCCCGCCTGATACACCGGGCCCAGGGGAGCGATCTTTTCCATCACGTCGCGCCGGCCGCCGAATGCGCCCACCGGCATGCCGCCGCCTATGACTTTGCCCAGCGTGGTAAGGTCCGGCTTGATGCCGTAGTAAGCCTGGGCGCCACCCAGGGCGACGCGAAAGCCGGTCATCACCTCGTCGAAGATCAGCAGCGCGCCATGTTTGCTACACAGATCGCGCATGGCCTTGAGGAATTCCGCGCGCGGCGCGATCAGGTTCATGTTGCCCACCACCGGCTCGACGATCACCGCGGCGATGCGATCTCCCACTTGGCGGAAGGTGTCCTCCAACATCTGCGGATTGTTGTAGTCGAGCACCAGGGTGTGTTTGGCGAAGTCCTCGGGCACGCCGCCGGAGGAGGGATTGCCGAAAGTCAGTGCCCCGGAACCGGCTTTCACCAGCAGGCTGTCGGCGTGGCCGTGGTAGCAGCCCTCGAATTTGACGATGGCATCACGGCCGGTATAGCCGCGGGCAAGCCGGATGGCGCTCATGGTGGCCTCGGTGCCGGAACTCACCAGCCGCACCAGCTCCATGCTCGGCACCAGGCGCAGCAGCTCTTCCGCCATGTCGATCTCGGCCTCGGTCGGAGCACCGAAGGAAAGGCCACGCGCCGCCGCCTCCTGCACCGCCCGCACCACCTCGGGATGGGCATGGCCGAGGATCGCCGGGCCCCAGGAGCCGACGTAGTCGATGTAGCTCTTGCCGTTGACGTCGGTCACCCGTGCTCCGGCAGCCGACGCGAAGAAGCGCGGTGTGCCACCCACCGAGCGGAAGGCGCGGACCGGCGAATTGACGCCGGCGGGAATCGAGCGGCGGGCGCGCTCGAACAGGACATCGTTCTTGCTGGTCATGGCAGGTCCTCGAGGTTTGCGAACAGCGCCGCGTAGGCGGCGGCGCGCGCTGCGACGTCCGGCGCATCGAACAGGTCGGTGATCACCGCCAGCAGGTCAACGCCGGCGACAATCAGCGGCAGGGAATTGCCGACGGTGATGCCGCCTATGGCGGCGATGGGCACGGCGAATTTCCGCGCCGCCTGGCCGTAGAGCGCCAGCGGGGCGTGGACGGCGCCAGGCTTGGTCGGGCTGGGGTAGGCAGTGCCGAAGGCAACGTAGTCGGCACCCTCGGCGACAGCCGCCCGTCCGCGGTCCAGGTCGTCATAGCAGGAGGCGCCGACAATGGCCCTGGGCCCCAGGGTGCGTCGCGCCAGCGCCACGCCGGTGTCCTCGCAGCCCAGATGCACGCCGTCGGCTCCCAGTTCCAGGGCCAGCGCCAGGTCGTCGTTGATGATCAGCGGCACGCCCGCCGCGCGGCAGCGCGCGAGCAGCGCGGTGGCCTGGGCGCGGCGCAGCATGGGATCGGCGGACTTGTTGCGGTACTGGAGCATCCGTGCGCCGCCCGCCAGCGCCTGACTTGCGCGCTCCAGAAGTCCGGCGGTGTCGGCGCTGTCGGGAGTGACGGCGTAGAGGCCGCGCAGGTTACTGTGTTGACCCCGCATCGTCTTCCGCACCGTCGAGTTCACGCGCCCAGAAGAAGCGGTCCGGGATGTAGCGGCCCATGCCGGGGCGGAAACCCGCCGCCAGGGCCTGCCAGGTGTAGTCCTGGGCGTCGCGCACCGCGTCGGCCACGTCCAGCCCATTGGCCAGATTGGCGGCAATGGCTCCCGCCAGGGTGCAGCCGGAGCCGTGGTAGCTGCCGGGCAGGCGGTCCCAGGAATCGGTGCGCACCGCGCCCCGTTCGCCGTAGAGCGTGTTGATCACCTTGGTGGTGTTCTCGTGGGTGCCGGTGATGAGCACGTATTCGGCGCCGGTACCGACCAGACGGCGGGCGCATTCCATCAGATCGGGCGACTCCTCCTCGTCCGACGCCGGTGCCTCGTTGCCCTCGGATTCGCCCTCTTCGCCGTCGTCCTGTGCAAGGCGGCGCGCTTCGAGGCTGTTGGCGGTGAGCACGGTGGTCTGGGGCAGCAGCAGTTCGCGCAGCGCGTAGATCATGTCCTCGCTGGCCAGTTCGTCACCGCGGCCGGTGGCCAGCACCGGGTCGAGCACCAGGGGTATGTCCGGATAATCGGCGAGGATCTCGGCCACCGCGGCGATGTTCTCGACGCTGCCCAGCATGCCGACCTTGAACGCGGCCACCGGCATGTCCTCCAGCAACGCGCGCGCCTGGTCCGCCACCCAGTCCGATTCGATCGCCAGCATGTCCTCCACCCCGGCGGTGTCCTGAACCGTGATCGCCGTCACCACCGACAGCGCATGGCAACCCATGCTTGCCAGGGTCATGATGTCGGCCTGAACGCCGGCGCCGCCGGACGGATCGGTGGCGCCGAAAACCATGACGATCGGGGGGAGCAGTTCGTGCTGGACCATGGAGCGACGCGCGTCGGCGCGCACGCGGTGGATACGGTAAGATGCGCCGCATTCTAACTGAAAACACCACCCGCCCTCTTCGGGCGGCATGTACTCGAAATGGCCGTCAGCATCGATACCCAGTACAAGACCTACATGTGCCTGATCTGCGGCTTCATCTACGACGAAGCGACCGGCATTCCCGCCGAGGGCATCGCCCCCGGCACCCGCTGGGAGGACATTCCGCCCAATTGGACCTGCCCCGACTGCGGCGCGCGCAAGGAAGACTTCGAGGTGGTGCAAGTCTGACGCACCGATCGCAGGAAATACGACGTTTTTCCGGGGGTTTTCCTGCTCACGGTGACGACAGGGTTTGCGGTATATTGGCGGCCGCCCTTGGCCGGACGGGTCTGAGCCCGTATCGGCGAGGTCAGGGAGGAGGCAAGTGTGGCGGACCCAGTCAGCCTGAACGGCGTCAAGGTGATGGTGATTGACGACAGCAACACCATCCGTCGCAGCGCCGAGATCTTTCTGTCCCAAGCCGGATGCCAAGTGGTGCTGGCGGAGGACGGCTTCGATGCGCTGGCCAAGATCGCCGACCACCACCCCGACATCATCTTCGTCGACATCATGATGCCGCGTCTGGACGGCTACCAGACCTGCGCGCTGATCAAGAAGAACGCGCGCTTCGGCGCCACCCCGGTGGTGATGCTCTCTTCCAAGGATGGCCTGTTCGATCGCGCTCGGGGGCGCATGGTCGGGTCCGACGAGTACCTCACCAAGCCTTTCACGAAGGACAGCCTGCTAAAGGCAGTGGCTGCCCACGCCGTTCAGGCAGCGAAATAGGCAGGGAGGATCCCACGATGCCCGTCAAGAAGATACTCGTAGTGGACGACTCGCCCACAGAGCGTCACGTCCTCGGCGAGTTGCTGGTGCGCAGCGGCTACATGGTCATCACCGCGGAATCGGGTGAGGAGGCGATTACCAAGGCCAAGGCCGAGATGCCCGACCTGATCCTGATGGACGTGGTGATGCCCGGCATCAACGGCTTTCAGGCCACCCGCACCCTGACCCGCGACGAGACCACGCGGCGTATTCCCGTCATCATGTGCACCAGCAAGGATCAGGAAACCGACAAGATCTGGGGCATGCGGCAGGGCGCGCAGGACTATCTGACCAAGCCCATCGACCCGACGGCCCTCCTCGGCAAGATCAGCGCGCTGGGTTAGCGCAGGGCGAGCCAATCATGGCCAAACGCATCAGCCTGCGCGAGTTCCAGCAGGCGCTGGTCGAGCGGCTGACCAGCGCCCAGCGGGGCGAGGCACCGCGGGCGCTGCTCGGGATTCTCGGCGGTCGGGGTCACTGGTTGCTCGAACTACCGGAAACGGGCGAGATCGTTCCCCTGCCGCAGTTGACCCCCGTTCCATTGACCAAGCCTTGGTTTCGCGGCTTGGCCAACATTCGCGGCACCTTGTTTACCGTGGTGGATTTCTCGGCCTACCAGGGTCTCGACGCGACGCCGGTCACCGCCGACTCCCGTCTGGTCCTGGCCAACAGCCGCTTCGGCTTCTCCAGTGCGCTGCTGGTGAGCCGGACCTTGGGCCTGCGCAACCTGGACCAACTGGAAGCGCGGTCGGAGCAATCCGACGCCCGATCCTGGGTCGGTGCACATTACACCGACAATCAGGGACAGAACTGGAAAAAGCTGCTGATCAAGGAGCTGTTCACCGACCCGGCTTTCATGGAAGTCGGGGCATGATGGCAGGTGCCATGTCGAAAGTCTGAGAACGGTTCGGGAGAGAACAAACAATGGCATTCAAACTTCTCGACATCGGACGCCTGGTGGGCAGGCGGGGCGGAGCGGCCGATACCACCATTTTGGATAGCGCGCAGGGTGATTCGCCGGCCATGCCGCGCAGCGCAGCCCTTGGCGCGCTGCCCGTGCTGGGCGGCATGCCGCTGAACCAGCAACTGCGCATCCTGGCGGCGTTGTTCGGCGTGTTTCTGCTCGTCGCGGCAGGGCTGTCGATACGCGAGAACCGTATCGGAACCCAGGGAACTGCCTACGTTTCCGCCATCGGCCAGATGCGCATGCTTTCCCAGCGCCTGGCCAAGTCGGCGCAACTCACGCTTCAGGGCAATGCGCCGGCCTTCAAGGAATTGCGCGAGAGCCGCGACGCCTTCGCTTCTCTACTCGACCGGCTGATGCAGGGCGGCGATATCGATGGCGTATCGGTCCCGGCGAGCCCCGACGCGGTTCAGCCCGATCTCCAGGCGCTGGCGGCGGAATGGGAGAAAACCAACAAGAATGCGGCGACCCTGCTGGAGCAGGAGAAGAATCTGGTGGCACTGGGCAGTTCCGTGAACGCGATCAATGCGCGCAACCCCCAACTGCTCGAGCTGACGGAGCAGGTCAGCGCGCTCAAGCTGCAATCGGCGGCACCGGCGCGGGAGATCGTGGCGGCAAACCAGTTGGTGATGCTCACGCAACGCCTTGCCAAGAATGCCAACAGTCTGATGGTCGGGAGTTCGCTCGATCCCGAAGTGGCGTTTCTGCTGGGCAAGGACACCAACGTCTTTCGCGACACGCTTCAGGCGCTGGCCAAAGGCAGCGACGTGATCCGTCCCGCCAGCGATCCGGAAACGCGCGAGCGGCTCGCAGAACTGGAGGGCGCGTTCAACCAGTACCGCGAGGCGATCACCAGCATTCTCGCCAACCTTCAGCGGTTGGTTCAGGCCAAGCAGGCCGGCAGCCGCATCTTCAGCGACAGCACCGCCCTGCTGGACGCTACCGACAAGGTTGCTGCGGGCTATGCCGAAGTGCTGTCGGCGCGGGCGGTGCCGACTGCCTTGATCGCGCTGTTCGGCAGCCTGGCGCTGGTAACCCTGGCGCTGCTGCTCAAGCTTTACAACGACGGCACGCGGCGCAGTGCGGTGGATGCCGATGCCCAGCGCCGCAGCGCCGAGCAGGACAAGAACAGCCAGCAGCAGGCGATTCTGCGGCTGATGAACGAGATGGGAGATCTGGCCGACGGCGACCTGACGGTGCGTGCTACCGTGACCGAAGACGTCACCGGCGCGATTGCCGACTCGGTGAATTACACCATCGAGGAGCTGTCCGTGCTGGTCAAGCGCATCAACGAGGCGGCCACGCGGGTGACGTCGGCGACCGAGTCGGCACGAAGCACGTCGGGCGACCTCCTTGCCGCCACCGAACGCCAGGCGCGCGAGATCCAGGAGGCGGGTTCCGCTGCTCTGGCGATGGCGCAGCAGATGAACCAGGTTTCCCGCAGCGCGGTCGAATCGGCCCATGTGGCGCGAGCCTCGCTGACGTCTGCCCGCAAGGGCGCCGATGCGGTGGAAAACTCGATCAAGGGCATGAACGAGATCCGCGAGCAGATCCAGGAGACTTCCAAGCGGATCAAGCGACTGGGCGAGTCGTCGCAGGAGATCGGCGAGATCGTCGAACTGATCTCGGACATCACCGAACAGACCAACGTCCTGGCGCTCAACGCCGCGATTCAGGCGGCGTCGGCAGGCGAGGCGGGCCGCGGCTTCACGGTGGTGGCGGAAGAGGTCCAGCGACTGGCGGAACGCTCCGGTGAGGCGACCAAGCAGATCGCCGCCATCGTCAAGACGATTCAGGCGGACACGCAGGATGCCGTGTCGGCGATGGAGCGCAGCACCCGCGGCGTGGTGGACGGGGCCCGGCTGTCCGATGCTGCCGGCCAGGCGCTGTCGGAGATCTCGTCGGTGTCGAGCAACCTCGCCCGCCTGATCGAGCAGATCTCGACCCAGACGGAGAAGCAGTCCGTCCAGGCTGCCCAGGTGGCCGACACCATGAAGAGCATCCTGCGGGTCACCCAGCAGACGACTGCCGGAACCAAGGAAACCGCCGTTTCGATCGGGCAGTTGGCCGAGCTGGCGGTGGAACTGAAGGGCTCGGTGTCCGGATTCAAGGTCTGAGCAGCCGATGCTGTCGAAGCCGCGGATCCCCACCCGGCATTGGCCGGTGCGGGCGCCTGAAACCGAATCGGTGCCGAGCCGGCCGATCCCAACCTGATCACTGCGAGTCGCCATGAGTGCCGTCAATGAATTCGATCTCGGCCCCCTGATCTGGGTCAAGGGTGAAATCGACCTGGCACTGGGCCGGGCAGCGGACGCCCTCAAGCAGTTCGGAGCCGGCGAGGCCGCCCAGGTCAAGTATGCCCAAAGCCACCTGCACCAGGCCCACGGTGCGTTGTCCATCGTCGGTCTGGATGGCACTACGCAGCTATCGGAGGCGGTAGAGGGCCTGCTGGCCGATGCCGAGCGCGGTAGTGTGGCGGTGTCGCCGGCGCTGCTAGACCTCGGGCAGCAGGCGATCGGCCTGCTGCGCAGCTACCTGGACGAGGTGGTGAGCGGGTCGTCGAATCAGCCGCTAAAACTGTTGCCGGTCTACGAGCAGGTGCAGCGCCTGCGCGGCGCGCCGCCGGTGGTACCGAGTGACCTGTTCTTCCCGGATCTGTCGCGGCGGCCCCCTCGGCGCGAGGCCGTCGCGTTGCCGCCGGCGGATCAGTGGCGGCCGCTGCTCAAGGCCGCCCGTGCCCATTTCGAACGGGGCTTCCTCCAGTGGCTACGTTCCGCCGACGGCGTGGCAGGCTTGGCGGACATGCGTCAGGCCGTCGCGGCGATCGAGCGCATGCAGGCTACCCCGGCCGAGCGCCGGGTGTGGTGGATCACCCTGGGCTTCCTCGACGTCCTGGCGGAGAAGGCGATCAGCGTCGACGTCGCGGTGAAGCGGCTGTGCGCACGCATCGACACCCAGATGCGTCGCTATGTGGATGGCAATGCCACGGTTGCGGAGCGCCTGCTGCGCGACCTGCTCTATTACATCGCCGTCGCTCCGGCGCGCAGCGCCCACGTGGCGGAAATAAAGGAGGCGTTCGGGCTTGCGGAAATGGTTCCCGCCGCCGCCCCGGTTGGCAGGGCTGCGCTGAGGCCGCTGGTGCTCTCGCTGCGGGAAGGGATTCAGCAGGCCAAGGAGGCGTGGAACAAGTTCTGCGCCGGTGCGGCGGTTGGCCTGCCGCAGTTCGACGAGCAAACCGCCCAACTCGCCGCCCGCGCCCAGGGCTTGCCGGAGCCGTCCGTCGCTCGATTGCTCGGCGCGATCCACGAAATGGCACGCTGGTTGCGCAAGGATCCGCTGCAGCAGTGCGAGTCGGTGGCGATGGAACTGGCCACCGGGCTGCTGCTCGCAGAGACCGCCGTTGACGGCTTCGAACACATGGACAGCGAGTTCCCGCGCCAGGCTTCCACCATCGCGGGGCGGCTCGATGCACTGCGGGCCGGGGAATCGCTGCCTCCGCTGGACGCCCCGTTGTTGGGCGAAATGTCGCGCCAGGCCCAGGAAAAACTGTTCCTCGCCCAGGTGGCGCGGGAGATTCTCACCAACCTTTCCCAGATCGAACAGACCCTGGACGGCTACTTCCGCGACGTCTCACGCCGTGCGGATCTGGCTCAGCTCGTCGGGCCCCTGAAGCAGGTCAGGGGTGCGCTGACGATGCTCGGCCAGGACGGGGCGGTGGCGCTGCTCACCCAATGCGAGGACAGCATCGCCCGCTTTGCTGCGGCGACCGAACAGGCTCCCACCCAATCGGAATTCGAGGCGGTCGCGCACAAACTTTCCGGCCTTGGCTTTTTCGTCGAGGCGCTGCAGCATGGTCCTGCCGACCTGGAAGCGATTCTCTACCCGGAGCGTTCCCGGGTAAGGCAAGCGGCCGAGTCTGCCACGGTTGAGGAAGAGCTCGAACAGAAGAAGGAATCCGCCCAGGTTCTCGTCGAAAGGCTGCGCGATCAGCCTCAGGATGAAGGCCTGCGGCAGGAGCTCAAACAGACCTTCGAGTCGATACGCCAGGAAGCCGGTCTGGTGGCAGACGCCAGGCTCGAACAGCAGGCGCGGGAGGCGCTCGCGGCGCTGGCCCAGCCGGGCTCTGCCGATACCGGTCGGGTCGAGAGGGCAGTGGCCGAGATTGCGCCGGCTGCGGCGTCGGCTCTCGTTACGCCGGCCGCGGCTCCGCTCGCCGAGGAGGCGGTGGACGGCGAACTGCTTGCCATCTTTCTGGAGGAAGCACGGGAGGTGCTGGCAACCATCGATGCCAACCTCGGGGGCTCCCGCAACGATCCGCAGGACCGGGAGATCCTCACCGTCATCCGTCGCGGTTTCCACACCCTCAAGGGCAGCGGCCGCATGGTTGGGCTGAAGGAGCTCGGCGAGGCCGCCTGGGCGGTGGAGCAGGTGATGAACCAGTGGCTGCGTCTGGAGCAGGACGCCACGCCAGCGCTGCACGACCTCATCGCCGACGCCCACCGCCTGCTCGATGCCTGGGTAACGCAACTGGAAGCGGGCGGCAGCACCCACATGGAGGCCGGCGGGCTGATTGCTCGGGCCGAGGCGCTCAAGTCCGGTACAGAGGCCATTCCGGCAGCTGCACCCGCGGCTGCCGAGACCCCCACACCGCTTGCACCTATCGAAGTCGAAGCGCCGAGCGCGTTCGAGGTGCCTGCGCTTGCAGCGGAGCAGGCGGCTCCTCAGCCGGCCGCCCCGCAAGCGCCCGCCGAAGAGCAGATCCAGATCGGCGAACTGGTGCTGTCGCGCGCCCTCTACGACATGTTCCTGGGCGAGGCGCGCCAGCACCTTGCCACGCTGCGGCACGAACTGGCGCGAATGCATCTCAACTCCTCGCTGCAACCGTCGGCCGAGACCATTCGCGCCGCCCACACCCTGGCGGGAATTGCGGGAACGGTGGGCCTGCAGCCTGTTCATGACCTGGGTCGTTGCCTCGAACATGCCCTCGCCCGGCTGGCGGGGATAGGCTGCGCGCCCGACGCAGACCAGTCCGAGGTGCTAAACAGCGCTGCCACCGTGCTCGAGGGTATGGTCAAGGCCGTCGCGGATCGACGCCGGCCGGTGCCTCTGCCCGACCTCTTCGACTGGCTGGACGCCATCGCCCCCGGCGCGCGCCCCCTTGGTGCTACGCATCCGGTTGCCGAGATTCTCTCGCTGGAGGAGGAAGAGGAGGAGGTAGCCGAAGAGGAGGCCGTCGCGCAGGCTTTGGCGGAGCACCCCCAGCCGCCTGCGCCTATTCATGTCGTCGCGCCCCCGGCGCCCGCGCTGCCCCCGGCGGAACAGCCGGTACCGGAGGAAAGGCGCAAGCTGCGCCTGCCGGACGACATCGACCCTCAACTGCTGCCGATCTTCCTCGACGAGTCGGCCGACCTGATGTCGGAAATCACCGTCGCGCTGGGTAGATGGCGCGGGTCGCCGCAGGACGGCGAAGCACCCCTCGCCCTCGCGCGGCTGCTGCATACCCTGAAAGGCAGTGCGCGCATGGCCGGCGCCATGGCGATCGGCGAACTGGTGCACAGTCTGGAGAACCGCGTTCAGCAATCTTTCGAGAACGCTTCGGCCGACACGCCATTCTTCGATGAATGCGACCAGTCCCTCGATCGCGCCAGTTCGCTGCTGGATCAGTTGCGCCAGGTGCCCGTCGCCGAGGAGCCGGTTGCGCAGGTGGAAGGTATCGTTCCGCCGGCGGCGCAGCCCGTCGCCGAAGAAGAGGAGCAGGCCGCTCGCGCCACATTGCGGGTGCGAGCGGATCTGGTGGATCGCTTCGTGAACGAGGCGGGCGAGATCAGCATCGCCCGTTCGAGGATCGACGGCGAGATGCGCACCCTGCGCGCTTCGCTGCTAGACCTGACGGAAAACGTGATCCGACTGCGCAATCAGTTGCGCGAGGTGGAGATCCAGGCCGAATCGCAGATGCAGTCGCGCATGGCATTGGCCGAGGCTCAGCAGGCGGACTTCGATCCGCTCGAAATGGACCGTTTCACCCGCCTTCAGGAGGTCACCCGAATGATGGCGGAGAGCGTGAACGACCTCTCCACCGTGCAGCAGAACCTGCTGCGCAACCTCGACGGCGCGGATTCTGCCCTGACCGGCCAAGGGCGCCTGACTCGCGACCTCCAGCAGGCGCTGATGAACGTGCGCATGGTTCCGTTCGCCAGCATCGCCGACCGCCTGCACCGCATCGTTCGCCAGACCGCCAAGGAGCTGAATCGCAAGGCCAACCTCGACATCCGGGGCGGCCAGGTCGAACTGGACCGCAGCGTCCTGGAGAAGATGACGGGGCCCCTGGAGCACCTGTTGCGCAACAGCATCAGCCACGGCCTGGAAGATCGCGACCAGCGTTTGGCACTGGGCAAGCCGGAGATCGGTGGCGTCGCCCTGAGCGTGTCCCAGGAAGGCAACGAAATTGCCATCGAGCTTGCCGACGACGGGCGCGGCCTCGATCTGGATCGTATCCGCTCTCGCGCCGAGCAAGCCGGACTGTTGGCGCCCGATGAGGTTCCAAGCGAGGCGAAACTGGTCGACCTGATATTCCGGCCCGGATTCTCCACCGCGGCCGAACTGTCGGAGATCGCCGGCCGCGGCGTGGGCATGGACGTCGTGAAGAGCAGTGTGTACTCGCTGGGCGGACGCATCGAAGTCACCAACCAGCCTGGCAAGGGCGTGCGCTTCCGCATCCTCCTGCCCCAGTCGCTGGTGGTGATGCAGGCGCTGCTCACAAAGGTCGCGGGGCGCACCTATGCGATTCCCTCGGCCATGGTGGAGCAGGTTCTGGAACTCAAGCCCGACGCCATGGAGAAGACGCGCGCCGCAGGCGAAGCGGAGTGGATGGGCAACAAATATCCCTTCCGCTATCTGGCGCGCCTGCTCGGCGATCTGGGCACTCAGCCGCCGGTGGCACGCTATAGCTGGGTGATCCTGACCCGCGCCGGCGGCAAGCGCGTAGCCACCCAGGTGGACGGCCTGCGCGGCAACCAGGAAATCGTCATCAAGAAGACCGGACCGCAGCTTGCCCACGTCATCGGCGTGGCCGGTGCCACGGTGCTTGCGGACGGCGAAGTTTCCCTGATTCTCAATCCGGTGGCGCTGCTCGACGGCGAGCCGGCAAGCGTGCCCGGCGCAGCCGCGCCGGCGCGGCCGGCGGCAGCGGCGATCGCCAAGCGTCAGGCCACCGTCATGGTGGTGGACGACTCTCTCACGGTGCGCAAGATTACCGGCCGGCTGCTGGAGCGGGAGGGTTTCCACGTCGTCACCGCCAAGGACGGCGTCGACGCCCTGGAACAATTGCTCGACCTGGTCCCGGACGTCATGCTGGTGGACATCGAGATGCCGCGCATGGACGGCTTCGACCTCAGCCGCAACGTGCGCGGCGACGCACGACTGAAGGGCGTGCCGATCATCATGATCACCTCGCGCCTGGCGGACAAGCACCGCAGCTACGCGCGGGAGATCGGCGTCAATCACTACCTCGGCAAGCCCTATCAGGAAGACGAACTCCTCGCGCTGATCCGCAGCTACACCGAGGCAGCGGTCGCGGCCTAGGTCGGGTTCAGTGGCGGAATGCGGCCCTCGGGGCCTTTTCCGCCCGACGAATCCGTAACCCTCCCGATGCGGCCGTAACGTTCCAGCGTGCGCTGGCGGGCCAGGGCGTGATCGACGACGGGCAAGGGGTAATCGCGGCCGATCGTCACCTTCGCCGCGCGCTGCTGGTCGGCGCTCATGCGCCACGGCGCGTGAATCTGCTTCGCATCGCAGCCCGCCAGCTCGGGCACGTAACGACGGATGAACTTGCCCTCGGCATCGAACTTTTCCGACTGCGTGACCGGGTTGAAAATGCGGAACCAGGGCTGGGCGTCGCAGCCGGTGGAGGCCGCCCACTGCCAGCCGCCGTTGTTGGCGGCGAGATCGTAGTCGTTCAGCCGGCGCGCGAACCAGCGCTCGCCCAGCCGCCAGTTGACGCCCAGCTCCTTGGTCAGGAAAGATGCTGTTACCATGCGCAGCCGGTTGTGCATGTAGCCCGTGCGCTTGAGCTGGCGCATCGCGGCGTCCACCAGGGGGTAGCCGGTGCACCCTTCGCACCAGGCGGCGAACAACTCGGGCGCGTCGTCCCAAACGATGGCGTCGAAGGCTGGCCGGAAGGCATGGTCCGCTACGCGCGGATGGTGGGTCAGGATCATGTGGTAGAAGTCGCGCCAGATCAGCTCGTTGAGCCAGGTGGCGGCGCCGGCGCTGCCGTGCAGGTGCGCCTGCTGCCAGGCGAAGGCCGCCAGCTCGCGGATAGAAACGGTTCCGAAGCGCAGATGCACCGAGAGGTAGGACGGGCCCTTGAGCGCGGGGAAGTCGCGCCGCGCCTGATAGTCGTCGATGCGCGAGGCAAAGTCGGCGAACAGATCGTGGCCGCCCTTCATGCCGGCGACTATATGGAGGGCGTCGAGGTCGGTCGATTCGAAGCCGATTTGTTCCAAAGTCAGGCCCCGGAGAGCGGCGCGCGGCGGCACGAGCTGCCCGCGCGCGGGACGCACCTCGAAGGGCACGAGATCCTCCGGCCGCAGCCGGGCGAGCCAGGCGTTGCGGTAAGGCGTGAACACGCTGAAAGGCTGGCCAACCCGGGTCAGCACCTCGTCGCGCTCGAAGATCACCTGGTCCTTGTGGTCGCGAAAGGCGATGCCTGATGCCGCCAGGGCGCGTGCAACCTCGGCGTCGCGGTCGATGGCCATCGGTTCGTAGTCCCGATTGGCATGGACGGCGGCGACGCCCAGTTCCCGTGCCAGGGCTGGGATTTCCAGCCGGGCACGGCCGTGGCGCAGCATCAGCCCGCCGCCCTTGTCCCGCAAACGCGCGTCCAGCTCTTCGGTGCTGCGCCAGATGAAATCGACGCGCCGGTCGGCCCGATCCTCCAGGGCGCCGAGAATCTCGGTGTCGAAGACGAAGGCACAGTACACGCCGCGGTGGGTCTGCAGCGCACTGTGAAGCGCGGCGTGGTCGTAGTCGCGCAGATCGCGACGGAACCAAACGAGGGCGGAATCCGGCATCGACAGGGATCTCGGTGCGGGGCGCTTTGGCGAGCGTCCCGCACCCGCATTTGTGCCCCCGATCCATGGAGTTTACAATCGTTCGCATGAGCGCAACCGAATCGTCCGCGCAGGACGTGAATCTCACGCACCATTTCCTGATCGCCATGCCCGCCATGGCAGATCCCAATTTTGCACGCACGCTCACCTACATTTGCGAGCACAACGACCAGGGCGCCCTTGGCGTGGTGATCAACCGGCCGCTGGACATGACCCTCGCGACGCTGTTCGAGCGCATCAACCTGCCGCTGGACACACCCGGCTTCGGTGGCATGCCGGTGTATTTCGGTGGCCCGGTTCAGACCGACCGCGGCTTTGTCCTGCACCGGCCAGTGGGCGACTGGCAGGCGACACTGGCGGTGAACGGCGACGTCGGCCTCACCAGTTCGCGCGACATCCTCCAGGCGGTGGGCAGCGTGGGCGAGCCGGCGGAGATCATCGTCACGCTGGGCTACGCCGGCTGGGCCGCCGGCCAGCTCGAATGGGAGCTGGCGCAGAACGCCTGGCTCACCGTCGCGGCCGACCCGCAAGTCATCTTCGGGCTTCCGGCGGAGGAACGGCTGCGGGCGGCGATGCACCTGCTGGGGGTGGATTTCGCCAGCCTGTCCGACGTCGCGGGGCATGCCTGATGCGCCTGGCAGCGAGGCGCGACGAGTTGCCTGCCGCCCTACCCCTCACCATCCTGGCTTTCGATTTCGGACTCCGGCGCATTGGCGTCGCGGTGGGAAACAGCGAAACGCGGCTTGCCCAGGCGCTGACGACGGTAGACGCGGAAGACAACGCCCGGCGCTTCGCCGCAATCGAGGCCCTGATAGCCGAGTGGCACCCCGCGCGGCTGGTGGTGGGGCTGCCGCTGGCACTCGACGGCGTAGAACACGAACTGACGCGGCGCTGCCGCCGCTTCGCCCAGCAACTGCAGGGCCGCTTCGGTCTGCCGGTGCATTTCGCCGACGAGCGACTGAGTTCTATGGAAGCAGAAGTCAGTCTGCGTGAGACGGGTCTGGACTGGCGCCAGCGCCGGCAAAGGATCGATGCCGTCGCCGCTCAAACCATTCTTCAACACTACTTCGACGATGCAGATTCCCGACGCTGAACAACTGGTGCACACGCTCATCGAGCAGATGCGCCCCCATGTCGATAGCGCGACGGCGCTGGTGGGCATACACACCGGCGGGGCGTGGCTCGCCGAGCGGCTGCATGCCGCGCTCGGCCTGACGCTGCCGCTGGGCATCGTCGACCCCTCGTTCTACCGCGACGACTACGCGCGCCGCGGGCTGCACGCCCGGCCGCGGCCTTCCAGCATCCCCTTCGAAGTGAAGGGCGGCCGGATCGTCATCGTCGATGACGTGCTCTACACCGGCCGCACCATACGCGCAACGCTCAACGAGCTGTTCGACTATGGCCGGCCGGTGCAGGTCGATCTGGCGGTGCTGGTGGACCGCGGCGGACGCGAACTGCCGATCTGCGCCCGCTACTGCGCCCAGGATCTGCCGATAGCGGCTGCGCAGACGCTGCGCCTCGAACGTGCCGACGACGGCCGCCTCTCGCTGCGCCTGATCGACGCCTGACCGCCATGCGCAATCCCCAACTCAACAAGAACGGCGAACTGCATCACCTGCTCACCATCGAAGGCCTGCCCCGCGAGATCCTGCTGCACATCCTGGATACCGCCGCGCCCTTCGCCGAGGTCTCCGAGCGCGAGGTGAAGAAGGTGCCGCTACTGCGCGGCAAGTCGGTGTTCAACCTGTTCTTCGAACCGAGCACCCGCACCCGCACCACCTTCGAGATCGCCGCCAAGCGGCTGTCGGCGGACGTTCTCAACCTCAACATCAGCACCTCTTCCCAGACCAAGGGCGAGTCGCTGCTCGACACCATCGACAACCTGGCGGCGATGCACGCCGACATGTTCGTGGTGCGCCATGCATCGAGCGGCGCGGCCCACCTCATCGCCCAGCACGTCGCGCCCCACATCCACGTCATCAACGCCGGCGACGGCCGTCATGCCCACCCCACCCAGGGGCTGCTGGACATGTACACGATCCGCCACTACAAGAAGGACTTCACCCGGCTGACGGTGGCGGTGATCGGCGACATCCTCCATTCGCGGGTCGCGCGCTCGCAGATCCACGCGCTGACGACGCTGGGGGTGCCCGAGGTTCGCGTCATCGCCCCCAAGACCCTGCTGCCGACCGGTGTCGAGAAGCTGGGCGTGCGGGTGTTCCACGACATGCGCCAGGGCCTGAAGGATGTGGACGTGGCGATGACCTTGCGCCTGCAGAACGAGCGCATGCAGGGGGCGCTGCTGCCCAGCCCGCAGGAGTTCTTCAAGTTCTACGGGCTCTCGCAAGAAAAGCTGGCGCTCGCCAAGCCTGACGCCATCGTCATGCACCCGGGGCCGATGAACCGCGGCGTCGAGATCGACTCGGCGGTGGCCGACGGCTCCCACGCGGTGATCCTGCCCCAGGTGACCTTCGGCATCGCGGTGCGCATGGCGGTGATGAGCATGGTGGCGGGAGCGGATGCGCGATGAAGATCCAAATTCGCAACGGCCGGGTGATCGATCCCGCGACCGGTCTGGACAAGGTGCAGGACGTGTTCGTGGTCGCCGGCCACATCGTCGGGCTGGGCGCGGCGCCGGACGGTTTCCACGCCAACCGGGTCATCGACGCCGCCGGACTGGTGGTCGCTCCCGGTCTGGTGGATCTGGCGGCACGGCTGCGGGAACCGGGCTTCGAGTACCGAGCGACGCTGGAATCGGAAATGGGCGCCGCGGTGGCCGGCGGTGTGACCAGCATCGCCTGCCCGCCGGACACCGATCCGACTCTGGACGAGCCCGGCCTCGTCGAGATGCTCAAGTACCGGGCCAAGAGCCTGAGCCGCGCCAAGCTCTATCCCGTCGGCGCGCTGACCGTCGGCCTTGCCGGCGAGCGGCTGACCGAGATGGGGGAGCTGACCCGCGCCGGCTGCCTGGCCTTCACCCAGGTGACACGGCCCATCGTCGACACCCAGGTCCTGCTGCACGCGCTGGAATACGCCGCCACCTTCGGCTACACGGTGTGGCTGTTTCCGCAGGATCCCTTCCTCTCCCGCGGCGGTGTGGCCCACGACGGCGAGGTGGCGGGGCGGCTGGGCCTGGCAGGCATTCCCACCAGCGCGGAGACGGTGCGGCTGGCGACCCTGCTGCAACTGGCGCAGGACACCGGGGTGCGCATGCACATCACCCGCCTCTCCAGTGCTGCCGGCGCGGCGCTGGTCGCTCAGGCGCGCGATTCAGGCGTGAAGGTGAGCAGCGACGTGTCGATCAACCATCTGCACCTCACCGAGATGGACATCGGCTACTTCGATCCCCAGGCGCACCTGATGCCGCCGCTGCGCACCCAGCGCGACCGCGACGCCCTGCGTCAGGCGCTGGCCGACGGCGGCATCGATGCCCTGTGCTCGGACCACACGCCGGTGGACGACGACGCCAAGCAACTGCCCTTCGCCGAGGCCGAGGCCGGCGCCACCGGCCTCGAACTGCTGCTGCCGCTGACGCTGAAGTGGGGCGCCGAGATGAAGCTGCCGCTGGTGAAAAGCCTTGCGCGTATCACCTGCGACCCGGCACGGGTGCTGGGGATAGCTGCCGGTCGCGTGAGCGTCGGCGCGGCGGCGGATCTTTGTCTGTTCGATTCGTCCCAGCCGGTGCGGATCAGTCGCGAAAGCCTGTTGAGCCAGGGGAAGAACACGCCCTTCCTCGGTCACGAACTCACCGGCCGGGTGCACTACACCCTGGTGGACGGGCACGTGGTGTTCGAGGCGAAGCGTTAGCGAAAGTCAGTCTTCAGGGGGCGGCGCTAGAGCCGCGAGCATGGCTTCGTCGGCGCCCTCGACCCGCAGCACCTTCTGCCGGCTGGTGGCGCCGGTCACCAGCGTGACCCGGCCGCGGGGTAGGTGCAGCCGTTCGGCCAGGAAATCGATCAGCGCCGCATTCGCCTTGCCATCCACCGGCGGAGCGGCGAGGCGGATCTTCAGCGCCCCGCCGTGCAGGCCCGCGATTTCAGTCCTCTTTGCGCCCGGCTGAACATGGACCGCGAGCGTGGCGGCCCCGTCCGCGCTGCGGCGCCACCAGGGGGCAGCGCTCACGCAATCATCGGCACGATGCCAGCGCGCAGGGTGGCGAGCAGCATCAGCGCGATCTGCAGCACCAGCAGCAGTACCAGCGGCGAGAGGTCGATGTTGGAAATCGTCGGGACGATGCGCTGGAAGGGCTTGAGGAAGGGCCGGGCCAGGGCGCCGAACATCGGCGCCAGTGGCGAGTGAGGATTGACCCAGCTCATCACCGCCGCGATCAGGACGATGCCGATCAGCAGGAAGACGAACAGGCGCAGCGTGTCGATCAGGCCGAGTGCAAGGATCAGCACCCCCGCCAGCCCGGGCGAAGAGCCGAAGGAAAAGCCGCGCAGCCAGAATTCGGCCAGCACCAGCAGGCTTTCCGCGATCCAGGCCGGCACCAGGCTCGCCAAGTCCTGGCCTGCCAGCGCCGGCAGCACTCGCCGCGCCGGCAGCACCAGCCAGTCGGTGAGCGCGCTGACGAAGTGGCCGACCTGGTTGCGCAGCGACACCCGCGCCCACTGCATGTAGGCGCGCGCCAGCAGCAGTAGTGCGAGGAAGCCGAGCACGGCCTCCAGGATCAGCAGCAGGACGTTGCCGAGCATGTTCAATCCCTGCCCAGCTGGTCGCCGAGCTCGCGGCCGCGCGCTTCCGCGGCGCGCACCGCGCGCAGCAGGTCGGCCTCGACGTTGTCGGCATCCAGCGAAAGCAGCGCCGCTTCGGTGGTGCCGCCCTTGGAAGTGACCCGGTCGCGCAGCACGGTAACGTCCTCGCCGCTATGGGCGGCGAGCCTGGCGGCGCCGACGAAGGTCTCCAGGCTCAGCGTGCGTGCCTGCTCGACGGTGAAGCCGAGTTGCACCGCCGCCTCCTGGAGCGCGGCGATGAAATAGAAGACGTAGGCCGGGCCGCTGCCGGACACCGCGGTGACGCCGTCCATCATCGCCTCGTCGTCGATCCACAGCGTGCTGCCAACCGCACCGAGGATCTGTTCGGCCGCCTCGCGCTCGCTCTTGCTCACCGCCGAAGCTGCGTAGAGGCCGGTGATCCCGGCACCGATCAGCGCGGGAGTGTTGGGCATCGCCCGCACCAGGCGCTTGTGGCCGCCGAGCCAGCGGCGCAGGTCCGCAAGCCTGAGCCCGGCGGCGATGCTCACCACGAGCTGCGTCTTGAGCCGGCCCGCCAGCGGCGCCAGCGCCTCGCGCATCTGCTGAGGCTTGACCGCCAGCACGATGACGTCACATTCGAGCGCGGCGTCATCCGGCGCATCGAAGCAAGCGACGCCGAACGCGGTGGCAAGGCGTTCGCGGTTCTGCGCCAGGACCTCGACCACGCGGACCGAGCCGGGCGCAAAGCCTTTGGAAATCAAACCGCCGACTAGGGCGGTGGCCATGTTGCCGCCGCCGAGAAAGGTGATCTTCATTGCTGCTCCGTGAGTGAGAAGGCGAGCCGTGAATGTACCGCAAGCACCTATGCGCGTTCTCCGAAGATTGCCGTGCCTATGCGCAGGATCGTCGCGCCCTCCATGATCGCTGCTTCCATATCCCCGGACATGCCCATCGACAAGGTGTCCAGCCCCAATCCGCCGTCATTGAGCCGTTCGCGCAGACTGCGCAGTTCGGCGAACCGGCGGCGCTGGAAAGACGGATCGTCGCTCGGCTCGGGGATCGCCATCAGGCCGCGCAAAGTCAGCCCCGGGAGGGCGGCGATCTGGCGGGCCAGGTCGTCCACCTCGCCGGGCGCAACGCCGCCCTTGGTCGCCTCGCCGCTCAGATTGACCTCGATGCACACCTGCAGGGGGGCAAGCGTCGGCGGCCGCGCCTCGCTCAGGCGCTGTGCAATGCGCATCCGGTCCACTGAATGCACCCAGGCGAAGTGCTCGGCGATGAGGCGCGTCTTGTTGCTCTGGATCGGGCCGATGAAATGCCATTCGAGGCCCAGGCCTGCCAGTTGCCCGACTTTGGCGACGGCTTCCTGAACGTAGCTCTCGCCGAAGGCGCGCTGTCCGGCGTTCACTGCGGCGCGGATCGCGTCGGCGCCGAAGGTCTTGCTGACGGCAAGCAGCTTGATGTCGTCGGGATTGCGGCCGGCGACCCGCGCGGCGGCGGCAATGCGCGATTTCACGGCTTGCAAGTTATTCACAATTGTTGCCATAATCGCCCGCGAATCCGCCGGAAAAAGTATAACACCGGACGTCGCGCGCCCCTCGCGGATGGGGTTGCGCACGAGGCCTTCCATGGACATCACCGAACTGCTCGCCTTTGCCGTAAAGAACAAAGCCTCCGACCTGCACCTGTCGTCCGGGCTGCCTCCGATGATCCGCGTGCATGGCGACATCCGGCGCATCAACCTGCCGCCGATGGAGCACAAGGACGTTCATGGCATGGTGTATGACATCATGAACGACGGCCAGAGGAAGACCTACGAAGAGCACCTGGAGTGCGACTTCTCCTTCGACGTGCCCAATCTGGCGCGCTTCCGGGTCAATGCCTTCGTCCAGAATCGAGGGGCCGGTGCCGTCTTCCGCACGATTCCGAGCAAGGTGCTGACCCTGGAGGACTTGAACTGCCCGCCGATCTTCAAGGAGATTTCGAGCCAGCCGCGGGGCATCGTGCTGGTCACCGGCCCGACCGGCTCCGGCAAGTCGACCACGCTGGCGGCGATGATCGACTACGTCAACGACAACGAGTACGGCCACGTCCTCACCATTGAGGATCCGATCGAATTCGTGCACCAGAGCAAGCGCTGCCTGATCAACCAGCGCGAGGTTGGGCCCCACACCCTGTCGTTCAACAACGCGCTGCGCTCGGCGTTGCGCGAGGATCCCGATGTCATTCTGGTGGGCGAGATGCGCGACCTGGAGACGATCCGCCTTGCACTGACCGGCGCCGAGACCGGACACCTGGTGTTCGGCACGCTGCACACCAGTTCCGCCGCCAAGACCATCGACCGCGTGGTGGACGTCTTCCCGGCGGCGGAAAAGGAGATGGTCCGCGCCATGCTGTCGGAATCGCTGCGCGCCGTCATCTCCCAGACCCTGCTCAAGACCAAGGACGGTCAGGGCCGGGTCGCGGCCTGGGAGATCATGATCGGCACCCCGGCGATCCGCAACCTGATCCGCGAGAACAAGATCGCCCAGATGTATTCGGCGATCCAGACCGGCCAGAACTTCGGCATGCAGACCCTGGACCAGGCGTTGGCCGAACTGGTCCGGCGCAACATCGTTTCCGCCGCCGAGGCACGGGTGCGCGCCCAGAACAAGGACGCCTTCATCGGCGGCTAGCCGAGGACCGGGCGGGATCCTTCAGTCCCGCCATTTCCGGGCCGTTACAGCGCTGGTAAACGCCGGCCGGGGCGCCCGTTCTCGGGGAACCGGCCGCGCGGTTGGCCTAGGAGACCTTTATGGAACGAGACCAGGCACTACGTTTCATGTACGACCTGCTGCGCTTGATGGTGTCGAAGAAGGGCTCGGACCTCTTCATCACCGCAGGTTTTCCGCCAGCGATCAAAATCGACGGCAAGATCACCCCACAGTCCAACCAGGTCCTCACGCCGCAGCACACGTCAGAGCTTGCCCGCTCCATCATGAACGACCGCCAGGCCGCGGAG
This sequence comes from uncultured beta proteobacterium, assembly GCA_963696505.1. Classification (GTDB taxonomy): domain Bacteria; phylum Pseudomonadota; class Gammaproteobacteria; order Burkholderiales; family Rhodocyclaceae; genus CAVOKN01. Next base: position 40,046 of record CAVOKN010000029.1, on the reverse strand, counting down.
TTCGAGTCGAGCAAGGAGTGCAACTTCGCCATCAGCCCGCAGGGCATCGGCCGCTTCCGGGTGAATGCCTTCGTGCAGCAGGCGCGGGTCGGCGTGGTGCTGCGGACCATCAACTCAAGGATCCCGTCCTTCGAGGAACTGGGCATGCCACCGGTGCTCAAGGACATCGCCATGACCAAGCGCGGCCTGACGATCTTCGTCGGCGGCACCGGCACCGGCAAGACCACGTCCCTGGCGGCGATGGTGGACTACCGCAACGTGAACAGCTACGGCCACATCATTACCGTCGAAGACCCCATCGAATACGTCCACGACCACAAGAACTGCATCGTCACCCAGCGCGAAATCGGCGTGGATACCGACTCGTGGGAGGTTGCGCTGAAGAACACCCTGCGCCAGGCGCCGGACGTGATCCTGATGGGCGAGATCCGCGACCGGGAAACGATGGACTACGCCATCGCCTTCGCGGAGACCGGCCACTTCACGCTGGCCACGCTGCACGCCAACTCGGCTAACCAGGCGATCGACCGCATCATCAACTTCTTCCCTGAGGAACGCCGGCCCCAATTGCTGATGGACCTGTCGCTCAACCTGCGGGCGATGATTTCCCAGCGCCTGATGCCGATCAAGGACGGCAAGGGCCGCGTGCCTGCGGTGGAGATCATGCTCAACTCGCCTTTCATATCGGACCTGATCTTCAAGGGCGAGGTGTCCGAGATCAAGGACGTGATGAAGCGCTCCACCGAACTGGGCATGCAGACCTTCGACCAGGCCTTGTTCGATCTCTACGAGGCCGACAAGATCAGCTACGAGGATGCGCTGCGTAACGCCGATTCGGTGAACGACCTGCGGCTCAGTATCAAGCTCAGGGGCAAGGAGTCGAAGGACCGCGACCTCACGGCCGGCATCCAGCACCTCGACATCGTCTGACCGGCGGCCGGGCGCGTCGCGACCTCACGGGCGATCGCGTTTCATCGCCCAGGGAAACCTGGAATGGACGAACAAGGGGGCCTGCCCCCTTGTAATTCCCCCAAGGCGCCGCTCGTGCAACTGCCGGCGCAAGACCTCAGGCTTTGCGCCGCAGGCTCCAGACCATCAAAGCGATTCCGGCCAGAATCATCGGCAGCGACAGCCACTGGCCCATGGAGACGCCGAAGCTGAGCATGCCGAAAATGCCCTCGTCCGGATTGCGGAACACCTCGCCGACACTGCGCAGCACGCCGTAGCCGATCAGGAACAAGCCCGAAACGGCGCCTCGCGGCCGCGGACTGGCGGAAAACCACCACAGCAGGGCGAACAGCAGCAGCCCTTCCAGCCCAGCCTGATAGAGCTGGGACGGATGGCGCGGCAGATCGTCGATCTGGGGGAAAACCATTGCCCAGGGCAGGCCCGGGTCAGCCGGCCGGCCCCACAACTCGCCGTTGATGAAGTTGCCGATGCGTCCCGCCGCGAGCCCCAGCGGCACCAGCGGCGCCACGAAGTCGGTGACATCGAGCCAGCGCCGCTGCGTGTTGCGCGCGTAGAGCCACAGTGCCGCCAGCACCCCCAGGAAGCCGCCATGGAAGGACATGCCGCCCTTCCACACCGCCGGGATCTCCAGCGGGTGGGAGAAGTAGTAGCCGGGCTGGAAGAACAGCACCTCGCCCAGCCGGCCGCCGACGATCACGCCGAACACCCCGTAGAACAGCAGGTCGTTGACGTCCCGCGGCAGCCAGCCTTCCAGGACTTTCTGGTGTGCCCGGTAGCGCCCGAGGACCATGAAGGCGACGAAGGCGAAGAGGTACATCAAGCCGTACCAGCGTACGGCCAGCGGACCTATGGATAAGGCGACGGGGTCGAACTGAGGATGGATCAGCATGGGGCCGCCATTGTAACCGCCGGCCTTGGCACCGCCGCCGAAACGCCTTTCACCGCATTGGCGCGGAGGCGCAACAGGACGCAGAGAACCGCCAAGGCGAAAGTCAGATCCTGGCGATCGGCGATCCCTCGTCGAATCGCCTTTCCTTTGCGCAACTCTGTGCCTCGGCGCCTCTGAGCCAAGGCTCTTTGACTCGAACCATGCCAACGCCGGCCCTCCTTGCCGCGACGCGGCTAGAATCGGGTTTTCCCGGATCCCAGCGGAGCCTCCCATGCCCGAATACCGTTCCCGCACCTCCACCCATGGCCGCAACATGGCCGGCGCCCGCGCCCTGTGGCGCGCCACCGGCATGAAGGACGGCGACTTCGGCAAGCCGATCATCGCGGTGGTCAACAGCTTCACCCAGTTCGTGCCGGGCCACGTGCATCTGAAGGACCTGGGCCAGTTGGTGGCGCGGCAGATCGAGGCCGCCGGCGGCGTGGCCAAGGAGTTCAACACCATCGCGGTGGACGACGGCATCGCCATGGGTCACGGCGGCATGCTTTATTCGCTGCCCTCGCGCGAGCTGATCGCCGACTCGGTCGAGTACATGGTGAACGCCCACTGCGCCGACGCCATGGTGTGCATTTCGAACTGCGACAAGATCACCCCCGGCATGCTCATGGCGTCGCTGCGGCTGAATGTGCCGACGGTGTTCGTGTCCGGCGGGCCGATGGAGGCGGGCAAGGTCAACTGGGGCAACAAGGTGATCGCGGTGGATCTGGTGGATGCCATGGTCAAGGCCGCCGACGACAAAGTCAGCGACCGCGAAGCGGAGGAGTACGAGCGTTCTGCCTGCCCCACCTGCGGCTCCTGCTCCGGCATGTTCACCGCCAACTCGATGAACTGCCTGGTGGAGGCGCTGGGGCTGGCGCTGCCGGGCAACGGTTCGATCGTCGCGACCCATGCCGATCGCAAGCGGTTATTCCTCGAGGCCGGCAGCCTCGTCGTGGCCCTGGCGCGCAGTTGGTACGAGCGCGGCGACGCCTCGGTGCTGCCGCGCTCCATCGCCAGTTTCAAGGCCTTCGAGAATGCCGTCAGCCTCGACGTGGCGATGGGCGGCTCGACCAACACCGTGCTGCACCTGCTGGCGGCGGCGCGGGAGGCGGGCGTCGATTTCACCATGAAGGACATAGACCGCATTTCGCGCCGTGTGCCCTGCCTGTGCAAGGTGGCGCCGACGAAATCCGATGTGCATATGGAGGACGTGCACCGCGCCGGCGGTATCATGGGCATCCTGGCCGAGCTGGACCGCGCCGGCCTGCTGCACACCGAGCTGCCGACGGTGCACAGCCCGACCCTGGGCAAGGCCATCGGCCACTGGGACGTGGTGACCACGGCGGATGCCAAGGTGACGGAGTTCTACAAGGCGGCGCCGGGCGGCGTGCCGACCCAGGTGGCATTCTCGCAGTCGCGCCGCTATCCGGAACTGGACACCGACCGCGCCAAGGGCGTGATCCGTTCCAAGGAAAATGCCTTCAGCCAGGACGGCGGACTGGCGGTGCTCTACGGCAACGTCGCCCGCAACGGTTGCATCGTGAAGACCGCGGGCGTTGACGAGAGCATCTGGAAGTTCGGCGGCACGGCGCGTGTCTATGAAAGCCAGGAGGACGCGGTCGCCGGCATCCTTGGCGGCGAGGTGGTGGCGGGAGACGTGGTGGTGATCCGCTACGAGGGCCCCAAGGGCGGTCCGGGCATGCAGGAGATGCTCTACCCCACTTCGTATCTCAAGTCGAAGGATCTGGGCAAGGTCTGCGCCCTGCTCACCGACGGGCGCTTTTCCGGCGGCACCTCGGGTCTTTCCATCGGCCATGTTTCGCCGGAGGCCACGATGGGTGGCGAGATCGCGCTGGTGGAGAATGGTGATCGCATCGAGATCGATATCCCCGGTCGCAGCATCCACCTGGCGGTGAGCGATGAAGAACTGGCGCGGCGCCGCGCCGCCCAGGACGGCCGCGGCGAGCAGGCGTGGAAACCCGTCAGCCGCCAGCGCCCGGTATCGGCGGCGCTGCGCGCCTACGCCGCCATGACGACTTCCGCCGACACTGGCGCGGTGCGGGACGTGTCCCAGGTCGAGCGCTAGAATGACGCGGTACTGAAGACCGACGGGGGCGGCCATGGGGCTCGCGCAGCGCGACAACGACTACCATACCTACGGCGAGTATCTCTCCTGGACGGAGGATACGCGCTACGAACTGGTCGACGGGGTGGCGTATCTGATGGCGCCGGCGCCGGCGCCGGCGGGTGAGTCATCAAGAGGTGACCCTCGAAATCGCGTCCCAGCTCAAGAGAGCGCTACACGGCCATCCCTGCCGCGTCCCTCATCGCTCCGGTGGACGTGCGCCTGCCCAAGGCCAACGAAACAGACGAACTGATAGACACCGTGATTCAGCCGGACGTGCTGGCGGTGTGCGACCCGGCCAAGATCAGCGAGCGCGGCGTGCGCGGCGCTCCAGACTGGATCCTGGAAGTGCTTTCTCCCTCCACCGCTGGCCACGACCAGGTGCGCAAGCGCCGCATCTACGAGCAGGCGGGTGTGCGCGAATACTGGATGGTGCATCCCACCGACCGCGTGCTTACCATCTACCGATTGGAAAACGGCGCCTACGGCAAGCCCGACACCCAAGTGCTGGAGGGCGAGACGCCTATCGCCGTGCTGCCCGGCGTGACCATCGCCTGGGACGAACTGGTGAAGCGACTGCCCAAGCCCGAATTCTGACTGCACCAGACACGCCCGTCCGCACCAGGCCAATTCCATGACCGCTCTCGCGCCTTCCACCGAGTTCGACCGCCTCTACACCGGGCGCCTGTACGGCGTCATGTCCTGGAAGCAGCTTGCCGAGTTCTGGCAGCGCATCGACGCCGCGTCCGGCTGGTACCTCTATGCCGTTGGCGAACCGGTTCCCATGGCGCCGGCATCGGAGGCGGAGGCGCGACATTTCATCGAGCATATCGACGCGCTGCTGCGCACGGAGCATCACGAGGATTACTGCGGTATCGTCTATGCCGACGACCATGCGCTGCCGACGATCGTCAAGATCTACGATCCCAACCATCTCGGTTCGTCCTGCGGTTCCAGCAAGAACCCGCCGCTGCCGGGTTGGATCATGAGCCGCCATCCGCCGACTGACCTGAAGCCCACCGGCCACATCCCGGCGGGGCGGCGGCGCTGGTGGCAGAACCTGTTTGGCGGCAGCTCGGATACTGCGGCGTGAGGGCGCAGGCGCAATCCGGATGACGTCATGCTGAACCGCCTCCTGTCCCGGCTGTTCGGCGGCTCCGACTCCGCACCGAAGCCCAGCGCTACGGAGCAGCTTGCTGCTCCCCCGCCCGACGCGCCTCGGCCACCCGGGGACACTGCCGGCCAGGCCAATCGGGCAGGCACCACGGCAGCGGACCAGCCCTCCTTCGTCTGCCGCGAGGTCGTGCTCGATCGCGAGCAGCACGTCGCCGGCTACGAATTCCTGTTGCGCAAGACCGCGCGGGATCGGGTTGGCGGCCAGGATCGGCGCATCCGTCACGCCTATGCCGACGTGCTTGTGCGCAGCATGATCCAGCTTTCCATCGATCAGTTGGTCGGCAAGCGGCTTGCCTTCGTTGCGGTCCTCGATTCCTTCCTGGCCAATCCGTCCATCGATCAACTGCCCGGAAACGGTGTGGTGCTCGTCGTCCATACCCTGGCGGACGGCGCTGCTGCCGCGGACGTTGAGTCCCGGCTCAGGGTGCTGAAGGAGCGCAGATTCGCCATCGCGCTGGAGGATTGCTTCGACGGGCCGGCCTTCGATCGAATGGCGCCCCATGCCGGCTACTTCCTGATCCAGACGACCCTCCACACGCCAGCCGACCTGCGCCGGCTCGCCGAACGCCTGGTCGGCCAGTTTCCACGAGCCGTCTTGGTGGCCAAGGATGTGGAGTCCTTCGACGACTTCGAGCTTTGCCGCAAGCTGGGTTTCGCCTTGTTCCACGGTCCCTTCGTCACCAGCCGCGAGGACTGGAGCGGCAACAAGGTCGGGCCGCAAGCGTTGCGCGTGATCGACCTGCTCAACCGGCTCAGGCGCGACGCCGATACCGCGGAACTCGCCGGCATCCTGCGCCAGGACGCCGTCCTGTCTTATCGCCTGCTGCGCTACATCAATTCCGCAGCATCGGGCCTGCGACAGGCCATCACCTCGATCGACAACGGCCTGATGCTCATGGGCCGGCAGAAAATGTATCGCTGGCTGACGCTGCTGCTGTTCGGTTCAGCCCAGGCGTCGCCTCGTGTGGAGGCCTTGCTGGAAACGGCGCTGGTACGCGGTCGCTTGATGGAAGGGGTGGATGAGCACCAGCCCGATTCGGCACGGGAAGAACTGTTCGTCACGGGCCTTTTTTCGTTGCTCGACCGGGTGCTGCGGGTGCCGATGGCGGAGGCGCTCAAGCCCCTGCATCTGGCCCAGGGAGTGCAGGCTGCTCTGCTGGCGGGTGAAGGCCCCTACGCGCCGCTGCTGGAACTGGCTCTGGCATGCGAGTCGGCAGACCAGGCGCGGGTCGCGGCCGCCAGCGAGGCCTGCGGCTTGAGCGTGGCGGACGTGAACGCCGGGCATTTCGCCGCCCTTACCTGGGCGCAGCAAGTCCAGGGCTGACGGCCTGTCCGCGCTGGCGGGCCGCGAACTTTTTCGGTCGTTGAACGCTCAGTGAGTCTTTAGCGACCGCCTCCCGCCATGCCCAACCGCCTCTCCCACGAAACCTCCCCCTACCTCCAGCAACACGCCGAAAACCCCGTCGATTGGTACCCCTGGGGCGAGGAGGCGCTTGCGCGCGCGCGCTCGGAGCAGCGTCCGATCCTCCTGTCGGTAGGCTACTCCGCCTGCCACTGGTGCCACGTCATGGCCCACGAATCCTTCGAGGACCCGGAGGTGGCGGCGGTGATGAACCGGCTGTTCGTCAACATCAAGGTGGATCGCGAAGAGCGCCCCGACCTCGACCAGATCTACCAGACCGCCCACCAGATGCTGGCCCAGCGCGCCGGTGGCTGGCCGCTGACCATGTTCCTCACGCCGGATGGCACCCCCTTCTTCGGCGGAACCTACTTCCCGAAGTCGCCGCGCCACGGCCTGCCGGGCTTCGTCGATCTCATGCAGCGAATTGCCGAGGTCTATCTAACCCGCCGGGACGACATCGAGCAGCAGAACCAGGGCGTGCTGGCGGCGCTGGCGGGTAGCGTGCCTAGCGGTTCCGCCCACCACTCGGAGTTTTCCGCCCAGCCTCTGACCGATGCCGTGGACGCGGCAGCGGCGAGCTTCGACGCGCGCCACGGTGGCTTCGGCGGTGCGCCCAAGTTCCCACATCCGGCTGACTTGCGGCTGCTGTTGCGGCGCTACGCCGCGACCGGCGACGAGCGAGCGCGGGACATGGCGCTCACCACCCTGGCGCGCATGGCGGAGGGCGGCATCTACGACCAGATCGGGGGTGGCTTCTGCCGCTACAGCGTCGACGAACGCTGGAACATCCCCCACTTCGAGAAGATGTTGTATGACAACGGCCCGTTGCTGGGTCTGGTTGCCGACGCCTGGACGCTGACTTCCGACCCCTTGTTCCACCGCGTGGCCGAGGACACCGCCGGCTGGGTGATGCGCGAAATGCAGTCTCCCGAAGGCGGCTACTACTCCTCGCTCGATGCCGATTCGGAGCATGAAGAAGGCAAGTTCTACGTCTGGACGCCGCAGGAGGTGAGCGCCCTGCTAGGCGCCGACGAGTACGCCGTCGTAGAGCGCCACTATGGCTTGAATCTGCCGTCCAACTTCGAGAACCATGCCTGGCATCTCCATGTCGCCGAGTCGCTGACGGAAACGGCCCTCAAACTGGACAGGCTGCACACCGACTGTGAGCGCTTGCTCTCAGCGGCCCGGACGAAGCTGCTGGCGGCGCGGGAACGGCGGGTGCGCCCGGGCCGCGACGAGAAGATTCTCACCAGTTGGAACGCGCTGATGATCGAGGGCATGGCGCGGGCCGCTGCGGTGTTCGACCGTCCCGATTGGCTGGCGTCGGCCCGTTCCGCTTTGAAGTTCCTGCGCCGCAGGCTGTGGACCGGCGACAACGGCGGTGGGCGCCTGCTTGCCACCTTCAAGGACGGCCGCGCCCACCTCAACGCCTACCTCGACGACCACGCCTACCTGCTGGCGGCGCTGCTGGAGGTGATGCAGGTGCAGTTCCGGGTCGACGACCTGGAGTGGGCGGAAGAACTGGCGGACGTCCTGCTGGAGCAGTTCGAGGACCGCCAGGGCGGGGGGTTCTTCTTCACCAGCCACGACCACGAGCGCCTGATCCACCGCCCGAAGGCCGGCCACGATAACGCGACGCCCTCGGGTAACGGGGTGGCGGCGTTTGCGCTTCAGAGGCTGGGCCACCTGACGGGCGAAACGCGCTACCTCGCCGCGGCGGAGCGAACATTGCAGTTGTACTTCCCGTACATGAAGGGGCAGATCGGCGGCTACGCAACGCTGGCGATGGCGCTGGAGGAGCATCTTGTGCCGACTCGCACCGTCACGCTGCGCGGTCGGGCCGCTGCGCTCGACCGATGGCAGAAGGCGCTGCGCCGCCGCTACGACCCGGCGGCTCTTGTCCTGGCCATCGCCGACGATGTCTCGGGCTTGCCGCCGATGCTTGCGAAATCGCCGGGCGATCCGGTCAACGCCTGGGTCTGTTCCGGCGTTAAGTGCCTGCCGCCCATCGCAGAACTGGCGGAGCTTGAGCGGGTGCTATCGGCGCCGATTTGAGTTAGCATTCGTTTCCCCCAAAAAACACTTTGAGTGAGGACCCTGATGAAATCTTTGATCGTTTCCGCAATGGTTGCCGCCGGTGTTGTCGTGTCGGCTCCGGTGATGGCCAATGCCGACCTGGCCAAGGCCAAGAACTGCATGTCCTGCCACGCTGTAGACAAGAAAGTCGTCGGCCCTGCCTACCAGGACGTCGCCAAGAAATATGCGGGTCAGAAGGATGCCGTCGCCAAACTGGCGGAGAAGGTGCAAAAGGGTGGTTCCGGCGTGTGGGGCACCGTTCCGATGCCGCCGAACCCCGCCGTCAATGCCGACGAAGCCAAGAAACTCGTCGAATGGGTGCTGGCCGGCGCCAAGTAAGGCGAGCCGCAGCCGCATCGAAAGCCAGCCTGCGTGCTGGCTTTTTCATTTGTATGGCGCTGAAAGATTATTGACACGTTTTATCGTGGCGCGCAAAATCCGCGCCGTTTTGGCTGTGCTTCGTTCACTGGCCCCTCCCTCACTCGCACCCCGGAGATGAACATGAATTTCCCAATGAAAGGTCTGTCGCTGTCGGTTGTTGCGGCCATTGCGCTGATCGCCTGCGGCAAGCAGGAGCCACCCAAGAAGGCGGAGGCGCCCGCTGCGCCGGCTCCGGCCGCCGCACCCGCTCCGGCGCCAAAGCCCGAGATCGTGGTCAAGCTCGGGCATTCCGCCCCCCTTACCGGCCCGCAGGCCCACCTCGGCAAGGACAACGAGAACGGCGCGCGCTTGGCGGTCGAGGAAGCCAACGCCAAGGGCGTCGAAATCGGCGGCGCCAAGGTCAAGTTCGAACTGCTGGGCGAGGACGACCAGGCCGATCCGAAGCAGGGCACTCTGGTAGCGCAGAAGCTGGTGGACGCCAAGGTCAACGGCGTGATCGGCCATCTGAATTCGGGCACCACGATCCCGGCCTCGAAGATCTACTCCGACGCCGGCATCGTGCAGGTTTCCCCCTCCGCCACCAACCCGAAGTACACCCAGCAGGGCTTCAAGACCGCCTTCCGTGTCATGGCCAACGACGTGCAGCAGGGCAAGGCTCTGGGTGATTACGCGGTGCAGAAACTCGGCGGCAAGAACATCGCCATCATCGACGACCGTACCGCCTACGGCCAGGGTGTGGCGGACGAGGTGGAGAAGGCGGTGAAGGCCAGCGGCAGCACTATCGTGGCGCGGGAATTCACCAACGACAAGGCTACCGACTTCGCCGCCATCCTGACCAAGGTCAAGTCGAAGAAGCCCGACGTTGTGTTCTACGGCGGCATGGATGCCCAGGCCGGCCCCCTGGCCAAGCAGATGAAGACCCTGGGCGTGCCGGGCAAGCTGCTGATGGCCGACGGCGGCTGCACCACCGAGTTCCACAAGCTGGCGGCCGATGCCGCGGACGGCCACTACTGCTCGCTGCCGGGCGTGCCGCTGGACAAGATGCCAGGCGGAACCGACTTCAAGAACCGCTTCAAGGCCAAGTTCAACACCGACATCCAGCTCTACGCGCCTTACGCCTACGATGCCGTGGGCGTGATCATCGACGCCATGAAGCGCGCCAATTCCGCCGAACCGGCCAAGTATCTGCCCGAACTGGCCAAGACCTCGGAGTTCCAGGGGGTCACCGCCAAGGTCCAGTTCGACGAGAAGGGCGACATCAAGGATGGCGCCATCACCCTGTACCAGGCCAAGGGCGGAAAATGGGACGCCCTGGAAACCATGGGCGGCGGCGGACCGAAGTAAACATACCTTTGCGAGCATTCGCGACGAACGGCACCTCCGGGTGCCGTTCGTTTTGGCCAATCTAAATGGACATATTCCTCCAGCAGGTCATCAACGGCCTGGTCCTGGGCAGCATCTATGCCCTGGTCGCCCTGGGCTACACCATGGTCTATGGGATCATGGGCCTGATCAACTTCGCCCACGGCGAAGTGGTGATGATCGGCGCGCTGACGGCACTGACCGTGATCAAGCTGCTGCAAAACAGCGGCCTGCCTGGTCCGGTGATCGTGCTCATCGGCCTTCTCGTGGCCGCACCCGTGTGCATGGCGATCGGTTTCACCATCGAGCGCGTCGCCTACCGGCCGTTGCGCTATGCACCCCGGCTGGCGCCGTTGATCACCGCCATCGGCGTCTCCATGGTGCTGCAGCAGCTTGCCATGCTGTTCTGGGGTCGCAACTACCACACCTTTCCGCCGCTGCTGCCGGCGACTCCGCGCAACGTGTTCGGCGCCCAGATCACCGATCTGCAGATCATGATCGTCGTGCTGGCGGCGCTGGTCATGGTCGGACTGGTGCTGCTGGTCAAGTACACGCGGCTCGGCCGTGCCATGCGCGCGACCTCCGAGAACACTCAGATTGCCGGTCTGATGGGCGTGAACATCAACCAGATCATTTCCCTCACCTTCGTCATCGGCTCGGCACTGGCCGCAGTCGCCGGCCTCATGGTGAGCGCCAATTACTCCATCGCCCACAACACCATGGGCGCGATCCTCGGCCTCAAGGCCTTCACCGCGGCGGTACTCGGGGGCATCGGCAATCTCGGCGGTGCGATGGTCGGTGGCCTGCTGCTCGGGTTGATCGAAGCATTGGGCGCCGGCTACATCGGCGATCTGACCGGCGGATTCCTCGGCTCGCACTATCAGGACGTGTTTGCTTTCTTCGTGCTGATCGTGGTGTTGGTGTTCCGACCATCGGGCCTGATGGGCGAGAAAGTGGCCGAGCGGGCATGACACTGGTCTGGTCCGGGCTGAAGCGCGACCCACGCTCCCGCTGGGTCGGCATCGCCCTCATCGCGGCGGCATTGGCGCTGCTACCCTTCGTCGTCGGCAGCAACTTCGGCAATTCCTGGGTACGGGTGATCGACTTCGCCCTGCTCTACATCATGCTGGCGCTGGGGCTCAACATCGTCGTCGGTTTTGCGGGCCTGCTCGATCTGGGCTACATCGCGTTCTATGCGGTCGGCGCCTACCTCTACGCTCTGCTGTCTTCGCCGCATCTCGCCGCCGCCTTTCCCGGGCTGCTTCCGGACGGCGTGCACCTGCCGATATGGGTTGTCCTGCCGCTGGGCGCCATGCTCGCCGGCATATTCGGCGTGCTGCTGGGGGCGCCCACGCTGCGTCTGCGGGGCGACTATCTCGCCATCGTCACGCTGGGCTTCGGCGAGATCATCCGCATCTTCATGAACAATCTGAACGCGCCGATCAACATCACCAACGGTCCCCAGGGCATCAACAAGATCGACCCGGTGCATATCGGCGGCTTCTCGCTGGCGAAGACGCAGGAGTTCTTCGGCGTCACTTTTCCTTCGGTCCACCTTTACTACTACCTGTTCGTCGCGCTGGCGCTGCTCATCATCTTCGTCACGGTGCGGCTGGAGGATTCCCGCATCGGTCGCGCCTGGGTCGCGATCCGCGAGGACGAGGTGGCCGCCAAAGCCTGCGGCATCAACACGCGCAACATCAAACTGTTGGCTTTCGCCATGGGCGCGACCTTCGGCGGCGTGGCGGGCGGCCTGTTCTCCGGATTCCAGGAGTTCGTCAGCCCGGAGAGCTTCAAGCTCGAGGAATCCATCATGGTGCTGTGCATGGTGGTTCTGGGCGGCATGGGCCACATCCCTGGTGTCATACTCGGCGGCCTGCTGCTGTCGGTGCTGCCCGAACTGCTGCGTCACGGCGCGGTGCCGGTGCAGCAGGCGCTGTTCGGCAAGGTGATCCTCGATCCCGAATCGCTGCGCATGCTGCTCTTCGGCCTGGCGCTGATCCTGGTGATGCTTTACCGCCCTGCGGGCTTGTGGCCGTCCCAGACGCGCAAGCGCGAGTTCGCCGCCGCCAAGGCAGACGCCGAGGGCAAGGACGAATGAGCCACCCGGCGAGGGGCCCCGCGTCAGCGGGGATCGACGGCAAGGCGAATGATGTCAGCCGCCGACACTTCGGTCGTGTGCATCCCCGAGGGGTCATGGAGGCGGCAGAATGAGCACGCTGCTCGCAGCCCGCAACATCTGCAAGAGCTTTGGCGGCGTGCAGGCGCTGCGCGACGTGTCGCTGACCATCGAACGGGGCGAGATCTACGGCCTGATCGGTCCCAACGGCGCGGGCAAGACGACTTTCTTCAACGTGCTGACTGGCCTGTATACCGCCGACAAGGGCGACGTGCTGTTCGACGGCGAGCGGCTGAACATCGGTGCGCCACACCAGGTCGCCAAGCAGGGCATCGCCCGTACCTTCCAGAACATCCGCCTGTTCGCCAACATGACGGCGCTGGAAAACGTCATGGTGGGGCGGCACATCCGCACCAAGGCGCAAGTGCTCGGTGCCATCTTTCACGACGCACGTACCCGCGCCGAAGAAGCGGCGACCGTCGAGTACGCCCGCAAGTTGCTGAAGTACGTCGGCGTCGATTCCCGCGCCAACGATCTCGCGCGCCACCTGTCCTACGGCGACCAGCGCCGACTGGAGATCGCGCGAGCGCTGGCGAGCGAGCCCAAACTGCTGGCGCTGGACGAACCGGCGGCAGGCATGAACGCGACCGAGACAGTCTCCCTGCGCGGGCTCGTCGAGCGGCTCCAGGCGGACGGCATTACCATCCTGCTGATCGAGCACGACGTGAAGCTGGTGATGGGCCTGTGCGACCGGGTCGCGGTGCTCGACTACGGCGAGAAGATCGCCGAGGATGTGCCGGAACACGTGCAGAAGAATACCAAGGTCATCGAGGCTTACTTGGGGGGGGCCATCGCGTGACAACGGCCCGTTTCGATTGCGTCACCCGACCGCTCAATGCCCCCACCCCCACCCCCTCTCCCGCTTGCACGGGAGAGGCGAGCGCCGAGCGCGCCTGCGGCGCGGAGATTCGGTTGGGGGCGATCGCATGAGGGCCGCGATACTCCAGGTCGGCGACCTCAAGGTCCATTACGGCGGCATTGCCGCGGTGAAGGGCGTGACCCTCGATGTCGGCGTCGGCGAGATGGTGTGCCTGATCGGCGCCAACGGCGCGGGCAAGACCACCACCCTCAAGGCGATGGCGCGCATGGTGCCCTCCCAGGGCACGATACGCTACCAGGACCAGGAAATCAGCGCCTGGCCGGCGCACAAGCTGATCGGTAACGGCCTCACTCTGGTGCCCGAGGGGAGGGGCGTTTTTGCCCGGCTCACGGTGGAAGAGAACCTCGCCATGGGCGCCTACTGCCGCAACGACAAGGCGGAGATCCAGGCCGATCTGGCGCGGGTGTTCAAGTTGCTGCCGCGAATGGCGGAAAGGCGCAAGCAACTCGCCGGTACGCTCTCGGGTGGCGAGCAGCAGATGCTCGCCATCGGCCGCGCCCTAATGTCGCGCCCGCGCCTGCTGCTGCTGGACGAGCCTTCGATGGGCTTGGCGCCGCTGATGGTGCAGAAGGTGTTCGAGGTGATCCAGGAAGTCGCCGCCGAAGGCGTCACCATCCTCCTGGTGGAGCAGAACGCCAAGCTCGCCCTCTCGGTGGCTGCGCGCGGCTACGTCATGGAAAGCGGTCTCATCACCCTCAGCGACGCCGCCGACGCCCTGCTCGACAATCCACGCGTGCAGGAAGCCTACCTGGGCGGCGAATAGCCACCCGATGCTTGCGCGACCTCGCGTGCGTTGCCACGCAGGGCCTGCGTGATCACTTGTGCAGTCCCGCTCACTCCGGCGGCTGACGAGCCAGCTTGCGCTGCAGCGTTCTCCGGTGCATGCGCAGCGCACGCGCCGCCGCGGAAATGCTGCCGCCGTGCTCCGCGAGCACGCGATGAATATGCTCCCATTGCAGTTTCCGCACGGACAAGGGCGAATCGGGCGCCGCGTCCTTGGGCAGCATTCCTTCGCCGTTCAGCGCACGCACGATTTCTGGTACGGCCACGGGCTTCGCGAGGTAGTGATCCGCGCCCAGTTTCACGGCGTCTACGGCCGTCGCGATGCTCGCGTAGCCGGTGAGCATGACGATGCGGCAGGTCCGATTCAACGCGCGCAGTGGCCGGATCAACCCGAGTCCCGACGCGCCCTCAAGATTCAGGTCGAACAGGGCGTACTCCGGGGGGTACTGCTGGATACGGTGCAAGGCGTCCTCATATTGCAACGCGCGGTCTACGGTGAAGCCCTGGGCTTCAAGCGCTTCTGCAAGAACACGGGAAAAGACCGCGTTGTCATCAACCAGCAACAGCCGTCGCTTGCCCATTAGGGTCCCCCGATTCCTGAAAAAAAAGGCGACCGGATATGGGAGATCCGGTCGCTTCTAAGGGGTAAGTCCTCGCTATGAGAATTGCAATTCTAATGACCCGGTGCGTTGGCGCAATGTGACGTAAGGTCGCACCCAAGCGTCTGGTCGTAGGAGCCGGCACGGCAGCTTGGCGGCATTCTGCGCCTGCACCATCCATCCGGCCCGGGTGTCGTGCCGCATGATCCCGAATGCCACGGTTGCGGGTCCGCGAAGAACGCGAAGGTCGCGAATCGGCGCGCCCATCAGGGCCTTTCCCCCGTCACCCATCGGGTGGCTTGTCGAAAGGTGGCAATGCACTCTTGCTGAGTGCTTTCTTCGCGTTCTTCGCGGATCGGGCGACGTTTCTACGATGGTTTCTCGACGACGCAGCGATGACGCATAGAGGCGACGCGAACCACCCGGCGCCGAAAGAGCGACATCGTGGCTGGCGCTTCCGTTGCGTTGTACTCGCGCAACAGTCACGGTCTTCGTCACCCCTTCGCGAAATGCATGCCATACGGATGACCGAACGCGCAGGGCGGCATTGGCTACCCAGCTGACGGAACGCAATTGTTGTCATACGTTCCAGCGCTTACCTTACCGCAGCACGCCAAACGCATCGATCGCTGCTGCGCTGCGGGCGGATTCCGCGGCTTGCGGCTGCCATGCGACATCCTGCCGCAGCGACAACGTGTCGCATTGAGCGCCGCGCAACACCCATGAAGGATGCGAGGGGTTTCGGGCAACCAACAACGCGTCGCAGCGACGCGCCATCTGGGAGGAGTAAATGAAGACGAACAAGAAGCCGATCGCGATCGCGATCGCCTGCGCATTGGGCGGTCCCTGGCAGGGCAGTGCAGCACAGACCGCAGCAGCGGAACCGGCGACCCTCGATCCAGTCGTGGTACGGGGTGCACGCGTCGAACCGGCACCCACGCCAGCCGGCGTCATCAATGACAAATCGCTGGCGCCGATGCGTGCCCGCAGCAGCGACACCGCTGACCTGCTGCGCAATGTTCCGGGCGTGAACCTGCAGGGGGCCGGCGGCGCGTCGAGCATACCGGTCATCAACGGCTTGGCGGGGGACCGAGTGCGGATCCAGGTGGACGGGATGGACCTCATCGCGTCCTGCCCCAACCACATGAATCCGCCGCTGTCCTACCTCGATCCGACCGGCGTCGCGTCGCTCAAGGTCTATGCCGGCGTATCGCCGGTCAGCGCTGGCGGCGACAGCATAGCGGGGACCATCATCGCCACGACGCGTGAGCCGGAGTTCGCCGCCGCGGGTGAGGGTCCGCTCCTGAAGGGGGAGATCGGAGGTTTCTACCGCAGCAACGGCGATGCCTACGGCGGCAACGTTTCCGCCACCCTGGCCAGCGAAAGCCTCAGCCTCAGCTATTCCGGCGCCATGGCCCAGTCGGACAACTACACCGCGGGGGACGACTTCAAGAACTACACCGGAACGGGGCGCGCCGGCCACAGCCTGGCGCTGGACGAAGTCGGCTCCACCGCCTACGAGACGCGCAACCACACCCTGGGCCTGGCCTTCAAGGGAGGCCAGCACCTCGTCGAAGCCAAAATCGGCTACCAGGATGTGCCGTTCCAGAATTATCCGAACCAGCGCATGGACATGACCGAGAACACCCAGTGGCGGCTCAACCTGCGCTACCTGGGCAGCTTCGACTGGGGTGCATTCGAAGCGCGCGCCTACCACGAGAAGGTGGACCACGAGATGGACTTCGGCGACGACAAGCGCTTCTGGTATGGCCCGGCGACCAATGCCATCGTCGGAGGCGTTCCGGTGGGCGTGCCTTGCGCGCCGATCGGCCCGACCTGCGCCTCCGGCATGCCAATGGAAACCGATAGCCACAACAGCGGCCTCACCCTGAAGGCCAACCTCGCGCTTTCGCAGCAGAATCTGCTGCGCGTGGGCGGCGAGTACCAGCGCTATCGCCTCGACGACTACTGGCCGCCCTCCGGCGGCGGCATGTTCCCGGGGACCTTCGAGAACATCGACAACGGCAAGCGCGACAGGGCTGCACTCTTCGGGGAATGGGAGTGGACCGCCGCGCCGCAGTGGCTGACTTCCCTTGGGCTGCGTTACGAACAGGTGTCGATGGACGCCGACGACGTGCAAGGCTACAAGACGGTCCGCGCCGGCCCGCCGCAGCCCGGAATCGACGTGGGCAACCAGATTGCCGATGCTAACGCGTTCAACGCTCGCGACCACCCGCGCACCGACAACAACTGGAACCTCACCGCGCTGGCGCGCTATACCGTGGATGCCACGCGCGACATCGAGTTCGGCTTCGCCCGCAAGGTGCGCTCGCCCAACCTCTACGAGCGCTACACCTGGTCCACCTGGGAGATGGCGGCGGCGATGAACAACTTCGTCGGCGACGGCAATGGCTACATCGGCAACCTCGACCTCGAACCCGAGAAGGCGCACACCGTTTCGGCGACCCTCTCCTGGCATGCGGCCGACAAGGCCTGGGAACTCAAGGCGACGCCCTACTACTCCCACGTCAGCGACTATATCGACGCCATCCGTTGCCCGGCGGGATCGGCCTGCACGCGCGTCAACGCGACCACCACCAACCAGTTCGTCGTGCTCAAGTATGCGAACCAGTCGGCGCGGCTCTATGGTTTGGACGTATCGGGGAATATGCCGCTGGGTAAGACCGGCTGGGGCGAATGGGGCCTGCAGGGCCGGTTCAACTACACCAACGGCGAGAACCGGGACACCGGCGATGAGCTTTACAACATCATGCCCCTCAACGCCAGGCTGACGCTGACGCACCAGGTGGGCGGCTGGGACAGCGGCATCGAGGTCGTGATGGTGGACGCCAAGGACGACACCTCGGACGTGCGCAACGAGATCGAGACCGGCGGCTACAGCCTTCTCAATCTGCGGACCAGCTACACGTGGAAGAAGCTGCGCGTCGATCTCGGCGTCGACAACCTGTTCGACCGTGGCTACGCGCTACCGCTGGGAGGTGCCTATGTCGGACAGGGCCGCACCATGGCGCTGAATATACCCCTCCGACGGCATGTTCGGCTGGGGCACCGCAGTTCCGGGCATGGGCCGCTCGCTCTATGCCGGCATGAGCTACAAGTTCTGAGGCCGGCCGGGAATGCGGCCCCGGAGAGCGCTGGCGCTCCGGGGCCGCTTTTCTTCCCGTGGTGGCAACGTGTCCGCGGTTCGCCTCGCGGCGACGGCGCCAGCAAATCAGAGCTGCAGGGACGGGTCGCTCATGAATCCGATGCGCGTGAGCCCACCCTTCGCCGCAAGCGCCATCACCTTCGCCACGTGCTCGTAGTGCGCCAGGCGGTCGGCGCGAATATGCAATTCGGGCTGTCGCTGCCGCTTGCCTCGGCGGCGAAGCGGCCGGCAAGTTCGTCCGGGCCACCGCCTCGCCGTTCCAGAAGTAACTGCCGTCGGCCCGAATGCCGAACGCGATGTGTTCGGCCTGGGTGACGTTCGGATCGCTGGCCGCCCTGGGCAGGTCGATCTTCACCGCATGGGTGAGCAGCGGCGCTGTGATGATGAAGATCACCAGAAGCACCAGCATCACGTCCACCAGCGGTACCACGTTGATGTCCGCCATCGCGCCCGGCTGGCGCCGCGGGTCGAAGCTTCCCATCGACATGCCTGCCTCCCCCTAGGCCTGGGCGATGGCACGCAGCACCCGCGCATCGCCGCTGGCCGAGCTGTTGCTCTTGGCGCCGACGGTGATCAGCACGTAGAGGTCGTGGGCGAAGGCGTCCAGGCGGGAGAGCCACATGCGGTTGCGCCGGTTGAAGGAGTTGTAGGCCAGTACCGCCGGAATCGCCACGGCCAGGCCGACGGCGGTCATGATCAGCGCCTCGCCCACCGGTCCCGCCACCTTGTCCAGCGTGCCCTGGCCAGACAGGCCGATGTTGACCAGCGCGTGGTAGATGCCCCACACGGTGCCGAAAAGCCCGATGTAGGGGGCGGCGGACCCAGCCGAAGCGAGCACCGTGAGGCCGTGCTCGATGCGCGCGGCCTCCTGGTCGATGCCGGTGCGCAACACCCGTGTTACGAACTCGGCCATCCCGCCGGCCACCGCGAGCTTCTGCACGCCCTGCCGCTCGCACTCGTCCACCGCGCGCAGGGCGTCGTGGGCCAGTTCGGCGAAGGCGTTGTCGATGGGCTGCGCCTTGAGCGTCGCGCCGACCTCCGCCAGCGAACCGGCGTTCCAGAAACGCTGCAGGAATGCTTCCGCGCGCCGGCGATCGATTATGGCGCGCAGCGCCTTGATGACAATCAGGTACCAGCTGGCCACCGACAACAGCAGCAGCAGCACCAGAACCCCTTTACCCAGGGCATCCGACTGCGCGAGAAAGTGAGCGAATCCGAGACTGCTTTCCATGTTCATTGTCCTTCGAGTACGAAATGAAAGGGTTGCAGCGCCACCGCGCGCACCGCAATGCCGTTGCGATGGGCAGGGTTGCAGCGCCACTGCCGCACGGCACCGAGGGCTGCTTCGTCGAGACGCTGCGAGCCCGAACTGGTCGCAACGCGCGTCGTGCTCACCTGACCGCGCTCGTCCAGTTCCACCCGCAGCACCACCTTGCCCTGCTCCCCAAGGCGGCGGGACGGACTGGGATAGACCGGCGCCAGGCGCTCCGGGCAGGAAACCGCGAGTTCCTCCCCCAGCGTCACGGGACCGGCCGGCTTCGCCAGTGGCGCGGGCGGCGCCTCCACCACCGGCTCCGGAGCGGGAGGTTCGG
Source organism: uncultured beta proteobacterium (assembly GCA_963696505.1). Lineage (GTDB taxonomy): Bacteria > Pseudomonadota > Gammaproteobacteria > Burkholderiales > Rhodocyclaceae > CAVOKN01. The sequence goes on along the minus strand of CAVOKN010000029.1, from coordinate 20,431 downwards.
GCGGCGGCGGTGCCACCGGCTCGGCGGGCGAAACCACCGGCGCTTCGACCACGAGCTGGCGCGGCTGCGGGCGGACCACCGGCCGCGGCTTTTCCAGCTTGACCTGTTTCGGCGGCTCCGGGCGGGGAGGCTCGGGCGGCTTGGGCTGAGGCGGCGGTGCGATGAAGTTCACGAACAGCGTCGCGGCCTCGTCCGGCGTCGGCAGAAGCCGATAACTCCACAGTCCGTACAGCGCAACCGCGTGCAACCCGAGGACGATGGCGAGCCCCACGAGTTGCTCCCAGCTCGGGCCGCGCGATGCCGGGCGGACGGATGCCTCGTTCTTTGGCACGATGAGCGAAGCTGAGCGTTCTATGCCGCCCATCTGTAGGAGTCCAGGGGCACCAGAGCCATCCCACGGCTCATACGCGTCAGCATGGCGCCGGGAACGCGCCTGAACAGCTCCCAGGTGTAGTCCACTTTCTGCCGTTGGATGATGTTCGAGTCGAGCACATCGACCGCTGTGATCACACTGCGCGTGGACAGAGGACCGGTTGCCGCGGCACTGACGGTCACGGTCCCAGCACTAGGGTGGAGTCGCTTTGGGGTACGGTCGCCTGCTGGGCAAACGGGATCTTGGACAGGGCAGCAAGACGCGCGACGAGGCGCGCTGCCGCAAACGGGTTTGTAGTCTTGCTTGTCATGGCGCGATTCCCCTCCTGGAGTTTGTCTGCTGGTCGTCGGATGCTCGGCTACGCGGCGCGTGGTCGATCAGCGCCGTGCGTACGCCATAGGCCGGCACGGGTGCGGTCCACGCAATCATCAACTGCGACCCATCGCTGACCAGTTGCGGCATGCCGGTGTCGCGGCCGGGGCTGACCTCGACCAGTCGCGCGACCGGCCCAGCGCCCCCAGCCAGCTCGATGGATCGTAGGGCGATGCTGCTGTTCTTGGTGCGCGGGTCCGCAGCCGTCATCCAGGCAACGACTGCGGTCTGGGCGTCCTGCCATGCGACGGCGACGCGACCCAAGGGGTCACGATCGTCGACCTCGATGGCGCGGCCGAAGCTCTTTCCGCCATCGCGCGACAACGCCGCGCGCACGCGCGGCCGATTTCCCTCGGCGGTGTACCAGGCGGCCACCACGTTCAGTCCGCTCGCCGCAAGTGCCGGGCCGTTGACCGGGCAGGCGGGCATGTGCCAACCCTCACCGCCGAGCGGTGCCGGGGTGCCCCAGCCCGTTCCGGTAAGGCGCACGACGAAGTTGTCGCGGATCTCTCCCTTGCGGCGTCCGCGATAGGCTACGACGGGACCCGCAGGGGTCACGGCAGCCGCAGTCAGGCAGCAGGTGCAGACGTTATCGTCGAGCACCAACTCCGGCGCCAGCGCACCGTCCGGTGCCACCTCCGTGTAGCGCAGGGCGAAATTGCCCGATTTGCCATCGTGCGAATGCTCAGCGCCGTCCTTGGGGCTGATGTAGTCGCGACCGTCCAGCCACACCAGGCCAGCCCGTTCACCGCGCGCGAAGACCGAGACAAAGCCATGTTCTGCTGCCGCGCCGTCGCGGTGCGGCGTCACGGGCTTACTCCAGCTCGCCCCTGCATCGGTGGTCAGGGCGAGGGCGATGTCGTAGTGGTAGGATTTTCCGCCGCGTTGCTTGACCAGCCAGTGCGCGCTCCAGAAACGCTCCGTGATTGGCACGACGCCGGGGAAGTCGGCCCAGTTCACAAACCAATCGATTCCCCGCACAACTTCGCGGCTGGGCGACCAGGCGCCGTCGCGCCAGACGGCGAAGCGCAACACGTTGCCGTCGGCCGTCGGCGCAATCCACGATGCCAGCAACCCGCCCCTGGGTAGGCTGGCGAGACGCGGCAGGCGGGCGAGCGCGCCCGCCGGATTGGCGACCAATCGCAGCGAGGAGTCCGGCTGCGACCGCGCTGCGGCTTCGGGAGTGCCAGGCTGCGCTTCGAACACCAAGGTGGTGAAGCGGCTTCGCCAACGGCCCCCCGCCTCGCCGCGCAGGTCCGTGCCGCGCACGATCCAGCGGCCAGCAGCAGGCACCACGAACTTCGCACGGCCTTCGGCATCGGTGCGGCGCCAGGTGTTCGCAGTGCGCATACCGGCAAGTGCCAGCGATAGGCCGCCCAGCGGTGACCCGTCGCGCAGTACGCGCACTGCCAACTCCTCGCCGGCGCGAACGCTGAGCGGATCGGTCTCTGGCACGATCTCGAACGCCATGCCGGCGGACTTCGACCAAGTGCCGTCCTTCTGCCATGCGCCGGTGCCGACCATCGACTTGGCGTACTTCGCGTAGGTCTCGCGCCACGCGCGCGGCCGCGGCGCGGCGGCCCAATCCCGGCGGATCGCGTCTGGCGCATCGATCTCGTCCAGGTACGCCGCTACCTGCTCCTCGGTCAGCTCGATGCTGCGCGGTTTAAGTTCGACCGCACAGACCGCCGCGCCCTCGTGCTGCAGACGGACGGCAAGCCGGAGCGACTTCGGTTGTACCGAGGCTGCACGCATGCGCTGCGACTTGCCGGCAACACGGCATTCGGCCCGTGCGAGTCGCTCATGCTTGATCGCATGCTCAGCCTCGGGGAAGGCATGACCGCTGGTGAGGTCGAAGGCCGCCACGTCGCCTGAACGGAGCAGGAACGCCTGCGGCTCGATCCACGTGTCGTGGGCGAGCACTTGACCAGCGGGCAACAAAAGCATCACCGCGCAGGCCATGTGGCGCCAGCGATTGGATTGCACCTGGACCTCCTTGTGCCGGTTCAGAAGCGGGCCGAGTAGGAGAGCTCTACCGCTCGCGGCTCGCCGAGGATGAACTGCGATCCGTTGGTGCCGTAGGAGCGGTTGGCATAGACCTCGTCCGTCAGGTTGCGCACCGCGATTCGCAGATCGCCGGGCTTGAGACGATAGGCAACCCACGCGTCAACCGTCGTGTATGCGTCCATGAACACCGTATTGGCGTTGTTGGCAGTGCGCTTGCCGACATAGTGCGCCCCGCCGCCCACTCGCCAGTCGTCGTTCAGGCGATAAGTGGCCCACAGATTGGCGAGCTCTTCCGGTACGTCCGGTGGCAGATTGCCCGTGCGCGAGACGGCGACGCCGCCGACGTTCTCATTGAAATTGTCAAACTTGGCATCGAGCACGGACCCATTGATCTCCACGGTCCATCGCGGCGCGGGACGCAACACAAGCGCGACCTCCACTCCGCGCGCCGACTGCTCGCCGATCTGCACGGTAAGGGATGGGTTGAGCGGATCGCGCGTCAGTACATCCGTGCGCTCGATGTCGAACAGCGCCACCGTGGCCTCGCCGAGATCGCGCGGCAGACTCGCCTTGACGCCGACCTCGACCTGGCACGCGCGCGTGAGATCGAAATCGCGCTGCGCCGGGGTCAGGGTGACGATCTGCGACGGGGGCTCGAGTGCTTGGCCGAACTGGCCATAAAGGGTTACGCTGGGCAGGACGTCGTAGAGCACCCCGGCACGCCACGAATTGCCGGACCAGGCCTTGTCGAAGCTGCTGTTGGCCCTGAGGTCGAAGGAATCGAGATCGACCCAATCGCGCCGCGCCGACAAAGAGAGCTTCAACTCCTTGGTGATATCCAGCAAGTCCTCGGCGAACACCGCCTTTTGGATCAGCTCAGTGCGGCGCTGCGGTCGGAATGGCGAGTTGGTGACGAAGACGCCGGGCACCGGATCGAGGAAGTCCACGGCGTTTCGCGGGGAGGAAAAGGGCGAGTTGTTGTCGCGCTGGTGGTCGTTCCTGGAATAGTCGACGCCGACGATGGCGCGGTTGCGCATTCCGCCCAATACCTGATCGAGCTGGAGTTCCGTCCGGTTGCCGACCAACCGCTGGTCGTGGGTGATGTGCAGAAAGTCGCTGCGGTCCACCCTGCCTGTCCTCGCGTTGTAGATGTACACCTCGGCATTGCGGTAGAAGCGCAGTTCGTCGTTGAAATAGGTTTCGTTGCGCAGCTTCAATTGCGGCGCAAGCAGGTATTCCAGGTTCAGCCGTGCCCAGGTGATCTCGTTCGCCTTGCGGTCGTCATCGACGTTGTAGTTGTTGTAGCGCACGCGCTCGTCGATGCTCCCGCCCACGTGCGGGGTACCGAAATACCATTCCCCCTGATCCTTGACGTACTCGCCTGACAGCGTCACCTTGAAGCGGTCTGTCGCCTGCAGGGCGAGCTCACCTGATGCGTGGTAATACTCGTAGGATGATCGATCCACATAGCCCGAAGAGCCCTTGTGGGCGCCGATGTAGTTCACGTCAGCGCGGTAGGCAAGCCCTTCCGACGCCTTGCCGCCGATTCCGAGTCCGACGTTGCGTGTCGCCCAGCGGTCGGTGGCAAGCAGAACCTCCCGTTCGGTACGGCCATCGGCGGGCTTGGTGACGAAGTTGACGGCACCGGTGACGGCGCCCAAACCGTGTAGGACGGACGATGGCCCCTTGATCACCTCGATCCGGTCATACACGAAGGTACCGCGCGGAGAGAATGCCAGGCCGGGATAGCGCACGCCGTTGAAGAGAAAAGGCAGGCTGGTTGTCCCGGAGAAACCGCGCATCGAGAAACACGTCAAGCCGAAGCACTGACCGGTGGCGACGCCGACTGCGTTTTCGAGGGCTTGCTGAGTGGTGCGGTTGCCGCGCTCGCGCATGACTTCGCGGGTAATGACATCAACGCTGGCGGGCGTTTCGCGCAGGGTCGTGCCGAGCCGGCTCCCCGTGCTCACAGTCATGTCAAGCGGGATCTCACCAGCGGACGGCGCACTGCGCACCGTCACGGCGGGCAGCCTCGTTGCGGACTCCTCGCCCGCCTGCTGCGCGTAGCCGTTGGCGGACAGCGCCGCGAGCAGGGCCGAGGCGAGGCGTTTCAGGCGTGCTGCGGTCATGCTGGTCCTCCTGTGTCCGTTTTTGTTCGTGGGGTGGTTCCGAAGCGTCCTACTTCAGCCGCACGCCGCGGGTCGCGGGTTGCGACGGCAGGACTCAAGCGAACGACCCAGCCTCCTCCCGGTTCACCTCCGGCCCGCTTCGGCGCGCCGGTCCAGCCACGGGACACGCGCGAAAGGGCGGTGGGAATCTACGCGACGCGCGGCCTGCACACGTGCGACACGAAGCCGCATGCGACGCTATGTCGCAGTGATGGCGGCAAGGCTTGCAGGGGAAAGGGGCAGAAACGAAACGCCCCTTGCGGGCGCGACCTGACCGGGCGGGACGTCCGGCCCGGGAGGCGGAGGATGCCGGTGGCGCTGCGCGCCACCGGCTGCGCAAGGGATCAGCCCTGCCGGGACTTTCGATAAGGGATTGGCTGTTCGAGTGGTGGCGGTGACCACGACTTCGGCAAGAACCGTATCCGGGTAACCGGTAGTTCCTATTGGCGCCGCCGCCTTGTCGTCCCGTGAACTGGTACGTCAGCCCCGTTCCCGCCAGAGCCTTGTCGAGCGCCTCGCGCGGACTGAATCTACCCTTGACGCAAGGGCTCTGCGCGCCCTTGGCGGTATTTTCGGCGAAGAAAGGCTGCAGGCCGGTCTTCCTGGCCAGGGCATCGAGCACCTCGCCCAGCGGCTGGGCCGGGATATCGAAGTCGTATGTGGCTTGTTGCGCCTGGGCGCAGGCGGATGCGACCGCGAGGCAGACGGCGGCGACGGGCTTGTTGAACAAGTACATGAGGTTCGGCCTCCGGAGGTGATGTTGGCTTCCTCTTTGAGACCGGGCGGCCGGCGAGAAACTGCCAATTCCGCAAAGGAATCGTCCACGGCCGGCGCATGACGACGCGGACGCTCCTTGCTGCTTGGCGGAGCCTGCGGCTAGTATTGCAGATCGAAACCGCTACTTTCTATCTGCAAGAACGAGGCTCGCATGATTCCACGACAGGCAGGCACCACACTGGAACGGCTGGCGCGGGGTTTTCCAGTACTGGCGATCACCGGACCGCGCCAGTCCGGCAAGACCACGCTGGCTCGCGCCGCCTTTCCGGACAAGCCTTACGTCTCGCTGGAGAACCCGGACGAGCGCGAGTTCGCGCAGCAAGACCCCAAGCGCTTCCTGGCCCGATTTCCCGAGGGCGCCATCCTGGACGAGGTGCAGCGCTGCCCGGCCTTGCTGTCGTGGCTGCAGGGCATCGTCGACGCGCAGCCGGTCATGGGCCGCTTCGTCCTCACCGGCTCGGCGCAATTCGACCTGGTCGCTGGCATGAGCCAGTCGCTGGCCGGCCGGGTCGGGCGGGTGGAACTGCTGCCCCTATCGCTACGGGAGATGCGGGCGGGAGAATGCGTCCCGCCGACCCTCGACCGCCTGTTGCTGACCGGCGGCTATCCGGCGCTCTACCAGCGCGAACTGGAGGCGGCCGACTGGTTCGCCAACTACGTGGCGACCTACCTCGAACGCGATGTCCGGCAACTCGTTGCGGTGCGCGACCTGTCGCAGTTTCAGCGTTTCGTGCGCATGTGCGCGGCGCGATCCGGGCAGTTGCTGAATCTCGCTTCTTTGGGAGCGGATTGTGGCATTTCGGCGGTCACGGCGCGCGAATGGCTTTCGGTGCTGGAGGCCAGCTACCTCGTTACCCGCTTGCCGCCTTATTTCCGGAACTTCGGCAAGCGCCTGGTCAAGACGCCCAAGCTGTATTTCCTGGATGTCGGCCTGATGGCCTGGCTATTGGGCGTTCGCGACGAAGCATCCCTGGCCACGCATGCGGCCCGCGGCGCCCTGTTCGAGACCTGGGCGGTAGCCGAGACGGTGAAGTGGCGCTTCAATGCCGGCCAGCCGGCCGACGTCTTCTTCTGGCGCGACAGCACGGGACACGAGATCGACCTGCTGTTCGAAACCCCGGCCGGCCTGCAGCCTGTCGAAATCAAGGCCGGCTCGACCTTCGCCGCGGACTGGCTGGAGGGGTTGCGCAAGTGGCGCAGGTTCGCCGGCGACGAGCCGACCCTGAAACCGGTGCTGATCTACGGAGGTGCCGAGAGCCACGAGCGGGACGAGTGCTACCTCACCGCGTGGCGTGACGTGGCGACCTGATGCCGGTGTGCCGGCGCCGGCCGGCACACGAACGCGCGCCGCACGCCGGTCAGCGCGGATCGATTCGCCAGGGATGTTCACCGGTTTGGGACAGGCGGATCGGCAGGGTGGCGGATGGTCTGCAGGGCCAGGGCCAAGTCGTCGGTCGGGAAGACGCCGCTCACCTCGGCGTCCATGACCTTCGGGACGGCCACGGTCAGGTGGGCCGAGTGGTAGCGGCCGAGTTCATCGTGCAGCCACCAATTCCCGTCGCATTTCTGCGGCGATGCGAACGGGCGGCGCACCGTGTTCCAGCGTGCGGCGCAGTCTCCCGTCGCGGCCGATGATGTGAATCACGGAGGCGTGGTCGAAATCGTATCCGCCGGCCGCATTCGTCTTTCCCTTGACCGGATCGATGCCGTAGGCGCGCGCGGCGGCTCTCAAGCGCTTGGGATCACCGGTAAGTCCGATCAGGCGCGGATCAAACCCGCTCGCATAGGCCGCAAGGCGCGCCGCATCGTCGCGTGTCGGATCCACCGTGACGAAAAGGGCCTGGACCTGCGCTGCGTCCTCCGGGGTGAGTTTGGCCAGGGCATCCGCCAGCGGCGCCAGTGACATCGGGCACAGGTCGGCACACGAGGAGTATCCGAAATAGAGGGCCACCACCTTGCCGCGGAAGTCCCGCAGCGACACCGGTCCGGCTGCCGAAACCAGGGTGAAGTCCCCGCCCTTGGCCTTCACCGGTTTGCTCGCGTGGGCGTGGCTGCTTGCCTCCATGGGCGTAGGCCCCAGGCTGAGCCAAGGCCGAGAGCAGCCCAAGCATGAACAGTCCGAGGCGAAGGGCGACAGAGGAGCGGGCAAGCGGCAGCCCCAGGCCTTCCGCAGCTTGCGCAAACGCTTGCCACCCTCTGTGTGCGCACGTACTATGTGTGAATCTAGACTGCAAAGACGAGGTACTCATGAACATCACCCTGTCGGTTGACGAAAAGACAGCCGAGCGGGCGCGCAAAGTCGCCCAGGCCATGGGCACGAGCCTGAACCAGCTCGTGCGCGACTACATGGAACAGCTTGCCGGCCAGGACGACGCCGCGGGAACGGTGGCGGAACTTCGACGCCTGTCGATGCAGTCCAGTGGCGATTCGCGCGGCTGGCGCTTCGACCGCGAGGCCCTGCATGAGCGAACGTAGCTTCCTCGACACCAACATCCTGATCTACACCGACGACCACGCGAATCCGGACAAGCAACGCGTAGCACTCGACTTGGTCGATCGCGCGTTCGCTCAGCGCAGCGGCGTCGTATCGACCCAGGTCCTGCAGGAGTATTTCGCCGCCGCAACACGCAAGCTCGGCGTGGATGCCGCACTGGCGCGTCGCAAGGTCGAACTGTTTGCGAGGCTGGACACGGTGCAGGTCAGCGTGGAACTCGTGCTGTCGGGCATCGACCTGCACCGCCTGCACGCCATCTCGTTCTGGGATGCACTGATCGTGCGCGCAGCGCTCGACGCCGGCTGTACCGTGCTGCTGTCGGAGGACATGCAGGCCGGTCAGCGCATCGCGGGGCTGCGCATCGCCAATCCGTTCGCGCAGTGAGTCGCCTGTCCCTGCATCCGCCGATGTTCGGGTCATGGCGCGATCGGACATGGCTCGGCCGATCCGTCCGGGATGCTGCAGCATGTCGAGCAGGATCCAATGCGGGCTTGCACGGCAATCCGAACGCGTTGCCCATTTGGAAGGCGCAGAGCCCGTGGGTCGCGGCACGGCGTCCATGCCATCAGAGGGCGAGGAACAGACGCCGCAGGCCGAGCCCGATCAGCACGGCGGCGGCACCCCAGAGCAGCCAGCGCGTGAGCCACGGCCGCTCGGAGCGCAGTTCCCGGCCGACCCGCCCGGCCAGGGGCACCAGCACCAGAATCGGGGTCATGGCCGCGCCGAGTCCGAAGGCCAGGCCGTAGCCAGCGCCCTGGGCTGCGCTGCCAGCATGGGCGGCCAGTGCAAGCAAGGACGCGAGCGGCGCGCAGGGCGTGAGGGAGAGCGCGGCGCCAAGGAACAGGGGCGGCAGGCTGTCTGAGCGGCGGCGGTGGATCTTCACCGGGAAGGCCTGGCCTGGTGCCGGCATTGCGGCGGGGCCGCAGCGCCTGCGGGAGGCAGAAGTCAGCATCCAGAGACCGGCGAGCACACTCGCGCCGCCGATGGCCACGTTGCCCCAGGTGCTGCCCAGGGCCTTGGCCAGCCCGAGTCCGGCGGCGCCGGCGATCGCCGCAAGCAGGGTGTAGGTGGCCACACGCCCCGCGAGGAAGACGCCGGTGTGCAGCAGGGCCTCGCGCCTGCCGCTGGCGCGCCCGAGCGCCCAGGTGCCCATGAAGGGCAGGCAGGTGACGGTGCAGGCAGTCAGTCCCATGGAGACGCCGAGCAGCCACACCGTGGCCAGGCTCACCCGGCCGGCGGCGAGTTCTTCAAACATCGGCCGAGTCCGCTGCCGGACGCGCGGCGCCCTTGACGAACTTGATCGGCTTGACGGTGCCGTCGGGCAATTCCTGCTTCACCCTGGCCTTGTAGTACTCGCGGCTGGAAGAGAACAGGGAGAGCGGACCCCACTTCAGTTTGATGACGCCGTCCTGGGGGCAGTATTCCGCGCAGCGTCCGCACAGCGTGCAGTCCTCGTTGTAGGCCTTGCGCCCTTCCTCCTTGGAGATTTCCGGGATGTCCATGGGGCAGGACTCGGTGCAGATGCTGCAACTGCCGCAGTGCGCGCGCGAGGGCTTGGACAACCGCATCGGCGACAGCCGCCGGAACGCCGCGTTGAAGGCGAGAAGCGGGCAGATCCTGCAAAACGGCAGCCGCAGCGCCAGCGCGCCGACGAGGGTGAAGCCGATCAGGACGTTGGCGATGGCGCCCAGCCCGAAATGCCAGCCATCGCCCAGCCGCAGGGCCAGCTCGTCGGTGTTTCCGGTGAGCAGGGTGGTCGCGATTCGGGAGGGACACACGTCGCAGAAGGGGTTGCCCAGGGAGTGGGGCGCCACCCCCAGCCCGGTAAGCAGGGGCAATAGAAAGACCAGACCGAGCAGCAGCAGCCACTTCACCGGCCGTACCCGCTTGACATTACCCAGGTCGTCCTCGGCGACGCGGCGCACACCGATGTTGAATCGCCTGCCCACCTTTCCTATCCATTCCTGCAGCGTGCCCAGGGGGCAGACCCAGCCGCAGAACGCCTTGCCGGCGAAGAAGAAGAAGGCGAAGAAGGTGAGGAAGGTCATCAGCAGGGGCAGGACCATCGTGAAGGTCAGTTGCTGTGCCTGGACCATGGCCCGCCCGATGCGATGGGAAACCTGGTGCTGGGTGGGCACCAGCACGCAATAGCCGCCGTTCGCTTCGTCGTAGGCGCAGGACAGCGCCGGCAGCGCCGTCGAGATCTTGTCGGCGAAGTAGTTGCCGACGATGACGCTGCCATAGACGGTGAGGAACAGCATGACCACCTGAACGGCGAAACGGAAGCGCGACAGCGTGGGGAAGAGGCGCTTAAGCATGGTCCTTCGCTCCCTGTTTGCGCCGCCGCAGCAGCGGGGTGGCAGCCACCATGCCGAGGACGCCGAAGGCCACACCCCAGGCGAGGCTGCGGCTGCGCTCCGGATCCTCGCCGTAGCTGTAATTGAACGCGGTCTGATAGCGCCGGCCCGCGTCGGTCTTTTCAGCGCTCAGGACGAAGCGTGCGCCGCGCGGGGCATCGTGGTCGTGCGCGTGCGCGCCGGCCTCGGGCTTGTAGTCGCGCGGAAAAACCACCGTGGCCAGACCATCGGCATCGGTCGCGACGCTGGTGCGCGTGCCGTGTTCGGTTTCCAGGGTGAGGCGCTGGCCGGCCAGCGGCTGGTCGCGGAAGCGCACCAGGAAGCGCCACTTCTCGGATTCGCGGTAGCTGCGGTGCTCGCGCGGCAGGGGTACGGGAACGATCTCCAACTCGTGCTTGGGAGTATCGAGCATGTGCCGGGGCGAATCGCCGGGATTGGGGAAGTACCAGGCGGTCGAGGCTACGCGCACGCCCTCGGGCGTTTCCTCGCGGGCGACGAGCCAGTGGTAGTTCCCGGCACGCGGCGCAGCGGACTCGATCTTCGCGCCCTGCGGTCCGATCGGATAGTCGAGCTTGCGGCGATCCGCCGGGCCGCCGGAAGCGAAGACGGTAACGCTCTGCGCCGTCATCCCGCTCGCTGTGATCTGGACGCTGCCCCGCGCGCCGCGCTCGACTTTGCCCGTGAGCAGTGGATGCTGCGTCCATGCGGCGGGCGGCGTCGCGACTGATGCGCCTGCGCCATGGTCGTGCTGGGCCGTGGCCGGCGCGGCAAGCGCCAGCCACGCTGCGATGGCGACGGCTCTCATCGCTCGCACATGCAGCGGCGGGTGGACCGGCAAAGCGGCCCCGACATCACTTGAACGCATAGCGTGCCCCAATGTAGAAGAAGCGTTTGCCCGGATCTTCCACGCGATTGAAACTGGCGAAGTTGGCCGGCGTTTGCTGGTCGAAGAGGTTGTCGATGCCGGCGAACGCGGTCAGGGCGGGCGTTGCTGCGAAATCGACCCGCAGGTCGGCGACGGTGTAGTTGGAGAAGTAGGGGGCAGCACCGCGGATGGCGGCGTCCGCCGCCCACAGGTCGCGCATGAATCCGCCCGCGTACTTCGAAAGCCCAGGGGCCGGAGAAGTAATTGACCGCCGCCTTGAAGTTTCGGATCGCACGGCCTGTGAGTCGCTCGTCGGTGGTCCCGTCGCGCGCATCGAGGTAGTCGAAGCTGCCGCGCAGGATAAGGCCGGGCATCAGCTCATAGCTTCCCGATCAGTTCGACGCCCTGCAGCGTTGCCTTGCTGCGGTTCTGGTACCGGGAAACGATCAGTCCGTTGATCGTCGTTCCGGGCTGAACGGTTTCGATCAGATCCGTGACTTCGGAACGGTACACGCCGGCTTCCAGTTGTCCCCGGGGCAGCGCCAGCAGTGCGGCAGCCTCCCAGGTGCTGGATTCCTCGGGCTGGAGATTGGGATTTCCCAGGATGATGAAGCGCTGGCGCGTGAAGCGCGAGTACTGCTCGAGAACCGTCGGTGCCCGGAAGGCGGTTCCATAGCCAACGCGCAGCGACACCGGCGCCAGATCCCATGAAAGTGACGCTCGCGGGTTGACGGTGCTGCCGAAGTCGCTGAAGTCGTCGTAGCGCACGCCGGCCAGGAGGTTCCAGTTCGGAGTGATGCGCCACTGGTCCTGAGCCAGCAGGAAGAGATTGTCCCTGTCCGCGGCGACGCTATTGACGCTGACATCGACCTTGTCCTGCTCCCAGCCGCCACCGATGCTCGCGGCATGGGCTCCGAGATCGAGGTGATAGATCGCGCTCGTCTGCGTCTTCCGGTAGTCGGTGGTTTCCTTGGGCGTTACCGGAAAGCTGCGATTGGTTTCGGCGTCGGTTTCGCCGTAGGCGAGCTTTACGTCCAGCGTGCCGGGGCCGATGGCACCGACGTAGGCGATTGAACCGAAGTATCGGTCCTCGTCCTCGTAGCGCTGGAATGGCACCACCCTTGGTGGCCGCGGCGTGGTCCGAAGGAAGGAGCTGTCCGCCTCGTCGTCCTGGCGCTGGGACTCTAACGTCCAGCGCAAGGCATGGCCGGACGCCGGATTGAAGGCGCCGCTGTAGGTGAGTGCGGTATGGTCCACGCCGCTCAGGTCGGCGTTGAGTGAGGACTCGTCGTACTTCAGCTGCTCCTGCTTGCGCAGATCGACGCCGATGCGATGGTCGATCGGCCCGGTGCCGAAATTGAGGGACGCGCCGCCGATGAATGTGTCGCGCTGACCCGTCGTGGCGATCCCGGCGAGCCCACGCACCGTCGATGGGGCATTGCGATCGGGGCGCTTGGTGATGACGTTGATCACCCCGCCGGCGGCGTCGGCGCCGTAGAGCGCCGACATCGGGCCACGGATGATCTCGATGCGCTCCACATCCTCGGGCGGGAAATTGTTGAGATTGCTGACGCCGTACTTGTCGGTGCGGCGCAGCCCGTCGTACAGGATCAGCGTCGCGTTGGGCAGGAAACCGCGTATCGACACGGAGCTGTTGGCGCCTGAGGAGCGCGCATCCACGCCGGCCGCCTGGCGCAGCACTTCGGTGACGCTGGAACCGGGGAAGCGCAGGATCTGCTCCTGCTTGATCACCTCGACGCTGGCCTGGACGTCCTGGATCGGCTGTTCACGGCCCGAAGCTGTGACGACGATCGTGTCGAGCTGCTTTGCGGTGTCTGCCGCCTGCGCTGTACCGACCGGCAGTACCAGAGGCACGAACAGACCGATGACGATGGGCTTCTTGCTGGCCCTCATGGCAATGCTCCTTCAGTGGTGGGTGATGGGTGGGAACCGGAGGTCGCGGACCGCGGGCCACGCCAACCCCCCAAGGCGACGATTCGGCAACCAGACTCCGAGCATCGCGGAAGGCCGCACTTGTTCCGACGGTATTTGTCCGTCATGTTCTCGTTCCTGTCGCGGCTGGAATGGGTGTGTTGCCGCGCGGAGCGCGAACGCGCCCCGCTCTGCGGCATGAACGAAAATGCGGAAACTCGCCGCCGGCACGAGCAGCGAAAGGCACCGCGAAGTACGCCAACATACCTGGCACGGCGCGACTGCTTCCGCGACCGCAGGACTCAAGCGAACGACCCAGCCTCCTCCCGGATCACCTCCGGCCCGCTTCGGCGCGCCGGTCCAGCCAACGGGCACGCGCGAGAGAGCCGGCGAAATATAGGCGAAAGCTAGGCGCGCCCCGTGCGACACGTGGTCGCACGCGACGCTATGTCGCAGCAAGGGCGGCGCAGCTTGCGGTGAGGCAGGGCAGAGCGCCCTGGAACAGACGGGATTTGGGTCGCGGGAGGTGCAGGCCCGGGCCTGCTTGGCCCCGGGGAACGAAGGGACCGGTGACGCGCGGCGTCACCGGTCGCGAGGCAGGAAATCAGCCCTGCTTTGCCTTCTCGCGTGCTTGCGCCGCTCCTCGCGCATCTTGCGGATCATGCGCGAGTCCTCGGCCATGTCGAGGTAGGCCTGCTTGAGCGCCTCGTCGAAGTTGCCGGGCGTGCCGCCGTGCTTGGTCTTGAACTGCTCCAGCACCTCTTTCGAGGCGAAGGAATGCTTGCTGCGCTTGGTCATGGCGTGTTTGAGGTCGGCGCCGATGAGATAGGTCAGCTTGTCGAACGGGATGCAGCGGACGGGGATCCGCTTCGGAACCGTAGTCCGTGCCCCAGATGTTCTTCGGCTCGCGGTCGATGTTTAGGGACAGGCTGATGGCGAGGCAGTGGATCGAACACACGCCGTCGGTCAGGTCGTCGCTGTATTGCACCAGCATGCGGGCGCGATGGTGCTCGCGCCGGTCCATTCCGCAGTAGGGGCATTTCGGATACGTTTCGAGTTCCTTGGGCAGCGGATTGGCGTCAGCGGCCTTCTTGGGAACGAACTGTACCGGTGTGCCGTCCGTCTCGCAGGCGGCGTGCGCGCTGGCGGCAGTGGTACCGGCTCCGACGATCAGAGCGGACAGCTTGAGCATGGCACGGCGTTTCATCGATATCTCCTGAAGTGGGAAGGGAAATGCGGTCGGTCAGTGCGAATGGTAATGAAAGGACCGGCACCGCCCATGCGACAAGATGTCGCATGGGCGGTGCAATCAGAAGGCGTAGGTCAGGCGCAGGCCAACCCGGTCGCCCACCGATCCGGTCACGATGTTCTGGTTGTTGGTCTGCACCGTTGCGTTGTTGATCGCCACCGCCGTGCGGTTCGGCGGCTGTACCGCGTTAGGCGCGGAGTAGTCCCGGAACTGGTAGTTGAATGCAAGCTTTAGCATCGGCGTAAAATAGTAACTTACGCCGAGCGTCGCGTCCTTGATCTTGCGCTCGTCCCAAGCCTGCCAGATTCCGGAGGTATCATAGAGCACATCGGTCTGGCTCAGTCGAGCATCGAACTGCCACTTGTCGCCCAGATAGTAACCGTACTCGAGGTTGAAGCCGCGGGACCTGTTGCCCTGCTCGGCGGCGGTACCGAGCGCACCGTTATTGACCGCACCCTCGACCACATTGCCAGAGGGCGAGTGAAGAGCATGCCCTCGCCAAAGATCGCGTCGAAGCCCACCCGGTGGCGGCCGTTCCCCTCGCCGAAGATTTCGCCCAAGGCGCGCACGCCCGCCCCATAGCGGATGCGGTCGAAGGACTCGCTGGTGTTGCCCTGCGCGTCAATCTCGAACTTGCGCTCCCCCTGCTGGTAGTAACCGTAGAGTTTGACGCCGTGCTTGTTCGGGCCCTTGCCGCCCGGCAAGTCGTACTCGGCCGTGAATTGTGCGTTGATGTCCTCGTGCGGGTTGATGTTCTCGCGCAGATGGATGCCGTTGGCCCAGCCCCACATCAGTGCGTAGGTCAGGCTCCAGCGGTCGAACTTGAACGTGTCGAACGCCTGCACGCCCCAATCGCGCCCGGCGTCAACGTCGATGCCGTAGGAGGACGCTCCGCCCGCATAACCCTGGCCGGGGATGAAAACCCCGTTGCGGGAATAGACGTTGCTTCTGACTAAGACGTCCGGCTGGATGTTGGCGAGCGGGGTGCTGGGGAAGATGAAGTCCGGCGGGGTGGCACGCTGGATCTCCTCCGGGCCTGGCTTCTTCATCAGGCCGGCGCGAACCCGCGCCCCCGGAATGTAGCTCAGCGTGGCACTGGCGTCCTGCAC
The DNA here is from genome assembly GCA_963696505.1 of uncultured beta proteobacterium. Classification (GTDB taxonomy): domain Bacteria; phylum Pseudomonadota; class Gammaproteobacteria; order Burkholderiales; family Rhodocyclaceae; genus CAVOKN01. The sequence goes on along the minus strand of CAVOKN010000029.1, from coordinate 4,728 downwards.
CGAGACCAGCGTGTGGCTGCGCGTCTGGAACGGCAGGTAGTTGAACAGGTTCTGGCCGGCGTTGACCGCCACGAAGTAGTTGATTTGGCCGGGGATGAGGTTGCCCCGGGCGCCCAGTATCAGGTTGTCGAGGAAGAGTTCACTCTTGTCGTCGTACTCCGGCGCTACGACGCAGACGTTGTGGTACTTCCCGTTGTTGCCCGTCGGCACGCCGGTGGTACCCCCGGTGGGGGTGCCGTTAGGTGCACGCAGTCCGGACAGCGCATCGCAGCCGTAGTTGCTGGTGTAGGTCGCCCAGACCTGGCCGAAGATTCTATACAGTCCGGCGTCCGACGGCTCGGTGCCCTGGAGCATGATCCAGTCGGCGGCCTGAGCAGTGGCACCGCATCCGAGGCCGACGAGAAGTGAAACGGCTGCCGTGCTCCCGCGTCGGCGAATCCAGCGATATTGCCAAGACATTTTCTCCCCCGCTTTTTCATGTTAGGAAGGCGTGAATTATCCGGATCGGGGAGCGAGTCTGCGCGCGGCATTTTGTCGCATGCGCCGCATCCTCCGACTCGGCGGCGCGGCCGGTGCGGCAAATTGTCCGATGCGACGATTTGTCCGATGCGCCCATTGCCCGATCCACATAGATTCTGTCTGCCGGGCTTGCCTGCGGGGGCGGGAGCATCCGGCAAGACAACCGTGACAACTCGACAGGAGGGGATTCCCATGCAGCACAAGAAATCGGTGCCCAATGCGGGCACCTACATGCGCGCTTTCCTGGCGCCGACCCTGTGCGCCATGGCGCTCGCTGCCAGCGCCGGGGTCGAAGAGGATTTCGAGCGGGCCGTGCGCGCCCACCGCCAGGGTGACTTCCAGACCTCGGTCGCGGTGTGGACGGCGCTGGCGGAAAAGGGGCAGGTCGATGCCCAATACAACTTGGGTTTGATCCACCACCATGCCGACGGCGTACCATTGGACTATGCTACAGCCATGAAGTGGTACCGCAAGGCGGCGCAGCAGGGCGACAAGCACGCGCAATTCCAGATCGGCGGCATGTACCAGCGCGGCGAGGGGGTGGCGGCCGACGCCGAGCAGGCGCATCGCTGGTTCACCGGCCACCTCGCCCACCACCATCACCACGCCCACAGCGAGCAGATGCTTGCCTGGCGGCGGCAGGCGCGCGATCTGCTCTGGGCGCGCGACATGCGCGAATCGCTCGCCGCACCCGAGGCTGCGGCGCAGGTGATCGCCGAGTTGCGCCAGCGCGCCGATGCGGTCGCGGTCGACAGCGCTCGGATCGGGCCCGGCACCGCCCTGGCGGCCGGCGCGCCCTGACCCCGGCGCCCGCGCAGGCAGGCCTGTCCTCGCCGCATCTCCCGGCACCGGCACCTCCGATCCGGCGCCGGCGCTGTGCCGTGAGTCCGGCAGGGCAGCTCCGCGTCTGCTAAGGTGAACAGAACCGTTGGCCAGTGTCGGCAGCGGCGCTGCGCCAGTGTCCGACCGTCGCCAGGAGTTCCGTCATGAAGAATCCCGCAACGCATCAGCTGCCGACCGGGCTCGGAAGCCGCCACAGCGCTGCCCTGGTTTCGCGCTGGCGCCAGGTGCGCCAGCGCACCGAGGCCCTGGCCGCGCCCCTGTCGCCCGAGGATTGCCAGGTGCAATCGATGCCGGATGCGAGCCCGGTCAAGTGGCATCTCGCCCATACCAGTTGGTTCTTCGAAACCTTCGTTCTGGAACGCGAGCTGCCCGGCTACGCGCAGTTCCATCCGGCGTACCGCGTGCTTTACAACTCCTACTACAACGGCATCGGCGCTGCCCATCCCCGCGCCCAGCGCGGACTGCTGTCGCGGCCCGGCCTGGAGGAAGTGATGGCCTATCGGCGCCATGTCGATGCGGCGATCGAGTCACTCGTCGGGGGACAGCGGTTGCGCCCCGCTGTGGCGCGAATGATCGAACTCGGCATCCATCACGAGGAACAGCACCAGGAGCTGCTGTTGACCGACGTCAAGCACATGCTGTCGTGCAACCCCCAGCAGCCCGCCTATGCCCGGCGCTGGCCGCTGGCAGCGGTGAGTCCGCAGCCGCTGGCGTGGCAGCGGTGGGAGGGCGGCGTGCGGCGCATCGGTCACGACGGAACGGGTTTCCACTACGACAACGAGACGCCGCGCCACCGCCAGTTCGTGGCCGGCTTCGCCATCGCCTCGCGTCTCGTGACCAATGGCGAGTTCACCGCGTTCATCGAGGACGGCGGCTACCGCCGGCCGGAACTGTGGTTGTCGCTGGGGTGGGATGCGGTGCGAAGCGAAGGATGGCAGGCGCCCCTGTATTGGGAGCGGCGCGAGGGCAGGTGGCGCGTATTCACCCTGCAGGGAGCAGTGGAGATGGACCCCCACACGCCATTATGTCATGTCAGCCTGTTCGAGGCCGATGCCTACGCCCGCTGGGCCGGGGCGCGGCTGCCGACGGAAGCGGAATGGGAAGTTGCGGCCGCGGATGCCCCGGTGGCAGGTAACCTGCTGGAGGCGGAGGCGTTTCATCCGCTGCCCCTGGCCGATGCCGGCGGCGACAGTCCGAAGCAGCTCTTCGGTAACGTCTGGGAATGGACTTCCAGCGCGTATGCGCCCTATCCCGGATTTCGCGCCGCCGCGGGTGCAGTGGGGGAGTACAACGGCAAGTTCATGTGCAACCAGCATGTGCTGCGCGGCGGGTCCTGTGCCACGCCGCGGCAGCATATCCGGGCCAGCTACCGCAACTTCTTCCCGCCCGGAGCGCGCTGGCAGTTCTCCGGCATACGGCTGGCGCGGGACGAGGGCGACTGACCCGCACAAGGGGTTTGCTTGCAACGCACGGCGACCCAGGCGCGGCGCCGCAGTTCCGGTGCGAACCTGCAGCGCTACTTCGCCGGTACCGGGCGGTCCTTGTCCAAGGGGCCGAGAATTGCCGGCGTCACCTCATCGAAGGTGACGATGCGCGTTCCCTTGTGATCCTTGAGGAAATCCTGCGCGTCCTCGCGGCTGGCGAGCGGCACCAGTTCGTGGCCCATCGGGCCGAGCACGTCGGAGCCGATGACGAAGAACGCGCGGCGCGCATCGATGCGGGTGAGGCCGTAGAACTCGGTGACCTCGATCGCGACGATGTCCTTTGCGGCGTGTCCCGGCGCGTACTTGGGCAGGTCGGACAGGTACTTGAACATGTCCTTGGCGCCGTCGAAGTAATGGGCGTGGCCGGCGCGGTAGAGCACGCTCGCCACCCAGTTCGGGTGCTTCGATACCAGCATGCCGCATACGGGACACAGGTCCTTCGCCCCCGGCTTTGGCGCGTGCTGCTGCGCGGGGGTTCGTGTCGAGGCGAGGGCCGCCGCCGTGGCGAGCAGCATGCACAGCAAGGTGCGGCGGCTCATTCCTGTGCGTGGTACGTCGTGCATCTTCGCGTTCCTACCAGTTGCCCAGCTTGGACATGATGCCGTAATAGGCGACGCCCTGATAAACGGTGGCCAGCCCGAGGGCGATGACGATCACCGCCGCGCTCTTCAGCAGCATGCCGCGCACCCGGTTGCCGAGCTTGCCGAAGATCAGGCTGACGAACAGCATCGAGGGCAATGTGCCGGCGCCGAAGGCGAGCAGCAGCAGACCTCCTTCCAGCGGGGTGGCGGCGGTGGTGGCCTTCACCGCCATCGCCATCGTCATCGAACAGGGCATCAGGCCGTTCACCAAGCCGCCGATGGCGGCGCCGGCGACCACACCCTTCTTCGGCGCGTCGAACAGCAACCTGTGCAGCCATGAAACCTTGGCGAAGCTCATCGTGAGGCGCCACGGCGACAGCCCCATGGTCTCCAGGCCGAGCAGGATGACGACGACGCCGGCGATGATCTGCAGTATGCCCTGCGCCTTGCCGATGATCCCGGTCTGGACCAGCACGGCGCCGAGGGCGGCCGCAATGAATCCGACCAGCGTGTACATCGTGATGCGGGCCGCATGATAGGCCGCCACCGGCAGAAAGTTATTGCGCTGCTCGCCGAACTTCAGGAAAAACCCCGACACCAGGGCGCCGCACATGCCGACGCAATGGCCGCTGCCGAGAATGCCGGTCATGAAGGCGAGGGAGTACGAAAGCTGGGCGATGACCTGATGCTGGCTATGGTCCATGGCGAAATGCCTCATCGCACCGCAGCAGGTAGGGTGCGCCGTGCGCACCGGTCGTGGATCGGCGCGCCCGGCGCGCCCTACGGGAGGTCGGCGCGATCCGGGGCATCGTCATGAGCGTTGCAGCCGCAGCGAATTGGTCACCACCGACACCGAAGACAGAGCCATGGCGGCGGAAGCGATCATGGGCGAGAGCCGGCCCAGGGCCGCCACGGGAATGGCCACGGTGTTGTAGCCCAGGGCCCAGAACAGGTTCTGCTTGATCACCGTGAGCGTGAAGCGCGACAGGGCGATGGCTTCGGCGACCTTGGCCAGATCGCCCGCCACCAGCGTCACATCGGCCGCCTCGATCGACACGTCGGTGCCGCTGCCGATGGCGAAGCCGACGTCGGCGGCCGCCAGCGCCGGCGCGTCGTTCACGCCGTCCCCGATCATGCCGACTTCTTGCCCGCCGCGCGCAGTTCGTGGATCAGTTGCAGCTTGCGCTGGCGCTGGCGCGAGCAATTACGGCATCGATGCCGACCTCGCGCGCGATGTGCCGTGCCGCCGCCTCGACATCGCCGGTGACCATCCGGTCTTCACGCCGAGACGGTGCAGCCTG
>CAVOKN010000028.1:0-100544 GCA_963696505.1 uncultured beta proteobacterium | reverse complement strand
GCTATCAAGAAAGTGCGCAAATATGCGCACGGTTCTTTTCCTGCCCCGACGTGTCTTGCTGACCACATTCGTATTTGACAGGCGTGACTTTCCCGGCTGTCTCTGGAACCATTCCAGAGGCAGCGCCGCCGTTGCCGGACGGACTCGCCACGGGTAGGGCAGTTGCGGTTGCCAGCCGTTCGAGGTTGCGTGCCGCGTTGAGATCGCGGTCATGGTGTGTGCCGCACTGCGCACACGTCCATTCCCGGTCGCGCAAGGCCAACGCCTCGTTTTTCCAGCCACAGACCGAACACAAGCGGCTGCTCGGATACCAGCGATCAGCAATGACCAGCCGGGTGCCGTAACGTTCAGCCTTGTATTCGAGCTTCAAGCGAAACATCCCAAAGCCCACGTCGCTGATGGCGCGGGCGAGTTTATCGTTCGCCAGCATGCCCTTGACGTTCAAATCCTCGATCACCACCGCTTGGTTTTTGCGGCAGAGCCGGATCGTGAGCTTGTGGGTGAAATCCGCTCGGACATTGGCAACGCGGGCGTGCAGCCTTGCCAATGTCGCAGCAGACTTCTTGCGATTGTTCGAAGCAGGAAGTTTCGTGCCTTTGGGCAGATTGGCCTTGGGTACAAACCCGGCCTTGACCTTCGCCGCTTCCACTTTGCGGCTCAGACGCCGTCCACGAATCTTCAGCCGGCGCAACGCCGCCTTGAGCGGTTTGGGTGCCTCAATGGCCTCGCCGCTGGACAGCGTGGCTGCGGCCTTGATGCCCAGATCGACGCCTTCAATCGCATTGCCATTGCGTTGTCGGTAAAACACGGCATCGGGCACCTCGACCTGGATGGCAACGAACCCGCGCTCGGCAGTGCGCGATACCGTTGCCCCGAGAATCTTTCCCTTGAAACGCAGCGCCTCACGCATCGACACATCGCCAATCTTGGGCAAGCGGATGGTTTTCCCATCTACTTTGAACTTGTCGTTGGCGACGTAAAAGCTGTCCAGACACCGCCCCTTCTTCTTGAAGGTCGGCGGATACGCCAACTTCACGCCCTGCTGGCGCAGACTGCGGCGCAGGTGTTTGCAATCAGGGGCGATACGCGCTCCTGCCTCGATGTCGGCAAAGAACCGTTTCCATGCACGAGCCAGATGCTCGAATGGTTGGGCGTGGCTGTCGCGGTGCATATCCTTGAGCCAAGGGAACAATTGGTATTTGACCGCGTTGAATTGTTTTTTGAGCGCCATCGCGTTGGGCTTTTGGCCCGCCGCGTATTGCTTGTTCCACTCATCCAGCGCCCAGTTCCACACCTTGCGCGCCGTGCCGCAGGCGCGGGCGAAGTAGTTCCCCTGTTCTTGCGTTGGACAAAGTGCGATCTTGTGGGTCAGTTGCATCGCCGGGCCTGTTCGATGGCCATTTGCGCCACACCCGCCGCAAGAATCTCGCGGGCACGCATGACCGATGCTGCCTGCGGTGCGTCAGGCCATACATCGCGATACCCCCAGAACGATGCGGCGGCGTACATATCCTCCACGCGAACCTTGCCGGGTTGCAGTGGCGCAAGCTTTGCTTCGCACTCAATCCCGTCCAGCCGGGAATGACATAAGTAATAATCGGCCTGATGAACCTTGCTCTTACGTAACGTCACAAAGCGCCCGCATCCACCGTGGCAATAGATAGTCACTTTCTCAGCTTGGCTCATTGTTCGCATCCTTCTTCAATGCCTCGTCCAGCTTTTTTCGGTAGTTCCTCAGACCGTATAACCGGGACGAAAAGCAATGCACGATGGTCATCAAGTCCTGCACCATTTCCTGCTCGGGAGAAAGACGTTCTTGATTGAGCACTAGCAGTTCGCAGCCATTGATTTTGGCAAAGTGCTCGAACCACTCGAAGCCGAACCGGGTCAGCCGATCCCTGTGCGCCAGAATCAGTGTCTTGACTTCGCGTCGGCCAATATCTTCCATCAGCGCCAGAAACCGCTTGCGCTTGAAGTTCAGCCCGCCGCCCACTTCCTCGACAAACTCGACGTTGGCAAGACCTTTGGCCACCACGAATTCCTCCAGCACTTTGCGCTGATTCGCCAAATCCGGTTTTTGCGCGGCACTGGAGACGCGGCAGTACGCCACCCGCCGGATCGGCGTATTCACCGACTGGCGCAGGCCGATGAATTCGCGAATCTGCGCTTCGGTATACAGGCGCCGATTGCTGTCGGTGCGCGCCACAGCAGTGAGCCGCCCCTCGCGCTCCCAGCGCTGCAAGGTCTTGACCGAGACGCCCAGCAGCTTCGCCGCCTTGCCTGTGCTCATGGTGTTTTCCATGAGCCAATAGTACATTATTGCGCATTATTTGTAATGGTAGAGTCAGCCTCCGGCGCCGAGCGCCGGTAGCAACAGCCTGCCGATCGGTTTCAAGTTCTCACCTCCTTCGTGATCTTCTGGCCGCAGTTCGGACATAGCCCTTCCTGCCAGTACCACAACCATGCCAGTTTCCGGCGCCCTTTCAAGTCCGACTCCATCTTGCGCGCGAGGCGCGTGTCGAAGTAGTCCTCGTCTTCCGGGCTGTAAGGATTTCGGCTCCCATCGATCTTGGTGTGCGGCTTCTTGTGGAAGCTCACCAGCGTCAGCAGTGCCTTGTCCTTCTCTGCGAATCGCCAATCCCGACCCTTGATGCGCCGGAAGTACCGGGCTTTGATCCACCTCCCCCCCTTGTTGGGGTGTCGGCGGCATGCCCAGCGCCACAGCGCTTGCCAGATCTGGTGATCAGTCTTCGCGAATGTGCGCGTCGCCATCTGGCTTCTGTGGTAGTTCGCCCATCCCCGTATGACCGGGTTCAGCTTGTCTATCACGTCTTCCTGTTTGGCTGTTCGCATCTCCCGCAGTGTCCCGCGTATCTTCTCCAAGAAGTTCTTGACGTTCTTCTTGGCGGGCTTTGTCAGCAACATGCGACCTTGCCAGCGGGCCGTCCATCCCAGAAAGTCGAATCCGTCTTTCACGTGAGTGATCAGCGTTTTCTTCTCCGAGAGTTCCAACCCCCGCTCGCGCATGAACTCCTGCACCAGCGGTTTGACCTTTTCTTCCAGCAGCTCTTTCGAACTGCCGGTGATGATGAAGTCGTCGGCATATCGCACGATTGGGGTGTCCATTTAACCGGAGTTAAGCGTAAACTGGGGCGATGGAACGCCCCCGCGCCAGCACCCACTATCCCAAGTCCCTTGGGGAGTTCCAGTCATGGTTCCGGACTGATGCTGACTGCTTGGACTACTTGGAATGGCTGAGATGGCCTTGCGGATTCGTGTGCCCGTCCTGTGGCCATCCAGGAGGATGGCGGCTTGGCGACGGCAGGTTCATGTGCGCTGGATGCGGGAGCCGCACATCAGTGATGGCAGGCACCATCTTTGACCGGACCCGTACCCCACTCACGGTTTGGTTTTCGGCCTGTTGGCATTTTGCTAGCGGCAAAGACGGGATCTCGGCGCTGAGCTTGAAGCGGACCTTGGAGATTGGCTCCTACCAGACGATGTGGGCGATCCTTCATCGCCTGCGGTCTGTGCTGATCCGCCCCGATCGTGAGCGCCTTTGCGGGAAGGTGGAGGTGGACGAAACCTACATTGGCGGTAAAGAGGCCGGACTTCCGGGGGGCCGCGCCAAAGGGAAGAAGATCCTGACGTGCATCGCGATCGAGATCCTGGAGCCGAAGGGATTCGGGCGCTGTCGAATGGCGCCTGTGGCGGATGCCTCCGCAGAATCGCTGCACGCCTTTGTGGTGGCTAACGTCGAGCCGGGGACGACTGTCATCACCGACGCCTGGCAGGGTTACCGGGGATTGGAGAACAAAGCGTACATCCATGAGAGCCGCAGCCAGCGGGCGGCCTTCGCGCGAGGCGAGGACCCCGGAGAACTCCTGCCAGGCGTGCATCGGATAGCTTCCCTTGCAAAACGCTGGCTATTGGGTACTCACCAGGGAGCGGTGGATTCCGCACACTTGCCAAGTTACTTGAACGAGTTCGTGTTCCGTTTCAATCGCCGCCGGTCACGTAGCCGCGGGATGCTGTTCTACCGGATCCTCGAGCTTGCTGTCGCCCATGGGCCGGTGCGTTACCAAGACATTGTTATGAACCGGAGCCCAAAGTCTGTTCCGCCCATGCCGCCGAACCAACGAGGACATCCGCCCAGCTTGGAGCGATCCTCGCCGGGTCGCCCGTGGAGGCAAATCGCCAACTCCGGTTAAATGGACACCCCAATCGCACGAAATTGACCTTGGCGGCACGCGCATCGCGGACCGTGCGGAACAGTCCCGCAAGCCTGCTTTGCAAACCATCCAATGCCAGATTCGCCAACACGGGCGAAATGATTCCGCCCTGCGGTGTCCCGCTCTCCGTCGGGAAGAGGGTGGTGCCCTCGAAGTACCCGGCTTTCAGCCACTTTCGCAGCACGCCCTTGTCCATCGGGACGCGAGCGAGCAGCCACTCATGACTGATGTTGTCGAAACAGCCTTTGATGTCTCCCTCCAGCGCCCATTGCGGCGAGTGCCGTCGTCCAAGCGAATTGCGCACCTGTTCGATCGCGTCTGCCGTTGAGCGCCCACGACGGAAGCCGTAGGAGTGAGAGTCGCCGGTAGTCTCGGCTACTGGGTCGAGCGCCAAGAGATGCAGCGCTTGCATGGACCGATCGCGCATGGTTGGCACGGTCAGGGGGCGCCTGTCGCCATTTGCTTTCGGGATATGGACCCGCCTCAGTGGCTTTGGCCTGTAGCCCCTATGCTGCAAGGTGCCGACGGCCTGCCACTTATCGTCCGGTGTACTCCATGTTTGCCAGTCGATCCCCGGTGTCTTGCAACCCCGGTTCTCGGTGACCCGCTTCACTGCAAGCGCTTTCGCACTCGTGGAGCGGGTGAGGAGTCGTTGCAGACGTTTGACGTTGCGCCATTCGCCTGCCTTTGCTGCTTTCGCGATTCTTGCCTGCAACCTCCCGACCACCTGATGCGCTTCTGACCACGCTATTCCGTGCCAGTGCGTCCAGTTGGTGGAGGCAACATCGCAATTGCTTGCGTCCATATCAACCTCCGTTGAATGGAGCGGGCGAAGGGAATCGAACCCTCGTCATAGGCTTGGGAAGCCTCAGCTCTGCCATTGAGCTACGCCCGCCCGGTCCCGAAGGATGGACGTTCCCCCCGAAGGGAGATGTCCCCTTCGGGCGGTTGGAGCAGACCTGTCTCGCGACAGGCCACCACGCGGAAGTCAGCGCCCTTGCGGGCCGGGGCAATCGTTGCATCCCCTATCCGGACCATTACAGCCCAGCATTCGCTTGCTCCGCGATCCTCTACCCACAACGGATGCGCGTGATTTTACAACCAAACTCGTCGCGTCTTGCTACCCGACACCGTTATGGGCTTACCCTGTTCCGTGCAAGGAGCAAGAGCCAGGAGGACTTCGCCTTTCTGCCGGTGACCGTCTTGTCAGCGTGTTCCCACCAAGCAGGGAAACATCCGATCACACACCTTTTGGTTGGAGCCTGTCAGTCGATTTGGCTCCTTCAAGCTTGACGGCATTTATCAGCGATTCACTTTTAACATTAATCCTCTGACCCAGCCTAGCGCCTCAGCCGGATTCGACTTCCAGCATCACACACGCACCCTCACGGGCACGTACGTACCCATGGAGGGTGGCTACATTGTCAGTGCGCTCGGCACGGGGTCGTTGCCAACCCCGCACTGCACCTAGGCTACTGGCGGCTGAACGCCAAGTTGCATGCGGACTTGCGCCCGAGCAACAACTCGATGCACGGCTTGCACCGCGCTTAACTCAAGCCCTCGCTTGTGGCGAGGATCGGCCCCCGACGGGGCCTTTCTCCAGGGCTTTTGTTCTCCACACTTGATCGATGCTTTCGCATCAGCGGTGTGGCCGGTCTAGCTGACCGGACGCGACTCTCAGGTCGCACGCTTGGGAAGCTACCGTTCTGCCATTGAACTACACCCGCGAACGCCGGATTCTACAAGATTTCAGGATGCCATCGCGCCCAACGCCGCCCGGCGGTAGTTGTGCGCCACGAGCAGCACCAGCATGGCCGAAGCCAGCCAGGAGCGGCGGTCGTCGGTGCGGCTGGTGAGGGCTACCGGCACCCGCGCGCCGAGCACGATGCCCGCCGAGAGAGCCTCGGCGAGATAGGTCAGTTGCTTGGCAATCATGTTGCCCGATTCGAGGTCCGGCACCAGCAGGATGTCCGCCTGCCCGGCCACAGGAGACGTTATGCCGGTGCTCTCCGCGACCTGAAGCGACACCGCATGTTCGAAGGTGAGCGGCCCGTCGAGTATGCCGCCGGTGATCTGGCCGCGCTCCGACATCTTGCACAGGGTCGCCGCATCGATGGTGGCGGGCATCTTAGGGTTGATCGTTTCCACCGCCGCTAGGACCGCCACCTTGGGTGCCGGTATGCCCAGCCAATGGGCCAGGTCGATCGCGTTCTGGCAGATGTCGCGCTTGTCCGCCAAGTTGGGGGCGATGTTGATCATCGAATCGGTGATGAACAGCGGCTTGGGGTAGGTCGGCACATCCAGCACATGCACATGGCTGATGCGCCGCTCGGTGCGCAGCCCGCGGGCGGCCGACACCAGTGCGATCACCAGATCCTCGGTGCTGACGTCGCCCTTCATGATGCCTTCGATGCGGCTTTCCCGCGCCAGGCCGATCGTGGCTGCGATCGCATCGCGGGTATTGGCGGCGGGAACGATGCGGACGGAACCGAGGTCGATACCGCCCTCCTCGGCCGCGGCGCGGATGCGTGCCTCGGGCCCGACCAGCAGCGGAACGATGATGCCCTCGGCTGCAGCGGCCAGCGCGCCGGTCAGTGTCGCGGGGTGGGTCGGATAGACGATCGCGGTTTCCACCGGATCCAGTTTGCGCGCCTTGACGCGGGCCATGACGTCGCGGAAGCGCGCCTCCTTGTCGTCGAAACGCACCTCGGGCATTTCGACCTTGGCACGGCGCACCTTCTCCCGCGGTGCGATGACGTCGGCGCTGCCGCTCACCACCACCTCGCCGTCCTGGTTCACGCATTCGGTGTTGAGGGTGACCTTGCCCTTCTCCGCGTCCTTCTCGGTGGCAGTGACCTTGATCGTCACGGTATCACCGACCTTCACCGGCCGCCGGAAGCGCAGGTTCTGGCCGAGGTAAATGGTGCCGGGGCCGGGGAACTCGGTGCCGAGCACGGTGGAGATCAGCGCCCCGCTCCACATGCCGTGCCCGATCACTTCGCGGAAACGGCTGCTGCGGGCATAGTCCGGATCGACGTGGGCAGGATTGATGTCGCCCGACATCACCGCGAACAGAGTGATGTCCTGCTCAGTCAGGGTACGCACCAGCGTCGCCCCGTCGCCGATGTTGATCTCGTCGAAGGTCTTGTTCTCGATGTAGTCCATGTCATCCCCTTTCGCGATTGTGCGGTGCAGCAGGCATTCTAGCCCCGATCACACGTTGAACAGGAAGTTCATGACATCGCCGTCCTTGACGACGTATTCCTTGCCCTCGGAGCGCATCTTGCCGGCTTCCTTGGCACCGGTTTCGCCCTTGCAGGCGACGAAGTCGTCGAAGGCGATGGTCTGGGCGCGGATGAAGCCGCGCTCGAAGTCGGTGTGGATCACGCCGGCGGCCTGGGGGGCGGTGTCGCCGGTGTGAATGGTCCAGGCGCGCACTTCCTTCTCGCCTGCGGTGAAGTAGGTCTGCAGTCCGAGCAGCTTGTAGGCGGCGCGTATCAGGCGGTTGAGACCCGGCTCCTCCAGCCCCATGTCGGCGAGGAACAGCGCCTTCTCGTCCTCGGCGAGATCGCCGATCTCGGCTTCCATCTTGGCGCAGAAGCCCACCACCGGCGCCTTCTCGCGCGCCGCGTAGGCGTCCATCGCCTCCAACAGCGGGTTGTCGTGGAAGCCGTCCTCGCGCACGTTGGCGGCGTAGAGCACAGGCTTGGCGGTGATCAGGCAGAAGGGCTTGAGGTTGGACTGCTCCTCCTTCGACAGGTCCAGGGCGCGCACCGGCCTGGCCTCGTTCAACTGCGCCAGCGCCTTGTCCAGCACCGCCACCAGCAATTTGGCCTCCTTGTCGCCGGCCTGGGCCGGCTTGCGGTAGCGCGCCAGCGCCTTCTCGACCGTCGCCATGTCTGCCAGTGCGAGTTCGGTGTTGATGGTCTCGATGTCGCCGACGGGATCGATCTTACCCGCCACGTGCACCACGTTGTCGTCGGCGAAGCAGCGCACCACATGCACCACGGCGTCGGTCTCGCGGATGTTGGCGAGGAACTGGTTGCCCAGCCCCTCGCCCTTGGAGGCGCCAGCCACCAGGCCGGCGATGTCCACGAACTCGACGGTGGCGGGGATCACCTTCTGCGGTTTGGCGATGGCGGCGAGTTGGGCCAGCCGCGCGTCCGGCACCTCGACGATACCGACGTTGGGCTCGATGGTGCAGAAGGGGTAGTTCTCCGCCGCGATGCCGGCCTTGGTCAGCGCGTTGAAAAGGGTGGACTTGCCGACGTTGGGCAGGCCGACGATGCCGCATTTGAGTGCCATGGGATTACCTGTGGGTTCTTGGAGTCGGCCACCGTGCTACGGCGGCTGACTTTCGGTTTCAGTCGCGCAGCTGCGGCGTCTCCGGGGATTTCGCCGCCGGTCGCACGTTCAGCTTCTGCATTGCGTTCGGATAGTCGCCCTTGGCCAGCAGCGGCCAGGCGGCGACGGCGCGGGCTAGGGCTTCGTCGATCAACGCCTGCTCTTCACCGCGGGCCGGCTTGAGGACGAAGTTGATCACCTCGTTGCGCTCGCCGGGATGGCCGATGCCGATGCGCAGGCGCCAGAAGTCCTGGGTGCCAAGGTGGGAAGCGATGTCCTTGAGGCCATTGTGTCCGCCCAGCCCGCCGCCGAACTTGAGCCGCAGCGTTCCGGGCGGGATGTCCAGATCGTCGTGCAGGACGAGGATCTGGTCCGGCAGGATGCGGTAGAAGTGGGCCAGAGCGAGCACCGCCTGCCCGGATCGGTTCATGAAGGTCTGCGGCAGCAGGATCCACAGCGCGGAGTCGGGACCGCCGTTGCGGTGGCTAGCCACCAGGCCGTGAAAGCGCGATTCGCGGCGCAGTTCGACGCCCAGCTTGTGCGCGACGCTCTCCGCCAGCCAGAAGCCGGCATTGTGCCGCGTGGCGACGTACTCGGGACCGGGGTTGCCAAGGCCGACGACGAGCCGCGGAGGGGCCATGACGGAATGCCAGTGCGGGGGCCGGGCCGCCGCGCGCAGCGCGGCGGACCCTGCCCGGAGGCTTACTTCTTCTCGGGCTGCTTGGCGGGCACGGCCGGGGCAGCGGGGGCTGCCACGGCTTCCTCGCCGGTGGGCAGATCTTCGGCCGAGGTGCCCTTGTGGGCGATGATGCTCGCCACCACCGGGTTTTCGCCCCTGTGAATCACGGCGCTCACGCCATCGGGCAGCTTGATGTCGAGCACATGGATCGACTGGCCGACCTGCAGATCCTTGTAGTCCACCTCGATGAACTCGGGCAGCTTGCTCGGCAGGCACTCGACGTCCAGCTCGTTCATGGCGTGGCTGGCGATGCCGCCGGAAACCTTGACGCCCAGAGCGATGTCGGCGTTGATGAAGTGCAGCGGCACCTTGACGTGGATTTTTTGGTTGGCATCCACGCGCTGGAAATCAAGATGCATGATCTGCCGCTTGTAGGCGTGCATCTGCACGTCGCGCAGCAGCACCGACTGCTTGGTCCCGTCCAGCACCATGCCGAGAATGGAGGCATGGAAGCTCTCGTGCTTGAGCTTGTGCCACAGCTCGTTGTGATCCATGGAGATGGGCTGCGGCGTCGCGCCGCCGCCGTAGAGGATGCCCGGTATGCGCTCGGTGCGGCGCAGGCGGCGGCTCGCTCCGGTGCCCTGCGCGTCACGCTTGATGGCGTTGAATTCGATTTCCATTGTATGTGTGCTCCCGATTGATCCTGTCCGCGACCAGACAGGGGTTGAAAAAATCATTCCATGAACAGCGAACTGACCGATTCCTCGTTGCTGATGCGCAGCATGGTCTCGGCCAGCAACTCGGCGATGGAGATCTGGCGGATCTTGGGGCAGGCCCGCGCATCTTCGCGCAGGGGGTTGGTGTCGGTGACCACCAGCTCGTCCAGCTCCGAATCGGTGATGCGCGCTACGGCCGTTCCCGACAGCACCGCGTGGGTACAGTAGGACAGCACCCGCTCGGCGCCGTGCTCCTTGAGCGCGTGGGCCGCCTTGCACAAGGTGCCGGCGGTGTCCACCAGATCGTCCAGCATGACGCAGGTGCGCCCCTTCACCTCGCCGATGATGTTCATCACTTCCGACACATTGGCCTTTGGCCGGCGCTTGTCGATGATGGCCAGATCCGATTCGAGCCGCTTTGCCAGCGCCCGGGCGCGCACCACCCCACCTACGTCCGGCGACACCACCAACAGGTTCTGGTAATGCTGCTTCCAGATATCGCCCAGCAGGATGGGCGTCGAGTAGATGTTGTTGACCGGGATATCGAAGAAGCCCTGGATCTGGTCCGAGTGCAGGTCGACGGTCATCACCCGCTGCACGCCGGCGGTCTGGAGCATGTTGGCGATGACCTTGGCGGTGATCGGCACCCGCGCCGAGCGCGGCCGGCGGTCCTGGCGTGCGTACCCGAAATAGGGGATGGCGGCGGTGATGCGGCCGGCGGAGGCGCGCTTGAGCGCGTCGGCCATGATCAGCAGCTCCATCACGCTGTCGTTGGTGGGCATGCAGGTCGGCTGGAGGATGAACACATCCTTGCCGCGCACATTCTCCAGGATCTCCACGTTGATCTCGCCGTCGGAGAAGCGGCCCACCTTGGCCCGGCCGAGCGAGATGTTGAGGCGGCGCACCACGTCCGCGGCGAGCCGCGGATTGGCGTTGCCGGTGAATACCATCAGGCTGTCGTAAGCCATGGCGCCCCTCGTCGCGTGCCGGACTTCAAAAAGGTTCGGGCAGGCTCATCGCCTGCCCGTCCCCGTCACTCTCCATGTGCTGGCTGGGGAGGAAGGATTCGAACCTTCGCATGCCGGAATCAAAATCCGGTGCCTTAACCAGCTTGGCGACTCCCCAAGAAATCTTTCGGCGCAGCCCCTCAGTCCGCCAGCGGATGCCGATCGAGCCCACGCGCGACCCAGCCACGCCAGCCCTCGGGCAACTTCGTCAGAACCTGCTCCGCCGCCTCAAGGCTGCTAAAGGAGGCGAACGCGCAGGCCCCGGAACCGCTCATCCGCGCCCGGCCATGGGCGCCCAGCCACTCGATTGCCGCCGCGACCGCCGGGTGGCGGGCGCGCACCACGGGCTCGAGATCGTTGTGCCACCAATCCTGCGGCCCGGCCGAAAGGTCGAGGATTCTGATGAGTTTCGTGTTGCGTGTCAATTCCGGCGCGGCAAAGGCCTCCCTGGTCGGAACCGAAACGCCGGGCTCGATCACCAGATACCAGGCAGGCGGCATGGCGAGAGCCTGCAGCGTCTCGCCTATGCCTTCAACGAAGGCAGTGCGGCCAAAGACGAAGAAGGGCACGTCGGCACCCAGCTTCAGGCCCAACTCCCCAAGCCGCTCCCTAGGCCAGCCGACACCCCACAGGCGGTTCAGCGCGATCAGCGTGGTCGCGGCATCCGAACTGCCGCCGCCCAGCCCACCCCCGAGAGGCAGCCGCTTTTCGAGCCGGATCGTTACCCCCCGCGTCACGCCGGCTGACTCTTTCAGCAGGCGAGCGGCGCGCACGCACAGGTCGACGTCTTCGGGCACCCCCGGGAACTCCGTGGCGCGGCGGACCATCGCATCGTCGCGCGGGGAGAAGACCAGCGTATCGCCGTGATCGAGCATGCGGAACACGCTCTGCAGCAGGTGGTAGCCGTCGTCGCGCCGGCCCACCACATGCAGGAAGAGGTTGATCTTGGCCGGCGCCGGCAGCGGCACGTCCCAGGCGATCACGGTTCGAGATTCCACTCATCCACCTTGAGCCTGAGTTCCAGATCGTCGCGGCGCACCAGGATCAGCGTCGGCAACGCGGCGGGCGCCGCGCTTTCGTAAGCGAGATAGGCGACCTGCCAGCCCTGCTCGGCAAATCGCCGCACCCTGCCCTGCTCGTCCAGCACCAGATCCGCTGCCGCTGCTGCAACCTTCCCGATCGCCCAGTGCGGCAGTTTGACCAGCGGGAGTCGGACGCCGAAGGCCTGCTCGCTCAAGGCGTCCAGATCGGGCGCCACATGGCTTTGCCGGTCGGCGGTTTCCAGACGGGCGCCGGAACGGTCGGCGGTCAGTTCCGCCATGCCCTGTCCGAGCGGGGTGTTGACCAGCATGTGCTCGCTGCCGTCTGCGCCGTGGCGCCAGTCTATGCGGGCGGAAAAACTCTGCTCGGCGCTCTTCACCGCCACCCGCCCGATGAGTTGGAAGGCGGAGATCTCGGCCCGTGCCGGACGCCCCGGCACCGCTTCAAGCGCAGGAGTCAGAGCCGCGCAACCGGCGAGGAGGCCCAGGCTCGCCGTCGCAACGAGGATGCGCCACCGCACCGGGCGAAAAAGAGCAGCGCCTCCCGCCAAACCATCCGGGGCCACCCGGCCACTCAAGGCAGGAAGCGTTTGATCGCGGCGCTGAGGACGTCGTTTCCGGGATCCGCCTTGGCGGCCTCGCGCCAGGTCTTGGCGGCATCGTCGCGGCGGCCCATCATCCACAGCACCTCCCCGAGGTGGGCGGCGATCTCGGGATCGGGGCGCAGGCCGAAGGCTCGGCTCAAATGGTTCAGGGCGGCCTGGAGTTCGCCCTTGCGGTAGAGGACCCAGCCCATGCTGTCGAGGATGAAGGGGTCGTCCGGTGCCAGCTTCAACGCACTGGCGATCAGCGAATAGGCCTCGTCCAGCCGTTCGCCGCGCTCCGCCAGCGAGTAGCCCAGCGCATTGTAGGCGTGGGCGTGATCCGGCTTGATCTGGATCAGCCGGCGCAGGTTCTTCTCCAGCACGTCCGTGTGGCCGAGCTTTTCGGCAATAAGCGCCGACTCGTAAAGGAGGTCGGGCTGGTCGGGATACTCGCGCAGACTGCGGTCGAGCACGTCGAAGGCGTCGGCATTGCGGCCCGCCTCGCGCAGCAATTGCGCTTCGGCCAGCGTCAGTTGAACCCGCTCGCGGGTGCTCGATGCGGAGGTCTGCTGCAAATGGCGGCGCGCCTCGTCCAGCTTGCCCTGCTGGCTCAGGACGTGGGCAAGGCGGATCTGGGCCGTGAGGTGCTGCTCGCCGGGTGGCACACCGGCGTACCAGACGATGGCGTCGTCAGGGCGCTTCTGGTTCTCGGCGATCTGGCCAAGATAGATCCGCACCGTGCCCGAATCGGCATAGCCGAGATCGAGCAACTTGCGGAAGCTGCTGTCCGCGACGGGGTAGTCGTTGAGTTGATAGGAAAGTGCCCCGACGGCGAAAATCACGTCCTGGTTGTCGGGAAAATCGGCCAGAAGTCTGCGGAACTGTTCCCTGCCCTCCTCGTAGCGCTTTTCCCCGACCAGCGCACGGGCGTACTGCAGTCGGACATCTCGTGCCTTGGGATAGCGAACGAGGTACTGGCGGATGGTTTCGAGAGCGGCGGCCGGGGCGTCCTTCTGCTGCATCTGGGCCTTGAACAACACCGGCTGGTCCCATTCAGGCTTGAGTGCCATCGCGACCTCGACCTCAGCCATCGCCCGTGCCGGGTCGCCCGCCCCGTTGGCCGCCTGTGCCCGCAGCAGGCGAGCCTCGGCAAGGTTCAGGTAGGGCTCGGTCATGCGGTCCACACCGCGGAGCACGGCCTGGCGGTCGGGGTTGCGACTGAACACGCGCCCCAGCCGCATCAGCGCCTCGCCGCGGCTTTCGGGGGACTCCTGCTCCAGGATGGCGATGACGTGGGGCTGCATCTCGTCGAAGCGATTGGCCTGCGCCAGCAACCCGACGAGCATGTAGCGCGCCTGCGGTGACTCCGGATCGAACTCCAGCCAGAGACGGATCGCTTCGAGGGCCGCCTCGTTGTTGCGCGAGAAGTGGGCGATTTCCGCGGCGCGGCGCGCGACGCGCGGATCCCGCGTCTTGCGGGCAAGATCCAGATAGCCGCTCGACGCAAGCACCGAATTGCCGCGCTGCGCGGCAATCTCGGCCATCACCAGTTGATACAGAATCTGGGCGGTAAGCGGCTGGTTGGGCAGCGGCTCGACGCGGGACGGCGCCTCGGCCTGGGCGGCCGATTGCGGATCGGCCTCTTCAGCCTGCGAAGTCGGGTCCGGCGTTCGAACCGGGAACTGGGCGCAGGCGCCGAGAAGGAGGGCGGCAATCGACGCAGCAAGCGCGCCGCGCAGCCCAACGGGGAAACGGTTTCGACAGGGATTAGCCACGCGGATTAGAAGTGTCATCTACAATTTCGTTCGCCTCATGGTAGGGAAGTTTCCCTGGTGGGGCAAGCGCACCAGCGTCCCGCGCGAAGGCAGATTGCACCCACGGTCGACACCCGATTCCGCCGCCACACAGCCGATGCCCGAACTCCCGGAAGTGGAAGTCACCCGCCGCGGCGTGCTCGCCGCTCTGGCTGGCGCGCGTGCAAGCGGCGTGGTGATCCGCAACGGGGCGCTGCGCTACCCCGTACCGGCGGACCTGGAAAGCCGGCTCGTCGGCCGAACACTCGCCACCATCGCCCGCCGCGGCAAGTACTTGCTGCTCGATTTCGGCCTGGGCGAAGTGCTGATCCACCTGGGAATGTCAGGCAGTCTGGGCGTGGTGCCCAGGGCTACCCCGCCGCGAACCCACGACCACGTGGATATCGTGTTCGGCGACCGCGCGCTGCGCCTGCAGGATCCGCGCCGCTTCGGCGCGGTGCTGTGGCTCGGCAGGCAGGGACGGGATCATCCACTGCTGCGCGACTTGGGCGTGGAGCCACTATCCGACGAAATGAGCGCGCCGCGACTGCGCGCCGCCACACGTGGGCGGCGCGCGGCAATCAAGCTGGTGCTGATGGACAACCGGCTGATCGTCGGCGTCGGCAACATCTACGCGGCCGAGAGCCTGTTCCACGCCGGCATCCGCCCGACCGTCGCCGCGAATCGCCTCTCCCTGGCACGCTGGGAACGCCTCGTGGAGTCCATCCGCACTACCCTCACCGCCGCGCTGGCCGCAGGGGGCAGCAGCCTGCGCGACTTCGTCGCAAGCGACGGCAGTCCGGGCTACTTTCAGCAGCAATACTTCGTCTACGGCCGCACGGGGGAAGCCTGCCGGCGCTGCGGCACCCCGATCCGGACACTGCGCCAAGGCCAGCGGTCATCCTTTTTCTGCCCCAAATGCCAGAGATAGTCCTTTGATAATCCGCAACATAGCGCTTGCTAAAGTACGCAGGGCTTTTTGCCGATGAACCCGGCCATGGACATCGTTTCTCATATCTCCGGTTATGCAAACTGGCGCCATGCCCTGAGTGACGCCATCCTTCACCTTCGGGGCTGGCTCCACGAGAACGAACTCGCGGACGCCCAGATCGACCTCCGGCTGGACCGGCAGGTCGAGCGGCTGCGGGAAGACAAACTGCAGATCGCATTCGTGGCCGAATACTCCCGTGGCAAATCGGAGCTGATCAACGCGATCTTCTTCGCGGATTACGGCACACGCATCCTGCCGTCGAGCGCGGGGCGCACCACGATGTGCCCGACGGAGCTCAGCCACGACCCGGCCAGGCCGCCGCGCATCGAACTGCTGCCCATCGCCACCCGCGCCAGCCACGCCAGCATTGCCGAGTATCGCCGCTATCCGGAGGAATGGCAGGTCATCGAGCTTGACACTGCTTCGGCCGAATCGATGCACGAAGCCCTGACCCAGGTCAGCGAGCAGAAATGGGTGCCGCGCGAGGAGGCCGAGGCTCTCGGTTTCTCGATTGACCCGAGCGCAGAGAAGGGTCTCAAGCCGGACGTCCAGGGCATGGTGTCGATTCCGGCCTGGCGCCACGCGATCATCAACTTCCCCCATCCACTGCTAGAACAGGGGCTGGTGATCCTCGACACGCCCGGCCTCAATGCCATCGGCGCCGAACCGGAACTGACGCTTTCCCTGCTGCCCAACGCCCACGCGATCCTCTTCATCCTCGCCGCGGACACCGGCGTCACCCAGTCGGACATGGCCGTGTGGCGCGACCACGTCAATGGCGCCCGGGGACAGCATCGCGGACGCTTCGCGGTGCTGAACAAGATAGACGGGCTGTGGGACGGCCTGCGCAGCGAGAACCAGATCGACGCGGAAATTGCCAAGCAGGTCGCCGAGGTAGCCGCCACGCTGGATATCCCCGCAGACCACGTGTTTCCGGTTTCCGCCCAGAAGGCCCTGCTGGCCAGGATATCCAGCGATGCCGGACTGCTCGGAAAGAGCCGCATCGGCCCCCTGGAGCAGGCCCTGATGCGGGACCTGATTCCCGCCAAACGGGAAATTGTTGGCGAAGGAACGCAACACGAGGTGGGCGACATCGTCGCGCGAACCGGCGAACTGCTCGGTTCGCGGCTTGCCGGCCTGCAAGAGCAGTTGCACGAGCTCACCGACCTGCGCGGCAAGAACCAAGGCGTCATCGAGTACATGATGCGCAAGGTGAAGGCCGAGAAAGAGGAATTCGAGCGCGGTTTGCAGCAGTACTACGCGGTGCGCAGCGTGTTCACCACTCTGACGAACAAGCTCTATGGCCACCTCGGCATGGATGCCATCCGCGAGGAAACGCGCCGCACGCGGCAGAAGATGCTCGACGCGGTCTTCTCGAAAGGACTGCGCGAGGCGATGACGGATTTCTTCCGGCATGTTCGCGACAAGTTCGACCGCTCCCAGTCAGAGTCAGAGGAAATCAGCCGCATGCTGGAGGCGATGTACAAGCGCTTCAGCGTCGAGCACGGGCTGAAACTCGCGCCGCCGGCCGGGCTGTCGATGCTCAAGTACCAGAAGGAAGTGGACCGGCTGGAGAAGGCGTTCGCGCACCACGTAAACACCGTTCTCAACATCATGACGATGGAGAAACGCGCGCTGACCCAGAAGTTCTTCGAGACGACCGCGGTGCACGCCCGGCGGACATTCGAGGTGGCGAATCGCGACGTGGAGGTCTGGCTGCGGGCGGTTATGGCGCCGCTGGAGACTCAGGTGCGGGAGTATCAGATCCAGCTCAAGCGCCGACTCGAGAGCGTCAAACGCATCCACCAAGCGACAGACACGCTGGAGGACCGGATTCGCGAGTTGAACCAGATGGAGTCGGCACTCCTGACTCAGATCGAAGCCCTGTCCTGGCTTACCTCGGAGTTCCGCGCCGCGCTGGAGGGGGAGACTCAGGCGGTGGCAGCCGCCGCCTGAACGGGAAACCTCAGGCCTTCTCTTTCGCGGCCGTCAGCCGCAGAAACTTTTCCATCAACTGATCCTGCGTTTCCGTGTAGTCCGGGTTCAGCGGAATGCAGTCCACCGGGCAAACCTCGCGGCACTGGGGCGTATCGAAGTGCCCGACGCACTCGGTGCACTTCTCCGGATCGATCTCGTAGATCTCCTCCCCCTGCGTGATCGCGCCATTGGGGCATTCCGGTTCGCACACGTCGCAGTTGATGCATTCGTCGGTAATCAGCAGAGCCATCTCGGGGTCCTTGTCAGGGAATTGCGCGTACTTTTTCCATCAGTCGCCGATTAACCGTCGGCTGCACGAATTTTGACACATTGCCGCCGAGCAACGCGATTTCCCGCACCATCGTCGCGGATATGAACATGTACTGCTCAGCGGGCGTCAGGAACACCGTTTCGACATCCGGATAGAGGATGCGGTTCATCCCCGCCATCTGAAATTCGTACTCGAAGTCCGACACTGCCCGCAAACCCCTTAGGATGACGTGGGCATCGTGCAGGCGGATGAAGTTCATCAGCAGGCCGTCGAAGCCGTGTACCTCGACGTTCGGAAACGCCGAGAGCACTTCGCGCCCCATCTCGACGCGCTCCACAAGGCTGAAGAAGGGCCGCTTGGAACGGCTCTCGGCGATGCCGACGACGACGCGTCCAAACAGCGAGGCGGCACGTCGCACCAAGTCCTCGTGGCCGCGGGTGAGGGGGTCGAAAGTTCCGGGATAGACGGCGACGCCGTTCATGGGGTGTCCGATTCGAGTAAGTGGTAATGCACCTGACCCGCCTGTCGATGCTTCAGCAAACGCAGATTGCCGTGTTCCCGCAACTGACTTTCGGCCTCGGCGTAGATCATCGCCTGCGGCGCCAGCACCCTCGGCAGCAGCGGCAGCACGCGCTCCAGCCAGCCCGCGCCATAGGGCGGGTCCAGGAAAACCACATCGTAACGGCGATCGGACGAGGCCAGAAATTCTAGCGCATCGGCGCGCCGTATCTCCACGGCCAGCGCCGCCAGCGCCGCCGCGCTCTTCTTGAGCGCGGCGACTGCGCGAGCGTCCTTCTCCACCAGGGTGACGTGCGCGGCGCCGCGGGACGCCGCCTCGAAACCGAGCACGCCGCTGCCGGCAAAGAGATCGAGGCAGACGCGGCCGGTGAGATCCTGCCCGAGCCAGTTGAAGAGGGTTTCCCGCACCCGGTCCGGCGTGGGCCGCAGGCCGGAAACCGGGGGAAAATCGATCAGCCGGCTGCGCCAGACGCCGCCGACGATGCGCAACCGGCTCAAGCTGGATGAATCAGGTCTTTCCGGCGACGACCACCGTCACCAGATTCTCGGGCCGGATGCGGCGACCGAAAGCGTCCTTGATCTGGGCGGCGGTGACCTTGGCCACCAGCTTGGGATACTGGTCGAGCCAGTCCAGCGGCAGGCTGTAGAAGCCGATCATGGCGACGTGATCGAGGATCTTCTTGTTGCTGTCCACCCGCAGCGCGAAGCCGTCGATCAGGTTGCGCTTGGCGCCCTTGAGCTCCTCTTCCGTCGGGCCGCTCCTGAGGAAGTCGATCAGCGTCTCGTCCACCACCTTCAGCGCCGATTCCGACTGGTCGCGCTTGGTCTGCAGGCCGATCTGGAACGGGCCGGGCTGCGCGTAGGGCACGAAATGGCTGCTGACGCTGTAGGCGTAGCCGCGCTTCTCGCGCACTTCCTTCAGCAGGCGCGACACGAATCCCCCGCCGCCGAGAATGTAATTGCCGACCAGCAGCGGAAAGTAGTCCGGATCGGTGCGGCTCATGCCCGGCATGCCAACGTAGATGTGGCTTTGCGAGGCGGGATGAGCGACGCTGACCGTGCCGCGGACCGGCAGTTGCACCTTGGGTACGTCGTCGCCGGCGATGGAGCGCGGCAGGCCCTCGGTCAGGCGTTGCGCCAGGCCCTCGGCGTCGGCCCGGCTCAGGTCGCCGACGATCGCCACCGTGCTGCGCTGGGCGGTCAAGTACTGCCGATAGAACTTCTCCAGATCGTCGCGGGATATTCGCTCGACCGTGTCGGCCGTGGCGTTGAAACCGTAGGGGTGGGACGGGTACATGGCGGCGATGAAGCGCTTGGCCGCGATGCTTTCGGGTTGGGTATCTGCCTCGCGGATGCCTGCGATGGTGCGCGCCCTCTCCCGCGCCAGGGCGTCGGCGGGGAACCTGGGCTGTTGCAGGACCAGGCGCAGCAGTTCCAGCGCGGCGTCGCGCTCGGGCTTGCTGGACAGGGTGCGCAGCGCGACCGAGGCCCGGTCCGGGTCGGTGGAGCCAGACAGGCGCGCCCCGGTATCTACCAACCGGTCCGCGATCTTCTCCTCGTCGAGATCGCCCGCCCCCGCGTCGAGCAAGCTGCGGGTGAGGCTGGCGAGTCCGATCTTGTCGGGCGGATCGTAGGCGGAGCCGGCAGCGAATCCCACCTGCACGTCGATGATCGGCAGCAACCGGGTTTCGACGAAATACACCCGCGCCCCCGAGGGTGCGACCCAATGCTGGATCTGGATCGCCGCCTGGGCGAACGCAGCGAAAGTCAGCAACTGGAGAGCGGCAGCGAAACGCAGAATCTTGGTCATCGTGGATCCTCAGTGGCGCAGCGCGGCCGGCTTGGCCTGGGCCGTCTTTTCCGACAGGGGTTGCGGGTCGAGCACCGCCACGGTGAGCGCATCGTCGCCGAAGTACTTTCCGGCCACCGCCTGCACTTCCTCGGCGGTGACGCTGCGGATCTGTTCCAGAATCCGGTCCAGCTTGCGCCAGTTGATGCCCGCCGCCTCGTAGCCACCAATTTCCATCGCCTGAGCCATCATCGAGTCGCGCTTGTACACCTGCGCGGCGATGACCTGGGTCTTGACCCGCGCCAGCTCTTCCGGGCTGACGCCGCCGCCCTTCACCCGCTCCACTTCGGCGCGCAGGGCCTGCTCCAACTCCGCGGCGCCCTTGCCTTCCGCCGGCGTGCCGTCGAGCATGAACATGGATTCGCCGCGCACCGTGTTGTCGTAGCCGGCCCCGGCGGAGGTGGCGATCTTCGAGCCGCGCACCAGGTTCTTCGAGAAGCGCGAGGCATCGTGGCCGTCGAGGATGCCGGCGAGCACTTCCAGCGCGAAGACGTCGCGGTCCTTCTCGATGTCACGCAGTTCCGGCACCTTGAACGCCATCAGGACGTAGGGCAGCTTGGCCGGCGCCTTCACTGTGACGCGGCGGATACCGGTCTGGGACGGCTCCTGCTGCGGCTTGCGCGTCGGCAGGGCACGCTTGGGCAGCTTGCCGTAATGTTTCTCCGCCAGCTTGAACACCTCGTCCTTGTCCACGTCGCCGACGACGGTCATGTAGGCGTTGTTGGGGCCGTACCAGCGCTGGTACCAGTCACGCACGTCTTCGGCGCTCATGTTTTCCAGGTCGTTCATCCAGCCAATGATGGGCCGCCGATAGGGGTGGGCCTGAAAGGCGGCGGACATCAGCGTCTCGTACACCAAGGACTGGGGTTTGTCCTCCGTGCGCAAGCGCCGCTCCTCCATCACCACCTTGATTTCCTTGTCGAATTCCTTGGGATCGACGATCAGGTTGTTCATCCGGTCGGCTTCCAGCGACATCATCTCGCTGAGCTTCTCCTTGGGCACCTGCTGGAAGTAGGCGGTGTAGTCGAGGCTGGTGAAGGCGTTGTCGCGCCCGCCCGCCGCCGCCACCCGCTTGTTGAACTCGCCACTCTTCAGATTCTTGGTGCCCTTGAACATCATGTGTTCCAGCACGTGGGCCACGCCCGAGGTGCCGTCCACCTCGTCCATGGCGCCGACCCGGTACCACACCATGTGCACCACGGTGGGCGCGCGCCGGTCTTCCTTGACGATGATGCGCATGCCGTTGGAGAGAGTCTTTTCATGGGGATTGGCGAAAGCCAGCCCCGGCAGGGCGGCGACCACGGCCGCCAGCAGCCAGGCGGGGCGTTTCAATAGGTTGCACAGAGCCATCTGATAAGATTCCTGTCGTTCGTTGCCAGCGTTTTTCATGTAGGGGCGGGCGGCATGATAGGTCCAATCGCCTGGCCCGTCAGCCGATCGCCTCGATAGAGACCCCCGCCTCCATGTTTGGTTTCCTGAAAAAGTCCGCCGACGTCCCCAAGATCGACGAGACGCCCGACAAGCGTTCCTGGCAGATCCGGCTGCGCAGCGGACTGGCGCGCACCCGCGACACCCTCAACACCCCGGTTTCGGAACTCATACGCGGCAAGAAGATCGACGACGATCTGCTGGAGGAGCTGGAATCCACGCTGCTGATGGCCGATTGCGGCGTTTCGGCCACCCAGTACCTGCTCGATGCCCTGCGCGCACGCGTCAAACGCGAGCGCATCGAAGACCCGGAAGCCCTGCGCGCGGTGCTGGAGGAACTGCTGACCGGCCTGTTGCAGCCCCTGGAGCAGCCGCTGGACACCACCAGCCACAAGCCCTTCATCGTCATGCTGGCGGGGGTGAACGGCTCCGGCAAGACCACCTCCATCGGCAAGCTCGCCCACCACTTCCAGGCCCAGGGCAAGTCGGTGCTGCTGGCGGCGGGCGATACCTTCCGCGCCGCCGCGCGCGAGCAACTGGTGGTTTGGGGTGAGCGCAACGGCGTCGCCGTCATCGCCCAGGACGGCGCCGATTCCGCCGCCGTGATCTTCGACGCGGTGCACGCCGCCAAAGCGCGCGGCATCGATGTCGTGCTTGCCGACACTGCCGGACGCCTGCCCACGCAACTGAATCTGATGGAAGAAATCGCCAAGGTGAAGCGCGTCATCGCCAAGGCCGACCCCACCGCACCCCACGAGGTGATCTTGGTGCTGGACGCCAACATCGGCCAGAACGCCCTGGCCCAGGTTTCCGCCTTCGACGCCGCCATCGGCGTCACCGGTCTCATCGTCACCAAGCTCGACGGCACCGCCAAGGGCGGCGTCATCGCCGCCATCGCCCGCGCCCAGAAGCCCGAAAAACCCGTCGCCCTGCGCTACATCGGTGTCGGCGAGGGGCTGGAGGATCTCCAGCCGTTCTCGGCGCGGGAATTCGTCGAAGCGCTGTTCGAACCGGCGGGTGAGGATTCTTCGGCCGGATGATCGCGGCAGCAGCAACCGCAGTGCAGCCCCCCCTCACCCTCAGCCCCTCAGGCGCGACTGCGGCAACAGGCGCGGAAGGTGTGGCAGTGGAGCCCCCCCTCACCCCCCGCCCCTCTCCCGCAAGGGGCGAGGGGAGCTTTGAGCGCGCCTGCGGCGAGGAAATTGGGTGGGCATGATCCGCTTCGATCACGTCACCAAGCGCTTTCCCGGCGGCATTACGGCGCTTACCGACCTGACTTTTTCCGTCGAGCAGGGCGAGCTGATCGTGCTTTCCGGCCATTCCGGCGCCGGCAAGAGCACCCTGCTCAAGCTGATTCCGGCCATGGAGCGCCCGACTTCAGGCAGCATCAAAGTCAGCGGCCAGGAGGTGGCGCGCATCAAGCGCCGCGCCATTCCCTACCTGCGGCGCAAGCTCGGGCTGATATTCCAGGACCAGAAGCTGCTGTTCGACCGCCCGGTGATCGACAACGTGACGCTGCCTCTGCACATCGCCGGCTATCCCGCCAGGGAAGCGCCGCGCCGCGCCCGGGCGGCGCTGGACAAGGTGGGCCTGCTCGACCGGGAGAAGGCAATGCCGATCACGCTTTCCGGCGGCGAGCAGCAGCGCCTGGCCATCGCCCGCGCCATCGTCAATCGCCCGGCGCTGCTGATCGCCGACGAGCCCACGGCCCATCTCGACCAGGACTACGCCCGCGACATCGCTGCCCTGTTCCAGTCCTTCAACCAGGTGGGGGTCACGGTGATGATCGCCACCCACGACGAGGCGCTGTTCGCGCCCCTGGCGAGCCGCATGCTGCACCTCGCCCAGGGGAGGCTGGCGGCGTGAGAACCTGGCTGGCGCAGCATCGCCGCGCCCTCAGACTGGCCCTGCGCCGCCTGTGGGCCGCGCCGGTCAACACCTTGTTCGGCGTGCTGGTGGTCGGCATCACCCTGGCGCTGCCCGCCGGCGGCGAGATGCTGCTGGGCAGCGTGCTGGCCTTCGGACGGCATTTCGCGGCCACACCCCAGATGAGCGTCTTCCTCGCGCCCGGAGCCTCGCCCGGCGATGCTGCGGAAATCGAGCAGCGGCTGCGCCAGCACGCTGCCGTGGCCGAGGTGCGCTTCGTCGGACGGGAGGAGACGCTGCAGCGCTTCCGCGACGGCGAAGGCTTGGCCGAAGTGCTGGACACACTGCCCGACAACCCCTTCCCCGACGCCTACATCGTCACCCCGCGCTCCGGCGACCCGGCGCAGCTCGACGCCCTGAGCAGCACCGCGGCCGGCTGGCCCAAGGTGGAGCAGGTGCAGATCGACTCCGCGTGGGCGCGGCGCCTCGATGCCCTGCTGAGGGCGGGGCGTGTCGCCGTGTTGCTGCTCGCCGCCCTGCTCGGCGCGGCGATCATTGCGGTGAGCTTCAACACCATCCGCCTGCAGATCCTGACCCAGCGCGCCGAAGTCGAGGTAAGCCGCCTGCTCGGCGCCACCGACGGCTACATCCGCCGCCCCTTCTACTACTTCGGCCTGCTCCAGGGCGCCCTCGGCGGCGCGGTGGCCTGGCTGATCGTGCTCCTGGCCGTGCAAGTCCTGCGCGAGCCGTTTGCCGAAGTTGCCAGCCTCTACGGCCTGGAGTTTCGCCTGCAAGCCCTGCCCGCCGAACAGACCGCGCTGCTGATCGGCTTCGCGGCGCTGCTTGGCTGGCTGGGTGCAAGGCTATCGGTGAGCCGCCACCTGCGCAGCAGCGAAGGCGGCTGAACCCCTCACCGCCTGCGGCAGGTCGGATCGATGCCGGCAAGAGCCGCAGCCGACCGTGCGCCGGATGTCGGTTCCGCTTCGCTTGATCCGACCTGCCAACACCGCCGCTGCGATCGAGGTGGCGAAGCCCGCCGCGCCGGAGGACAATGCCAGCGTAATCGATCCAGCGGCCGGCGCCCCTTAGCCAATTTGTCTCTTAACAGCGCAATCGTGACAATTCCGGCAATGACTTGCGGGGGCACTGGGCTTGGGGGATATACAAGGGGAGTCTCCCCTTGTTCGTACATCGCAGGTTCCCCGGCCGGCCCGAAGCTGGGCACCTCTATGGTTCCGGCTCCGCAGGCGCGGGCATTCCACACCCGACCATGACTGCCCGTTTCAGTCCGGCCGTCGCCGCGGCGATCCTACTGCTGCTCGGGCACGGGGGATGCGTCGAAGCCGCCGGCATCGGCAAGGCAAAAGTGGTTTCCGCCGCCGGGGATCCGCTACGGGTGCGCGTGGAGCTTATCCTGGGGCCGGGCGACCGGCCCGGGCGCATCAAGGCCGCGGTCGCCAGTCCCGAGATACCGGAAGACGACGAGTCGAACCAGCTCTGGGTGACCGTCAACCCGGCCCCGTACGGCAGAGCTTCGCTCACGGTACGCTCGATCGCCCCGGTGGAGCAGACGAGCCTGGAATTGCTGGTCGCCGTCAGCTCGCCCGCCGGCCGCGCCCAGCGCAGCTTCACCATCAAGGTGCCACAGCCCACCGCCGCACCCGCCGGTGACGCAGCCCCGCCCCCGCAACCCACGCCCGTTCAGCCCACCGGCACGAATCCGCCGCCGTCCGCCGCCCCCGCGCCCCCCCCGGCCGCGCCTGCGCCAAAGCAGAACGCCGTTTCCCAGGGACTGACTTTCCCGCCGCAGGCCGCATCGCCCACGGCGCAAGACGCCGTGGCGCGGCTGGAAGACCAGGCTGCGCTGGGAAGGCTGGTTTCCCTGGTCGCCCTCGGCATCGCGCTAGTGGCAGCGCTGGGAGCGCTTGCGCTTCACGTTTCCCGGCGCTGAGGGTGCCCGGCGCTCAGCGCGCGATCCCGAGTTCGGCGTAGAGCCGCTCGACCAGCCCACGCAGCTCGGCAAGTTCGTCGTGCAGCAGGGTGACGTTGGCCTTGAGCGCGGCGATCTCGCCGGTGGTCACGCCTTCCGCGCCGGCCTCCGCCGCTGCGGCCGAGTCCTCCTCCGGTTCCCCGCTCAACAGATGGGCGTAGCGATGCTCCCGCGAGCCGGGTTGCTTGGACAGCTTGCGCACCAAGGCCCCCGACGAACATTCGGCCATCTCGTCGAGGTAGGCCTCGATCGAGGAGATGTCGGTGAAGCGATACAGCCGGTCGCAATTCACCCGCAATTCGCCCGGCGTCTGCGGTCCGCGCAGCATCAGGCTCGCCAGCAGCGCGACCACCGGCGGCGCCAGATGCAGCACGCGGTGCATGTTGTGGGCGTAGCGCGAGACACGCCCCGAGGCGCCGGAGGACTCGACCACCAGGGTATGGTGCTTGAGCGCGTCCAGCGCCATTTGTACCTCGCCCTCGCTGGCGTTGAGCACCGGATGACGGCTGCTCTTCTGGTTGCAGCCGGCAAGCAGGGCGTTCAAAGTCAGCGGGTAGTAGTCGGGTGTGGTCAGGCTCTTCTCGACCAGAACGCCGAGGACACGGGTTTCCAGCAGGGAAAGCGGGGGCAGGGGCGAGGTCGGCATGATGAGGTGGGATGTCCGGGGAAGCGCAATTGTAGGGTCTGTTTGACATACGACGGCCGGTCACGCAAGGGTCGGGCCGGGATGCAGCGCAAGGCGCCGCGAGCGCAGCGTAGTCACTCTACGTAAGCGAGCGGCAACGCCGTCGCTGCGCCCGGCCCGGCCCGGCCCTTGCCCTTCGGGTTGCCCCGAAATGCGGTCGCTGCGTCGTTGCTCGGCTCGCCAATGGAACGACCATTGGCTTCGCCTCGCGCCTCGCAGCGCCTCGCATTGCGGGGCAACGTGATCCGGCCGCTGTATGTCGAACAGACCCTGGGCCGCCCGGGGCAGCGGACCGCCGGATGATGAAACTTGCGCCGCCACCCGCGTTCCAACGCTCTGTCTGCGCCCCAGACGGGCGCTCGCAACAGGAGGGTGACGAAATGAGGTACCTGAGGATGCAGCGATCCCTGCGCGTCAAGCGCCGTCCGCAGCGACAAGATGATCCCCATCGCGGCGTAGCGCCCCAGCCCGTTCCAGATCCCGAATCAACCACTCCGCCAGCGCATCGAAAGGCTGATGAAAATAACGGGCGTTGATTTCGCGGTACAGGGCCACGCTGGCGAGAAACCCGGGAACGTCAGCGGCAGGAAAGCGGCGCTTCTCCATCAGCCAGAAGCTGAACACCACCTTCACGGCGTGGCGGGCGAGGCGCTCCCCGTCCGCCTCGAAGGCCGCCAGCCGCGACCAGGCCTGCTCCATCGCCGCATCGAACTCGGCGAAAGGCGCGCCATGTCCGGGGATGACCAAATCGACTACCAGCCGGCCGATGCGTTCGAGCGTAACGCGCGTGGCGGCCAACGCCGGCGCGGTGCCCATCAGCTCGGCAAAGAGCACACCAAAGCCGTTGCGCCATAGCGCATCACCGGAAATCAGGATGCGCCGCTCCGGGTTGTAGAACACCAGCGCGTGCATGTCGTGTCCCGGGGCGGAGATGGCCTGCCAAGTGAGTCCGCCCATCTCCAGTTCGTCCCCCGCCTGCACCACCTCGTCGTGGGCGAAGCGGGCGGCGCTCTGGGCGGTGGGCGCCAGCAGCAGCGCCGCCTCGTCCCACTCCGCCACCGCCGGCGCGATGCCCTCGGGAATCGCGATGCGGCAGCCGAACGCCGCCGCCAGCGCCGCGTTGCCGCCGATGTGGTCCGAATGGGAATGGGTGTTCACGAGGCGCGCCAGGCGGCGGCCTTCCAGGGCTTGGCGCACCAGCGCCAAAGTCTGGCCGGCATGGGCCACGTAGCCCGAGTTGACCAGCGTCGCCGACTCGCCCTCCAGACACAGGATGTTGTTGGAGGAAAGCCAGCCGCGTTCGAGGACGCGGATCGAATTCGGGAGCAGGTTCACTCAATCGCAATCACAGCGCAAGGCGCCGCCCCACGGATCCTGGCTTTTCTGCCTCCGCTTTTCCACCCACGCCAGGATGCCGCGCCGGTCGTCGTCGTCGGTCTGGCCCCAGCGCGCGATCTCGTCCAGGCTGCGCTGGCAGCCTTCGCACAGCCCGGTGATCGGGTCCATGCGGCAGACGTTGATGCAGGGCGACTTGACCATCGGCTTCAAGCGTTTTCGGCGCTGCGCAGCCGCTGACTTTCCAGCGCCCGTGCCACGCGGGACGCCGGCTCACGGCCGAGGAAGCTGCAAATGAAGCGGCCGGCCTCGGCGAGCTTGTCGAGGTCCACGCCAGTGGCGATGCCCAGCCCATCCATCAGATAGACGAGATCCTCAGTGGCGACATTGCCGCTGGCGCCGGGGGAGTAAGGGCAGCCGCCCAAGCCCGCCACCGAGGCGTCGAAGGTCGCGACCCCCATTTGCAGCGCGGCGTACACGTTGGCCACCGCCATGCCCCAGGTGTCGTGGAAGTGGCCCGCGAGTTGGGCTATGGGCACGCGCCGGGCGACGGCCTCGATCATGCGTCGCGTCGCCGCCGGGGTGCCAACGCCTATGGTGTCGCCGAGCGAAATCTGGTAGCAGCCCAGCGCACTCAGCGCCTGCGCCACCTCGGCCACCTGCTGCGGTGCGACCTCGCCCTCGTAGGGACAGCCCAGCACGCAGGAGGCATAGCCCCTTATGGCGATGCCGGCAACCAGCGCCGCCTCGGCCACCGGACGGAAGCGCTCGATGCTCTCGCCGATGGAGCAGTTGATGTTCTTCTGCGAGAAGGTCTCGGACGCGGCGCCGAACACCGCGATCTCCCGCGCCCCCGCCGCCAGTGCCGCCTCGAACCCCTTCATGTTGGGCACCAGCACCGGATAGCGCACCCCCCGCCGCAAAGTCAGTCCCCGCAACACGGCGTCGTGGTCCGCCATCTGCGGCACCCAGCGCGGCGAGACGAAGGCGGTGGCCTC
Source organism: uncultured beta proteobacterium (assembly GCA_963696505.1). Lineage (GTDB taxonomy): Bacteria > Pseudomonadota > Gammaproteobacteria > Burkholderiales > Rhodocyclaceae > CAVOKN01. The sequence goes on along the minus strand of CAVOKN010000028.1, from coordinate 72,240 downwards.
GATCACCTTGAGCCCTGCCGCGCCCAGCCGGTCTATGAGTTCCAGCTTGACCTCGGCGGGCACCGACTTGGCCTCGTTCTGAAGCCCGTCGCGGGGACCGACTTCTACCAAGGTGACTTGGGTGGGGAGAGACATGGATTGGAGCGGGTGCCGTCTTCCAATCACTGACTCTTGGCGAACTCCACCAGTTCCACCCCCTCGCTAACCTGCTCCCCCACCGCGCAGCGAAAAAGCTTGACCTCGCCGTCAGCCGGGGCTGCCAGGGTGTGCTCCATCTTCATCGCTTCCAGGATCAGCAGCGGCTGGCCCTTGGCGACCGGGCCCGGCTGGGCCAGCAGGGCGATGATCTTGCCGGGCATGGGGGCGGCCAGCCCGCCGTCGTGGCCGCTGCCTTCACCGCCGTGGAACAGCGGGTCCACCGCAGCCAATTGCCACGCATGGCCGTCGAGGAAGACGTGACGCTTCTCGCCAGCGGCGATGACGCTGGCGGTGATAAGGCGACCGTCGATCTCGGCGCGCAGTTCGCTTCCGCCTGCCAGTTCGCCGCGGGCTTGCAGGCGCCGGCCGTCGATGACGAACTCGAAGGCGCCCGCCGGGTAGGTGACGGCGATGGTCTTCTCTGCCTCGCCGGCGCGCAGGCGCAGGCTGCGTCGGGCGGGGGCGTTGAGGCGCCAGCCGTCGCGGCTGTGCCAGGGCGAATTGGGGTCGGCATCCAGCGCCGCGGCGCGGCGGGCGAGGAAGTCCTCGCGCAGCAGTTCCGCCAGCGCGGCCAGTGCGAATACCTCGGCGCCGGGTGTGGCCGCACCGGGGAAGAGGAAGGCCTGCTCGCGCTCGATCAGCCCGGTATCGAGGTCGGCCGCGGCGAAGGCGGGGCAGGCGGCCAGCCGCGCCAGGAACTCGACGTTGTTCGCCACGCCGACGATGCGGTACTGGGTCAGCGCCTGGAGCAGCCGCGCCAGCGCGCGGTCGCGGGTTTCGTCCCAGACGATGAGCTTGGCGATCATCGGGTCGTAGTGGGGCGTGATCTCGTCGCCCTCCTCGACGCCGGTATCGACGCGGACATGCAGCGACTCGGCCGGAGGCGAAAGGTGCAACAGCCGCCCGGTGGAAGGCAGGAAGCCGCGCGCCGGGTCCTCGGCGTAGATGCGCGCCTCCAGCGCGTAGCCGCGCAGGGCGATCTGTTCCTGGGCGAGCGGCAAGGGCTCGCCGGCCGCCACGCGCAACTGCCATTCGACGAGGTCCAGCCCGGTCACCATCTCGGTCACCGGATGCTCGACCTGCAGCCGGGTATTCATCTCCATGAAGTAGAAATTGCCATCCGGCTCGGCGATGAACTCCACCGTGCCAGCGCCGACGTAGCCCACGGCGCGCGCCGCCTCAACCGCAGCGCGGCCCATGGCCGCGCGCCGCTCAAGCGTCATGCCGGGGGCGGGCGCCTCCTCCAGCACCTTCTGGTGGCGGCGTTGTACCGAGCAGTCGCGCTCATAGAGGTGAATGACGTTGCCGTGGCTGTCGCCGAACACCTGCATCTCTATGTGGCGCGGGCGGGTGAGGTACTTCTCGATCAGCACCCGGTCGTCGCCAAACGATGCCGCCGCCTCGCGTCGGCAGGAGGCGAGCGCTGCGTCGAAGTCGGCATCGGTCCCGACGATGCGCATGCCCTTGCCGCCGCCGCCGGCGCTGGCCTTGATCAGCACCGGATAGCCGATCTGCGCGGCCTGACTCTTGAGGAAATCCGCTTCCTGTTTGTCGCCGTGATAGCCCGGCACCAGCGGTACGCCGGCCTTTTCCATCAGCGTTTTCGCGGCCGATTTCGATCCCATGGCGCGGATCGCCGCCACCGGCGGGCCGATGAAGACGATGCCCGCTTTGGTACAGGCTTCTGCGAACCCTGCGTTCTCGGAGAGGAAGCCGTAGCCCGGATGGATCGCCCCGGCACCGCTTTCCTGCGCAGCCTCGACGATGCGCGCGGCATTGAGATAGGACTCCCGCGCCGCCGCCGGCCCGATCAACACTGCCTCGTCGGCGAGCCGCACGTGGCGCGCGCCGGTGTCGGCCTCCGAATAGACGGCGACGCTGCGCAGCCCCATCCGTCGCGCGGTGCGGATGACGCGGCAGGCGATTTCGCCGCGGTTGGCGATCAGTATCTTGCTGAACATTGGGTCGGGACTTCCGCGGCCGAGCGCGAGGCCCTAATCGACACGCGATCTCCTCCGCGTCTCCGCGTCAGAGGACTTCATGCGCCGCGCCACGAGGGCTGACTCTTCTCCAGGAAGGCCGCCACGCCCTCCTGGCCCTCTTCCGACGCGCGGATCGCGGCGATGCGCTGGGCGGTGTATTCGATCACGTCCTCGTCGATGGGGCGCTGCGCGACGGTGTGGATCAGCCCCTTGCATGCAGCCTGGGCATTGGGGCCGCCCATCAGCAGCGCGTCGATCACCTCGCTCAGCGCCTCGTCTAGCCCGTCCTCGTCGGGGACGATCTCGTGCAGCAGGCCGATGCGCCACGCCTCGGAGGCGGAAAAGCGCTCGGCGGTAAGCATGTAGCGCCGCGCCCGCCGCGCCCCGATGGCGGCAATGACGTACGGCCCGATCAACGCCGGGATCAGGCCCAGCTTGACCTCGCTCAGCACAAACTGCGCGCCATAGGTGGCGATGGCGATGTCGCAGGCGGCGATCAGGCCGACGCCGCCGCCGTAGGCCGAACCCTGCACGCGGGCGATGGTCGGCTTGCGCAACTCGTTCAGGGTGCGCAGCAGCGTGCCCAGCGCCATCGCATCCTCGTAGTTGTGGTCCTCGGTCCAGCTCGCGGCGCGCTGCATCCAGCCCAGGTCGGCGCCGGCGCAGAAGGTGGGGCCGGCGCTGGAGAGCACCACCACCCGCACCTCGTCGTCGGCCTGCATATCCTCCAGCGCATTGGTGAGTTCGGCGATCAGAACCTCGTCAAAGGCATTGTGCCGCTCCGGGCTGTTGAGGGTGATGATGCCGATGCCATCATCGACTTCGGTCAGTACGGTGTCTGCCATTCAAACCCCCTGTTTCGCGTTCGCGATCGCCCTTCGCCCCCACCCCAGCCCTCACCCGCAAGCGGGGGAGGGAGAGGGAAGCTACATCCGGAACACCCCGAAGCGCGTCTCCTCGATAGTCGCGTTGAGCGCCGCCGACAGCCCGAGACCGAGCACCCGCCGCGTCTGCGCCGGGTCGATGACGCCGTCGTCCCACAGGCGCGCGCTGGCGTAGTAGGGATGGCCCTGGGTCTCGTACTGGCTGCGGATCGGCTGCTTGAAGCCTTCCTCCTCGTCCGCGCTCCACCGCCTGCCCGCCGCCTCCATGCCGTCGCGCTTGACCCGCGCCAGCACGCTCGCCGCCTGCTCGCCGCCCATCACCGAGATGCGCGCATTGGGCCACATCCACAGAAAGCGTGGCGAATAGGCGCGGCCGCACATGCCATAGTTGCCGGCGCCGAAGCTGCCGCCGATCAGCACGGTGAGCTTGGGCACCTGGGCGCAGGCCACGGCGGTGACCATCTTGGCGCCGTCGCGGGCGATGCCACCGTTCTCGTACTTGCGCCCCACCATGAAACCGGTGATGTTCTGCAGGAACAGCAGCGGCACGCCGCGCTGGGCGCACAGTTCGACGAAGTGCGCGCCCTTGAGCGCCGATTCCGAGAACAGGATGCCGTTGTTGGCGACGATGCCGACCGGATAGCCGTGGAGGTGGGCGAAGCCGGTGATCAGCGTCGTACCGTAGCGCGCCTTGAACTCGTCCAGCCGCGAGCCGTCCGCGAGCCGCGCGATCACTTCGCGCACGTCATAGGGCTTGCGGGTGTCGGCGGGGATGATGCCGTAGATCTCCTCCGGGTCGTAGCGCGGCTCCTCGGGTGCCGCCAGCGCCAACTGCGCCGGCTTGACGCGATTGAGCGTGCCGACGATGCGCCGCGCCAGATACAGCGCGTGGGCGTCGTTCTCCGCCAGGTGGTCCGCCACGCCGGAGACGCGGGTGTGGACGTCGCCGCCGCCCAGATCCTCGGCGCTCACCACCTCGCCGGTGGCGGCCTTCACCAGCGGCGGGCCGCCGAGGAAAATGGTGCCCTGGTTGCGCACGATCACCGTCTCGTCGGACATCGCCGGCACGTAGGCGCCGCCGGCGGTGCACGAGCCCATGACGACGGCAATCTGCGGCACGCCCAGGGCCGACAGCCGCGCCTGGTTGTAGAAGATGCGGCCGAAGTGTTCGCGGTCGGGGAAGACCTCGTCCTGCGCCGGCAGGAAGGCACCGCCGGAATCCACCAGGTAGATGCAGGGCAGGCGGTTCTCCAGCGCGATTTCCTGCGCCCGCAGGTGCTTCTTCACCGTCGCCGGATAGTAGGTGCCGCCCTTGACGGTGGCATCGTTGGCGACGATCATGCATTCGCGCCCCTGCACGCGGCCGATGCCGGTGACGATGCCGGCGGCCGGCACCTCGGCTTCCTTGCCGTACATGCCCCAGGCGGCGAGTTGCGAAAACTCCAGGAAGGGCGTCCCAGGATCGAGCAGCCCATCCACCCGGTCGCGCACCAGCAGCTTGCCGCGGGCGAGGTGTTTCGCCCGCGCCTCCTGCGAGCCGCCGCGGGACACCTGCTCGACCTTGGCGCGCAGGTCGTCCACCGCCGCGCGCAGCACCGCCGCGTTGGCGCGGAACTCGTTGCTGCGGGTGTCGATCCTGGAGGCGAGGGTGGTCACGGCAGATCCTCCCTTCCGCGCGTGCGGGGGAGGGTCGGGGCGGGGGCGGGGGTGGTTGCGTCCATCGAAAGTCAGCCCCTAGAAACCGCCTCTTTCCAGCCAGCGCTCCATCTGCGGCAGGCGGTCCACGCCCCAGAAGGGCTCGCCGTCGATGAAGAAGAAGGGCGAGCCGAACACGCCCCGCGCCAGGGCCGCCTCGTTCTGCGCCCGCAGGCGTTCCTTGATGGCGGGGTCGGCGATTGCCGCCTGCAACTGATCGCCATCGACGCCCAGCGAGCTTGCGATGACCAGCAGGCGCTCGGCGTCCGAAATGTCGATGTCTTCGGCAAAGTAGGCGCGGTAGGCGGCGTGGGCGAAGTTGCGCGCCAGCTTCGGATCCTGCTCGTCCAGCCAGAGGAAGGCGCGGGCGGCATTCTGCGTCGCGATCGGGAAACGGCTCGGCATTCGGTAAGGCACGCCGAGGTAGCGCGCCGAGCGGGCGAAGTCGTGTCTCGAATAGTCGCCCTTGATCGGAATGGTGGTCAGTGGCGCGCCGCCGATGGCCTTGAACACCACCCCCAACAACACCGGATGCCAGGCAACCTCGCGCCCGAAGCGCGCCGCCAGATCGCCGATCTTCTCCGAGCCGAGGTAGCCGTAGGGCGAGGAAAAGTCGAAGTAGAAGTCGATGGCGGCGGTCATGGCGCGCTCCAGCGGATGCGGCGTCTCGTGGGTTGCGGCAAGTATAGCCTCCGGCCCGCGAACCGGCCGCCCCGGCACCGCGCCATCGACTATTCTGGAATCACCCCAACGGCAGCAGGAGGCTGACTCTACCATTACAAATAATGCGCAATAATGTACTATTGGCTCATGGAAAACACCATGAGCACAGGCAAGGCGGCGAAGCTGCTGGGCGTCTCGGTCAAGACCTTGCAGCGCTGGGAGCGCGAGGGGCGGCTCACTGCTGTGGCGCGCACCGACAGCAATCGGCGCCTGTATACCGAAGCGCAGATTCGCGAATTCATCGGCCTGCGCCAGTCGGTGAATACGCCGATCCGGCTGGTGGCGTACTGCCGCGTCTCCAGTGCCGCGCAAGAACCGGATTTGGCGAATCAGCGCAAAGTGCTGGAGGAATTCGTGGTGGCCAAAGGTCTTGCCAACGTCGAGTTTGTCGAGGAAGTGGGCGGCGGGCTGAACTTCAAGCGCAAGCGGTTTCTGGCGCTGATGGAAGATATTGGCCGACGCGAAGTCAAGACACTGATTCTGGCGCACAGGGATCGGCTGACCCGGTTCGGCTTCGAGTGGTTCGAGCACTTTGCCAAAATCAATGGCTGCGAACTGCTAGTGCTCAATCAAGAACGTCTTTCTCCCGAGCAGGAAATGGTGCAGGACTTGATGACCATCGTGGATTGCTTTTCGTCCCGGTTATACGGTCTGAGGAACTACCGAAAAAAGCTGGACGAGGCATTGAAGAAGGATGCGAACAATGAGCCAAGCTGAGAAAGTGACTATCTATTGCCACGGTGGATGCGGGCGCTTTGTGACGTTACGTAAGAGCAAGGTTCATCAGGCCGATTATTACTTATGTCATTCCCGGCTGGACGGGATTGAGTGCGAAGCAAAGCTTGCGCCACTGCAACCCGGCAAGGTTCGCGTGGAGGATATGTACGCCGCCGCATCGTTCTGGGGGTATCGCGATGTATGGCCTGACGCAGCGCAGGCAGCATCGGTCATGCGTGCCCGCGAGATTCTTGCGGCGGGTGTGGCGCAAATGGCCATCGAACAGGCCCGGCGATGCAACTGACCCACAAGATCGCACTTTGTCCAACGCAAGAACAGGGGAACTACTTCGCCCGCGCCTGCGGCACGGCGCGCAAGGTGTGGAACTGGGCGCTGGATGAGTGGAACAAGCAATACGCGGCGGGCCAAAAGCCCAACGCGATGGCGCTCAAAAAACAATTCAACGCGGTCAAATACCAATTGTTCCCTTGGCTCAAGGATATGCACCGCGACAGCCACGCCCAACCATTCGAGCATCTGGCTCGTGCATGGAAACGGTTCTTTGCCGACATCGAGGCAGGAGCGCGTATCGCCCCTGATTGCAAACACCTGCGCCGCAGTCTGCGCCAGCAGGGCGTGAAGTTGGCGTATCCGCCGACCTTCAAGAAGAAGGGGCGGTGTCTGGACAGCTTTTACGTCGCCAACGACAAGTTCAAAGTAGATGGGAAAACCATCCGCTTGCCCAAGATTGGCGATGTGTCGATGCGTGAGGCGCTGCGTTTCAAGGCAAAGATTCTCGGGGCAACGGTATCGCGCACTGCCGAGCGCGGGTTCGTTGCCATCCAGGTCGAGGTGCCCGATGCCGTGTTTTACCGACAACGCAATGGCAATGCGATTGAAGGCGTCGATCTGGGCATCAAGGCCGCAGCCACGCTGTCCAGCGGCGAGGCCATTGAGGCACCCAAACCGCTCAAGGCGGCGTTGCGCCGGCTGAAGATTCGTGGACGGCGTCTGAGCCGCAAAGTGGAAGCGGCGAAGGTCAAGGCCGGGTTTGTACCCAAGGCCAATCTGCCCAAAGGCACGAAACTTCCTGCTTCGAACAATCGCAAGAAGTCTGCTGCGACATTGGCAAGGCTGCACGCCCGCGTTGCCAATGTCCGAGCGGATTTCACCCACAAGCTCACGATCCGGCTCTGCCGCAAAAACCAAGCGGTGGTGATCGAGGATTTGAACGTCAAGGGCATGCTGGCGAACGATAAACTCGCCCGCGCCATCAGCGACGTGGGCTTTGGGATGTTTCGCTTGAAGCTCGAATACAAGGCTGAACGTTACGGCACCCGGCTGGTCATTGCTGATCGCTGGTATCCGAGCAGCCGCTTGTGTTCGGTCTGTGGCTGGAAAAACGAGGCGTTGGCCTTGCGCGACCGGGAATGGACGTGTGCGCAGTGCGGCACACACCATGACCGCGATCTCAACGCGGCACGCAACCTCGAACGGCTGGCAACCGCAACTGCCCTACCCGTGGCGAGTCCGTCCGGCAACGGCGGCGCTGCCTCTGGAATGGTTCCAGAGACAGCCGGGAAAGTCACGCCTGTCAAATACGAATGTGGTCAGCAAGACACGTCGGGGCAGGAAAAGAACCGTGCGCATATTTGCGCACTTTCTTGATAGCAGACCCATCATGCAAGTACAAGCCTACCTGTTCTTCCCCGGCTGCTGCGAAGCGGCGATCGGTTTCTATCGCGAGGCTCTCGGCGCCGAACTGGAGATGTTGATGCGCTACCGCGACAGCCCCGATGCGCCGCCGCCGGGCGCGGTCCCGCCGGGTTACGACGACAAGGTGATGCATGCCGCCTTGCGCATCGGCGAGTCGGTGGTGATGGCCTCGGACGGCTGCGACGAGAATCCCGCCTTCCGCGGGTTCTCGCTCTCCCTGTCGCCGGCAGACACGGTAGAAGCGCGGCACCTGTTCGAGGCTCTGGCGGCAGGCGGCACGGTGCAGATGCCCCTGGGCCCGACCTTCTGGTCGCCGGCCTTCGGCATCCTCACCGACCGCTTCGGCGTCGGCTGGATGGTCAATGTCCCCGGCGAGATGGCGGCAGCGGGGAGCGAACGATGAATGCCGGACGCGATTCCGTCGTGCTGCTGGTGGCAACGCGCAAGGGCGCCTGGCTTTATCACGGCGAGGGCGAGCGGCGCTCGTGGCGGGTTGACGGCCCGCATTTTCTCGGCCACATCGTCAATCATCTGGCGCTCGATCCGCGCGACGGACGCACACTGCTCGCGGCGGCCAAGACCGGACACCTCGGGCCGACGATCTTCCGCTCAACCGACCTCGGGCGGACGTGGAAGGAGGCGACCAGGCCACCCGCCTTCGGTCCCGCCGCCAACGGCCTTGAGGGGCGCGCCGTGGATCACACCTTCTGGCTGGCGCCGGGCCATGCGGATGAAAGGGACGTCTGGTACGCCGGCACCTCGCCGCAAGGGCTGTTCCGCTCCGAGGACGGCGGCGCGAGCTGGGCGCCGTTCTCCTGCATCAACGACGATCCGCAGTACCGCAAATGGTTCGGCACGGTGCAGGATGGCACGCCGGACGGGCCCAAGCTGCATTCGATCATCGTCGATCCCCGCGACGCAATGCATTTGTACTTCGCGATGTCCGGTGGCGGGGTGCACGAATCGCACGACGGCGGACAAAGCTTCGCGCCGCTGGTCGAGGGCATGGCGGTGGTCGAAGGCTTCGACCCGGACGAAGTCGCCTTTCACGACCCGCACTGCATGCGCCTCTGCCCCACCAACCCCGACCGGCTCTACCAGCAGAATCACTGCGGCATCTACCGCCTCGACCGGCCGGGCACGCGCTGGCGGCGCATCGGCGGCGGCATCCCGCCCGACGTGGGCGACGTCGGCTTTCCCCTGGTGCTGCACCCGCGCGACGACAATTCGGCCTGGGTATTCCCGATGGATGGCTCGGCGGTGTGGCCGCGGGTGAGCCCCGGCGGCCGCCCGGCGGTCTATGCCACGCGCGACGGCGGCGAAACCTGGCAGCGGCTCGACGCTGGGCTGCCGCAAAGTCAGGCGTGGTGGACCGTCAAGCGCCAGGCGATGTGCGCCGACACCGAGGACGTTGTCGGCCTCTACTTCGGCACCACCAGCGGCGAGCTGTGGCAGAGCCTGGACGAGGGCCGGAGCTGGAATTGCATGGCGCGGCACCTGCCGGAGATCTACGCCGTCGAAGCCGCCTACCCCTGCTGACGCTCATGGAATGCCAGCCACGCCGAACAATGACAGGTCTCGCCATGAGCGTTTCCCTCACCCCCAGCCCCTCTCCCGGCCGGAGAGGGGAGCTTCGCGAGTCGCTGGCGCGACTTTCACGTTAAGGGGCCGGCGCGATGCGCGTGCTCATCCCCAGCGCCCTGCAGTCTTACACCGGCCAGCAGTGGGTCGAGGCCCGGGGCGAAACGGTCGGGGCTGTCCTCGACGACCTCGACCGGCAGTTTCCGGGCATCCGCTTCCGCATGATCGACGAGCAGGGCCACCTGCGCCGCCACATGCGCCTGTTCTATCGCCGGCAGATGGTGTTCGATCCTGCCACGGCCCTCGAAGCGGACGGCGAGCTGCTGATCGTGCAGGCGCTGAGCGGCGGGTAGCGCCCCCAGTGGGCCAGCCGCGCCACGACCGAGAGAGAGGCCCCACGAGGTTTCGCGGCGCGGGTGGAGCTGTGGAGAGGTGGGGGGCCGCAGGTCGGCCTTATGTGTAGCTCCGCATAAGGCCGACGGCCGACACCCACCTCTTGTTCAGTTCCGTCCGCTTCGGATGCATGATCGGGCATTGACCCGCCTGCCGCATATGAGCGGCCGCTTTTCGCGGCTCGTACGGCGGCCCCCGACCCGTCGTGTAGGGTGCGCCGATCCGGTCATAGAAATCGACTGGAGCCGCTGTGCCAGTTGCGGCAGCGAGACACCTCAGACTTCAATGTCGCTGTTTTAGCGACTTCTGAATGAGGAAAGGCTGTTCCACCAATGGGTTATGATGGAGTTGCGACGCTTCATCAATCCACGGGAGGGCCAGCCTATGCGACATCCTACTACTAGGAAGGCGTTGTTGGTCAAGCAGGTGAAGGGGCTGTGCGCGCAGTTCGGGCAGTGGGGTGACGAAGCCCTGAGCGACGTGGTGGGCGCGCAAACGGTTCTGGAGAGCATGCGCCGTCACTTGGGAAACTGGCGGGAGCGGGTGTATCCGCCGGTGCGCACGCTGATACTGTTCATTGAGCAGGTTCTGGACGGCGACGGGGCGTGCCTGGACGCGGTGGCGCGAGGCTTGAGCGAGCGGGTAGGTGTGGGTGAGCAACCGTGCAGCCTGAACACCGGGGCGTATTGTCGGGCGCGGGCGCGGCTGTCGCTGGAGTGGATGGTAGAGTTGGTTGGCTTATCGGGGCGGCGCTTGGAGCAGGCGATGCCGGCGGTGTGGACTTGGCGCGGACGGCCGGTGAAGCTGCTCGACGGCACGACGGTATCGATGGCGGATACCCCAGAGAATCAGGCGCTATATCCGCAACACGGGGGACAGCGCGCTGGACTGGGTTTCCCTCTGGCACGGGTGGTGGCGTTAATTTCCTCAGGTAGCGCAGCAGTGCTGGGCTTCGCGCTGGCTCCCCACAAGGGCAAGGGTACGGGTGAGCAATCCTTGTTCCGGCAGATCGCCCCCGGCTTGGCAGCTGGCGACCTGCTGGTGGTGGACTGCTACCACTGCACGTTTTTCACGCTGGCGCTACTGCGCCAGCTGGGCGTGGATATCGTCACGCAGCAGAATGCTTGTCGGGTAACGGACTTTCGGCGCGGACAGCGTCTTGGGGTACGCGACCATGTGGTGTACTGGAAGCGTCCGCTGCGCCCGGAGTGGCTCGACGAGCAGGCCTATGAGGCGATGCCCCAGGAGCTGGCGGTACGCGAGGTACGCGTGGGCGGCTGGATCCTGGTGACCACGTTGCTTGAGGCCAAGGCGGCGAGCAAACGCGAACTCGATGAGCTCTACCGCAGCCGGTGGGATGTCGAGCTCGACCTACGTTCGATCAAGGAACTGCTCGGAATGGGCGAGCTGCGCTGTAAGACGCCGCACATGGTGCATCGGGAGATCTCAGCGTATCTGTTGGGCTACAACTTGGTGTGCGCGGTCATGGCCCAGGCGGCCAAAGCCGCGGGGGTGCTACCGCGCCGGCTGAGCTTCAAGGCGACGCTGAGTACGCTTCGCGCTTTCCAGCAGGAGCTGCGTCACCCTGCGGGTCGGCGCGGCCGAGAGTTGTGGGGCTATGTGCTGGCCGCGATCGCCGGCGCCAGGCTTCTGGTGCGCCCAGGGCGTGTTGAGCCTCGCGCGGTCAAGCGCCGACCTAAACCCTACCCGCGGCTGATGATCGAGAGAAACCTCGCTCGCGCCCGCTTGCTCCAGTCCCACGCGCGCGCTTAAAACAGCGACATTGACCTCAGACTTCTCAGATTGTGCCTGCAAGGGAGACAACCATCGCGCCCAGCCGAGATCCGCCGCGGCGATCAGCGGCCGACAGGCGCACTTCCGCAGCGAGCATCTGGCGACGCGCTGCGCGACCGGTCGGCGAAGCACTCGTATCCGCGCTACGATAGGATCGGTTTCGCGTAGGAAACACCCCGCGCCCGATCGTGCGACTGAGAAGGAGGCATGACGACGATGTCGGTGCTTGCATCAGTTCGAGGATCTTGGTTGGTTCGCACCGCGCAGTACGCCTTGTTCGGCGTTTTGTTTGGAATCGTGGCGGCGATAGCCCACGCGGAGGGGATGTCAACCGAAGCCGGACCGGACGGCCCCGCCCAGACTGCGTACGCCCCGGCGAGCGGGAAAGGTCCAATCGTCATCGTCATCTCGGGGCAGACTGGTCCGAACTCGTATCAGACCTATGCCGCCGAGCTGGCGAAGCTCGGCTACTACGCAGTCCTACTCGACGGCAAGGACATCCTGAATCCCGCGCTGACCGGCCTCGCCGCCCTGAAGACCGCGATCGAGCGGGCGCAACGCTCGCCGGCCGCTGTCCCGGGCAAAGCGGCGGTGATTGGTTTTTCGCTGGGCGGCGGCGGGGCGCTCTACAACGCGGCACCGATGCAGGACCTCGTCTCGATGGTGGTCGCGTATTACCCCTACACGCGCACCTGGGTCAACAAGGTCAGCTTCTTCGCCAAGCGCTTCCGGGTTCCGGTGCTGGTGATGGCAGCGCAGCTCGACCGCTACCAGAACTGCTGCCTGGTCGAAACCGCACAGGCGATGGAAGCGGCCGCCAAGGACGCCGGCGTGAAGTTCGAACTCGTCGTCTACCCGGAAGCCAACCACGGATTCAACCTGGAATCCGGTGCGCGCGGCGAACCCATGCGCGCTTATCGTCGTGACGACGATCGCGACGCGTGGCGCCGTACCCTCGAGATGCTGAAGCAGTATCAGCCGCTGACCGATTGAGTCCGCGTGTGACAGGCCAGACCCTTGCGGCGGCGTGCCTTGGCGCGTGCCTGCTGGATGCCGTCGTCGCCGCCTGCCGTGGCTGCCGGGCTCGCGTCGGTTGCCGCCGCTGAGCGGTTGGTTGCGGCGCACAGGTGCCTTCGTCGGCCAGTGAGAAGAGGTCCATATCGCGGTGCAGACCGGCCATGGACGCCAAGTGATCCAGATCTATCGCACGCTGGCCAACACCTGAGAGGTGGATACCGCCGTCTGGGTCGATTGCGCCATGCTCGGGCGGGTGGACTCGGTGCGTGTTGCCGACAACAAGCCCTCGCCGGTGGAAACGCGCTACTACATCAGCCCACGCACCCTGAGCACGGCAGACTTCGCTGCGGCGGTGCGCGATCATTGGGCCATCGAGAACCGGCTTCACTGGAGCCTGGATGTGATCTTCGGCGAAGATACCCGGCACCTGAGCGAGGACAACGCGCCGCAGAACTTCTCGCTGCTCACAAAGATGGCGTTGAACCTGCTGCGACAGGATCCACCGCCCGGCAAGAAGAAGAGCCTGCGCCTGCGGCGCAAGCGCATCGACTGGAACGACGATGCGCGCATGGCGTTGCTGGGGCTCTCGCCACTATGATATTCGAGTGCGATCACCCTGGGTCGATGACCCAGCGGCGTCCATTATTGCCAGGCCGCCGGGCCTGATTCGATCGGTGCGCCGCCTGCGAAAGTCAGTCCCCAGGACACGGGAACCCAGCCGTGAACCATCGCCCGCAGCGAACGGGATCGGCAGACGGCCCGCAGTGGCCGCCCTCACGCCGCCGGCAGATCGAACGAGAACGTGCTCCCTGCACCCAGGCGGCTTTCCACGCGCATGCTGCCGCCATGGAGGTCCACGATGCGCTTGCTGATGGCGAGCCCCAGACCGGCATGGCCGCCATCGCTTTCCTCGCCACGGCTGACGCGGTAATAGCGGTCGAAGACCGATTCGAGGTGTTCGGGCGCAATGCCCTGGCCGGTGTCGCTGACGGCAACGCGCACACGGCCGTCTGCGGCCGCAACGAGGATGCGGATGCTGCCGCCACCCGGGGTGTGGCGCAGGGCATTCTCGATCAGGTTTTCCAGCACGCGCTCTATCCTGCCGATGTCGGCGTGCACCGCCGGCACCGGTTCGACGACGCGGGCGTCCAGCGCGATGCCGCGCTGCTCGGCGCCAAGCTGGTACTTCTGCGCCACGTCCTGCGCCAGCTCGGCGATGGGGAAGGCCTCGCACTCCAGCCTGATCTCGTTGGATTCGAGCTTGGTGAGTTCGAACAGGTCGCGCACCAGCTTGGTCAAGCGCTCGCAGTGCTTGGTCGCCACTTCCAGGTAGCTGCGCTCTTCCTCCGGCGCGAGGGTGCCGTGGCGGATCAGCAGCAGTTCGAGATAGCCCTGCATCGAGGCGAGCGGCGTGCGCAGATCGTGGGAGACGTTGGCGAGCAGTTCGCGCCGCTGCTGTTCGTTGGTCTCGAGCTGGCGCAACTGGAAGGCGACGCGCTCCGACAGTTCGCTGAAGGCCACGGCGAGGCGGTCGATCTCGTCCCCGTTGCGGGCCGGAACCGCCCCGATGCGCAGGGGCTTGGTGAATCCGGTGGCGCGGAAGCCTTCCATCCCCTTGGCCAGTTCGCGCAGGCGACGCGTGAGCACGTTGAACACGATGAACGATGCAAGCACGGAAAAGGCCAGCGCCCCGATGGCGAGGTCGGTGCCGAGCATGATGGCGCGCTCGGGATTGAGCATCTCCTCGGAGCCGAACAGGATGAGCCCGGCGATGATGCTGAATACCAGCATCATCATGAGTGCAAGCCTGCCGTAGAGCGAACGCCACACGATCATTCGCGGAACTTGTAGCCGACGCCCCACACGGTCTGGATGTATTCGGGCTGGTTCGGGTTCTTCTCGATCTTCGCGCGCAGACGGTTGATGTGGGAATTCACCGTGTGCTCGTAGCCGGAATGGGAGTAGCCCCACACCTTGTCGAGGAGCTGGGCGCGGCTGTGCACACGCCCCGGCGTTTCGGCGAAATGCAGCAGCAGGTCGAACTCCTTGGCGGTCAGATCCACCGGCGCGCCGGAAAGTGTCACGCTGCGCCGCTCGGCGTCGATACGCAGCGCGCCCGACTCGATCACCGGCGGCGGCCTGGCCTCCTGGGACAGGTTGTCGACGCGGCGGAAGATCGCCTTCACCCGCGCCGACAGCTCCATGACGCTGAAGGGCTTGGTGAGGTAGTCGTCGGCGCCCATCTCCAGGCCCAGCACCCGGTCCAGTTCGGAGGACTTGGCGGTGAGCATAAGGATCGGTGTGTAGCGCCCCTTGGCGCGCACGCGGCGGCAGATTTCGAGACCGTCCACGTGGGGCAGCATGAGGTCCAGGACGATGAGGTCGTAGGCCTTGGCCTCTGCCTCGGCGAGGCCGACGGCGCCGTCGGAGGCGATGCGCACGTTGCAGGACAGGCCGTCGAGTTGCAGCTTGATCAGCCGGGCGATGTCGTCGTCGTCTTCTATCACCAGCACCTGGCGTGGCATCGTTTCTTCCTCGTGTTCGCGGCCGGCGGCGTCTCGCCCGACCAGCGTAATCATAGGCTGCCGCGCTTCTTCGCGCCGGCCCGACCCGCCGCGCGCAATCAATGCAGCATGTGTTCGCGCATCCAGGCCGCGGCTTCGTCGCGGGTGTAGAACTGCCGCTCGCGCACGAAGCCGGAAACGACGGAGGGCTTGACCCCGCGCACGCGGCCGAAGTCGTCGCGGGCGAGCACCACGTCGTCGGGCAGGCCGTCGAGCAGATGGCAGGGCGCGGGGCTGCCATCACCGAAGCAGGAGTCATAGAGGAGGCCGGTTTCGCTGTCGCGGAACGCCGGGCGGAAGCCCTCGCCGTGGTTTTCCTGGCTGCGGGCGCCGGAGCCGTGGTAGTGCCGGTTTTCGGTGCGCAGTGCGTCGGGACTCAGGTTCGCGTTCATCGCCGTCTCCATCGCTGCTTCATTGGGAGGCAGTGTGGGCGGCGCTGGTCACGGAAGTTTCACGAGTCGGTCATGATTGGCTCAAGTCCGGATGCCGCGCCCGGGCGCAGCGGGCGGAACTGCCAGCGGTCGTCGTAGTAGGCGGGGTCGGCGTTGTCCGGGGTCACGCCGGGGATGCCCAGCACCGGCAGGGTCGAGAGATCCGCCGGGCGGGAATACCAGGCTTCGTCGCGCCAGCGCTCGGCGAGGCGGGCGTCGATCTCGGTGAGTTGTGCGTTCACCGGCTGCTCCAGCAGCGCCGCGTCGGCATCGAGGAACACCGCCTTGCCGCACAGCCCGCGGAAGGGCTGGCGCAGCTTGTCGTAGAGGGCGTGGCCGAATACGACGAAGCGCGCGACCCGCTGCAGGTCGGCGCGCCGCTCCCAGAACACTGACTTCCATTCGTGGCGGCGCAGCAATTGCGTCAGCTGCGGGTCGGCGCAGAGCACGACAATGCCATCCTCGTCGAATTGCGTGGCCGCGTCGCGCAGGGCTCCGCGCGCACCGGAACCGCCTTCGCGCTGGCGCGCGATGCCCAGCAGATGACGCGCGTTGAGCGCCGCTTTCGTAAGCGGGAAGCGCAGCCAGACCAGGCCATTGAAGAAATCGTGCCAATTGTCGGCACGGGTATGGACCGCGCCGGTGTCGAACGCCGCCTGCTCATACCCGCCCGCGCCAGGGGGTTGCGCAGTGAAACGTATCGGGCGCCCGCCTGCCGAGACGGCCCGGATGCCGAACTCCGAAAGCAGCACGTTCAGGACCTCGGCATTGATGGCGGCTGTTGCACCGCAGCATTCGAGCGGGGCGCGAAGCGGCTCGAACAAGGGTTCATAAGCAATTGCTGATAGGTTAACCAAGGTCAAACGGGCGTTGGATGCAGGGGCTAGAGTTCGGCCCTGGATTGTGGCGCAGGATCTCACCGCACTCCAGACGATCCGCCCCAACGGCGTTTGTCCGCCGGGATCGTTCAGCGAAAGACGCCGCGCGGCGGCCCCGACGGCCGGCCCGCACATAGCGCAAGAATCACACGAGAAGAGCTATGGAAGACATACTCAAGCGACTGCTCGACGCCGAGATGCGTGCCGAGGCCCAGGTGGAAGAGGCCAGCCGGCAGCGCGAGGCGCTCATCGCCCAGGCCCTGGAAGAGGCACGTCTGGCGGAAGAACGGTTCCAGATGCGCGTCGAGGGCCTGCGCGCACCCTACCTGTCCCAGGGCGAGGACCGCGCCCAGCAGGCGATCGCCGAACTGAAGAAGAAGCACGAGGAGCGCAGCCGCCACTTGCGCGCGCTGGCGGAAAGCCACGAGCGCGAGGCGCTGGACGCTGCCTTCGCCGTACTGCGCGGCTCGGCCGAGGCCTGATATTGGCCGCTACCGGCAGCAGCGCGTACCTCGCGACGCGCGTCGCACTCATGGCCACCCGTTTGATGGACGAGTCGGACCTTGCCGACCTGGCGACGCGCAGTGCCGAGCAGGACCAGCCCTTCTTCCTCGAACACGGCCTCTTGCCGCTGATTGCCGGGGACGGCGATGCCGCGCGCCACCCTCTCGAACAGCGGCTGATCGGCGTCCTGCTCGACGACGTTGTCATCCTCTCGCGCGGCCTGTCGGGGCGCGAGCGCGACTTCATCACCTATTGGACGCACCGCTTCGAACTCGCCAACCTCAAGGCCATCATCCGCGGCAAGATGGCCAACGAGACGCCCGAAGCAATCCGCGACAAACTGGTGGAGATGGGCCCCTTCGCCACGCTTTCCGCCGACGAGCTGCTGCGCACCGAGGATGTCGCGGAGCTGCTCACGCGGCTCGAACGCTCCAAGTACGCCGACATCGGCCGTCAGGCGCGGCGCGTGTTCGAGCAGCAGCACGAGCTTTTCGCCCTCGACACCACCTTCGATCAGCGCTACTACTCGGGCTTGGTGCGGCGCGCATCGACCATCGAGAACGAAACCGGCTCGGACCTGAAGGCCCTGATGGCGGCGGTGATCGACAGCCTGAACCTGGTGTGGCTGCTGCGCTACCGCTTCGCCTACCAGCTCGCCCCGTCCCAGGTGTGGTACCTGCTGATCCCGACGCACTACCGCCTGTCATCGACGCTGCTCCAGGCGTTGGCCCAGCTCAACCGCTTCGAAGAGGTGCAGCCGGCGATTCCCGAGCCCTTCAAGGGCTGGATCGAGCACGCGGCGAGCCCCAACGACGTGAGCCGCATCCTCGAATCCCGGACCGCGGAAGTCGCGCGCAAGGCGGTGCGCCGCTCCGCTTCGCCGCTGGCACGCGCCTTCGCCTACATGCTGCTGCGCGAGCAGGACCTGCGACACGCCCACGTCGTGCTGAAGGGGCGCAGCATCCAGGTCAGTGCCGACGTCATACAGGCGGGCCTGGGTCTGCGCGCCTCCGCGCCCGCAACACTCGGCGGCCAATTGTGAGCCTGGCGATGACATTCCACACAGGGCATTCCCGAATGACAGGCGGGGGAGATTTACAAGGGGAATCTCCCCTTGTTCGTACATTGCAGGTCGTCCAGCCGTTTGGCCTGGCCGAGCGTGTCCCACTGCACCACCGGGTCGGGAGTGCATGATGTTCAAGCCGCTACCGATGCAACGGGTTCACTTGTGGGTCATGCGCGACGACCTGTGCCTCGCATCCCAGACGCTGGCCGGACTTTCCAGCTTCAATCCGGACCGCAGCACGGTGCACGTCAAGGATCTGCCTGAAACGCCCGGCGACCGCTACCGCGAGGCCTATCTTTCCGCGCGCACCCGCTTCGCGAAGATCGCCGAGCACTGCGGCGACCTGCCCGAGGAGGATCTGGAGGCCAGCGTGAAGCCGGTAAGCCTGGAAGAGCTCACCCAGGTCAATGAGTTCCTCGGCGAGATGTGGCAGGTCTGCTTCCACGAGCAGGACGCCTTGCGGCGCGAGGAGGAGAACGCCCGCCGCATCGCCGGTCTGCTCCAGACGCTGGACCAGCTCGCCGCGCTCGATCTGGATCTCACCATCCTGTCGCGCCAGAAGCGCTTCCTCGACCTGAAGATCGGCACCGTTCCGCCCTCCAGCCTGCCGCGCCTGACCGAAGCGCTGGCCCTGACCGGCTTCGTCATCAGCGTCTTCGCGACCGCTAAAGACCAGGTGCATGCGGTGATCGCCGGCCCCACCGGCAAGGAGGAGGAACTCGCCTCGCTGCTGCGCGCCGCCGGCTGGCGCGACATCGAGGTTCCCGCCGAACTGATGACGCATCCGGAAAAGGCGCGCAAGGATCTGACCGATGCGGCCGCCAAGGCCGGCGAGGCAGTGGCCGCGCAGTGCCGCCTGATCGACGACAAACGCATGTCCTATCGGCACCGCATCCTTCACGCGCGGCGCGCGCTCACCCACTCCGGACCTTTCGCCACGGTTTCGAGCGAAGCGCTCCAGGCCCGCGGCGACCTCGCCCTCATCTCAGGCTGGATTCCGAAGGGCGATGCCGACCGCCTGACGCGGGTACTGATCCGCAAACTGGGCGGTCGCCACCTGCTCGAGCTGCGCGGTCCGACGCCCGCCGAACTGGCGCGGGTTCCGTCATACACGCGTTACCCGAGCTGGCTCAAGCCCTTCAGCTCCCTGGTGCGCCTGTACGGCACGCCGCGCTACGGCGAGATCGATCCGACCTTGCTCTTCGCCGTCGCCTACGTGCTGATGTTCGGCATGATGTTCGGCGACGTCGGCCAGGGCGGGCTGCTGGCGCTGTCGGCCTTCTTCCTCAAGGGCGCGCTCAAGCCCTACCGGGTGTTCGTCGGCGCGATCGGGCTCTCGTCCACGTTCTTCGGCTTCCTATACGGCAGCGTGTTCACCCTGGAGACCATCCTGCATCCCCTTTGGATGTCGCCGCTCCAGGATCCCGGCCGCATGCTGGTGATCGCGATCCAGCTCGGCATCGGCTTCATCCTGCTCACTTCGGCGATCTCGATCTACAACCACTGGGTCGAGGGCAAGCTGCACCACGCCTTCTACGACACTTCCGGCATCGCCGGGGTGGTGTTCTACATTGCTGCCGCGTGGTGGGGCAACGGCTGGATGCGCAGCGGCGAAGGCAGCACCCCCGCCCTGGTCGTCGCCGCGGCGGGGCTGGCGGTGGTCGCCGGCTTCAAGTGGCACGAAGCTGAGGGCAAGCGCGGCGAGAAGATACTGATCGCCAGCATCGAAAGCTTCGAGACGGCGATGGGCTTCTTCGCCAACACCCTGTCCTTCCTGCGGGTATCCGCCTTCGCACTCAACCACGTCGCGCTGGCACTGGCGGTGCTGACCATCGCCGAGGGCATGGGCACGTTCGGCCACTGGACGACCATTGTCATCGGCAACGTCATCATTTTCGTGCTGGAGGGCGCCATCGTCGCCATCCAGGCGTTGCGTCTGAACTACTACGAAGGTTTCTCGCGCTTCTTCCGCGGCGACGGCCGCCGCTACCAGCCGCTCTCCTTCGCCCTGCCCACGGCAGCCGGTGGAGAGCGGCCCCAAACCTGAACCGTGCCTCTGTCGAAAGGAGAATGACCATGTACTGGCTCGCTGGACTGATGGGAGTTTGCGTGCTCGCCACCGTTGCGTTCGGGGTGTGGCTCGAACTGCGACCGGCCGGCGCGCGGCCGCTGTCGCCGCGCTGGGCCAGGGGCGGACTACTGGCCAACGTGCTGCTGTTCACCGTGGCGCTGGCACTGACTTTGTTCTTCGGCATTGACGACGCGCTCGCCCAGGCGGCCGCCGCCGGCGCCAAGGAAGTGTCGAGCGGCGTCGGCCTTGCCCTGATCGGCGTCGGCATCCCGACCGCAGGTGCCGCCATCGGTGCCGGTATCGCGCTGGGCCCGGTGGGTTCCTCAGCCCTCGCGGTGCTCGCCGAGAAGCCCGAGGCCTTCGGCCGCACGCTGATTTTCATGGGCCTCGCGGAAGGTATCGCGATCTACGGTCTGGTCATGTCCATCCTCATGCTTGGTCGTATCTGAGGAACCGCGTTGGACAGCACCCGCATGATCGTGCTGGGCTCGGCCCAGCTCACCGACGGTTTCCGCCTCATCGGACTGGAGACTTATCCGGACGCCACACCGGCGACCGTCGAGACGCTGCTGCAGCATCTGGTCGCGACCGATGCCACGGCGCTGATCTTCCTCGAACACGCGCTGGCGCGGGCGAGCGGCCCCTGGCTGCATCGTGTGCGCAACGAGGGCGGGCGCATCATCATCACCGAGATCCCGCCTCTGCACGCCCCGGGCAGCTACCAGCCGGCGGTGGACGATCTCGTCAGATCCGCCCTCGGGCCTTCGGCCCTGGAGGAACCCGCATCATGACTCAGGAAGCACAAGTCCACGAACTGGAGTCGGCGCTGCTGGCGCGGGCCAAGACCCTGGCCGACGAGCATCTGCGCTCGGCCAAGGCGGCGCGCGAGCGCATCGTCGCCCAGTACAACGACAAGCTGCGGCTGCGCGAGGAGAAGGAAGTCCTCGCCGCCAAGAACGCGGCGGAGAAGCAGTTCCGCCGCACCGTACAGGCCGCGGAGATCCGCTTCCAGAGCGAGCTCGACCGGCTGCGCTGGAATCTGGTGCAGGCGGTGCTGGAGCAGGTGAAGGAGCGCTTCGTCGCCATGACCCGCGACGAGGCCGAGTATCTGGAATGGATGAAGCAGCACCTGACGGCAGCGGGCCAGGCGTTGCCCGGCAGCCTGATGCTGAGCCTCAACGCGACCGACCTGCAGCGCCTGGAACCGAAATGCCAGCAGCTTTGCAGCGAGGCGCTGCCGGGGCGCAAGGTCGGCCTGAGCGGCGCCACCTACCCCACCGCGGGCGGCTTCGTGATCGAAACCGAGGACCGGCGCATGCGCATCGACCAGACCCTGGAGGGTCGCATGGAGCGGCTGCAGACCGAACTGCACCGCGCCATCATGGAGCACCTGTTCGCTTCGGTACCGGATATGGGAGCGCTGTTCCGTGGGTGAAATCGTCGAGATCAACGGCCCGATCGTAACGATCCGGCTGCCAAGTGTGCTGACCGGCGAGCAGGTACGCGTCGGACAGTTGAATCTGGTGGGCGAAGTCATCGGCCGCGAGGAAGATCTCGCCATCGTCCAGGTCTACGAGACCACCGACGGGCTGCGGCCCGGCGAGGAAGCCGAGGCCCTGGGCCATCCGCTTTCGGTGGAACTTGGGCCCGGATTGCTGGGCCAGATCTTCGACGGTGTGCAGCGGCCGCTGGACAAGGTGATGGCGATGAGCGGCGACCGCATCGCCCGCGGCTTGAACATCGCCCCCCTGCCGCGCGACCGCAAGTGGGCCTTTCAGCCCAACGTTGACCTGGCGGTGGGCGCCCAGGTCGAGGGCGGCGCGATTCTCGGCGAGGTGCAGGAAACCGCGGCCATCGCCCACCGCATCCTGGTACCGCCCGAGATCAAGGGCGAACTGGTGGATCTCGCCCCGGCGGGCGAATACACCATCGAGGAAGTCGTCGCCCGGGTGAAGGACGCCCACGGCGGATTCCACAAGCTCAAGCTCTACCACCGCTGGCCGGTGCGCATTCCCCGCCCCTACAAGCGGCGCGACCATGCGGTGCTGCCGCTGGTGACCGGGCAACGCATCCTCGACACCTTCTTCCCGCTGCTGAAAGGCGGCAAGGCAGCGATCCCCGGACCCTTCGGCGCCGGCAAGACGGTGCTGCAGCACCAGATCGCGCGCTGGAGCAACGCCCAGATCGTGATCTACGTCGGCTGCGGCGAGCGCGGCAACGAACTGGTGGACGTGCTGGAGACCATGCCCGGCATCACCGACCCACACACCGGCCGGCCGTTGATGGAGCGCACCATGCTGGTGGCCAACACCTCCAACATGCCGGTGGTGGCGCGGGAGGCCTCGGTCTATGTCGGCATGACCCTGGCGGAGTATTTCCGCGACCAGGGCTATGACGTTGTGATGGTTGCGGATTCGACCTCGCGCTGGGCCGAGGCGCTGCGCGAAGTCGCCGGGCGCCTCGGCCAGATGCCGGTGGAAGAAGGCTATCCGGCCTATCTCGCCTCCAGGCTGGCGGCCTTCTACGAGCGCGCGGGGCGGGTTGAAGCACTGAGCGGCAAACACGGCTCGGTAACGCTGATCGGCGCCGTTTCGCCCCCCGGCGGCGACTTTTCCGAGCCCGTCACCAGCCACACCAAGGAGATCATCCAGACCTTCTGGGCGCTGTCCAAGGAACTTGCGGACGCGCGGCACTTCCCCTCGGTGGACTGGAACGAATCCTTCTCCGGCTACGTGTTGACCGCAGCACGCTGGTGGGCCGAGAACGTGGATACCACCTGGGCCGCCAAGCGCGCCGAGGCGCTGGCGCTGCTCGCTCAGGCCGAGGAACTGGCGCGCATCGTGAACCTGGTGGGCATGGAGGCGCTCTCGCCGGACCAGCGCTGGGCGCTGGAAGGCGCCTCGCTAGTGAAGGAAGGCATCCTGGCGCAGAGCGCGCTGGACCCGGTTCGACAGCTTCTGCTCGCCACAGAAGCAATTCCTGCTGCTGGAGATGATGCTGGAGATCTACCACCAGGGCGCCGAAATGCTCAAGGCCGGCGTGCCGGTGCAGCAACTGATCGCGCTGCCGCTGCTGGCGCGGGCGCGGCGCATCAAGATGCAGTTGAAGAGCGAGCAGACCGACGAGCTCAAGGCCTTCATCGCCGAAATACGCGACGCCTTCGGTCACATGCGGGCGGAGTATGCCAAGCCCGAGGAAGCGAAGACATGAGCAGGGTTTCTCCCTCGCCCCGCTTGCGGGGAGAGGGTCGGGGTGAGGGGCCAGACGGCCGCCTCCGCCCCCTCTCCCCCAGCCCCTCTCCCACGAGGGGCTGCACTTCCCCCTCTCCCCCAACCCCTCTCCCGCGAGGGGAGAGGGGAGCTTCGTGCGCGCTTCGCGCGAAGCTCGGCCGGGGGAGCATCCACTGCGCCGCCGGCGCAGAAATGGTGTTCACATGAAAGAACGCGAATATCGACTCGCCTCCGCCGCCCGCGGCGGCCTGCTGTTCATGAAGAACGTGCATGGCATCGCCCTGGGCGACCGCGTCGTGGTGCAGGACCACAAGGGGCGCCGGCGTAACGGCCAGGTGATCCGCAGTTCGAACACGGTGGTGCTGGTGCAGGTGTTCGAAGGCACCGAGGATCTGGACCTCGAACGCACCTGGGTGCGCTTCCTCGAAGAGCCCTACGAGCTTCCCCTTTCGCCGGAACTGATGGGCCGCGTGTTCAACGGCGTCGGACAACCGCGCGACGGCCGCCCGCCCCTGGTGGCGGCGCTCAAGCGCGAGGTGAACGGCGCGCCGGTGAACCCCGCAGCCCGCGCCTATCCGCGGGAGTTCATCCAGACCGGCATCTCGTCCATCGACGGGCTCAACTCCCTGGTGCGCGGCCAGAAGCTGCCGATCTTCTCCGGCCCCGGCCTGCCCCACAACCGGCTGGCAGCGCAGATCGTGCGCCAGGCCAAGCTGCTGGGGGAGGAAGGCGCCTTCGCCCTGGTGTTCGCGGCGATGGGCGTATCCCATGGGGATGCCCGGTTTTTTCAGGAGGAATTCGAATCCTCCGGCGTGCTGGGCAACGTGGTGATGTTCGTGAACCTCGCCGACGACCCGCCCATCGAGCGCCTGGTGCTGCCGCGCACGGCGCTGACCGCCGCCGAGTACCTCGCCTTCGACCTCGACCTGCACGTGTTGGTGGTGATGACCGACATGTCCAACTACGCCGAGGCGCTGCGCGAGATCGCTACCGCCAAGGGCGACGTGCCGGCGCGCAAGGGCTATCCCGGCTACCTCTATTCCGACCTGGCGGAGATCTACGAGCGTGCCGGGCGCATCAAGGAGCGCCGCGGCTCGGTGACGATGATCCCGGTGGTGTCCATGCCTTCCGACGACATCACGCACCCGATTCCCGACCTCACCGGCTACATCACCGAAGGCCAGGTGGTGCTGTCGCGCGAGTTGCACAACCAGGGCGTCTATCCGCCGGTGGCGGTGCTGCCCTCGCTGTCGCGCCTGATGAAGGACGGCATCGGCAAGAACTACACGCGCGAGGACCATCCGCGGGTGGCCAACCAGCTCTTCGCCTCCTACGCCCGGGCGCTGGAAGTGCGCAACCTCGCCGCCATCATCGGGGCGGAAGAACTGTCGCAGAGCGACCGCGACTACCTCGCCTTCGGCAAGGCATTCGAGGAACGCTTCGTGAACCAGGGCGAGGACGAGGACCGCACCATCTTCGAAACACTGGCGGTGTCCTGGGACCTTCTGTCGCTGCTTCCGCCGGAGGCACTGACGCGGCTCTCCGAAGACGACCTCGCCAAGTACCACACCTGGCAAAAGGCGCCCGCCACCGCCTGACTCTGACCGCGCCATGAAGCTCAAGGTCGCCCCGACGAAAAGCGCACTGCTGCAGTTGAAGCGGCAGACCAAGTTCCTCGAACTCGGTCACGACATGCTGGAGCGCAAGCGCGAGCTGCTGACCCGCGTGGTGTACGAGCGCCTCGGCCAATACCGCAAGCTGCGGCTGGAGACGCGGCGCAGGCTGGAGGAGGCCTACCGCTGGGTGGCCATCGCCCAGATGCGCATGGGCACCCAGTTCCTGCGCCAGGCTTCCCTCGGCCTGGAGCCGGCGGTGTCGGTGCAGGTGCTGCCGCGCTCCAGCGTCGGTGTCGAGTATCCGGCGGTCACCGCGGAGGCGCTGCCGCTGCAGCCCGTCGGCCTGATGTGGACCGACGCCAGCTTTGACGAGGCGCGCCAGCACCTGATGGAACTCACCCTGACTCTGGCCCGCCTGGGGGAGGCGGAAACCGCCCTGTGGCGTCTGCTGCTGGAACAGCGCAAGACGCAGAAGCGGGTCAACGCTCTCAAGTACAACATCATTCCGGCCTTCCGCGCTCGCATCCGCTTCATCCACGCCGCCCTGGAGGAAGAGGAACGCAATGCCCTGTTCCAGATGAAGGTGCTGCGGGAGAAGGCCGAAGCGGGCAGCGCCGGCGGCTGATCGCCGTTCTCCGGCACGGTGCGCATGGCGCACCCTACAGCCGAGGTTCGATGAGACGTAGGGTGCGCCGCGCGCACCGTTCCAGCCGCTATGGTGCGCATCGCGCACCCTACGGCTTTCCGCAAGCTACGCAGGCGTTCGATGTTGGCGCATTGGCACCGACGCGGCGATTGCCTGCGTCTGCGGGGCGACGTATAGTGCGTTGTCACACGATGTAGTACGCTAGTGACACCATGCTTTCCATCCGACTCAAGCCTGAGATCGAGACCCTGCTCATCGAGCGGGCTCGGCGCGAAGGCGTCACCAAGTCGCGCCTGGTCCATGACCTGCTGGCGCGGGAGTTGTCCGCCCAGGACACGCGCCATCCGCTCGAAGTGCTAGACGAGATGACAGCCAATCTGCCCGGGTCCGGTCGCGCCGACAACTCCCAGAACATCGGCCGGCGGCTCAAGCAGAAGCTGCGTGCGAAGCATCATTCTTGACTCGGGCGCCCTGGTGGCGCTGTTCGACTCCTCGGACAGTCACCATCCTGCGGTGAGGGCGAGTCTCGCGAAGGAGGCTGACTCTACCATTACAAATAATGCGCAATAATGTACTATTGGCTCATGGAAAACACCATGAGCACAGGCAAGGCGGCGAAGCTGCTGGGCGTCTCGGTCAAGACCTTGCAGCGCTGGGAGCGCGAGGGGCGGCTCACTGCTGTGGCGCGCACCGACAGCAATCGGCGCCTGTATACCGAAGCGCAGATTCGCGAATTCATCGGCCTGCGCCAGTCGGTGAATACGCCGATCCGGCTGGTGGCGTACTGCCGCGTCTCCAGTGCCGCGCAAGAACCGGATTTGGCGAATCAGCGCAAAGTGCTGGAGGAATTCGTGGTGGCCAAAGGTCTTGCCAACGTCGAGTTTGTCGAGGAAGTGGGCGGCGGGCTGAACTTCAAGCGCAAGCGGTTTCTGGCGCTGATGGAAGATATTGGCCGACGCGAAGTCAAGACACTGATTCTGGCGCACAGGGATCGGCTGACCCGGTTCGGCTTCGAGTGGTTCGAGCACTTTGCCAAAATCAATGGCTGCGAACTGCTAGTGCTCAATCAAGAACGTCTTTCTCCCGAGCAGGAAATGGTGCAGGACTTGATGACCATCGTGGATTGCTTTTCGTCCCGGTTATACGGTCTGAGGAACTACCGAAAAAAGCTGGACGAGGCATTGAAGAAGGATGCGAACAATGAGCCAAGCTGAGAAAGTGACTATCTATTGCCACGGTGGATGCGGGCGCTTTGTGACGTTACGTAAGAGCAAGGTTCATCAGGCCGATTATTACTTATGTCATTCCCGGCTGGACGGGATTGAGTGCGAAGCAAAGCTTGCGCCACTGCAACCCGGCAAGGTTCGCGTGGAGGATATGTACGCCGCCGCATCGTTCTGGGGGTATCGCGATGTATGGCCTGACGCACCGCAGGCAGCATCGGTCATGCGTGCCCGCGAGATTCTTGCGGCGGGTGTGGCGCAAATGGCCATCGAACAGGCCCGGCGATGCAACTGACCCACAAGATCGCACTTTGTCCAACGCAAGAACAGGGGAACTACTTCGCCCGCGCCTGCGGCACGGCGCGCAAGGTGTGGAACTGGGCGCTGGATGAGTGGAACAAGCAATACGCGGCGGGCCAAAAGCCCAACGCGATGGCGCTCAAAAAACAATTCAACGCGGTCAAATACCAATTGTTCCCTTGGCTCAAGGATATGCACCGCGACAGCCACGCCCAACCATTCGAGCATCTGGCTCGTGCATGGAAACGGTTCTTTGCCGACATCGAGGCAGGAGCGCGTATCGCCCCTGATTGCAAACACCTGCGCCGCAGTCTGCGCCAGCAGGGCGTGAAGTTGGCGTATCCGCCGACCTTCAAGAAGAAGGGGCGGTGTCTGGACAGCTTTTACGTCGCCAACGACAAGTTCAAAGTAGATGGGAAAACCATCCGCTTGCCCAAGATTGGCGATGTGTCGATGCGTGAGGCGCTGCGTTTCAAGGGAAAGATTCTCGGGGCAACGGTATCGCGCACTGCCGAGCGCGGGTTCGTTGCCATCCAGGTCGAGGTGCCCGATGCCGTGTTTTACCGACAACGCAATGGCAATGCGATTGAAGGCGTCGATCTGGGCATCAAGGCCGCAGCCACGCTGTCCAGCGGCGAGGCCATTGAGGCACCCAAACCGCTCAAGGCGGCGTTGCGCCGGCTGAAGATTCGTGGACGGCGTCTGAGCCGCAAAGTGGAAGCGGCGAAGGTCAAGGCCGGGTTTGTACCCAAGGCCAATCTGCCCAAAGGCACGAAACTTCCTGCTTCGAACAATCGCAAGAAGTCTGCTGCGACATTGGCAAGGCTGCACGCCCGCGTTGCCAATGTCCGAGCGGATTTCACCCACAAGCTCACGATCCGGCTCTGCCGCAAAAACCAAGCGGTGGTGATCGAGGATTTGAACGTCAAGGGCATGCTGGCGAACGATAAACTCGCCCGCGCCATCAGCGACGTGGGCTTTGGGATGTTTCGCTTGAAGCTCGAATACAAGGCTGAACGTTACGGCACCCGGCTGGTCATTGCTGATCGCTGGTATCCGAGCAGCCGCTTGTGTTCGGTCTGTGGCTGGAAAAACGAGGCGTTGGCCTTGCGCGACCGGGAATGGACGTGTGCGCAGTGCGGCACACACCATGACCGCGATCTCAACGCGGCACGCAACCTCGAACGGCTGGCAACCGCAACTGCCCTACCCGTGGCGAGTCCGTCCGGCAACGGCGGCGCTGCCTCTGGAATGGTTCCAGAGACAGCCGGGAAAGTCACGCCTGTCAAATACGAATGTGGTCAGCAAGACACGTCGGGGCAGGAAAAGAACCGTGCGCATATTTGCGCACTTTCTTGATAGCAGCCGGCCTCGGTGCGCCTGCTCACCACCTGGCCGTGTGTCACCGACGCCACCCACATCCTTGAGCGCGTCGATCTCCAGCTGGCCCTGCTCGCCTTCCTGCACGGCGGGCGCTGCGAAGTTCGAGATTTCGGCGCTGACCATCTCGACCGCTTCATCACCTGGATCGGCAAGTACCGTGACCGGCCGATGGACTTCGCCGATGCCTCGTTGCTGTGGCTCGCGGTTGACATCGGCTGCGCCGAGATCCTGACAACCGACCGCGCCGACTTCGAAACCTATCGGCTGCCTGGCGGCAGACGCTTCAAGCTGCTGTGAGCGCCACGCCCAGCGCCGGCGACACAACGGCGACGAAGGCGGCCTTGGCTCGCGACGTTCGCCCCGTCGAAGTCTGGGCCTGGGCGATGTACGACTTCGCCAACTCGGGCTACACCACAGTCGTCATCACCGCGGTGTTCAACGCCTACTTCGTCGCCGTGGTAGCGGGCGGCGCCGACTGGGCGACGCTGGCGTGGACGCTGACGCTCTCCACCTCCTATGCCCTCGTCGTGCTCACAGCGCCGCTGATCGGCGCCGTCGCCGACGCCTACGCGTGGAAGAAGCGGCTGCTGGTGCTCACCACCCTGGGCTGCGTCGGCGCCACGGCAGGCCTGTGGTTCGCCGGGCCGGGGACGCTGACTTTGGCGGTGCTGCTGGTGATCGTCTCGAACTGGTGCTTCAGCACCGGCCAGAACCTCATCGCCGCCTTCCTGCCGGAACTGGCGGAATCCCGTGCCATGGGCCGCGTCTCGGGCTGGGGCTGGAGCCTGGGCTACCTCGGCGGATTGCTGGCGCTGGGACTGTGCCTCGCTTACATCACCTTCGCCCAGGCGCGCGGGGCGACGGCGGAGCAGTTCGTTCCGGCGACGATGCTGATCACCGCCGCGATGTTCGCCGTCGCGGTGATCCCCACCTTCATCTGGCTGCGCGAGCGTGCGCGGCCGCAGGGCGGCGACCCGGCGCACGTCGTCGCCAGCGCCTGGCGGCGGCTGCGCGACACCGCCCGCAACGCGGCCCGCTTCCGCGACCTGCGGCGGTTCTTCGTATGCAACGTCTTCTATTCCGCTGGAATTTACGCGGTGATCGCGCTGGCGGCGATCTATGCCCAGGAGGCGATGCACTTCGAGACCACCGAAACCCTGCTGCTGATCCTGGTGGTGAACATCACCGCCTCGGCCGGGGCCTTCGCCTTCGGCTATCTGCAGGACCGCATCGGCCACATCCCCACCATCGTGCTCACCATGCTGGGCTGGATCGTCATGGTGCTGATGGCATGGCGCGCCGAGGATAGTGCCAGCTTCTGGCTCGCCGCCAACATCGCCGGCGTGTGCATGGGCGCCTCGCAGTCGGCGGGGCGTGCCGTCGTGGGGCTGCTGTCGCCGCCCTCGCGGCTGGCGGAGTTCTACGGCCTGTGGGGACTGGTGGTAAATCTGGCGGCGATCCTGGGACCACTCACCTACGGGCTGGCCAACTGGCTCGCCGGCGGCGATCACCGCCTGGCGATGCTCGTCACAGGCAGCTACTTCGTCATCGCGCTGGCCCTGGTGCTGCCGGTGAACATCCTGCGCGGCCGGCGCGCGGCGCTGCGCGACGAACGCAGCACCCCTATTGCGGCGCCGGCGGGCTGAAGGCGAGCTTCCCGTCGTCCTGCACGAAGGCGCCGAGGGCGGCGATCTGCGCCCCTTGCGCCGGTTCCTCGACCGCCTCAAGCGAGCAATCGCCGACGCCGGCGGCATGCCACTCGCTGCCCTGGCGCAGCAGATACAGGCCTGGGCCGGCCTGGAATACATCCACCTGCGCATCGGCTGGCCGCGTCGGATTCAGCGGATAGCGACGCTGGCAATCGGGCAGCCGCGCCACCACCACCGCCACCGCCGCCTGCTTGTCCCACACCCAGCGCTGCTCGCGGATCAGTGTGAAGCTGACGCCGGGCTCCGCGGCCTGGTAGGACGCCGCATCGTTCTCGCAGCCGCCGAGCACGAGGGTCGCCGCCAGGACCAGCCCAGTTACATGTTTCGTTCGCATTATCTTTCCCCTCTCCCTGCTCGCCATCCGTCCGTCGGCTCATCAAGCGCAGCGGAACCGACATCCTGCGCCCAATGTCGGCTCCGCCCCTGCGGGCCTTGAGCCGCACTACGCCGGGACGAGCCTCCAGCCGACGCTCTCCCCCGCCCGCAGCGGCACCAGCACGTCGCGGTGATCGTACGGCAGGCGCTCGGGCACGTGCCACGGCTCCTTCGCCAAAGTGATGCGCTCGGTGTTGCGCGGCAGGCCGTACCAGTCGGCGCCATGGAAGCTGGCGAAGGCCTCCAGCCGGTCGAGCGCGCCGGCCTCCTCGAAAGCCTCGGCGTAGAGTTCGATGCCGGCATGGGCGGTATAGCAACCGGCGCAGCCGCAGGCCGCCTCCTTGGTATGGCGGGCATGGGGCGCCGAGTCGGTGCCGAGGAAGAACTTCGAATTGCCCGAGGTCGCGGCGCGCAGCAGCTCGCGGCGATGGGTCTCGCGCTTCAGCACCGGCAGGCAGTAGTGGTGAGGGCGCATGCCACCGGCAAACAGCGCGTTGCGGTTCAGCAGCAGGTGGTGGGCGGTGAGGGTGGCGGCGACATTGGCCCCGGCGGCTTCGACGAACTGCACGCCATCGGCGGTCGTGACATGCTCCAGCACGACGCGCAGCGCCGGAAAGCGCGCCGTCAGCGGCGCCAGCACGCGGTCGATGAAGGCGCGCTCGCGGTCGAACACGTCCACCTCGGGCTCGGTCGCTTCGCCATGTACCAGCAGCGGCATGCCCAGCGCCTGCAAGCGCTCCAGCACCGCGTGGCATTTCTCGATGGCGCTGACGCCCGACTCGGAATTGGTGGTCGCCCCCGCGGGATAGAGCTTGACGCCGAACACCGCCCCCGACGCCTTCGCCCGGTCGATTTCCTCCGGCGGCGTGGCATCGGTGAGGTAGAGCGTCATCAGCGGCTCGAAGTGCAGACGCCTGGCGGGACCGTGGTGCAGCGCCAGGAGTATGCGCGCCCGATAGGCCAGCGCCTGCCCGGTGGTGGTCAGCGGCGGCTTCAGGTTGGGCATGACGATGGCGCGGCCGAAGCGCAGCGCGGTGTCGGGCAGCACCGCCGCCATGGCGGCGCCGTCGCGCAGGTGCAGGTGCCAGTCGTCGGGTCGGGCAAGGGTGAGGGTTTGCATGGCAATGAGATGGGCTTCAGTTGCGGGGAAGTCTATCAGGGCGGGTTGGATTTCAGTTCCAGCGCCCGCTGGTAGAGCGCGTTGCGCGGCGCGCCGCTGAGCCGCGCCGCCAGATGCACCGCCTGCTTGAGCGGCAGTTCCTCCAGCAGCAGGCTCAGGACGCGTTCGGCATCCTCGCCAATCGCGTCGCGATCGGAAGTCAGCCCCGGCGCCGCGCCGACGATCAGCACGAATTCGCCGCGCTGGCGGTTGGCATCGGCATCGAACCAGGCCGGCGCCGCGTGCAGCGGCATGGACTCTACGCTCTCGAACAGCTTGGTCAGTTCCCGCGCCACGACGAGCGTGCGCCCGCCTTCGAGCAGCGCGGCGAGGTCCTCGACCGTCTCGCGCACCCGGTGGGGAGCCTCGTAGAACACCAGCGCGAAAGTCAGCCCCTGGAGAGCGGCGATCGCCTCGCGCCGCGCGGCGGGTTTGGACGGAAGGAAGCCGTAGAAGAGGAAATGCGCGTGCGGCAGGCCGGCGGCGGACAGGGCCGCGATGGCGGCATTCGCCCCAGGAATCGGCACCACGCGAAAACCCGCCTCGCGCACCCGCGCCACCGCACGGGCGCCGGGATCGGACACGGCGGGCGTCCCGGCATCCGACACCAGTGCGACGCAGCGGCCCTGCCCCAGCACGCCGATCAGCCGCTGCGCCGCCTGCTCCTCGTTGTGCTCGTGCAGCGACAGCAGCTCGGCGGCGATGCCGTGGTGGCCGAGCAGGCCGCGGGTGTGGCGCGTGTCTTCGCAGGCGACGACGTCGGCCCGGCGCAGGACATCCAACGCCCGCAGGCTGATGTCGCCCAGGTTCCCGATCGGGGTCGCCACCACGTACAATGCCGTTGGCAATGCGCCCGCAACGTCCGCTATCGATCGTGTCTGCTCCATCGCTTCCTCACGCCTCGGCCTGCGCCCATTCTCGGCCGCGGCGCCTTCCCGGGCAAGCCGCATGAGCCGCGGCGCCCAGGCAGAGCAGCTCGCCGCCGACTATCTGGCGGCGCGCGGCCTGAGGATCCTGGTGCGCAACTTCCGCGTGCGCGGCGGCGAGGTGGACCTGGTGTGCGCCGACGGGCCGACGCTGGTGTTCGTCGAGGTGCGGCTGCGCAAGAGTCAGCGCTACGGGGGCGCCGCGGCGAGCATCGACCACGCCAAGCGCCGGCGCATCGTGCTCGCCGCTCAGCACTACCTGGCCGGCCGGCCCGAGCAGCCCTGCCGCTTCGACGCCGTGCTGCTCGACGCCCTCGATGCCGGGCGCATCGAATGGCTGCGTGCCGCCTTCGATGCGGAATACGCTCGCCCTGCTGCTCGCCCTGCTCGCTGCCGCCGCGGCGAACGCCCAGTCCGTGCGCATACTGGTACAGAACTCGCCGCTGGCCGGCTTCCAGTACTACGCCGGCGCCGCGCGCTGGGACGAGATGGAGGTGGGCGACGAGCTGGAACTCGTGCGCGAACCCGACAACCCCCACGACGCCAATGCTGTTCGCGTGGAATGGCGCGGCATCAAGCTCGGCTATCTGCCGCGCGCCGAGAACCGAGCCGTGGCCGCAGAGATGGACCGCGGCGGCCGCATCGAGGCGCGGGTCTCGCACCGGCGGGAGCATCGCAACCCCTGGGCGCGCATCGGCATCGATGTGTTGGTCGTTCCGTGAGGATAGCGGCAAGTCGCGACGGGAGCGCCTCCGAACAGCGAAGCGGGCGGCCCGAATCCCGCTCTCCGTCACGGCGGCATGCGGCCCCTCGCAACCTGGTGCGCAAGAGTCAGCCGCCGTGGCACGGCAACGGGACGACGCGCTGGAAGGCACACCGGCCTGGCTGCCTTCCGACTTCAGTTGGGCCTCGATCGACGGTCGTCGCGCAGAATCGTTGGCCGAACCGCAGTACCGATTCGGGAAACCGTCCAGGAGCAGCGCGCTTCTGTGCCTTCGTAGTCATCGCCATTGGGATCGCTGCTACGTCTGATCGGCCGGTCAAAGAATTCTACGCCGACATGCACAAGCACTAAGCCCATGCGAGGCGAGATAGCGGAGAGCATGTGACCGTCTTGGACTTCCCAGCACGTTGCAGCACAATCGCCCAAACTTCAACAGCTCCCGGCCAGTGCTCTCCGCCTACCACACCAAATACCTCGCCTACGAGCTGACCCGCCGCTGCCCGGCGGATAGCGTCGAAAAACTGGCAGGCGCGCTGGTCGATGCGCAAGTCGATCTCAACCCGCATCAGGTGGATGCAGCGCTGTTCGCCATCAGCTCGCCGCTGTCAAAAGGGGCATTGCTGGCCGACGAGGTGGGCCTGGGCAAGACCATCGAGGCGGGACTCGTGCTGTCGCAGAAATGGGCGGAGCGCAAGCGGCGCATTCTGGTCATCACGCCGTCCAACCTGCGCAAGCAATGGTTTCAGGAGTTGGCCGAAAAATTCTTCCTGCCCTGCCGGATTCTCGAAGCCAAGCCGTATACCGCCGCAATCCGGCAAGGCCAGTTCCGCCCTTTTGAAGTGCCGCAAATCGTCATCTGTTCCTATCAGTTCGCCAAGAGCAAGGCCGGCGACGTTCAGGCCGTGCCGTGGGACCTGGTAGTGATTGACGAGGCGCACCGGCTGCGCAACGTCTACAAACCGTCGAACGTCATCGCCAACACGCTCAAACTCGCCCTGACCGGCAAGCACAAGCTGCTGCTCACCGCGACGCCCTTGCAGAATTCCTTGCTGGAGCTGTTCGGCCTGGTGAGTTTCATCGACGAACACACCTTCGGCGATCTGAAAAGCTTCCGCGAGCAGTTCGCCAACCTGAATCAGGAGCAGGTATTCCAGACGCTCAAGGCGCGCCTCAAGCCCGTCTGCCATCGCACCCTGCGCCGGCAGGTCACGGCCTACATCCCCTACACCAAGCGCCTGCCGCTGGTCGAGGAATTCACGCCCCAGGAAAGCGAAGACCGGCTCTACCATCTCGTCTCCGAATACCTGCAACGCGACAATCTCCAGGCCCTGCCGGCCAGCCAGCGCAGCCTGATGACGCTGGTGCTGAGGAAGCTCCTGGCCTCATCCACTTTCGCCATTGCCGGCGCGCTCACCTCGATTTCCAACCGCCTCAAGGCCAAGCTGCGCAAGCAGCCAGCGTTGGATGGTGCCGAATCGCTCGAAGACGAACTGGATCAGGACTACGAAGCCCTCGACGAATTGACGGAAGAGCGTGCCGAGGAATGGACCGAAGATGAACCCGTTGAATTGCTGACCGAAGACGACCGCCGGGCGCTTGAGCAGGAAATCGCCGACCTCGACGCCTTCGCCCAACTTGCCACCTCCATCCAGCACAATGCCAAGGGCAAGGCGCTGCTGAAGGCGCTGGCCATCGCCTTCGCCAAGGCCAAGGAAATCGGCGCCGATCAAAAGGCCATCATCTTCACCGAATCGCGCCGTACCCAAAGCTACTTGCTTCGCGTGTTGGCGGACAGCCCGTTTCGTGAGGGCATTGTCTTGTTTAACGGCTCGAATA
The DNA here is from genome assembly GCA_963696505.1 of uncultured beta proteobacterium. Classification (GTDB taxonomy): domain Bacteria; phylum Pseudomonadota; class Gammaproteobacteria; order Burkholderiales; family Rhodocyclaceae; genus CAVOKN01. The sequence goes on along the minus strand of CAVOKN010000028.1, from coordinate 36,899 downwards.
CTGATGATGGCTCCAAGCTGATCTACAACCAATGGCTGGAACGACACCAGGGCAGCGACCGGGTCACCGGTTCGCGTTCGGCGGACATGCGCTCCGCGCTAGTGGATTACTTCCGCGAGCAGGGCCGAATCATGATCGCCACCGAGGCGGGAGCCGAAGGCATCAACCTTCAATTCTGTTCGCTGGTAGTGAACTACGACCTGCCGTGGAACCCGCAGCGCATCGAGCAACGCATAGGTCGCTGCCATCGCTACGGCCAAAAGCACGACGTGGTGGTGGTTAATTTCCTCAACCGCAAGAATGCCGCCGACCAGCGCGTCTTCGAGTTGCTGTCTGAAAAATTCCAGCTCTTCGAAGGCGTCTTCGGTGCCAGCGACGAAGTGCTGGGCGCCATCGAATCCGGCGTCGATTTCGAGAAGCGCATCGCCGCCATCTACCAGAACTGCCGCAAGCCCGAGGAGATCGCCACCGCCTTCAATCAGCTCCAGCTAGAACTGAGTCTGGAGATCAACGAGTCGATGACGCGCACGCGCCAGCAACTGCTGGAGAACTTCGACGATGAAGTGCGCGAAAAGCTCAAGGTACGCGACGAGGCCTCCCGAGCCTACCTCAACCGCTACGAACGGCTGCTGATGCAGCTCACGCGGCATGAACTGGATGGCCGCGCCGAATTTCTAGGGGATGCCTCGTTTCGCCTGGCGGCAAATCCCTTCCCGCAGCAAGCTGCCTCCATTCCGCTGGGCCTCTACGAACTGCCCCGTCGCTCCGGCGAGGCACACCTCTACCGCCTCAACCACCCTTTGGCTGAAGCCATCGTCGCGCAGGCGAAGGGCCGCGAGCTGCCACCAGCCGAAGTCCGCTTCGACTACGGCCAGCATGACGGCAAGGTTACGACCATCGAGCCCCTGATCGGCAAGACCGGCTGGCTGGCTCTGTCGTTCTTCAGCGTGGAAGCGCTCGACCAGGCGGAAGATCACCTGATCTTCTCGGCCATCACCGACGACGGCCAGACATTGGACGACGAAGTCGCGCAGCGCCTGCTGACGCTGCCGGTAACTTCACCCCCCCTCCCTCAGGGAGAGGGCTGGGGTGAGGGTGGGGTTCAGGAAACGATCGAAACCATCACCCAAAATCGGCAGGTTGCGATCCAGCGCAACATTTCCCAGCGCAACGCCCGCTTCTTCGAGGCAGAGGCCGACAAGCTCGACGGCTGGGCCGACGACCTCGAAATGGGTCTGGAACGCGAAATCAAGGAAATCGACCGCCAGATCAAAGAGGCCCGCCGCGCCGCCACGACCGCCCTGACGCTGGAAGAAAAGCTCGCCGGGCAAAAGCAGATCAAAGCCCTCGAAGCCCAGCGCAACCAGAAGCGGCGTTCCCTGTTCGATGCGCAGGATCAGGTGGACAAGCAGCGCGAGGAATTGATTGCGGTCATCGAGGGCAAACTGAACCAGACCACGAGCATGCAGCCGTTGTTCGTGCTGCGCTGGGCGCTTCTCTGATTTGCTCGCCTGGTGATCCTCCCACTGGATACACTTGTAATGTCATTTGCAAATCGCCGTGTCGCCAGCGCCGACTTTTCCGATAATGCCGATTTTACTCGTGGCGAATTCGCCATAAATGAAAGTGCTGATGACAGGCCGTCCACCCAAATATTCGCATGGAGACAAGAATGAACCGCTCACGCGCCATCGAACTGCTCGCCCGCAGCAAACCGGAACTGTCAACGCGTTACGGGGTAACGTCTATTGCCTTGTTCGGATCGACAGCACGCGACACGGCGCGAAGCGATAGCGACGTCGATGTTCTGGTCGCCTTTGATGGCCCTGCGACATCCGCGCGCTACTTCGGCGTTCTGTTCTACCTCGAAGACCTGTTCGGCCAACCGATTGATCTCGTGACTGAGAAAGCCTTGCGTCCCGAGTTTCGTCCATTTGTGGAAAGGGAAGCCGTTCATGTCTGACAACGCGGCGCGCGAATGGCGCTTCTACCTCGAAGACATGATCGGTTTTGCCGAAAAGGTCATCGCCTATACCGACGGACTCGACCAGGTCGCATTTGTCGCCAGCGGCATGAATTACGACGCCACCGTGCGCAACCTCGAACTGATCGGCGAGGCCGCAACGCGCATCCCGGATGTCGTGCGTGCCGCCAATCCCCAACTGCAATGGCGGCTCATCATCGCCACGCGCAACCGGCTGATCCACGGCTACCTGGGGATCGATAACGACACCCTGTGGAGCATTGTCCAAAGCGACATTCCCGCGCTGTTGCCTCAACTGCACGAACTCAGGGATCGGTCGATATGACCGAACCGACCATCACCTGTCCGAACTGCAAGACCGAAATCCGGCTGACGGAATCCCTCGCTGCGCCCCTGATCGCGGCGACGCGCCAGCGGTTCGAGCAGCAGCTCGCACAGAAGGACGAGGACATCGCAAAGCGCGAGCAAGGCATCCGCGACAAGGAAAAGCAGATCGCCGAAGCCAAGCGCACGCTGGATGAACAAGTCACCGATCAAGTCGCCACGCAACTGAAGGCCGAGCGTGCCCGCGTCGTCGCCGAAGAATCGAAATGAGCGAAGCAGGCCGCCGCGACGGAACTCGAAGGCAAGGCGCGCGAACTGGCCGAACTTCAGGAAGTGCTCAAGTCTCGCGACGAGAAACTGGCCGAAGCCCAGAAGGCCCAGGCCGAACTCATCAAGAAGCAGCGCGAACTCGACGACGCCAGACGCGAACTCGAACTCACCGTCGAAAAGCGCGTGCAGGACGGCCTGACCGAAATCCGCAGCCAAGCGAAGAAAGAAGCCGAGGAGGAACAGAAACTCAAGGTAATGGAGAAAGAGCAGACCATTGCCGCAATGCAGAAGCAGATCGAAGACCTCAAGCGCAGAGCCGAGCAGGGCTCGCAGCAATTGCAAGGCGAAGTGCAGGAACTTGAACTGGAGAATCTGCTGCGTGCCAAGTTCCCCTTCGACACCATCGAACCCGTACCCAAGGGCGAATTCGGCGGCGATGTGCTGCAACGGGTCGTCAGCCAAGGGGGTCAGCCCTGCGGCACGATGTTGTGGGAATTCAAGCGCACCAAGAACTGGAGCGACGGCTGGCTCGCCAAGCTGCGCGACGACCAGCGCAGCGCCAAGGCCGAGGTTGCAATTCTCGTCAGTCAGGCATTGCCCAAGGGTGTCGAAACCTTCGAGGTTGTCGATGGCGTATGGGTCACCCACCCCCGCGCTGCCCTGCCGGTCGCCACCATCCTGCGCCACACACTGCTCCAGGTAAGCATGGCCCGGCAGGTCTCCGAAGGCCAGCAGACGAAGACCGAGATGGTCTACCAGTACCTCACCGGTCCGCGCTTCCGCCAGCGCGTCGAAGCCATCGTCGAAGCCTTCTCATCCATGCAGGAAGACCTGGACAAGGAGCGCAAGGCCATCATGAAACAGTGGGCCAAGCGCGAGGAACAGATCGAGCGGGTGATGGGCGCGACGGTTGGAATGTACGGGGACTTGCAGGGGATTGCGGGGAAGTCGCTGCAGGAGATTGAGGGGCTTGGGCTTTTGGCGCTGGGAAATCATTCCGTCGATTAAACCGTCGAGTAAACTTCACGCTTCGCGAACAGAGGGTCTGCCCATGTATATCGGAAAAGTCATCCTGAATAACATTCGTGGGTTTGCAAACCTGCAATTCGATCTTACGCGGCCCGATGGAAGGCAAGCTGGCTGGACAGTTTTCACGGGAGACAACGGCTCAGGGAAGAGCACCCTGCTCAAGGCGATCGCGGTTGCGTTCGACGGGCAAGGATACGGCGCGCGCGTTGCAGCCGAGCTTCCATCGATGGATACGCGACGGCGAGCATGAGGCATCCATTGAACTTCAGATCGTCCGGATCACGGACGACGACTCGCTTTCGGGTGAGGGCAAAGCCCCTGGGAAGGAGTTTCCGGCATGTATCTCGTTGAAGAACGGCGGCAAGGAACCTCACGTCGAAATCACCATTCCCGCCGGAAAGCCCAAGAACTACTCGACGCCGCAGCGGACCGTCTGGTCGCTGGACTCCAAGGGCTGGTACTCCTGCGGCTATTGACCGTTTCGCCGCGTCTTCGGGGCATCGCCCGAAGCTACCCGGCAGATGGTTGCTCCAGCAACTGAGCGCTTCGTCACCATGTTTCAAAAGGCGGCGTCACTCGCGGAAGTCGATCAATGGCTTCGCAACCTTAGCCACAAAGATTTGGAAGGCAGGGGTGACGAAAAGGCACAGTTGGCGGTTCTCATCGAGATATTGCGCGACGACCTCATGCCCAATCAGATTACGGTTGACCGAGTCGATTCCGACGGCCTGTGGTTAAAGGACCGCAATGGCCTGCAATTGGCGTGGAGCGAGATGAGTGATGGCTACCGTGCCGCACTCGCCTTGCTGGCTGACATTCTTCGACACTTGATCAACGCGTATGGCGTATCGGGGCTCACCGACCGCGACTCGGCCGGCAGGTTGTTTGTCAAGCGAAGCGGCGTGGTGCTGATCGACGAAATCGACGCTCACCTACACCCGGAATGGCAGCGTGAGATTGGCTTCTGGCTGAAGCGCCATTTCCCTAACGTTCAGTTTCTTGTCACGACGCACAGCCCGATCATTTGCCAGGCCGCCGATGAGAATGGACTGTTTGTGCTGCCGGAACCGGGAAGCGGCGATGCGCCGCACGCACTGACGGTAGACGAGTATCGAACCGTGATCACTTCCCGTCCGGACACCATCTTGCTCACACCGGCATTCGGACTTCAGAACACACGCTCGCCCAGAGCAGTGGAAGGTCGTGCCGAGTACGCAAAGCTGATGTCCAAGCAACGGGCAGGCGGCCAGTTGACCAAGGAGGAAAAGGGGCGGGCCAAGCAGCTTGATATGTTCGCGGTCACGGGCGAGGAGCCTTGACCCATGCGGCGAGTCACGCGACCCGCACTGCCCCAGAAGGCCCAGCAGTATCTGAATTGGAGGCAAGCAGCGGCGAACCTGCATCGTGGCTTGAAGACGCTGGACATCGAACGCGACTGGAAGTCTGCCCGCCAGACCAAGGCTGTCGGAACCGTACTAAAGATGCTGCAGCAGACGATGGGGGCGCGTGAGCGTTGCATGTATTGCGTTGACTCGCACGGCAGCGACATCGATCACTTTCGGCCGAAGGCACGTTTTCCGGGCCGTGCCTTCCAGTGGCCAAACATGCTGCTGTGTTGTACGGAGTGCGGCCGCTTCAAGGGTAGTCAGTTTCCGATGGCGAACCGTCGCCCGTTGCTCATCGACCCAACGGCCGAAGACCCTTGGCAGCACCTCGACTTCGACCCGGACACCGGCAATTTGACCGCGCGCTTTGACCTTGCTTCCAACAATTGGTCTACGAAGGGGGCGAATACTGTGGAGGTGCTGCGACTCGACTGTCGCGAGGCGATCGCGGCGGGATACGTGAGCACGTATCGGCGCCTCACCGGCATTCTGCAAGCAGCACTGGCGACCGGGGTCACGACGGCTCCTGTGCTGGTGGGCGCCTTGCAGGACGCCGACGATCACGGACTGTTGCCGTGGTGTTTTAGAGGAGCCGGCCAGATCTTCGCACCGTTTAGTGATCTGCGCCAGCAGCATCCGCAGATTTGGGCCGATTGCCTCGCGGCGGTGCAATGAGACAGCGACCTGCAATATGAGCAAGAAACAGAAGCTCGAACTCACCTGGATCGGCAAGGAGAATCGGCCGAAGCTGGAGCCGCGCATTCTGTTGGAAGACCCGGCAAAGAGTTACCACGCGAAGCACCGTGTCGCCAGCGCTGACTTATTTGACAACCGGCTGATCTTCGGCGACAACTTGCTGGCTTTGAAGGCGCTGGAGGGAGAGTTTTCCGGCAAGGTGAAGTGCGTCTTCATCGACCCGCCGTACAACACCGGCAGCGCGTTCACGCACTACGACGACGGGTTGGAGCATTCGATCTGGCTGTCGCTGATGCGCGACCGGCTGGAGATCATCAAGCGGCTGCTGTCGGACGATGGCTCGCTGTGGATCACCATTGACGACAACGAGTGCCATTACCTCAAGGTGCTGTGTGATGAGGTGTTTGGGCGGGCGAATTTTGTCTCGACCGTCGTCTGGCAAAAGCTCCATGCAAGGAACAACTCCGCTCAACACCTTTCAGCCGATCACGATTTTGTTTTGGTCTTCGCCCGCGATCTTACCAAGTGGCAGCGGAACAAGGTTGATCGCACCGCGGCAAGCGATGCCGAGTTTTGGAATCCTGACAACGACAGTCCGGGCTTGGCGTCGATCCGACTTAACCGCTGCAAAGCCGTATGCGGATGGAAACTATAATGTGGTTGGCCCTCATGGTGACGTGTTTTCTCCCCGCTCGAATCGGTGGTGGAGCATTTCAAAGGCGACTTTCGATGATCTCGTCTCTGACAATAGGGTTTGGTGGGGAGAGACCAGACGAACCTTTCCTTTCCGAAAGAGGTTTAGATCGGAACTGGGCGAGCTTGTACCTACGACGGTGTGGTTGGATGAGGAGGTCGGCAATAACCGCGAGGCGAAGCAGGAGATAACGCGCATCTCAGGCCGCGAGGACATATTCCCGACACCTAAGCCGGAGCGCCTACTACAACGCATCGTTCGTATTGCGACCAACCCCAACGACCTCGTCCTCGACTCCTTCGCCGGCTCCGGCACCACCGGCGCCGTCGCCCACAAGATGGGCCGGCGCTGGATCATGGTCGAGCTGGGCGAGCACTGCCATACCCACATCATTCCGCGCCTGCAAAAGGTCATCGACGGCGCAGACCCCGGCGGCATCACCGAGGCTGTCGGCTGGAAAGGAGGCGGCGGCTTCCGCTATTACCGCCTTGCGCCCTCGCTGCTGGAAAAAGACAAGTGGGGCAACTGGGTCATCCATCACGACTACAACGCCGCCATGCTCGCCGAGGCACTATGCAAGCTGGAGGGCTTCGCCTATGCGCCGTCCGATGCGGTGTATTGGCAGCACGGCCATTCCACCGAGCGGGATTTCGTCTATGTCACCACGGCCAGCCTGACCCACGAGCAGTTGCAGCAGCTTGCCGACGAGGTGGGGCCGGAGCGCTCGCTCTTGGTTCTCTGCACCGCCTTCCGCGCCAAGGCGGATGCCTACCCCAACCTGACGGTGAAGAAGATTCCCAAGCAGGTACTGTCGCGCTGCGAGTGGGGGCACGACGATTACTCCTTGCAGGTGGAGAACCTGCCCAAGGAGCCGCCCAAGCCAGGCCAACAGGCGCTGTTCGGCGGCGATGGAGGGATGAATGGCGAACCCAGTTAACTCGCTGGGAGAACATATTTCCGATACGGTGTGTCGGAAATCGCTGGCATCGATTCAACATCGGTCGATTCTCCACGCATCGCGTGGAGAATCGACCGAGTCATGCGGCGAAGCAGCACAAGAATCGGAAAGGCGGGTTGAGCGTGTCTGATCGCTACAGTGCTCATGGACCGGAGGCGGAATTCGAGCCTGGTTCGCGGGGCCGGGTGTTGCGCAACCTGCTGGGGATCATGTCGGCGCGCGAAATGGCGTGTCGTGAATCCGATTCCTTGCTCGCAACCACGCAGCGCATGATCGACGAGACGCAACTGGAGCAACGCTTTACCGCGGACGACATCCAGCACATGCACCGGCTATGGCTTGGCGACATCTATGTTTGGGCGGGCGAGTTCCGGCACGTCAATATCGGGAAGGGGGATTTCATGTTCGCCGCGGCCAACCAGGTGCCGAGGCTGATGCAGGAACTCGAACGTGGCCCCTTGCACGAGTACACGCCATGCCGTTTCGAGACGGTTGACCAGCAGGCGCAGGCGTTGGCAGTGGTGCATGCGGAGCTGATCCTGATTCATCCGTTTCGCGAGGGGAATGGGCGCTGTGCGCGTCTGCTGGCGATGCTGATGGGTCTGCAGGCCGGATTGCCGGCCTTGAACTTCGGCGGCATACGCGGCGAGAAAAAGCGGCAGTACATCGCGGCGGTGCATGCCGCTTTGGGTCGTGACTACGCGCCGATGACGGAAGTATTCCGCGGCGTGATCGCGCGGACCCTGCGCTCGCTGGCTAGGACTTCTTCGTGATGGCGCGGCCTTTGGGAGCGCGCGGGCTACCGCTGGCGCTCGATGCCTGCTTGAAGGGCGCGCGTATGCCCTCGATGGCCGACGAGGTGGAGACGGACGCGACCACGGTGCGTTCTCGCACTTTCGGATCGCGCAGATACGGGTTGGCCGCGGTCAGTTTTGAGCCCATGGACGAAGTATATATAGCTCTTGAAAGGCCGGGGTACTGAAAGATGAACCGCCACGTCAACGCCATCGCCGGCCGCCTGTCCCTGCGCCCGCCGCAACGCCGTTCGCTGGAAATTCTCGACCGCATTACGGAGATTGCGCCGCCCGGCAAGGGGGCGGATGTTGCGGCCATGCTGGAGGCGATCCGCAGCGAGTTCCCGTCGGTGACGGACTTCGAGCGCGACTTCCCCTCGCTGTGTTTCGCGCTGGCCACCGGCGTCGGCAAGACGCGGCTGATGGGCGCTTTCATCAGCTATCTGCACCTGGCGCACGGCATCGACAACTTCTTCGTGCTGGCGCCGAACCTGACGATCTACAACAAGCTGATCGCCGACTTCAGCGAGCGCAACCATCCCAAGTACGTGTTCCGGGGCATCGCCGAATTCGCCGTCAACGCGCCATCGATCATCACCGGCGACAACTACGACCAGCATGACCCGCGCAGCGGCACGCTCTTCGGCGGCGTGCGGATCAACATCTTCAACATTTCCAAGATCAACTCGGAGGTTCGGGGAGGCAAGTCGCCGCGCATCAAGCGGCTTTCAGAATACATCGGCGAGAGTTACTTCGACTATCTGGCCGGCTTGCCCGATCTGGTGATGCTGATGGACGAGTCGCACCGCTACCGCGCCAGCGCGGGGATTCGCGCCATCAACGAGCTGAAGCCGATCCTTGGGCTGGAGCTGACCGCCACGCCGTTTGTCGAGACCCCGCGCGGCGCGCTGGCCTTCAAGAACGTGATCGTCGATTACCCCTTGGGCCGCGCCATGGCCGATGGTTTCGTCAAGGAGCCGGCGGTGGTCACGCGCAAGAACTTCAACCCGGCGGGCATGTCGGCCGAGGAGATCGAGCGGCTGAAGCTCGAAGACGGTGTGCGCCTGCACGAAAGCGTGAAGGTGGAGCTGGAGACTTACGCCCGCGAGAGCGACAAGCCCATCGTCAAGCCTTTCCTGCTGGTGATCGCCCGCGACGTGACCCATGCGGGGCAACTTTCCGAGCTGATCAAGTCCGACAACTTCTTCGAAGGGCGCTACCGCGACAAGGTCATCCAGGTCGATTCGAGCAAGACCGGCGCGGAGGAAGAGGAGATGATCGGCCGCCTGCTCAAGGTGGAGCACACCGACGAGCCGACGGAAATCGTGATTCACGTCAACATGCTCAAGGAAGGCTGGGGCGTCACCAACCTCTACACCATCGTGCCATTGCGCGCCGCGAATGCTCGCATCCTGATCGAGCAGTCCATCGGGCGCGGCCTGCGCCTGCCCTATGGCAAGCGCACCGGCGTTCTCGCCGTGGATCGGCTGAACATCGTTGCCCATGACAAGTTTCAGGAGATCATCGCCGAGGCCAACAGGCCCGATTCGGCGATCCACCTGCAGGCAGTCGTGCTGGACTCGGACGATCTCGCGCAGCGAACCGCCACGGTGGTGTCGCAATCGCAACTGGCCACCAAACTGGGTTTGACGCCTGCCCATGCCACCAGCAGCACGACCGTGGCCGGGCAGGATCAGGAACCGGTCTTCACAAAACCGGAAGAGCAGAAAGTCGCGCAGATCACCTATGCGGTCATCCGCAAGCTGGAAGACCAGCCACAGACACTGCCCACCATCGAGTACCTGAAGAAACCCGAAATCCAGGCCGCAATCGTCAAGGCGGTCGAGGAACAGCATCAGCCGACTCAATTGGAACTGGAGGGAGTGACGGAGAAGCCGGACTTCGCCGCTGTCGTAGCGAAAACCGTCGAACTGGTCACGCAGCAGACCATCGACATCCCGCGCATCCTGGTGGTGCCCAAGGGCGAAGTGATATCCGGCTTCAAAGCTTTTACGCTCGACCTCGCCGCGCTGAAGTACCCGGCGGTGTCTGAAGACCTATGGATTCAGCACCTGCGCACGAACCAGCTTGACGTAGTGTTGGTAGGCCGTGGCGGCATCGACGAAGCGCGACTGGAAGACTATGTCGTCAGCGGCCTGGTGGATTTCGACGATGTTTCCTACGACGAGCACGCCGATCTGCTCTACGACCTGGCCGCGCAGACCGTGCAGCATTTCAAGGGCTACCTGTCCGAGGAGGACACCCGCAAGGTGCTGCGCTGCTACCAGCGCGACATTGCGCGATTCATCCATGCCCAAATGCAGGCCCATTACTGGGAAGACGTAGCCGGCTACGAGGTAAAAATCAGCAAGGGCTACACCGAACTGAAACAGAGCGCCTACTCTCATTCCGTACAGGAACCGACTGCCAACTACCGGGTGGAGCCGGCCGACAAGAGCAACATGGCGAAGTACCTGTTTGGCGGCTTCCAGCGTTGCCTCTATGCGGTGCAGAAATTCGATTCCGATTCGGAACGCAAGCTGGCGGTGATTCTGGAGCGCGACTCACTCAAGTGGTTCAAGCCCGCCAAGGGCCAGTTCCAGATCTACTACCAGAACGGGCCGGATCATCCGGAATATCAGCCTGACTTCGTGGCTGAAGCGGTCGCAACGATCTATATGCTGGAACCCAAGAAGCGCACGGAGCTAACAGACGCGATTGTCATTGCCAAGAAGGAAGCCGCCGTCAAGTGGTGCGCGAATGCTTCAGACCATACGGCGAGTTATGGCGGCAAGCCGTGGCGCTACGTGCTGATTCCGCATGACGAGATTGCGGAGAACATCACGCTTGAGGGGCTGGCGGAGCGGTTCGGCAGTTGAATTGGAATAGCCGGCGCTGACGGGGCGGCGCGCCCGTTGATCGTTGAGATGCCGTAGAGCAATTCGTCCTGGAAAGCGCAGTTCATCGGCGAAGAACGCGAAGAACACCCGCAACAGCAAGGGCTTGCAGCGATTCGGGAGGTCACCAGACGGGTCCCGGGCGAAACGCCCTGAATCGCGTACCGATTCGCGCCCTTCCCCGGCATTCGGGGGAGATGTCGGGAGGAAAGGTAATCGCGTCGATCGGATCAGCCTCTGGCAATCGTCAACGCCCCCTCACCCTGCCCCTCGCCCCGCAAGCGGGGCGAGGGAACCGTTCTGCGACCTTGATGCGTTTGTCCTGGGCCGTTCACATCGTGCAGTCGTCTGGCCGGGGAGAGTCGCGCTGTGTGTCGTGCCGCGGCGACTCTGGCAGGCCGATGGCCCCATGCTAGAATCGGTCGCCAATGAATCTCGTCGCCCGCATCTCCCAGCACTTTCAGGACAGCGCCCAGACCAAGCTCGATGCGGTCGAGGCCCTCGCCGGGCCCATCGCCGAGGCGGTCGAACTGATGGTCGCGAGCCTGCTTGCCAATGGCAAGATCATGGCCTGCGGCAACGGCGGATCGGCGGCCGATTCCCAGCACTTCGCGGCGGAACTGCTCAACCGCTTCGAGATGGAGCGTCCAGGGCTTGCCGCCCTCGCGCTGACCACCGATACCTCGACGCTGACTTCCATCGCCAACGACTACGCCTTCGATCAGGTGTTCTCCAAGCAGGTGCGCGCCCTGGCCCTGCCCAATGACGTGCTGCTGGCGATTTCCACCAGCGGCGGCTCGCCCAACGTCGCCGCCGCCATCGAGGCGGCCCACGAGCGCGAGGTCAAGGTGGTCGCGCTCACCGGGCGCGGGGGCGGCCGCATCGGCGAAATCCTGCGCGAGGGCGACGTGCATATCTGCGTGCCGGCCCAGCGCACGGCTCGCATCCAGGAAGTTCACCTGCTGACGCTGCATTGCCTGTGCGACGGCATCGACAGCCTGCTACTCGGAGTCGAACCATGAACCTGAAACATTCCGTACTTGCTGCCGCGCTGGTCGCGGCTACCGCATCCGGCCTGTCCGGCTGCGTTCCCCTGGTGGCGGTAGGCATCGGCGCCGGCACGCTGATGATCGTCGATCGCCGCAGTTCCGGCGCCTACTACGAGGACGAGACCATCGAGTGGAAGACCCGCAATGTCATTGGCGAGCGCCTCGCCGGGCGGGGCGATGTGAGTCCGACGAGCTACAATCGTAATGTGCTCCTGACGGGCCAGGTGCCGGACGAGGCAACGCGCGGCGAAGCCGAACGACTCGTGCGGCAGTTGCCCAACGTGCGCAACGTCACCAACGAGCTGCAGGTCGCGGCGGTCAGCGATGTGTCGGCCCAGAGCAACGACACCTACATCACTTCCCAGGTCAAGTCCCGCTTCGTCCAGGCGAAGGGCTTCTCCCCCAACCATGTCAAGGTGGTGACCGAAGCGGGGACCGTGTATCTGATGGGCCTGGTGACGCAGGCCGAAGGCGACGCCGCCACCGAAGTCACCCGCACCACCGGCGGTGTCAAGAAGGTGGTGAAGATCTTCGAGTACGTCAGCCCTGAGCAGGCGCGCCAGCTCGACAACCGACCTCCGGAAGCGGTGCCGGCCTCGACGCCCAAGTAGCGTCAGGCCTGGGGCGCGCGCAGCGCCTTCTGCAGGCGTCGCATCAGCGCCCCGAGCAACGGCAGTTTGGCGTAGAGCTCCTCGGCGGCATCCCAGTAGTCGCGGTGATAAGCGACGCGGCCGTCGGCATCGAAGCGCAGGTGGCTCGCGCCGCGCACGCACTGTTCGCGCACGCGCGCATCAAAACGGAACTCCCAGGTGAGCATCACGCCGTGTCCGGCCTCGATACGTTCCGTGACGACGAAGCGCGGCGCCTTCACCTGATCGAACATGTGGCGGAAGATGCGCTCGATCGCCGCGGCACCCCGCACCTCGTTGAACGGATCCTTGAACCAGGCGTCGGCCGCGTAGAGTTCGCGCACCCGTTCGACACTTGCCGGCGCCAGGGTTTCGTAGAACGCCACCAGTCGATCGAGATGTTCGCTCATGCTCCGGTGATACGCCGCACGGCGGGAAAGTACAGGCTGTAGGGCAGCAGCCGCAGCAGCTTGAGCGCCAGGGTGAAGCGGCGCGGAAAGTGGATCTCGAAGCGACCGCTGGCGAGGCCGTCGAGGATGCGCCGCGCCGCCTCGTCTGGCTGAATAAGCGCCGGCATGCGGAATTCGTTCTGCGCGGTGAGCGGCGTGGCGACGAAGCCGGGGCAGATCAGGAACACCGATATGCCCTTGGGCTGGAGGTCGAGATACAGCGCCTCGGCGAAGTTGATCAGCGCCGCCTTGGTCGGCCCATAGACCAGCGCCTTGGGCAGGCCGCCGTAACCGGCGACGCTGGCAACCAGGGCGATGGCCCCGGCGCCGCGGCGCAGGAATTCGGGCAGAACTGCCGCCGCGACGTTCATCGCGCTAAGCAGATTCGCCTCCACCGTCGCCCGCGCCGCCTCCGCACTGAGTTCCCAGGCGCGCAGCGGCGCGTAGGTGCCCGCCATGCATACCACGAGATCTGCCCCGCCCCATCGGGCGACAATCTGCTCCCAGGTGGCGGCGATCTCGTCGGCCCGCGTCGCGTCCAGCGGCAGAGCCCAGGCCAGGGGATTCGCCTGTTCGCGCTGGCGCAGCGCTTCGGCCTTGCGCGCCGACATCGCCACCTGGGCGCCTTGCGCCAGCAATGCATCTGCCAGCGCGGCGCCGATGCCACTGGAGGCGCCGACGATCCAGACGCGGCGACCGCGCCACTCGCTCAGCTTCGCATTCACGGCGATCGCCGCTTGAAGCTCAGCGACACCACGCCCAACCGGAAGCCCCACTTGCTCATAAGCGAACGGTTGAGCATCACCTGGTCGTCGACCAGATACATCCAGTCGTCGAAGTCCACGTGGTAGGTCTTGCCGTCCACCGGCAGCGCCATGACGTAGCGCCAGCGCAGGGCATTGCCTGCCGCCTCGCCGCTGGCCTCGCCCACCACGTCGTCGGCGGTGCCGCGATAGCGTCCCTCGCCGAGCCGGGTGATGGTCCACACCCGGCGCTGCGTCGTGCCGTCGGAATAGACGAAATGCTCGTCCAGGGTGCCCACATCGCCCTTCCAGCTTGCGTCTATGCGCACCGTAAAGCGCTTGATCACCGCGCCGGAACGATCCTCGAACATGCCCCAGGCATCGACGGTGCCGTCGAAGTAGCGCTTGAGATCCAGCACCGGCTTCTCGGCGCGGTAACGCTCGACATCCACCGACGCGCAGCCGGCGAGGGTCGCCACTGCCACAGCCATCAACGCCAGTTTCTTAATTGCGTGCCTCACGCCATTCTCCTTACCGTACGCCACAACAGCCCAAGCGCCAGCAGTTTGAGGACCACCGGCAGCAGCGAATACACCGCCGACAGGCTCTGCGTGCCGCCGCCCTGGGCCGCGCCCGGAACGTAGCCCAGCAGCGCCAGCAGCGGCAGGGTGATGCCAGCGGCAAGCGCCAGGTTGAGCTTGGTGATGAAGTTCCACAGGCCGAAGTAGGCGCCGCCGGTCGCACCGGTAGCGCCGCGGGCGTCGGCATCCATGACGTCGGCCAGCATCGAAGGCGGCAGCGCCAGGTCCGCCCCGAGGGCCGCGCCGGAGAGCACGCAGATCAGGGCAAAGGGCAGCAGGTCGCCGGGGCCGAGGAACCAGGCCCAGACGAACACCGCCACCGACAGCAGCATGGACGCCGCCCAGGCCATGGCCTTGCCGGCGCGGCGCGAGGCCGCGACCCACAGCGGCAGCGCGAGCACGCCGCTAAGGAAGTAAAGGCCGAGGAACAGGCCGGCATGGCTTTCCAGTTGCAACACGTCGGCGACGAAGAACAGCACCAGCGTGGCGGGCACCGCCGCCGCGATGCCATTCACCGCGAATATCGCCAGCAGACTGCGGAAGCCGGCGTTGGCGAGCGGCGCCTTGATGACGCTGACTATGGAGCCGTGCTGTGCCGCGGCGCTGCGCCCGGCCGGCGCCGCGAGCAGCGTGGCCAGGGCGGCAAACAGCAGCAAGGGCAGGAAGACATAGGCGAGCCGTGCCAGGCCCTGCTGCATGTCGCCGGCCATCAGCGTCGGCGCCAGCGAAGCCGTGATGACCCCCGCCAGCGCGAAGCCCTCCCGCGCGGCGGTGATGCGGGTGCGCTCGTGGGGCAGTTCGGAAAGCTCTGCGCCCCAGGCGTGATAGTTGATGCTCGCCAGCGAGAAGCCGAGGTATACCACCGTCAAAGTCAGTGCCAGCCAGGCGGGGCCGACGAGATTCGCCGGCGGGGCAAGCAGGCCCAGCATGCCCAGCGCCAGCAGGGGCAGCGACGCGGCGATGAGCAACCGCCGGCGGCCGATGCGGTCGCTCCAGCTTCCGAGCAGCGGATCGATGACGGCGTCTAACAGACGCACTGCAAGCAGCACCGCCCCGACCAGCCCGAGGGACAGGCCGAGGGCGTCGCCGTACAGCTTGGGCACGTGCACATAGACCGGCAGGGCGGCAAAGGCCAGCGGCAGCCCGAGCACACCGTAGGCCGCGAGAGAACTACGCGGCATCGCGTTGATCATGGCGAACCCAGCAGTTGCGTGCGCAGGTCGGGGACGCGGGTGCGCGGGTCGAGCCAGATGGCGAAGAAGGCGCGAGCGAACTCCGCGTCGGCGATTTCGCCGCGATTGCGGCCCTGGTGATAGAAGCGCGCACCGCGGCCCGGCAGGCTTACGCCAACGATGGTGTCGCCTTCACGGACGTCGGGAAACACTCGCTCCAGGTCGACGCGCCACCGCGCGAGTACCGCCTCGTTGCCCCAGCCCAGGCGCTCCATCTCGCTGACGCTGGTGGCCACCAGGCTGTCGCCATCGAAGTCGCGGGCGTAGGTCAGGGCCAGGGCGAAGGGCTGGTCGTTGCTGAAGCGCTCGCCGCCGACCCAGAGCTGGGCACGATAGACCTTGAAACCGAACCAGCGCAGATCGCCTTGGCCGAGGGCGCGCCACTGCACAGGGGGCGACAGCGACTGCAGCTCCGCCGGCAGGGAGGCGCGGGCGGCGGAAGCGAACATCATCACGAGCAGGCCGAGGAGGAAAAGGCGTTTCATGGCCGCATCGGCACCAGGTGGTATTGGTGTACATCCGTCGAGCCGGAGCGGAATCCCGCTTCGCAGTAGGCGAGGTAGAGCCGCCACATGCGCTCGAAACGCGCCCCGTAGCCCAGCGCGCGCACCGCCTCGATCTGCTGGTCGAAGCGTTCCAGCCACAACGCCAGGGTGCGCGCGTAGTCCGGGCCGAAAGCGAGGTCGTCCGCCACCTCGAAGCCGCCGCGCCGTGCCAGGGCGGTGAAGCGGCCGGGCGCGGGCAGCATGCCACCGGGAAAGATATAGCGCTGGATGAAGTCGGTGCCGCTGCGGTAGCGGTCGAAGTGCTCGTCGGCAATGGTGATGGTCTGGACCAGGGCGCCGCCGCCGGGGCGCAGCAGTTCGCGCAGGCGACGGAAGTAGCGCGGCCAGTAGCGCTCGCCCACCGCCTCGAACATCTCGATCGACACGATGTGGTCGTAACGGCCTTCGGCGTCGCGGTAGTCCTGCAGTTCAAAGCGCGCGCGGTCGGCCCAGCCGCCGGTGCGGGCGCGCTGCCGGGCGTATTCGAGCTGGCGTTGCGACAAAGTCAGCCCGTGCACCGCGGCGCCATACTGCGTCGCGGCCACTTCAGCGAAGCCGCCCCAGCCGCAGCCGATCTCGAGGATCTGGTCGCCGGGCCGGACACCGAGGCGCTCGCAGATGCGCCGGTACTTGGCAGTCTGGCCCGCTTCCAGGGACAGAGTCTCGTCCGCCCCGAACAGTGCGCTGGAGTAGGTCATGCCGGCATCCAGCCACAGCCGGTAGAAATCGTTGCCGAGGTCGTAATGCGCGGCGATATTGCGCCGGCTGCCGAACCGGGTATTGGCGCGCAGCAGGTGCAGCAGGCGCTGCGGCAGCAGGCGCCAGGCCTGGCCGAAAATGGCGCGCTGGAGAGCGGCGCGGTTTTGCGCCAGCAGGGTGAGCAGGCGTGGCAGATCCGGGGTATCCCAGTGGCCGTCCATGTAGGCCTCGGCGAAGCCGATGTCGCCCGCGGCCAGCACCGCGTCGAAGGCGCGCCAGTCGCTCACATGGACCTCCAGGGTGAAGCTGCCGCTGCCGAGGCCGATGCGATCGCCATCGGGCAAAGTCAGTGCCAGGCGACCGCCTCGGACACTGTCCAGCAGCCCGATCAACGCACGGGCGCAGGCGGGACGAAGCGGCGCGCCGCGCCGGGCGGTCTCCGCATCGCCCAGTCCGGACCACCGGGCACTCGCATCCTCCCCCTCCCCCGCGCGCGGGGGAGGGGCCGGGTGGGGGCAGCGATCCAGGGCATGGCTGGCGGAATTCATCGTGTTATCTCCTGTAGGGGCGGTTCGGGTTTTCTGAAGAAGGGCACGCGCTTGAGCCACAGGCGCAGCGCCTGCCAGTGGATGCGCGCCACCACGCCGAAGGTTTGCAGGGGGAAGCGCAGCAGCGCGCGAGTCAGCGCCGCGGCCGTCAGCGGCTGGACCTGTCCGGTCAGGCGCGTCGTGAGCAGGCGCCTGCCCTCCTCGTGGTAGTCGATCGCGGCGCTGCTGCGACCGGACGCCGTGCCGAAGCGGAAGCGATACTCGCCGCGCACCGGGAAGAAGGGCGAGACATGGAACACTTTGCGCGCGCGGATCGTGTCCGTCGCGGCAATGGGCCGGCCGTCCTCGTGGACGACGAGGTAGTTGTGGTGCTCGCCGAAAGTGTTGCTCACCTCGCACAGCACGGCGCGAAGGACACCGCCGCGGTCGTGGCAGAACCAGAAACTGACGGGGTTGAAGACGTAGCCCAGGATGCGCGGTAGCGTCTGGAGCACCACCTCGCCATCGACATAATCCAGGCCCTCGGACCGCAACAGGTCGCGGATCCAGGGCAGCAGCGGCTCGCCGTTGCGCGGCCCGTGATCGCGCCGTTGCAGGCTCATGGGCCGCGGCCGGTCTATGCCGAGCAGCGCGCCTCCCAGGCTGTCGAGACGCGACAAAGGCAGCCTCAGGAAGAACATGGGATAGACGAAGCGGTGGCGCACCGGAAGGTGGCGCACGTGCAACACGCTGCCGAAACACACCGCAGGCTCTAAGAGGGAGCTCACGTCGCCCGTCCGCGTTTTGATCGCATGCGCTCGACCTTCATGCTGCCCTCAGTTCCGGTTCCGCCGGGATAGAGGCGGAATTTTTCCAGGGCGCCTCGACCCCGAGGGCCGCGGAGACGGCCAGCGCGGAATTGAGCCCGTCCTCGTGGAAACCGTAGCCGGTCCAGGCGCCGCAGAACCAGGTGCGGCGCCACCCCTGGAGCTCCGGCAGTCGCTGCTGTGCGGCGATGGCGCCGCGGTCGAAGACCGGATGGTCGTACTCGAAATCGGCGATCCGGTAGTCCGGCCGCGGTTCGACGTGGGGATTCAGGCTTACCACCACCGGCGCAGCTACGGGCAGCGGCTGCAGCCGGTTGATGAGGTAGGACACCGAAACCGGCTGCGTCCCCGGCTCCCCCGCGCCGGCTGAGTAGTTCCAAGCCGCCCAGGCGGCGCGGCGCGAAGGCAGCAGCAGGGGGTCGTGGTGCAGCACGGCCCGATTGGGCTGGTAACGGATCGACTCCAGCAGTGCCAGTTCGCGGCCGCTCGCCGTGTTGCCGATCAGCCGCAACGCCTGGTCTGAGTGGCAGGCGAGTACCAGATGATCGAAGCGCTCGCTGCCCGCCGCCGTCTGGAGACTGACTCCTGTCTCGTCGCGCCGCAGGCCGATCACCGGCGTACCAAGCCGAACGTCATCCAGTGCCTGTGCCATGCGCGCCACGTACTCGCGCGAGCCGCCGCCCACCGTGAGCCACTGTGGCCGGTCGAAGATTTGCAGCAGCCCATGGTTGTGGCAGAAGCGCACGAAAGTGGAGAGCGGGTATTCGAGCATCTGGCCGGTCGGGCAGGACCAGATCGCCGCCGCCATGGGCAGCAGGTACCAGTCGCGAAAGGGGCGGCCGTAGCCCTCGCGGTCGAGGTACTCCTGCAACGACCAGGGAACGGCGGCGCCTTCCCGTGCCAGCAGTGACGTCTCCCGGTTGAAGCGCAGGATGTCCTGAAGCATGGACCAGAACTGCGGCCGCATCAGATTGCGGCGCTGGGCGAAGAGGGAGGTGAGACTGCTGCCGGCCCACTCCAGCCGCGGTTCTGCAAGGCTGACCGAGAAACTCATCTCGCTCGCCACGGTCTGCACGCCCAGTGTTTCGAAAAGGGCGGTGAGATTGGGATAGGTGCGATGGTTGAACACCAGGAAGCCGGTATCCACCGGAAAGGCTTTCCCGTCCAGCGAGACGGCCACGGTGTGGGAGTGGCCGCCGAGACGTCGCTCCGCCTCGAACAGCGTCACCCGGTAGCGGCGCGACAGCAGCCAGGCCGCGGCGAGCCCCGAGATTCCCGAACCGACGACTGCGATACGTTCCATGACATCACCCTTAGATGTTTTCGCCTTCTATGAGCGCGTACGCAGAATGGTTGTGGATGGACTCAAAGTTCTCCGACTCCACCGTCCAGCGCGCGATGCGCGCGTCGCCCCTGAGGCGCAGCGCGATGTCGCGCACCAGGTCCTCGACGAACTTGGGGTTGTCGTAGGCGCGCTCGGTCACATATTTCTCGTCGGGGCGCTTGAGCAGGCCATAGACCTCGCAGGAGGCCTCCTCCTCCGCCATGCGTACCAGTTCCTCGATCGCCACGTCGCGCCGCAGTTCGGCGCTCAGCGTGATGTGGGAGCGCTGGTTGTGGGCGCCGTAGGCGGAGATCTTCTTCGAGCAGGGGCACAGGCTGGTCACCGGCACCGTCACCTTGAGCGTGATGCGCAGCGGCTTGCGCGCGAGCTTTTCCACCACCACGCCGGCGTCGATGTCGAGCAGGCTTTCAACCCCGGAGACCGGAGCCTGCTTGCGCAGGAAGTAGGGAAAGCTCACCTCGATGCGGCCGGCGGTCGCGTCGAGGCGGTCCAGCATTTCGCCGCACATGGCGCGCAGGCCGTTCAGCGTGAGGGCGTCACGGCTCGCTTCCAGCAGTTCGACGAAGCGCGACATGTGGGTGCCCTTGACCTCGGGCGGCAGCGCCACCGTCATCGCCAGCGTGGCCACGGTGGCGACGGCGGCGCCGTCGGCGCCGCGCACCGTCATCGGGTAGCGCAGGCCCTTGACGCCGACGCGCTGGATGGCGAGCTGGCGCGTGTCGGCGGCGGACTGGATGTCGGGCAGGAAAAATCTATCCGGTGCGTTCATGCTGTCTCCTGATGTGATGTCTCGTTGCGGTCCGGGGGATCACTGCGCCGCCAGCGCGCGCTCCACGGCGCTCACCAGCGACTGACTTTCCGGCGCGACGCGGGTCGGGAAGCTCTGCACCCGAGCGCCGCTGCGGTCGATCAGATACTTGTGGAAGTTCCATTGCGGCACTTCGCCCGTGGCGCGGCCCAGCGCGACATACAGGGGATCCGCGGTGGGGCCTGAAACCACCGTCTTGCCGAACATTGGGAAGCTGACGCCGTAGTTGAGCCGGCAGAATTCGGCGATCTGGCGCTCGCTGCCCGGTTCCTGGTTGCCGAAATCGTTGGACGGAAAACCCAGCACCACCAGGCCCCGGTCCCGAAACTTGCGGTGGAGCGCCTCCAGTCCCTCGTATTGAGGCGTGAAGCCGCATTCGCTGGCGGTGTTCACCACCAGCACCACCTTGCCCTGGTACTGGCACAGGGAACGCTCGGCACCGCCGGTGAGTGGCTCGAAGCCTCGGTTCAGAAGTTCGGGGCAGGCTGCGACGCCAGCGGAGAACGACAGGCCGGTCGCCAACCCGAGGACGGTGAGGAAGCGATTGGGAAAGAACATGGCTGTAGGGTCGGCGCGCAAGAGTCAGTGGCCGGAATGCGGCGGCAGCGGCGCAGCGGACAGGCGGGTCGCGCTGTGATGCAGGGCGATCAGCCGCTCCAGCGCCGGATCGGCTTCGGCGCTCGCTGTAGCCTGCGCCGGCTGCTGGGCTTGCCGCAAGTCGATGCACTTGCCTGCAACCGTGGCAATGCCCGACTGGGCCGCGCCCGCCAATTGCACCGCAAGCAGTGCCGCAAGGCTGAACAGCATCAGGGAAGCAGCCAGCCAGCGCCGCCGGGAGGTTGTCGGATCGATTGCTCGGGCTCGTGCATTCATGATGTTTGTCCTGGACAATAATGGATTGAGACGTTACCATACCGCCACTATCCAAGTTTGTCAATGGTCTGTCCTGGACAAAATGAACAATCACTTAGACGAAATGCCGGCCTTACCCATCAGCGCGGTGGAACGCGACACCGGGCTCTCCAAGGACACGCTGCGGGTCTGGGAACGCCGCTACGGCTTCCCGCTACCCGGACGAGACGCTCTCGGAGAGCGCGCCTACCCCCCCGACCAGGTCGAGAAACTGCGCCTGATCAAGCGTCTGCTGGATCAGGGGTGGCGCCCGGGCAAGCTCATGGCGACGCCGGCGGACGAACTCGCTGCCATGCTCGAACACCATGGCACCCCGCCAGCCAAGGCCGGTGCCAGTGAGGCGTTCGACCTGCTGCTGCCCCTGATCCGCCAGCATCGTGCGGAGGAACTGCGGGCCGTGCTGAGCCAGTTGTTGATGAAGCAGGGCTTGCAGCGCTTTGTCCTGGACATCGTCGCACCCTTCAACACCCACATCGGCGAGGCCTGGATGCGCGGCGAGATGGAGGTGTTCGAGGAGCACCTCTACACCGAGCAGATCCAGAACGTGCTGCGCGGCGCCATCAACGCCCATCTGGTGGGCGCGCACCGGCCGCGGGTGCTGCTCACCACGCTGCCGGAGGAGGAACACGGGCTCGGTCTGTTGATGGCCGAAGCCCTGCTGGTGGCGGATGGCGCTCAGTGCGTCTCCCTTGGGACCCGCACACCGCTGTCCGACATCCGCGCTGCGGCCATCGCCAGTGCGGCGGACGTGGTGGCGCTTTCCTTCAGTGCCGCCTATCCCGCACGCAACGCGGTCAGCGCCCTGAACACCTTGCGCCACGCAATGCCCGAATCGGTGGCGATCTGGGCCGGAGGCGGCGCCATGCGGGACCGCGGCCGCCAGGTTCCGGGTGTGCGCGTGATCGGTGACATCGGCGACACCCTGGAGGCGCTTCGCGAGTGGCACAGCACACGGCGAGGCGATCTGTCCTGAACCCGCGCGAAGTCGGGGAACGATGGCAAGACGGGCCGAAAACCTACATCATTACGCCCGATCGCCATCCGACCGAGGTCGCCATGCTCTACCCCGAACTGTTCAAGTCGCTGGAAACCGCGCGCTGGGACATGCAGACGGATGTCCCCTGGGACCGCTTCGACCCCGCCCTGCTCACCGAAGAGCAGGCACTCACTGTCAAGATGAACGCGATCACCGAATGGTCGGCCTTGCCCGCCACGGAGATGTTCCTGCGCGACAACCGCGACGACTCGGACTTCTCCGCGTTCATGTCGATCTGGTTCTACGAGGAACAGAAGCACGCTCTGGTGCTGATGGAGTACTTGTCGCGCTTCCGGCCGGAACTGGTGCCGACCGAGGAGGAACTGCACGAGGTGCGCTTCGACTTCGACCCGGCCCCGCCGCTGGAAACCCTGATGTTGCACTTCTGTGGCGAGGTGCGGCTGACCCAGTGGTACCGCTGCGCCAGCGAATGGCACACCGAGCCGGTGATCAAGCAGATCTACGATCTGATCTCGCGCGACGAGGCGCGCCACGGCGGCGCCTACCTCAAATACATGAAGCAGGCGATCCAGCGCTTCGGCGACGGCGCCCGCGGCGCCTTCGCCAAGATCGGCGTGCTGATGGCCAGCTCCGCCCGCAGCGCCAAGCCGCTGCACCCGACCAACCTGCATGTCAACAAGGAGCTTTATCCGCGGGACACGGTGCAAAGCCGCCTGCCCGACCCGGGCTGGCTGGAGCGCTGGCTGTCGGAGCAGATCCGCTTCGACAAGGCGTGGGAAGCGCGTGTCATAGGCGGCATCCTGCGCAACCTGTCCAGCCTGTTCGAACAGAAGTTCGAGACCGTCGGCGAACTGAACCGCTTCCGCAAGCAGATCGCGGCGGCGTAAGTCCCTCTATGGACCTGCCCGCTCCCGCCTTCGAATCCAAAATCTGCCCACCTGCCGACCTGACCGCACGGGTCGCGCGCCTGCCCCGCCCGCTGGTATTCACCAACGGCGTGTTCGACATCCTGCACCGCGGCCACGTCACCTACCTCGGCCAGGCGCGGGAACTGGGCGCGAGTCTGGTGCTCGCGCTGAACGCCGACGCCTCGGTGAAGCGCCTCGGCAAGGGGGACGACCGACCGATCAACCGACTCGAAGACCGGCTGGCGGTGGCAGCAGCGCTGGCGAGTATCGACTTGGTCACCTGGTTCGACGAAGACACGCCCATCGCCCGCATCCTCGAATGCCGGCCCGACATCCTGGTGAAAGGCGGCGACTGGCCGGTGGCCAGGATGGTCGGCGCGCCGGAGGTTCAATCCTGGGGCGGACGGGCGGTGTCCATCCCCTTCCTGCATGAGCGTTCAACTTCGGCCACCTTGGCACGAATTCGCGGCGGGTGACCGGGCTGGCGACTGCGGCGGGCCGGGTCGAGGAAGGAAACCCTAACCCGGCCGAGCCGGAACCAAACCTAGATCTTGGATTCGGCGGGGAACCGACCGGCATTGATGTCCATCTTGCGCTCGGTGGCGGCGAGGAGATCGATATCCAGCCGGTCTGCCAGCCTTACCAGGTAGATCAGCACGTCGGCCATTTCGTGGCCGATCTCGTCCAGCGCCTCAGGCCGGGGCTGGCTGCGCCACTGGAAATGCTCCACCAGTTCCGCGGCCTCGGCGCTAAGCGCCATCGCCAGGTTCTTCGGCGAATGGAAACGCTCCCAGTCGCGCTCGGCGGCGAAGCGGCGCAGCTTGTCGCGCAGTTCGGTCAGCGTCATGTCGTGCCCCCCTTTCAACCCAGCAGCGCGCGGGCGAAGCCGCGCAGGGAAAACAACTGGCGCGGGTCGCTGCGCTCGGTGAGCATGCCGGCGAGCTGTTGCCGAACGAAGCCGCCGTTGCGTGCCCGCGCTGCGATGAAGTCGCACACCGCCGGGTACGAAAGCCAGCGCTGCGCCACCTCGTAGGCGCGAAAGCGGGCGCCGAAGCGGCGCCGCATCTCGCGCTCGTAGGCGGCACCCGGCCCCTCGCCGCCGGCACCCTGTCGGATCCAGTCGGCGCCCAGTTCGGCGGCGATCATCCCCGACTCCATCGCCTTGCCTATGCCTTCGCCGCTGAAGGAGTAGGTGGTTCCGGCCGCCTCGCCTATCACCATCAGCCCCGGCCGCCACAGCCGCGCGCCCTTGAGCGCGGTACGCAGCGGCGCGCCCCGCAGCTCGCCCCGCGGCTCGCCTTCCGTGACCAGCCGACGCGCCGGCGGGAAAGCGGCGACGAAGGCATCGAACACCTCGCGCACATTTCGTGTCGTCTTCCGACCGTCGTCGAAGCAACCGGCGCCAATGTTGAATACCCCGTCCGGTCCGGGAAAGATCCAGCCGTAACCGGGCAGGATGCCGCGATCGAAGGAGATGCACAGGTGATCCATCTCCTGCGCCAGCCCCGGATGCCGGTAATAGGCGCGCGCGGCGAAGCCGGAAGGCGGCTTGCGCAGGCACATGCCTGCGATCTCCAGGGGAGCGCTGGCGGCACCGGTGGCGAGCAGGGTGAGGCGGGCACGAATCGTCTGGTCGCCGTCCCCCAGGGACTGACCATTGCGCTGGCCATCCGATTCCGTCGCCGACCGGCCCGAAACCGGCCCTCCCCCGCTGGCTAAAGCAGGCGATGCAGGGCTCGCCTCGTCCCGACTGCGAGCGATCAGCACCGCACCCCGCACCACGCCCCCTTCCTCCACCAGCCGCAGCAGCCGCGCCGGAGCGAGCAGCTTCGCTCCAGCCGCCACCGCCGCATCGCAGAGCAGCGCGTCGAGGCTGCGGCGGGGCAGGCAGGCAAGCCGACCGCCGACTTCCACGTAACGCCGGTTCGGGGCGTAGACCCGCAGGCGCGGCAGCGGCCGGGCCTGCGCGAGCACCGGATCCGCCAGCTCCAGAGCTTCGAGGGCCGCCATCGCATCGGGGATCAGCGCGTCGCCGCACACCTTGTCGCGAGGAAAGCGCTCGCGGTCGGCCAGCGTCACCACGAGACCGGCACGGGCCAGGCTGAGTGCCGCTGCGGCACCGGCCGGACCGGCGCCGACGATCAGAACATCCGCATCGAGCTTCGCCATCTACAGCTCGGTGTACTTCGCCGCCCGGCCCCGCGCCCGGTCGGCGGGATACTTGGCGGCATTGATCTCGAGCTTGCGCTGCGCGGCGGCCATCAGGTCGATGCCCAGGGTGTCGGCGAGCCGCAGCAGGAAGATCAGCACGTCCGCCATCTCCAGCTCCGCTTCGCGCCGCTTGTCCTCCGAGAGGCGCGCGCTCTGCGCCTGGTCCAGCCACTGGAAGTGTTCCAGCAGCTCGGCCGTTTCCACCAGCACCGCGACCGCCAGGTTGTGAGGCGTGTCGATTGCCTGCCAACCCCGCTCGGCGGCAAAGCGGCGCAAGCGCTCGGTGAGGACGGCGATTTGGGGATCGGTCATGGCAGGGCCGGGGCAGGCCCGCGACAGTAACCGGCCCATGCCGGCGCGTCAATTCAAGCCCGCCCGCCGCATGCCGATAGCGCCCTGCCCGGGTGTCGGGCATGACAGACAAGGCGATTTGAGACGCGGCGGCGCTTTTGCTAAGGTTCGCCGTTCTGCAGCGCGCCGGTCTCCGCGGCGCCTGCGTATCGAGCGAGGAGCAATGACATGAGCACATTCGGTACTTTGGCCCTGCTTGCCCTTGGCATGACTGCCGCTGCCGGCACTGCCCTGGGACAGGACGTGGGCACTGCGCTGGGCGGCGGCATCGGTGCGGCAGCCGGCAACCTGATCGGCGATTCGATCGGCGGCAAGAACGGCGCACTCGTAGGCAGCGCCGTCGGCGGCGCGGTCGGCGGTGCCGCCACCACGCGTGGCGAAGCGCGCACCGGCGCGGCAGTGGGTGGCGCGCTGGGCGGCGTCACCGGCGCCGCGGTGGGGCGCTCGGTGGGCGGCAAGACCGGCGGCGTGGTCGGCAGCGGCCTGGGCGGCGCGGCCGGCGCGGTGGTCGGGGCCAATGTCACCGACCGCCCCGAACCGCGCGAGCGCGTGGTCTACGGCGAGCGCGTGGTGTATGTGGACGACGACGATCACGGCAAACACAAGAAGCGCAAACACAAGCACAAGCACGGGCATTGGGATGACTGAAACCGGACGATTCCAGCCGGTATCGAAGGGCGGCCTGAGCCGCCCTTCGTGTTGCCTTGAAGCTGCGGCCGGAGCCTCGTCCCCAGTTGCGCGACGGAGGACTGCCGAGAATGCCAGCCCCGGTAAGCTTGCCCGGACGTGACACACTTGCTTGCCGACGGAATTCGCCTCGAATAGCTTACGGGCGGTGCAATCCATCGGGAATTGAAATGGGTGCGGTGTTGACGGCGCAGAACGTGACACGAAGTGCCGCCCTGGAACAGAACGCGGACGTCGGTTCATGCGCGGCAGGCAGCACCCTGCCGCGCAGCGACAACGCGTCGGAAGCACTGCCGCCGCTGCTCGTAGCGCGTGCGTTCGAGCAAAGTCAGCAGGCAACGATCATCGCCGATGCCAGGGCGCGCATCGTCAAGGTCAACGACGCCTTTTGTTCGCTCACCGGCTTTCGAGCGGAAGAACTGATCGGCCGCAGCGCAGACCGGCTCGGTTCAGCATCCGGTGGTTGCGCGTGCTTATCGAAGCTCGCCAACGCCTGCCTCCAATCGAAACCCTTCGTAGGCGAAGTGGCGTTGCGGCGCAGCGATGAAAGCGCCATCCCGGTGTGGGTGAATATCAGTGCGGTGCGCGATTCGGCCGGAGTTGCGACCCACTATCAGGCAAGCCTGTTCGACATCAGCCCCTACAAGCGCAACGAGCAGGAAATCCTGCATCGCGCCCAGCACGACGCCCTTACCGGGCTGGCCAACCGCGTCCTGTTGCGCGACCGCTTGCTGCAGGCGATCACCAGCGCCCGCCGCTCCGGGGAGCAGTTCGCGGTTCTTTTCCTGGACCTGGACCGCTTCAAGAACATCAACGACTCCCTCGGTCATGCGGCCGGGGACGAGGTGCTGAAGCGCGTGGCGCACCGGCTGCGGCGCTGCGTGCGCGAATCCGACACGCTGGCGCGCATGGGCGGCGACGAATTCGTCCTAGTCATGCGCGACGTCAAGGATTCCCGCGGACCCATCGCGGTGGCCCGCACGATCAGCCAGCAGCTCTATCGGCCATTCACTGTCAACGGACGCGAGCTCAGCCTCACCAGCAGCATCGGCATCAGCCTCTACCCCCACGACGGCACCGACGGCGACCAACTGATCGACCGCGCGGACACCGCGATGTACCGTGCCAAAGAGCGTGGCCAGAACAGCTATGCCTACTTCAGGTCGGACATGACCTCCCAGGTGCAGGAGCGGCTGGTGCTCGAACAGAGCCTGCATCGGGCCCTGGAGCGCAACGAGCTGGTCCTGATGTATCAGCCTCAACTGGATATCGCCAGCGGCCAGGTCACGGGAGGCGAAGCGCTGCTGCGCTGGCAGCACCCCGAGCTCGGGCTCCTCTCGCCCGACCGTTTCATCTCGGTGGCGGAGGAGACGGGCTTGATCCGTCCGATCGGCGCCTGGGTGCTGCTCACGGTGTGCGCACAGATGCGCGCCTGGCATGCGCAGGGGCTGACGCCGCTGCGCATGGCGGTGAACCTCTCCGGCCACCAGATCCTGCGCGCGCGGCATACCGAAGCGCTGCGCTCGGTGCTCAGCGAGTGCTGGGTTCCGACCGAGGGCCTGGAACTGGAGATCGAAATCACCGAATCCGCCCTCCAGACCAGCGAGAACGCCCTGGCGTCGGCCAATCTGCTCAAATCGCTGGGCGTGACGCTGGCCATCGACGACTTCGGCACCGGCTATTCCTCGATGATGGCCCTGAAACTCCTGCCCATAGACCGACTTAAGATCGATCGCACATTCACCGAGGGCGTCCCCGACGACGCGAATCACGCCTCGATTACGGGCGCCGTGATCGCCATGGGCAAGGCCTTGGGGCTCAAGGTGCTCGCCGAAGGCGTCGAGACCGAGCAGCAGATGGAATTCCTGCGCGCACGCGGCTGCGACGAGGCCCAGGGTTATCTGCTCAGCAGGCCGCTGCCCGTCGCCGAGTTCGGGCGCTATCTGCGGCATTCGCGCGAATCTTCGGGCGAATGCCTCGAACGTAGCGCGAAGTATTGAACGGACACGCGGCGCGCAGCGCGCTATGGTTCGGTCTCCCAGCGAGAAACATGCGATGCCGACCGACACCAACCAAGGCAACGAAAAGCGCCACGCCCTGCGCTACAAGCCGGCCGTTGCGGTCAGGGCCGCCTGCGAGTGGCTCGATGCCGGTCCGACGAGCATCGAAGGCGCAATCACCGATTTCTCCATCGCAGGCCTTGCCCTGCAATATTCCCAGGCCGCAGAGCCACCGCTGATCGGAACGACAGGTCGCGTGTGGCTGAGGCTCGGTCACGAAAGCCACACCTTCGACGTGACGCTGGCTCGCGTCGTACGCTGGGCCGGCGGAAGCTGGCTCGCCGGGCTGGCCTTCACCCGGCGCAGGGACAGCCGCACTCACGCGGGACGGGTAATCGAGCACCTCACGGCAGCCTATCGGGCCGGTGCGGTCGAGACGAATCGATACCGATGCCGGCCCCGTCGCAAAGGTCATCGGCACCCTCAACTTCCACGTCGTCATCAGCCTGCACCGCCTGTTGCGCAGCCCCGAGCCGCCCCGCACCATCGACCTCGAAGCCTGCACCGGCGTGGACCAGTCGGGCGTCCGCTTCCTCCTGACGGTGAGGGAACTGGGCGTGACTTTCCGCCTGGATCCCGACGGACGCATCGGCACGCTGATTGACCGACAGTCTGCGGCCTGCCAGCCGATCGACCCGGATGCCTGTTCCAGCGCCGAGGTTCTTGCGCTGCAAGCCTGAGCCCCGCACCGCCATCCCGTTACGCCCCTCGACACGCGGCAAGGGGCCTCCCGCCTGGCGATGAAGCTCAACGCTCACCCTCTCCCCAACCCCTCCCCCATCCACGGGGAGCCCGGCTTCCTCGCCCCTCGTGGGAGAGGGCTGGCGAGAGTGGGCGGGCTGCGCTCGACGCTGCGAGCCCCCGGCCGGAGCCGCGCGGCATTGGCGTGCCTCCATGCCGGCATTGCCTTCGTCATGGCCTGCGCCGCCTTCGCGGCAGGGGCGGTGCTCCCGCGACACAGCCCCGTTCCCGGTGGCATCGCCGTGCTGCACATCGCAGAAGCCGCCGCGCCGCCTCCCCGTGCCTGGTTCGGGGACCGGCCGCTGCTGGTGGCGCGCGATGCGCAGGGCTGGCACGCGGTGGTCGGCCTGCCGCTCTCCCTCAAGCCCGGCCGCCATGCCATCCGGGTGCGCGGCGCATCCGCCGAAAGCAGCGAGAGCTTCGAGGTGAGCGACAAGGCCTACCCTGAGCAGCGGGTGCGCATCAAGGACAAGCGCAAGGTGACGCCCAATCCTGAAGATCTCCTGCGCATCGAGCGCGAACAGCGTGTCATCGCCGAAGTGAAGTCGGCATGGCGCGACGAGCCCCAGGTCGATCTCGCGCTGCGCCTGCCGGCGGACGGCCCGCTGTCCAGCCGCTTCGGCCTGCGCCGCGTCTTCAACGGCGAGCCGCGCCAGCCCCACTCCGGCCTCGATGTCGCGCTCGCGAGCGGCACCCCGCTACGCAGCGCCGCCGCCGGCCGCGTCGCCAACACCGGCGACTACTTCTTCAACGGCCTCACGGTGTTCGTCGATCATGGCCAGGGGCTGATCACCATGTACTGCCATCTGTCGCGCATTGACGTGAAGGCCGGCGAAGCAGTGGCGCAGGGGCAGCAGATCGGCCTGTCGGGAATGACCGGCCGCGCCAGCGGCCCCCATCTGCACTGGAGCGTGATGCTCAACGCGGCGGCGGTGGATCCGGAATTGCTGTTGGCATCGCAACCCTAGCCCCGCCGCTTCGGGTAGCATCGGCGACCATGATGCGCTTCGTCAACAAGATCCCCCTCGGCCTGATCCTGCCCCTCGCGCTGCTGATGGCGCTGGCGCCCTTCGTGCCCGAGCCACACCTTTGGGAGAAGCTGAAGATGCTGGCGGCGGGGACGCTGATCCGCCCGATCGACATCTTCGACCTGTTCTGGCACCTGCTGCCGCTGGTGGTGCTGGGCCTGAAGCTCGCACGCATGGCGCGGCAGCGCCGCGGCGGCTGAGGCGCGCGGCGTGTGCGGGCGCTACGCCCTCTACGGTCCGGTGTCGCGCCTGCGCGAGCGCTTCGATCTCGACGCCATTGCCGATTTCGCGCCGCGCTACAACATCGCGCCGACGCAGTTTGCGCCCGTCATCGGCCGCGAGCGAGGCGGTCCACGGACGCTGACTTTGGCGAAGTGGGGGCTGATACCTTCGTGGGTGAAGGATCCCGCGACGCTCAACCGGCCGATCAATG
This sequence comes from uncultured beta proteobacterium, assembly GCA_963696505.1. GTDB lineage: Bacteria > Pseudomonadota > Gammaproteobacteria > Burkholderiales > Rhodocyclaceae > CAVOKN01. The sequence continues at coordinate 6,106 of CAVOKN010000028.1, read as the reverse complement.
CCAAGGCGGAGACGGTGGCGACGAAGCCGATGTTCCGCCACGCGTTCCGCCATCGCCGGGTGCTGGTGCCGGCGCGCGGATTCTACGAATGGCAGCAGCGCGCGGGGCACAAGCAGCCCTGGTTCATCGGCATGGCGGACGGCGACCTGTTCGGCTTCGGCGGCTTGCTGGAAACCTGGCGCGGGCCGGAGGGCGAGCTTGCCACCTTCGCGTTGATCACCACCCCGCCCAACGAACGGTGTGCGACGATCCACGACCGCATGCCGCTGATCGTCGCGCCGCAGGACCATGCCGATTGGCTCGACCCGACCTTCGCCGGCGCGGCGGCTCTGCTCAAGCCCTACCCCGCCGAGGAAATGCGCGCCTATCGCGTCGGGATGGCGGTGAATCGCGCCGCCAACGAAGGCCCGGGTCTGGTCGAGCCGCTGGCGGAGTAATTGGGTGCGCCGTGCGCACCATGGCTGGATCGGTGCGCACGGCGCACCCTACGAAACCAGCGTCTCAATTCCCATAGGGTGCGCCACGCGCACCGAACAACGCCCGATCGTCCGCGCGGGGCACCCCGCCGGGCCGGGGCGTATAGTGCGTGTATTCGATCGTCACGATTTCGATGGAGACCAGCAATGCCGCTCAGCCTGAAGGAGATCCATAAAGCCTGCCGACTCGAACCGGAAGTCCGCGTCCGGCTAAAGGAATTCGACCCCGGATGGATCGGCGGCAAGGATATCGAAGACATCGCGAAGGGCGAGATGAAGGAGCGCGCCAAGGCCTTCCTGGAGGAGAACTCGGCCAGCCTCACCGAGGCCCAGGAACTGCTGTGGGCGAGCGACACTCATTCGGTGCTGCTGGTGTTCCAGGCGATGGATGCCGCTGGCAAGGACGGCACCATCAAGCATGTCATGTCCGGCGTCAATCCCCAGGGCTGCCAGGTGTTCAGCTTCAAGCGCCCGTCGGACGAGGAACTGGACCACAACTTCCTCTGGCGCTATGCCAAGAGCGTGCCGGAGCGCGGGCGCATCGGCATCTTCAACCGTTCGTACTACGAGGAGGTGCTGGTGGTGCGGGTGCACCCTCACATCCTCGAAAGTCAGAAGCTGCCGCCCGGCAAACGCGGCAAGGCATTCTGGGACGCACGCTATGACGACATCAACGCCTTCGAGCGGCACCTGGCGCGCAACGGCACGCTGATCCTGAAGTTCTTCCTCAACGTTTCGAAGGCGGAGCAGAAGCGCCGCTTTCTCGACCGCCTCGAAGACCCGGAGAAGCACTGGAAGTTCTCCGCCGCCGATCTTGCCGAGCGCGGCTACTGGGACGACTACATGGTGGCCTTCGAGGACATGCTCAATGCAACGACCACCGAATGGGCGCCGTGGCACGTCATTCCCGCCGACCACAAGTTCGTCACCCGCGCCCTGGTGTCGGTGATCGTCAGCAATGCCATCCGCGGCCTTGCCCTGGAGTATCCGAAGGTCACGCCGGAGCAGGAGGCGCAGCTTCGCGAGGTGCGGGACAAGTTGCTGGCGGAGCAGTAGCGCGCCACGCTGATCCTGCCGCCGGGTCCGGGACTGGACCAACGGCCCGTTGCTGGGGCACACTAGCGCCCTGGTCTCAAGCGTTTTCATCCACTGAAAGGTAAGTAAAGATGCGCATGTCAATGTTGGCCGTACTGGTCTCGCTGTCGGTTGCCGCTCTGCCCGGATTTGCCCAGCAGGCGCCTGTCGAAGGAACGGCTGATCAAGAACGAACCCGGGAAGGTGCAGATCGGGCAGGTCGCCAACGCCTCCGCCGCGATCACCGCCATCGACAAGGCCACCCGCACCCTGACGCTCAAGGGGTCGGACGGCAAGGTGTTGGATGTGGTCGCCGGCGCGGAAGTGAGGAACTTCGACCAGATCAAGGTTGGCGAGGAGGTCGTGATCGAGTACGCGCAGGCGCTCACGATGGCAGGTGAAGAAGGACGGCAAGCCGCTGGAGCGCAAGGAGACCGAGGGCGCCGTGCGCGCGAAGCCGGGCGAGAAGCCGGCGGGAGCCGTGGGCCGCATGGTGGTGGTCAACGCCGAGGTGATCGACGTCAGCCCCGAGAAGAAGACGATCACCCTGAAGGGTCCCAAGGGCAACGTGGTCGATCTGGAGGTCAAGAACCCCGACCACTTCAAGGTGGTTAAGAAGGGCGACCAGATCGAGGCCGAATACGTCGAGGCGGTCGCAATCTCCGTGCAGCCCGCCGCGAAGGCCGCGGCGCCCAAGAAGCCGTAAGCAAATTCTTTCTCGCCGCCCGCCGCCTGGCGAAGCCCGGACCGCCTGCATCGACCGCGATCCGGGCTTTGTGGCTGGCGAGTCGGGATCGACCGCCCCGGCGGCCTCTTTGATTGCATTCCGTGGCGGCCGCATAGCTTGACCGTAGCATTGCTCGGGCAACATCCCGGCAGTCGGGTTCAATGGGGGCAAGCGAAGCGGCAACCATGTTCGTGGTCGATGACGACACTATGGTGGAGCGGGTACTCGAACGGCTGCCGCGCTCTGCCGGCTGGCAGCTCAGAATCTTCGCCACGGCCGAGGAAGTCCTCGCAGGGCATGACCGCGTCGTCCGGGGCCGGTTCGCCAAGCAGATGGCCAGCGATCCGGGCCTGTCAGAGAAGACGGTCGAGGTTCGTAGTGCCCATGCAATGAACAAGATGGAAGTGCGTTCTGTCGCCGAACCGGCAGTCCTTTTCGAGATGGCCGGACCACTTCAACCATGACCATGAACCAGCCGCGGACTCCGACGGCCCGCTGGAAGCGCGGAGTTGCCGTGCTGGGCCTGCTGGTCGCCGGCTCGGTGACAAGCCTTGCCGGCGGCTGGTGGGCGCTTGCTCTCGCCTTTGCCGGGCCGGGAGGCGAAAGCCTGCGCGGCGTCCTCGGCGGCGCTTTCGGAGCGCTAACGTTCGCCACGCTTGTCGCCATGTTCTTCCGCAGCCGGCGCTGGCCCGCCTTCGGCGCCTGGCTCGTCCTGTTCGCCGCGCTCCTTCTCTGGTGGGGAACGATCGAGCCGTCCAACGACCGCGACTGGCAGCCGGACGTGGCCCTGTTGCCCGAGGCGACGATCGAGGGCGACCTCGTCACGGTGCGCAACGTCCGCAACTTCGACTACCGCAGCGAGTTCGACTACACCCCCGCCTACTACGACAGGCAGTACGACCTGCGCAAGCTCGAAGGCATAGACCTGGTGGCGGTGTACTGGATGGGCCCGGCCGTCGCGCACGTGTTACTCAGCTTCGCCTTCGCCGGCGGCGACCACCTCGCCGTGTCCATCGAGACGCGCAAGGAGAAGGGGGAAGGGTATTCGACGCTCAAGGGCTTTTTCCGCCAGTACGAGCTTTACTACGTGGTGGGCGACGAGCGCGACCTGATCCGCCTGCGCACCAACTACCGCCACGATCCCCCGGAGGACGTCTACGTCTATCGCCTGCAGGGGCGGACCGAGAACGCGCGGCGCATGTTCCTTGAGTACATGCGACCGGATCAACGCCCTGAAGCGCGAGCCCGAGTTCTATAACACGCTCACCACCAATTGCACCACCACCATCTGGATGGCATCGAAGGTCAATGACAACCATCTACCATTCAGCTGGAAGATCCTCGCCAGCGGCTACGTGCCCGAATACCTGCACGAACACGGGCGCCTGAAGAGCGGGGGCGAGAGCTTCGCCGAGATCCAGCGCCGCGCCCACGTCAATGTCCGTGCGCAGGCGGCGGACAAGTCGGCGGACTTTTCGCGCCGCATCCGAGAAAGCGATGGCCCGGCAAGCGAAGGCGGCGCCGGCGCGCGGCATAAGGAGAAGAAGGAATGAGTAGGCCCCTCGACGCAGCGGCCGGTCTGGTGGCCTCGGCCCTTGTGCTTGCCTTGTCGTTGCCCGCAGTCGCGCTGGCGGCGCCGGCGGACGAACCGGCGGCCGGCCCCGGGCGCCCGAAGGTCTGCCTGGTGCTCTCGGGCGGCGGTGCGCGCGGCGCGGCGCACATCGGCGTCCTCAAGGTGCTCGAGGAATACCGCGTGCCGATCGACTGCATCGCCGGCACCAGCATGGGCGCCATCGTCGGCGGCGCCTACGCAACGGGGATGCGGGTTGACGAGATGTCGTCGATCACGCACAGCATCTCGACCGAGCTGCTGCTGAAGGAGAAGCCGCCGCGAGAGGAGCGGACGATGCGCCGCAAGGCCGACGACTACGGTCTCTTCTTCACCGGCGACATCGGCTACAACGACGGGAAGATCGGGCTCGGAAAGGGGATCGTAACCGGCGTGCAGCTCGAGGCGGTCCTGCGCCAGCTTTCGAAGGTCAGAGGCTTCCACCGCTTCGACAATCTGCCGATCCCCTACCGCGCGGTGGCCACCGACCTGGTGACCGGCAAGCCGGTCGTGTTCAGCGAGGGCGAAATGGCCAACGTGATGCGGGCGAGCATGTCGGTGCCCGGCGCGGTGGCGCCGGCCGAGTTCGACGGAATGATGCTGGTGGACGGCATGCTCACCGCCAACCTGCCGGTGGAGATCGCGCGCGAATTTCGACCCGACGTCATCATCGCAGTGAACGTCGGCACGCCGCTGCTCAAGCGCGAGCAGCTCGACGGGGTGCTTGGCATTTCGGCCCAGATGCTCAGCATCCTGACCGAGCAGAACGTCCAGGCCTCGCTCGCCCGGCTGAAGCCCGACGACATCCTCATTTCGCCTGAGCTGGGAGATTTCACGACCGCGGATTTCGACCGCCTGCCGGAGATTGCCCCGCTGGGCGAGGCGGCCGCGCGCCAGGTCGCGGACCGGCTCGCCCGGCTCTCCCTGCCCGCTGCCCAGTACGCCGCATTGCGCGAGCGCCAGAGCGTAGAGCTCAAGCCGGACCTGCGGCCGGTGGACGAGATCCGCTTCGCGACCTTGAACGAGGTCAACCCGCGCACGGCGCGCGCGGCGATGGACACCGAGACCGGCAAGCCGATCGACCAGACGACCCTCGATCGCGACATGCGCCGGCTCTACGGAACCGGCAACTTCGAGCACGTCCATTACCGCTACCTTGAGGAACCGAACCGGCGCGTCCTGGCGGTGGATGCCATCGAGAAGTCCTGGGGGCTGGACTATCTGCGCTTAGGTCTCGGGCTGTCGAGCGACTTTCAGGGCGACGCCTACTTCAATCTCATCGGCAGCTATCGCAACACCTGGATCAACTCGCTGGGGGCGGAGTGGCGCACCGACGTGCAGATCGGGCGCAGCAGCGCCCTGATGACAGAGTTCTACCAGCCCCTCATCCCCGAAGGCACGTTCTTCGTCGCGCCGCGCATCGTGCTGGAGAACCGCTCGACCGACCTGTATCAGGGCGAGAACCGCGTCGCCAGCTACGACGTCAGTTCGGCGCTGGCCGCCTTGGATTTCGGCAGCCTGATCGGCCGCTATGGCGAGGTGCGGCTGGGTGTGGCTGGAGGTATCGTCCAGCCGGAACTCGACACGGGGCCGCAGTTGCTCTCACCCGGCCCCGAGCGGACGGTGGGCGCGGCGACTTTCCAGCTTCTCCTGGACCGCCTCGACAGCGTGCATTTCCCGCGCAACGGCTGGCGCGGTGCGGCGCGGGTATTCGCCTCGACCGACGCCCTGGGTGCCGACGAGAACTATACCAAGTGGGACGCGGATTTCACAGGCGCATACTCGCTGGGCGAGCACACGTTCTCGCTGGGCCTGAAGTTCGGCGGCGCGCTCGGCTCGGATCCCCTGCCGAACTACGATCAATTCCAGTGGGGCGGATTCCTTCAGCAGTCCGGCTATGCCACCGGGCAACTGCTCGGCCAGAACATCTCGTACGCACGCCTGATGTACTACCACCGCATCCTGCGGACCACCCTATTCGAAGGCGCCTATGGCGGCGGGTCGATCGAGATCGGCGAGGTCGGCGATCCGCTGGTTCGGGGGAGCCCGACCGGACGGCTCTTCTCGGGGAGCCTTTTCGTGGCGGCGGACACTCCGGTCGGCCCGGCCTATCTCGGCTACGGGCGGACGGACGACGGCAGCGGAAGCTGGTACTTCTACCTCGGCAGGCCTTTCTGACCGCCACTCCGGCAGTCTGCGAAAACCCGCCCCGGGTCATCC
>CAVOKN010000027.1:0-50039 GCA_963696505.1 uncultured beta proteobacterium | reverse complement strand
ACGAAAGTGGTGGGTCCGTAGGAACCGCTTGATGAGCGTCGCGTTGACGGGGGATATCCGGGTCATGGGGACACCCCGCTCGGTAGCTCCAAGCCGACAGCTCGGAGATCTTCGGTCGCCAGTTTCAGATACTCTGCAGTCGCCGCGGCCGATGTATGTCCCAGGACATCGCCGATGATCTTGAGTGGCACGCCGCAGCGCAGCAGACTCACCGCGCGGGCGTGGCGAAAGGCGTGCGGTCCCTTCCTACCCTGCGGGGTAATTCCGGCGGCTCGCAAACGAGCGCTCGTTACGCAGTTGAGGATCGAACCGTCTTTGAACGGACGGTGCGGTGCCTGGATGCGCAGGAACACCTCTCGATGCGCGCTTGGAGGACGCGACTCTGCAGGTATCGAAGCACGGCTTCGCCCGGATCGCGCAGCAATGGAAGCTCGGAGTACGTCCCCGTCTTCGAGTGGTGCACGCGAAGGATGTCCCCCCTCCAGTCGATATCCTCCAGGCGCAGTCTGACGATCTCGCCCGCCCGCAGGCCATAGGTGGCCAACAACGTCAAGATCGCATAGTCGCGCAGACCGACTGGCGAGTGATCCTCTCGAGTCACTTCCAGCACTCGCCGCACTTCCTCCGCACGTAGTGCCGAGGGAATGTGCTCGTGCTCATAGATGCGCGGTCCGATGACGATGCCGCTGAGCTCGCACGCGGTTCGCCCGCTACGGTACAGATGGCGCAAGAAGTCTCGGAGGCAGACAGTGCAATCTTCGATGGAGGCGCGTCTGAGCCCCTGACAACAATGCTCCAAGTACGCGTCGATATCGTGAGCGCCCAGGCGCGCAAGGCCCTCTTGGTCGGCGCGGGGACCAAGGAAGCTCAAGAAGCGCAGCGCGTGCGTCGTCCGTTTGGTCCGCGTTACCGCATGCAGCCCACGCAGGTCTCGAAGCCACGCATCGTATTGGTTTACGAGGCCGCGATGAAAGGCTTCGAGCGCGGTAGCAGGCGGATCAGGAACCGGCCATCTCCCGCGCACCAGGCGCAACAGCATGTGAACGGCACCAGTGTATCGATGGCGCCATTTCTGCAATGGCAGCGGCTCTCGGTGGCGTCTACGGAAGAGCTGGTACTGTCGGTGCAGGAACTGCGTAACGTGTACCGAGCGGACGTCCTCGATCGTCAGCGCCTTGGCGTCGCAGTATTCCAGGAAGTGACGTGCGCGAGCGGGATACCACCCCTGGACCCGACGGGAATATCCCTCGGCCCTCAGGTGAGTCCGGAGTTTCTCAATCAACTCATCGATCCATGTTGAAGCAGACACGGGGACCTCCTCGAACGAGATGGGTCCCCAGGATCCCACATGCCGATAATGCGAAGCAGAATCGAAAGAAAGTGCCGAGCTTCAGCGGCTTAGGGATTGTCCTTTGCATTACGGGCAGCTTCTGATTAGGCGAGGAGGCCCAGGTCGATTATGGCGAGGGTGCGCCCACGCTTCATCCCGGCGGCCGGTATCGCAAACCGCGGCTGTTCGTGATGACGCTTCGCTACTCGCGTCGCTCCTACCGGCAGGTGGTGTGGAAGTCGAGCAGCCAGGTGTGGGCCCGTCTTCACGAGCAGGCCTTCCGCTACTTCGGCGGTTGCTGCCAGTACGTGGTCCTCGATAACCTCAAAGAGGGGGTGATCCGCCCGGACATCTACGAGCCGCAACTGAACCGACTCTATGCGGCGATGCTCGCCCACTACGCGGTCGTGGCCGACCCGGCCCGCGTTCGGGATCCCAACCGCAAGGGCTCCGTGGAGAACGCGATCCAGCACACCCAGGCCACGGCCTTGAAGGGGCGGCGCTTCGATTCGATCGAGGCGCAAAACGCCTATCTCCTGCACTGGGAGGAGAAATGGGCGGCCCAGCGCATTCACGGCCGGGCCAAGCGCCAGGTCGAGGAGATGTTCCAGGAGGAGCGCGCCCACCTCAGGGCGCTGCCCGTCGAGGGCTTCCGCTACTTCGAGGAGGGCGTGCGCACGGTGCAGGACGACACCACCGTTCAGGTCGACTGCGCCTGGTATGCCGCGCGTCCCGCCCCGATCGGCGCCGAGGTGTTGGTGCGCGTCTATGAGCACGAGATCGAAATCCGCGACCTGCACACGCTGGCGCTGATCCGCCGCCATGCGCGCGCCGCCCGCAAGGGCGAAGTCAAGCTGCCCGATGCCGAGCGCGTGTTCAATCCCTCTCGGCAGACCCATCAGATCCTCAAGCGCGCCGAGCAAATCGGGCCGCAGACCCACGCGCTGTGTAGCGAACTGTTCGAGCGCCGTGGCCGGGAAGCGCAGAAGAGCATGTGGGGCATCGTGGGGCTACACCCGCGCTATCCGGCCTGCATCCTGGAGCAGGCCGCCGCCAGCGCGCTGGCGCGCGAGATCTACTCCTACAAGGCCGTGCGCGCGATCGCCGAGCAGTTACTCGCTCAGGCCATCGCCCGCCTGGATGGGCGCGCGCCAGAACTGCCGCTCGATCATGGCGGCTCGACGCTGACCCAGCAGCACGAGCTGATTCGCGACCCCGCCGAGTATGCGGCGTTCTTCCGCCACAGCGTGCAAAGCCCGCAGCCCGAGCTCGCCACCCCCGCAGCCGGCGGCCCCCAGAGTATCCAGCTGTCACTGCTCGCGCCGCCACCCTCGGAGCCCGGCGCATGAGTGCGCGCCGCCCGGCCAAGACCTTGGGGGCGCTGCCCCCAAGCCCCCGCACTCGCCGTGAGGCAGGCCGGCAGCCGAAAGAACTGCCTGCCGACCCGCCAGGAGCGTACTTCTCCGGGCGCCGTCAAGGGTACGGCTGTCGCCCGGGCGAGAAAGGCGCTCGCCCGCCCTTGACGGAACAGCCGCCCCAACAGGCTCGGCGCCGAGAAACCCGCACCCTGCAGCCTCAGCGCCAACCCATCCCCACCACAGATACCACCCGTTACCCACCGTCCAGGAGACCCTGAGCCATGAGCATGAGCCTGATCGAAATCGAAAAAGCCCTCAAACAGCTGCGCCTGTCGGGCGTGCGCGCCACCCTCGAGACGCGCCTGATCGAGTCCCAGGCGTCCAACCTGTCATTTATCGAGACCTTCTCGGCCCTGCTCCAGGATGAGCTGGATCGGCGCCAATCCCGGCTGCTGGAGCGCCGCTACCAGCTCTCCGGTCTGGAGGAGCGCGCTTCGCTGGCGGAGTTCGACTGGGGCTACAACCCCAAAATCCCCAAGCGCACCTGCTTCGAGCTGCATACCCTGAAGTTCATCGCCGAGGGCGAAGCCGCACTGCTGATCGGTCAACCCGGCACTGGGAAGAGCCACGTCGCCAAGGCCATCGCCTATGCGGCGCTGCGCTCGGGGCTACGCGTGATCTACAGCGAAGCCGATGAGCTGCTCGCCAGCCTCGGGCAGGCCTCGCCCAATGACAAGCGCAAGCTCCTCAAGCCCGTCATCGATGCCGATCTGCTGGTGCTCGACGATCTGTTCCTCGCCCGTCAGCTCCCGGCGGAGGCTGCCGACGCCCTGCAATCGATCCTGCACAAGCGCTACAAGCTGCGACGCAGCTCGCTCATCACCTCAAACCGGATCATCGACGACTGGCACAAATACCTCGGGGATGCCGCACTGGCCACCGCCATCCTCGATCGCCTCCTGCACCGCAGCGTGCTAGCGGAGTTCCGCGGCAAGAGCTATCGCCTCAAAGAGGCTGCCAGCCGGCTTGCCAAAGCTACCCATCTCGAATAACAATCCCAACCTTCCTGTCCACGCCCCTGGGGGAATTTGACCTGGCCACAAGTGGAGGAATTTGAAGTGGCCGCCGGGGAGCCCAACTCAACGCCCTGTATGTCCAGCGCTGGCATGTCGAGCTGGACCTACGGTCGATCAAAAGCGTGATGGGTATGGATATTCTGCGCTGCAAGAGTCCGGACATGGTACACAAGGAGGTGAGTGCATTTTTCCTCGCCTATAACTTAATCCGGGCCGTGATGGCGCAGGCGGCAGCCTGTGCCAAGGTGCTGCCGCGACAATTGAGCTTCAGCGGCGCCAAACGCGTCGTCAACAGCTTACTGGATCTGATCAGAGGCAGCGCAACAAAGAGTTTCATCCGGATGTTTGCCACTCTGCGCGGGGCAGTCGCATCTTTGCGCCTGCCGTGGCGACCGGATCGGGTGGAGCCTCGTGCCGTCAAGCGACGACCAAAACCACATCGCCTGCTCAACGAATCACGCGATATCGCCCGTGCAAAAATTGTGCGAACACGCATCTGCCTCGCTTAAGGTAGTGCCATTGTGCTCAGAGCCCGGTCTTCGCCGTGGTCAACAAACTGTTGGAGAAGCGATTCGATCTCCGCCGTGGCAAGGCAGCCAAGCTTTCCCGCGAGCGCCCTGATATCCGCCATGCAGGCGCTGGCGGAGCGCATGGCCTCCAGTAGCTCGCCAGGGATTTGAACAGTCATCAGGGCACCCCGTTTGGCCAAGAAACGCGTCGGATCGCATTCATGACGGCGCAGGCATTCTCAACTGGCTATTGATGCATGATCGGCGTGGCTCATTTTGCGGGAACCGCAGCGCCTTTGCGAATTCGGCGCAATGGCCGCCCCTGTTCGTCGCACCTGATCGAAGCGACCGCCTGCCGCCTGAGTGATGCGCGGTTGACTGTGGCATGATGCTCGGACGCGCTGCTCAAGATCATCACCAGCAACAGGCTGTCGGAAAAAGCTCGGTTGCCGGACGAGACGCTGGTGGCGGTACCGCGCGACAACTCGCACGGCAATCAGAATCGAGGAGAAGGCACCATGGCCCTGCCTGAGGGCATCGAGATCAACCCGAAAGTCATGCTGGGGAAACCGGTGATCCGCGGCACGCGCATCCCGGTAGAGCTGATCCTGCGCAAGCTCGGCGAGGGCGCGACGGAGCATGAACTGCTCGACGCTTATCCCAATTTGAAGGCTGAGGACATTCGCACCGCGATGATCTATGCCGCAGAGGCGCTGGCCCACGAAGAGATCGTTTAGTCGGCCAGCGCCTTTGAGATGTTGCGCTTCCTTGCCGACGAAAGCTGCGATTTTGCTGCCGTTCGCGCGCTGCGCGCTGAGGGCTTCGACGTGCTGTCCGTTGCGGAGAACTTTTCCGGCGCAGAGGACGAGCGGGTGATGGAGGTCGCGCTACGCGAGCGCCGGATTCTGCTCACAGAGGACAAGGACTTCGGGCAGCTGGTGTTCGCGGCTGGACGCGAGAGCGTGGGCGTTGTGCTGATTCGGTTTGCGGCGAGTGCGCGAGCAAAGCTCAGGGATCGCGTACTTGAGCTGGTGGGCAAGCACGCAGAGCGGCTTACCGGCAGCTTCGTCGTGCTTCAGCCCGAGCGCATCCGCATTTCCAGGCTCCCCTGACAAAAAACGTCGTCGGAAAAGTGGCGCCGCAGATCTACATCGCCGCACTTGCCACTGGGTGCCTGCATTCTGGCTGGCAGGTTTCAGAGTCATTTCAAGCGGCCGCGCCTTCGCAAATGGCGTGGTTGGGGGGGTCAGAACAGCCGCATTTTTTTCGCTCTGCGAGCGGAGTCTTCGACCCGAAAATTTTGTGGACAGGGGGTCAAAGGGGCCATTTTTCGCATAGGGACTTCTTAGGGATTCGCCCCGAAAAGGGGTGCAAAACTGGTAAGGAATAGGGACGGGCAGTCCAAAAAACGTTAATAAAAACAGTGTACTAAAACATGATCGCCAACTACGAACCAGGGGGTCGTGGGTTCGAATCCTGCCGGGCGCGCCAAAAATCAAGGACTTAGGCCACTTTCGGGTGGCCTAATTTTTTTCCTGCAACGCTTTGCAACGCTTCGGCCGTGGCAGCGGACTTGCCCAGGGCCGGAGCGCTTGCCGCCCGTAGCGTTGTCAGGATCGGAGTCGATCGCGATGCATCGATCCGATTCACGCCCTCGATCAATTCCCCAATCTCCGTAGCACTGTAGTGGGTAGTGATACTGCCGTTCTTGTGGCCCAGGAGGACTTGGCGGGTCTCGAAAGGCACCCGAGCTGCCCGCAGCCGCCGACCCAAGGCGTGCTTCAGGCACATGCCACACCGGTTTCCAGTACACGTCGGTGGCCTCCATGCCGACGTGCTCGACGTCCCAGGATTCGAGCCAATCGGCCAGGGCCAGCAGCCCCGAGGTCGTCGTTGGGAACGTCCGAATTTCCTGCGTCGGTGCGTTGCCACCAGCAATGCGCACGCACGCGATTACCGTTTGCTTGTGCACTTCTAACCCCGCGCAGCGCGGATAAATGACTTCCATGATCGCCTCCATGTCGCGGCGACATCGGCGTGCGACCCACGTCATCGAAGTCTGAAGTGCGTGCTCAAGGGCATGAATCCGCAGGCGACAGTGCGGCGTGCTCGTGAGGCCGCGGGTCCAACTGAAATACGAACTCGAAGCACCATGTACGAACGACCTCTGTGCCGGACGCCGCACCAGCATTTAACGCCTGTTTCATGCGTCGCGGGTCGCGCGTAGCGCGGTGGAGCAACTGATATGATGGGTTTCCGAAGGGACGAAAGTACATGGATCGAGAGCCATGCGGGTTCAGAGGCAAGATGGGGCAAGCGCTTGGCGCCGTGCGCGCCGGAGCGATGCATGAGCCGGGCGGGAGGGTGTCGTGCGCATTGAACAGGATCTGAAACTCGATTTTAAGGATGTCCTCATCCGCCCCAAGCGCTCGACGCTTACCTCGCGCTCCGAGGTGGACATCGCCCGCGAGTTCGTCTTCCTGCACTCGCGGCGCAGGTATCAGGGGATCCCGATCATCGCGGCGAACATGGACGCCACCGGCACCTTCGAGATGGTCCGAGCATTGGCCAAGCACAAGCTGTCGGTGGCGCTGCACAAGCATTACGGCGAGGCGGAGCTGCTCGCGTTCTTCCGGGATCTCGCCGTCAGGTCCACCGCGTTCTATTCCATGGGAATCAACCCGCCGGATTACGACAAGTTCCGCCGCGTGAAGGATCAGGCGGGGGATGCCATCGAGTGCGTCTGCGTCGATGTCGCCAACGGCTACACCAAGGCGTTCGTCGATTTCCTGCACAAGCTGCGCACGGCCTACCCGGAGGTGACGATCATGGCGGGCAATGTCGTCACCGGCGAGATGACCGAGGAGCTCACTCTCGGCGGCGTGGACATCGTGAAGGTCGGCATCGGTCCCGGCTCAGTATGCACGACGCGGAAGATGGCCGGGGTGGGCTATCCGCAGCTGTCGGCCATCATCGAATGCGCGGATGCGGCCCATGGTCTTGGCGGGCTGATCTGCGCCGACGGCGGCTGTGCCTCGCCGGGCGATCTGGCCAAGGCCTTCGGCGGCGGGGCCGATTTCGTGATGCTGGGTGGGATGCTGGCCGGGCACGACGAGTGTGATGCCGAGATCGTCGAACGCGACGGCGTGCGCAAGATGCGCTTCTACGGCATGAGTTCCCGCGCCGCGATGGAGCGCCATGCCGGGGGCGTGGCCGAGTACCGCGCCGCCGAAGGCAAGCAGGTGCTCCTCGACTACCGGGGGCCGGTCGAGAACACCGTGCAGGAGATCCTGGGCGGGGTACGCTCGGCTTGCACCTATGTGGGGGCGCGCAGACTCAAGGAACTGTCCAAGCGCACGACCTTCATTCGCGTCACCCAGCAGTTGAATGAGGTGTTCAGCCGAGACTGAGACGGAACGTCCCCGGGCCTGGCACATCAGGCCGAATGGCCACCATCTGCCATTAGCGCAAACCAGCCCGCATGAGCGAAGCATTCCCCGTCCGCTACATCGATCCCGTGTTTCGCCCTCCGAGCGAAGCCCGGTCCTTGATCCTGCCCGTGACGGACGGCTGTTCATGGAACCGCTGTACGTTCTGCGAGATGTATACGGAACCGCAGAAGCGCTTCCGGGCGCGAGACGAACATGAGGTGCTGGAGAGCATTCGCCGCTGCGCCGAACGCTTCGGCCCCGAAATCCGCCGCGTGTTCCTGGCCGACGGCGATGCCCTGGTGCTGCCCACGCGGCGGCTGATCGACATCCTCGTCGCCATCCGCACCCACATGCCGACGGTACACCGTGTATCGAGTTACTGCCTGCCCCGCAACCTGCGCAGGAAGTCGGTAACGGAACTGCGCGAGCTGGCCGATGCCGGCCTCGCCCTAGCCTATGTCGGCGCAGAGTCGGGTGACGACGAAGTGCTGAGATTGGTGAACAAGGGCGAAACCCACGAGTCGACCCTGGATGCGCTGCAGAAGCTGCGCCAGGCGGGCATCGGCCGCTCGGTGATGATCCTGAACGGCCTCGGCGGGGCAGCCCTCTCGGCCCGCCACGCGGACGGCTCGGCGCGGCTCGCGAATGCCGCGCTACCCGAATACCTGTCGACGCTGGTCGTCACCTTTCCAAAGGGGGAGGAGCGCTTTCGCAGTGCCTTTCCGGATTGGGAGCCGCTGGCGCCGGACGGCTTGTTCCGGGAGATGGAGCGCTTTCTCTCGCAGCTCGAACTCGCCCGGACGGTATTCAGGAGCGACCACGCTTCGAACTGGCTGGTGCTCAGGGGTACCCTCAACGCGGACAAGGAACGTCTGTTGATGCAGGTGCGCGCCGCGATCGAGAGTCCACAAGCGGCTGCCTTGCGCCCGGCATGGGCGCGGGGGTTGTAGGCGCCAGGACTCTGGCACCAGATGGGAGGAGCGGTCGTGCCCGACGATGACCGGCTCACCAGCGCATCCCGCGTCATGTCGCCTTTGGCAAGCTCCCCAAGCTGATCATTGGCGCCATGATGCGCAAGCTCGTCCACGTGGCCTTCGGCGCGCCCAAGTCCGGAAGACACTTCGCCCCGGCCTTACATGGCTCTTGACGGTGGTGACAGTATCTACCGCATGCCAGTAACGATTGGAGATTTTCGAATGAACAACGAAGAAATACTCGCCGCAATGCGGCAATGGGTCGAGAAGGCCGTGATCGGCCTAAATCTGTGTCCGTTCGCGAAATCGGCGTACGTGAGAAACCAGGTGCGCTTTGTGATCAGCGAGGCAAGACATCTGGATGGTTTTCTGGAAGACCTGGATCGGGAATTGGATCTGCTGGCAGAGGCTGACCCGTCTGAAATCGACACCACGTTGTTGATTCATCCGACTTTGTTGCCGGATTTCATCGATTTCAACGATTTCACAACGATCGCCGAGGCGGCGGTGGAAGAGCACGGGCTGGAAGGCATCATCCAGGTGGCCAGCTTTCATCCCCGGTTTCAGTTTGCCGATACCGAGCGGGATGACATCGGCAACTACACCAATCGAGCACCGTATCCGACCTTGCATCTGATTCGGGAGGAGAGCCTGGCCCGCGCGGTGGAGGCGTTTCCGGATGCCGAACAGATCTTTGGCCGCAATATCGAAACCTTGAAGCGCCTGGGGCTAGCCGGCTGGCGCGCGCTGGGTTTTTCGACGCCGCCAGATAAGGATCCGGTCGAATGATTGACCCGGTGATCAGTCAGTAGTGGGTGCCGAAACCGGTTCCGACGCGGCATCATCCAGGCTGACTTCGGCTTGGGTTTCCGGGCCTGCTTCAGGGCTGCCGGCAGACTTGCGCTGTTCCAGCTTTTCCTGTTTCTTTTTCTTTTTTGCCAGTTCTTTCTGGCGTTTCTCGAATGCGTAGTTGGGTTTTGCCATGAGCGATCCTTTTCCGGGGCGTGTGAAGTAGATCGATAGCGTACCCCAGAAGCAGGTAAACGAGCGATTTTCGAGGTAAGCATGACCCAGAAGATGGTCCACCGCGGTTAACGCCGGACGCCCAAGTCCCCACCGCCTCCCGTCTTGCCGATATCGGAAATCAAGTCCGGCCAATCCGTCGAGCTGCTGCAGGAACTGCATATCCTGACCCGCGAAGGCAAGCTGAATCAGGACAGCCGGCGCAAACTGAAACAGGTTTATCACCTGTATCACTTCATCGAACCGCTTCTGGAAGAGGTCATGGCCGCGAACGGCGATCTGACCCTTGCCGATCATGGCGCCGGCAAGTCCTACCTCGGTTTCATTCTTTACGACCTGTTTCTCAAGGACAGACAGAGCGGCCATATGTTCGGCATCGAAACTCGCCCGGAGCTGGTCGAAAAATCGCAGAAACTGGCGGCGCGGCTGGCGTTTCAGCGCATGTCGTTTGTCAATCTTTCGGTCGAAGATTCGATTGCATCCTCGGCATTGCCGGCACGAATCGACGTCGTCACCGCCCTGCATGCCTGCAACACCGCCACCGACGACGCCATCCGCTTCGCGTTGAAAAAGCAGGCCAGATTCATCGTTCTGGTGCCTTGTTGTCAGGCCGAAGTCGCCGCAGTGCTGCGCAAGAACAGGAACGCCTCACTCTCGAAAACTCCGCTTTCCGAACTCTGGCGTCACCCGATCCACTCGCGCGAATTCGGCAGCCACCTGACCAACGTGTTCCGCTGCTTGCTGCTTGAGTCACACGGCTACCAGGTCACTGTGACGGAACTAGTGGGCTGGGAACACTCAATGAAGAACGAGCTGATCATCGCACGCAAGCATGGACCGCCACGCAATGACGCCCAGGAACGACTGGAAACGATCCTGCTGCAGCTGAATCTTGAGGAGTTGAAACTGCGTTTCGCCTATTGAGCCGGGGCCAATCCTCCGGTTCAAACCCGTCGCGTCCCCGAGCGTCGGGACGGCGCCGGGCGCTCGGGGTCCCTCAAGTCTGCGCAGCAGCCGGGCAGCGAGGCGCCGTCCTCACGCAGCCTTGCGATACCGCTCCTTGGCCGCCCGCGCCTCGCGCGCTTCCTCCTCCGAGTAGGCTTGTCCCGACCACAGCATGTTGTAGGCGATTTCCTCGTTGCCGTTCTCGCACAGCGCCAGAACGTCGCGGAACAGGGGCTGGAAGCTGGGGCTGCGGTGGGACGTTTCGTGGTCGGCGAAACTGCGCCAGAAGGTCACGATCATGGCTTCGCGGTCCTTGTCGGGGCTTTCCACGGCCTGGCCGATGGTGGAGCCCTCGTTCGATACCTGGCCAGCGTTGAGCATCACGAAGCCGCCGACGAAGCCGGTTTCGGAGTGGTAGGTCTTGACGTTCTCGCACAGCATCGCGACCCGTTCCTGAAGATCGTTGACGCTATACTCGGGCTTGATCCGAACGCGATTGACGGTGACCACGCCGTCGTGGGGAAAACCGGGAATCAGTGTTGCCATGAGTGTCTCCGTTTATTAGAGGGTGCTCATATAGATTTCCGGCCTCGCCGAAAGTTCATTCGCAGCCCTAATTCCCGAATCACTATCCCTGATGTCCGACGACCACCTGAAGGAATCGACGCTGGAGAGCCGCTTGGTGTTTCGCGGCAAGCTCCTGGAAGTCCGGCTCGACCGCGTGCGCCTGCCCGACGGTTCGGAGGCGGGGCGCGAGTACATCCGGCATCCGGGTGCGGTGGCAGTGATCGCCGAGCTGGACTCGGGGCGGCTGATCTTCGAGCGGCAGTACCGTTACCCGGTGCAGCGGGTGATGCTGGAACTGCCCGCGGGCAAGATCGATCCGGGCGAAGACATCCTCGACTGCGCTCGGCGCGAGCTGCGCGAGGAGACCGGCTACGAGGCGCAGTTCTGGCGCCACCTTGGCACCGTGCACAACTGCATCGGCTACTCGGACGAGCGCATCGAGTACTTCCTGGCGCGCGAGCTGATCCACGTCGGCCACGAGCGCGACCACGGTGAGTTCCTCGAACTGCTGGAGATGACACTGGACGAGGCCCTGGCCGCGGTGCGCGAGGGCCGCATCACCGACGGCAAGACCATCTCCGGACTATTCTGGGCGCAGGAGGCGCTCTCCGGTCGCTGACTTTCGCGGCGGCGGGGCGGCAAAACCCGGGGCGGCGCCGCCGGTCCAATTCCCACGAGGAGCGAACACTTTGGAATCGAACATCGAAGTCGTGCCGCTGCGGCAGATTCCCAGTGGGGACGAGTCCGGCGCCTACAAGTTCCAGGCGCTGAACATCCTGTCGGAGGTGGCCGCCAGCCTCGCCACCGACACCGACGTCGAGGGCCTGCTGCAGCGTTTTCTCGCCACCATGATCCGGCTCGCCGGGGCCAGCGCCGGCGCGGTGCGCGTGCTGACCACCGACGGCACCCACCTGCGGCTGCTCGGTTCGCTCGGCCTGCCGCCCGACGCCGTGGAGCGCGAGAATCTTGTGAGCCTGGACTGCAGCCACTGCGGCAACGCCATGCGGCGCGACCACATCCTGCGCGCGGTGGACGTCAAGGTATGCGCAGAACATACGGGACTGGGCTTCTTCCGCGAGGACTGCCGTGCCATGGTGGTGGTGCCGCTGCAGTTCCGCGGCAAGATCCTCGGCGTCTACAACCTCTACCTGCGGGAGCGGCAGGACGTCCCCGAGGAATTGGCGCTCTTGTTCCGTACCATCAGCGAGCACCTCGGCATGGCGCTGGAGAACGCCCGCCTGGAGCGCGAGACGCTGCGCATCGCCATGATGAACGAGCGCCAGCTGATGGCCAACGAGGTGCATGACTCGCTGGCGCAGACGCTGGCCTACATGAAGATGCGAATGGCATTGATGCAGGACGCCATGGACGTGGCCGACACCGACCGCGCCTGCAAGTACGCGCTGGACGTGAAGAGCGCGCTGGACGAGGCCTACGCCGGGCTGCGGGAGCTGCTGACGCAGTTCCGCAAGCGCATGGACCCGCTGGGCCTGGTGCATGCGCTGGAGAAGCTGGCGGACGAATTCCACAGCCGCACCGGCATCACCATCGAGTACTGCAACCACATCACCGATCTCAGCCTGGCGGTGGACCACGAGGTCCAGGTGTTCTACATCCTCCAGGAGGCGCTGGCCAACGTGACGCGCCACTCGGGCGCGAGCCAGGTGAGGCTCACGCTGGAGCAGCGCGGCAATTCCTACGAGGTGACGGTGGACGACAACGGCAGCGGCTTCTTCGCCGTCGGCAATCCGATGGGCAGCTTCGACGAGCATCCGGGGCTGCGCCAGCACCTCGGCCTTTCGATCATGCGCGAGCGTGCCCAGCGTCTCGGCGGGCGCATCGAGATCGCGAATCTGGCCCAGGGCGGGGCGCGGGTGCGGTTGGTGTTTCCGGCGCCGCGCAAGCGCCAACTGGCGCCGGAGGCGAAGCAGTGAGCGAACCGATCTGCGTCGTGCTGGCCGACGACCACACCCTGTTTCGCAAGGGTCTGGCGGAACTGCTGGAGCAGCAGGGGCGCATCCGTGTGGCGGGCATCACCGGCAACACCGACGACGCGCTGAAGATGGTGCTCGAACTGCAGCCTGACGCGGTGGTGGTGGATCTCAAGATGCCGCCTCAGGGCGGGCTGCAATTGCTGCGCCGGCTCAAGGCGGAGCAGTGGCAGGGCGCCGCGCTGATCCTCACCGTGAGCGACGACGAGGACGACCTCGCCAACGCGCTGCGCGCTGGCGCCAAGGGCTACTTGCTGAAGGACATGGAGCCGGACGAAGTGGTCGACGCGGTGCAGCGCGCGGTGGCGGGCGAGACCGTGGTGGCGCCGGCGATGACACTCAAGATGGTCAAGCTGTTGCAGGCTGGGAGCAGCACGCAGCCTCCGGAAGACCCGTTCAAGAGCCTCACCGCACGCGAGAAAGAGATCCTCCAGTTTCTCGCCCTCGGGCTTTCCAACAAAGCCATCGCCCGCGAACTGGACATTTCCCACGACACCGTCAAGCTGCACGTGCGCCACATCCTCGCCAAGCTCAACCTCACTTCGCGGGTCGAGGCAGCGGTGTTCATCGTCGAGCGGGCGGCCTCGCCGTTCCTGCCCAAGGGAAGCTGAGCAGGGCGCGCCATGCGCGCCGGTCCGACGAACGGTGCGCGCGGCGCACCCTGCGGCTTCCCGGCGAAGGATGTAGGGCGGGCCGTGCCCGCCGATCGAGCTACGCAGCGCCGACCTGCGTCCCCGGCTCGAACCACGCCAGCTTGTCCTGGAGGCTCACCACGTCACCGATGATGATCAGCGTCGGCGGCTTGAGCTTGGCCTCCTCGGCCAGCCGCGGCAGGGTGGCGAGCGTGCCGGTGACCACGCGCTGTTGGGGCGTGGTGCCCTGCTGCACGATGGCGGCCGGGGTGTGGCCCGGCAGGCCGTGGGCGATCAGCTTCTCGGTCAGGATCGACAGGCCGTGCAGCCCCATGTAGATGACGACGGTCTGGCGCGGCCGGGCCAGACCTTCCCAGTCCAGGTCTATGCTGCCGTCCTTGAGATAGCCGGCGGCGAAGACGCAGGCGCTGGCGTGGCTGCGGTGGGTCAGCGGGATGCCCGCGTAGGCGGACACCCCCGAGGCCGCGGTGATCCCCGGCACCACCTCGAAGGGGACACCGTAGGCGGCGAGCGTCTCCACCTCCTCGCCGCCGCGGCCGAAGACGTAGGGGTCGCCGCCCTTCAAGCGCACCACGATACGGTCGCGGCGCGCCTGCCGCACCAGCAGCTCGTTGATCTGTTCCTGGGGCAGGGAGTGGTTGCCCCGCTCCTTGCCGGCGTAGATGCGCTCGGCATCGGGATTGGCGAGGTCGAGCACCGCCGGCGCCACCAGGTTGTCGTAGACGATGATCTCCGCCGCCCGCAGCAGCGCGGCGGCGCGCAAGGTCAGCAGTTCAGGATCGCCTGGGCCGGCGCCGATCAGATAGACGGTGCCGCGCCGCGGCGGGCGGGCGTTTTCGGTGCGCTTGTCGAAGAAGTCCACGTCGCGGTCCATTGCGTCAGAGCATCAGAGCATCGCCAGGATGCCGGGGGTGAAAAGCTCCCTGCCGGAACGCGACAGGGCGGCGGTGTAGGGGTCGATGGCGGTTTCCAGCTCTTCGCACCATGACGGGTGGCTGTAGCACATGTCCTTGAACAGCCACATGCCGCGCGTCAACTGGCAGGCCGCGCTGAGCAGGTGGATCTGCTCGCCGGCCTCGGGGCCGACGATGCAGCCGCCCAGCATCTGGCCGGTCTTGGTGTCGTGCAGCACCTCGAAGAAGCCCTCGTAGTGGTGCTGGGCGCGTGCCTTGACGCAGCCGCCGAGGCTGGCGCGTGCCACCTCGGGCTCGAAGCCCGCCGCCTCGGCCTGGTCCTCGGTGAAGCCGATGGCGGCGATCTCCAGCGCCGAGTTGATGACCACCGGCACCTTGAGATAGTTGTACTTCATCTGGTTGCCGAGCAGGGCGTTGGTGGCGGCGATCTTGGCGTCGTGCAGCGCCGCGTTGGCGGTCATCGGACCGCGGTGCACGTCGCCGGCGGCGTAGATGCCGGAGACGCTGGTTTCCAGGTATTCCGTGGTCTCGATGTAGCCTTCCGGGGAGCGCGCGACCCCGGCCTCTTCCAGCCCCAGGCCGCCGGTGGCGGGCTCGCGGCCGGTGGCCACCAGCACCGCGTCGAAGACCTGGCTGTCGCCGTCGGAGAATGCCGCCACGATGCCGTGGGCATGGGCGGTGCAGGAGGCCACGGTTGTGCCCAGCTTGACGGCGATGCCCAGGCGCTTGAACTTGCGCTCCAGGAAGTTCACGGCGCGCTCCGGCAGGCGCACGGTGGACAGCAGCCGTCGTTCGCGCTCGACGATGGTCACGCCGGAGCCGAACTGGTGGGCGAAGTACGCGAGTTCGACGCTCACCGGCCCGCCACCGACGAAGAGCAGGTTATCGGGCAGGTCTTCGAGCGTCGTCATGAATTCCTGCGACGTGATCACCCGCGGGTCGCCGCCGGGGCAAAGTTCCAGCCGCCTCGGCCGAGAGCCGGTGGCGATGACGACGCGAGAGGCGCTCAACCGGTACGAGCCCTTGCCGCGTTGGGGTTCCAGCGCAACGACTATTTCTTCGCCGGCGGATTCGATGCGTGCCGCCGCGGAAGCAACGTGGATGCCGAAGCGCTTCAACCACACCGGGAAGTTGCCGCGGATCGAATTGACGACTTCGTCCTTGTGCGCCATCGCCTGGCGGAAGTCGCCGTGCAGGCCGCCCACCAGGCCGCGGCCGGCGAGTTCGTTGCAGTTCTCCAGCAGGTTGGCGAGATGCAGCAGCGCTTTCTTGGGTATGCAGCCGAGGTTGAGGCAGGTGCCCCCCGGCATGCCCTTCTCGATCAGCCCCACGCGCGCGCCGAGATGGGCAGCGGTGATCGCGGCCCGGTAGCCCCCGGGCCCGCCGCCGATGACGATGAGGTCGTAGTCGCTCATCGATTCATGCTCGCCTCTCACCTCGTGGGAGAGGGGCAGGGGGAGTGGAGGCCGCGGACCGGAGACACGCGTCCATGCTTAGCCGCAACTCCCGCATCCCCCGCTGCCGCAACCACCCCGCGGCTTGTCCTGGGGTGGCTCCTGATCGTGGGGGTTAATGAAGATGAACTGGAATTCGCCTGCGCCCAACTCGACGAAGTCGAGGGTCGCACCGTCGAGCAGATCGCGGCTGGGGGGCGCGATCAGCACCGAAATGCCCTCGCAGTTCAGCACTTCGTCGTTGTCGCGCTCGTCGTCGAAGCCCATGCCGTAGACGATGGCGCCGCTGGCATCGCGCTTCGCGGCGACACGCAGGCCCGAGGCGCTGCCATGATGTTCCACCGAACGCAGTATCTGTGCGGCCGCTGCCGGGGTGAGAGTGAACATTTTCTTGTCTCCAGTTACGGGGCTCAGGCCGATGCATGGTCAGGCGCCGTGACGCGCCCGAGCGTGGGGGAGGGGGCCGCATCTGCTGGGGGCTGCTGACCGGCGATGCAGCGGCGAGCGAAATCGACGAAATGCTGCGCCCAGTCGTGTCCCGCGATGCAGCGCAGGTGGCTGTAGGAAGCCAGAAGCTTGCGATGGACGATGCCATCGCGCGTACCGTCGGCGCCGTGGCCGCGCAGCACCTTGTAGGCGAAACGGGTGTCGTCGGGCAGGTTCTCGATGCTCGAATAGTGGAACTCGTGGCAGCGGATTTCCGCCGGCTCGCCGGGCCAGGGGTGTTCGGCGGTCGGGGCGAGCTTGACGTAGCCGCGGCCGACGGGCTTATCGTGCATCACGATGTCGGCCGGGATGACGCCTACCATGGGCCGCGTCTCGCCCTTCCAGGTGAGGCTGCGCGCCAGGTACATCAGTCCGCCGCATTCGGCATAGGCCGGCATGCCGGCTTCGATGCGAGTGCGGATGTCCTCGCGCAGCGAGACGTTGGCCGCGAGCCGATCCATCGCGCACTCGGGGAAGCCACCGCCGATGAATAGCGCGTCGGCCGGCGGCAGGCGGGGGTCGTGCAGCGTGTCGAAGGGCATCACGTTGGCGCCGGCGCGACGCAGC
The DNA here is from genome assembly GCA_963696505.1 of uncultured beta proteobacterium. Lineage (GTDB taxonomy): Bacteria > Pseudomonadota > Gammaproteobacteria > Burkholderiales > Rhodocyclaceae > CAVOKN01. Next base: position 32,761 of record CAVOKN010000027.1, on the reverse strand, counting down.
GCTTCCATGTCGTCCGCGTAGTAGAAGCCGAAGGCGGCGTCCTGGGCCACCGCCAGTTTGATTCGCGGCAACCCGGTGTGGGACTCGGGCAGCGGGGCAGGGGCGGCGAGGGCCTCGGAGCGGGTGATTTCCAGCAGGCGGTCGATGTCCACCTGGGCCGCGACCCGCCCGACGATGGCCGCGATACGTTCGGCCGCAACCTTGCTCTCGTTGGCGGGCATCAGCCCGAGATGGCGCTCGATGAGGCCCATGTCCGGGTCCTCGGCCACCGCGCCCACCACGTCCACATCGGTGTAATGCTCGATCACTGCCCGCAGCTTGGCCTCGTGGCGGCTGCCGCCGAGGCGGTTGAGAATCACGCCGGCGATGCGGATCTTGCAGTCGAAGGCCTGGTAACCGAGGATCAACGGCGCGATGCCGCGCGTCATGCCGCGGGCATCGAGAACGAGCAGCACCGGAAGCTTCAGCAGGTGCGACAGCGCCGCGTTGCTGTTGGCGCCGTCCAGCGCCAGGCCGTCGTACAGCCCCTTATTCCCCTCCACCAGACCGACGTCGGCCGCTGCGCAATGGCGCGCGTACTGGGCCACGATTTCGTCGTGGGGCGAGAGGAAGAAGTCGAGGTTGTGGCAGGGACGGCCGGACGCCAGGCCCAGCCACAGCGGATCGATGTAGTCCGGCCCCTTCTTGAAGGTCTGCACCGCGAGACCGCGGGCGCGCAGGGCGGCGGCAAGACCGATGCTGAGCGTGGTCTTGCCGGAAGACTTATGGGCCGCCGAGATGAGGAACTGGTGCATGCGCACTGCCCGTGCCGTGGCCCCTTACTTTCGGGGCCTGACTGCCTCAGGTCATCCGTGGGGCCGCGGCGCCGCCGGGCTCCCGGTTCGCGAAGCCCGCTTCAGTCGGTGATGTTGGTCGCACCCTGGAGCTGGCTGAAGTCGTCCTCGGGCATGAAGTGCAGCACGCGGACGCCGATCGAGATGATGAGGAAGGCGACACCCAGGCCGCCGATGCCGAGGAAAATCTCGGGAACGCTGGGGCTGTAGGGATCGACCTTGCCGTCGAGGAAGCTACTGCTCACCTCCATGCCCGGGAAGATTTCCAGCGGGAAGGCCTGACCGCCGATGATCAGCACGTAGAGCAGCGCGAAGGCGCCCACCAGCACAAGGAAGGAAGCGACGATCACCGCATCGCAGCGCTTGCCCAGCGTCGGATGGTGGATCAGGAACAGCGGTATGGCGGTACCGACCAGCACGTAGCCGACCCAGAACAGGAAGGGATAGACGCCGCCATCGACCAGGATGAAACGCTCGAAGTCGAGCTGCTTGGCGAAGTACAGGTTGGTGACGTGGGATACGGCGACGAAGTACAGCGTGCCCAGGAGGAAGATGCCGAGCAGGTTCTTCATGCGGCGCAGGATGTCGGGATGCAGCTCGATGTTGTTCCACGAGAACATCGCGGACTGCACGATGCAGAACAGCGCCAGGCCCCAGCCGAAAGACATGACGATGAACATCGGGGCCATCAGCGCCGAGTTGTAGGCCTGGCGCGCCACCAGAAAGCCGAAGATCGAGCCGGTACCGGTGGTGAGGATGATGCGCCAGACGAAGGCGACGAAGCCCGCCGGCTTGGAAAAGCGGTTCATACGCCGCTCCATCAGCGTCCACAGATAGACGCCGACGATTGCGAACAGCCCCGTGTAAAGGAAGATGTTCCAGGCGAAGATCGACTTGAAGTTGTAGGTCGTTACCGCCACGAGCAGCCGCTCGGGGCGTCCGAGATCGAGCAGCAGAACCGAGAGGCCGCCCGCCAGCAGGGCGACGGACATGAGCGCCGACAGCGGCGCGCGTGCCTTGTAGATGGTCTTGCCGAATACTGATCCGATCGACGCGACGTTGAGCACGCCGGAGGCGGCGACGATCATGAAGATGGCGAAGATGTGAGGCGTGCCCCACACCACCTGGTTGCTCATGCCGGTGACGATGTGGCCGTTGTGCTCCATGTAGCGCGCCGCCAGCAGGCCGAGGGAGACCAGCAGGCCGCCGGCCAGAACCAGGGCGTAGAAGAAGCGTTCTTCGAGCCGGTGGAAGCGTTCGTATAGCATGGCGGATCAGATTCCCTGGTAGCGCACGCCGGTATTGAGCCTGAGGTCGGCGCGCAACTGGATCGTGGAGAAGGTCTTCACCTGCTTGGCGATCTCGCTGCCGGGATCGTTCAGGTCGCCGAACACGATGGCGTTGTGGCCCGCCGCGGCGCAGGCATCGGAGCAGGCGGTGGAACGTTTGCCCTCGTCGATGCGGTGCACGCAAAGGGTGCAGGACTCCACACAACCTTTGCCCCGTGGCGCGTGGGGCTTCTGCTCGGTGAGCGGTTCGTGGATGAAGGAGCGCGCCTTGTAGGGGCAGGCCATCATGCAGTAGCGGCAGCCGATGCAGATGTGCTTGTCCACCAGCACGATGCCATCGGCGCGCTTGAACGAGGCGCCGGTGGGGCAGACGTCAACGCAGGGCGGATCCTCGCAGTGCTGGCACATCAGCGGCAACTGGTGGGTGGCGCCGCTGCGCTTGTCCTTCAGTTCGGCCTTGCGGATCCACTGCGCGTCGGTGGCGGGGCGGCCGGTCTGGACGATGCCGTTCTCGACGTTGCAGGCGGTGACGCAGGAATTGCAGCCGCTGACGCACTTGTTGGTGTCGATCAGTAGGCCCCAGCGATTGGTGTTGGAAACCGGCTGCTCCGGCGGCTTGGCGTTGCCCAGTTCGATCAGCCGGATGCCGGGGACGAGACCGAGGGTCGCCAGTCCGGCGATCGACGCCCCGATGAACTGGCGGCGCGACGGTGTCTTCTGTTCTTGCTCGCTCATGGCTTGTTCCCGCTGGCCACGCTGTTGCCGCCCTGACGCTTGGTGGAGTGGCACTCGAAGCAGTCCAGGCTGACGGCGGCGTACTCGTGGCAACCCTGGCAGAAGTGATCGGGGCTGCCGATCACCGAACCCGTCTTGCTGTTGGCGTGGCAGTCGACGCAGCCCTTGAGGCTGTGCTGCGGCGTGCGTATCCCCTGGTGCACCGTCTTGTCGCGGTGGTGCTTGAGCATGTTCATGTGCTCGCGCCGCATTTCCTCGGCGGGCGCCACGCACTTCTCGCCCTTCTCGATGACGATGGCGGGCTTGGGCGTGCGCCCGGCGTCGGCGCCGTGGGCCAGCCCGATGGCCAGCACCAGGGCGCCGAAGACTGCAAGCAGGCGAGACATCATGTGTTCCCTGAATCCCAGATCCTGAATCCTGTCACTCGCCAAGGCCCATTTGGATGTAGCCGGTGGGGCAGACGTCGTGGCAGATGTGGCAGCCGATGCACTTGTCGTAGTCGGTGTCCACGTAGCGGCCGAGAGTGGATTCGGTCTTCTTGACGCGGAACACGGCGGTCTGCGGGCAGTAGACGACACAGTTGTCGCATTCGAAGCACATGCCGCAGCTCATGCAGCGCTTGCCTTCGGCGATCGCCTGCTTCTCGTCCAGGGGCTCGATGCGCTCCTGGAAGTTGCCCAAGGCAGTCTCGGCGCTCAACGTGATCACCTTGCGCTTCAGACGTTCCGTGAAGTTGAAGTGGCCGAGGAAAAGCTCGTCATGCGGTATGACGTAGCGGTCGGAACGGTTCTCGAAGTTGTGCACGGCGACATTGGTGTTGCTGGTGCCGCGAATCGGCTCGTGCACTTCCTTCACCGTGAGGCCCTTCTCGATCATCTTGCGTTGAAGATCGAAGAAGTGCACGTCGATCTTGGGCCGCTTTTCGAGATCCTGGTCGCGCAGCACATGGTCGATGCCGTCGGCGGCGATGGCGCCGTGCCCGATGGCGGTGGTCAGCAGATGCGGGCGCAGGATGTCGCCGCCGGCAAACACGCCGGGCTTGCCCGCGACCTGGTAATTCTTGTCCGTGGATATCATGCCGCGGCCGTTGTTGAACTCTTCCAGACCGGTGAAATCGACCGCCTGGCCGATCGCCGAGACGATCAGGTCGGCCGGAATGTCCTGCTCCGTTCCTTCCTTGACCTTGATCTCCAGCTTGCCGCCGACGAACTTGGCCTCACACTCGGCGACGCGCAACGCGGTGGCACGGCCGTCGGCGCCCTTGACCACGCCAATCGGCGACAGACCGCCGCGAATGTGGATGCCTTCCGCCTGCGCCTGCTCGATCTCGTGCTTGTTGGCCTGCATCTTGTCGATGTTGAACACCGAAGTCAGCGTCACCTCGGCGCCCTGGCGGGCGGAGATGCCGGCAACGTCGTGAGCCATGTGGCCGGCGATGGCGCGCTCGGGGAAGTCGACCGGGTGGTCGGACTGGATATGGCCGAGACGGCGCGCGACGGTGGCGACGTCGATCGAGGTGTCGCCGCCGCCGATGACCACCACGCGCTTTCCGACGTAGCGCATGCGCCCGTCGTTGAAGGCCTTGAGGAAGGCGGTGGCGGTGACGACGTTGGGCGCCTCGGCGTCGGGCACCGGCAGTGCGCGGCCGGCCTGGGCGCCCATGCCCAGGAACACGGCGTCGAACTCGGCGCGGATCTGCTCCATGGTGACATCGCTGCCGATGCGGGTCTTCATGCGCGCCTGCACGCCCAGGTCGAGAATGCGCTGGATCTCGGCGTCGAGCACTTCCCGCGGCGTGCGGAAGCCGGGGATGCCGTAGCGCATCATGCCGCCGAGGAACTCATGCTCGTCGAAGATGGTGACGTCGTGGCCCTTGAGGGTCAGGTGGTAGGCGGCGGACAGGCCGGCAGGACCGCCGCCGATGACCGCCACTTTCTTGCCGCTCTTCTCGGTCGGCGCCTCGAACTTGAGGTTGTTGGCGATGGCGTACTCGCCGAGGAAGTGCTCGACCGAGTTGATGCCGACGTGGTCCTCGACCTCGTTGCGGTTGCAGCCGGATTCACAGGGTGCGGGGCAGACGCGGCCCATCACCGAGGGGAAGGGATTGGCCTTGGTCAGGCGGCGCCAGGCGTACTCCTGCCACGGCATGATCGGTTTGCCGTCCTTGCCCAAGGGCGGCTTTTCGGTCTGGCGCACGATCGCCAGGTAGCCGCGGATGTCCTCGCCCGCCGGGCAGCTACCCTGGCAGGGGGGTGTGGACTGGATGTAGGTCGGGCATTTGTGGGTGTAGCTGGCCTGGAAGATGACGTCCTGATAGCGCTTCCACTTGGTGTCGCCGTCCTTGTAGCGACGGAACGTCAATTGGGTGTTGGTGTCCTCTGTGTGTGCCGTCATGTCTGTCTCCACCGATAGATTGGATCTTTATTGCTTGGGACCGAGCCGGATCGCGGTGCTGACCAGTTGATGCACCCCGCCCACCATGCTCATCTTGTAACCGTAGTAGGGCAGTACCTTGGTGAACTGCGCCTTGCAGATGGCGCAGATCGTTGCCATGAAATTGACCTTGGCGCCGTCCGCCACCTTCTTAAACGCTTCCATGCGCGGCAGCGCGCCTTTGACCCGCAGATCCAGCAGCTCGTCGGTCAGCAGGCCGCCGCCGCCGCCACAGCAGAAGGTGCGCTCGCGGGTGGTGTCGGGATCCATTTCGACAAAGTTGTTGGCCACTGCGCGGATGATGTCGCGCGGGATGTCGAACTGGCCGCCGGGGCGTGCACCCATGCGCGAGGCGCGGGCGACGTTGCAGGAGTCGTGGTAGGTGACGATGCGATGATCGTTGGCTTCCTTGTCCAGGGTCAGCGCGCCGCGCTGGATCAGGTCATGGGTGAATTCGCAGATGTGCATCGGCTGCGGATAGCGCAGGTCGAGCTGGTTCTGCAGTTCTATGGCGAAGGGATCCTTGGCGCCGGCGCCGATCCCCGCCAGCGTGTTCCAGAAACTGTAGGCGACGCGCCAGGCGTGGCCGCACTCGCCGACGATGATGCGCTTGACGCCCAGATCCAGCGCCGCCTCGCGGATGCGCATGGCGATCTTGCGCAACTGGTCGTAGTTGCCGATGAACATGCCGAAGTTGCCGGCTTCGGAGGCGTGGCTGGACAGCGTCCAGCTTATGCCTGAAGCATGGAACACTTTGCCGTAGCCGATCAGGCTCTCGACGTGGGGCTCGGCGAAGAAGTCGGCGGAAGGAGTTACCAGCAGCACTTCGGCCCCCTTTTCGTCGAGTGGATAGCGCACGTCGGCGCCGGTTTCCTCCTTGACGTCTTCCTCCAGGCCCAGGAGCGTGTCCTCCAGCGCCGGGCCGGGCAGGCCGAGGTTGTTGCCGATGCGGTGTACCTTGCCGATGATCTCGTTCGAGTACTTCTGGCCCAGGCCCACAGAATCCATGATTTCGCGCCCCGCCATGGTGATCTCGGCGGTATCGATGCCATAGGGGCAGAAGACGGAGCAGCGGCGGCACTCGGAGCACTGGTTGTAGTAGAGGTACCACTCGTCAAGCACTTCCCTGGTCATATCGCGCGCGCCGACCAGCTTCGGGAAGATCTTGCCCGGCAGGGTGAAGTAGCGGCGATAGACCGAACGCATCAGATCCTGGCGGGCCACCGGCATGTTCTTCGGGTCGCCGGTGCCGAGGAAGTAGTGGCACTTGTCGGTGCAGGCGCCGCAATGCACGCAGGACTCCAGATAGACCTTGAGCGAGCGGTAGCGCTTGAGCAGTTCGCCCATGCGGCCGATGGCGCGGCCCTCCCAGCCCTCGGTGAGTTCGCCCGGAAAGCCGATCGCGCTGTTGATCTTGTCGCTGGCGACGTATGGCTTGGATTTCTCCATCGATCCCGGCAGCAATGCGGGGATCTCGGAGAATTCCCTGAGCGGCGGTGCTTTGACTTCGGGTCCGGCCACGTTCGTTCCTCGACTCTAGTATTCGGTCACTGTTTCGGTCGCCGATGCCGCGCAAGAACGCATCAGCTCTTGGCGTCCAACTCGGCGGCCCAGGGCGCCAGGTGGCGCCGCTCGCGCGGGTCGTCGGCCTGGTTGCGCGAGGGCGAGAAGAACACGCCCGGCACGTGGGCCAGCTTGCTGATGGGGAACACGATCATCAGCAGCGCCACCAGGAACAGGTGCACGTAGAGTCCCGGATGCTCCGGCAGCGGCTGCCAGTCGAAGCGCATTAGGCCGAGGAAGAAGGCCTTCACGCCGACGATGTCGGTGTGGCTGAGGAACGTCATGAACAACCCGGAGACGCCGATGCCGAGCAGCAGGGCGAGCATCAGATGGTCCGACGGGGTGGAGATGTACTTGATGCGCTCCACCAGGAAACGCCGCGCCCACAGGCCGGCGAGGCCAGCCACCATGGCGAAGCCGGCATAGATGCCGAAGGGCTGGATCAGCGCGACCCAGGTCCATACCGGCTCGGTGAAATAGCGCAGGTGCCGGGCCAGCACCAGGAACAGGCCCATGTGGAACAGCCAGCCGAAAGCCCAGATCCACAGATTGGACTTGAACAGGCTTTCGAACAGCACGACCTCGCGGGCCATGCGGAACGCGACTCCGGTGCGCGTGGTCGGCGCCGGCGTCGTTGGAATCTTTAGGGGCGCAGGCGTACGCGCGAAATCGTAGATCTTGTAGCCCAGCCCGACCACCAGGATCAGGGTCGCGGCATAGAACAGCAGGGCGTAGAATAACGATGCAACCGTCATGGCGCACCCAGTAAAGGTTAGGGCAAACGGGGCGCCGGCCGATTCCTGCGCTCGTCGGTGACGAACGCGGGCCGGCGCCCGACTAATGCTGGATCAGACGCAGCCGGTCGGCTTGGGCAGGCCGGCGATCTTGCACGCCTGCTTGGCGGGACCGTAGGGGAAAAGCTCGTACAGGTACTGGCTGTTGCCCTTCTCGGGGCCCAGCTTTTTGCCGATGGCCTTGGTCAGCACGCGAACGGCGGGGGCGATCTGGAACTCGTTGTAGTAATCGCGCAGGAAATTGACCACTTCCCAGTGCTGCTCGGACATGTTCACGTTTTCCGTGCCAGCGATGTAGTTGGCGACGTCTTCGTTCCATTCGCCCAGGTTGATCAGGTAGCCTTCCTCGTCGGTTTCGTAGGTCTTGCCACTTACTTCGATAGCCGCCATCTGTTTCTCCTTACGGGTTACATCCAAGATTGACAAGTCGGATGCTCTGCCACGAGATCGACAAAGCCGCCGTAATCCACCATCGTGATACCGTCCATCGCGCGGTCTGCCATGCCGCGGGCATCCATGTCCGGCTTCAGGACATAGACCTTCAGGCGGCCCATGGCATCGCGCAGTCTCCCCTCGGCGGCGTTGCCGCGGGTCGCGGCATAGACGCCGTCTTCGATCAGCAGGACCGCTGCCCCCGGCAGTGCGGTGGCGAGGCAGCTATCCAGGCTGGTTCTTTCCAGCGGTGATTTGTTCACTATGTGCAGCATCGTTGTGTCCCCTTCGCGCCTAGAAACTCAGGACCACGTCCTGCTCGGCCATCAGCTTGCCGATCTGGGCGCGCGGCATCACCTGCACCGGCACGCACATGTCGTCTTCGGTCAAACCACGCGCTTCGAGCGCTTCCTGTTCGACGTAGAGCTTGTTGACGTCGTAGTCATCGAGTGCCCGGTAGGTGGGCTGGAAGTTCTTGACTTCGATGCCCTTGGTTTGGTGGCCCTTCTTGAGCTGATACACGCCGTCGTCCATGAACACCAGGCTCACGTCCTGGTCGAAGGCTGCTGCGATCAGCACCACCTCCAGCGACTCGAGCGCGTAGATGGTGCCGTAGGGCGCCTTGCGATTGACATACATGAACTTCTTGATTTGTCCTGCTTCGTCCATTCGATCTCGCTCCCTGAACCGGTTCAGTCGCCGAAGGTGACCATGCGGTCGGACTTGATGCCGGACTCGATCAACTGGCCGAGGCCGGAGATGCGGAAGCCCGGTGCCAGGTTCTCGTCCTTGATGCCGCGGCGCAGGGCCGCGGCCACGCACACCACGAGGTCGAGGCCATGGTCCTGGGCCAGCTTGGACCAACGGTTCACGATGTGGCGGTCATCCTGAGGCGGCTCGGTGAGCCGCGTCGAGTTGTTCACGCCGTCGTGGTAGAAGAACACGCGCTGGATCTCGTGGCCCTTCTCCAGGGCGGCCCGCGCGAACAGGTAGGCCGAGTCCGACGCCTCGTGGGTGTAGGGGCCTTCGTTGATCAGGATGCCGATTTTCATCGTGCGTGCCTTTCGCCTCAGAAGCGGATGTGGGTCGAGGCGTTGAGGTTCGCCCGCGAGCCACGCCAGTCATCGATCAGGTACTTGGTGAAGGGCAGCCCGGTCTTCTCGAAGAAGCGCGGCCAGCCGATACGGTCGATCCAGTCGGACAGGCGCTCCCAGGGACGTGCGTCTTCCTTGTAGGTGAAGAGGATCTTCTTCACCACATCGCCGACTTCGGTCCAGCGCGGCGGATTGTTGGGCAGCCCCGAAGCGACCATCTTCATGAAGGTCGGCTTGGCGCGGGCGTTGGAGTTCTTGCCGCCGACCCAGATCGCCAGCTTGGAATGCTCCGGATCGTTGATCTGCATCGGCGGGCAGGGCGGATAGCAGGCGCCGCAGCAGATGCATTTCTTCTCGTCGACTTCCAGCGAGGGCTTGCCATTGACCAGGGCGGGACGGATCGCCGCCACCGGGCAGCGCGCCACGACCGCGGGGCGCTCGCAGACGTTGGCCACCATATCGTGGTTGATCTTGGGCGGCTTGGTGTGCTGGATGATGATTGCGATGTCCGCCTGGCCGCCGCAGTTGATCTCGCAGCAGGAGGTGGAGAGGTGCACGCGGTTGGGCATGTCCTCGCGCTTGAATTCCTCGTACAGGTCGTCCATCAGGGACTTCACCACACCCGAGGCATCGGTGCCGGGGATGTCGCAGTGCAGCCAGCCCTGGGTGTGGGCAATCATGGAAACCGAGTTGCCGGTGCCGCCCACCGGGAAGCCCTCGGCTTCGAGCTTGGCGATCAGCGGAGCAACCATGCTCTCCTTGGACAGCATGTACTCGATGTTGGAGCGGATGGTGAAGCGCACATGGCCTTCGGCGTACTTGTCGGCGATGTCGCACAGCTTGCGGATGGTGCCGACATCCATCTGGCGCTGGGTGCCGGCGCGCACCGTCCACACTTCGTCGCCGGTGTGGGCGACGTGGTGCAGCACGCCGGGCCGCGGACGGTCGTGGTACTTCCAGTTGCCGTAGTTCTTGGCGAGCAGCGGGTGCAGGTACTGCTTGTTGTCCGGCACTCCGCACTCGATGGCTTTACGCATTTGTGGCTGCGCCATATCGTGTCTCCAACCTGAGGTGTATGCGAGCGGCGCCGCCCGGCAGGGCGGCGCCCAATGTCAAAGAGAGCTAGATCAAGCTGCGGCCGCCTTCTTGGCCTGGATCTTGGCGACTTCCTCGTCCCAGCCGTCGGCGCGGACGTAGGGGTTCATGCGCGGCGAGGCGACCATGTTGGCATCGACGTCCAGGCCCACGCCTTCGAGGAAGTTCACCAGGCCGATGCGCTCGATCATCTCGCCGGTGCGCTCGTGCTCCAGGGCGTTCTCGGCGAAGAAGTTGACGATGGTCTTGGCCAGGTCGACCAGCTTCTCGAAGTCCTCTTCGGAGTTCAGCTTCATGAAGGGAACCACTACGGTGCCCATCAGGTCGCCGATCTTCAGGGTGCGCTTGCCGCCCACCAGGATGGTGGCGCCGCGGTCCTTGCCCGGAGCCAGCGCGCCGGTCATGACGTTTACGCAGTGCATGCAGCGCACGCAGTCCTTGTTGTCGATCTCCAGCGCCTTGGCGCCGTCCACGGCGACGGAGGAGAAGTTGGCGGCCGTGCGCACCTTGGAGATGTCCTTGATCTGGATCGCTTTGGTCGGGCAGCGGGCGACCACATCGTTGACCAGTTCGTCCATGCCGTGCTTGGCGAACCACTTCTTCGCCAGGGCTTCGTCGGTCTGGATGTTGTCGCGCCAGGTGCCGATGACGGCCATGTCGGCGCGCTGGATCGAGTTCATGCAGTCGTTCGGGCAACCCGAGAACTTGAACTTGAACTTGTAGGGCAGGGCGGGGCGGTGGATGTCGTCGAGGAACTGGTTCAGCACCTGGCGGTGGGCCTTGCCTTCGTCGTAGCAGGACTGCTCGCAGCGGGCGTGGCCGACGCAGGACATGGAAGTGCGCACGGCCGGGCCGGCGCCGCCCAGGTCGAAGCCCAGTTCGTTGATCTCGTCCCAGGCCTTCTGCACGTTTTCCGTGGTGGCGCCCTGGAACATGATGTCGCCCGACTGGCCATGGAAGGCGATCAGGCCGGAGCCGTGCTTCTCCCAGATGTCGCAGAATTTGCGCAGGATGTCGGTGTTGTAGTGCATGCCGGCCGGGGGCATGACGCGCAGCGTGTGGAACTCGGCAGCGTCCTTGAACAACGGCTCGCCGGCCTCATCCTTGATTTCGGTGAAGCGCGGGATGATGCCGCCGCCGTAGCCGTACACGCCGACCGTGCCGCCCTTCCAGTAGCCCTTCTTGGTCTGGTAGGAGTGTTCGAGGTGGCCGAGCAGATCCACCATGTAGTCCTTGTCCTTTGCCAGCCGCTTAAGGCCGGTGACGAAGCTCGGCCAGGGGCCGGATTCGAGTGCGTCGAGCATGGGGGTGTCATGCATCTTCTTGGCCATTGATGATGTCTCCTCGTGTTGGTGGCAACGGTAAAAGCGCGGCAATGGTAGGGGCTCCGCAGTGCACAAAACCACTACCCGTAGAGGTATCGATACCTACCCGAAAGGGTTATAGGCGGGCTACCCGGATCGGTGATAGGCGCCGCGAGGGGGGAGGTGACATAGTGCGCGCCTTCGCGCCGCGGCGGTTCTGAAAACCATTCGACTATTATGGATAAGGTCAGCGTTATAGACAAGTTTGTCTGCCCCTTCGGTGGCCAGGAGGTCGAACTGCAGCACGTGGAGTACGAGGCCGGGGGCATCCCGGTGCTGAGACTGCGCATCCGCGAGAAGAAGCGCTTCACCATCTTCGACATGGATCCGGTGAGTGCCGCGCGCTGGGGCGAGGCGATGCTCGGCTGGGCCAAGGCGCAGCCGCGCGAGTCTGCCGCCGGCAATGACTGAGTCTGCGGGCTCGGATGTCGTCGATGTCGTGTTCGCCCTGCGCGGCGAGTCCATAGCCCCGGACCACGCCTTCGCCCTGCGCGATGCCGTACTGCGGGTACTGACCTGGATGGGCGAACTGTCCGATGCCGGCATCCATCCAATCAAGGGTGTCACCCCCAGCGGCGAGCGCTTGGTCGTGTCGCGCCGCGCCCTGTTGATGCTGCGCCTGCCCCGTGCTCGCGCCGAAGCCGCCGCTGCCTTGAGCGGTGCCACGCTGGATCTGGGCGGGTCGATCGAAGTCGGCGCGGCGACCGTAAGAGAGCTGGCGCCCTATCCGGCGCTCTACTCGCACTTCGCGGACATGGGGTGCGACCCGGAGGACGAGTTCGTCGCCGAAGCGGCGCGTCTCGTCGCGGCGGCGGGCATCGAAGGCAAGCTGATCGTGGGTAAACGTCACGCCGCCCGTTCGGGGGCGATTTGCGTCAGCGGCTACAGCCTGATGCTGCACGGGCTGTCGGCGGCTCACTCGCTGCGACTGCAGGAATTGGGACTGGGCGCCAATCGCATGCTGGGTTGTGGCATATTCGTGCCCCACAAATCGATCGCCGCGGTCGGGCTGTAAGCCGCAGGCGTCAATTGCGCGAAACACCTACAGGAGGAGACACGATGACAACAAAGGCGAATGTGACGCTGGACATGAGCGGGCTGACCTGCCCGGCGCCGCTGCTCGGTGCCAAGAAAGTGGTGGATGATCTGCCTGCCGGCGGCACGCTGCTGCTGATATCCGATTGCCCCGGCACGCCGGACGATCTGCACGCCTGGGCCGGCTTCACCGGCAACGAGGTGATGTCCGCCGAACACCTCGACGGCAAGAAGGTCGGCTTCCTGATCCGCAAGGGCGGCAGCGCCAAGCCCACCGCCAACGTGGTGCTGGACATCCGCGGCGTGTCCTGCCCCGGCCCCATCGTCGAGGCGAAGAAGCTGCTCGACGGCATGGCTGTCGGGGAAGTGCTGCTGCTGATCAGCAACTGCCCAGGCACGCCGGGGGACGTCGATGCCTGGACGCGCGCCTCGGCCCACATCGAACTGGCCGGCAAGCACGACGCCGCGCGCGGCACCCACGAGTTCTATCTGCGGAAAAAATAGCCCTTCAATCCAAACTGCTGAAAAAGGAGACAGCCCATGGGATACGTAGTGGATGGTGTGGAACTGGAAACCGACGACGACGGCTATCTGCTGGAGCCGAACTACAGCGATGAGATCGTCAAGGTGATAGCGGAAGCCGAAGGCCTGACGCTCACCGACGATCACTTGAAGGTGGTCAATTACATGCGAGACCAGTACCGCGAGCACGGCCACACGCCCAACTTCCGCAACATGCTGAAGGACATCGAGGACCTCATGCCGGGAACGGACAGCAAGGCGCTCTACGACCTGTTCCCCACCGGCCCCGCAAAGCAGGGTGCCAAGGTCGCGGGGCTTCCCAAGCCCTTCGGCAAGGGCGGCTACTGATCCCTGCAAGGGCGGTAAGCCGTAGGTCGGATCAAGCCGCACAGCGGCGGATCCGACCTCCCGCCGCCTTCGTCTGCCTGCGAGCGCCACGTCACATCATGCGCACCAAGAGCAAGTGGTTCGTCAAGGGCAAGGAACGGGATCCGTCGCAGACCGCCACCGTCGTCGCCATGACGCTGTGGCGCCTCGGCGTCCAGACGCTGCGCAGCATGCGTCGCGCCGACTATGACATCGTCACCGGTCCGCCGTACTTCGATTTCCTGCGCGAATACCTGGTGTTCCTCGCCAACCTGGCGGATCGCCACGTCCATGAGCGCCTCGACGAGGATGGCCGCATGGCCTTCATGGGCACCCTGGTGATTCGCCTGGCCGAGATGCTCGCCGAAAACCAGAACGAGCTGCTCGGCGCCGACTACGCCCAGGCCAAGCAGTCGCTGGTGGACCTGTTCAACCGGCGCAGCCCGGACTACGCCCACTTCGACTTCCGCGACGGCGAGCCGGAGTACGGCTTCGCGCGCTACGTCGGCAACCAGTTGATGGACGTGCTGCCGGAGAAGGATCGCGTCTGGGTCGTCGAGCAGGTGGTTTCCATCGAGGCCCCGGAGGCGGTGAAGACCCTCAAAACCGCGTTCGCCAACCTGTTTGCCACGGCGGCACCGACCGCGTCCCACGAATAGATGAGCGCATCGCCGTTCGACCTGGCAAACGACGATGCCTACCGGGCATGGCGTGGGCGCAAGCTCGCCACCCATCCGCGCAGCCTCGCCGAACTGGTGGTGGAAGTCGCCGATCCGCGGGCACTGACTTTCGCCGAGCGCGCGGCGATAGTCAGCCGCTGCAGCACGGCGAACATGGCGATCTACGCAGGCCGCTGCGGCGACGATCCGGACAAGGACATCCCGCGGCTGCTCGGCCACCAGCTCGGTCTCGTGACGCTGGACGGCAACTACCTGGCCGACGAGGACGCCATCACCCCCATCGCCGTCGCCGAGGCGGGCACTCGTACCGCCTATATCCCCTACACCACGCGTCCCATCAAGTGGCACACCGACGGCTACTACAACACCCCGGAGCGCCAGGTGCGGGGGATGTTGCTGCATTGCGTGCGTCCTGCCGCCAGTGGCGGCGAGAACGCCCTGATGGACCACGAGATCGCCTACATCCTGCTGCGCGACCGGGATCCCGAGCACGTTCGCGCCCTGATGCAGCCCGATGCCATGACCATACCGGCGCGGGAGGAGGAGGGCGAGGTGGCGCGCGGCGACCAGCCGGGGCCGGTGTTCTCGGTGGATGCCGCGGGCTTCCTGCACATGCGCTACACGGCGCGCACCCGGAGCATCGTCTGGAAGGACGATGCCGCCACCCGGGCCGCGGTCAGGGCGCTGGAGGACATCCTTGCGTCGGATTCCCCCTACATCTTCCGCGGCCGGCTCGAATCCGGCATGGGCCTGGTGTGCAACAACGTGCTGCACGACCGCTCGGCCTTCACCGAGACGCCCGGGCAGAAGCGGCTCTACTACCGCGCCCGCTACTACGAACGGGTGAGCGCAGCCTGAGCCGCGGCCTCCGAGTCCCATCCATGGCGGGCCGGCGTGGCATGATTGCGCCCATGCCGGCCAGAGATTCAGTCTTGAGGGATGTCAGGCGGGTGCTGCTGGAGGCAGCAGCCCGCTACCGATCCATCGTCGAAAACAGCGCCGACTGGATCTGGGAGGTCGATCTTCAGGGCAATACCCTTTATTCCAATCCGGGCGTGGTTCAGACGCTGGGTTATGGCATCGACGAATTGCCGAGTTTGCGGACGGCGGATGTCGTCCACCCCGATGACCGGGCAAGATTCCAGACCGTCATCTCGCAGGCGATAGCTCGCGGCGAGGGGTGGCATGGCCTGCGGCTGCGCTGGCGCCACCGCGATGGCAGCTACCGGGAACTGGAAAGCAACGCAAGCCCGGTGTTCGGTTCGAACGGCGCGCTCGCCGGCTTCCAGGGCGTCGACCGCGATGTCACCGAACGCAGTCGCGCAGAGTCGGCGCTGCGGGCGAGCGAACTGCGGTTTGCCGCGGCCTTCGATGCGAGCCCGATGGCGGTGTCGATCGCCCGCCTCGGCGACGGCCGCGTTCTCGCCGCAAATTCCCGCTACCAGAGCCTGTTCGGCTGGTCGCCCGCGGAGATGCTCGGCCGCACATCGGTGGAACTTGGGCTCTGGACCGAACCCGAATTGCGCCGCGAGTGGGTCGAACGCCTGCTGCGCGGCGACTTGGCCGACTACCGTGGATTCTGGCGGCGGCGCGACGGCGTGCTGCGCGATGTTTCGATCTCGGGCGAGATCATCACCCTGGAGGGCGAGCGCTGCGTCATGGCTTTCGTCCGGGACATCACCGAGATCGTCGAAGCTCAGCGCCGGCTGCGCGAACAGGAGGCGATGTTTCGGCAGATTGCGGAGACGATCCCCGAAGTGTTCTGGATCGTCGCCCCGGACTGGCGGCGGGTGATGTACGTCAGCCCAGCTTACGAGCTGGTGTGGGGCAAGCCGGCGGCGAGTCTGTCCGGCAATCCGATGGACTGGCTGGATTCCGTGGTCGAGGAGCACCGCGCTGCGGTGGTCGCCGCGATTCCTGTGCCAGCGACGCTGGCGGGTTGCACGGTGGTGGATTTTCCCGACTACCAGATCAGTCGCCCGGACGGCGAACTGCGATGGATTTCCGCCCGCGCCTATCCGGTCTTAGACGATTCCGGCGACATACTGCACTTTGCCGGCATTGCCGAGGACGTCACGGCACGCAAGCGCAGCGCAAGCGAATTGCTGGCTGCCAAGCAGGCGGCCGAGGCCTCCAGTGCCGACAAGTCCCGCTTCCTGGCCGCGGCAAGCCACGATCTGCGCCAGCCGATGCAGGCGGTGACGCTGTTCGCCTCGGCCCTCGAACGCACCCGACTGAGCGACGAGCAGCGGGCAATGACCAGTGGCCTGCTGCGGGCGGCGGCATCCCTTGGCGGCCTTCTGGATGCGCTGCTGGATGTCTCGCGGCTTGATGCCGGCGTCGTGACGCCTCATCCGCGCCCGGTCGAGCTGTTCGACATCTTCCGCCGCGTGGACAGCGAGTTTTCCGACGTGGCGCTGGACCGGGGGCTGCGCTTCAAGCTCAGCTTTCCCGCCTCCCCTATCCTGTTGCATGCGGATCCCGAGCTACTAATGGCGATGTTGCGCAACATCGTCGCCAACGCGCTCGCCTACACCGCAAGGGGCGGGGTGCTCGTCGGCGCCCGCCGGCGATCCGGGTGCTTGCTGATTCAGGCGTGGGACACCGGTGTCGGCATCGGAGCGAAGGACCTCCCCTACATTTACGACGAGTTCTTCCAGGTCGACAACCCGCAACGGGATCGCAGGCGGGGCCTGGGTCTCGGCCTGTCCATCGTCAAGCGGCTGGCGGCGCTGATGGATTGCCGGATCGAGTGCCGGTCGCGGCTTGGCCGGGGCAGCGTGTTCTCCCTTTCGATACCCCTGGCAGGCCGTGCGGCCACCGATCTGCCGAAAGAAGCCCGACTCGCGGACCAACGACAATGCGACCTCCGCCGCCTGGCGGGTCGCCGCATCATGCTGGTCGAGGATGACGAGCTGGTGGCCGATTCCATAGGTGTATGGCTGGAGTCTTTCGGAGCGCTGGTTAGCCGATGCGCCCGCGCAGACGAGGCTCTCGCCGACCCCGGGGCGGATGCGGCCGAGGTCTTCGTCACGGATTTTCGGCTACCCGGTGGCAGTAACGGCGTCGAGTTCCTGCAGGCGATGCAGCGGCGCCGGTCGATGCCGGTCAGAGGGGTGCTGATCACCGGCGACACGACCGGCGCCCAGGCCGAATCCATGGAGAGTGCGGGATGGAAGGTGCTGCATAAGCCGATCGAGGCAGGCCGGCTGCTTGCCACGATCGAAGCGCTGCTTTCGGACGCCGGACGGGAACGGGAACTGCCGGCGAAACCGGTCGACTAGGATCGGCCCGAAACGATGCGATTGCGGCCGCCGCGCTTGGCCTCGTACATGCGGCGGTCCGCGATGTCCACCAGTTCGCGCCAGTTGCTGGCGCCGTCCTGCAGGCGCTCCGAGATGCCGAAGGAGGCGGTCACCGGCTGACCGTCGGGCCGTGTGCCGAGCCCGCCGGCGCGCACCCGCTCCAGCGCCGCCGCCGCCTGCTCGCTCTGGGTGTTGGGCATGATCAGGACAAATTCCTCGCCGCCCCAGCGCGCCAGAACGTCGCCGGTGCGCAGCGTGGCGCGCAGGCGGCGGGTGGCTTCGATCAGCACCTCGTCGCCGACCTCGTGGCCGAACTCATCGTTGATGCGCTTGAAGCGGTCGAGGTCGATGAACGCCACCGTGAGCGGCGTTTCGGCGCGGGTGGAAAGTGTGAACTGCAGCTCCAGGAGTTCCTCGCCGGAATGACGCGAGAATGCCCCGGTAAGCCGGTCGCGGATCGCGTCGCGCACCAGGGCGATCATGAAGGCAAGCTGCGAAAGGCCGGCCAGCATGCCAACGGCGGCGATGATTGCCAGCAGCCCGAACTGGACGGCGAAGGAGATGGGGTCGATCGCCGGCCAGCGCGACAGCCCGGCGGTCGAACTGGACGAGGAAGACCGCCGCGACGAACGCGGCGTTCTCGATGAGGGTGAGGGGAAAAATGGCCAGGCCGGCCACCAGCACAAACGGCAGGAAGTCGTAGCCGGCCAGTATCGCCGCCTGCAATCCGGTGAGCGGATAGCGGTGGAGGAAGAAGTAGCTGAAGACGTAGAACAGGATCGGTATGCCGATGAGTACCGCGAGCGAGCGATGCACCTGGCCCATGCTTTCGGGCCGGTCGTAGGCGATCACCAGCGCCATGAAGCCCAGGGTGGCGAACATGCGGCCCACCGCCAGCCCGAGCCACGCCGGCCAAGGTAGGGTCAGCATGTCCACGATGATCCAGAGCGGCGTCAGAACGGCAAACAGCGTGGCGATCAGCAGGACGCGTGAGCCGATCATTCCGGCTCGCCGCACGGAAAGGAGGGAGATATGCTCGGCCGGCGAGATCAGCCAGCCCAGTTCCTGCCGCGACAGCTCGGCGAAGAGCTGCGACCAGGTACGGAGCCAGAAATTGCCGTTCATCGCAGGCGAGTGGGGGGCAGAGGGGCGTTCGGCTAGCGGGTTCTGGTCGCAGGATCGTGGCGCGGTCAGCAACTGGTCGGGAGTTCGCACAAGAGCCCTTTTCCGTTCAACGACTTCTTTCGCGCTTCGCGCGCCTCCCCGGGATTCTGGAGAACAAGCTTAGCGCGTCCCGGGCAGTGCAGACGAGCGGCGCTCGCATGGGGACGACCGGCACGGCGGCTCATTTTTGCGCCCGGCCCCGGACCAGGTAGAGCGGGTCGGACCACGATGCGATGCGGGCGTACTTGTCGCCGGGCGGGCGGGGCAGGCCGCGCAGGGTTTCGGTGGCAAGCTCCACGAAGTCGCCCGCGCGCCGGAATGCGTCCAGCACCAGGCCCATGCGTTCGAAGGGGTGAAGCTCGCTCCAGATGCGGATCGCCTTCGGCGCGAACCAGCGCTCCGAGAAAGTCAGCGCGCAGGGAGCGCCGGGACGCAGGACGCGCGCAATCTCGCGCAACACCTCGACGGGCCGGGTCAGATATTCGACCGAAAGGCTGCACAGCGCGGCGTCGAACTGCGCGTCGGGAAAGGGCAGCGTCGGGTCGCGATTGAGGTCATGGACCACGTGGCGGAAAAGTCGAGGATTGCGCTCCAGTTCCGCCGCGTTCATTCCCAGCCCGGTCACTTCAAGGTGTTCGGTCGAGTCGGGCAGGTGGGAATCCCAACTGCTCATCAGATCCAGCACCGCCATTCCGGGCGCCAGCAGCGGCGCGTAGAGAGAAGTCAGGCGCTGGAGGGCGGTGGCGTCGAGGTGCGGGACGATGCGGGCAGGGGCATAGAACAGCGCGTCGTCGGTCCCGTCGCCGCGGCTGAAAGGCTGGTCCGAGTAGAAATCGGTCGCCACGCCGGGCAATGCTGCCTGCATCCCAGGGCCGTCGCTCGCGACCAGCGCCAGAATGTCTCGGCCGGGGTCGGCGGGCGTTTGCGCCGCGGCGGTTTCCAGAACGTGGATCTCCAGCTCCAGCGGCACGCCGGCCAGGGGATGGTTGAGGTCCGCCTCCAGGCTGTTTGCGTCGCAGGCGGTCACGCGGAAAGGGCGGCGGTCGCCGGGTGCAGCGCCCGCCACGCCCGAAAGCAGGCTGCGTGGATAGAAGCGGCCGACCCTGGGCTCGACGGCGGCACCCCTGACCTCGACGCGACGAAACTGGCTGCGGCGGACCTTCAGGCGCAGCGCCGGATCGACGGCAAGCCAGCCGTCGCCGGGGCCGACTTCCACGGCGGCGCTTTCCCGCGGGCCCAGCTTCTGAACCCGCGCCGCCAGGTCGCCGGGAAGGGTGTCGTGCTCCGGGTAGAAGCCGTCAAAGAAGCGGCGCTCGCCGTGCTCGGCATCCACACTGTACCAGCGCAGGCTCGCTTCGATGTCCCAGGCGGCAGCTCGTCGCATGCGAATCCAATACGGATCTGGCGTAGGCCGGTTCAGCGAAGCGGAGCCGACATTCGCACCTCCACGTCGGCTTCAGGCCCGTGCGGGCCTCGATCCGGCCTACAGTTCGTCGATAGCGGCTTCCCGCAGGCGCTGGGCAGCGGTTTCGGGGCTGATGGTGTTGACGAACAGTCCCGAGCCGAGTTCAAAGCCGGTGGGAATCGAGGTGCGCGGGCAGATTTCCAGATGCCAGTGGTAGCTGGCGGCGTTCTCGGCTTCCTCGCCGTCGTGGGGCACGGAGTGCAGGAAGTAGTTGTATTGGGCGCCGCCGATCACCGCGTCCAGCCGCGCCATGGTCCGGCGCAGCACTCGGGCCAGATCGGCGAGATCCTCGTCCGGGGTGGTGACGAAGTCGCTGTGGTGGGCGAGCGGCAGAATGTGCACTTCCCATTCGTAGCGGCTGGCGAAGGGCTTGATGGCGATGAACTTGTGGCCGCGCTCGACCACGTACTGGCCGACATTGATGCGCCGTCGGATCGCGCCCGAGGCGCGGTCGTAGAGCGTGGCCTCGAAGGTCAGCGCCTCGTCGATCAGGGCGCAGAAGATGCAGTGGTGATGCTTGCGCCAGTAGGCGCGGCTGTTGTTGACTTCCAAGCTGACGTTCTCCGGCACTACCGGCATGGCGATCATCTGGCTGTGGGTGTGGGCGATGCTGGCGCCGGCGGCGGGGCCGAAGTTCTTGAACACCAGCACGTACTTGAGCCGCGGGTTGCCGGCGAACAGCGCGCCCATACGCTCGCGGTAGGCGCGCAGCAGCAGCTCCAGATGGGACTCGTCCATCTCGTGGATCGCGGTGCCGTGCTCCGCGTTGTCGATGATGACTTCATGGCGACCGTAACCGTCCATGGTCTGCTGCAGGCCGAAGCTGAAACTGCCCGGGCTGCGCTCGTCGCCCAGCACCGGGTAGAGATTCTCGACGATGCGGATGCGCCACGGCCCGCTCTCGGGATAGGTGGCGATGGCGGGCGGCGTCTTGTCTTCGTTGCCGACACAGAACGGGCAGGTGTCAACGCGCTTGCGGGTGTCGCGCGGTGCGGCCTCCTCCGCCTTCTTCGGGCGCATGCCGCGGGCGGTGGCGACCAGCACCGATTCCGCCGGCACGATGGGGTTGATGCGGATCTCCCGCGTTTCGCTCGTTTGCTCCGACATGGCGTCTCCCAGGGACTGACTTTCCGGACGCGGCTGGTCCGGGGCGGAAGATTAGACCATCGCGGCGGCGGCGCCGGGCGAGAAATCCTCTATCGGGGGATACGCGAGCGTGATGGCAGCCTAGATCAGTCGAGGCGTGCCTGGTTGGCCTTGCAGTACTCCGCGGGGCAGGGGAAGTGGTAGTACTTGTCGTTGAGGTAGCGCGCCACGGCGTTGATGTCCGAAACCGTCCAGGCGGTGCCGAGTTCCCGGTCCCATCGCGCGACGAAGGCGCGGATGTGGTCGAAGCTGCGGGCACTGCGCGGGTTGCGGCCATGCACGCTGCTGTCATGGCAGCGGTCGCAGCGCGCTTCGTACAGCGCGCGGCCGTGGTCGGTGTCGGCGGCCAGGGCGCCGTCCGCGGCCAGCAGCAGGGCGGTGATGATCAGGACGGTCGGTCGCGGCATGGCAGGCTCCTGAACTCGAAATTGATCCGGCTATGTTACCGCGTCGCGGCGATCTACTCCGCCTGGTGCACCGTGCGCAGAATGTAGCCGCCGGATTTCTCGTCCGGCTCCAGACGCAGCAGGCCGCTCGCCTGGGCCGCTTCGAGCATCGCGTTGAAGGAGCGGAAGCCGTAGTAGTTTTCGTTGAAGCCCGGCTTGCGCCGCTTGAGTGCCTGCTTGACCATCGAGCCCCAGATCTTCTCTTCCTCGCCGCGCTCGTCCGCCAGCGCCTCGAAGGTTTCCTCGATCAGGTCGAGGGCTTCCTGGCGCCGCTCGTCCTCGGTCTTGCGCGGCTTGGCCTTGGCCGGTGCGGCGGCGCCCTCGTCCTTTGCCGGCGCCTTGCGCGTGCTGCGCTTTTTCGTGCGCTCGGATTCGCGCACCAGATCGTCGTAGTAGATGAACTCGTCGCAGTTGGCGATCAGCAGGTCGGAGGTGGACTTCTTGACGCCGACGCCGATCACCGTCTTGGCGTTTTCCCGCAGCTTGGAAACCAGCGGAGAGAAATCCGAGTCGCCGCTGATGATGACGAACGTATCGACGTGGGACTTGGTGTAGCATAGGTCCAGCGCGTCCACCACCATGCGTATGTCGGCGGAATTTTTGCCGGACTGGCGCACGTGGGGAATCTCGATCAGTTCGAAGGCGGCCTCGTGCATCACCGCCTTGAACTCCTTGTATCGCTCCCAGTCGCAGTAGGCCTTCTTGACGACGATGCTGCCCTTGAGCAGCAGTTTTTCCAGCACGCGGGCGATGTCGAACTTGGGGTACTTGGCTTCGCGTACGCCCAGTGCGATGTTCTCGAAGTCGCAGAACAGCGCCATGCTCCTGATCTCTGAAGTCGCAGCCATGGATTCTCCGGGTTGTGATGCAGGTCGTGCCTACTCGATGCCCATCAGCCAGGAGATGATGCTCTTGGCGACGAAGCCGATCATGCCGAAGGCGAGGACGAAGAACAGCACGAAGGTGCCGAGACGGCCGGCCTTGGATTCCTTGGCCAGGTCCCAGATGATGAACAGCATGAAAAGGATGAAGGCGCCGATCCCGAAGGTGACGCCGAACTCCGAGAACTGCTCTTCGCTGATGCCGAACATTGGGGCGAGCGGATCGCTTGCGTCAGCGCGGACGAGGCGGCAGCGCCGAGGCGTCCACCAGTTCTGCGTAGGCATGCCAGCTTGCGTGACCCAGCACCGGTATCGCCAACACCAGGCCGATGAACAGCGTCGCCATGCCCAGTGTGGTGAGCAGCATGATGATGCTCGCCCACAGCGCCAGCGCCAGCGGGTTCGCGGACACCGCGTTGATGCTGGTGAGGATTGCCGTGGACATATCGGTGTTGCGGTCCAGCAGCATTGGCACCGTCACTACCGACGCCGCGAACACCAGCGCCGCGACGATGCCGCCTAGCGTGACCCAGATCAGGAACACGCTGGAATTCTTCGACAGCACGACGGTGCGCACGAAGCTCTCCAGGCTTGTGATCGGTTGGTGCGCGGACAACTCGATCAACACGATCGACACCAGCACCCAGACGGTGGCGATTACCGCGAGCAGCAGGCCGAAGCCGATCAGGCACTTGCAGCTGCAGCGCCACGCGCGCAGGGCGTCGCGGAGCGTCGCCGACTCGCCTCGGGCAAGGCGGCGGGAGAGCTCGTAGATGCCGGTGAGCAGGATCGGCGCCACCAGCAGGAACATGGAAAAGGCGCCGGACAGCAGATCCAGATGATTGCGCGTGAGAAACAGGATGGTCAGCCCGCCCAGGGCCAGCAGCAGGCCATGGAGCGCGCTGGGCAGGGGTGCCCGCATGAAATCCCGCCAGCCCAGGACCAGCCAGTGCAGCGGCCGGCCGGCGGCGATGGTGCGCACCGGCGGTGGCGCGAGGCGCGGGGCAGGGCGGTTGTCGGCAGCGCTCATGGCGCCGCGCCTGCCGATGCATCGGCGCGCAGGAAGCGGTCCGCCGCTTCCACCCCCCGGTCCATCAGGCGACGGATGAAGGTGGGGCTGCGGTCGAGCTTGGAAGCGTAATCGAGGCCGTCGCCCGGCCTGCTCTTTTCCTCGAGCACGATCTCGCGGAACTCGACGTGCCTGTAGCGCTCTCGCGGCAGCAGCCCGCGCGCGAGCCACTTGTTCACGTGCTGCACGAAGAAGCGTTCCTGCTCCAGGGCGATGTTTCCGGCCATTTCGTTGCGTCGGTCGAGGATGTCGTGAAGCTGCGCTGGTACTGTGGAATAGCTCACCGGGTTGATACGGATGACCCAGATCCGGTCGGGAGTCAGCGCCGCGGGAACGCCGGCGAGGAAGTCGCGCACCGGCGGATTCTGCGACAGCAGGCCATCCCAGAAGTGGCGTTCGACACCTTCGATGGCTACCGGCACGGGGCGGAACAGCTCGGGCACCGCCGTCGAGGCCAGCACCTGGTCCACCGTCGGGACTTCCCCCAGCCCGCCGCGAAACACGACAAACTCGCCGGAAAGCACGTCCGCCGCACCGATCAGCAGGCGCGGGCTGTCGGCCTTGAGCCAGTGCCCGATCTGGGGGAAATCCACCTGGGCCTCGATCTGCCGCCGCAGTCTGTCCTGGGCCGCATCGGAAACCAGGTTGGGAGCCGCTTCGAGCTGCGGCACCATGCCCCGCAGGCGTATTCCCATCACCGTCGCCGCGTTTGACAACGGCATCCCAGGGGTCGTGGGCGGCGGTGTCGCTCCAGAAGGATCGCAGTGCCTCCATACCGCGCGCCGGGCCTTCCGGATGAACGAGGCCGTACCAGCCCATCAGGGCGTTGATCGCGCCGCCGGAGGTGCCGCTGAACCCGCAGATGCGGACGCGCTGATTGCCGGCGACGAGTTCCCCGTCCGCGTTGCAGGCCGCCAGCAGGCCGAGCAGCACGCCGGCGCCGAAGGCACAGTGGCTGCCACCTCCCTGGCAGGCGATGGCGACGGTCGGGACAGGCATGGGATCAGGCAGTAGCGGTTGTCCGCGTATTCTAACCGAGGCGCACTCCCGGCCTTCGCGCCAGCGGTACTGCGGTGACGCATTGGACCCGGGCGGGATCAGCGGCGGGGCCGCGGATGATTCCCTGTATCGGCAACAGCGCTGGCGCCGCCTGGCCGAGAGGGATGCATTCAGGCATCAGCTGCGGCCTCGCCGCCCAGCGCTTCGACGAGGTCGGGCAGGAAGCGGGAAAACTCGCCGCTCATGATCGCGAAGTCGGCGTCGAACTGCTCGTCGGCGTTCTGGGCCTGCTGCTCGGCCTCTTCTTTCAGTAGATCGAGGAAGGCCAGGCGCTTGACCTGAAGGTTTTCGTGGAGCACGAAGGACAGGCGGTCGTTCCAGGTGAGTGCCAGCCGCGTGGCCTGCTTGCCGGCCTCGATGTGGGCGCCGATCTGCTTCGCCTCCAGGGCGTGGCGCACGTAGCGCACCGTTGCCTTGTCTTCGGTGGGGGCTCGCAGCTCGCAGTCGCGGTCGATGGTGAAGCCCGCCGGCGCCTCGTCCGCCGCGAGCCAGGCGGTCATCGCGTTGCTCGGCGAAAGCCGCGTCTTCAGCGCCGCCAGCGGGAGATCGTTCGACGCACTTGCCCAGCACCTCCAGGACCTCGTCGCCCTTGGCGGCGTTGGCTGCGTCGATCGCCAGCCAGCCACCGGCGGGGGCTATCCACACGCAGGTGCTGCGCTTGCGGGTGAAGGCGCGGGGCAGCAGCTCGTCGGCGACGCGCTCGCGGATCTCGCGCATCTGCTTGCGCCCCGGACGATAGCCCTGCTGCGCTTCAATCTCTTCGGCGCGAGCCTGGGCGTACTGGTTGACGACCGAAGCGGGCAGCAGTTTCTGCTCCACGCCCAATGCGATCAGCATGGCCCCGGCGCTGGCATGCACCAGGGCGTCGCCGTCGCCGCGGGGGGCGACCCAGCCGCGGCTCGCCAGGTCCATGGCACCGCAGGTCTGGAAAGTCTGGCGCGCCAGCGCGTCTTCGAGTTTGGCCGTGCTGGTGTTCCAGTCGCGGCAACGGTAGAGCAGCAGGTTCCTGAACCACATGGCAGATCGAAAAAAGCAGCGATTCTACGCGCACGAGGCCGGCTACTTCACCAGTTTCCAGGCGCCGCCGTCGATCGTCACCATCACCCGTGCCCGCTGGTCGAGGCCGACGTGATCCGTCGGGCTCATGTTGAACACGCCGTGGGCGCCGACTAAATCCCGCGTGCCCTCCAGCGCATCGCGCAGCGCGGCGCGGAACTCCTTCGTTCCCGGCAGGGCCTTCTTGAGCGCCAGCGGGATCGCGCCTTCGAGCAGCCCCATCGCGTCCCAGGTGTGGGCGCCGAAGGTCGTGGCGCTGCCTTTGCCGTGGGCCGCCTCGTAGCGCGTCACGTATTCCAGGGCTACTTTGCGGATCGGATTGTCGGCGGGGAGTTGGGCCGCCACCAGTACCGGGCCGGCGGGTAGGAAGGTGCCTTCCACGTCCTTGCCGCCGACACGCAGGAAGTCGCTGTTTGCCACGCCATGGGTCTGGTAGATGACGCCCTTGTAGCCCTTCTCGCGCAGGGCCTTCTGGGGCAGGGCGGCGGGAGTGCCGGCGCCGCCGATCAGCACCGCGTCCGGTTTGGCGGCGAGTATCTTGAGCACCTGGCCGGTGACCGAGGTGTCGGAGCGGTTGTAGCGCTCGTTGGCGACGATGGCGATCTTGCGGCCTTCCGCCAGCTTGTTCACCTCGTTCCACCAGCCTTCGCCGTAGGCATCGGCAAAGCCGACGTAGGCCAGCGTGCGCACGTTGTTGCCGCCCATGTGGGCGAACAGGGCGGTTGCCATGTGGGAGTCGTTCTGCGCCACCTTGAACACCCAGCGCCGCTTTTCGTCCATCGGCTCGACGATGCGCGCCGAGGCCGCGAGCGCGATCATCGGCGTCTGCGTTTCTGCCGCGACGTCCACCATGGCCAGCGAGTTGGGGGTGATGGTGGAACCGAGTATGACATCGACTTTGTGCTCGCCGGTCAGTTTGCGCGCGTTCTTCACCGCGGCGGTGGTGTCGGAGGCGTCGTCGAGAATAATGTAGTTGACCTTCTGGCCGGCGATGGTCGTCGGCACCAGCGCGAAGCTGTTCTTCTCCGGTATGCCGAGTGAGGCCGCCGGACCGGAGGCCGAAAGGGTGACGCCGACGTTGATGTCGGCCATGGCGTTCAGACTCAGGAAGGCGAGGCCGAGCAGTGGCAGCATGCGTTTGTCCATTTCCTTTTCTCCTCGATCGCTGGGAACCGGCGGCGCGTCTGCGCCCCGAGTCATCGGGTTATGACCACCATTTGATACAGGCCGCCGAAGAAAGTCAGCTTGCGCAGGGCGGCGATTCCGACCTCGGGGGGCAGGAAGCTTTCCATGTCCTGTCGCCACAAGTCCATGGCATAGGGTTCGAGGCTGCGCAACACGGCAGCCATGAGCAGGCGCAGCGGGTTCCATCCGCGCGGCCGATGGTAGTTGACGACGATCAGCTTGCCACCGGGCTTCAGCACGCGCAGAGCCTCCGCCACGGTGCGCCGGCGCACCTGCTCCGGCTGCTCGTGCAGCAGGAAAAAGAGCAGGGCCCGGTCGAAACTGCCATCGGCGAAGCCTAGCGCCGTGGAGTCGCGCAGCAGCAGGGATACCCGGGGATCGGGTGGCAGCTTGTCGCGCAGGTTGCGCAACTGGATCGGCAGCACGTCCGCGACCGCCAGGCAGGCATCGGGCGCGAGACGCTCGCGCAACCGAGGCGTGAGATCGCCGTACACGCAGGCCACTTGCAGCGTATGGCCCGCAAGCTCGGCACCCATTTCCGACAGGGCAGCATCGCGCAAGGCGGCGTAGTTGCCGAGCAGGATCGCGTTGACGAGCCATTCCCGTTCGAAGATGCGCACCGCACGCGGGTGCACGTAGGCCCACCAGTAGGTCTGTTCGAGATAGGCCGGAATGACCACAGGGCTTGGCGCGGGCAGGGGTTTGCCGCACAGCGGCAGGGCTTGTTGTCGGGTGTTCATTGTGATGGTGGGGTTTCGCGGATGAGGCCGGCACGAATGCGCCCGGATTGGGCCCCAGGACGGCCTCGCGGTGTTGCCGATTCGGCCACGGGGCGCTTCGCCCGCCGGCGCGATCCGCGTCTGAATGCGACGATCAGGCTGTAAGAATCAGGATTTCCCTGCTCGTCGCTCTTCGCCGACCGGTAGCCGAGCGATCCGGGAGGCCTGGCGCTCAGAGGATAGGTCCGTTCTGGTGCTCTCCGCGCTCGTACACCACGTGGGCACGGCCGACCAGCAGTGGGTCGAGAGGACTGATGCGCTCGATGTCCTTGTTGGTATAGGGCAGTTTGTGCAGCACATAGCGCATCGCATTGAGGCGAGCGCGTTTCTTGCAATCTGACTTGATGACTGTCCAGGGAGCGTCCGCAGTGTCCGTGTAGAAAAAGACTGCTTCCTTGGCCTTGGTGTATTCGTCCCACTTGTCGAGGGAGGCCATGTCCACCGGGCTCAGCTTCCACTGCTTGAGCGGGTGGGCCTCCCGCTCCTTGAAGCGGCGACGCTGCTCCTTCTGGCTCACCGAGAACCAGAACTTGATCAGGTGGATGCCGCTATGCACCAGGTTGCGCTCGAACTCCGGCGCCTGGCGCATGTATTCGAGGTATTCCTCGTTGCTGCAGAAGCCCATCACCCGCTCGACGCCTGCACGGTTGTGCCACGAGCGGTCGAACAGCGCTATCTCGCCGGCAGTGGGCAGGTGCTGCACGTAGCGCTGGAAGTACCACTGGCCGCGCTCGGTCTCGGTCGGCTTTTCCAGCGCGACCACGTGTGCGCCGCGGGGATTCAGATGCTCCATGAATCGCTTGATGGTGCCGCCCTTGCCGGCAGCGTCGCGTCCCTCGAACAGGATCACCACGCGCTGGCGGGTGTCCTTCACCCAGGCCTGGAGCTTGAGCAACTCCACCTGCAGGCGGTACTTCTGGCGCTCGTAGTTCTTGCGCGACAGCAGGTTCTTGTAGGGATAGCCGCCTTCGCGCCAGTCTTCCGCGAGTTCGTCGTCGGGGCTGGAAGGCGGCCGGGCGAACACCGGTTCCTGTTCGTTCAGCAGGGCATCGCGCAGGATTGCAGCATCGTCGGGCGAAGCGCCGGCCATGATCGCCTTGAGCGTTTTCGCCAGGCCGGCCGTGTCGTCCGGAGCGAGTTGGGAAAGAATGTCCTTGACGGCGATGACCTTGGAACTCTCCGCCGCATCGACGGCCTGCGCCACCTCGAAGGCCTCGATCCCACCGGCATCGGAAGTCGGCGCTATGTCCCCCGCGGTGGCGCGGCGCGGCCGCGGGGTGCGGGGACGCCGCGGCGTTACGGCGGCCTCGGGTTTGGGGACGGGCGCGGGGTCCTGCTGACGGGTTGTATCCATGGGCTCCACCGTATCGGGTCAGAATGGCGCGAATGCCGACCAGGGCGGGGGTCGGCAGCAAATAAAGGCATTCTAGCGCGCCGCTGGCTTGCCGAAGCAGTCCGGCAGAGATCGATTGCGTATCGGGAAGCTGGCAGCGGTGGGATCGGGTGTCCCGGCTGGACTCGGGCCGGCGGCGAAACCGCCGCCAACGCTCAGTGGTTGGTGCCGGCGCAGGCCGCAGCGGCCTCTTCGCGGGTGTAGAAGTGGCCGTCCCGGATGAAGCCGGAAACCACCGACGTCTTCAGGGTGATCACCCGGCCGGTGGCGTCGCGCCGATCGACAGCCTCATCGGGAAGCCCGTCGATCAGGTGAAAGGGCGCGGGGACGCCGTTGGCGAAGCAGGACGGATATACCACGCAGGTGAATGTGTCGAGGAAGGCAGGTCGGAACCCGAGGCAGCGATTTTCCTGGCTGATGCCGCCGCTGCCACGGAAGGCTTCGGTTTCCCGCTCCAGGAGGTGCTGCGTAAGTTGCCTTGCCATCTCTATCTCCCCGTGCCTTGGCGCGTGGTTCTGACCATGATTACGGCGGCGCACAAACCCGCCTTGAGCGTACTGAAGCAAATCGCGGGCCAATCGTTATTCGGTGTCTCGGCTTGTTCAACTTGCTGATTCGAATGGGGGGCGGGGAGGTCTGCTGGATCAAAAATGAGAAGTGTTCTCGAACGCGAGAATGCATCTGCGGGAATTCCCCCACCCGGGTGGTCAATTGACCCCGCAGCAATCCCCGCCGCGCCGGGCGTCCGCGGTCGAACCTGGGCGGACTTGGCGAATCTCCCCTTTTCCACCGAGCGTTGGCTGCTACCATCGGGCGCACCCTCATGCACCATTGCTCGAAATGGCTATCGACCTTTCACGCTGCTTGCGCCGCGCGCTCGTTTGCTCCGTAGTCGTCGCCGCTGCCGGCGGGGCGTGGGCACAATCCGAACGGCAGGATGGCTGCACCGACGCGACGGGGCGTCCGGTGCAGGAGGTGGACGATCCGCTGTTGCCGGTGATCGTGCGCGCCGGCCGCGACGGCGGCGAGCCGGTCCTTCGCGTCAATTCGACGATCATGCCGGGGCTCGCCCCGCGAGCGCGCTTGTTCTTCCATGCCGGCGAATGCGCGAGGCATGCCCTTGGCCAGCCGGTCGGCGCGATACCCACTCCCGATCAGGCACGGCGTGCCGACTGCTGGGCGCTGGAGGTGCTGCGCCGTTCGGGCGAACTCGACGCCCCCGGGTCGCTGCAGGCGTTTCAGTCGGAACTGGCGTTCACGGCGGAGCAGTGGAAGCTGCTGCCGGGGCCGCCGCGCGAGATAGAACTGGCAGCCTGCCGGGATCGCGGGGTGCTGCGGCTGCCCTTGGATGCCGACGCATCGCCCTTGCAGCAGAGCAGCAACCGCTGCATCCACGGCTGCGGCGACCGGCTCTGGCAATGTCAGAAGACCTGCACCCAGGCGGCCTGCCGCCAGTCGTGCGAGGCCGCCTTCGACGCCTGCCAGGCCCGCTGCCCGGCGCGTTGATCGCCGGATCCGCCTTTTCCGTTCGATGACGATCGAATCGAACCGGATGGCGCTGCTCCAGCAGATGCCGCTTTTCGGCGGCATCCGCGGCGACATCGTCGAGTTTCTTCTGAGTCTTTCGACTGGCGTGTCGGTCCCACGGGACGCCTACTTCTTCCGCGAAGGGGATCAGGGTGAGGCGATGTACCTCCTGGAGTCGGGGCGGGTGGCGATCATCAAGCAGGCGCACGCAGCGCCAGTGGTGCTGCGGCAGTTGGGTCCGGGGGAATGCTTCGGCGAGATGGCGCTGGTGACATTTCGCCGCGCAGTGCTTCGGTCCTGGCTCTGGAGCACTGCCAAGCGATAGAGATTCCGATCGCCGGCCTGTTGCAGCTCTACCAGAGGGATCTGGAGCAGTTCGCCCTGATCGAGATGAACATCGCGCGCGAGATCAGCCGGCGCCTGCGCCAGGCCGACGAGCGGCTGACCGGGGATGGCTGAGACGATCCGCCTGGGCCGATCCCCGCGTGGCGGCGATGGTCGATGACGTTCAGCGCGGCGATGCGGGGCGCGTCAGCAGGCCCTTGCCGCCGGCGTGAGTGCGAATGCTCCAGGAACACAGGGGTTCAGACCGATCCATTTCGTGTTCGTCGCCAAGGATGCCGAGGTGCTGAAGGCGCTTCTGGCAGCGGGGGCGGATGCCATGGCCGGCTGGAGAATGGCAACACGCCGCTGCACTTCGCGGTGCGCATGCCCAACGAATAAGGTTAGATCGTGGCTCGCTTCGCGAGCACGACTAACCTTATTCGTTAGCCGGACTCTCACCCGGGTGCTGCTCGGTTTTGCCAGGGGGCCGATCCGTGAACGCAAGGGGGAGCCAGCGGCAAGCCCCCGGTCGTCCATGAGGGTCATTGAGTTCTCCAAAAACCGCGAGCCCGAGGAATCTCCGCCCTCCTTTCCACCGCCGGCGCTGGACATCAACGTGCGTTTGGTGGAGGGGACGCCGCTCTTATGAGCGCAGTTACAGTCTATCCTGTGGGACATGGCGTCTGCTCTGCTGGAACTCGGTGTCGACACGTCCCATCGCAGCAATCGGACTGGGTTGCGAGCAGTGGCCCGCTTCTGTGAGAGAGCCAGCCGAGTCCCTGCCGATGCGGAAAACAGACGCGGAATCCTTCGGTCGGTGACGCCTTCCAGCGTCGTGGCGTGGCCATACCCTGCGAGGCGACGATTCAGAAGTTCCGGTAGGCGGACTGAGCACCTCCGCCGCCCATCGGGCCCAAGATCGATCGGCTCGTAGCCGAACAGCGCGTTGAGGTGGTGCAGGAAGGCGTGATGGCCTTCCCTGTGCCAGGTGTCCGTCACCGCATCGTTTACCTGGCGATAGAAGTCGAGGATCTGGGGCAGAGTCTGACGTCCTCGCCGCCAAGCCTGCGCGCATGCTCGTCGATGAGGCGCAGCCACGACTCGCTCGTGCCCATGAGGAAGTACGGCCAGGCGCGCTGCAAAGGGGCTGACCACCGCGGGTCGCTGGTAGCCTCCACGAGGCCTTCCCGCTCGGCTGGAAACACCTCGCATTCGACGCGGTCCAGCACCCCCGCCTTGTGCAATTCGATGACGAGCGGATCGGCCTTGATGTCTGGCACATCCGGGCATTTGCCGCCTCACCGGCCTGGGTCAGCAGGCTCGGCGAGTGGCCCGTGGCATCCCTGGGCGATGCGATGGAAGCGCCATAGCGCGATGGACGGGCGCTCCTGATCGAGCAACGGGGCGGCGACCCGGTGGCGAGCCCCGCGTCCACATGCCATTGCGGTGGATCGCTGCGGTTCCACTGGATGGAGAAGCGGATCCTTTGCCAGCGAGGGGTTTTCGGCCTCGGCGCGCGGCTCGGCGTTCCCTGCATCGTGCCGCAGGCCTGCAGCAGCATGGCGGCGGCGAAGGTGCCCATCCCGTGGCGCCACGAAATCCGGAGCGGCCTTGGGGAGGCGGGGACGCTTGTCATGTTGATCCTGCGGGTTTGCGCGTTGGTCAGTTCCGCCGCGCCTGCGGTGAGGCGGGTGTCCCAGTAGGGATTGGCACCGATGTGCGCGGCC
>CAVOKN010000026.1:0-69302 GCA_963696505.1 uncultured beta proteobacterium | reverse complement strand
TTTCGGCCCGGAAGGCGAGCATCTTGATGGTGTCGGTGAAGTGCTTGGCCTCTGGGGCGAGTCGGACGATCTCCTGCTCATTGAGCAGCGTGTTCAGCGCTACGCGCTTGGGGCAGGCTGCCAGACGCTCTTCGAGCTGCTCGCAGCGGGCTTCGGCGTCTCGCAATTGGCGGGTCAGATCGGCCTGGGCGATCTTGAACCCGCGCATGGTGGGCCGCTTCGCCTCCGGGTTGGCGCGCGCCTGCTGGCCGTAGGCTTGTTCGAGTTCCTGGACGCTGGCGCGGCAGGCGCGCAGCTCCTTGGCCAGCGCCTTGCGCTGCGGGTTGGGTACGCTGCGCTGCGCGTCGGCCGGCTCGACCTCGTAGCTCACCAGCGCGTCCAGGGCGAAGTGCTGGCGCATGTAGCGGAAGAAGTTCTCCTGCGTCCAGCGCTCAAACATGCGCCAGGCCACCACCTCGATGGGCCAATCCTCTCGCGTGGTCACGATCGCCGTCTGATGGCCGGTGGCGCACAGCCGGCGCACTTCGCGCATGCGAAAGCCAGGCAGCACCTCGATCGGGCGCTCGGCCAGCTCGTAGCTCACCGAGCGCCCATCGATCACGGCGCTGCGCCGATGAAACGCCTGCGCCGGCCATTCGTCATAGGCCCCCTTACGATAGGTGAGCACGTCAAAACCCAGAGCGAACGCCTCACGGAAGAACGTCGGACTCCAGCCCTCGCGATCGAAGCACAGCGTCACGCGCCGCTCGCCCACCAGCGCGCGCACTTGCGGCAGGATCTGCTGGCGCAGCATCGCCAGCAGATCGTCGTTGGCCTGCGCTGTCACCACGAACAGCGGCTGGGCGTCCTGCTGATTGACCCAGACGTCCGTAGTGGCCGGCATACACAGGCGCCGGCGCGCCACCCACGTCTTGGGCAGCTTGTGCGCCGTGCCGTGATACGCCCTGACGTGACCATCCACATACAGCAGGCCCACGGCATCCTCGTTATCGCGCACCCAGCGCTGGGTGAGTGCCGCGCTGAACTGCGCGGCCTGTTGGCGTGCGGCCAGCTCCCACAGCTTGCGCCGCAGGGTCTTCACCTCGGGGGCACGATCCAAGCCCAGCAGCACGCCCAGTTCCCCCGGCGGGTGACCTTGCAGCTGCTCGGGCGAGCGCAGCCGCAACAGAGCCATGAAGCTCAGGATCAGCAGGGTCGCCCGCAGCCCGTAGAAGCCGTTCTTGAGCGCCCCGTAGGTGCGCTCCCCCGCATCGAGCAGTCCCAACGCCAGCAGGGCCGGCAGCGCCAGTAGCGCGCCGCCGTAGCGCACAGCCTCGGCGGCGACAAACTGCGGGGCCGCTTCCTGGAGCTGCCCCATGCGCGCCAGCGCCCGCTCGGTGTGCCGCTGCACCGCCACTGCGCCGGTACGCCGTGCAGCGCGCCGGCTGCGCTCGCTGGGCCCAGAAGGCGCAGGGCGCGCGCGCTGCCCGATCTCGCCCAGATCCCCCGCGCGCAGCGCACGACGGATCGTGCTCTCGCTCACCTCGACCTGCTGCCCCGTCTTACGGATCGAGTGGCCCTGGGCGAGCAGCCGCTGGGCCTGTTCGCGCTTCGCGCGGGTGAATCGATGCGGCCCCTGGGGCCCGCGCTTGCTGTCCACCACGCCGAGCACACCCTCGGCCCTGACCTTGCGGCTTTGCCGGTAGAGCGTGGTGCGATTGACGTGCAGCGCAGCACTGAGCTCGTCCTGTCGCGCCAGCCCCAACTCCATCATCTGCACGGCCGCCAGCCGCTGGCCCGTCGCGTCGTCCTTGCCATGCACAAACACCGGCACCCCAGAGGCGAAGAAGGCCACTTCATCGCCTTCGCGCACGACTGCAAGCACCGAATTGATTGGTTCAGCCCGAGCAGGTTGCGATGGCAAGCGCAGTTGGGTGGGCATCGGCGCGCTCCAGATGAGGATGCATTAATTATGACACACCCCTCCCAGAGAAGTCCAGCCAATTCAGCTATCTAGAGCGTCCATGTCAGGAGTCCTGCACTTTGATCAGTCGCAGCAGTTCGAGCGCGCGCTGTTGCTTCGCGTTGGGGCTCGTGATGACCTCGAAGGTCGGTGCGTCTGGCGCGGCCTGGGGCGTTCGACAGGTATTGCGCACGATGGTGGCAAGTTCAGCCATCAAGGTGCAGAAGCTGTGTGCTGGGGTGCCGTCGTCGAGGGTGAGGCGGGCGAGCTTGGTGAGCGCGGCCGCGGAGCGCACGGCCGGCGCCACGGGGTCGCGGGTGGCCTTGGCCTGTTGGTCGGTATCGGCGAACATCAGTTCGCGCCAAGCTTCGCGCATGTGCCACTCGACGTAGTACGCAAGCATGCACAGGAAGATGTGCGCGCGCACCCGCTCGGCCAGGCGGTGATGAATGGGACGTACCTTCAGATCGATGGTCTTGAGCGAGCGGAAGGCCCGCTCGACGTTGGAAAGCCGCTTGTAGTTGCGCACGCAGTCCGCCGCCGCCATTTGTTGGGCGGGCACCGAAGTGCGAATGATGTACAGGCCGTCCAGCGCCGCTTCAGCGGCGATGCTCTCGGGCTTGCGCCCGAATGAGAACGTTGTTTCGCCGATGGTAAGTTCAAAGTGCTTGGCAACCTTGTACTGATTGATGACTTTTCCGACGCGCACGCCGATGGCATCCTGGCCGGCGAGCTTGGCAGCATCGACTCTGAGCTTGATCTTCTCGAGGTTCTTCTCGGTCGCGCACAGCAATTCTTCGCGCTTGTGTGCGCGCAGCTTGGCCAGTTGTGGATTACGGCAGGCCACCAGGCGTTCGCCGGGATACTCCGGTGAGCGCAGTTCGAGCAGATTGGTCTCATCGAACAAGCCGAGCTGCAGTTGTTCCTGCTCGATCAGCGCGCGGATCGAGGCGCTCTTGAGTGCCGTGATCCAGCCGATGCCGTCGCTTGCCTGCATCTGGTCGATGGCCTTTTGCGAGATCATTCCCCGGTCGCCGACCATCACCATGTGCTCAATGCCGAAGTCCGTGCGCAGGCGCTGCACCTCAGGCATGAAGGTCGTGCTGTCCGCGGTGTTGCCTTCATGCACCGAAACGGCGACCGGACAGCCTCGGGCGTCGGTGAGCAAGCCGTAGTTGACCTGCAGCAGGCCGTGTTTGCCGTCGCGGCTGTAGCCGCGCTTGGCCAGCGGACAGCTCGTGCCCTCGAAGTAACTTGAGGACAGGTCGTAGAGCACCAAAGCGCCCGCGCTCAAGTGACGTGCGGCAAGCTTCTTCTCGATGCTGCCCTGGCGCGCGAGCAGCCAGTCCATCGCTGCGTACAGATCGTCCTCGTTGGCCTCAGCCACGCCGAAGTCCTCAGCCAGCGTCGTCGTATGCCACCAGCGTGTGGTGGCCAGCTTGGTCTGAGGTGCGACGATGCGCGCGGCCACCATCGCCAGTACCAGGTCGCGCTCGCGACACGGCTTGGCGGCGATCAGCGACGCGAAATCCAAACGCTGCATTGCCGTTGCCACGGCCTGCACGTGGCCGTGCGCGCGTGAGCGCGAGATCTCGAAGGTCTGCGCCAGCGGCACGAAGCTCTCGCCCTGCAACGAGCGGCGGATGATGTCCACCAGCGCATCGGGCAGATGCGAGAGATTACCCAAGGTCTCGTTCTTGACGCTGCCGCCTTCGCGGTAGCTGCGACGCAGCAGGTGAGTGCGATAGACCCGATCCTTGTACTTACGAGTAGTGGTGACGACGTGGGCAGTTCCGGTGCGAGCAGGCATGCGCAAGAATATAAACGATATGTCGTACAGTGGCAAGACTATTTAGTGACTACACCTACAACCCCAACAACCTGCTCTGCGAGGAAATTCCTCAATAACGACAAACTCTTGGGGACTTTGCTGTGACTACGAACGACCGGAACTTCAGACTAATACTTGCACAGACTTTGGCGAACGTCTGCTAGCCTTCGGGGGCCCCAAGATCAGTATCTTGGAGGACGGGTTTCCGAGAGACTTTATTCCTCCCGAAAAGAGCGGAGTGAGCGGCAAGGCGGCCACCGGCAGGACGCGCGGCAACCGGCTTTCAGCCGCGCGCGCCCTCTTCCCGCGCGATGCGCTCGATGGTCTGCACGAAGTCGGGATCCTCGCCCTGGACCAGCCTGGGCAGCGCGCTGCGGAAGTCTTCGCGCCGGCACCATTCGCGCATGTAGTCCTCCCAGGACAGCCACAGCCGGCGCTGGTGGCGGTCCATGTCATCCTCATAGACGAGGACGTAGGCACGTTCGAACAGGCTCACCAGCAGTTCGAACAGGATCAGGCGGCGCTCGCGCTGCTCTTCACTCAGGTCGCTGCGCACCTTGGCCGAGCGCAGTTGCAGGTCGGCGTTGCGCAGCACCAGCTCCGTGAACTTCGCATACTCGTCGGAGAGCTTGAGGAACACCGCCTCGTCCTCGTTGGCGCGCTCGCGGCGCTGGTCCAGGACGTAGACCGCGATGGCGAAGGGCAGGCCGACGATGGTGACCACATAGCTCAGCCCCTCCAGCAGTTCCAGTCCTTGCATCTCGCAGCGTCTGCGGCGGCGCCGTCGCTCAGTAGAGGATCTCGTTCCAGCGCCTCTCGGCCACCAGTTCGGCCTTGCGCTGCTGCCAGGCGTCGGCCGAGCCGGCCATGCCCGCCATCGCCTTGTCTACCTGGGTCAGCATCGCCCGGGCGCCGGCGACGAAGACGTGGCTGTCGGCCGCCTTCACCATAGCCCAGACCTCGGAAGCATGCTGTTCCAGCGCCTTGTCCATTTCCACGGGTACGCCAAAGGAGGGGCGCGGGCTCACGGCCTGGAAGGCCTTGAAGGTCTTCTTATCGAAGTAGTTGGCGAGATCGCTGTTCTCATCGTTCATGTAGAGCATTTCCAGGCCGCTGCGCGCGCCATAGAACAGCCGTACCTTGCCCTGCCAGCCCCCCAGCGTTTCGTAGATGTGGCGGATGAAGGCACGGAATGGCGCGATGCCGGTGCCCATGCCGATCATCAGGATCGCCGCCTTGCGGTTCTCCGGCACCGGAAACGCCAGGCCGAAGGGACCGCTGAACTCGATGCTGTCACCCGGCTTGAGGTCGCACAGGTAATTCGAGGCCACACCGCGATACTGCTCGCCGCTGTAGTCATCGATGTAGTGGCAGCGCCGCACGCAGAGCGTGAACTGCGCCCCGTCATCGGTCTGCTCCTCCGGATCGGCAAGGGTATAGAAGCGCGGGTGGTGCTTGTTGCCGAACTGGCCCGGCGCCAGGACGCGTATGCTCTGGCCGGTGCTGCAGTCGAAGGACGGATCCGCGGTGCGGAACACCAGGTGCCTCACTTCCTCCGGTGACTCCGCGGGCGTGATGCGGGCTGAACGGATCAAGGTTGCGGAATACAGACGGGTTTGTTCCGGCTCGAATTGGCTGGCCATCTCTATCTCCCAGGACTTGCGCTTCTCGGATGCGGCGACCGATGCCGCTGGCGGGATGTCAAATCGCGCGCGGCACACCGTGTCAGCGTAAGCATAATACAGGCTGCAGGCGACTGGCTCGCCCCGCCCCCGTCCGCCGGAGACTGACTCCTGGATCCCAACGTTTACGCGCCATTCCGGAAAGCGGCAGGCAGGCTGGCCGCTCGGCTCGTCCTGCTGCTGCTCGCCATCGCCGCCACCCCCGGGTTCGGCGCAATGACCGAGTGCGAGGGTATCCCGGTGCTCGTCACCTATCGCGATGAGGCCGACGCCCGCACCGCCTGCCGGGGCGCGGCCGATGCCATCGGTTTTCTGCGCGGCCACGGCCTGGACGCCAGCGTTCCGCTGGAGATAAACATTCTCGAAGAATGTGTCGAGCGCCACGGCTGGCCGGTCATGGGGCAGGCCGACACACGGGTGATGCGCATCGAGGTTCTCTCCTACGATGCCTGCCAGCGCGCCGCGCGGGACCACTCCATCTTCGCCGTGCCGATGAGCCGCGACCTCCAGCGCAGCTTCGTGGCACACGAAGTCGCGCACGCAATCGCGCGATACAACTTCGCCGACAACCACCCTCCGGTGGCCGCCCACGAGTACATCGCCTATGTCACGCAGTTCGCCACCATGGATCCGGGTCTGCGCCAGCAGGTTCTCGAACATCATCGAGATCCCGCCTGGGAGCGGCTCGACGATATCAGCGAGACGGTCTACCTCCTCGGCCCCGAGGTGTTCGCCGTGAAGTCCTACCGCCACTTCCTCGCTTCGCCGCGCCCGCGGGAGGTGCTCACACGCCTGCTGGAAGGATCTTCCGGTCGACGCGCGGAGTGAATGGCAGGCAGGGCAGGGCTCAGGGCCACCGCCTGGCGGTCGATCTGAACGCGCTGGGTGTCGCGGATCCCCTCCAGCAGCAAAGTCAGTCGCTTGAGATCGGCGCCGCTCGCGTCTTGCCCCTTTCGTCCCCAGATCACCCGCCGGCCAGGTGTCGCCCGCGTCACTCCGCAGCGCAGGCGCGCAGCGCCGCCATCGCCTCCTCGAAGCGGGGCTGGACGCGTGCGACGATGTCGCGGACCTGGCGCCGCGACTCCGCGTCCCGCGCCTTGCGCAACTCGGCGGCCGCGGCTTCGAACACCGGCTGGGCCACCGGGCAGCCGCAGCGCTCGGCACCCCGCGCGAGCTGCTCCATCTGCCGCCGCGCCCGATCGGCATAGTCCTGGGCGGTGGGCAGGTCGCCCTCCGACGCGGCACGGCGCAGGTTGTCGCGCGCGAACTGGATGTGGGGCGCGCGCGCATCGCAGGCCAGCGCGAAGGCGAAGGACGGTGCCAACAACGCGGCCGCCAGCACCATGCCGGCGACCGCGTGCGCCGCCCGATCGGGACAGGAATGCTTCATCCGGGAACGCGCCCGCCGCGCTTGAGCCACCAGCGCATGCAGCGATGGGCAAGGTCGACCGGCTCGCAGTACATCAGCGGACAGCCGCCGACGATGCAGGCGATGTTGCGCGCCGCCGCCTCGCGCACCGCCTCCTCGCTGACGCTGCCTTCGCCGAAGGATCGATGCAGCCAGACCCGGCCCACACCATGCGCCGCGCATTGGCGCACCAAGTCGGCCGCATGACGCGGATGGGTGGCGATCACCAGGCCGTCGATCGGCCCGGGAAGTGCCGCGAGATTCGGGTAGCAGCGCATGCCTTCGATTTCGGCGGCGTTCGGATTCACCGCGAACACCTCGCGACCGGTGTCGCGCAGCTTGCGCAACACCGCGTTGGCTGCCTGGCCGGGCTGGCGCGACACGCCCGCAACGGCGAAGCGTTTGCCGCTCGAGGAATTTCGCCACTTCGTCGGGTAAAGTCGTCATGTACTGCGCCTGTTGGTCATCGATCAGCAGCGGGGTCCAAGTCTGCGGTGGCAAGGCGATTGTGGCAGATTCGACGCCCCGGCCAAAGCGGGAGAAGAGCGGCCGGATTCTCCGCATGCAGTTGTAATGTGCGCCCACCGCCATGGCAATATTTTCGAGCAAATGGAATGACCGCGGCGGGGCAGGTGGTGGCCTGAATTCCGCTCCAAGTCACGGAAGTCCCGGTGTGGCGTGTCTCTTGTCGGAGCGTTGATGTGTATCAACTCTGTCACAGCAATCCGTGAAATACTCCACGGCCTGGGTTGCGCAACATCGTGCTACCCATGAGCATTCCGGGGGGCCGGACTATGCAACGAATCCTTTCGATGGGCCTGGTGGCCTGCCTGCTCGTCCCTGTTCCGGGCAATCCGGTCCCGCAAACGCCGGAAGAACTTCCTCCCTGGATGGCTATTCAGTTCGCCCCCCCTGCCGCCGGACCTCGGCAGGCTCAGGCCGAGCACAAGACGATCTCCGGCGAAGCCGGCCTGATTCTGCTGATGACGATTGCGCTCAAGGGGCTCCACGGCTCCTAGCCGGCACCGGCCTGGAAGGCAGCCGCGGGCAGGGAATGGAAAGGGGCGTGGCCGACGCCTTTGCATGCCCGCCAGCCCTTGGAGCAGCAAAGTCAGACGCCGTAGCTCGGCGTCGCACATGCCTCTTGCGCCCGCCTCATTCGACCGCGCGTTCTGCCCTTACAGTCCCGGATCCGTCCCCCCGCCACGCAGCGCAGCCTCCACCATCCTGCGATTCAATTGCGGCGCGAAGAGTTCGATGAACTCGTAGGTATAGCCGCGCAGGTAGTCGTTGGGACGCAGGCCGATGCGGGTGGTGGCCCATTCGAAGAGGTGACAGGCGTCCACCGCCCGCAGGCCCGGGTCGGCGGCTTCGTCGTAGGCCATGGCGGCGACGATGCCGATCCCCAGACCCAGGGCGACGTAGGTCTTGATGACGTCGGTATCGATGGCGGTGAGCACGACGTTGGGCGCGAGGCCGCGGGCGGCGAAGGCCTTGTTGATCTGGCTGCGGCCGGCGAAGGCGAAGTCGTAGGTGACGATGGGGTGGCGGGCGATGGCCTCCAGCGTCAGCGGCTTGGCCTCCAGGATCGGATGCCCGGGGGGCGCGACGACGCAGCGGTTCCACTGGTAGCAGGGCAGCATCAGCA
The DNA here is from genome assembly GCA_963696505.1 of uncultured beta proteobacterium. Classification (GTDB taxonomy): domain Bacteria; phylum Pseudomonadota; class Gammaproteobacteria; order Burkholderiales; family Rhodocyclaceae; genus CAVOKN01. The sequence continues at coordinate 60,791 of CAVOKN010000026.1, read as the reverse complement.
GATCCTCGTAGTGCTCGATGGCCTCGGTGGCGATGGCGAGGTCGGCCTCGCCGGAGACCACGTAGTCGCAGATCTGGGTCGGGTTGCCTTGGCGTAGCCCCAGGCGCACCTTGGGATAGCGCCGGGCGAATTCGGCGATGACCCGCGGCAGCGCATACCGCGCCTGGGTGTGGGTGGTGGCGATGGTGAGGCTGCCGCTCGATTCCTGGCTGAACTCGCTGCCCACCTGCTTCAGGTTTTCCAGTTCCCGCAGCAGGCGGCGGGCGATGGCCAGCACCTGCTCCCCCGGCTCGGTCAGCGCCACCAGGCGCTTGCCGCGGCGCACGAAGATATCCACGCCGAGTTCCTCCTCCAGCAGACGGATCTGCTTGGAGACGCCGGGCTGGGAGGTGAACAGGGCCAGCGCCGCCTCGGACACGTTGAGATTGCGGCGGGCGACTTCGACGACGTATCTGAGTTGCTGGAGGTTCATCGTTTAATAACTATAGGTTCTTTATTAGTGCCATAAAAGTATTTATCCGATCTATAGCCAATTGCTAGGCTTCGTTCCACTTCATCGGAGCACAGCATGGACGGATCGTACTCATTGGCGGGTTTCGCGGTCGGCGCGGTGGTCGGGCTGACCGGCATGGGCGGTGGCGCGCTGATGACGCCGCTGCTGGTGCTGCTGTTCGGCGTCCATCCGGCCACCGCCGTCGGCACCGACCTGCTCTACGCCGCGGTGACCAAGACGGCCGGAACAGCGGTACATGCCCGCAGCGGCTCGGTCGATTGGCGCATAGTCGCGAGGCTCGCGGCAGGCAGCCTGCCCGCCGCGGCGATCACCCTCGCGATGCTCAGCCAGTTCGACCTGCGCAGCCCGCAGGTGACGCAGTTCGTCTCGGCGGTGCTGGGTACCGCCCTGCTGCTGACTGCCACGACGCTGCTGCTGCGCCAGCGCCTGCTCGCCTGGGCACAGCAGAGGAAAGTCAGTGTCCAGGGGACGGCGGCAGGTAACGCCACCGTCGCCATCGGCGCCTTGCTCGGCGTCCTCGTATCGATCTCATCGGTTGGAGCCGGTGCGCTGGGCGTCACCGCGCTCCTCTTTCTTTACCCGCGGCTCGCCACGGTGCGCATCGTCGGTACCGACATCGCCCATGCGGTGCCGCTGACCCTGGTGGCCGGCCTGGGCCACTGGTGGCTGGGCAGTATCGACTGGGCGCTGCTGGCGAGCCTGCTGGTCGGCTCGCTGCCCGGCATCTGGCTCGGCAGCCGGCTGGCGGTGAAGGTGCCGGAGGCGGTGCTGCGCCCGGTGCTGGCAACCATGCTGGTGGCAATCGGCGCCCGCCTCACCGCGCCCCTCTGGACCTGAGCAAGAACTTGGAGAAGCCCATGTACCAATACGACGAAACCGACCGCCGCATCGTCCGCCAACGCGCCGCCCAGTTCCGCGACCAGACACGGCGCTTCCTCGCCGGCCAGATGAGCGACGACGACTTCCGCCCGCTGCGGCTGCAGAACGGCCTCTACCTGCAGCGCCACGCACCCATGCTGCGCATCGCCATTCCCTATGGCGGGGTGTCGGCGCCGCAGTTGCGCAAGCTGGCTGAGGTCGCGCGGCGCTACGACCGCGGCTTCGGCCATTTCACCACGCGCCAGGACTTCCAGCTCAACTGGCCGCGCCTGGAGGACGTGCCGGACATCCTGGAGGAAATCGCCGAGGTGGACATGCACGCGATCCAGACCAGCGGCTCCTGCATCCGCAACATCACCACCGACGCCTACGCGGGAATCGCCGAGGACGAGATCGCCGACCCGCGGCCGCTGGCGGAGATCCTGCGCCAGTGGTCAACGCTGCATCCGGAATTCGCCTACCTGCCGCGCAAGTTCAAGGTGGCGGTGAGCGGCGCACGGGCGGACCGGGCGGTGCTGCCGCTGCACGACGTCGCCTTCCAGATCCTGCGCAGCCCGGCGGGCGAGCTCGGCGTGAAGGTGTTCGCCGGCGGCGGCATGGGTCGTACGCCGCTGATCGCCAGCGTGATCCGCGAGTTCCTGCCGCGCAAGCATGTGCTCACCTACCTGGAGGCGATCTGCCGCGTCTATAACCGCTACGGGCGGCGCGACAAGCTCTACAAGTCGCGGATCAAGATCCTGGTCAAAGCGCTGGGCGCCGAGGAATTCGCGCGCCAGGTGGAGGCGGAGTGGGCGCACACCAAGGACGGCCCGTCGACCGTCCCGCAGGAGGAGTTCGACCGCGTGCGGCACCGCTTCCTCAAGCCTGACTATGCCATCCTGGCGGACGAGGACTTCGAGATCGCCGCCCGCCTGCGGGAGGACAAGGCCTTCGCCGCCTGGCACCGGCGCAACGTGCGCCGCCACCGCATCGGCGGTTATGCCGCCGTCACGCTCTCGCTCAAGCCCACCGGCGGCGCGCCGGGCGACGTGACGTCCGAGCAACTGGAACAGGTGGCCGACCTGGCGGATGCCTTCAGCTTCGGCCAGGTGCGGGTGAGCCACGAGCAGAACCTGGTGCTGGGCGAGGTGCGCAAGTCCGACCTCTTCGCACTGTGGCGTGCAGGCGCGAGGCGGCGGGGCTGGCGACACCCAACATCGGCCTGCTGACCGACGTGGTGTGCTGCCCCGGCGGCGACTTCTGCGGCCTGGCCAATGCCAAGTCGATACCGATCGCGGCGGCGGTCCAGCAGCGCTTCGACGACCTGGACTATCTGCACGACATCGGCGAGATCACGCTCAACATCTCCGGCTGCATGAACTCCTGCGGCCACCACCACGTCGGCCACATCGGCGTGCTGGGCGTCGATAAGCACGGCGAGGAGTGGTATCAGGTAACAGTGGGCGGAGACGCCGGCGGCCTGTACGGCGCGGACGCCGCCATCGGCACGGTGATCGGTCCCTCCTTCGCCGCGGAGCAGATGCCGGACGTGGTGGAAAGTCTGATTCAGACCTATCTGACGCAGCGTCACGAAGACGAGCGCTTCATCGACACCGTGCGCCGCATCGGTCTGGCGCCGTTCAAGGCCGGCGTCTACGAACACCCCCAAACCCACAGGAGAGTTGCCCATGGCTAGCATCATCAAGCAGGAAAGCATTGCCGAGGACGAGTGGACAGTCCTTCAATTGGCCGAAAACGAAACGCCGCAGCGCGTCGGCCTGCCTGCCGGCCCGCTGCTGGTGCCGCTGGCGGTGTGGCAGGCGCGGCGCCGCGAACTGCTGGAGCACAAGCACCAGCAAGGCTGGCCGCTTGGCGTCTGGCTCGCCGCCGACGAGGGGCCGGAGCACATTGCCGCCGATCTCCAGGAGCTGACTTCGGTCGCCATCCACTTCCCCAAAGCCACCGACGGCCGCGGCTATTCCACCGCCCATCTGCTACGCCGCCGCTACCGCTACCGCGGCGAGTTGCGCGCCATCGGCCAAGTGCTGCGCGACCAGTTGCACTACCTGCGGCGCAGCGGCTTCGACGCCTTCGCGCTGCGCGAAGACCAGGATGTCGAGGCGTCCCTCGCCAGCCTCCACGACTTCGACGAGTCCTACCAGGCGGCGATCGACCAGCCCCTGCCGCTGTTCCGTCGCCGTTCCACCACTACTGACTTCGGGAGGACAGCATGAATGCCCGCGCCGCTTTCGACATCAACGACCCCGCCCTGCAGTCCGGCCTCGCCCGCAAGAGCGCGGCGGCAGCTGAACTGCTGCGCCGCGTGGTGCACGACTACACCCCCGCAAGCTTCGGCACCAGCCTCGGCGCCGAGGACATGGTGCTCACCGACCTCATCGCGCGCCACGCGCCGCAGATCGAGGTATTCACCCTGGATACCGGACGGCTGCATGGCGAAACCTATACCCTGTTGCAACGGGTGAGCGATCTCTACGACCTACGCATCCGCATCCTCGCACCGCAGGCCGAGGCCCTGGAGCGCTACACCCATGAGCACGGCATCAACGGCTTCTACCAGGGCGTCGACGGGCGCAAGGCTTGCTGCGAAGTGCGCAAGGTGGAGCCGCTGCGCCGCGCGCTGGCCGGCAAGCGCGCCTGGATCACCGGGCTGCGCCGCGCCCAGGCGGTGACGCGGCGCGACCTGCCGGAGCAGGAATTCGATTCCGCCTTCGTCGTCGAGAAGTTCAACCCACTGGCGAACTGGGAAGAGCACGAGGTGTGGGCCTACATCCTGAGTTTCGGCGTGCCCTACAACCCGCTGCATGAGCGCGGCTACCCGAGCATCGGCTGCGAACCCTGCACCCGCGCCATCGCGCCCGGGGAAGACATCCGCGCGGGCCGGTGGTGGTGGGAAAGCCCCGAATCGAAGGAATGCGGGCTGCATGCCGCCAAGCTTCGCGGATCAACGCAAGCTTCGTAGTTCGGCTCACGGACCCGCGGGGGCGGGATCCGACATCGGGCGCCGGCTGCGCGGCGCTCGAAACGACCCACGATCTGGAACCGTGCGCCAGCGGCTGACTTTCGGCGCGGCCTTGCCACTAGAGCGGATTTCCCCGGCGGCTTTGCGCTAAGCGCCCCCTCGCCTCCAGAAAGCATAAAGCCGGGCAACGCCCGGCTTTATGCTTTTCAAACCCGCCTGCGGGCGACTACTCGGCCGCCGCCTGCGCTACCGGTTCGACCGCTGCCTCGGGACGATCGACAAGTTCAACCAGGGCCATCGGCGCGTTGTCGCCGACGCGGAATCCCGACTTCAGGATGCGCAGGTAACCGCCGTTGCGGTTGGCATAGCGCGGGCCCAGTTCGTCGAACACCTTCACCACCATCTCGCGGTCGCGCAGGCGGTTGAACGCCAGGCGCCGGTTGGCCAGGTTCGGCTTCTTGCCCAGGGTGATGATCGGCTCGACAACGCGGCGCAATTCCTTCGCCTTGGGCAGCGTGGTCTTGATCGCCTCGTGGCGCAGCAGCGAGTTCGTCATGTTGCGCAGCATCGCCAGGCGATGCGACGACGTGCGATTGAGTTTTCTTAGTCCGTGACGGTGGCGCATTTCAAACCTCTGTTCTTGATGTCGTTCCGCTCAGAGCTTTTCCAAGCCCGCGGGCGGCCAGTTCTCGAGCTTCATGCCGAGCGTGAGGCCGCGGGAAGCAAGCACTTCCTTGATCTCGTTGAGCGATTTGCGGCCCAGGTTGGGCGTTTTCAGCAATTCGGTCTCGGTGCGCTGGATCAGATCGCCGATGTAATAGATGTTCTCGGCCTTCAGGCAGTTCGCCGAGCGCACCGTGAGTTCCAGATCGTCCACCGGCCGCAGCAGGATGGGGTCGACCTGGGTCGGCTTGCTGGAGCTTTCAACCGCCATCGGCGTGCCTTCGAGATCGGCGAACACCGAAAGCTGGTCCATCAGAATGCGCGCCGCATACCGGATCGCCTCCTCGGGCTCTACGGCACCGTTGGTCTCGATGTCCATGATCAGCTTGTCGAGATCGGTGCGCTGTTCGACGCGGGCAGCCTCGACCTGGTAGCTCACGCGGCGCACCGGGCTGAACGAGGCGTCGAGCACGACGCGGCCGATGCCCTTGGTCTCGCCCGTATCAGGACGCAGATTGCCCGGCACGTAGCCGCGGCCGGCCTCGACCTTGATCTGCATCGCGAGTTTGCCCCCCGGTGCGAGGTGGGCGATGACGTGATCCGGATTGATGATCTCGACATCGTGGGTGGTCTCGATGTCGGCCGCCGTCACCATGCCCTCGCCCTGCTTGGTGAGAGACAGCAGCGCCTCCGAGCGGTTGTGCAGCTTGAGCACCACACCCTTGAGGTTGAGCAGCAGATCGACGACATCCTCGCGCACCCCGTCGAGGGTGGAATACTCATGGAGCACGCCGTCGATGTTGACCTCGGTCGGTGCGTAGCCCGGCATCGACGAAAGCAGGATTCGCCGCAGGGCGTTGCCCAGCGTGTGACCGTAACCGCGCTCGAACGGCTCCATCACCACGCGGGCATGCACCGGCGAGAGGTTCTGGACGTCAATGATGCGCGGCTTGAGCAAAGATGTAGCAAGCATCGGCAATCCTCGAATGGCGTTGCGTGGGGGCGCGACGGGTTAGCGCGAGTACAACTCGACCACCAGCGATTCATTGATGGTCGGCGGCAGATCGGCGCGCTGCGGGAATGCCTTGAACACGCCCTTGCCGGCCTTTGCGTCCACCTCCAGCCACTCAGGGAAACCGCGCGACTCGGCCGCCTGGAGGGCACCCTTGACACGCAGGTGATGCTTCGCTTTGTCGGACAGTTCGAGGACATCCCCCGGACGCATTCCGTACGACGGAATGTTCACCCGCCGGCCATTGACCAGGACACCGTTGTGGCGAACCAGTTGCCGGGCCTCCGAGCGCGACGCGCCGAAACCCATGCGGTAGGCAACATTGTCCAGCCGGCCTTCGAGCAACTGCAGCAGGTTCTCGCCGGTCTGACCCTTGCGGCGCTCGGCCTCGAAGTAGATCTTGCGGAACTGCCCTTCGAGTACGCCGTAGGTGCGGCGCACCTTCTGCTTTTCGCGCAGTTGAATACCAAATCCGGACAGGCGCTGGCCGGACTTCTGGCCATGCTGGCCGGGAGCATAGGAACGGCGCTCGACGGCACACTTGTCCGTAAAACACTTCTCGCCCTTGAGGAACAGCTTCTCCCCCTCGCGGCGGCACTGGCGGCACTTTGGATCGAGATTGCGAGCCACGTTGAAACTCCTGATCAGATGCGACGCCGTTTCGGCGGGCGGCAGCCGTTGTGGGGAATTGGCGTTACATCGGTAATGCTGGTGATCTTCAGGCCGAGCGCGTTGAGCGCGCGCACCGCCGACTCGCGGCCAGGGCCGGGGCCCTTGATGCGCACCTCGAGGTTCTTGACGCCGCACTCCTGCGCCGCCTTGCCAGCCGCTTCGGCGGCGACCTGGGCAGCAAAGGGCGTGCTCTTGCGCGAGCCTTTGAAGCCGGCGCCACCGGAAGTTGCCCACGAAAGGGCGTTGCCCTGGCGATCGGTGATGGTGATGATGGTGTTGTTGAAGGACGCATGCACGTGGGCGATGCCCTCGGCAACGTTCTTCTTGACTTTCTTCCGGACCTTGGTGGCTGTCTTGGCCATTTATGCTTATCCTCTACTTCTTGACCTGCGAGACCATCTTGACCGGGCCCTTGCGCGTTCTGGCATTGGTGCGGGTGCGCTGGCCGCGCACCGGCAGGCCTTTGCGATGGCGCACGCCGCGGTAGCAGCCCAGGTCCATCAGGCGCTTGATGCTCATGGTGACTTCACGGCGCAAATCGCCCTCGATGGTGAACTTGCCGACCTGCTCGCGCAGGCGATCGAGTTCGGTCTCGGACAATTCCTTCATCTTGTTGGTGCGTTTGATGCCGGCGGCATCGCAAATCCGCTGCGCGCGCGTGCGGCCGATGCCGTAGATCGCGGTCAACGCGATCGCTGCATGCTGATGATTGGGAATGTTTACCCCTGCGATACGGGCCATTCAGTCACCCCGAAAAGCGAAACATTAAATTGTATGCGAACCGAGCCGCCCAATCAACCCTGACGCTGCTTGTGGCGCGGGTCGGCGCAGATCACGCGCACCACTCCCTTGCGGCGGATGATCTTGCACTTGCGGCAGATTCTCTTGACTGAAGCATGCACTTTCATTTCATTCTCCTGCTGAATTCCTGCGATGCCTATTTGGCACGGAACACGATTCGGCCCCTGGTCAGATCGTAGGGCGTGAGCTGAACCGTCACCTTGTCGCCCGGCAGGATGCGGATGTAGTGCATGCGCATCTTGCCGGATATGTGTCCCAATACCATGTGCCCGTTTTCGAGCCTGACCCGGAATGTCGCATTGGGAAGGTTTTCGACGACCTCCCCCTGCATCTCGATTACGTCTTCCTTCGACATGAACCGCTTCGGCCCTACCTGGTCGAGAAGCCACCGCCTTTGAAGTTAGCCTTCTTGAGCAGGCTCTCGTACTGATGCGACATGACATAGGCCTGCACCTGCGACATGAAGTCCATCGTCACGACGACGATGATCAGCAGACTGGTTCCGCCGAAGTAGAAGGGCACGTTCCACTTGAGGATCAGGAACTCCGGCAGCAGGCAAACGGCGGTAACGTAGATCGCGCCGGCCAGGGTCAGGCGCATCAGGATCTTGTCGATGTAGCGCGCGGTCTGGTCGCCGGGACGGATGCCGGGAACGAATGCCCCGCTCTTCTTCAGGTTGTCCGCGGTCTCCTTCGAGTTGAAGACCAGCGCCGTGTAGAAAAAGCAGAAGAAGACGATCGCGGCCGCGTAGAGCATGACGTAGATGGGCTGCCCGGGCGACAGGGTCGCGGCGATGTCCTTGAGCCAGTTCATGCTTTCCGACGTACCGAACCACCCCGCCACCGTCGCCGGAAACAGGATGATCGACGATGCAAAGATCGGCGGGATCACGCCCGACATGTTGAGCTTGAGCGGCAGGTGGGAACTCTGCCCGCCATACACCTTGTTGCCGACCTGGCGCTTGGCGTAATTGACCAGGATCTTGCGCTGGCCGCGTTCGACGAACACCACGAAGCCGGTCACCAGGAACACCAGGCCGACGATGAAGATGGCCGTGATGGGATGCATGGCACCGGTGCGCACCAGTTCGAGAAGTCCGCCGATGGCATTCGGCAGGCCCGCGGCGATGCCGGCGAAGATGATCAGCGAGATGCCGTTGCCCAGGCCGCGCTCGGTGATCTGCTCGCCCAGCCACATCAGGAACATGGTGCCGGTGACCAGAGTGGCAACGGTGACGATGCGGAACATGATGCCCGGATCGAGCACCAGGCCGGCCTGCGATTCCAGCGCGACGGCAATGCCAATCGCCTGGAACAGGGCCAAGCCCAGGGTACCGTAGCGGGTGTACTGGGTGATCTTGCGTCGGCCGGCCTCGCCTTCCTTCTTGATCGCTTCGAGCGACGGCACGGCCACCGTCAACAGCTGCATGATGATCGACGCTGAGATGTAGGGCATGATGCCCAGCGCGAAGATCGTGAAGCGCGACAGCGCGCCGCCGGAGAACAAATTGAAGATGCCCAGCAGTCCGCCCTGCTCGCCCTGGAAGAGTTCCGCCAGGCGGGACGGATCGATACCCGGCACCGGAATGTGGGCGCCGATGCGATAGACGATCAGGGCTCCCAGCAGGAACAGCAGCCGGCGCTTGAGGTCGCCGAACTTGCCGGTCTTGCCGAGGGTGGCGGCGGGAGCGTTGGCCAAAGCGTAAATCCCGTCAGTCGGCGGCGACGCTGCCACCGGCAGCCTCGATCGCGGCCCTGGCACCCTTGGTGGCACCCACACCGCGCAACGTGACCTTGCGGCTGATCTTGCCGGAGAGGATCACCTTGGCCGAGAGCGAAAGCGCCGGAACGATGCCGGCCTGCTTCAGCGCGAGCAAATCGATGTCATCGACGGGCAGTTTGTCCAGATCCGACAGGCGCACCTCGGCGTTGAACTCCCGCGTCAGCGAGACGAAGCCCCGCTTGGGCAGGCGACGCTGGAGAGGCATCTGCCCGCCTTCGAATCCGACCTTGTGAAATCCGCCGGCCCGCGACTTTTGACCCTTGTGTCCGCGCCCCGCGGTCTTGCCCAGGCCCGAGCCGATGCCGCGGCCTACGCGGCGCTTGGCATGCCTGGCGCCGGCGGCCGGCTTCAGCTTGTTGAGTTGCATGGCTTATCCCTCGCACTTCAGCAGGTAGGCGACCTTGTTCACCATGCCCCGCACCTCGGGCGTGTCGACCAGTTCCACCGTCTGGTTCAAGCGCCGCAGACCGAGACCGCGCACGGTGGCACGATGCGGCTGCTTGGTGCCGGCGACGCTCTTGACCAGCGTCACCTTGATCTTCTTGTCGGCCATGGCTTACCCCAGCAGTTCTTCAACCGTCAGTCCGCGCTTGGCGGCGATCTCGGCCGGCGTGTTGATCCGGTTGAGGCCGTTGAGCGTGGCCCTTACGACGTTGTAGGGATTGGTGGAACCGAAGCACTTGGCCACCACGTCGGTGACGCCCATGACTTCGAACACCGCGCGCATCGGACCGCCGGCAATGATCCCGGTACCGGCAGAGGCAGGCTGCAGCAACACCCGCGCGGCGCCGTGGTGCCCGATCACGGCGTGATGGATCGAGCCGTCCTTCAGCTTCACCTTGAACAACTTTCGGCGCGCCTCTTCCATGGCCTTCTGCACTGCCACCGGAACTTCCCGCGCCTTGCCCTTGCCCATGCCGACGCCCCCGTCGCCGTCGCCGACGACGGTCAGGGCCGCGAAACCGAGGATGCGACCACCCTTGACCACTTTCGTGACCCGATTGATCGCCACCATCTTCTCGCGCAGGCCGTCGTCACGCTCGTCTGAGGCCTGAACCTGCTTCTTCTGCGGTTTTGCCATTGTCGTGTCCCGCCCTAGAACTTGAGACCGCCTTCGCGGGCGGCTTCAGCCAGCGCTTTCACGCGGCCGTGATATTTGAATCCCGAGCGATCGAATGCAACCGATTCGACCCCGGCCGCCTTGGCGCGCTCGGCGATCAGTTTCCCCACCGCCTGGGCCGCCCCGACGTTGCCGCCGTTGGGCAGATCCTTGCGCAGGTCCACCTCGACGGTTGACGCTGACGCCAAAACCTTGCCCCCACAGCCCGAGATGACTTGGGCATAGATGTGACAGTTGGAGCGATACACGCACAGCCGAACCGCCTTTTGCTCCGCGATGCGGATGCGGGTCTGTTGCGCCCGGCGCAGCCGCGCCTGTTTCTTGTCGAATGCCATAGCCTGCCCGCCTTACTTCTTCTTGGTTTCCTTCAGGACGACGCGCTCGTCGGCGTAACGGATGCCCTTGCCCTTATAGGGTTCGGGCGGCCGGTACGCGCGCACTTCCGCTGCCACCTGACCAACCAGTTGCTTGTCGATACCCTTGATCCGGATCTCGGTCTGCGTGGGAGTCTCCACTTTGATGCCATCGGGCATGTCATGGACCACGGGATGCGAGAAGCCGAGCGCGAGGTTCAGTTTGCTTCCCTGGGCCTGGGCACGATAGCCGACGCCAACCAGGTTCAGCTTGAGCTCGAAGCCCTTGGTGACGCCCGCCACCATGTTGGCGAGCAGCGCCCGCGCCGTTCCGGACTGGGCGCCGCCATCCGCAGCGCCTTCCACCGCGCTGCACTGTACCTTGTCGCCTTCCTGTTCGACGCGCACCGCCGGATTGACGCGCTGCTTCAGCGAGCCGAGCGGACCCTTCACCGTGATTTCCCCTGCCCCAAGCGCGACTTCCACGCCCTTGGGCAGGACTACCGGATTCTTTGCAATGCGGGACATGTTCGTTACCTCAGGCGACGACGCACAGCACTTCGCCGCCGACATTGGTCGCGCGCGCCTTGCGGTCGGTCATCACGCCCCTGGGCGTTGAGACGATCGCAATGCCCAGCCCGTTCATGACGCGCGGCAGATCCCCGGAGCCCTTGTATACCCGCAGGCCCGGGCGGCTGACCCGCTCGATGCGCTCGATCACCGGACGGCCGGCGTAGTACTTCAGTGCGATGTCCAACTGCGCCTTGCCTTCGGCGTCGCGCACCGCAAACTCGTCGATGTAGCCCTCGTCCTTCAGCACCTTGGCGATCGACACCTTGAGTTTGGAGGACGGCATCGCCACGGATGTCTTCCGGGCCATCTGGGCGTTGCGGATGCGGGTCAGCATATCGGCGATGGGATCAGTCATGCTCATCTCGTTCGCCCCTTACCAGCTCGCCTTGACCATGCCCGGCACCTCGCCGCGCATCGCAACGTCGCGCAGCTTGTTGCGGCACAGGCCGAACTTGCGGAACACGCCGCGCGGACGCCCGGTCAGCTCGCAACGGTTGCGCAGCCGGGTCGGGTTGGCGTTGCGCGGAAGCTGCTGCAGCTTGAGCCGCGCCCCCATGCGCTCGTCCTCGGACAGTTTCTGGTTGTCGATGATCGCCTCCAACTCGGCGCGCTTGGCGGCGTACTTGGCCACCAGCTTCTCGCGCTTGGCTTCGCGATTTTTCACTGAAAGTTTCGCCATGAGTCCCTCAATTCCGGAACGGGAACTTGAACGCCGCGAGCAGCGCTTTGGCTTCCTCGTCGGTCTTCGCCGTTGTGGTGATACTGATGTTCATGCCCCGCACGGCATCTACCTTGTCGTACTCGATCTCGGGGAAGATGATCTGCTCCTTGACGCCGAGGCTGTAGTTTCCGCGCCCATCGAAGCCGCGCCCCGACACACCGCGGAAGTCGCGGATCCGCGGTATGGCAACCGAGATCAGTCGGTCCAGGAACTCGTACATGCGATCGCCGCGCAACGTCACCATGCAGCCGATGGGGTAGCCCTGGCGGATCTTGAACCCTGCGATGGACTTCTTGGCCTTGGTGACGACCGGCTTCTGACCGGCAATCTTGATCATGTCGCCGGTGGCATGATCAAGGATCTTCTTGTCCGCCACCGCTTCGCCGACGCCCATGTTGAGCGTGACCTTGGTGATGCGGGGAATCTGCATCACCGACTTGTAGCCGAACCTCTTCGAGAGTTCGGGCATCACTGTCTGTTTGTAGTGTTCCTGCAAGCGTGCCATGGGAATTCCTGGGCCTCTTTATTGGACGTCCACCATCTCGCCGTTGGACTTGAACACCCGGACCTTGCGGCCGTCGCCCATCAGCTTGAAGCCGACGCGATCCGCCTTCTGGGTCTGCGGGTTGAGCAGCGCGATATTGGACGCATCGATCGGCATCTCCTTCTCGATGATGCCACCCGGTTGGTTCTTCAGCGGGTTGGGGCGCGCGTGTTTCTTGACCCGGTTGATGCCTTCCACGATCACGTGCGTGTCGTCCACCCGGCGCAGGATCGCCCCACGCTTGCCCTTGTCCTTGCCGGTAAGGACGATGACCTGATCGCCCTTGCGAATCTTATCCATGGCTATTCCTCAAACCGCGCCGCGTCTTACAGAACTTCCGGAGCCAGCGAGACGATCTTCATGAAGCGCTCGGTCCGCAGCTCGCGGGTGACCGGCCCGAAGATACGCGTGCCGATGGGCTCCAGCTTGTTGTTCAGCAGCACCGCGGCATTGGAGTCGAAACGGATCAGCGAGCCGTCGGGACGGCGCACACCCTTGGCGGTTCGAACCACCACCGCGCTGTAGATCTCGCCCTTCTTCACCCGTCCTCGGGGCGCCGCATCCTTGATGCTGACTTTGACGATGTCGCCGATGCCCGCATAGCGGCGCTTGGACCCGCCCAGCACCTTGATACACATGACAGAACGCGCGCCGGTGTTGTCGGCGACGTTCAGCAACGTCTGCATTTGGATCATCGTGTCCTAACTCCAACTTAATCCGCCGCCTGCCACCTTGTCTTTGCAGCGGTGGCCGTGCTGCGGTCAGTCTTGGAACCCGTTCGGGTTGGATTGACCGGCGCCGCATAAGGCGCAGCGGCCAAAATGTAAAGCAGAAGAGTATATCAGCAAGCGGCCGCAGATGTGAACACTTTGCGGCGCTTATTGCAGACCGCCTTCAGACTGCCGCCGCCTTCTCCAGCACCCGCGTCACACGCCAGGCCTTCGTCTTGGCAATGGGCCGGCACTCCTCGATTTCCACCAGATCGCCCGCCGCCGCCACATCGGGCTCGACGTGGGCGTGGTACTTCTGCGAACGCGTCATGACCTTGCCGTAGATCGGGTGCTTCACGCGCCGCTCCACCAGCACCGTCACGGTCTTCTGCATCTTGTCGCTGACGACGCGGCCGGTCAGGGTGCGCCGCACTTCACGGGTAGCTTCCGTCATTTCGCTGCCGCCTTCTCATGCATGATGGTTCGCACGCGCGCGAGGTCGCGCCGCACTTTGCCGATCTGACTGCTGTTAGTCAGTTGCTGCGTCGCCAGTTGCATCCGCAGCGAGAACTGGGCCTTCAGCAGTTCGGTCAGTTCCTTGTCGAGGTCGGCCACTTCCTTGGCCCTGAGGTCTTTAGCTTTCATCATCAGCCCACCATTCGGGAAACGAAGGCCGTGGCGAGCGGCAGCTTGGCCGCCGCCAGGGCGAATGCCTCGCGGGCCAGCGTCTCATCCACGCCGTCCATTTCGTAGAGCACCTTGCCCGGTTGAATCTCGGCCACCCAGTATTCCGGGTTGCCCTTGCCATTACCCATCCGCACCTCAGCCGGCTTCTGGGAGATAGGCTTGTCCGGGAAGATGCGGATCCAAATCCGCCCGCCACGCTTGATGTGACGGGTCATGGCGCGTCGCGCCGCCTCGATCTGACGCGCCGTCAGCCGGCCACGGCTTGTCGCCTTGAGGCCGAAATCGCCGAAGCTGACCTTGGTGCCGCGGGTGGCGATCCCCTTGTTGCGGCCCTTCTGCTCCTTACGGTACTTTCTTTTCGCCGGTTGCAGCATCGCTCGCTCCTGACTTCTTCACGCGTTTGGCAGCCGCCTTGGCGGCGTCGCCACCTTCTGTTGCGCCGGCCGGCTTGGCTTCGCCGACGGGCTTGGCTTCGCCGACGGGCTTGGCTTCGCCGACGGGCTTGGCTTCGCCGGCGGGCTTGGCTTCGCCGGCGGGCCGCGCCGGGCCGGAACGACGCGGCGCGCCTCCGGGACGGGCGCCCGGCTTGCCTTCACCGCCAGGAGCACCGTCGCCGCGGGAACCGGGGCGGGGCGGGGCCTTGCGCACACGGCGCGCAGCATCCGGATCGACCGCTGCCTCCGGCGCAACCGCTGGCTGCTCGTTGCGGGCCAGAACCTCGCCCTTGAACACCCAAACCTTGATGCCGATCACGCCGTAAGTCGTCTTCGCTTCGGAGAAGCCGTAGTCGATGTCGGCGCGCAGGGTGTGCAGCGGGACACGGCCCTCGCGGTACCACTCGGTGCGAGCGATCTCGATGCCGTTCAGGCGCCCGGCGCTCATGATCTTGATGCCTTGCGCGCCCAAGCGCATGGCGTTCTGCATCGCGCGCTTCATGGCGCGGCGAAACATGATGCGCTTTTCGAGCTGCTGGGCGATCGAATCGGCAATCAGTTGGGCATCGATCTCCGGCTTGCGGATCTCCTCGATGTTCACGTGCACCGGCACGCCCATGATCCGCTGGAGCTGGATCTTGAGCTGCTCGATGTCCTCGCCCTTCTTGCCGATCACCACCCCCGGACGGGCACTGAACACGGTGATGCGCGCGTTCTTCGCCGGGCGTTCGATGATCACGCGGCCCACCGATGCGTGCGACAGCTTCTTGCGCAGGAATTCGCGGACCTTGAGGTCCTCGTTGAGCATGCGCGAATAATCCCGCGAGTTCGCGTACCAGCGCGACGCCCAGTTGTGGTTTACGGACAACCGAAAGCCGGTCGGATGAATCTTCTGTCCCATGAGATCTCCTAGTCCCCAACCGTGACGAAGACGTGGCAGGTAGGCTTGACGATGCGATTGCCGCGACCCTTGGCGCGTGCGGTGAACCGCTTCAGTACGGTGCCCTTTTCCACGTAGATGCGCTTGACCTTGAGGGCGTCGATGTCCGCGCCGTCGTTGTGCTCGGCGTTGGCGATGGCGGATTCCAGCACCTTGCGGATGATGTGCGCGCCTTTCTTGGGGCTGAAGGCCAGGATGCTCAGGGCCTGGTCCACCGGCTTGCCGCGAACCAGGTCGGCGACCAGCCGGCCCTTCTGTGCCGACAGGCGCACGCCCTTGAGGATTGCATTGGTTTCCATGGTCATTCCTTACCTCTTCGCCACGGCGGCCTTCTTGCCCGCCGTGTGCCCCTTGAAGGTGCGCGTCAGGGCGAACTCGCCGAGCTTGTGGCCAACCATGTTCTCGGAGATGTATACCGGGATGTGCTGCTTACCGTTATGCACGGCGATCGTCATGCCGACGAACTCGGGCATGACGGTGCTGCGCCGCGACCAGGTCTTGATCGGGCGTTTGTCGCTGGTAGCGCGAGCGGTGTCCACCTTCTTGAGCAGGTGGTCGTCAACGAACGGGCCTTTCTTGATTGAGCGAGCCATAACTTACCTCTTGTGCCGGCGCTGCACGATCATGGTGTCCGTGCGCTTGTTCTTGCGGGTGCGGTAGCCCTTGGCAGGCGTGCCCCAGGGGCTGCACGGATCGCGACCGGCAGCGGTCTTGCCCTCGCCACCGCCGTGTGGGTGGTCGACCGGGTTCATCGCCACGCCGCGCACCGTCGGGCGGATGCCGCGCCAGCGCTGGGCTCCCGCCTTGCCGATGGAACGTAGGTTGTTCTCTTCGTTGCCAACCTCGCCGATGGTCGCACGGCATTCCACATGCACGCGGCGGATCTCGCCGGAGCGCAGGCGCAACTGCGCGTAGCTGCCCTCCCGCGCCAGCAACTGCACCGAGGTGCCAGCGGCACGCGCCAATTGCGCGCCCTTGCCAGGCATCATTTCGACGCAGTGGATCGTCGTGCCGACCGGGATGTTGCGCAGCGGCAGGGCATTGCCCGGCTTGATCGGCGCTTCGGACCCGCTCAGCAGTTGCGCGCCCACGGCGATGCCCTTGGGGGCGATGATGTAGCGCCGCTCGCCGTCGGTGTAGCACAGCAGCGCGATGTTGGCGCTGCGGTTGGGGTCGTATTCCAGACGCTCGACCTTGCCCACGATGCCGTCCTTGTTACGACGGAAATCGATGACGCGGTAATGCTGCTTGTGGCCACCACCCTGATGGCGCACCGTGATATGGCCGTGCACGTTGCGGCCAGCCTTGCTGGTCTTCGTTTCGACCAGCGACGCGACCGGAGCGCCCTTGTGCAAATTGGGATTGACGACCTTGACGACTGCCCGGCGGCCGGGCGAAGTCGGTTTGACCTTGACGAGTGCCATTTACGCGGCCCCCCCTTCGGCGAAGTTGATCTCCTGACCGGCCTTGAGGCAGACGAAGGCCTTCTTCAGATCCCTGCGCTTGCCCATGTAGCGGCCGTAGCGCTTGGCCTTGCCCTTCAGGTTGGAAATTTGCACCGACTTCACCTGCACCTTGAACAGCAGTTCCACCGCCGCCTTCACTTCGGGCTTGGTGGCACTGGGCACGACAAAGAAGATGACCTGCTGGTTCTTGTCGGCGAGCAAAGTCGCCTTCTCCGACACCTGGGGTGCGAGCAACACCTGCATCAGGCGTTGATCGTTGAACTTGCCAGTCTGGGCGCTCATCCCATGATCTCCTCGAACTTGGCCACTGCGCCCCGCGTCAGCAGCACCTTGGGGAAACGCACCAGCGACACCGGATCGGCCTGATGCACTTCGAGCACCAGCACGTTGGGCAGGTTGCGCGAGGACAGCCACAGGTTCTCGTCGACCGAGTCGGTGATCAGCAGCACCGAATCCAGCCCCATGCCCTTGAGCTTCTGGGCGAAGAGCTTGGTCTTCGGCGCATCGACACTGAAATTCTCGACCACCGCCAATCGGTCTTCCCGCGCGAGTTGCGAAAGGATGGCGGCAATGCCGGCGCGGTACATCTTGCGGTTAACCTTCTGCGAAAAATTCTCTTCCGGCGAGTTCGGGAAGATGCGACCACCACCACGCCACAAGGGGGACGAAGTCATGCCGGCGCGCGCGCGTCCGGTACCCTTCTGCCGCCACGGCTTCTTGGTGCTGTGACGAACCGCGCTGCGGTCCTTCTGAGCGCGATCGCCGGCCCTTGCATTGGCCTGATAGGCGACCACCACCTGATGCACCAGGGCCTCGTTGTAGTCCCGGCCGAACAGAGTGTCCGATGCCTGGACCGTCGCCGCCGCCTGGCCTTGCTCATTGATCAACTTGAGTTCCATCGCGGCCTCGCTCAGTTGCCAGCCTTGCTGCCGGCCTTGACCGCCGGATGGACGATCACGTCTGCACCCTTGTGGCCGGGAACGGCACCCTTCACCAGCAGCAACTGGCGCTCGACATCGACCCGCACCACTTCCAGGTTCTGCAGGGTCCGCTGAACACTGCCGAGGTGCCCGGGCAGCTTCTTGCCGGGAAAGACACGCCCCGGGTCCTGCGCCATGGAGATCGAGCCCGGGGTGTTGTGCGAACGCGAATTGCCATGGGAAGCACGGTTGGACGAAAAGTGGTGCCGCTTGATGACGCCGGAAAAACCTTTGCCGAGTGTGATGCCGGTGACATCGACTTTCTGGCCCGGCGCGAAGATCGACGCGCCGATGACGTCGCCGGGCTTGAAGCCGCCGAGCTGGTCGGCGGTGACACGGAATTCTCTCAGCGTGCAGCCCGGTGCAACGCCTGCCTTCGCCAGATGACCGGCGAGTGGCTTGACGACGCGCGAGGCACGGCGTGTGCCGAAGGTCACCTGGACCGCGGCATAGCCGTCGTTCTCGAGCGTCTTGATCTGCGAGACGCGGTTGTTCGACACGTCGATCACGGTCACCGGGATGGTCGCACCATCATCGGTGAACACGCGCGTCATGCCGACCTTGCGTCCGACAAGGCCTAGACTCATTTGTTGTTACCTCCAAAGAGGCGCCGACTGCAATTGGTCGGCAAACCGTTCACGGCGGGGAACCATTCCCCTGCCGCCCTGCCACTACTGACTCTACTGCAGCTTGATCTCCACATCGACGCCCGCGGGAAGATCGAGCTTCATCAGCGCATCCACCGTCTTGTCGGTGGGATCGATGATATCCATAAGGCGCAGATGGGTGCGGATCTCGAACTGGTCGCGGGACGTCTTGTTCACATGCGGCGAGCGCAGCAGGTCATAACGCTCGATGCGGGTCGGCAGCGGCACCGGACCGCGCACCACCGCTCCCGTGCGCTTGGCCGTATCCACGATTTCCAGCGCCGATTGGTCGATCAGTCGGTAGTCGAAAGCTTTGAGGCGGATACGGATCTTCTGGTTCTGCATATCAGGTTCCCAAAGAGCGGGGGCGGCGGTTGCTGCCCCAATATGATTGTTACTCGATGACCTTGGCGACGACGCCGGCGCCCACGGTGCGGCCACCCTCGCGGATGGCAAACCGCAGGCCCTCTTCCATGGCGATCGGCGCGATCAGCTTCACCGTCATCGACACGTTGTCCCCCGGCATCACCATCTCGACTCCGGCCGGCAGGTCGCACGAGCCGGTCACGTCGGTGGTGCGGAAGTAGAACTGCGGCCGGTAGCCGTTGAAGAACGGGGTGTGACGCCCGCCTTCTTCCTTGCCCAGCACGTACACTTCTGCCATGAAGTGGGTGTGCGGGGTGATGCTGCCCGGCTTGGCCAGCACTTGGCCGCGCTCGACTTCTTCGCGCTTGGTGCCGCGCAGCAGCACGCCTACGTTGTCGCCCGCCTGGCCTTGGTCGAGCAGTTTCCTGAACATTTCCACGCCGGTGCAGATGGTCTTGACGGTGGGGCGCAGTCCGACGATCTCGACTTCGTCTCCCACTTTGACGATGCCGCGCTCGACCCGGCCGGTGACCACGGTGCCTCGACCGGAGATGCTGAACACGTCTTCGATCGGCAGCAGGAAGGGCTGGTCGATGGCGCGCTCGGGGGTGGGAATGTAGCTGTCCAGCGCGTCGGCAAGCTTGAAGATGGAGACTTCGCCCAATTCCCCGGTGTCGCCTTCGAGCGCCTTGAGCGCGCTGCCGATGATGATCGGGATGTCGTCGCCCGGGAATTCGTACTTGGATAGCAGCTCGCGTACTTCCATTTCGACCAGCTCGAGCAGTTCCTTGTCGTCCACCATGTCGGCCTTGTTCATGTAGACGATCATGTACGGCACGCCGACCTGGCGCGCCAGCAGGATGTGCTCGCGGGTCTGCGGCATCGGGCCGTCGGCCGCCGAGACGACCAGAATGGCGCCGTCCATCTGGGCGGCCCCGGTGATCATGTTCTTCACGTAGTCGGCGTGGCCCGGGCAGTCAACGTGGGCGTAGTGACGCTTGGCGGTCTCGTATTCGACGTGCGCGGTGTTGATCGTGATGCCGCGCGCCTTCTCTTCCGGTGCCGCGTCGATCTGGTCGTAGGCCTTCGCCTCGCCACCGAACTTCTTCGACAGCACCAGCGTGATCGCCGCCGTCAGCGTGGTCTTGCCGTGATCCACGTGACCAATCGTCCCCACATTAACGTGCGGCTTCTTGCGCTCAAATTTTCCCTTCGCCATGTCGGAGTCCTCTAGCTAGCCAATCACTTCTTGTTGATCACAGCCTCGGCAACGTTCTTGGGCGCCTCGGAGTAATGCTTGAATTCCATCGAATAGGTGGCGCGTCCCTGGGTCAGGGAGCGCAACTGCGTCGAATAGCCGAACATCTCTGCAAGCGGCACTTCCGCCTTGATCACCTTGATGCCACCGACCTGGTCGTCCATCCCCTGGACGATGCCGCGGCGGCCGGAGAGATCGCCCATCACGTTGCCCATGAAGTCCTCGGGCGTTTCGACTTCGACCGCCATCATCGGCTCCAGCAGAACCGGGCTGGCCTTGCGCATGGCATCCTTGAAGGCCATCGAGGCCGCCATCTTGAAGGCGTTCTCGTTGGAGTCAACATCGTGGTAGGAGCCATCGAACAAGGTGACCTTCACATCCACCACCGGAAAGCCCGCCAGCACGCCGTTGGGCAGTGTGTCCCGCAAGCCCTTGTCCACTGCCGGAATGTATTCCCGCGGCACCACGCCGCCCTTGATGGCATCGACGAACTCGTAGCCCTTGCCGGTCTCGTTCGGCTCCAGTTTGATCCAGACGTGCCCGTACTGGCCACGGCCGCCGGACTGCTTGACGAACTTGCCTTCCTGTTCGACCGCCTTCTTGATCGCCTCGCGGTAGGCCACCTGGGGCGCGCCGACATTGGCCTCGACGCTGAACTCACGGCGCATGCGATCGACGATGATCTCCAGGTGCAGTTCGCCCATACCGGAGATGATGGTCTGGCCCGACTCCTCGTCGGTGCGCACGCGGAAGGAGGGATCTTCCTGCGCCAGACGGTTCAGCGCGATTCCCATCTTCTCCTGGTCGGCCTTGGTTTTCGGTTCCACGGCGACGTGGATCACCGGCTCCGGAAATATCATCCTCTCCAAGGTAATGATCTTGTCCGGAGCGCACAGCGTGTCACCGGTGGTCGCCTCTCTCAGGCCGACCGCCGCGGCGATGTCGCCGGCGCGCACTTCCTTCAGTTCCGCGCGCTGGTTGGCGTGCATCTGCAGGATGCGACCGATGCGCTCCTTGCGCCCCTTGATAGGGTTATAGATCGTGTCGCCGGAATTGATCACGCCGGAATAGACGCGGAAGAAGATCAATTGGCCGACGTAAGGGTCGGTCATGATCTTGAACGCCAGCCCGGCGAAGGGCTCGGCATCGTCGGCCTTGCGGAAGCCTTCGGAGCCGTTCTCCAGTTCGCCGGCCACCGGCTTGATGTCGGTCGGTGCCGGCATGAGCTCGATCACGGCATCGAGCATCGCCTGGACGCCCTTGTTCTTGAACGCCGAGCCGCACAGCATGGGCACGATCTCGCTGGCGATGGTGCGCAGGCGCAGCCCCTTCTTGATCTCATCCTCGGAGAGGTTGCCCCCTTCGAGGTACTTGTTCATCAGCTCCTCGTTGGCCTCCGCCGCGGCCTCGACCATCTTCTCCCGCCACTCCTCGGCCTTGGCCTTGAGGTCGGCGGGAATTTCCCGCAGATCGAAGTTCATGCCCTGCGTCGCATCGTCCCAGACGATCGCCTTCATGCGGATCAGGTCGACCACACCCGTGAACTTGTCCTCGGCGCCGATCGGCACCTGGATCGGGATCGGATTGGCCTGGAGCCGGCTGCGCATCTGCTCGTAGACCTTGAAGAAGTCGGCCCCCTGGCGGTCCATCTTGTTCACGAAAGCGAGGCGCGGCACGCGGTACTTGTTTGCCTGACGCCACACCGTCTCCGACTGGGGCTGCACGCCGCCGACGGCGCAGTACACCATGCAGGCGCCATCCAGCACACGCATCGAACGTTCCACCTCGATGGTGAAGTCCACGTGGCCGGGGGTATCGATGATATTGATGCGGTGCTCGGGGAAGCGACCGTCCATGCCCTTCCAGAAGCAGGTGGTCGCCGCAGAGGTGATGGTGATGCCGCGCTCGCGCTCCTGCTCCATCCAGTCCATGATCGCCGCACCGTCGTGCACCTCGCCGATCTTGTGCGAGACGCCGGTGTAGAACAGGATGCGCTCCGTGGTCGTCGTCTTGCCCGCGTCGATGTGGGCGGAGATGCCGATGTTGCGGTAGCGCTCAATGGGGGTCGTGCGTGCCACAGCTTTACCCAGTCTAGTCAGTTGCCGGCCACCGCTCCCACGAGCGATCAGCCAAAAAACAAAAAGCCGGCCCCAGGCGCAGGGCCGGCAGGCATTCGGAATCAGAACCGATAATGGGCGAAGGCCTTGTTGGCCTCGGCCATGCGGTGCACTTCCTCGCGCTTCTTGATCGCTCCGCCACGGCCTTCCGCCGCCTCCAACAGTTCGCCCGCGAGGCGCATGCCCATGGACTTCTCGGAGCGCTTGCGCGCCGATTCGCGCAGCCAGCGCATCGCCAGCGCTGCGCGACGCACCGGGCGCACTTCCACCGGAACCTGGTAGTTCGCGCCACCGACGCGGCGGCTCTTCACTTCGACCATCGGTTTGACGTTGCTCACCGCCAGGTTGAACACCTCGAGGGGATCCTTGCCGCTCTTGGACTTGATCTGCTCGAAGGCACCGTAAATGATGCGCTCCGCCACCGACTTCTTGCCGGCGGTCATCAGCACATTGACGAACTTGGACACATCCTGGCTGCCGAATTTCGGATCCGGCAGCACTTCGCGCTTCGCGATTTCTCTACGACGTGGCATGAATACCTCTGCTCTCTATCCGGGTCAGGCCTTCTTCGGACGCTTCGCGCCGTACTTGGAGCGGCCCTGTTTGCGGTCTTTGACGCCCTGCGTGTCCAGCGAGCCGCGCACGATGTGGTAGCGCACGCCAGGCAGATCCTTGACCCGGCCGCCGCGAATCAGCACCACCGAGTGCTCCTGCAGGTTGTGACCCTCGCCGCCGATGTACGAGATCACTTCGAAGCCGTTGGTGAGGCGCACCTTGGCCACCTTGCGCAGCGCGGAGTTCGGCTTCTTCGGCGTTGTCGTGTAAACACGCGTGCAGACGCCGCGCTTCTGCGGACAGGAGGCGAGCGCCGGCACCTTGCTCTTGGTCTGCGGCGCCTGGCGCGATTTGCGCACGAGCTGATTGACGGTTGGCATGTTTCCCTTGTTCCAAATAACCGAGGCGGCCAGCAGGCGAGGTCTCGATGCAACTGAGCCCGACCAAACTGAAGACCGCCTCGGGTTGCTGATTCCGGTAGCGGTGGTGCGCAAAACGCTTAAGTGATCACTGCCAGCGCCTGACCGCACCACGCAAAGAGGCCGGATTATAGCGAGCTACGGAAATGGTGGTCAACCCGCCTGCACGTTTTCCTCCGAGGGAGCGGGCACTTCCTCGCCCGCCACGATGTCGCGGCCGGCGGCGATGTCCTCTCCCGCCGCCTGCATCCGCCGCGTGCGGTGGTAGGCCATGCCGGTGCCGGCAGGAATCAGGCGTCCGACGATGACGTTCTCCTTGAGGCCGCGCAACTCGTCGCGCTTGCCCATGATTGCCGCCTCGGTCAGCACCCGGGTCGTCTCCTGGAACGAGGCGGCAGAGATGAAGGAGTCGGTGGACAGCGAGGCCTTGGTGATGCCCAGCAGCATGAACTGGTACTCCGCCGGGCGTTTGTCCTGAGCCACCAGCTTGTCGTTCTCGTCGAGCACCTCGGCGCGCTCCACCTGCTCCTCGCGGATGAAGTGGCTGTCGCCCGGGTCGGTGATGACCACGCGGCGCAGCATCTGACGCACGATCACCTCGATGTGCTTGTCGTTGATCTTCACGCCCTGGAGGCGATAGACGTCCTGCACCTCGTCGATGATGTAGCGCGCCAGTTCCTCGACGCCCTTGAGCCGCAGGATGTCATGGGGATCCTCCGGGCCTTCGACGATCTTCTCGCCTTTGTTAACCACCTGCCCGTCATGGACCATGACGTGCTTGTCCTTGGGGATAAGGTACTCGTGGGGCGTGCCGTCGGGCTCGGTGATGACCAGGCGCTGCTTGCCCTTGGTGTCCTTGCCGAAGGACGTGGTGCCGGTAACCTCGACCAGCATGCCGGCGTCCTTGGGAGAACGAGCCTCGAAAAGCTCTGCAACCCGCGGCAGACCGCCGGTGATGTCCCGCGTCTTGGCCGATTCCTGGGGGATGCGCGCCAGCACGTCGCCGACCGAAACGATCTGGCCGTCGCGCACCGCAATAATCGACCCGACTTGAAAGGTGATCGCCACCGAATGGTCGGTGCCGTGGATCTTCACCTCCTCGCCGGTTTCCGAGAACAGCTTGACCTGCGGGCGCAGCCCCTTCGACTGGGTGCCGCGGCGTTTCGGGTCTATCACCACCAGGGTGGTAAGGCCGGTCACGTCGTCCACCTGCTTGGCCACGGTGACCCCGTCCTCGACGTGCTCGAACTTCACCGTCCCGCCATATTCGGTGATGATCGGCCGCGTATGCGGGTCCCAGGTCGCGAGCTGGGCGCCGGGCTTCACCTGCTTGCCGTCATCGACCAGCAGGGTGGCGCCGTAGGGCACCTTGTGGCGCTCGCGCTCGCGGCCGTGGTCGTCGGTGATGACGATCTCGGCACTGCGTGCGATGACCACCTTTTCCCCCTTGGCGGTGGATACGTAGCGCATGGTCTGGGTGAAGCGCACCGTGCCGGCGCTCTTCGCCTCCACCTGGCTCGCCGCCGCCGCCCGGGAGGCTGCCCCGCCGACGTGGAAGGTGCGCATCGTGAGCTGGGTGCCCGGCTCGCCGATGGACTGGGCAGCGATCACACCCACCGCCTCGCCCACATTCACCAGGTTGCCGCGGCCCAGGTCGCGGCCGTAGCACTTGGCGCACAGGCCGTAGCGGGTCTCGCAGTTGAGCGGCGTGCGCACCCGGACCTCGTCGATGCCGAGGGTCTCGATGGTTTCCACCGCGTCCTCGTCGAGCAGCATTCCGGTCTCGAACACGGTCTCCTGGGTTTCCGGATTGACCACGTCGGCCACCGCCACGCGTCCGAGGATGCGCTCGCGAAGGGCCTCGATTACCTCGCCGCCCTCGATCAGCGCCTTCATCGCGAATCCGCTGCGGGTGCCGCAGTCATCTTCGGTCACCACCAGATCCTGGGTCACGTCAACCAGGCGGCGCGTGAGGTAGCCGGAGTTCGCCGTCTTCAGCGCGGTGTCCGCCAGGCCCTTGCGGGCGCCGTGGGTCGAGATGAAGTACTGCAGAACGTTGAGGCCCTCGCGGAAGTTCGTGGTGATCGGCGTTTCGATGATCGAGCCGTCCGGCTTGGCCATCAGGCCCCGCATGCCGGCGAGCTGGCGGATCTGCGCCGCCGAACCGCGCGCGCCCGAGTCGGCCATCATGTAGATGGAATTGAAGGACTCCTGGTCCACTTCCTTCTGCACCGCCTTGCCGGCCTGGCCCGGGACGTACAGACATTGCCACCACGCGTCGCGCGGCAGGCCGGAGAAGCGCTCCAAGGTCCTCTGCTTGCCCAACTGGTCCATCATCGCCTTGGCCACCTGGTCGCCGGTGCGGCCCCAGATGTCCACCACCTTGTTGTAGCGCTCGCCGTCGGTCACCAGGCCCGAGGTGTATTGCTGGGCGATCTCCTTTACCTCGTGCTCGGCGGCGCCGATGATGTCCTCCTTGATCGCCGGAACCAGCATGTCGTTGATGCTGATCGAGATACCGGCGCGGGTGGCGAGGGCGAATCCCGCCTGCATCAGCTTGTCGGCGAAGATCACCGTCTCCTTCAGGCCGCAGCGGCGGAAGCCGCCGTTGATCAGGCGCGAGATCTCCTTCTTCTTGAGCGGCTTGTCGATGGTGCTGAAGGGCAGCCCCGGGGGCAGGATCTCCGACAGCAGGGCACGCCCGATGGTGGTGTTGTAGCGCGTGATCCGCTCGCGCTTCTCGCCCTCGGGGGTGACGTCGTACTCGCGGATGCGAACCGAAACCCGCGCGTGCAGGTCGGCGTGGCCGGAATCGAGCGCGCGCTTGGCCTCCGCGACGTCGCTGAAGATCATGCCCTCGCCCTTGGCGCCGATGCGCTCGCGGGTCGCGAAGTACAGGCCGAGCACGATATCCTGGGTCGGCACGATGATCGGTTCGCCGTTGGCCGGGGACAGCACGTTGTTGGTGGACAGCATCAGGGTGCGCGCTTCCATCTGCGCTTCCAGCGACAGGGGCACGTGCACCGCCATCTGGTCACCGTCGAAGTCGGCGTTGAAGGCCACGCAGACCAGCGGATGCAACTGGATCGCCTTGCCTTCGATCAGCACCGGCTCGAAGGCCTGGATGCCCAGGCGGTGCAGCGTCGGCGCGCGGTTGAGCATCACCGGGTGCTCGCGGATGACGTCCGCCAGGATGTCCCAAACCTCGGGCACCTCGGCCTCCACCAGCTTCTTCGCCGCCTTGATCGTGGTGGCGAGCCCCATCAGTTCCAGCTTGTTGAAGATGTAGGGCTTGAACAATTCCAGCGCCATCTTCTTCGGCAGGCCACACTGGTGCAGCTTGAGTTCGGGACCGACCACGATCACCGAGCGGCCGGAGTAGTCCACGCGCTTGCCCAGCAGGTTCTGCCGGAAGCGGCCGCCCTTGCCCTTGATCATGTCGGCCAGCGACTTGAGCGGGCGCTTGTTGGCGCCGGTCATGGCCTTGCCGCGGCGGCCGTTGTCGAGCAGCGAATCGACAGCTTCCTGCAGCATGCGCTTCTCGTTGCGCACGATGATCTCGGGCGCTTTCAGTTCCAGCAGGCGCTTCAGTCGGTTGTTGCGGTTTATGACGCGGCGATAGAGGTCGTTCAGATCCGAGGTGGCAAAGCGCCCGCCATCCAGCGGCACCAGCGGACGCAGGTCGGGCGGCAGCACCGGCAGCACTTCGAGGATCATCCACTCGGGCTTGATGCCGGAATGCTGGAAGGCCTCGAGTACCTTGAGACGCTTGGAGATCTTCTTGATCTTGGCCTCGGAGCCTGTCGTCTCCAGATCGTGGCGCAGGGTCTCGACCTCGCGATTGAGGTCCAGGGTGCGCAGCAGTTCGCGCACGCCCTCTGCGCCCATCACGGCGTTGAAGTCGTCGCCGTACTCCTCGACCTTGGCGAGGTAGTCGTCCTCCGACAGCAGTTGCGCCCGGTTGAGCGGCGTCATGCCCGGATCCACCACCACGTAAGCCTCGAAGTACAGCACGCGCTCGATGTCGCGCAGCGTCATGTCGAGCACCATGCCCAGACGTGACGGCAGGCTCTTGAGGAACCAGATGTGGGCGACGACGCTCGCCAGTTCGATGTGGCCCATGCGCTCGCGGCGCACCTTGGACAGCGTGACCTCGACGCCGCACTTCTCGCAGATCACGCCGCGGTGCTTCAGGCGCTTGTACTTGCCGCACAGGCACTCGTAGTCCTTCACCGGGCCGAAGATCTTGGCGCAGAAAAGGCCGTCGCGCTCGGGCTTGAAGGTGCGGTAATTGATCGTCTCCGGCTTCTTGACTTCGCCGTAGGACCAGGAGCGGATCTTCTCGGGCGATGCGAGCCCGATGGTGATCGCATCGAATTCCTCTTCCTGCGTTACCTGCTTGAACAGATCGAGCAGTGCTTTCATGGGTTCTCCCGTGAGGAGTTAGGCGTCAGGAGTTGGGAGGCGGGTCCTGGACCCTGACTCCCGACCCCTGGCTCCTTACTGAATCAAAACCTCTCCAGATCGATGTCGATCGCCAGCGAGCGGATTTCCTTCACCAGCACATTGAAGGACTCCGGCATGCCGGCGTCGATCTTGTGCTCGCCTTTGACGATGTTCTCGTAGACCTTGGTTCGACCCGAGACGTCGTCGGACTTGACGGTGAGCATTTCCTGCAGCGTGTAGGAGGCGCCATAGGCTTCGAGCGCCCACACCTCCATCTCGCCGAAGCGTTGGCCGCCGAACTGCGCCTTGCCGCCGAGCGGCTGCTGCGTCACCAGCGAGTACGGGCCGGTGGAACGGGCGTGCATCTTGTCGTCCACCAGATGGTGCAGCTTCAGCACGTGCATGTAGCCCACCGTCACCTTGCGCTCGAATGCCTGGCCGGTGCGCCCGTCGTTGAGGGTTACCTGGCCGTCCGCCGGCCGCCCTGCAAGCTCCAGCATGGCGTGGATCTCGGCCTCGTTAGCACCGTCGAACACCGGCGTCGCGAAGGGAACGCCCGACTCCAGGTTGGTCGCCAGCTCCATCACCTCTCCGTCGTTCAGGCTTTCGATCGCCTCGCCCTTGCCGCTGGTATTGTAGATGCGGTCGAGGAAGCCCCGCAGCTCGGCTGTGGCAGCCTGCCGCCGCAGCATCTCGCCGATGCGCTGGCCCAGTCCCTTGGCCGCCCAGCCGAGGTGGGTTTCGAGGATCTGGCCAATGTTCATCCGCGACGGAACGCCCAGCGGATTCAGCACGATGTCAACTGGCGTGCCGTCGTCCATGTAAGGCATGTCCTCCACCGGGACGATCTTCGACACCACGCCCTTGTTGCCGTGGCGCCCCGCCATCTTGTCGCCTGGCTGGAGGCGGCGCTTGACGGCGAGATAGACCTTGACCATCTTCTGCACGCCGGGGGGCAGTTCGTCGCCCTGGGTGAGCTTCTTCTTCTTCGCCTCGAAAGCGAGGTCGAAGTCCTTGCGCGTACGTTCCAGGCCCTCGCGCAGTGACTCGAGCTGCTGCGCGATTTCCTCGTCTGCCATGCGGATGTCGAACCAATGGTGCGGATCGAGGGAGTCCAGGTAGGCCTTGGTGATCTTGGTGCCCTTGGCCAGCTTGCGCGGCCCGCCGTTGGCAGCGTGGCCGTTGAGCAGGCGCTCGATACGGGCAAAGGTGTCGCGCTCGACGATGCGCATCTGGTCCGCGAGGTCGGTCTTGTAGGCACGCAACTGGTCGTCGATGATCGACTGGGCGCGCTTGTCGCGCTCGATGCCTTCGCGGGTGAACACCTGCACGTCGATGACGGTGCCGGACATGCCCGAGGGCACGCGCAGCGAGGTGTCCTTCACGTCGGAGGCCTTCTCGCCGAAGATCGCGCGCAACAGTTTCTCCTCCGGCGTGAGCTGGGTTTCGCCCTTGGGCGTGACCTTGCCCACCAGCACGTCGGCGGCATCGACTTCGGCACCGATATAGACGATTCCCGACTCGTCCAGGCGACCCAGTTGCGCTTCGCCCAGGGAGGCGATGTCGCGGGTGATCTCCTCGGGACCGAGCTTGGTATCCCGCGCCACCACCGTCAGTTCCTCGATGTGGATCGAGGTGAAGCGGTCGTCCGCCACCACCCGCTCCGAGATCAGGATCGAGTCCTCGAAGTTGTAGCCGTTCCACGGCATGAACGCCACCAGCATGTTCTGGCCCAGGGCCAGTTCGCCGAGGTCGGTGGAGGCGCCGTCGGCGATGACGTCGCCCTTGGCCAGCACGTCGCCCACCTTGACCACCGGGCGCTGGTTGATGTTGGTGTTCTGGTTCGAGCGCGTGTACTTGATCAGGTTGTAGATGTCGACGCCGACTTCGCCCTGCACCGTCTCGTCGTCATGCACCCGCACCACGATGCGGTTGGCATCGATGTAGTCGACCACGCCGCCGCGCAGCGCCTGCACTGCGGTGCCGGAGTCCACCGCCACGGTGCGCTCGATGCCGGTGCCCACCAGCGCCTTCTCGGGCCGCAGGCAGGGAACCGCCTGACGCTGCATGTTGGCGCCCATCAGCGCGCGGTTGGCGTCGTCGTGTTCGAGGAATGGGATCAGCGACGCGGCCACCGAGACGATCTGGCCCGGTGCGATGTCCATGTACTGGATCTGGTCCGGCGTCACCAGCGTGAATTCCCCCTTGTGGCGGCTCGACACCAGCTCGTCCAGCAGCTTGCCCCCCGCGTCCAGTTGCGCATTGGCCTGGGCGATGACGTAGTGGCCTTCCTCAATCGCCGACAGGAACTCGATCTGGTCGGTGACCCGGTTGTCGTCGACCTTGCTGTAGGGCGTCTCGAGGAAGCCGTACTGGTTGGTACGGGCATACAGCGCCAGCGAGTTGATCAGGCCGATGTTCGGGCCTTCCGGCGTCTCGATCGGACACACCCTTCCGTAGTGGGTGGGATGCACGTCTCGCACTTCGAAGCCGGCACGCTCCCGCGTCAGACCGCCGGGACCCAGGGCGGAGACGCGGCGCTTGTGGGTGATCTCCGACAGCGGGTTGGTCTGGTCCATGAACTGCGACAACTGCGAGGAGCCGAAGAACTCCTTGATCGCCGCACTGATCGGCTTGGCATTGATCAGGTCGTGGGGCATCAGGTTGTCGCTCTCGGCCTGGGACAGGCGCTCCTTGACCGCCCGCTCCACCCGCACCAGGCCGGCGCGGAACTGGTTTTCCGCCAGTTCGCCGACGGAGCGCACGCGCCGGTTGCCCAGGTGGTCGATGTCGTCGATCTCGCCGCGGCCGTTGCGCAGCTCGACCAGGATGCGGATGACATCGACGATGTCGCGGTTCGACAGGTTGCCGGAGCCCTCCAGCTCGTCGCGGCCGACGCGACGGTTGAACTTCATGCGGCCCACCGCGGACAGGTCGTAGCGGTCCGGGTCGAAGAACAGGCCCTTGAACAGTGCTTCCACCGCGTCCTCGGTGGGCGGCTCGCCGGGACGCATCATGCGGTAAATCGCCACCCGGGCCGCCCACTGGTCCGCCGTCTCGTCGGTACGCAGCGTGGACGAGATGTAGGGGCCGCGGTCCAGATCGTTGATGTAGAGCGTCTTCATCTCCGCGATGCCGGCTTCGATGAGCTTGGCCAGCAGGCTTTCGGTAATCTCGTCGTTGGCGTTGGCCACGATCTCGCCGGTCTCCGGCTGGACGACGTTGGCACCGATGATGCGGCCGTGTACGAAGTCTTCGGGAACGTCGATGCTGCGGATGCCGGCCTCGGACAGGTCGCGGATGTGCTTCGCGGTGATGCGCTTGTCCTTGGCGACGATGACCTTGCCGGCACCGTCCACGATGTCGAACTTGGCGACTTCGCCGCGCAGGCGCTCCGGCACCACGGCGAACTGCGCCCCCTTCTTCGACAAGCTGATGCTGTCGAACTCAAAGAAGGTGGCCAGGATCTGCTCGTTGCTCAGGCCGAGCGCCTTGAGCAGGATGGTCACCGGCAGCTTGCGGCGGCGATCGATGCGGAAGAAGAGCGAGTCCTTCGGATCGAACTCGAAGTCGAGCCACGAGCCGCGGTAAGGAATCACCCGCGCCGAGAACAGCAGCTTGCCAGAGCTGTGGGTCTTGCCGCGATCATGCTCGAAGAACACCCCGGGCGAACGGTGGAGCTGGCTGACGATCACGCGCTCGGTACCGTTGATGACGAAGGAGCCGGTGGTGGTCATCAGCGGGATCTCGCCCATGTAGAACCTCCTGCTCCTTCACTTCCTTGATGGTCTCCTTGGGCGCCTCCTTGTCCATTATCACCAGCCGCACGCGGGCGCGCAGCGGGCTGGCGAAGGTCAGCCCGCGCTGCTGGCATTCCTTGACGTCGAAGGCCGGCTCTCCGAGGTTGAAGTGGACGAACTCGAGCCGCGCGTTGCCGGAGTGGCTGCTGATGGGAAAGATCGAGGTAAATGCCGCCTGCAGGCCCTGATTCCTGCGCCCAGGCGGCGCAACGTCCGCCTGCAGGAAGGCAAGATAGGATTCGAGCTGGGTGGCGAGCAGAAAAGGCACGTCCAGCACGCTTGCGCGCTTGGCGAAGCTCTTGCGGATGCGCTTCTTCTCCGTATAGGAATAGGCCATTTGATCTCCGGTTCCCGAAGGATGCTGGCTAAGGACAAGGACGGCGGACGCCGCCCGCAGCGTTGCAGAACCCTCCTCGGTTCCGGCACATGCCGCTGGCGGCGCTCATCGACTGGCACTCGGGTATTGGTGGTTGGCCTCTACCAACCGCTGGCTGACGACGACGGGAATGGGCATGAAGCCGCGGCGGGACCCGTCGTCCGACCAAACCTGCCTTCTGCAGTCGCCTCAGAAGACAAAGAAAAACCGGAAAGATTCCGTCTTTTCTTTGGGCTCTGAATGCACAAGGGGCCGGCCGCGGACAATACCGCCACCAGCCCCCCATCCGGGGCAGCCTTACTTGACGTCGGCCTTGCCGCCGGCTTCCTCGATCTGCTTCTTGATGCTCTCGGCTTCGGCCTTGGGGATGCCTTCCTTGACCGGCTTTGGCGCACCGTCCACCAGGTCCTTGGCTTCCTTCAGGCCCAGGCTGGTGATGGCGCGGACGACCTTGATGACGTTCACCTTGTTCTCGCCGGCGGCGGTCAGGATCACGTCGAATTCGGTCTTCTCCTCGACCGCGGGCGCCGCAGCGGCAGCGGGGGCCGCCACCGCAACGGCGGCAGCGGCGGCGGAGACGCCGAACTTCTCTTCCATTTCCTTGATCATTTGCGACAGCTCCAGCACGCTCATGGCGGCGATCGCGTCGAGGATCTGCTCTTTGCTTACGGACATTTGACTACTCCTGAATATCGGTTGGTTCGATTCGCCGCACGCTGCGGCAAATGCGGTCGGGTCAGGCGGAGGCCTTTTCCTTTTCGTCGCGTACCGCGGCCAGCGCACGCACGAACTTGGTCGGAACCTCGTTCAGCGTACGCACGAACTGCGCGATCGGCGCCTGCATCGTGCCGAGCAGCCTGGACAACAACTCCTCGCGGCTGGGCATCGTTGCCAACGCCTTGACGCCAGCGGCGTCCATGACGTAGTTCGGCAGCGCACCGCCCTTGATCGCGAGTTTGTCGTTGGTCCTGGCGAACTCGTTGAGCACCTTGGCGGCCGCCACGGGATCCCTGGAGATCCCGTACATCAGCGGACCGACGAGACGCTCCGACAGCCCCTCGAAGGGGGTGCCGGCGACAGCCCGCCGTACCAGGGTGTTCTTCACGACGCGCAGATAGACACCTTCCTTGCGCGCAGTCGCCCGCAGGCGGGTGACATCGCCTACCGCCAGACCACGGTTCTCTGCGACGATGATCGCCTGAGCCCCCGCCAACTGCGCGGAGACCTCGTTAACTACCGCCTTCTTCTGCTCCAGATTGAGACCCAAGGTCAGCTCCTAAGTAAAGCGCTGCGCGCGCGCCGTATTGCCGGACCTGACTTTCGCCCGGCGATGCGCCACCCGCGCAGCCGTTTCGGCGACCGTCATTCAGGAGTACCGGCCCCGATCAAGGGCAGGTGCAACGCAATCCTGGTTTCGGGTTACGCCATCTGCGTAGGTTTCAGGGATCGGTTACCCGGGGTCAGGGATCAAGAACTGCTGCCCCGCCCTCGCTCACCGCTTCCTGAGATCAAGCCCTTGCGGGCACCTACGGTCTTTGACAACCCGCCCCCTGCCTTACGGGCCAGGGGACGGCCCAAAGTTCTTTCCCCGCGAGCGGGGACCAATGCCTTCGTGCTAGCTCCCGAGCGTCGTCTGATCGACTCGCACGCCGATGCCCATGGTGCTCGACACCGAGATCTTGCGCAGATACACGCCCTTCGAGGTCGCCGGCTTGGCCTTGTTGAGGGCTTCCAGCAGCGCGGCGAGATTGCGTTTCAGAGCGTCGATCTCGAACGAGGCGCGGCCGAGGTTGCACTGGATGATGCCGCCCTTGTCGGTGCGGTACTGGACCTGACCGGCCTTGGCGTTCTTCACCGCCGTGACGACGTCCATGGTCACCGTTCCAACCTTCGGGTTCGGCATCAGTCCGCGCGGGCCGAGGATCTGACCCAGTTGGCCCACCACTCGCATGGCATCGGGTGTGGCAATCGCGACATCGAAGTCGAGCATGCCCTCCTTGACCTTGGCGGCGAGATCTTCGAAACCGACGATGTCGGCGCCCGCGTCCTTCGCGGCCTGGGCCTTGTCGCCCTGCGCGAACACCGCGACCCGAACATTCTTGCCCGTGCCCGCAGGCAGGACGACGGAGCCGCGTACCACCTGGTCCGACTTCTTGGCATCGACGCCGAGGTTGACGGCGACGTCGATCGCCTCATCGAACTTCGCCGTGGCGCAGGACTTGACCAGGCCGAAAGCGTCGTCGATGGGATAGGCCCTGGTGCGGTCCACCTTGGCGCGCAGCGCGATCAAACGTTTGGAATGGCGCGCCATGTCACATGCCCTCCACGGTGATGCCCATGCTGCGGGCGCTGCCGGCGACGGTGCGCATCGCCGCCTCGATGTCGCCGGCGGTGAGATCCTTCATTTTCTGCTTGGCGATCTCTTCAACCTGGGCGCGGGTCAGCTTGCCGATCTTGTCGGTGTGCGGCTTGGCACTGCCCTTTGGCACGCCGGCGGCCTTCTTGATCAGCACCGTCGCAGGCGGTGTCTTGATGATGAAGGTGAAGCTCTTGTCCGCATACGCGGTGATCACCACCGGCAGCGGCAGGCCCGGTTCGATGCCCTGCGTCTGGGCATTGAAGGCCTTGCAGAATTCCATGATGTTGAGGCCGCGCTGACCGAGCGCGGGACCGATGGGCGGGCTGGGATTGGCCTTGCCCGCCGGCACTTGCAGCTTGACGAAGCCGGTGATCTTCTTTGCCATGACGTTTCCTGTGGTTTGAGTGGTAACGCGCTTTCGGTTTCCCTACTCGCGCTCCTCTTTCCGGGATTAGGCGCCCAGTACGCCTTGTTGCAGCCCCTGTCAGGCCTTTTCGACCTGCGCGAACTCCAATTCGACCGGTGTCGCCCGGCCGAAGATGGTGACGGAGACGCGCAACTTGCTCTTCTCGTAGTTGATGTCCTCGACGGTGCCGTTGAAGTCGGTGAACGGGCCTTCCTTCACTCGCACCATCTCGCCCGCCTCGTACAGCACCTTGGGCTTGGGCTTCTCCACGCCCTCCTGCATCTGCTGCATGATCTTCTGGACTTCGGCCTCGGAGATTGGCGTCGGCTTGGTCGCCGTTCCGCCGACGAAGCCGGTGACCTTGGCGGTGCTCTTCACCAGGTGCCAGGTCTCGTCGTCCATATCCATCTCGACCAGCACGTAGCCGGGAAAGAACTTGCGCTCCGAGATGCTCTTCTGGCCAGCTTTCATCTCGACCACTTCTTCCACCGGCACCAGGATCTGGCCGAACTTGTCCTGCATGCCGGTGCGGGCAATACGCTCCTTGAGTGCCTTTTGAACCGACTTCTCGAAGCCGGAATAGGCGTGCACCACGTACCAGCGCTTGCTCATGGCGGCCCCTACTTCCAGCCCAGAACGGCGTCGTACAACACCCATTCGAGGCTCTTGTCGGTAAGCCACAGGAAGATCGCCATCAGCACCACGAAGGCGAAGACTGCCCCGGTGGTTTGCATCGTTTCCTTGCGGTTGGGCCACGCCACTTTCTTGGTTTCGGCCCAGGATTCCTTGCTGAACGCAAAGAACTCGCGCCCCGGTTCCGTCATCCAGGCCACCACGGTTCCCGCGGCAAGTCCGGCGAGCACGGAAAGCACGCGCAGAATGAGCGGCTGTTCGGCGAGAAAATAGAAACCTGCCACGCCGGCAGCCACCAGCAGCAGCGCCAGAGCGAACTTGATT
Source organism: uncultured beta proteobacterium (assembly GCA_963696505.1). GTDB lineage: Bacteria > Pseudomonadota > Gammaproteobacteria > Burkholderiales > Rhodocyclaceae > CAVOKN01. The sequence goes on along the minus strand of CAVOKN010000026.1, from coordinate 25,275 downwards.
CGGTCAGCCATCACGATTGGTAGGGTGGTGTGCGACGCTTGCGCGAAATTGGGTGGCAGGGGCAGAGGGCCTCGAACCCCCAACCTTCGGTTTTGGAGACCGACGCTCTGCCAGTTGAGCTATGCCCCTGTTGCGAGAGGATCGAGGACTGAGGATAGCGGATCGAACTGTTCGCTCGATCCTGAATCCTCGACCCTCAATCCCGCTGTTACTCGATGACCTTGGCGACGACGCCGGCGCCCACGGTGCGGCCACCCTCGCGGATGGCAAACCGCAGGCCCTCTTCCATGGCGATCGGCGCGATCAGCTTCACCGTCATCGACACGTTGTCCCCCGGCATCACCATCTCGACTCCGGCCGGCAGGTCGCACGAGCCGGTCACGTCGGTGGTGCGGAAGTAGAACTGCGGCCGGTAGCCGTTGAAGAACGGGGTGTGACGCCCGCCTTCTTCCTTGCCCAGCACGTACACTTCTGCCATGAAGTGGGTGTGCGGGGTGATGCTGCCCGGCTTGGCCAGCACTTGGCCGCGCTCGACTTCTTCGCGCTTGGTGCCGCGCAGCAGCACGCCTACGTTGTCGCCCGCCTGGCCTTGGTCGAGCAGTTTCCTGAACATTTCCACGCCGGTGCAGATGGTCTTGACGGTGGGGCGCAGTCCGACGATCTCGACTTCGTCTCCCACTTTGACGATGCCGCGCTCGACCCGGCCGGTGACCACGGTGCCTCGACCGGAGATGCTGAACACGTCTTCGATCGGCAGCAGGAAGGGCTGGTCGATGGCGCGCTCGGGGGTGGGGATGTAGCTGTCCAGCGCGTCGGCAAGCTTGAAGATGGAGACTTCGCCCAATTCCCCGGTGTCGCCTTCGAGCGCCTTGAGCGCGCTGCCGATGATGATCGGGATGTCGTCGCCCGGGAATTCGTACTTGGATAGCAGCTCGCGTACTTCCATTTCGACCAGCTCGAGCAGTTCCTTGTCGTCCACCATGTCGGCCTTGTTCATGTAGACGATCATGTACGGCACGCCGACCTGGCGCGCCAGCAGGATGTGCTCGCGGGTCTGCGGCATCGGGCCGTCGGCCGCCGAGACGACCAGAATGGCGCCGTCCATCTGGGCGGCCCCGGTGATCATGTTCTTCACGTAGTCGGCGTGGCCCGGGCAGTCGACGTGGGCGTAGTGACGCTTGGCGGTCTCGTATTCGACGTGCGCGGTGTTGATCGTGATGCCGCGCGCCTTCTCTTCCGGTGCCGCGTCGATCTGGTCGTAGGCCTTCGCCTCGCCACCGAACTTCTTCGACAGCACCAGCGTGATCGCCGCCGTCAGCGTGGTCTTGCCGTGATCCACGTGACCAATCGTCCCCACATTAACGTGCGGCTTCTTGCGCTCAAATTTTCCCTTCGCCATGTCGGTACCCGCTCCAGAAGATCAATCGAATATCAATTCACGCGCGTTCCCGAAGCCCGGGAAAGCCGCTACAGAACCCTGGTGCCCATGGCGCGGATTGAACGCGCGACCTCTCCCTTACCAAGGGAGTGCTCTGCCACTGAGCTACATGGGCGCAACCTTTGCTGCCGGTGGGACGTACGGGTTCGCTTCCCGACGACTCCATCTCAAACCTGTTCGAACTGCAACCGCCATCAAGCCTTGCTGGAGCGGCGAACGGGAATCGAACCCGTGTCATCAGCTTGGAAGGCTGAGGTTCTACCATTAAACTACCGCCGCCCGCCGTCACTCCCGAAACCGGCATAAAGCGTGCCGATTCGCGCATCCTGGTGGAGGGGGAAGGATTCGAACCTTCGAAGGCAGAGCCGGCAGATTTACAGTCTGCTCCCTTTGACCGCTCGGGAACCCCTCCAGCGAAACCGCGAATTCTGGCGAATTTCGATTAGTTAGTCAAACACGACCCCACTTTCCGCCGCGGATGGGGTGCGGCGTAGAATCGGCCCCGGCTAAACGACCCTACTGACGACCATGGCCCATCCCCTGGAACAGAACGCCCTCGACACTCTGTATTTCGAAGCCCGTACCCATTCCTTCTGGCTGGCAAGGCCGGTGCCCGAAGTCCTGCTGCGCAGCGCCTACGACATCGCCCGCATGGCGCCGACGTCGGCCAACTGCAGCCCGATGCGGGTGGTCTTCGTGCGCTCTGCCGAGGCCAAACAGCGCCTGCTGCCGGCACTGATGGAGGGCAACCGCGAGAAGACCCTCGCCGCCCCGGTGACGGCGATCATCGGCCACGACAGCGAGTTCTACGAACACCTGCCGCGCCTGTTCCCCCACGCCGACGCCCGCTCCTGGTTTGCCGGCCCGGAGAATGCCGCGGTGGCGGCGACCACCGCCTTTCGCAACGGCACGCTCCAGGGCGCCTATTTCATGCTCGCCGCCCGCGCGGTCGGGCTGGACTGCGGCCCGATGTCGGGCTTCGACAACGCGGCGGTCGATGCGGCCTTCTTCCCCGGCGGCCGGGTGAAGTCCAACTTTCTCTGCAACCTCGGGTACGGCGACCCGGCGAAGCTCTTTCCGCGCAGTCCGCGCTTCGAGTTCGACGAGGTGTGCCGCATCGCCTGAGCAACGCCGCTGTGCCGGCACTGACTTTCGACGGACTGGTCGCCGCACTGACACAGCGCTTCGGCGAACGCTGCTCGACCAACGCCACGATCCGCGCCCACCACGGCAGGGACGAGTCGGCCCATGCGCCCGCCACCCCCGACGCGGTCGTGTTTCCCGAGACCACCGACGAAGTCGCGGAAATCGTCCGCCTATGCGGCGAACACCGCACACCGCTGATCCCCTTCGGCGTCGGCAGTTCGGTGGAAGGCCAGGTTCTGGCGGTACGGGGCGGCATCTGCATCGATCTATCGCGCATGAACCGCGTCCTCGCGCTGCACCCCGAGGATCTCGACGCCACCGTGCAGGCTGGCGTCACCCGAAAGCATTTGAACGAGGCACTGAAGGGCAGCGGCCTGTTCTTCCCGGTGGACCCCGGCGCCGACGCCACGCTGGGCGGCATGGCGGCGACCCGCGCCTCGGGAACCAACGCCGTGCGCTACGGCACGATGCGCGAGAACGTGCTGGCCTTGACGGTGGTACTGGCCGACGGCCGCATCGTTCGCACCGGCAGCCGCGCCCGCAAGTCGGCGACGGGCTACGACCTGACGCGGCTGTTCATCGGCAGCGAGGGCACGCTGGCTGTGATCACCGAACTGACGGTGCGCCTGTATCCGCTGCCGGAGGCGGTTTCGAGCGCGGTGTGCGCCTTCGCTGACGTGGACGACGCTGTCGCCACGGTGATCCAGACCATCCAATCGGGCGTGCCGGTGGCACGCATCGAGATCCTCGATAGGCTCACCGTTTCGGCGGTGAACCGCTACAGCCGCATGAGCCTGCGCGAGGCGCCGACCCTGTTCTTCGAGTTCCACGGCAGCCCGTCCGGCGTGGAGGAGCAGGCGCGGACGGTGCAGGACATCGCCACGGAACACGGCGGCATGGATTTCGAATGGGCGACGCGGCCCGAGGACCGCAGCCGGCTGTGGCAGGCGCGCCACGACGCCTATTTCGCCTGCCTCGCCCTGCGGCCGGGTTCGCGCTCGGTCACCACCGACGTCTGCGTGCCCATCTCGCGCCTTGCCGAATGCATACGCGGGACGACGCGGCGGGTGGCGGCGAGCGGCCTCACGGCGCCGCTGCTGGGCCACGCCGGCGACGGCAATTTCCACCTCGCGGTGCTGGTGAACCCGGAAGATGCGCAGGAAGTCGCCCGCGCCCTTGCTCTCAATGCGGGAATCGTCGAACTCGCCCTGAAGCTGGAAGGCACCTGCAGCGGCGAGCACGGCGTCGGCCTGGGCAAGCGGAAATACCTCGCCGCGGAGCACGGCGAGGGGCTGGAAGTGATGCGCCTGCTGAAGCAGGCGCTGGACCCTCAGGGCCTGCTCAACCCCGGCAAGCTGCTGCCGGAAGACTGAGCCAGGCTCGAAAGTCAGTCGCTGTCAACCGCCTCAGGCGCTGGCCGCCTTGCCGGCCTTCTTGCCTTCCTGGTCGTGCCAGAAGTCGGCGCCCTTGGCTTCCGCGTCCGCGTCGGCGCTCCGGGCGGGGCTCAGGGCGACGCCCGACTTGGCGGCGGCCAGCGAACTGACATCGCCGTTCAGTTCGCCGCCTTCCTCGATCACGATCTTGCCGTAGCGGATCTTGCCGGTGACGCTGCCGGTGGAATAGATCACCAGCTTCTGGCGCGCCGTGAGCTCGCCCTGGAAGCGGCCGCGAATCTCGGCCACGTCTATGCCCACCGTGCCGGCGAAGGCGCCGCTCTCGGCAATCTGCAGCACGCGGCTGTCGGTGGTGGCCTCGACCCGGCCCTCGACGATGATCGTGTCGCAGTCGTTGATCTCGCCCTTGAGCTTGATGTCCGGGCCGACGATCAGCTTGTTACCCTTGCCTTCGTCCGGCAGCGCGACGGTGCTCGGCTGCTCGGCCTTGCGCGTCGAATCGGCCGTCGAAGCGCTGGCCGATGTGCTGGAGACCGTGCTCGGCGTTGAGTTCGCGGTGCCGGCGGCGGCGGACGAGGACGATGCCGACGAGCCCGAGGACGACGGCGAGGACGGATTCATGCCGTAGATGTTGCCCACGTCCTTGCGCACCTTCTCGTCGCGCTTGCCGAAAAACCCGTCTTTGCTGTTCAACATGTGATCTCCTTGTGCGATGGATGGCATTGCTGCGGCCGGATACGAACTCCGGGGGAAGCGCCGGTGGTCAATCGGCGAGAGGCACTCGCAACCCTCGTGCCGGCGGGCGAACTGTTACACGAATCAAGTGCTTGCCGCAAGCATTGTGGAAACTGCTGGAAATGGCTTCCTGTCAGCGGCTTGAACCGTCGTGGCAGAACGACAGCCGGCGCCGCCATTCATGCCAATTGCCTGTTTACCGTGCACTTCCGCGTGTCTTGCAAAGCCGACACGTCTCCCCCGGCGCAACCTCCGCGCCGCAGGGCGATCCAATACAATCGAGAGTCGGTGCACCCCGCACCGCCCGCCGCACGGGAAGCCCATGAAGCGCGACGACATCTCGCTCGAGGACAAATACACCGCGACCGCCGGGCGCGTCTTCCTCAGCGGCATCCAGGCTCTCGCCCGCCTGCCGATGCTGCAGCGCAACCGCGACCTCGCCGCCGGCCTCGACACCGCGGGCTTCATCAGCGGCTACCGCGGCTCGCCTCTGGGCGGGCTGGACCAGACGCTGTGGAAGGCGCGCAAGCACCTCGAAGCCCATCACATCCGCTTCCAGCCCGGCGTGAACGAGGATCTCGCCGCCACCGCCGTCTGGGGCACGCAGCAACTCAACCTGCACCCCGGCGCGCGCCATGACGGCGTATTTGCCATGTGGTACGGCAAGGGGCCGGGCGTCGATCGCTGCGGCGACGTGTTCCGCCACGCCAACGCCGCCGGCACCAGCCGCCACGGCGGCGTGCTGGTGGTGGCGGGCGACGACCACGCGGCGCGCTCCTCCACCCTGCCGCACCAGACCGACCACGTCTTCAAGTCGGTGATGATGCCGCTGCTCGCGCCGGCCGGCGTGCAGGAGTATCTCGACTTGGGCCTGCACGGCTGGGCGCTGTCGCGCTATTCGGGCTGCTGGGTCGCCTTCAAGGCGGTGGCGGACACGGTGGAGTCCACCGCCACGGTGGACATCGACCCGCAGCGCGTGCAGATCGTGCTGCCGGAGGACTTCACCATGCCGCCCGGGGGCCTCAACATCCGCTGGCCCGACCCGCCCCTGGTGCAGGAGGAGCGGCTGCTGCACCACAAGCTCTACGCCGCGCTCGCCTACTGCCGCGCCAACCGGCTCAATCGAATCGTCATCGACAACCCGGGCGCCGCGCGGCTGGGCATCATCACCTCGGGCAAGGCCTACCTCGACGTGCGCCAGGCGCTCGACGACCTGGGCATAGACGAGCAACTCGCCGCCGAGATCGGCATCCGCCTTTACAAGGTGGGCATGATCTGGCCGCTGGAGGCGGAGGGCGTGCGCCGCTTCGCCGACGGGCTGGAGGAAATCCTGGTGGTCGAGGAGAAGCGTCAGTTCCTCGAATACCAGTTGAAGGAGGAGCTTGTACAACTGGCGCGAGGACGTGCGCCCGCGGGTGATCGGCAAGTTCGACGAGAAGGGCGAATGGTCACTGCCCCACGGCGACTGGCTGCTACCCGCCGCCCACGAGCTGACTCCGGCAATCATCGCCCGCGCCATCGCCGCCCGCGTCGACCGCTTCTTCACCTCGCCGCGCATCCGCGAGCGCCTCGCCTTCCTCGAAGCCAAGGAGAAGGCGCTGGCCCGCCCCGCCATCCCGATCCAGCGCACGCCCTATTTCTGTCCCGGCTGCCCGCACAACACCTCGACGCGGGTGCCGGAGGGCTCGCGCGCGCTGGCCGGCATCGGCTGCCACTACATGGCGATCTGGATGGACCGGAACACCGCCACCTTCAGCCACATGGGCGGCGAGGGCGTGGCCTGGGTCGGCCAGGCACCCTTCACCGAGACGCGCCACGTCTTCGCCAACCTCGGCGACGGCACCTACTACCACTCCGGCATCCTGGCGATACGACAGGCAGTGGCAGCCTTCAACGGCCAACCCCCCACCCCCCTTCCCGCGGAAGGGAGTGAGCGCGGTTCGCTTCGCTCCGGTCCTGACGCCCGCCCCGCCTTGGGGCGGCCCGGCGGCGGGGCCGGGATCACCTACAAGATCCTCTTCAACGATGCCGTCGCCATGACCGGCGGCCAGCCGGTGGACGGCCCGCTCACCGTAGCGATGATCACGCGCCAGCTTGCGGCGGAGGGCGTGGCGCACATCGCGATCGTCGCCGAGGAGCCGCAGAAGTATGCCGATGCCAAGGACCTGGCGCCCGGCGTGACGGTCGCCGACCGCGACCAACTGGACCGTGTTCAGCGCGAGCTGCGCGACTACGCCGGCGTCTCGGCACTCATCTTCGATCAGACCTGCGCCGCAGAGAAGCGCCGCCGCCGCAAGCGCGGCAGCTACCCCGACCCGGCGCGCCGCGTCTTCATCCACGAAGGCGTGTGCGAGGGCTGCGGCGACTGCGGCGTGAAGTCCAACTGTCTCGCCGTGGTGCCGGTGGACACCGAGTTCGGCCGCAAACGCCAGATCGATCAGTCGGCGTGCAACAAGGACTACTCCTGCCTGAAAGGTTTTTGTCCCTCCTTCGTCACCGTCGAGGGCGGCAGGCTGCGACCCGGCAAGGCGATGGCAAACGACGAGTCGCGTTTCGGCGAGCTGCCGCTGCCGGCGCTTGCCGACACGCGCAAGCCCTACGGCATCCTGGTCACCGGCGTCGGCGGCAGCGGCGTGGTCACCCTAGGCGCACTGATCGGCATGGCCGCCCACCTCGACGGCAAGGGCGCCACGGTGCTCGACATGACCGGCCTGGCGCAGAAGGGCGGGGCGGTCTATTCCCACATCCGCATCGCCGACGGGCCCGAAACCATCCATGCCGTTCGCATCGCTGCGGGCGAGGCCGCCTGCGTCATCGGGGGCGACGCAGTGGTGTCGGCCGGGGCCGACACCCTGTCGCGGATGCGCGCCGGACTGACCCGCGTCGTCGTAAATTGCGCCGCGACGCCGACGGCCGAATTCACCCGCAACCCGGACTGGAACTTCCCGCTCGATGCGATGTGCGGTGCGATCGGCGAGGCCTGCGGCGCGCCGGCCGACCGGCTCGACGCCACGGCGCTCGCCACCACCCTGCTCGGCGACCCCATCGCCACCAACCTGTTCCTGCTCGGCTACGCCTGGCAGAAGGGCTGGGTGCCGGTGTCCCTGGAGGCGCTGGAGCGGGCCATCGCCCTCAACGCCGTGGCCGTCGAGTCGAACCGCAAGGCGCTGCTGTGGGGCCGGCGCGCCGCTCACGACCTGGCCGCGGTGCAGCGCTACGCCGATCCACCCCGGCCCGACCTCGCCGGCACGCTGGACGAACTCATTGATCGGCGCGCCACCTATCTCGCCGATTACCAGAGCCATCGCTATGCGCGGCGCTACCGCCGCTTCGTCGAGCGGGTGCGCAAGGCGGAAGCGGCGCTGGGCAAAGTCAGACTCACGGAGGCGGTGGCGCGCAACTACTTCAAGCTGCTCGCCTACAAGGACGAGTACGAGGTGGCGCGGCTGCTCGCCGACCCGGCCTTCCGCGACCGCATCGCGCAACGCTTCGAAGGCGACTACGAGATCAATTTCCACCTCGCGCCGCCGCTGGTCGCCAAGCGCGATCCGGTCACCCGCGAACCCATCAAACGCGCCTACGGCCCGGCGATCGTGAAGCGCCTGCGCTGGCTGGCAAAGCTCAGGATCCTGCGCGGCACTTTCCTGGACCCCTTTGCCTACACTGCCGAGCGTGGCGCGGAGCGGCGGCTGATCCGCGAGTACGAGAGCGACATCCGTTCGCTGCTGCCTGCCCTGGCCGACGGCAACCACGCCGCGGCGCTGGAACTCGCGTCGCTGCCGGAGCAGATCCGCGGCTACGGCCACGTCAAGGCGAAGAGCATCGAACGCTCGCGGGCGCGGCGCGACGAATTGCTCAAGCTCTTGCGCAGCCCAAGCGAGCGGTCCTCGCTGCCCCAGCCTGCCTGAGTGGCCGAGATCGAAAGCGCAACCGCCGATGCCCCGAGCCGTAGCGTGCGCCTTGCGCACCGTTCGTAGGCCTGGATCGGCGCGCATGGCGCGCCCTACGTCAGGATCCTGGGGACGGGTGCGGGCGTGCGTCTGCCCCGCCTCCGTCCGTTCAGCATGGCCGCCCTGAAGGCACTCGTCGCTCAGGTGGCCGCCTGGCTGCTGGTGTGGCTGACCGCCAGGGCGATCGGCCTCGGTGCTGCCGACCTGCTGACTCTGGCCTTCGTCCAGGGCGCGGTCGCCGCTCTGCTGGCACTGACTTTCGGCGCCGAGCGCTGGTGGCTGGCTCTACACCTCGGCTTCGCGCCGGCGCTGGTGCTGGCGCCGCGCCTTGCCATCCCGCCCGGCTGGTACCTCGGCGCCTTCGTGTTGCTGCTGCTGATCTACTGGTCGAGCTTCCGCAGCCGGGTGCCGCTTTATCTCACCAACCGCAGTACCGCGCAGGCCCTCCTGTCCCTGATCCCGCAGCGCGAGGCAGTGAGCTGCCTTGACCTCGGCAGCGGCACCGGCGGCTTGCTGCGGGTGCTCGCCAAAGCCCGCCCGGACTGCCACTTCACCGGCATCGAGACCGCGCCCCTGCCCTGGCTGCTGTCGCACCTCGGCGGCCGGATGGCGAATCTCGCCTTTCGCCGCGCCGACTTCTGGCGCGAGGATCTGGGCCGCTATGAGGTGGTCTATGCGTTCCTCTCGCCGGTGCCGATGCCGCGGCTGTGGCACAAGGCGCGCGCCGAGATGCGCCCCGGCAGTCTGCTGGTGAGCAACAGCTTTCCGGTTCCCGACGTCGCCGCCACGCAGATCGTCGAAGTCGGCGACCGGCGCGGCACCCGGCTCCACTGCTACCTGCTTTAGGCCGTCGCCCCTCAGGCGTGGCCGCGCCGGATCATCACTAGCGCCTGCGCCCGGCTGCTGACCCGGTGCGCGGCAAGCCCCGCCGTTCAGGTCGGGGAAGGAGAGCGCGGAGGCCGTAGGCGCCCTTGGCGTTGGTTTTCAGTGTGGCCGCTGCTGCTGCTCGATGTACTGGCGCACGATGCTGATGGGTGCTCCGCCACACGAGGCGGCGAAATAGGACGGCGACCACAGTACGCCCTTCCAGTAGCGTTTCTGGATGTCCGGGCGCTCTTTGCGCAGCAGGCGGCTGGACACGCCCTTGAGGCTGTTCACCAGATTCGAGACGGCGAGCTTGGGCGGGTACTGCACCAACAGATGGACATGATCGTCCTCGCCGTCCATCTCAATCAGATCGGCCGCGAAGTCGCCGCAGAGCTTCCCAAAAATGGCGCGAAGCCGCCCGATGGCGTCGCCGTCGAAGACTCTGCGTCGATATTTCGCGACAAAGACCAAATGGACGTGCATCTTGAAAACGCAGTGCCGTCCATGTCGAATATCGTTATCATCGCGCATAGACCAAAAGTATGATTGGGCGATGCAAAGACTTCAAGCCTTCAAGTACGAACTGATGCCGGACGGTGCGCAGCAGCGCCAAATGCGCCGCTTCGCCGGCGCCTGCCGGTTCGTGTTTAACAAGGCGCTGGCGTTGCAGAAGCAGCGCTACGAACAAGGCGAGAACAAGCTCGGCTATGCCGCGCTGTGCAAGCTGCTCAACGCGTGGCGCAACGGCGCAGACACGGCATGGTTGGCCGATGCGCCGGCTCACCCGCTGCAACAGACGCTCAAGGATTTGGAGCGGGCCTACGCCAATTTCTTCGCCAAGCGGGCCGAGTTTCCGCGCTTCAAGAAGAAGGGCCGGCACGACAGCTTTCGCTACCCCGACCCGAAGCAGATCAAGCTCGATCAGCTCAACAGCCGCATCTTCCTGCCAAAGCTCGGCTGGCTGCGTTACCGCAACAGCCGCGACGTGATGGGCGAAGTGAAACAAGTCACAGTGTCAGCCAGCGGTGGCAAGTGGTTCGTGTCGATCCAGACCGAGCGCGAGGTCGAGCAAGCCGTTGCCGAATGGTGGCGCGGTCGGCATAGACATGGGCATAGCCCGTTTGCCACGCTGTCGGACGGCACGTTCCATACCCCGCTCAACAGTTTCAAGCGGCATGAAACCGCGCTGCGTAAGGCACAGCAGGCCATGAGCCGCAAAGCCAAGTTCAGCCACAACTGGAGGAAGGCGAAGGCCCGCGTCCAGCGCATCCATACCCGTATCGGCAACGCCCGCCGCGATTACCTGCACAAGGCCACGACCACGATCAGCCAAAACCACGCGATGGTGTGCATCGAGGACTTGCAGGTGCGGAACATGTCCAGGTCGGCGGCGGGCACCACCGAAACTCCGGGCAAGAACGTCCGGGCCAAGTCCAGCCTGAACAAGTCTATCCTCGACCAAGGCTGGTTCGAGTTCCGCCGCCAACTGGACTACAAGCTGGCCTGGCGAGGTGGCCATCTCATAGCGGTGCCGCCGCAGAACACGAGCCGCACCTGTCCGTGCTGCGGCCATGTGTCGGCGGACAACCGCAAGACCCAAGAGCGGTTCGTATGCGTCGAATGCGCCTTCGAGGAAAACGCCGATGTGGTCGGCGCGATCAATGTGTTAAGGGCGGGACACGCCCGGCTAGCCTGTGAAGTGAGCGGTGCAATAAGACCGCCAGCAGCAGGAACCCACCGAAGCGACTCAGGGGCGACTCAATGCCGCGCCTGAGCGCCGTAGGAATCTCCGGCCTTCAGGCCGGGGAGGATGTCAACTTCAGCGCTCGATAGATCGCCGAAAGGTGGATCTTCACCGTTCCCTCGGTCAGTCCCAGCAGATCGCCGATCTCGCGGTTGGTCTTGCCTTCGGATAGCAGGCCCAGCACGCGGGTCTGGGCGGGGGTCAGGCCGGCATCCCGCGCCACGTCCCGCTGGCGAACGGTCCGGCCGCGACCGCCGGCTTCGAGCACCGTTTCCGAATCCGGAAAGCAAACGCCACCTTCGAGCACGACCCGCACCGCATCCAGCAATTGGTCGCTGCTGCAGGATTTGTGCACGAAACCCGCAGCCCCAAGGCGGGCGACGCGCCGGATGGCCACCGAATCGGCGACTCCCGAAACGACCACCACCGGCAGCGTCGGAAAGCGCTGCCGCAGCAGACCGAGGAAGGCGAAGCCGTCCATCCCGGGAAGCAGCAGGTCGAGGAGCACGAATTCCACCGCCGGGCCGCCCTTGAGGCAATCCAGGGCGGATTCGGCATCGCGCGCCTGAAGCACGTCCACGCAAAGCCCCAGCCCGCGCAACACCGCTGCCATGCCCTCCCGGACGAGGGTGTGGTCCTCGATCACCAGCAGTTTCACAGGCCTCCCGATCAACGATTCGCGTACCCGCCGCTGCGGCAGGCGCGGCGGACTTTACCACTGCGGGATTTCCGGCCCCTCAGACCTTTGGCTGGCACCAAAGGATGATCAATGCTTATCCGGTTAGTTCCCTACGGGAGGCTTCGGGCGGCGCCCCGTGTTGTAGAACGCGTCGTAGGTCGTCGGCTGCGTCGCGGCTCCGATCCCGAGCAGGCTCTGGAAGGCAGTGAAGGGGAAGAACCGCCGGTTGAAGCGGAACGTGAATTCGTTCAGGTATGCCTGAAGGTGCTGCGGCGAGACGCCGTGGTTAACGCCATTCAGCCAGGTTTTCAGGTTGCCGAAGACGAGGTGGATGAGCGGCAAGTGCTTCTCTGTGATGTCGGCGTCGCCGCGTTGCGCAACCTGGGTGAGTCGGTAGCCTTGCAGCGCGAGGGGGTCGTAGCCCGACCAATCGTCGGTCGTGATGTGCGTACCTGGCTGCACCGAGTCAAGCACGAAGCCCTCCAGCGATTTCGCCGAGCGGTCAGGAGCGACGTGCAGGCGCAGGCGCCCGGCGTAGAGGCCACCCCGACGCGGCAATGCCTTGCTGGCGATCCCTTTGCCCCTCGTTCACTTTGCGCTTGCGCGCTTCGATCGCGCCTAAGACCAGCGTCTTGTGGTGCCGTCCGCGCCCTTCGCCGCGCGTGCGGCCCCCGACCCACGTCTCGTTGACCTCGACCGGGAAGCCACCTCCGATGCGGTCACGATCAGGGCGCACCATTGCCACACGCAGCTTGTGCAGAATCTGGAAGGCCGTCTCATAACGTTTCAGGCCGAGTTGCCGCTGGAATTGCACTGCGCTCATGCCCGGCGTTTGACTCGACACGAGGTACGCGGCCCAAAACCAGATCGAGATCGGCATGTGCGTCCGCTGCATGACTGTGTCGGCCGTCAGCGACGTGTCACGCTTGCAGCTGCGACATCGAAGCACAACGGAAGAACGGTTCGGGAAGCGGCTCGGCTCGTCATGTAAACCGCAGTACTGGCAGACGAAGCCGCCAGGCCACCGGACCTTTTCCAGGTGCGCCGCACAAGCCGCATCATCCGGGAAGAGCCGCATGAAGTCCGGGAGTGACGTCGGGAACGGGAGTCTGGCGACCACAGTGCAAAAATGATCGCAGCTTCACGTTTGGGAAGCAACCGGACGGTGGGGATGATCTTCGCCCTGGGCGTTTCGTGATTGTCGGCCGCGCTCATGCCGCGTGCCGGTTCGCCGGCAGGTCGAAGCTCGCCGACGGCACCCGTCCCCGGACCGGGTTTGAACGCAGAAACGGCAGTTGGTGATCCGCGAAGGCCGTCCCGCCAAGGCGGGTCAGGCGTGTGTCGTAGGGTCACCCGTTCGGCGGATTGCCCGATGATGGCAAGCCGTTGAATCGCTTGGTGAGCTTCGCGTACTTCGCGGATCAATCACCGTTTTCAGGTTGAACGGAAGTCGGCCCCGACGGATCGGCTATACTCGCCCGTCCGCAGCGGCGGGAGGTCCGTTGCCGAGATCCGTACCCGGGGCACCACAATGAAAATGCTGGTCATCGACGACCACCCGTTGATCCGGGAAGCCTTACGCCATGTCCTCGTGCAACTGGATAGCCGAGTGGTGATGATCGAGGCCGAGGACTGCGAGAGCGGGCTTGCCCTCGCCGAAGGCCACATTGATCTCGACCTCGTCTTGCTCGATCTCTCCCTGCCCGGCAGCAGCGAGTTGTCCGGCCTCGAAATCTTCCGCACCCGTTTTCCCGCCCTGCCGGTCGTAGTCGTCTCTGCCCGCGACGAGCCCGGGCTGGTGCTGGGTGCCCTCGAGGCCGGGGCCATGGGATTCATCCCCAAGACATCGTCCGGTGCGCAGATGGTCAATGCCCTGCGTCTGGTGCTGTCGGGCGACGTCTACTTCCCGCCCCAGGCCATGGCCGGCGGCGCGGCGACCTCGCCGCTCGCCGAACCCGATTCCCACGCCACATCGCTAGCGTCCAAGCCGCCGGTCTCCGTCGCCGATCTCGGCCTCACCGACCGCCAGACAGACGTCCTTCATCTGATGCTGCAGGGCCTGCCGAACAAGCTGATCTGCCGCGAACTCAGGCTGGCGGAGGGGACGGTGAAGATTCACGTCACCGCCATCCTCAAGGCCCTGAACGTCGCCAACCGCACCCAGGCCGTGCTCGCCGCAAACCGGCTCGGACTGCACTTGAGGCGCGGCCAAGGCCGGCCCTAGAAGCATCCGGCACCCGCCAGGCGAAGCCTGATTCCCAAGTGCGATGGCAGCGGCGAGACGACCATGACGCGCAACACGGCTGACGATCACGGCCGAGCGCTAGACCCTCTCGTCGCGGCCGAGCAGGTGCGGATGATCTACCACCAACTGCCGGTTTCGGTCAGCGGAACGATGGTGGGCGTGATCCTGCTGGCGGCGGTGCTGTGGCCGGTGGTCTCCCACGTCACACTGCTGGCGTGGGGCCTGGCCATGGCGGCAAACCAGAGCTGGCGCCTCGGGCTATACGTGCGCTTCCGCAAGGGCGGCATACCCGAAGGCGAGCACGAGCGCTGGGGCCGTTACTGGATGATCGGCTCCGGCATTTCCGGCTGCATCTGGGCCACGGCAGCCATCATGTTCTTCGTGCCGGGATCCGATTCCTACCAGACCATCCTCATCATCTCGATCTTCGCCATCACCTCAGTGGCGGTCCCGCTGATCGCATCCCATGCGCCGTCCTTCTACGTTTTCGTCCTCCCGACGCTGCTGTCGATCATCGGCATCAACCTCTGGCAGGGCGACCGTCTGCACCTGATCATCGGCTTCATCACTTTCTGCGTCATGCTGGGCGTGCTCGCTGTGGGCATCAAGTACAACCGGCTGCTCAGCGCCTCGCTGCGTAACCGCTTCCGCAACGAAGTCTTGGTTGCCGAGCTTCAGAAGCAGAATGCCGAACTCGAACGCGCGCGTCAGATGGCGGAGCAATTGAACCGCGCCAAGTCCCAGTTCTTCGCTGCAGCCAGCCACGACCTGCGGCAACCGCTGCATGCCTTGGGGCTCTTCGCTGCCGCATTGTCCGAGAAGGTGCGCGATCCCGGTGTCTCGAACGTCGTGAGCAGCATCGGCGCTTCGGTGGATGCCCTGGAGAAGCTGTTCAACGAATTGCTCGATCTGTCGAAGATCGACGCTGGGGCGATCAGGCCCGAAGTGAGCGACTTCGACATCCACAACCTGCTGGATCGCGTGGCCGTGGATTTCGAGCCGGAAGCCCGCGAGCGGGGCCTGCAACTGCGAATCCATTCGTTCCACCAGTACGTACGCTCCGATCCGCTGCTGCTGGAGCGTATCCTGCGCAACCTGATCACCAATGCGTTGCGCTATACGTACACCGGCGGGGTGCTGGTGGGTTGCCGGCGTTGCGCTCAGTGCCTGCGGATCGAGGTGTGGGACACCGGGGTAGGCATAGCAGAGGATCAACAGCAACGGGTCTTCGACGAGTTCGTACAGATCGGCAATCCCGAGCGGGACCGACGCAAGGGTCTTGGCCTCGGACTGTCCATCGTCAAGCGGCTCAGCGCCCTGCTGCAGCATCCTCTGGAACTGAAATCCCGAGCCGGACGCGGCAGCATGTTCCGTCTGGAACTTCCGCTGGGCAGCAAACCCGTCCTGTCGGCTCCACGAGCCCCGCAGCCGATCCCCGCGGTGCACGACTTCTCGAACCGCCACATCCTCGTTGTTGACGACGAACAACTTGTACTGGAAGGAGTATCGGCCCTGCTCCAGGGCTGGGGCGCGCAGGTGACCACCCACCCGTCCGCCCGCGATGCGCTGGACGCACTGTCCGCGGGCACGCCCGCTCCCGACCTGATCATCGCCGACTACCACTTGCGCGCCGACGAAACCGGAACCGAAGCGGTACGCTCACTGCGCGCCCGTTTCGGCAAGGAGATTCCCGCAATCATGATCACCGGCAGCACGACGCCAGAGCGGATCGCCGAAGCAAAGGAAGGAGGCTTCCACCTCCTGCTCAAACCGGTGATGCCTGCCAAGCTGCGCACCCTCATCAATTTCGAGCTGCGTCGGCCTACCGCTGATCCGCGGCGATAGCATCGCCATCCGCGCAACGCGCGGCCCTCATCCATTTGACCGATACCCGCACGCCACCGATCGCGCAACAATGGGGTCCAGTGCTCGGGAGGCTTTCCGCTGATTCCCGAGCGCCTGCAAGACCAACAAGACCGGATACAGAAAGGGCGCCATGACCCAATCCCAACAGCTCGCGTCGGAGTTGCAGGCGGAGCGACCTATAGTCAGCACCCGAAAGCGGCTGCAGTCGGTTCTGATCGCCGTACTCGCCATCGGTCTGGCCACCGGTGCCGCTTTCGTCGCCCTGGTCTGGCTCGACGGTTCGATGCGCTTCCTGACCCCTTCGGTGATACGGCTCGGCGCCGGGCAGGCGCCAGCGGAAGCGGTGCGCATCGCCCACGAACAAGCACGCTGAAGCGTCCCCGGCGCGCAACTCCCCAGCGACAGGCTCCGGGGGCAACGAAGCTTTGGAGTAAGATCGCCGCTTCACTCCCCGTGGAGCGCCCATGTCGCACCAAGCCTCTGGCCAGGACCCCCTGGACTTCCTCAAGAACATGTGGTCGAGCATGGGCTTCAATCTGCCCGGCATGGTCACGCCGACCCTCGACCTCAACGAGCTCGACAAGCGCATCGCCGATCTGCGCGCGGTGGAAGGCTGGCTCAAGATGAACATGAACATGCTCCACATGAGCATCCAGGGGCTGGAAATGCAGCGCCACACGCTGGCAGCGATGCAGGCGATGGGCCAGCCCAGCGATTCCGGCGGCGAGGCGCCCGACAATCCCTTCGCCAACCCCGCGCTGTGGCCCTGGAACTTCCTTCAGCAGGCCGCCGCGGCGGCCAGCGCACCGTCAACCGCGCCGCAGAACCCGTCGCCCGCACCCGACCAGCCGCCCAAGTGAGCAGCCCCGCGCTGGATGCCGCCCACGCCTTCTCCGAGAACTGGCAGGAGGCCGTCGAAACTTGCCTCACGCGCCTGAAGCTGCCGTCGGGTGCGAATCTGGGCTTCGTGTATTTCTCGGAACGCTTCGCTGCCCACGCCGAGGCGATCCTCGCCCGCCTGCGCCAGGCCACGTCCATCACCCACTGGGTGGGATCGGTGGGCATAGGCGTGTGTGGCCGCGGCGATGCCCGCATCGATGCCGGCGGCATCGCCGTGCTGGCGGGCCGCTTCGATCCGCAAAGCTTTCGGGTGTTCTCCGGCCGCCAGCCGCTGACCGGCGGCGGCCAGGCGCCTTACTTCGCCGTGGTCCATGCCGATCCCCACACGCCGGACATGGGCGAACTGGTGGCTGACATGGCCGGCAAGGTGACCAGCGGCTTCGTCACCGGCGGCCTGTCCAGCGCCCGCGAAGGCACTATCCAGATCGCCGACGGCGTGCTTTCCGGTGGTATATCCGGCGTCGGCTTCGCGCCGTCGGTGACGGTGGCCACGCGCCTCACCCAAGGCTGCTCGCCGCTGCCGGGGCGGCATGTCATCACCGAGGCCGAGCGCAACATCATCGCCACGCTCGACGGTCGCCGTGCCCTTGATGTCTACAAGGAAGCCGTTGGTGAAGTGCTGGCCAAGGATCTGTCCCGCGCCGCCGCCTACATCCTGGTGGGACTGCCGGTGCCCGGCCGCGACTCCGGCGACTACCTCGCGCGCAACCTGATCGGCGCGGACCCGGAAAACGGACTGATCGCCATCAACGAACTGGTGGAACCTGGCCGCGAACTGATCTTCCTGCGCCGCGACGGCGACGCCGCGCTGCAGGATCTCAAGCGCATGCTGAACGAACTGCGCGCCTCGCTGCCCGCCGCGCCCAAGGGTGGCCTCTATTTCTCCTGCCTCGGCCGCGGCGGCAACATGTTCGGCGACGATGCTCTCGAACCCCGCATGATCCGCGAAACCTTCGGCGACATCCCTCTCGCCGGCTTCTTCTGCAACGGCGAGATCTCCCACGATCAGCTCTACGGCTACACCGGGGTTCTGACGCTGTTCGTGTAGCTCGCCCAACCGGCGCGCGCGCCAGAGGACACTCTTCACAACGGCTCGAAGTCTGCGCGCAGGTCGGCGGTGATCCTTTCCCCCAGCCCGGCCTCGCGGGCATAGCCGGGCCAGGCGTCCAGGGCGGCGCGCACGTCGGCGAGGGTATCCAGGGGGCGGCGAACACCGAAGCGGTCGGCTTCGGCCAGCAGGTCGGCGCGGCCTATGCCGCTGAACCTGCCATTCACGCTCATCAGGTGCTGGAAGGTCCATTCGCCCCTGGGGTTGCAGGCGTGGGTCACGTCGTAGGCCGGCGCCAGTTCCCAGTTGCCGCCCTGCTTCAGGCGGAAGGCGAAGTTCTTGCTGTGGTCGTCGCAGTTCTTCGCCATGACGTTGAAGGCCATGCGGCGGAAGGCTTGGCCGATCGCCTCGTCGCGGAGCTTCAGCTGTGCGATCGTCATGAAGAGCTGCGCGTACGCGTGGGTGGCGCGCTGCGTGTAGTCGAGATGGCTCATGGCGCAGAGCGACTGCAAGTGATGCTTCCGAGTCTGGCCGTCGACGACGTCGCGGTCGAAGCGGCGGGTCATGAAGTGTGCGCGCCCGCTCTCCACCAGGAGGCGGCAGGGCGACATGCGGATGCCCGCCGCTTCGGCCATCCGGTGGTAGGCGTACTCGATGCGGCCGTAGTCGGCGCTGCCGCCGAGTTCGGCGTCCCGGCCGGCGCCGTCGAACTTGAGCAACCAGTGCTCGAAGCCTGGCGCGGCGTCGAACTGGCCGCTGCGGATCTGCCCGGTCTGCGGGTTCCAGGCGACCACCGCCTTGGCGCGGGCGCCGCCGGCGCTGGTGCCGACCCGGATGATGTTGGCAAGTGCCGCCTGGGCCTCAACGTCGCCGGACAGGTCGCCGTGGACCACCTTGCGCGCGGCCTCCACCAGGCCCCTCATATTCAGGGGTTCGACGCTCTCGCGGTGCGCGCCCCGCGCCGGCTTGAACTCCAGCGCGCCGATGCCGCGCCGACCCATGTAGGCGAGCCGGTCGAGCGTGGTGACAGCACGCTTCGCGACACCGCGGGCGCTCATCCAGGCATCGACCAGAGCAGTGCCGAAGTCGTCCGGCAGCGCGTCGGCCAGCAGGCCGGGCAAGCGCTTTTAGCCCGGCTCCCCAAGCTCGGGAAAGGCGAAGCTCGGCCGCGGGTTGGACAGCGGCATGGTCAGCGGCGCCAGTTCGATGCCGCTGCGGCGCCAAGCCGGATCGTAAGCGAACACGTAGCAGCCCAGGCGCGGTTCGGGCGCCACCGCGCCAACCCGCCGGCCCCAGATGCGGACCTCGACGACCGGGGTGTCCACCTAGGCCTCCGGGACGGGCTTGCGCGCGCGCCGCACGCGCCGCGGGGGCGCGGGCTGACGCAGCAGATCGAGCGGGCTGACGCTGGGCTCGGGCGCGAGCATGTCCAGACCCTGCAGATTGTCGAGCGCCTTCATCACGCGCAGCAGCGTCTCGACGGTGGAACCGCGCCCGGCTTCGAGATTGCGCAGGGCCTTCTCCGAGATGCCGGCCTTCTCAGCCGTGGTGCGCTGATCCAGGTCGCGGCTGATCCGCAGCCGCTTGAGCCGCTCGCCCAGCAGATGCTGAAGCTCGCCGGGAGTGGCGAAAGCAAGCGCATTCATCTGTGACTCATCCGGTAACTATGTACCATTTAATTGGCCAGATACAATTTAAGCGGCGATTCCATAGGGCAGGCGCTTGTACATGAGGGTGTGCAAGTGCAGCCGATCGGCGGAAGCGGCGGACCTGCGCCGCAGGATGCGGCGGCGGTACATCGAAAACACTGTTTCCCAGATCGGGTAGCTCAGGAGCAGAAGCGGGAACCAGGCTGCAACCTGCGGATGCCGCGCAACGAGCAGCACGGAGATTTCGGCGATGACGAAGCCGAGGAGGTAGGCGCCGCCGTCGCCGCAGAACATCTGTCCGCTGGGATAGTTCCAGATCAGGAAGCCGAGCACGGCGCCCAGGGTGGCAATGCTGATCTGGGCCAGTTCGTGGTCGCCCACGAGGTAGGAGACGTTGGTGAGCGCGCCCAGCACCAGCACCGATATGCCGCCGGCCAGGCCGTTCAGGCCGTCGATGATGTTCAGGGATTGGGTGACGCCGCCAACGGCCACCAGGGTAAACAGGACGGCGACTGGGGCGAAGGACGGGAGGTTGTCAATGCCGGGGAGGTCGAGACGGTTGACGAAGGCATCGAGCAGCCACATGGCGAGCAGGGCCGAGGCAAAGGAGAATACCAGCCGCACGCGGGGTGGCACGCCGCCGGCGATGTCTTCGACGAGGCCGGAGGCGAATACCGGCAGGGCGCACACCACCAATAGCAGGCCGGTGGTGGTGTTGACCACGTCGAACGGGATGCCGATCAGCAATGCAGCAAGCAGGCCGGCGAAGATGAGCACGCCGCCGAGACGCGGTACGGCGTAACGATGGACTTTGTGGGCGGAGCCGGAGGGGGAGTCGGCAAACAAACCGCGGCCGAGGTATTCCATGCCCAGCAGCGCAAACCCGAGAAGGGCCGAGACGCAGAAGGCGACGACCAGCAGTTTCAACATGGCGGCTTCCTTTCCCCCATCGCGCCGGGCAGTTGCACAGCACAATGAAGGAAGCAAACGTTCAAGACAAGTCCTCTTGGCAATGAAGCTCAGCACTCACCCTCTCCCCAACCCCTCCCCCATCCAGGGGGCTGACCATTAGGCATGCTGGACAAGGAAGATTTTTTGCGCTACTCTGCGCGGCATGCTCATCGCCGGCAGAGACTTTAACGATGAAGTCATAGCGCGCATCCGCGAGACGGTGCGCAGCGGCGTTGATCTGACCCGAGGTGCGCTGGCACGCGTGGTGTGCGGCTGGTTCGACTGGCGGCACGCCGACGGGCGGCCGAAGGAGACGAGCTGCCGCATTGTGCTCAACAAGCTCGAACGGCGTGGGGTGATCGAATTGCCGGCGGCGCGCGAGGTGAGTTTCGTTGCGCGCAGGCCACGGCCAGCCGAGCCCATGCAGTGGCCGCAGATCGAGGGGGCGCTGTCGAAGCTGGGCCACATTGAACTGGTGGTGGTCAATGGCGACAAGGCGTTGTCGCGCCAGTGGCGGGCGATGATGCAAGCGCATCACCCGCTGGGCGACGGGCCGCTGTGCGGGGCGCAGCTGCGCTATCTGATCCGCAGCAAGCAAGGGATTTTGGGAGGCTTGAGTTTTAGCGCGGCGGCCTGGCGGCTGGGTGTGCGCGATGAGTGGATCGGTTGGAGCGAGGGCACCCGCGCGGCGCGCCTGGCGCTGATCGTGGGCAACAGTCGATTCCTGATTGTGCCCTCGGTCCAGGTGAAGAATCTGGCCTCACACGTGCTGGGCTTGGCCAGCCGCCAGCTCGCCGGCGATTGGCAGCGGCACTATGGCTACAAACCGGTGCTGATCGAGACCTTTGTGGATAGCAGCCGCTACCCGGGCACCTGTTACCGCGCGGCCAACTGGACCGATCTGGGGATAACCCAGGGGCGGGGCCGTCAGGATCGGGTGCGCCAAGGGCGCGTGGGGCGCAAACAGGTATTCGTCTATCCGCTGCAACGCAACTGGCGCAAACTATTGACCGCGCCGCCCGAGTTGGCGCGCCTGATGCCGTCGGTGCGAGCCAAGCCCCCGCTCGACTGGGCGGAAGAAGAATTCGGACGCTGCCGGCTCAGTGAGCGGCTCACCCAGCGCTTGATGAGCCTGGCGCGTGATTTCTGGGCCCGACCCATGGCCAACCTACCCGAAGCGTGTGAGAGCGCGACCAAGACGCAAGCGGCCTATCGTTTTCTGGCCAACGACGACGTGCTGTTCGAGACCTTGTTGCAGCCGCACTATGCGGCCACCGAGGGGCGCATCAGCGAGTTGGGTGAGGGTTCGGTGGTGCTGGTGCCGCAAGACACCACCAGTGTGAACTACAGCCATCTGAGCATCGCCGGCCTGGGCCCGATCGGTACCACGGCCGAGGGGGCGCAAGGCCTGCATCTGCACAGCAGCCTGGCGATGACGGTGCAAGGGGTGCCGCTGGGCTTTGTCAACGCGCAATGTTGGGCTCGCGACCCGGCGCAGTTCGGCACGAAGGCGCAGCGCCATGCCTTGGCCATTGAACAGAAGGAAAGCTATCGCTGGATCAAGAGCTATCAGGCGGTGGCGGCAGTGCAAAAGCGCAACCCACAGCTCGCGCTGGTCAGTATGGGCGATCGGGAAGCGGACATCTATGAGTTGTTTGCCCAAGCGGCACTCGATCCGGCGGGACCGAAGCTGCTCATTCGTGCCAAGCACGACCGCCAAGTGCAAGGCGAACAGGCGCGCCTGTTCGAGGCGCTCCAGGGGCAGCCGATCAGCGGTTATCAACTCGTCAAACTGCCCCGGCAGGGCAATCGTCCAGCGCGCGAGGCCAAACTGGCGATCCGCTTTGCCGCGCTGACCTTGTGTCCCCCACAGGACAAGGCGCACCTGAGCGCGCTCAAGATCTGGACGGTGCTGGCCAAAGAAGAGGGCGCGCCCGAGGGCGCCGAGCCCATTGAATGGCGGCTGCTCACCACGCTCGCTGTGGAGAGCTTCGAGCAGGCGTGTGAGAAAGTGGCCTGGTATACCCAGCGCTGGGGTATCGAGGTGTTTCATCGGACGCTCAAAAGCGGCTGCCGCATCGAAGATCGCCAGCTCGGTCACGGTGACCGGTTGGAGGCCTGCCTGGCCATCGACATGGTCGTCGCCTGGCGCATCTATCATATGGTCAAGCTCGGGCGTGAGGTTCCCGAACTGCCTTGCGATGTCTATTTTGACGAAGCCGAGTGGAAAGCGCTGGTTGCCTACAGCACGAAGAATCCGGTGCCGCCTGAACAGGCGCCCAGCCTGCGCGAAGCCATCCGCATGGTGGCCAAGATAGGCGGCTTCCTGGGGCGCAAGGGCGATGGCGAACCCGGCACGCAGACTCTTTGGCGTGGCTTACAATATCTCGATCTCATGACGGATCTCTGGCGGGTGATGGCCAGCGGTCCATGAACCACAACTGCGCTGCCAATCGAACGCCAGCCCAAGATGTGCACGATTGGCTGCCAGCCGGCGCACGCCTAGCCCCAATACTCGTCACTTAAGCAAGTCTTTGAGGTATTCTTCCGTTTGCATCCTGGACGGGAGGACCTTGCCATGGCACGCACGCCTGCGAATCTACCCGAGGGCAGTCGGATCACCGACTACCTCAGTCTCGGAGTGATCACCAAGACGTTTCCTCTGGAGCGTGTTCGATCGGTGCTCGCCGTCACCGGCAAGACAAGCGTGCGCGAACGCGATCTCCCTGCGCACGTGGTCGTCTACTACGCGATCGCGCTGGCGCTATACATGCAGTCGTCGTACCGCGAGGTGTTGCGGTGCCTGCTGGAGGGATTGCAGTGGCTGATGGATCCGGCGCTCACGGTGCGCGTGACCGGCAACTCGGGGATCTCGCAGGCGCGCACGCGGCTTGGTTGGGAGCCGATGCGCCAACTCCACGACGAAGTGGTCAAGCCCATCGCCGTGGCGTCCACCCGGGGCGCATGGTACGGACAATGGCGCTTGGTGAGCCTGGACGGCAGCACGATGGATGTGGCCGACGAGAAGACCAATGATGAGGTCTTCGGCCGCCCGGGTTCGAGTCGCGGTAGCAGCGCGTTTCCAAAGCTTCGCTTCGTCTCCTTGGTGGAGAACGGCACACACGTGTTGTTCGGCACGCGCATGAGCCCCTACGCCACAGGCGAAAACACCCTCGCCAAGGAGGTGGTCGGCGCACTCGACAGCGGGATGCTGTGCCTGGCCGACCGGGGATTCTTCGGATACGAGATGTGGCAACGCGCCCTGGCTACCCAGGCGCAACTGCTGTGGAGGATCAAGGCCAACGCGGCCTTGCCGTGCGATAAGCGGCTGGCCGATGGCTCCTACCTGAGTCGGATCTACCCGTGCGACAAGGACAAGCGGCTTCAGACCAACGCCACCGTGCTGCGGGTGATCGAGTACCAGCTCGAAGGCGTAGCCGATGCCGAGCCGATCTATCGCTTGGTCACCACCGTGCTCGATCCACTCCAAGGGCCAGCCGAGGAATTGGCCGCCCTGTACCACGACCGGTGGGAGATCGAAACGGCGCTGGACGAGCTCAAGACGCACCTGCGCGGCGCCAACATCGTGCTCCGCAGCAAGACCCCCGACCTGGTGCGCCAGGAGTTCTACGGCCTTCTGATGGCGCACTACGCCGTTCGCGCGCTGATGCACGAGGCCGCGCTGAAGGCCGACCTCGATCCCGATGCGCTGTCGTTCATCCACGCCGTGCGTGTCGTCAGGCGCAAACTCCCCGCCTTCAACGCTATTCCCCCCTGTGCAGAGGAAAGCGTTCCATGAGTGCGTGCTCGACGAGATCCTGCAAGATCGGCTTGGACGTCGCCGAGGCCGGCGAAATCTGCGCTGCGTCAAGCGCAAGATGAGCAATTGGCCGCTTCGACGATGTCACACGACTTCACCGCAGGCTGTAATCATCAACAAAGCAATTCGAGTCGTTAAGTGACGAGTATTGCGCCTAGCCCAGACAGTGCGAGAGTCGCGCTTGCCCTCGCTGGCCGGCCACGCCACGGTCCTTGTCGCATGGCGCAGACACTGCCCGTTGGTGCTCAGCAGCACCACTTCGCACGCGAAGCACTGCCGCAGCGTGCGTTGATCACAAGCGCCCGATTCTCGCCGCTGCCTGCTGCAATCGGCATGGCCGTACGTTCCTCAAGACACGGCTCGGCCGTCTGGTAGCGGGTCTGCTCGACCATCCATTCGGAATCACTCGCCAAAACGTCAGGCCGGTGCCGCTTGGGTGAGAAAAAGACACCGAGTCCAGCGTGCGCAAAGGTCAGCTCCCACGAGGGGAGAGGGCAGGGGTGAGGGGGCAAGCGGCGGTGCTTGAGGGCTGCGGATTCTCGCTAAACACGAAACAAGTTTGGAGCAGCGAGCCTTGGGCCCAGTAGGCAAGCCTGAGGATCGCGTTTCGGTTGTCGTTCTTGTGGGGCTATTCGGTCGATGCCCAAGCGGCCGGCGGGTTGTGTGCCCGGTCATCGGCTGTTCCAGGCGCGTGACGAAAGCCCTGCGATTCTACGGGAGTGTCTGGGGCGAACGCGGTAACGACTGGGGAGATTAGCCTGGACTCCGGGGCGCGGTCGTTGCGCGAATCTATCATTTCAGTGCGGAGCGTTCGCAACGCAATCGCATGACGGCCCCGTACCC
>CAVOKN010000025.1:0-163031 GCA_963696505.1 uncultured beta proteobacterium | reverse complement strand
TCACTGATCGCCTGCGGCCAGATCAGGCGGAAGTAGCGTCCGTCTCCACATCCGAGTTCGAGGATCCGGCCGTCGAGGCGGTATTTCTGGTAGGCCGCATATTCCCAGGCACGCCAGTGGCTAAGGGAAGGAATGTAAGGATAAAGGGCACAGACGGCGTCGTAACCATCTAGCACGTTCTGAGTTGTCAATTTGTTGGTATTCATCGTCTGTCGAATAATCCGGTAAAGTGATTCCGCAAAATCGGCTAGGATTGTGTCGCCATGATTATTCTTCCCGGCAGGTCCGCAACGCCGTGGTGAGTCAGAACAGCTAGGCCGCCTCTCAGTGCAAATCCAACGGAAAAGTGAGCGACATGGGAAGGTGGCAAAGTCGTTCATGGCGAACCCAAAACTCTTCATGCGAAATGCGTTGCCGATTTTTCCAATCCGCAGTTGACACGCATGCCAATCCAACCTCGAAGGTATACTCACCACCAATCGAGCCGGGTTTCCTGCCGGCAAATTAATCTGCCAACTGCCCGAAGCGCAGAGGCGCTTCATCCTCATATTGCCAACTGTTCTTGCCATGAACTATAACGCCCCGATCATTCGAGACCACAACACCACAAATCGGCACACCTATATCTTGGTTCAGTTCAAACTCGTAATGAAAGACAGCTTTGTCGCCTTGCCGGAATGTGTTGCAGGGTTGGCCAGTATCGCTGCACAAGGCAACGCCAATGCAACGTGCTCTGCTGTTGGTCACTTGAGACTTGCTCGACAGGTCGATAAAGGCTTCAGCAGGCGGAAAGTCGATGCTGTTGCGTCCCCGGGCGTCGTCCGACTCGCTTACAGGAACGCGCGCTTGCGGCGCGCCCTTGGCAATCGCAGGTTGGTGCAGAAGGTAATAATGCTTGGCAGCCTCGGACGCCGGGCCGATGAATCGCTGGGCGCCACGATCGAGCAAGATAGCCCGTTCACAGTATTGCTCGATGTCCGGCATTGAATGCGAAACAAGCAGAATCGCGGCACCGCTTTCCCGTAATCGCTCCAACCGCGCGTAGCACTTCTGGCGAAAGAAGACATCCCCAACCGCCAGCGCCTCGTCGATGATGACGACGGACGCATCGATATGCGCCTGCACGGCGAAAGCAAGCCTCAAGAACATTCCGCTGGAATAGGTCTTGACGGGCTGGTCGATGAATTCGCCGATGTCTGCAAACTCTACTATTCGATCGTAGCGCGCCTCGATTTCGTTCTGGGTCAGACCCAGGATGCGCCCGTTCAGAAAAACATTGTCTCGGCCCGTGAATTCCGGATTGAACCCGCTCCCCAACTCCAGCAGGGCGGCTATGCGGCCACCTACTGTCGCTTCGCCGCTCGTCGGGGCCAGCGTTCCGGCAAGGATTTGCAGCAGCGTGCTCTTGCCGCTGCCGTTGCGGCCGATGATACCGAGGGTTTCGCCGCGCCGAACCTGGAACGACACATCGTTCAACGCCCAGAATTCCCGGAAGTAAGTCGGCGGGGGCCTGAGCCGCGCCAAGCCCGTCGCGGCCATCGCGCCATTGGCAGCCTGCTGCAGACGCGGCAGGAGAATCTGCTTCAGCCTGTCCCGGGGCGTGGCGTAGATTTCGAAGCGCTTGCTGAGATTGCGCACGTCGATGACGACGTCGTCAGAGGACATCGGCAAAGCCCCGGCGCGTCTTCTGGAACCACCAGAACCCGGCATAGCTCACAACGCTGCCGATCGTCATGCTGATGGCCCAGTCCGCCCACCCTATGGGTGCCCCCCACAGCATCGCGTTACGCAATTGCGTGATCGGGACCGTCAGAGGATTCAGTTTTATCAGGGATTGAAAGTCGCCGGGCAGGGCGTCAATGGGGTAGAAGACCGGGCTGAGAAAGAGCAACACCGTGGTCACGATTCCGATCCCCTGCCCGAGATCCCGCAGATAGACGCCCAGGGAGGCCAGGAGCCAGGTCAGGCCCAGGGTGATCAGGACCAAGGGCAACAGCACTACGGGGACAAGCAAGGTCCCCGGGTGAAGGCTCACGCCGCCGAGAAGGCAGAAAACGATCAGGATGCCCAGGCTCACGAGGAAATGCAGGCCGGCGGAGATGAGCACCACCCATGGCAGGATTTCGAGCGGGAAGACCACCTTCTTGACGTAGTTGGTGTGGCTAATGATGAGCGTCGGCGCCCGGTTCAGGCACTCGGCCATCAGTCCGTGGACGATCATTCCCGAGAACAGAACCAGCCCAAAGGCCACCCTGCTCTCCTCTCCTGCCCCCCACCGCGCCTTGAAGACGATACTGAAGACGAGCGTGTAGATGACGAGCATCAGAACCGGATGGAACAGAGACCAGGCAACACCCAACACCGAGCCTTTGTAGCGACCGACGAAGTCCCGCTTCACGAGATCCCAGACCAGTTCGCGGTGCTGCATCAGCGATGAAAACAATGCGGTTGGGGAAGCCGAAAAGCTGATGCTCATCTTGAAGCTCGTTGAAGCTCGCTATTGCAGGATCCGGCCTGACCCAAAGCCCTCAACAGGCCATGGTTAACGCCCGCAAGCTCGGGAAGCCGGCGCTCGAAGGCGCAACCACGCTTGAAGCCTGCCGGGGGCTATGCAGGATTGAAACGGTGAAGCGAGGCGCGGCGCTATTGCTCTCAGGGGCAAATTATACCGCGCCACCAGCGCGCGAGGCGGCGATCTCCCGGTTCGCTTGATCAGGCGCGGCGTTAGGCAGTCACGCCGTCATCTGGCCTGACAGCTTTCGAGATCGGCAGACCGCTTCGAGCATGCTCTCATACTGCGGTAGCATCGTCGTCGCCCGGTTCCATGCTATAGGGACTGAGCCGCTTCAAGTACCGCGGCCCCCGTTTCCCGCCAGGCTGTCGGGCGGTAATGCTGACGAATCGCCGCCTCGCGTTGGCGAAGCTCGTCCGGATGGTCGATGTACCACATCAGTCTTTCCGCCCACGCCGGCACGTCCCACGGGTCGATATATTCGACAAGGTCGCCGCCGACCTCCGGGATTGAGGCCGCGTCGGAGGCGAGGCAGAACTTCCCGTAAGCAAGACTTTCCGCGACGGGCAGGCCCCATCCCTCGTAGAGCGACGGGTAGGCCGTCAGATACGCCCTCTCATAGAGGCGTGTCAAATCGCTGTCCGACACTTCGTGCAGGATTCGCAGGAACGGCCGAATTCTGGGGTCAGAATGCAGATCGTGCATCAGGTCACTGGTGCCCCATCCCGGCATTCCGACGAAGACCAGCAGCGGCAGATCGACTCTGCCTTCATCGACCAGCCGCGTGTAGGCGCGGTAAAGCGTCTCGTGGTTCTTGCGCCGTTCGATGGTCGACACGAACAGAATGAAGCGATGCTCCAGGATGTCCGCAACCTCCGGCGACGGCTGCCGATCCGACGCAATCCGGATATCGCATCCCAGCCGCACGACGCCAAGTTCGGGACTCGGAGCACCCACCGATTCGAGGAAATGGCGCAAGTCGCTGCGCGACCGCTCCGAGATGCAGAGGATGCGGTCGGCACACCATGCGACGTCGGCGACGTAGCGCGGAAAGTCCTGCGCCACTTCGGCCCTGCAGAAGTGCGGCAGGCGGATCGGGATGACGTCATAACAAAACAGCAGCACCTTCAAGCCGAGCCGGCACTTGAGTTCG
Organism: uncultured beta proteobacterium; assembly: GCA_963696505.1. Classification (GTDB taxonomy): domain Bacteria; phylum Pseudomonadota; class Gammaproteobacteria; order Burkholderiales; family Rhodocyclaceae; genus CAVOKN01. The sequence goes on along the minus strand of CAVOKN010000025.1, from coordinate 159,366 downwards.
TAAAGGTACGCAAGATCCTTCTGGTCCCAGTCCAGCCCCAGCGAGACATACACATCACCCGACATGAAGGGCGGGTCCGCGACCGCGTTCGCCGCAACCGGCACCGCGCGGATCGGCATCAGATACCCGTCGCCCGCAGGGGAACGCCCTCGAATGGCCAACGCAGCCGCACGTGCCTCCCGATACGCACGAGCAAATCCGTGGAACGTATTGCGCCTCTCAGCTGCAAACCGATGCGCCCTGTCCCGGTATCGTGCGGGAAGTCGGGCCACCAGCCCAAGGATTCGGCGCTTCCAGCGCTGTTCGCCCGACTCGCCTACCGTCATCGGCGGTGCCGCATCGTGAGGAGGGTTCGCGGATGGCGGCGGACCAGCGTTCCCCCGTCCGTCGAGCCGGGCCAGGGCGGCAACAACCTCCACCCTGCCGACTTCGAAGTAGCCCCGGCCGCTGCGGTCGAATCGGCAGAACCTGATCGCTTCGGCATTCGCGTTCAGGAAGTGCCTTGCGGTTTCCGCCTCCACCCGAACGATCCCCAGAGCGGGACGCAGCCAGCCGAGCAAGGTCGAGACGTCGAGCCATACGGTCACATGCGCGCCCTCCGCTCCGACAGCATCCGCGATACCGCCGCGGGAACCGCAGAAAGGCAGCTCGCCCACGTGAGGCGCGCCCGCATCTCGCCGGTGCCTGCGGCAAAGTCCCCACCCACCCCCTGTCCCAGGACGGAACGGATCGCGGACTGAAACGCCCGCGGGGAGTCGGCGACGATCACGTCGGGGAGGCCGCGATATTCCTCGAATCCGCGCAACGCGGTGCTGGTGCAAACGACCGGCCGGCCGGAGTAGAGCGCCTCCGCGGTCTTGATGTTTGAACCCCCGCCGGCGCCGATCGGCAGCAGAAACACATGGGCGAGGCTCTTTACGGCCGCAAGATCTTCGTCATCAAGGACGCCAAGGACGAGGAGCCTCGACAGGTTGAGGTCGCGCCACCGCGACTTGGACAACTCTTCGTGAAGATGCGGCCCGACGCCACCCGCGATGACGAGCTTCGATCCAGGCGGAATGCAGCCCAGCGCGTCGCCCACCGTCGCGGTGAAGGCGTTGTAGTTCGGCGGGTGGGCGCTTGCGATGAAGATCGGCCAGGGATGGACGGGCAGTCTCCCGCGCCAGAGTCTCGTCCGCTCCGGGTCCGCCACCCAGGGACTGATGCCGTTGGGTGCGTGAAACACCTCGCGCGCGCCGAGACGTTTCAGGACGGCCCCGTCCTCCGCCGTGACCGCAAGGCACAGGTCGGATTGCCGGGCAGCCTCCCGTTCCAGCGCATCAATGTCGGCAGAGGCCTGTTCGCACACCGCTCCGAGACCGCGCGCGCGAAGCATGTCGCGCTTCATCGGCGCTTCGATGTTCTGGGAACTGAAGACCAGAACGGCATCCCTGCAATGCGGCACCTCCGACAACAGCCTTCGCGCCAGGGGATAAAGCCACGGCTGCTCGATCTGGATCACCTCGACGGCCGAGGCAATACCCTCTGCGACGCGACGGAAGACCGCTTCGTCTTCAGTCGAAAACGGCCCCATCATGAAGTCTGCGAGCGCCGGAACATACTCGCCGCGGTAGAGGCGAAACGGACTGTCGAGCGGAAAGGCAATATCGTTCGGCCCGATATCCGCCCCCCCGTACACCTCCGCCTGATAGAACGCCACGTTGTGGACGGCGAAACCCGCTGACCCGTAGGCCTTTGCCATGGCCGACGTGCGGAGTTGTCCGCCGTGGCGCGGTCGCCGGATCGGATAGGCGGCGAGGGTTACCACGACCGGCGGCGCGGACGCGCCCTGCGATGTAGCGGGCTCAGTGTGCAGGGCCATCCACCGCCTCCAGTCTGGCCGCAGACGACGGGACGTCGCGTTCCCCGAGCACGACCTCCATCAACTGCCGGGCGCTCTGCGCCCACGACAGCCAGGACATCCCTTGCGGACGAAGGCGCCTTGCCTTCCGCATGCAATGCCATCCAGTTCGACACGGTATCCGCCAGTGAATCTGGCGAAGTGCCGGAGAAATAGTATGCGTGCTCCCCCGCCACCTCCCAGAACACCGGAAGATCGCGCGCGATGATCGGCAGTCCATGCTGCGCGCCCTCGATCAGCGGCAGACCGAAGCCCTCGCCCTCCGAGGCGGCGATGAGGCAGCTCGACGCCGCATAGACCCCTTCGAGATACTCGTCGCTGATCGCCTCGAGCCAGAACAACTGCCGGCCCTTTCTGGAGTGATTGCGCAAACGCTGCACCAGGTCTCCCGCCATCCAGCCGAACTTGCCGACGATGACCAGGTTGGCGTCGACACCGTTTTCCCACAACCGCTCGAACGCATCGAGAAGCTGCCGATGCCCCTTCCGGGGCTCCAGCGTCCCGACCGTCAGGAAGGTCGTCGTCCGCCCGAGTTTCCCGAGCACCTCCGATGCGTCGGGCGGCAGCCCCCGCGAGGGCGCACTGTCGCCGAGATTCGAGCCCAGGTGAAAATGTCGCACTTTGGGCAATTCGCCTGCGTGCCGCGGACTCGTCCCCAGCCACGCCCGCAGATCGTCCGCAACGGCTCTGGAGATGGTCACCAGCAAGTCAGAAACGTCCGCGATCCACACGACCCAGTCGACGAAGCCTTCGCTCAATCCGGGGGGAAACCACTCCGGGTGATAGGCCGGAAGGGTGTCATAAACCACAAAAACGATGTACACGCCCCGGCGGCGCTGGGCACGCAGCCAGGAGTCAGCTCGCGTCACTCGGTCATAGGCCAGATCGAGGCCGAGAAACAGGTCTCCCCGGCACGCCTCGACCCAATCCTCGACGGCATCGGAAGGCTGCCGATCCAGGATGGTTTCAGCAAAGCGAAGCGCATACCGATAGCGACCCGCATGCGGATCGAACCAGACCGGCACAACCTGGAATCCGGGCGGCGGCTCCTCCAGCAATGCCTTTGAGACCGCCCGCACGACCCGCTGGATTCCGGTGCGTTCGTCGTGCTCGACGATTCTCGACACATCCAGCAGAAGTCGCGGGCTCCCTTCCGTTGCCCGAGCCGCGGCAATCGCCTCGGCGATCCCCATCAGGTCCTGATCCGAGAGGGTGTGGGCCAATCCGGAGATCATGGCAAGCAATCGTCGGTATTGCGATGGCTGGCCCGACTTCACAGGGACATTCGCGGCGATAGGCGAGCAATGTCTCGAACCCATTCAGGATTCGATTCGCGCTATTGTCCCAGGAGAACCTCCGGCTTTGCTCCAGGCCATGTTCCCGCAGGGATCTGTTGAAGGCCTCGTCGGCGAGGGCTCGCCGCATCGTCTCCGTGAACTCGGCGATTGAGGAGGGATCGAACAGCGCGTCGTCGCGCCCGATCATCCCGGGCATGCAGCCGGCCTTCGACCCGATCACCGCGGCACCGCACGCCATCGCCTCCAGCGCTGGAAGGCCGATCGCTTCCTGCAAGGAAGGGATGACGAACAGCCGGCACGCACGGTACAGCGCGGCCAGGTCATCGTCTGGCGGACGTTCCAGGACGATCGCATCCGGTGCAGCGAGACCAAGCGAGGAAGCCACGCCTCGCAGCGCGTCGCGCGCGGCCTCGCCGCCCGCGACAACCAAGCACAATTGGTGCGCCGATCGCAGCCCCGGCGGCAGAGCGGCAAACGCTCGGATCAGCCCTTCGAGTTCTTCCTGCGGCCCGATCTCCCCGACATGCAGGACGAACGGCCGCAAGAGTCCCGCACGGCGGGCGATATCCGCATCGGCATCAGGCGACGGTCTGGTGGGGCGGAATCGGTCATCGGCCGCCGGGGCGATTTCCACGATCCGGTCGGCTGGGACGCCGATCGCAGTCGCGGCCTCCCGTCCCGATGACCCGGCGATCGCCACCACGAGGTCGGCGCGCTTCAGGTGATCGATCTTCTGCAGCCAGTAGGCGCGCTCCGCCGGGGTCCTTTCGCTCGCATCCCGGGCAAGGAGCGGCGCAGGGGCGCAAAGCGCGACCGCCGTAAGAATTCCGTTGGCAAGTCGCCCCACCGACGTAACCGCGTCGTCGAACGAAGCCCTCGAACAGGCTCGACACGTACACCACGTCCGGCCCCAGTTCGGCAATCGCATACTCCCGTACGAGTTCCGCCACCCCCGCGCGGGCCGAATTGCTCGGATCGAACCCGACCGTCGGGCCCGGCGACCGCGAACACGGCGATGCGATCCGGAGGAATCAAGCCCGCGAATTCCCGGCGCAAGGGGAGGATCGTTTCGGGAAACCGGTCGCTCAGCAGCAGCCAGATTTCATGACTGACCGCGTCCCGTGCCATAGCCCTCGCTACGGACAGGGAGCATCGGCCGATGTCCCCCAGCCGGCTCGCCGACTGGCATCCCTGCAGGTCGAGGAGAATCCTCATGCGTCGATGCGCTCGCCGGGACACAGATCGACGCGGCGGCTTCCGGCCTCCGCGTTGCGGGCGTCGAGCAGATCCTGGTACACGCGCCTAGCCGACGCCGCAAGATCGTCGACACGCCGGGCGCCTGCCGATCCGGTGTCCCACCCGGGGGTCGCGGCCGCCAACCCTGGCCGGACAGCCTGCGCCATCCGCCCATGCAGCCAGGGGAAAAGTTTCACGGCTCGCAGTAGTCCCGATTTCAGCGCCGGCCGTGCGGAAATGTAGCCTCCGAAGCGGATCATCCCGGGCTTGGCCCATGTCTTGAACTTCAGCACGGCCCGCGCCGGGACACCCCGTAGGTCACGCGCCGCAGCAGCGATCGAGCGAAGCGGCCCCGTCAGCCTCCAGGATGGGCTCGCAAGCAAAACCGAGAGCTGCTGCTGTGTCGCGGAGAGCTGCCGCTGCGTCGCGGAGAGTTGCCGCTGCGTTGCGGCGATCTGCTGCTGCGTCGCCGACAGGTCCGCCTCCCGGGCGGCGATCTCGAGTTGAGCTTGTACCCTTTCCTTCGCCGCGGCGTGGGTGCTCGCCTCGGACGCGGCGCTGCGGTCAGCCCGCTGGATGATCTCGGACAGCCTTCCCAACATTCCTTTATCATAGCGCACGGCCAGCGTTTCCAGTTCGAGGCCGCTCTCCCCTGAAAACGCAGGGTCGAACAAACGGCAGTGTTCCGCGGTGCCGGCTCGCTTCTGTGCCACGACGGCATAATCCGGGCTGACGCCGCCCAGCACGTCCAACAAGCTGGCTGCAGCTGCCTGCGCCAGGCCAGCCGGCTCGTGCAGTCGCAGGATCCGGGTCCGCTCAAAGCCGCAGTGCTCCGTCAGGAATGAAAGCAGGCGCGGCGGGAGCGGCCTCGTATGCGTGGGATCGAGATAGAAGCCGGAGGTGCCGACGACGATGTTCTCCGGATTAGGGGTCTCGAGAACGAGCAGGCCGGCGGGTTTCAGCACCCGCAGCGCCTCCTGCACCAGCACCTCAAGATCCGGGAACGGGATGTGCTCGGCTATGTGGAAACCCGACACCAGGACCGCGCTCTCGTCGCGCAGGCCCTTCAAGTAATGCGATCGCATTGCCCTGCTCGGCCTTCAGGCCGAGTTCCTGGCACGCGGACAGCATGCCATCGTCGAGATCTACGCCGGTCGCGTCGAATCCGAGGTCCCCTGCGACTTCCAGCCATTCTCCGCGGCCGCAGCCGAGGTCCACGGCTTTGCGGTCCCCGCATATCGCCTTGAGCGGCTCGACAAACGGGACATACGCCCGCAAACGCGACTTGACCAGTTCGCGGGAACCGCGATAGCGGTCCTCGAAAGCGCGATAGAAGCTATCGGTCATGTCGGGATCCGAAGGCCACTACCTGCTCGACGACAACGCTGGGCGGCAGCCAGGCATTTCCGATGAAAGTCGGGCGGCTCATGTTCACGACGTTGAAAACGAGGGCCAAGTCGCGCCATTCGTAGTTATTCACGATATGCGATTCGGTGCTGTGCAGCGCGACGGCAACGGAATAGCTCCCAGGCCCGAGGCTCGCCGCGAAGCGGAAGCGGAAACGTGCACGCTCTCCCGCCGCGAGATCCCGCAACGGCTGCTCCATGTAGTCGGTGTTGGTGCCGAAGACAGGCTGCCCCAGCCGGTCCTTGATCATGTACCCGATCACCAGCCGTGAGATGGCCGCATGGACCGCCACCCAGACCTGAAGCGTCACCGGCGCGCCGACGTCCATCACCTCGACCCGCTCGCCCATTGTCATTCAGGAGCGCGATGTCGGTCACGGTGGCCTCGCCGGTGCCGGATATCGTTTCCACCCGGCCGTCGTCGCGCTTGCGCTGCACGACGTTCTGATTCTGGCGGTCGGCGAGCAGCGCATTGTAGAAATCCATCACCGCCTCCGGGCTCGCCTTCCATCGCCACCCGGCCCGCATCCAGCAGGATCGCCCGGTCGCAGATGCTCTGGATCGCCTGCTTGTCGTGGGACACGATCAGCAGCGTCGTGCCGGCCTTCCGGAACTCCCGGATGCGGTCGAAGCTCTTGTGCTGGAAGTAGGCGTCGCCCACCGAAAGCGCCTCGTCCACGATCAGCACGTCGGGCCGCCTCGCGGTCGCGACGCTGAACGCCAGGCGCACCTGCATCCCGCTCGAATATACCCTGCACCGGCTGGTCGATGTACTCGCCGATCTCGGCGAACGCCTCGATCTGCGGCATCAGGGCCGCGATCTCGTCGACCCTCAAGCCAAGTAGCTGCCCCGCCATGAACGCGTTCTGCGCGGCCGGTGAAATCGGGGTGGAATCCCATGCCCAGTTCGAGCAACGCGGCGACGCGACCGGCGATTTGCGACACTGCCGGTGGTGGGTTGGGTGGTGCCGGTGATGATCTTGAGCAGTGTGCTCTTGCCCGCGCCGTTGATGCCGATGATGCCGACAGCCTCGCCGGCATCGACGTGGAAGCTGATGTGGCGCAGCACCCAGTGAAGGCTGTGGCGAGGGCCCGCCGAGGGCATCATCCACTCGGCCAGGCGCGACCAGCGGCCGGGGTACTGCTTGTAGGCCTTGCCGAGGCCGTCGACGCGGATGCCGCCCATCAAAGCTCGTCCACCATCTCCCCGACGCGCCTGCGAAACAGGCGCAGGCCGAACAGGCACAGTAGCCCGGCGACAACGGTCGGGCATGGCCAGTGTCGGCCAGTCCGGCCATGGCCCGCGACGAAGACGCTCTGGTAGGCGGCGATGATCGGCACCATCGGGTTCCAGCCGTGCAGGATGCCGCGCGCCCCTTCCGGGATGATCGAGGCCGGGTAGACGATCGGCGTCAGCCAGAACCAGAACTGCAGGAAGATTCCGAAGAACTGCCCGACGTCGCGGAAGAAGACGTTCAGCACGCCGAGAGTAATGCCCAGGCCGATCGAGAAGGCGATCTGTACCGACGAGCACCGGAACGGCGCCCAGGATCGCCCAACCCGGAAAATTGCCCGTAACGAGCAGAAACAGCAGGAACAGCCCGAAGATGATTGCGAAGTTGAGCCCGGCGCCCAGCACCACGATGACCGGCAGCAGCATGCGCGGGAAACTCAGCTTCTTGATCAGATTGGCGTGCTCGAGGAAGATGTTCTGCGCGCGGCCAACAATTTCCGCGAACAGTCCCCATGTCAGCAAGCCGGCGCAGAGGTAGATGCTGTAGGCGAAGGTCGAGTCGACACCGGGCAGGCGCGCCTTCATCACCTGCGAAAAAATCACCGTGTAGACGACGATCATCGCCAGCGGGTTGAGCACGGTCCAGGCTGCGCCGAGCAGCGAGTTGCGGTACTTGGCCTGGAATTCGCGCTTGACGCTGCCGGCGACAAACCCGCGGTAAGCCCAGAGGGCGCTGACCATGTTGCTCATCTCCGGGCGTTTGCTTGAATGGAATCCGCTCTACACCCCGGTCACCGGGACGGCGTGCGGCGCGCACAGCCCGCCGCGTTTCTCGGTGCGCTGCCGACGGATTCCGTCCGGGCGGAAGAGGCGCGAGCCCCGCGCCCCGCGCGTCCGGCAGTCAGGCAATAATTCGTTCATGTTTCCCGGGATTATCCCGGATTCAGGCCCGGGCCGGAATCCCCACCATCAGCCGAACAGACGCCGCGCCACGCAAAGGTCCTCCTTGCGCGCAGCGACTTTCGCTACACTTCCGGTGCCACGACTCCGCTGGCCCTCCGTCACGAAGGGATGCATCCCCTATCACGAGGTTCATCTGAATCCGCATTCCCACACTCCGATCGCCGCGCGGCTAGTACTGCGCATGACCAGCTTGGTGTTCCAGCACCTCATGCGCGGGCAGGCGCAGGGCGCTGCGTCCGTTGAAGCGGCACGCCCGAACCGCATGGCAGCACAACCCATGACGTAGCGGAGTGCCGGCCAGGCCTTGAAAAGAGAAACGCATGCTCGAATTGACTTCCGCCATCGCCGGACTGCCGGTCTACACTGGTTACAGCGCGATCCTGCTGCTGAAGCGCAAGTCGAGCCTTTTCGGGAACGACGACCTAGTTGTCGGCGCCGTGCTGGGATTCGTTCTTTACGCCGCCGTTTTCGGCTTTTCCATTCTTAACATCACGAACATCGAATGGACACTCGAAGGAGACATGGCCGCCCACGTTCTCGGCCTTCACTTCTTCAGAAACGAACCTTGGAGTGTCCCCATTGGCGCGATACGCAACTATGCGCATCCCTACGGGACCAGCCTGCTCGCCGTTGAAGGATATCCCTTCGTTCTTCTGGTCAAGGTGTTCAACGGCTGGTTTCCTAAGGAGCCTCTGCAATTCCACGGCATATGGATCCTGATCAGTTGCGTGCTGCAGGGAGTGGCCGCAATGCTTCTCCTGCGCAGGACCGGCTCGCCGATGGCGGCAAGAACACTGGGCGCGACGCTCTTCGTCGTCAGCCCGATCATGCTGTTCCGCGCCGAGGCCCAGCACATAAGCCTGATGAGCCATTTCCTGATTCTTTTCGCCCTCAATCTGATGCTGGAACAGACGGTGACCCGGAAAGGGATGCTCGCCTGGGCCGCCCTCTTTCTCCTGGCCCTCTGGGTTCACATGTACCTGCTGGTGATGTCATGGCTCCTCCTTTGCGCCTTCCTCTATCGCCAAGTTGCCCTTCTCCGATCGTGCTCCATCGCCCAGGCCGCAATGCTGTCGGTTGGCTCGCTTCTGCCTGCCGTTGCGCTGTTCTTCGCCCTTCAGCCCGTAACGCCGTCGTCTGGCTACCATACGGGATTCGGCTATTACGCGCTGAATCTGAACGCGCCGATCAATCCCTTCGGGGGCTGGTCGAGGCTCCTCGCGGAGCGCCCGTGGGGATCCGGACACTACGAGGGATTCGGCTATCTTGGAGCGGGCATCATCCTGATGCTCGCCGCCTTGGCCATTCCAGCGTGGCGGACCGTATTCCGTCGTCAGTGGCTGGGCGAGAACTACTGGCTCGTCCTGCTCTGTTGCGCCCTCACATTCTACGCCCTGAGCAATGTTGTCTCGCTCGGCGAAATCGACACTCATCACCTATCCCAACATCTATGGCCCGCTATCTGAGATATTTCGTGCGTCCGGGCGCTTTTTCTGGCCGGTGTGGTACCTGATTCTCTTTGGCGCTCTCATGCTGCTGGCACGTAGGGAATCAAGAAAGGCCGCACTTGCCCTGCTGATCTGCGCGACGCTCGTGCAGGTGTACGACCTGTCGGGAAAGTTCGCCCACTACGCCAGTATGTACCGCAAGGAGAGCAACTGGAGAACACCGCTGCAGTCCAACGACTGGAATGCGTTGATTGGGCATTATCCCCGGCTGTCGGCGACAACGCCCGGTCCGTTCGGCGTGATCATCCCCTTCGCCCTGTTGGCCGCCTCTCACGGCAAGCAGATCAACATCGGATTCTTTTCCCGGTATCCGCAGGAAATGCTGCCTCTGGCGCGGCAGGAGCACGCGGACCTCAGATTCGGCAAATACAGGCCCGACACGATGTACATCGTCTCCGAAGCGATCGCGGGGGCGCTGGCGGCGCGAAAGCAGGAACTCGACCTTCTGGCGCGGATCGACAACTTCGTCGTCTTCGCGCCCGGATTTCTCGGCTCGCGTTCTGCGTCCGGCCATCCTGAGTTCAGGAGCGACAACGATTTCGGCATACCTCTCGAAAAAGGCAGGGAGGTCAGTTTCACATCCGCCGCGCCCAGGACGTACACGGGCTTCGGATGGTCCGGTGCCGAGGACTGGGGAACATGGTCGGACGGTGACGAGGCATTCCTGAACTTCAATTACCGCGACAAGCCGCAGCATGACGTCACGCTCGAGATCACCTTCAATGTATTCTCGGCCGGGTCCCATCAACGGCAGGACGTGAGTCTGTCTGCAAATGGTGAACCGGTCGGCGAGTGGCATGTTTACGCTGCAGCCGATCGGATGCCTTTGACGAAGACGTTGAGCATTCCCGCCTCCCTCCTCCAGTCCGGTCACCTGGAACTGAAGTTCCGCATTGCCAATCCGATGTCGCCCGCCCAGTTGGGCTTGAGCGCCGACGACCGGCGCCTCGGAATCGGTTTGATCAGGCTGAAGGTTGCTTCACATTGACCATAAAGGGGACCACGGCCCGGCGAGTCACCGTTCATGCCCAGGCCTGGCCGGACATGGGAGGACGAAGATTGGACCCCGACATCCCCGAACCCGGGCGATCACGCCCCTGTCCGTGGCATGCTCGCAGTGCCGGGCGGGACCGTCAGACAAGGGCTCGGCCGGAGCGCTCCCCGGCGGTCATATCCGCTGCATCCCCAATCTCCGAGCGGGTGGCGATGCGGCGCCATCCTCCCGAGGCTAATCCATGAGCGACAGGCCTGAACTGATCTCGGTAATCGTGCCGGCCTTCAACGAGGCGGACAATGTTCCCATTGTCACGGAAAGCGTCCTGCGCAGCCTCCGCGGCCTAGGCCCTTACGAGATCATATTCATCGACGACGGGAGCACGGACGCAACCCTGGACAGGATCAAGGAGATGGCCCGCTCCGACGGAAATATCAAGTTCATTTCCTTCGCCAGGAACTTCGGGCACCAGAAGGCGCTGATGGCCGGCATCGACCACGCGGGCGGAGACTGCGTGATCAGCTTGGACGCCGACATGCAGCACCCGCCCGAGTTGATTCCAACCCTGGTCGAGAAATGGCGCGAAGGATATGACATCGTCTATACGATCCGGCAGGAAACCGTGCGATCGGGCCTCGTCAAGCGTATGACTTCAAGGTATTTCTACGCGCTGATGAACAGGATCTGCGACGTGGAGATTCCCGAGGGTTCTGCGGACTTCAGGCTTCTGGACAAGAAGGTGGTCACGGAACTGCGCCGCTTCAAGGAAAACTGGATATTCGTAAGGGGAATTATCGCCTGGCTGGGTTTCAGGCAGACGGGGGTCGAGTACGTGGCGCAGGAACGGCATGCGGGCGTGTCGAAATACTCCCTGAGGCGGATGCTGAGTCTCGCCGGCCAGGGAATCACATCTTTCAGCATTGTCCCTCTGAGGCTTGCCACGGCGCTGGGCCTGAGCCTCTCCGTGCTATCGTTTCTGTATGCCGCCTATGCGTTATTCGAGAAGCTTTTTTTCGGGACGGCGCTTGTCGGATGGGCATCCGTGCTGGTTTCCGTCCTGTTCCTGGGCGGCGTGCAACTTATCTTTCTCGGCATCCTCGGAGAGTACCTGGGAAAGATGTTCATCGAGACAAAGAACAGGCCAACCTATGTCATCGCGGAGAAGAACCTGTGATCGAGAAACTCAGCCCGGTGACTTATGTCGTGGCGGGAATCGTCAGCACGTCCGTAGCCCAGATCGGGCTGAAGATCGGCAGTTCTTCTGACGTCCTGAGCCGGCGATGGCTGGCGTACTTGTGCGCGAGCGCGATTACCTACCTCGTATCCTTCGTCTGCTATTACTTGGCATTGAAGCATTATGATGTGTCGAAGATATCCCCGATCATGATGATCGGGACGATGCTGGTGATAACAGTTTTCGGACTCTACTCGGGCGAGAACATCAACGGAACGCGGATAGCAGGGATTCTTCTCGCGGTAGCCTGCATCGTCGTAATGTCAAGGTCATGACTTGATCGGACTTGCTCCACATTGGCTTAGGAACGGTGGAATGCTGGACCAACGCATCTGAGCCCCCCCCGCGATCGCTCGCCAGTGTCGCGGTTCAGGCCCAGCAGTCGTTTCAAGGTCCTGGCGAGCGACGTCTCCCAATCAAGGGCATGTTTTTGACATGCTGAAGGCTGCCAAGGTACTCGCCCGCACACCCGCCACATCCCTGCCCCCTCACTCCAGTTCCACCTTCCCCCAATCCACCACCACCTCGGGGAGGATGCCGGCGGCGAGTTGCCCCGTCATCTCGCTGATTTCGGGCCGGCCGTATGCGCCGCCGATCAGGCGGTACACCGTCACCAGGCGGTCGCCGGGGTGCACCAGCCAGAATTCCCGCACGCCCGACCGCTCGTAGAACGTTGCGCTTGACGATGTGATCGTGCCCGGCTGTGGCCGGCGAGACGATCTCGACCACCCAGTCCGGCGCCCCTCGGCAGCCGAGGTCGTCGAGTTTGGCGCGATCGCAGATCACGGATAGGTCCGGCTGCACCACCGTGTCGATGGCGTCGTCCGCCTCCCCTGCCTTGGGCAGCCTCACGTCGAACGGCGCGATATAGGCTTCACAGGGGGAACCATCGAGGGCTGCTGCCACCTGACGATAGATCTGCCCCAGCACCTTCTGGTGAATGCGCCGCGGCGCATTCATGGCGTACGCCACGCCATCGATCAGTTCGTAGCGCGTTTCCTCCGGCCAGGCACGCAGGTGGGCATAGGTGTGGTACTCGGGATCGCGGCGGGGCAGGGCCATGGTGGCAGATTCTTGTCTGGTCGATCCGGATTCTACAATCATCCGCCCTCGCCCCAGGGCGCAGCGGCGCGACGACCGGGAGGTCGGTCTCGGAGTCGGGCCGCGCGGTACCGGAGAGCGGGGAAAGTCAGTCGCTACAAGACGCCGCTGTCTTCGTACAGACGGTCGAAATCGAGGCTCATTCCGACCGACGCGATGTCGATCACGTCGCCGGGCTGATAGATGTCGTGGCTCCAGCCGGCTTCGGTGCGGCGGTAGATCTCGACCCAACGCCGTTCCTGGTCGATCAGCATGTATTCGGCGAGGCTCGGCAGCCGCCGATAGGCGAGCAGTTTCTCGCGGCGGTCGATGTGCTCGGTGGCGGGTGAGAGGACTTCCACGACGAGTTTCGGCGCCTCGACGTAGTCCGCGGGGGCATCACTGGCTGCGTCCTGCTCCGCGCAGGTGACCAGCACATCCGGGTAGTAGTAGGTGTTGGCCTCGGCCACCCGCAGCTTCATGTCGGCGATGAAGGTGCGGCAGGGGGAACCGCGCAGGTGCGTTCGCAGCGCAACAGCGACGTTCAAGGCCAGCGTGCCGTGCGTCTTGGAGGCACCCGCCATGGCGAACACCTCGCCGGCCACGTACTCGTGCTTGACGCGGCAGACGCGCTCTCCTGCGAGGTATTCGCCCTCCGAGAGCGATGCGATCACGGCGTGTTGCATGGTCGGTCCTGAATTCGTCGAGGGAAAATGTGCCTGACCGATTCTGCTATCAAGAAAGTGCGCAAATATGCGCACGGTTCTTTTCCTGCCCCGACGTGTCTTGCTGACCACATTCGTATTTGACAGGCGTGACTTTCCCGGCTGTCTCTGGAACCATTCCAGAGGCAGCGCCGCCGTTGCCGGACGGACTCGCCACGGGTAGGGCAGTTGCGGTTGCCAGCCGTTCGAGGTTGCGTGCCGCGTTGAGATCGCGGTCATGGTGTGTGCCGCACTGCGCACACGTCCATTCCCGGTCGCGCAAGGCCAACGCCTCGTTTTTCCAGCCACAGACCGAACACAAGCGGCTGCTCGGATACCAGCGATCAGCAATGACCAGCCGGGTGCCGTAACGTTCAGCCTTGTATTCGAGCTTCAAGCGAAACATCCCAAAGCCCACGTCGCTGATGGCGCGGGCGAGTTTATCGTTCGCCAGCATGCCCTTGACGTTCAAATCCTCGATCACCACCGCTTGGTTTTTGCGGCAGAGCCGGATCGTGAGCTTGTGGGTGAAATCCGCTCGGACATTGGCAACGCGGGCGTGCAGCCTTGCCAATGTCGCAGCAGACTTCTTGCGATTGTTCGAAGCAGGAAGTTTCGTGCCTTTGGGCAGATTGGCCTTGGGTACAAACCCGGCCTTGACCTTCGCCGCTTCCACTTTGCGGCTCAGACGCCGTCCACGAATCTTCAGCCGGCGCAACGCCGCCTTGAGCGGTTTGGGTGCCTCAATGGCCTCGCCGCTGGACAGCGTGGCTGCGGCCTTGATGCCCAGATCGACGCCTTCAATCGCATTGCCATTGCGTTGTCGGTAAAACACGGCATCGGGCACCTCGACCTGGATGGCAACGAACCCGCGCTCGGCAGTGCGCGATACCGTTGCCCCGAGAATCTTTCCCTTGAAACGCAGCGCCTCACGCATCGACACATCGCCAATCTTGGGCAAGCGGATGGTTTTCCCATCTACTTTGAACTTGTCGTTGGCGACGTAAAAGCTGTCCAGACACCGCCCCTTCTTCTTGAAGGTCGGCGGATACGCCAACTTCACGCCCTGCTGGCGCAGACTGCGGCGCAGGTGTTTGCAATCAGGGGCGATACGCGCTCCTGCCTCGATGTCGGCAAAGAACCGTTTCCATGCACGAGCCAGATGCTCGAATGGTTGGGCGTGGCTGTCGCGGTGCATATCCTTGAGCCAAGGGAACAATTGGTATTTGACCGCGTTGAATTGTTTTTTGAGCGCCATCGCGTTGGGCTTTTGGCCCGCCGCGTATTGCTTGTTCCACTCATCCAGCGCCCAGTTCCACACCTTGCGCGCCGTGCCGCAGGCGCGGGCGAAGTAGTTCCCCTGTTCTTGCGTTGGACAAAGTGCGATCTTGTGGGTCAGTTGCATCGCCGGGCCTGTTCGATGGCCATTTGCGCCACACCCGCCGCAAGAATCTCGCGGGCACGCATGACCGATGCTGCCTGCGGTGCGTCAGGCCATACATCGCGATACCCCCAGAACGATGCGGCGGCGTACATATCCTCCACGCGAACCTTGCCGGGTTGCAGTGGCGCAAGCTTTGCTTCGCACTCAATCCCGTCCAGCCGGGAATGACATAAGTAATAATCGGCCTGATGAACCTTGCTCTTACGTAACGTCACAAAGCGCCCGCATCCACCGTGGCAATAGATAGTCACTTTCTCAGCTTGGCTCATTGTTCGCATCCTTCTTCAATGCCTCGTCCAGCTTTTTTCGGTAGTTCCTCAGACCGTATAACCGGGACGAAAAGCAATGCACGATGGTCATCAAGTCCTGCACCATTTCCTGCTCGGGAGAAAGACGTTCTTGATTGAGCACTAGCAGTTCGCAGCCATTGATTTTGGCAAAGTGCTCGAACCACTCGAAGCCGAACCGGGTCAGCCGATCCCTGTGCGCCAGAATCAGTGTCTTGACTTCGCGTCGGCCAATATCTTCCATCAGCGCCAGAACCCGCTTGCGCTTGAAGTTCAGCCCGCCGCCCACTTCCTCGACAAACTCGACGTTGGCAAGACCTTTGGCCACCACGAATTCCTCCAGCACTTTGCGCTGATTCGCCAAATCCGGTTCTTGCGCGGCACTGGAGACGCGGCAGTACGCCACCAGCCGGATCGGCGTATTCACCGACTGGCGCAGGCCGATGAATTCGCGAATCTGCGCTTCGGTATACAGGCGCCGATTGCTGTCGGTGCGCGCCACAGCAGTGAGCCGCCCCTCGCGCTCCCAGCGCTGCAAGGTCTTGACCGAGACGCCCAGCAGCTTCGCCGCCTTGCCTGTGCTCATGGTGTTTTCCATGAGCCAATAGTACATTATTGCGCATTATTTGTAATGGTAGAGTCAGCCTCCCACACCTACGGGGTGCCCGGCATGGGGCACCAGCCTTCAGCGCCCCTCGTCACCTCGCCGCGCCCCATCCAGCGCCTTGGCGTACTTGACGAAGCTGTTCTGGCAGCCGATCAGCGTATGCACCAGGCCAGGCACGCCGTCGAGGAAGCCCTTGCGCAGCAGGTAGAACTTGACGAAGCGCACCGCCGGCGAGAGGAACAGGCGCGCCGGCGTCGCGCGGCGTCCCTCGCGCAGCATCGCCTCGGCGGCGAGCGTGGTGTAGCGGTTCTGCTTGGCGAGGTAGCTTTCCAGGCTCTCCGCCGATTCATGCAGCAGGTCACCTTCCAACCGTCCCACGGCCGTCAGGTTGATGACGCGCTCGTGTACCGCGTCGTCGGACCAGCGGGCATGGCGCCGGTCGAACAGGCGCACGCCCAGGTCTGGATAGCCCTCCCCATGACGCAGATAGCGACCCATGAAACGGTTGCAGCGGGGGAACTCGAAGGCGCGGAATTGCGGCGCCTGTAGCGCGCGCTCGATGCTCGACCGCAGTTCGGGGGTCACGCGCTCGTCGCTGTCGATGGACAGCACCCAGTCGTGCCGCGCCTGTTCCGCGGCGAATTGCTTCTGCGGGCCGAAGCCGAGCCAGTCCTGGTGGATGACGCGGGCGCCGCGGCTTTGCGCCAGCGCAACGGTGCCGTCGGTGCTGCCGGAATCCACGACGAGAATCTCGTCGGCAAAGGCAAGGCTGTCCAGGCATGCCGCAAGCTGCCCCGCACAGTCGAGCGTGATGACAACGGCCGAGAAGGCTTGCCGGACGGTGGGATGCGTCATCAGGCGATACTAGCCTGAGCGGCCGGCCGCGGCCAAGTGTGTTCGCCTCAGTGCCGACGCACATGTATTGAAACCCTGCTGCTACAAGGCATGGGAGTGCGGGCAAGAAAAATTTCTCCGCAAAAGGGCTAGACAGCCGGATTTCGGTCTTGGATAATCGAGCGTGAGCCAACCCGCCTTAAGGGCTTTCACGCGATGTTGCGATCGGAAGGGTCGTTCCTGTGGCAAGGCAATCGCGAGATTCGCGCAGAAGATGTTGCCTACATCCGCTGTTAGCGGCTGTGGAAATCCGAAAGGATCTGGCGGGGGATTCTGGCGGAACCGGGATGTTGAAGAGTTGAAGGGGAAGTACGCAAGCGACGAGGGGCCTGCGAAGGCCCCTCGTCGTTTGTGGTTGTGATGAGTGGGAAGGATCAGAAAGGCGGATCCTCGAAGGGCAGGCTCAGGCTGGCGCAGTCCTCGGGGGGAAGCCGCTGCTCGTGCAGCAGCTCCAGCAGCTCAAGCTGGTAGTGCTGCCAGATCTGCTCGCGCAGATCGTCGAGCAATTCGAACACCGCCAGGGCCTGCTCGGGCGACCAGTGTGCGGGGACGAGGAAAGGGATTCCCTGGCGCAGGCCGGAAGCAAGCTCGGGCGGCTTCATGACTTGCGCCCGGCGGATTTCGCTTTGCGCCGCTGCGCACTGCGCTGTTCGGCGCGCTCCTGGGCCTCCTTCAGGCGATAGGACTTGCCCTCGATGGCGATGATCTCGGCGTGGTGCAGCAGGCGATCGACCATCGACACCACGCAGGCAGCGTTGGGGAAGACCTCGGGCCATTCGGCGAACGGCCGGTTCGACGTGATGACGGTGCTGGCCGATTCGTAACGGCGGTTGATCAGCTCGAAGAGCAGATCGGCGTGGCGGTTGGAATAGGAGAGGTAGCCGACCTCGTCTATGATAAGTAGATGGGGCGCGGCGTAGTGGCGCAGGCGCCGGCGCAGCGCCGAGTCGCTATCCAGGGCGGCCAGTTCCCCGAGCAGCGCTCCGGCGCTGGTGAAGAGCACCGTGTGGCCGGCGATCAGCGCCTGATGGGCGAGATTGCGCGCCAGCATCGATTTGCCCACGCCGCTGGGGCCGAGCAGGATGACGTTGGTGGCATCCTGGAGGAACTCCAGCGACATCAACTGCTCGATGGCGGCACGATCGCAGCGCGTGGGCCAGGCCCAGTCGAAATCGCACAGCGGCTTGAAGCGCCCAATGTGGGCCGCCCCCAGGCGCCGCTCCAGGCTGCGGCGCGAGCGCTCCTGCTCCTCCCAGGCGAGCAGCGGGGCGATCCAGTCGGTGGCGGCCACTTCCGGCCAGTGGGCGAGCAGCCCGTGCAGGTGCAGGGCCTGGGCGCGAAGCTGCAGGGCATCAGGATGGTTCATCGTCGTTGTCCTCCGTCAGTTGGTCATAGGGGTCCAGGCGCTGGGGTGCCACGAGCACGTCGCGGCTGCGCACGTGCTCGGGCAGGCGCACGGGCAGCGGCGGGGGCAGGCGGCGTGCTTCGCGCCGCCGCTCCAGCGCCAGGCGCACCGCGTTGGGGTGGGGCACGCCGCGCCCGAGCGCCTCTTCGATGGCCGCCTGCAGCTCGGTGGCACCGTAGCGATCGAGAAGCCGCATCAGGGCGGCGGTGATCGTGCCCAGGTTCTCGCCACGGGCGGCGGCGCGCACGAGCAATTCACCGCTGGCCGGTGCCGCATGCGCCAGCCGGTCGGTGGCGCGGTGGGCGCGGGCGGCCCGCTTGCGCGCGACCAAGGTCTCGATATGCGCCGCATCCTCGATTTGCGCCCCTCGGTCGTAGCTGCGCGGATGACAGGCGAGCAATTGCGCCCCGTCGAGGATGCGCACCTGCTGGGGACTGGCCACCACGGTGAGGGTGCGCCGCACGTGGGTGTGGGGAATGGAATAGTCGTTCAGGTCGAAGCGCACGTAGGGCGTCTTGCCGGCGACAACCGCCACCTGCTCGTCGGTGGGGTAAGGATGCTCGGGAAGCGCCAGCAGCCGCGGCTGCTCCCGGGCGAAGGCCTCGGCCACACTCAGGGTGGGATCTTCCGGGCAACGCCGCTCGGCGGCCGGCCCGCCGACCCAGAGCTCGGCCTGGGCATTCAGATCGTCGAGGTCGGCAAACGTGCGCCCCGCGAAGAATGCATCTCGGATATAACGAATTGCCCGCTCCACCCGACCTTTTTCGTTTCCCCGGGCAACGGCTACCGGCCGCGGCTCGTAGTGGTAATGGCCGGCGAAGGCCAGCAGGGTGGGATGAAAGCGGATGGCATCGCCCTGGCGTTCGAGCACGGCGCTCTTCAGGTTGTCATAAAGAAGGGTCCGCGGCAGCCCGGACCATGCCTGGAATGCGCCGACATGGCCGCGCAGGAAGTTCTCCATGCGCGCGTCCAGGAAGAAACGCAGGTAGATCCGGCGCGAGTAGGACAGCACCATGACGAAGGCCATCAGCGCTCGGCGCGCGCGCCCGATCTCGAGGTGGCCGAAGTGTCCCCAATCGACCTGCCCCTGCTCGCCCTCGAGGGTGCGCAACCGCAGGTACGCTTCAGCCTTGGGGCGCGGGCGGTGCAGCGCGATCAGATGGCGAAAGTGGTCCGGGCCACCGCAGTAGCCGCGCTCACGCGCCATGGCGTACAGGCGACTGGCGGTCAGTGTCGGAAACTTCTCCAGGGTCTCAGAGATGAAAGGCAGATAGGGATCGATCTTCGAGGGTCGCTGCACCGGAGCGATCTTGGGCAGTCCGGCTTGCGCCAGCACGCGCTGCACCGTGCCGTAGTGGAGGCTCAACTGGTGGGCAATGGTGCCGATGCGCCAGCGCTCGGCGTGGTAGTAGCGCAGGATCTGCGCTTCGCGCTCAGGGCCAATGGTCATGCTCGGTTCCTCTTCGTGATGGGACGGTTTGAGGAACTCGGCGGCGCAGCCACCCCAGGCGCACGAAGGGCGCACAGCAACGCCCGCAGACATGGCAGTTGTAGCGCGGGGTTCGCACCAGGGTGCTTGCCGGGGCCTGCGGGGGCGGGATACTCACCGCCGAGTCCGCAGGCAGTAGAGCATCGCAGGGCGCGGGCGGTGAACCCTGATGCGTCACTTTATTTCGTCGCTCCCGGTAGCGCCGGGTGCGCGCGGCATGGTTGATGCGCCCGTGCCGGCTCGCCTGGTAGAGCCGGCCTGCCTCGCGTAACGAGGCGCGCCGCGCCGCAGCCGAACACGCTGGCGTGCAGTAGATCTGGCCGCGGTCGCAGCGGCTACAGATGAGAACCTGCGCACGGCAACGCGCGCACAGGAAAAATCGGCCCGTCGGCTCCATCGACTCTCCGGATCAACCGGAGAGATCCAGGCCGGGGCTCACTCATGCGACAATCCCTGCGCATTCGTGCCTGGCACGACTGTGGGGCGCGGCATCGGTTCAGAACTTGGCGGTTTAGGCCGGTGTCGCGCCTGTTTCTCTTCGGCGAGCGCCTTTTACCAAACTACGGACTTGCGCGCCACCTCCCGCTTCAGCCCTGCTTGAACGCCCCGCACGCACCCGCGGCGCGAGCGCTCATCACGCCTCGAAAGCCTCCAGGCCCCCGTCCCCTGAACACGAGTTTCCCACAACGCCGCTCGCCTCCGGCCTGAGAGGGGCCGGCGGCGGCGCTGTGGAAAACTCTGCGACCGTGGCCAGCAACCACCCGAAATGCCTTCTCCGCCATGTAAATGCGGTTCTCGAAAACCATCCACATCCGCACTCTTATACAGCGCTTTCCCAGGTTGGCGCGCTCGGAACTGGCTGACACGCTGTGCGAACATCTGGGGTGGCTCACGCCGGCGGGTGCGCCCAAGAAAGAGGCTTGCAGAAAGTTGCTGGCGCGCCTGGAAGCCGCAGGCGAGATTCGTCTGCCGGCGCGGCGCAAACAGGGCGGCGACCAGACGAGCGGGCGGGGGCAGTCAGCAACGCCGGGCGTGCCGATTGTGCCGGGCGAGCCGTTGCAGTGCTCGTTGGCCCAGCTTGGGGCGGTGCGCTTGCGCCTGCTTGGGCAGGCGCACGATGTGGCGCAGTGCAATGCCTATCTGGAGCGCTTTCATCCGCTGGGCTACCACAAGCCGTTTGGCTATTGGGCGCGCTACCGCATTGAGGCGGCGGATCGAAGCCTGGGCTATCTGCTGCTGTGTGGCGCGGCCCGGGCGATCGAGCCGCGTGATCGCTGGATCGGCTGGAGTGCGCGCCAGCGCCTGTCCAACCTGCCCTGGGTGGTCAATAACAGTCGCTTCCTGGTTTTTCCCTGGATCCAGGTTGCGCATCTGGCCAGCCATGTGCTGGGCCGGCTGGCACGCCAGTTGGCCGATGACTGGCAGGCGTGCTGGGGATACCGGCCGCTGCTGCTGGAGAGCTTTGTCGATCCGGCGCACTATCGCGGCACCTGCTACCGGGCCGCCGGCTGGCAGTTGCTGGGGCACACCAGCGGTCGCGGTTTGGCGCGGCCC
The DNA here is from genome assembly GCA_963696505.1 of uncultured beta proteobacterium. Lineage (GTDB taxonomy): Bacteria > Pseudomonadota > Gammaproteobacteria > Burkholderiales > Rhodocyclaceae > CAVOKN01. The sequence continues at coordinate 138,129 of CAVOKN010000025.1, read as the reverse complement.
GGCAAGCACTATCACAGCGCGCCCAAGCTGATCTTCGTCAAAGCGCTGCAGGCGCCTTGCCGTCGTCTGCTATGTTCCGATCAACTCCAGGAAAGGCACCCACCATGAGCAAAGTGAGCCGGCGTCCGGCACGCGAAGCGGCCAAGCAAGCGCTGCAAAAAAAAACACCAGCACCGTGAGCTGCGCCGGCAACAGCAAGCCGCGGGGCTCACCGTGCCCCCTGAGCCCACCCCAGCCAGCCGCTGTTGTCCTTATCAAAGCAGCGAGGAAGAACGCCACGCGCGCATCGAGGCCGTCACCGAGCAGGCGCGCGTGTTCAGAGCGCACTGGCCGACGCTGCTCAGACGACTGCGTCAGATCCAGGACACGCGCAACCCGAAAAAGCTCAAGCACGCGCTGGTGAGCTTGATGCTCTATGGCATTCTGGTGTTTGTCCTGCACTACAGCTCACGGCGGGAAGCCAACACCGAGATCACGCGGCCCATGTTCGAGCAGAACCTGCGGCTGCTGTTCCCCGAACTGGACAGTTTGCCCCATGCCGACACGTTGTTTCGTCTGCTGACCAAGATCGAGGTCAGCCAAATCGAGCAGGCCCATATCGATTTGGTCGAGCGGCTCATCCGCAAGAAGAAGTTTGCTGCCTATCGGATCAACAACTGTTACCCCCTCGCCATCGATGGCACACAGAAACTCGGCGGCGCCAGTTTGTGGAGCGAGTCGCTCCAAGAGCGGCGTGTGTCAGGGGCGGACCCGCACGCGCAGGCGCGCTATCAGTACCACGTCTATGTCCTGGAAGCGAACCTGTGCTTTCACAACGGCATGGTGATTCCGTTGATGAGCGAGTTTCTCGACTATCAGCAAGGCGACACCGAGCAAAACAAGCAGGACTGCGAGCTGCGGGCCTTTCACCGCCTGGCCGAGCGCATCAAGAAGGCATTTCCCAGGCTGCCGGTGATGCTGCTGCTCGATGGACTGTATCCCAACGGGCCTGTGCTGGCCCGTTGCCGCGATTACCACTGGCAGTTCATGATCGTGCTCAAAGACGATTCGCTGCCCACGGTGTGGACGGAATATTCGGCTCTGCTGAAGTTCAAATCCGACAATGAACACCGCCAGAGCTGGGGCGAGCGAGCGCAGCACTTCCACTGGGTCAATGACATCCGTTACGAATACGGACCCAACAACCGCCATCACCACGACGTGCACGTCGTGCTCTGCGAGGAACAATGGCAAGCGCTCGACGAGCACGGCCAGATCCTGACAAAGACCGCCCGACATGCCTGGATCTCCAGCCAAAAGCTGCGGCGCGAGAACGTTCATCAACGCTGCAATCTGGCGGCGCGCCACCGCTGGGGGATCGAAAGCTGCATTCTGGTCGAAAAGCACCACGGTTACCGCTACGAGCACCTCTTCGCCAAGCACTGGAACGCGATGCGCGGCTACCACTACCTGATGCGTCTCGCGCACCTGCTTAACACCCTGGCACGCTTCTCAAGCGCTCTGGCCGCACAGCATCGCACGCTCGGTGTGCGCGCCTTCATAAGACTTGTACGCAGCACCTATAGCGGCCCCTGGCTCGATGCGGCCACGGTGAAACAGCGCATGGAGCGTGCCTTCCAGCTGCGCCTGACCTGACTGGCCTGCAAACCGCGCTCTTTGATCCGCGCGTTCCCGCGCGCCGCCCCGCTATTGCCTGAGCCTCACCCTGATGTCGAATCCGCCCGGGCCAGCGCTCAGGCGCACTCGCAAAAGCGCCTTCTCGCCGAGCTGTTCGACCCAAAACCGCCCCAGTCTTCCGAATAATCGCGCTGAAACCTGAATCGAAGCTATACGTGCGTCGGCACTGTGTTCGCCTTGCTGTGTTCGCCTTGCTGTGTTCGCCTTGCTGTGTTCGCCTTGCTGCGCGCCCTGCTGTGCGTACGCGCTGCACCGGCTGGTTTGCCCGGCCCGCCAATCGCGGGAATAATGCCGGGCTTTCGCCGCCATGCAGCAATCCCGATGTCCAGCGTCCTCCTGGTAAAGACCTCGTCCCTGGGCGATGTGGTGCACAACCTGCCGGTCGTGAGCGACATCCGCCGCCGCATGCCGGGAGTGAGCATCGACTGGGTGGTGGAGGAAGCCTTCGCCGACATCCCGCGGCTGCATCCTGGGGTGCGCAACGTGGTGCCGGTAGCGGTCCGGCGCTGGCGCCGAGCCCCTTTCTCGGCGGGCACCTGGCGCGAAGTGAGCGCTTTCAAGCACGCCCTGCGTGACGAACAATACGAGCACGTGATCGACACCCAGGGCCTGATCAAGAGCGCCCTCGTGGCGCGATTCGCCCGCGGACGACACTGCGGCTACGCCGCCGAGGCGGCGCGGGAACCGCTGGCGGCACGACTCTACGACGCCGGCTTCGTCATCCCGCGCAACGTGCATGCGGTGGAGCGCAATCGCTGGCTGGCCGCCGCCGTCCTCGATTACCCCCCCGACCTGCCGCTGGATTACGGCATCGCGCCGCCCGTTCTGGCCGCCGACTGGCTGCCGACGAACGATTACGCCGTGCTGCTCACCGCCACCAGCCGCGAGGACAAGCTGTGGCCCGACGCCCACTGGCTGGCGCTCGCCGCGGCCCTGGCCGAGCGCGGGATCTTCTGTGTCTTGCCCGCCGGCAGCGATGCCGAGCGTGCGCGGGCGCGGCGCCTGGCCAAGAACATGCGGCGCGCAGTTCCCGCACCGCCGCTCTCGATACGGGAGATCGCCGGGCTGCTGGCGGGGGCGCGGCTGGTGGTCGGTGTTGACACCGGGCTCACCCACCTCGCGACCGCCGCTGGACGCCCCGTCGTCGCCATCTTCTCCGGCTCCGATCCGCGGCTCACCGGCGTATGGCGCGAAAGCGGCGCCCTCAATCTGGGCCAGATCGCCGTCCCGCCGGCGCCGGACGAAGTGATCGCGGCGGCGAACACCCTCCTCGCCTGATGCCGCGGCTCGCCTACACGCTGGCACTCGGGCTGCTGCTGCCCTTCATTCTGCTGCGGCTCGTCTGGCGCGGACGCCGGCAGCCCGAATATCTGCGCGATGTCGGCGAGCGCTTCGGCCGCTATCGCGTGGCGCCGACACGGCCCCTGATCTGGCTGCACGCCGTCTCGGTGGGCGAAACCCGCGCCGCCCAGCCGCTGGTGCGCCGGCTGCTCGAACGCTACCCCGACCACGACCTGCTGCTCACCCACATGACGCCCACCGGGCGCGCCACCTCCGCCGAACTGTTCGGCGAGCGGGTGCTGCGCGCCTACCTGCCCTACGACTACTCCTTCGCGGTCGCCAGATTCCTGCGGCATTTCCAGCCACGCATCGGCCTGGTGCTCGAAACCGAAATCTGGCCCAACCTGGTGGCGGGATGCGCCCGCAGCGGCGTGCCGCTGCTGCTGGTCAATGCGCGCCTCTCGGAAAAGTCAGCCCGCGGCTATCGGCGCCTCGCCCGCCTTTCGCGCGAAGCCTTCGGCGGGCTGGCCGCGGTGGCGGCGCAGTCCGCCGCCGACGCCGAACGCCTGCGCAGCCTGGGCGCGCGGGAAGTGAGCATCCTGGGCAACATCAAGTTCGACCTCGAACCGCCCCCGGCACAACTCGAAACCGGCCGCATGCTGCGCGTCCTGATCGGCACCCGGCCAGTGCTGCTGTGCGCCAGCACCCGCGACGGCGAGGAGGCACTGATCCTCGACGCCCTGGGCGGGCGCGAGCCCGGCGACACCCTGATCGTCGTCGTCCCGCGGCATCCGCAGCGTTTCGACGAGGTGGCGCGCCTGATCTCGGAGCGCAGCCTGAGCCTGCAGCGCCGCAGCCAGGGCGGCCCGGTGGCGCCCGAGACGCAGGTGCTGCTGGGCGACAGCATGGGCGAGATGAGCGCCTACTACGCCGCCTGCGATGTCACCTTCGTCGGCGGCAGCCTGCTGCCCCTGGGCGGCCAGAACCTGATCGAGGCCTGCGCCGTCGGGAGGTCGGTGCTGGTCGGGCCGCACACCTTCAATTTCGCCGAGGCGGCGGAGCAGGCCATCGCGGCCGGGGCGGCGCTGCGCGTTGCCGATGCCGGGCAAATGCTGAACGCCGCCTTGCGGCTGCTCGCCGACCCGCTGGCCCGGCAACGCATGGGGCAGGCGGGGCTCGATTTCGCCGCGCGGCATCGCGGCGCCACCAAGCGGACAATGGAGTTGGTCGCGCGGCACCTCGCTGCCCCTCCCGCCCCGCAGCCAAAGTAGGGTGCGCCGCGCGCACCGGTTCAACGATCGGCGCGCATGGCGCGCCCTACGGCTGAGCTTGGTTGCGCCCTACGGCACGCGGCGAGCGGTGAACTCGACCGGCCCGCCCGAGTTCCCGCCTTCGGTGACCAGCAGGAAACGGATGGTGTCGCCTTCGATCGTGCCGCGGTAGGTGTGCAGCAGGTCGCGGGTATCGCGGCCCAGCATCTCCTGGGTACGGGTCGAGAAGCTGATGCGCGTGCCATCGACGCTGCCGCCGACGACGGGCCGCGCGACGCCCAAGAAACCGGCGGCTCCCAGCAACTGACTTTCGCTGGTGGTGAACACGAAGCGCTCCTCGTGGGTGGCGCCCCAGCCGTAGGTGACTGTCGCGACCCAGTTCCCGTCCGCCGTCGCCGGTTTCGCCGCCATGTTGCCTTTCAATAGCCCTGGCGCCAGCCACCAGCCGGCAGCGGCCAGTAGCGTGACGACGAACGCGCCGGCAAGAATCCTGCGGCGCGCGGGGACGCGTACAAAGTCAGCACCTGGAGGACGGCGATTGCCGGGCGGATCGAGCGCCTCCATCAGCCGCGCAAAGTCCGCCTCGAAGCGCGCGTCGCCCAGTTCCAGGGCGTTGTAGCGCGGCAGCGCCGCCAGCTCCGGCGGCAGATCCGATGCCTCCGGCATGATCGCGCCGCCCACCAGCACCGGCACGATGCGCTTGTTGAGGCGTATCGCCGCCTGCACCTCCTGGCGCACGAAGTCCGCCGGATCGTCCAGACGGCGCGGGCCGCCGTCGGCTTGCGCAGCGGCCCAGCCGGGGCCGATCAGCACCAGCACGACCTCGGTCCGCGCCAGCGTGTCGGCGATGACGCTCGGAAAGTCCGCGCCGAGCTCGATGTCGTCGATATCCATGAATATTGCATCGTCGCCGAAACGCCCGGTCAGCCGGTCGTAGAGCCGGCCTGCGTAGGGTGCGGCGTCGCTGCGGCGGTAGCTGATGAACACGGTGGCCATGTCCGCCCTCTTACTGCAGCATGAAGGTCTCGTATTCCAGCCGCCACAGACGGCGGTCGAGCAGGAACAGCCCCAGCCCCAGCGGGACTAGCACCGCCGCGACATAACCGTAGCCGTACCAGGGCGCCCCGAGCTTCAGCGTCAGCGCGGTGAACACCACGTTGAGGCCGAAGAACAGCGCGGTGAGGAGCACGATGATGCGCCGCTGGTCGAGGTAGAAGAAGACGTTGAGCAGCGCCAGCAGCATCACCTGCAGGCTCGCGCCCAGGGTCTGGATGTAGAGCAGCGGAATGTAAAGCTCAGAGATGCCCAGCCAGCGCAGCACCGCCGGCCCGGCGACGAAGGTCACCAGCACCGCCAGCGTCTGGATCTTGCCGATTTCCGCCAGGCCCTGGCGGATCGCGTAGGTCATCTCGTCGCGCATGCCCTCGATGTATTCCAGCGAACCGCCGGTGCGCACCGCGTCGTAGAATCGCTCGTAGTACTCGGCGAAGTCGGTCTCGATGCGCACCAGGAACACCGCCATCCCGGGAATGACGGAAAGATAGGCCATGAACACCGGCAGGTCGTAGATCACCGAGGCGCGCAGCGGGCCGATGACGGCGTCCGAGGTGTCCGGGTAGTACCAGAACATGAACTTGTCGGCCCAGATGCCAAGGTTGTAGAGCAGGCCGACCAGCATCAGGCTCGGATAGAGGGTGCGGCGCCGGGCGAACTCGAAGGAGATGGCGGCGGGCGGCCGGTAGTGGTGGAAGGTCAGCAGCCACATGCCGAGGAACAGCACGAAGTGGCCCAGCACGAAGCCGCCGAGCAGCCCTTCCAGACCCCAGCCGCGCAGCAGCAGAGCCGCCCCCACGGTGATGCCGTAGCCAAGGCCGTAGAGCAGGACGATCTGCTTATACAGCTTGATGCCGGAAAGGAAAATGGTGCCGATCCAGATCGCGCACAGCAGGACGAAGGCCGCCAGCATCAGCAGCCGGTAAGCGATGCCCAGGCCGGCGAAGGGCAGGAACATGAGCAGCGTGCCCAGCGCGCCGCCGCCGCCGATCACCAGCAGCAGCACGCCGTTGAAGCTCGGCAGCACCAGGTCGTCGCGCTTCTCGAACAGGCGGTCGGAGATGAAGCGGGTGAAGGCGAGCTGCACCGCGCCGGTGACGATCAGGCTGGTGGCGATGAGGTAGGTGACCGACACCTGGAACTGGGTGACCAGAACCGCCGGCACCACCACCGCCACGCTCAACAGGCCGATCACCAGAATGCCGAGGATGGACAGCACCCACGGCCCCGAGCCGATCACGCCGGCATAGGCGTAGGCCTGGAGCAGCCCCGAGAGGCTGTCCTTCTTCAGCAGCTTGCGTAGCTCGAAGCCTATGCCTGCCATCGTGTCCGATCATCCGGTGCGCATGGCGCACCCTACGCCGGGGCGTCCCGCCACCCCGTAGGGCGGGCCATGCCCGCCGATCCAAGCTCCGCTGCGCAGCGATCCAATCCCCTACTTCAAACTTCCCGAGAGGAACTGCTTCAGCCGCTCGCTGCGGGTATTGCCGAACACTTCCGCCGGGCTGCCTTCCTCCTCGATGCGGCCCTGGTGCAGGAAAATCACGTGGCTCGACACCTCGCGGGCGAAGCCCATCTCGTGGGTCACCACCACCATGGTGCGCCCCTCCTCGGCCAGGCCCTTCATTACCCGCAGCACCTCGCCCACCAGTTCCGGGTCCAGCGCCGAGGTGGGCTCGTCGAACAGCAGCACCGCGGGCTCCATCGCCAGGGCGCGGGCGATCGCCACACGCTGCTGCTGGCCGCCGGAAAGATGGGCCGGGTAACTGTCGCGAAACTGCGCGATGCCCACCTTCTGCAGGTACTTCTCGGCGCGCGCCAGCGCCTCCGGCCGCGTCAGCTTCAGCACGTGGATCGGCGCCTCGATCACGTTCTCCAGCACCGTCATGTGCGCCCACAGGTTGAAATGCTGGAACACCATCGCCAGCGTGGTGCGGATGCGCTGCAACTGCTTCGGCTCGGGCACCAGGGCGCCGCTGCGGTCGGGGCGCAGCCGGATCTCCTCCCCGTTCACCGTGATGCGTCCCTTGTTCGGATGCTCCAGGAAGTTGATGCAGCGCAGGAAGGTGCTCTTGCCCGAGCCCGACGACCCGATGATGCTGATCACATCGCCGCGGCGCGCCGCCAGCGACACGCCCTTGAGCACCTCCTGGTCGCCGTAGCGTTTGTAGATGTCCTCGGCGGTGAGCTGGTAGGCGGCGTCGTTCATGGCTTGTGGTGTGTTGCGGCTTTGCGCGGTTGGAGATGGGCGAGCCAGCGCTTCTCGGCCAGGCGGAACAGGCCGACCAGGGCAAAGGTGAGCACCATGTAGATGATGCCCGCGAAGACGAAGGCCTCGAAGGGCGCAAAGTGGCGCGAATAGACGTTGCGCGCCGCACCGGTGACGTCGAGCAGCGTCACCGCGCTGGCGATGGAACTGCCCTGGAGCATCAGGATGACCTCGTTGCTGTAGGCGGGAATCGCGCGGCGCAGCGCGCCCGGCAGCACGATGCGGCGGATCAGGGTCAGGCGCGTCATGCCCATCGCCCGGGCCGCCTCGATCTCGCCGTGGGGCACGTTGCGCATCGAGCCGGCGATGATCTCCGCGGTGTAGGCGCAGGTGTTGAGCGCGAAAGCCAGCAGCGCGCAGAAGTAGGGCTCGCGCAGCAGCAGCCAGAACGGATTGCCCGCCTCCCACTGCTGCTGCACCCATGCGAACTGGGCGATGCCGTAGTAGATCAGCAGCAGTTGCACCAGCATCGGCGTGCCGCGGAAGAAGTAGGTGTAGGCCCACACCGGCGCCACCACCAGCGGGTTCTTCGACATGCGCAGAACCGCCAGCGGCACCGCCACCGCCAGTCCCGCCGCGCACGACAGGAACACCAGGTGCAGCGTCAGCCAGGTGCCGGCGGCATACTGGCCGAGGCTCGTGGCGATGACCGACAGGTCCATCAGAATTCACCCATCCGCACGCCGACCGAATAGCGGGAAGTCAGCCACCGCAGCACGCCTCCCGAGACCGAAGTCATGACCAGATAGAGCCCGCACACCGCCATGTAGAACAGGAAGGGCTGGCGCGTGCTGCGCCCGGCCTGGTCGGCGATCCAGGTCATGTCCGAGAGCCCGATCATCGACACGATGGCGGTGCTCTTCAGCAGCACCAGCCAGTTGTTGCCCAGGCCCGGCAGGGCGTGGCGCAGCATCTGCGGAAACAGGATGCGGGCGAACACCTGCCAGCGCGTCATGCCGAAGGCGGCGCCCGCCTCCAACTGCCCCGCCGGCACGGCGAGGAAGGCGCCGCGGAAAGTCTCGGTGAAGTAGGCGCCGAAGATGAAGCCTATGGTCGTCACGCCGGCGATGAAAGGATTGAGGTCGAAGTAGCCCAGATCGAGCTTCTCCATCAGGTGATTCACCGCCACCTGGCCGCCGTAGAACACCAGCAGCATCATCACCAGGTCGGGCACGCCGCGTACCACCGTTGTGTAGGTGGCCGCCAGCCAGCGCAGCGGGATCGAGCGCGACAGCTTGGCCGCCGCGCCCGCCAGGCCGCAGGCCAGCGCCAGCGCCAGCGAGCCCAGCGCCACCTGCAGCGTCACCCAGGCGCCGGTCAGAATGCTCGGCAGGTACTCGATCAAGCTGTCCACGGCTCAGCCCGACGGAAAGAAAAAAGCCGCGCCTCCCGAAGGTGGCGCGGCCGGATCGTCATGCATCGGGGCTTACTGCCCGTAAATGTCTTCCTGGAAGTACTTCTTCGCGATCTTTTCGTAGGTGCCGTTGGCGCGGATCGCCGCCAGCGCCTTGTTGAGTTGCTCCTTGAGATCCTTGTCCTGCTTGCGCACCGCGATGCCGATGCCCTCGCCCACCACCGCGCGCTCCTCCGGCGTCTTGCCGTACACCTTCTCGCCCGCCGCGGCGTAGCCCTTGCCTTCGGGCTTGGCGAGAAAACCGCCCTGGGCCTCCCAAAAATCGGCGAAGGCGGCGTCCATGCGCCCCGAGCCGAGGTCGAGATAGGCCTCGTCCTGCTTGGCGTAGCGGACCACGGTCACGCCCTTGCCGTCCCAGAACTTGGTCGCGTAGTTGTCGGAGACCGTGCCGCGCTGCACGCCGACCTTCTTGCCCTTGAGCGATTCCACCGTCGGTTTGAGCGGCGAGCCGGACTTGGCGATCAGCGCCAGCGGCGAGGCGTAGTACTTGTTGGTGAAATCCACCTTCTGCTTGCGCTCCTCGGTGATCGACATCGAGGCCAGGATGGCGTCGAACTTGCGCGCCACCAGTGCCGGAATCATGCCGTCCCATTCCTGCTTGACCCAGGTGCACTTGACCTTCAGCTCCGCGCAGAGCGCGTTGCCGATGTCCACGTCGAGGCCGCGCACCGCGCCGTCCGGGCCGACCTCGTTGAACGGAGGATAGGCGCCTTCGGTCGCCATGCGGATTTCCTTCCATTCCTTCGCCTGGACGTTTATCGCCAGCGCCATCAGGGCTGCGGCCAGCAGAGCGGTCTTTTTCATTCTTCCTCCGGGAGGTTGATTGCGCGGCGCCACAACCGGCGCGCGATGGGCCGGAATCATGTCAGGAAAGCCCTAGCGCCTCAAGTGCGGAAATCCGCTGCGCAACGCCCGCCGCAGGCGCCCCCGCTCCGACGCCCTGCCCAGATGCGCCGCAGACCGGCAATGGCGGAAAGCCGTCGCGGCGGTATAGACTGGGCGCTCAGCAGTCCGCAGGAGATTCGCCATGGCCGAGGCACTGACCAGCACGAAGCTCGACATCGACGCCTACATCGAGGGCGAGCTGCGCTCCGACACCCGCCACGAGTATCTGTCGGGCGAGGTTTACGCCATGGTCGGCGCCAGCGATGCGCACAACATCCTCGCCCTGAATCTCGCCACGGCCCTGCACACCCACCTGCGAGGCGGGCCCTGCCGACCCTTCGTCACCGACATGAAGGTGCGCGTGCGGGTCGGCGAGGACGATTACTTCTACTACCCCGACGTCATGGTCGCCTGCCGCCCCGACGACCACGCCCGCTACTACCGCGAACAGCCCATTCTGCTCGTCGAGGTGATGTCGGAAGGCACCGAGCGCATCGACCGGCGCGAGAAGCTGCTGGCCTATCGCAACATCCCCGCCCTGGAGGAATACCTGTTGCTCGCCCAGGACAGCGTCGCCGCAACGCTCTACCGCCGCACCACCGATTGGGGTTCGATCAGGCTCGCCGCCGGCGACGAACTGGTGCTCGCCAGCGTCGGCTTCCGCATCCCGCTAGCCACCCTTTACGAGGGCGTGCCCGGGCTGTAGCCGCCCTCCCCAGGGCCGTCCGCCTTATTGGGGGCGGTCCCGCGGCCACCGCTTCGTCGCCGCCGCACCGAGCGCCGTCGCCCCTCGTAGGGCGGCCCGTGGCCGCCGCGCAGCATTTCGTGTGCGCACCCGCATTGTTGCTTGCCGATTCGGGCTCAACCCTCTGCGACGAAGCCGCTGAATCCGATCCGGTACCCATCGACGTCCCCGGTGGCTCCCGATTGCCCCGCCGGGTATGACCGGATCGAATCGACGCGCGAACCGAGAGCCGGCTCGTCGTCGATGCGATGCGATGCGCAAACAAGCTGCCCCCCAATGCCGCGATCTGCGACCGCAGCGGAATCGGCGGACACGGGCCGCCCTACGCGAATCGCGCTGATCCTCGGCGTAGGGCGGACCGTGTCCGCCTCCAACAACCCATCTACGCGTTGCGCTGCCTCATAAGCTGGCGCTGGCTGCGGGTTCTGTGTCACCTGGCGGCAATGTCTTAATCCCTTCTTCATCAGGGCAGTGATGCTGGCGCGCCTGACCGGCGACCTTACCCGCCTCGTTCAGAGTCTAAATCCCTTCTTCATCAGGGCAGTGATGCTGGCGAAGTGATGGCGATCTATGCGACGTGTCCTACTGTCTTAATCCCTTCTTCATCAGGGCAGTGATGCTGGCCCGATCACAACCCAAGACGGATTCATCCTGGACGTCTTAATCCCTTCTTCATCAAGCTGCCGAAGGACAGATACAGTTGCCCACTGTCTTCATCGACGACACCAAACGGCGTGTGTTTTTGCTCGCATCCCATATCGTGGTCCGCTGCCTGGTTATCGCCCCGCGTCTTGCCGCCCCGGGAGTAGTCGCCAATATTCACCGTCGCCTTGCAGTCCATGCTCAGGCGCATGACGGCTTCGCCTTGGCAAACGCGCTCCTGTTGTTGGATGTTGGCGAAGATGGCGTCGGTTTCTGGGACTTTTTTTGGGGTTTGGCCTTGAGCACCGGACGCAGCCGGTAGCCGTTGCGGTTCAACACTTGCGACATGCAGCTGCGTGAGGGCAACACCTCATCGGCAAATCCGTGTCCCCGCAACTGCTTGATGGCTTGCTCGGCGGTCAACCGGGTGAACGACAAGGTGGTGCGAAAAGTCGGATCCTGTTGCGAATGACTTTGCGCTATCTCCCACAGCGCGCGCGCTACCTCCGGATGTTTGTCCTCCCACAGTTTCGCGCCGCAGCAAAACCTGTGATGCCCAAGACAAACGATCCCGCTACGCTTCTCATGCAGGCCAAGCCGCACCGCCTGCCGACCCCATCCGAAGACGTCCTCGGCCCGCCGAGGATTGCCGCCACAATATTTCAGCGCCATCTGCGCCTGAAACGCCCTTCGGTCCGCGCCTGTCATCTTGGTCGAAGCAAGCCGGATATCTTCAATGTGCCCGGCGTCAAGAGAAATTCCATCTTCAGCTACCGTGGCGACCTTCATCAGTAATCCCTTTCATCTCAGAATTTACTGTAAGTGTCGCATACAACGGTATGGACAATATAGGATATAGCCTTATCGCCCGCCACACCCCAACAACGGCAGCAGCAGGCCAGTCGACTGTGCTGCTCACTGAAAGGCTCACTTCGTTGCCACCCTTTCTGCTGCCCAAGCAATCACCGCGGTCAGCGCTTCGACACCGCGGGCACGGTCAAGAGCGGACGTAATCTCGATGCCGTATCTGGCTTGCACCGCATAAGGGTTGAGTTCGTCCAGCCAGTCCGAATTAGGCGGTGCCGGCAAACCGCTGTCCGTCAGAAGGTCGAGGAGTTCGGCGATGTCATGCGTACGCCGGAATGGGACTCCGGCAGCGGACAGCACGGCCTTGATGGCCTTCTCCGCAGCTTGCTGCAGGTGAAAGCCGACAACCATGTCCTTCAATTCCGGCACCTCGCGTAAGACGATGGCAGCGAGCATGTCCTGCCGCGCCGCTTCGAGGAGCTGCTGTGGAATGCTTGGCTCAGCCATGGACCACCGTCCCCTCGCGCAGCGCCCAGTACAGTGCGCTACCCGGCTGGCTGCCCCACTTGGCAACCTCGTCGGCGGAGAACACCAGCACATCGACCGGAACTCGCAGCGGCCTGACGGCGCGGCGCAGGCGCACCATTTCCTTGGCGCGGTCCTTCACCTCCCGCTCGATAACGAGAAGGTCCAGATCGGAGTCATCGGTCGCGTCGCCGCGGGCATAGGAGCCGAATAGAACGATTCGTTCCGGATTCGCGGCGTCGACGATCGCGTGAACCGCAGATTCGATTTGCTCCGGGGTAATCATGCACTTTCCTTCAAGGTCCGCAGGCAGGGGAACGAACGACGACGGTTGCCATCGTACCTCGGGATGCCAAGTCAGGCGCTGCAGAGCGCCGGGAATGCGTCCGGCAACTGAGGGGATGCCTCCCGCAGCCCGGCGCTCCGCAGTTCCTCTCGCAGCATCGGGACGAAGGACGATTCGAACCACTCCTGCAACGCACGCCATTCGGCCTTCCCGACGGGCGCAAAACCGTGGGCGAGGATGGAGTCGTTGCGCCGGCGCAGGTGGTCGAGCATGGAACTGCGCTGCGCCGCGATGAACTGCGCCGCCGGCCCGCCGACGTGCTTCTCCACCAGTTGCCACGCCGCCCACAGGCCCGCCTGAAAGCGGCCGTCGCGCCCCGGCGCGATGCCCGCCGCCGCAGCAACTTCCGCCGGCAGGTCGGCGGTGCGCAACCCGGCACGCGTTTCCAGCAGCCATTGCGCGCTCCATTCGATGACGCGATAGACGCGCGCCACGGCGTCGTCATGGCGGCCGTCGGCGGCGCGGCGCAGCGCGTTGAGCCACAGGTCCCAGATCAGCAGGCCGGTGCGCTTGGGCGAGTCGCTTCCGGCGAGCACGCGCAGCGGTGCGTACCAGGCGCCGAGCACTGGCGCCGCGACGCCGGCATAGAGATCGAACAGCGCCGCGGCAGCACGGTGGTCGAAGCGGTCCCAGGCGGCGAAGGCGGCGGAGAGATCGCGCGCACGGTCCCGCGCCGCGCGCAGGCCGGGCTGGCGCGGCGCGGGCAGCGCCGCCAGCCCGTCGGCGGCCTCGGAGTAGGCGTGGCGCCGCCAGGCATCGAGGTAGGGCTGCATCGCGCGGGCCAGGCGCACGCCGTTGACCGACGCCGCGGCAGCGCCCTGTGTGCCGTCGGCCACCCGCACCAGATCGCCGCGGCTGCCGGTGACCAGACCGAGTTCGACATCGGCGCTTTCCAGGGCCGCGAGCACCAGCGCGGCGGTCATGGTCTTGGTGCCGCCGGTGTAGTCGGCGAGCAGCCGCGCCGCCGGAAAGCGGCCGCGCAGCTCGGCCAGCGCGGCGCGCATGGCGGAAAAGGCGCCGTCCAGGTCGTCCGCCGGCACGATGCGCAGTTCCCAATCGGCATCGGCGAGGCCGCATTGCGCCGGGATGTTGGTCAGGGTCGGCTTGTCGTCCTTCGGCGCGGCCTTGATGCAGGCGCCCTTGCCCTCGATCTGCACGCGCGAGCCCGGCTGGCCGGTGGCCGGATCGCGATCGGTGCAGAAGAAGAAGACGTGCTCGGGGCGGTTGGCGCGGATCGCGGTGACGATCGGCTGGTGCGAGCCGCCGACGGTGGCGAGGAGAATGGTCGTCATGGCGTCTTTCCGGAACGGGCGGCGAGCGCCGCGCGCAGCAGTGCCGCATCTGCCTGATCCTTGGGGCGCTCCCCCTGCTTGGTGAACAGCAGGCCGGCAAGGTCGAGCACCGGGATGCGCTCGCCCTCGAACGCCAGGACGGCGGCATGATGAGCCAGCGTTTCGAAAGCAACGCCGGCGAAGCTAGGCATGACATCGACGGTGAATTCGTCGTTGATGCGGATCGCTTGCAGGAGCTCGCCCTGGAACGGGTCGTCCTCCCCGACGAGGGCCTGCGCCGCCCCATCGGGCAATTCGGCGAGGGCCGCTATCCAGCGCCGGTTGTTCTCGGCTTCCGGTGCCACGGCGATGTCGATGTCGGTGGTCATGCGCGTGAAGCCATGAGCGGCCAGCGCGTAGCCACCGACCAGCACATAACGCGCGCCGTGGCGATTGAGGCGCCGCGCCAGGTTCAGGACGTCATCCCACAGCGCAGGCCGGGTGTAGAGCGGTTCAGTCAAGACGCGCGACCTCGGTGATCGCGGCGGCCTGCCAGAGCTCCCAGTCGGCGTTCGCTTCCGTGTGACTGCGATAGCGGAACACGCCCCTGGGCACGCATGTGTGCCGCTGCGCCATGGCCTTGACCCAGGCGCGTTCCTCGTCGGTGGGCGGGCGCAGGATGCCGGCGAGCGGGGGCTGGCGGCGGCCGATGATGCGGGAGAAGTCGGTCATGACCGCGATCAGTGTCCGGACTCGTAGAGGGCGCGTGCCTTCTTCGCGGCGCCCCCCGTTGGCGCATCCCACCAGCCTTCCGCCTGCCAGCGTGCCCGGATGTCCGCGAGCGCCCGGGCCTTGAGCGCAGGATCGGTGAGCGCAACCCAGGCTTCCGCCAATCCCTTTCCGCGCAGCGTGTCGGACTCACTCGCCCGATTCTTGGCGGCGAGTTCCCGAACCGTCGCTTCGACCCATTCGCAGCGCAGCGCGGCTTTTTCCACAGCCGCTCTGGTTGCGGCGATTTCCTCCGCCTTCAATCGTTCCATCGCGCCGTAACCCACCGCGGTCTTCGCGCCGAAGCCGAGCCAGTCGAAGGCGCGCTCGAAGATGCGGCCGAGCAGGGCTTTCCAGTCCGCCGGCTGCGGGAGGTGTTTCGGCCACAGCGCCTGCTCGAAACCGACGACGAAGCGGAAAGCCGAGCCCGCGGGCACGGCGAGAAAGGGGATCGGATTCGGCTTGCCCGCGTCGTGGGGCGTGCTCTTTCCCTGGTAGTAGTCGCCGTGGGGCGTCATGATCTCGACCACGAGCCGATTCTGCTATCAAGAAAGTGCGCAAATATGCGCACGGTTCTTTTCCTGCCCCGACGTGTCTTGCTGACCACATTCGTATTTGACAGGCGTGACTTTCCCGGCTGTCTCTGGAACCATTCCAGAGGCAGCGCCGCCGTTGCCGGACGGACTCGCCACGGGTAGGGCAGTTGCGGTTGCCAGCCGTTCGAGGTTGCGTGCCGCGTTGAGATCGCGGTCATGGTGTGTGCCGCACTGCGCACACGTCCATTCCCGGTCGCGCAAGGCCAACGCCTCGTTTTTCCAGCCACAGACCGAACACAAGCGGCTGCTCGGATACCAGCGATCAGCAATGACCAGCCGGGTGCCGTAACGTTCAGCCTTGTATTCGAGCTTCAAGCGAAACATCCCAAAGCCCACGTCGCTGATGGCGCGGGCGAGTTTATCGTTCGCCAGCATGCCCTTGACGTTCAAATCCTCGATCACCACCGCTTGGTTTTTGCGGCAGAGCCGGATCGTGAGCTTGTGGGTGAAATCCGCTCGGACATTGGCAACGCGGGCGTGCAGCCTTGCCAATGTCGCAGCAGACTTCTTGCGATTGTTCGAAGCAGGAAGTTTCGTGCCTTTGGGCAGATTGGCCTTGGGTACAAACCCGGCCTTGACCTTCGCCGCTTCCACTTTGCGGCTCAGACGCCGTCCACGAATCTTCAGCCGGCGCAACGCCGCCTTGAGCGGTTTGGGTGCCTCAATGGCCTCGCCGCTGGACAGCGTGGCTGCGGCCTTGATGCCCAGATCGACGCCTTCAATCGCATTGCCATTGCGTTGTCGGTAAAACACGGCATCGGGCACCTCGACCTGGATGGCAACGAACCAGCGCTCGGCAGTGCGCGATACCGTTGCCCCGAGAATCTTTCCCTTGAAACGCAGCGCCTCACGCATCGACACATCGCCAATCTTGCGGCATTATGTAGCAGCTACCCCAAGGAGGCCGGATGGCCTGTGGTGAGCGTCAGGCTCACGGTATGAGCCTCCGCCCGGCGCAGAATGAGCCTCAAGACCACCACCTTGGGGCTACACATGCCGCTGCACTTCCTTCTGAAAGCCGAAGCCCGCACCCTGTCGCTGCCGCAGGTGCTGGCGATGACTGATCTGGACGCCTTCGCCCTGTTCCGGCGCATGCGCTGGGGCGACGGCGAGGAAGTGACGTGCCCGCACTGCGGCACGATCCACAGGCACTACTTCCGCCCGGCGCGCCTGATCTGGCGCTGCGCGGCCTGCGGCGACGATTTCTCCGTGACCAGCGGCACCCTGTTCGCGCACCACAAGCTGCCCCTGCGCCTGTACCTGGCCGCCGCCTTGCTCTACACCAACGCGGTCAAGGGCATCTCTGCCCTGCAGATGGCACGCGACCTGGGCGTGCAGCACAAGAGCGCCTACGTCCTCCTGCACAAGTTGCGCGAATCCCTGCACCCGATGGACGACCAGCCGCTCCAGGGCGAGGTGCACATGGACGGCGCCTACGTGGGCGGCAATCGTGCGTCCGAGAACCGCAAGGAGGACCGGGCGGACCGCCGGCTGGCCGAGAACCAGTCACCCGACAAGCGCTGCATCGTGGTGATGCGCGAGTGCCACGCCGCCAACGATGAAGGCGTGGGCGCGAAGCGCACCCTGACTTTCATCGTCAAGAAGGAGACTCAGGCCGCCATGGGCAAGCTGGTGCCCGAGCACGTCGCCGCCGGTGCCGTGCTCTGCGCCGACGAATCCGACGCCTACGACCTGCTTCACGCCAAGTACGCGGTGCGTCGCGTGAACCACAGCCAGGAGTACCGGGCCGAGGACGGCACGACGAACAATCAGGCGGAGAGCTACTTCAGCCGCTTGCGCCGGATGCAGATCGGCCAGATCCACAAGGTGAGCGTGAAGTACCTGGACGTGTACGCCAACGAGATCGCGTACCGGGAGGACACTCGGCGCTGGGCGAACGGCAGGATCTTCAACGACATCGTCACCCGCTGCGCGCACACCCCCACGAGCCGGGACTGGTGCGGCTACTGGCAGGGCAACAAGCGCGAAGACGAGCGCCTGGCGGCGTAGCTCAGGCGATGCGCCAGGTGCGGGCCTGTCCCTGCATCGGGCCTTCGGTGATCGTGCCCTTGCCGGCGATGGTCTTGAGGGCGGTGGTGAGGGACTTCTGCACGGCGCGCAGTGTTTCCGGGGTGCTGTCCAGGCCCTTGAGCGCCACGGCCCGCTCGGCCAGGGCGTGGCCGGCGAGAGGGCGCCCGGCTTCGCGCAGGGCATCGAGGATGAAGCGCGGCACTTCGCCGGAGCGGAAGACGACGTTGCGTTGTCTGGGCGCCTTCGGCTTGAGCGAACGCAGGTCCAGATCGGGGGAGAACAGCTTGAGGGTGGCGTCCAGGTGCGTGAGCTCCGCGCCCAGGCGCTCGATTTCCTTGCGATGATGGTCGATCCACCCGGCGATCTCCCGGTGCTTCGCCACCAGGCCGGACACGACGATGGATTCAGCCATGAATGCCTCCCGTTCATCAAATTCCGGGACATTCTGGCCTACCAGCAACTCAGGGTCTTGGGGTGCGTGCTACATAATGCCGCATTTACCACCGCCATCCAGTCCTGCCTGAGCCAAACCAAGACCACTCATCGTCACGCACTACAATCCTTGCTCACCCCAAATTTCCAGTCCTTCGCAATAACGTAAAGGCTACCCGTAATCGGTATATCAAGGCCCCGTCGAGGCCGGGCTTGGGCGCCACAGCTTCGCCCTCCTCCGTGTCGTAGCCGGTCACGAGAGTCTGCATCACCTGCTTCGCCGTCAGCGGCTCACCCTTGCGCCCCTTCTTCGAGCTACGCTCAACCGAGGCCAGCACCGGGGAAACCAGCGGGCTTTCGGGGGGCAGGCTCTCCGTGTAGAACAGGCCGGTGTCCGCGGCAGTGCCCGTATCGTTGTCGATCCGCACATGTGCTTCCACGACGGTGGCATTTCTCACGAAGTGGCTGAAGGCATCGTCGGGCAGCAGTACCAGGTCGGCGCGCATCTTCTCGCGGAAGTGTTCGTGGGCCGGGCCGTGCGGCAGTGCGTTTTCGGCCAGCCAATCGGCGATGGTCTTCAGCTTGTCGGACTCATGGGCCGCGAAGTCGAACGCCTCCAGCACCAGCCGGCCACTGGTCAGAACGCCAGTATCGATAACCACCGCATGCTCGGTGGCGACCTCGGGCACCTCCCAGGCCGGCGCGCAACCCGCCAGCGTGGCGAGGCGCTTGAGCCGCCCGAGCGCCACCGGAGACGTGGCATAGACGAAGGCACGCTTGAGGCTTCTCACCGGGAAGGCCACCAGTTGCGCGTCGCCGAAACTCACGCAACCGGCATGGTCCGACGCGTTGGACTCGGGACCGAAAAGGCTGACCACACGCGGCGCGTCCCATTGGCGCTCCAGATGATGCCGCAGCGCACCCTTCAGGCCGGAGCCGGCCATCATCGGGTGGTCGGTGTGCCGCTCGCGCTGTATGGGGTTGTCAATGACACCGATGGCTTGCCCCGCGCCCATGTGGACCGGGCTGACGGCATAGAGGAACAACAGGCGGGTTTGTTCGAACATTTGCGCTCCCTTATTTCTCGTCGAACACGACGATGCCGATGCAGCCGGCAGCGGCCTTGGCCAGACGCTCGTCGTTGGTCCAGAACTCGTCTCAGCCGGCCCGCAGCGCGGCGGCAAGGTGCAGCGCGTCCGGCGTCTTGAGGCCGTGCCGCGCCCGCAATTCCGTCGCGAGGTCGAAAACCCCCGTGTCAACTCCGGCCTTGATGCAATCCGGTAGATCGAAGAACTCGTCGTAGCGGGCGAGCAGGGCCTGCTTGCCTTGCCGCAACGGCAACACCCGGCATTCCAGGCGAGTCAGATCGGAGAAGACGGCCGCCGGCTGGTCGCCCGTGGCGGGAAACAGCGCCGTCGCCACGCGCGCAGACAGAGTGGCGTGGTGCTCCACGTAGTAGATCGCGATGCACGAGTCGAGGTAAACGCGCCGCATGGTCAGTCCCAGGCGGCTCTCTCGTCCTCGATCTGGCGATCTATTTCCTCCTTGCTGCGCTCGCCCGGCGGCTGCTGCCGCAACCAGGCGTCGAATTCCCGCAGCGAGGAGAAGCTGCCGGGCCTGGATGCCGGCTCTGGATACAGGACGATGATTTCCACATCCCCCTCCGGCATGTCGTCGGGCAGGGGCACCACGAGGGGTTGATTGGGCGTCACGTGGGTCTTGATGCGATGCGCACGCATGTTCGTCTCCTTCAGTTTTCCGGCCAGGCCGCGAGCCATGCCCGATTGAATCCTTCGGCCCGGCGCTGACGGTCGGGATTGTCACCCCAAAGCCCGTTTGCCACCCACTCGGCAAGCTTGCCGGGATCCCCGCGGAAATCGTCGAACCAGTAGACGCTGCCAGCGGGTGCGGCGCGCTCGGCGTCCTTGGGCGCCCAGCGCGCTAGGTCCCACCCCGAAACCACTTCGAAGCGGGGCACGGCAGCGCAGGCGAGTGCGGTTTCGAGACCTTCGGGAAGCGTCGGCCGCCAGCCCGCGGCAAACAGGCCGGGGGCGGTAAGGATCAGCCGGAAGCGCCGTGAGCGCACAATGGCGTCGAGCGCTGGTGTGATGGCGGGTGGACTCATTGGCGAAATCGCGGCCGCGCGCCCATCGCCCCCGAGCCGAACGAAGCCGGTTGCGGGCAGGCGCTCTTCCGTGCCGGCCAATTCCACCGCGAGCCCAACAGCGAGTCCGCCGTGTTCAGGCTGGCGTGCAACGGTGTGCTCGACCGTGAACAACTTGCGGTCCTCGGCAGTGCGGGACGCGCGAGAGAGACCGATGCCGACTCGAAGCTCGCGCGACCATAGCTGCGACTGCTTCACGAGATGCTCGGCCCTCACCGGCACGCCGGCCAGATGGTTCGCGATCCCCTCCTCGGAAAGAAGCCAGCCACCTTCCGGTTTGGCCGCAACAGCCTGTCGCAGAACAGCCACCTTGGGCAAGCCATTCGGGATGCCGGCCGATACGCCGGGAGGCAGCGCCTGCGGCGTCATGGCGCACACGGTGGCGCCCTCGTCAAAGACCAACAGGTCCGCGGGCAGGGGAAGCAGGACGCGCGTTTCGCCATCGCCGCCACGGCAGGCCGGCAAGACGCTGCGCAACTCGAACGCGCCAGGCTCGGCCGGCGTGCCGAGGATGCGATCGAGCTGCGGGTCAGAAAGCCGGACGCTGTCACGAGCGAAACCCGGTATCTCGTCCGCGGCCTGCGCAAGCAGCAGCGACCGCAACGCGCCGGCCAGCACGGACGGCTTGGGCGGGAAGAAGGACTCGCCGAAATCGCCGGCAGCGCCGAAGAGCTTGTTGCCGCGCAGGCTAAGAGTGTCGACGGGCTGGACGAAGCGCCAGGTGCTCATGATCCGGCCTCCGGACGGCGGGTGTTGCGGGCGAGGAATTCGGCGACCAGGAGGAAATCGCTCAGCATCCCGGGCGCCCTGTCCTGGTGATGACGAGCGACATAATCCGCGAGACGCATTGCCAGTTCGCGATCACCGCCCTGTCGTCCGAACTGGTAGGCAAGATTCGTCCGCAGCATCGCCGCGTCGGCCGCGGGCGGTGTCTCGAAGAAATATGGGTAGAGACAGGAACGGTAGCGCATACAACCCGTGCAGGCCGGGGCACGGGTGACGCACACCGTGCGCCGCAAGGCGTGGCCCAGCGCACCGCGCCAGGCGTTGCCCGGGAAGTCGCCGAAGTGGACCGGTCCATCGGCCGCGAACCGGGCGCGGTAGCGGGCGAGCGGCAGCGGCGGCATGGAAGCTGCAGCGTCGTGCCCTTCGAGATCCGTCGCAAGCGTTTCGATGTTCAACACGTTTTCTGGATTGCTGCCAAGGCAGATGCGGGCCGGCTTCAAGTTCCCGGCAGCCGCGGCGGCTGCGCCGGCAGTATGCCATCGTCCAGCTCCAGCGAGGCGATGGGCTGCAGCGCCTGGCCGATGGTGCCGCGCAGTTCGCCGTACATGCCGGCGGTGCTGCTGATGATGCGTTCGAGCTGCTTCTCGCGCTCCTTCCACAGTTTTTCCATGGCGCGGCGCTCGCGGTCGAGCTGTTCGCGCAGCGCGGTGAAGGCTTCGACGATGGCCTCGACCTTGTGGCGGAAGGCGTCGCCGGCGAGGTAGCGGTAGAGCGCCTCCATCTTGTCGTTCATGCCGGTGGCGGCGTTGCGCGCGAATGCCACCTGGATGAGCTGCTCGCGCAGCGCCGCGGCCACTGCCGGCCAGACCTCCAGCCCCGCCACCCACACGCCATTGACCTGGCCGAGGCCGCGCATGCCCTCGGGCAGCGCCACCGATACCAGCACCGCGACGGGATCGTGGAGTCGGGCGGCGAGCTTGGTTTGCCAGAGGATTTCATCGTTCACGGGCATGGGTTCTCTACCGGTGGGCCAAAAGTTTGCCGCGCCTTGCGGGCGCCCTTACAATACACATCAGGAGGTGTATGCCATGCGGACCAATATTGACCTGGACGACGAACTGGTTGCCGAGGCCATGCGCGTGACGCGGGCGCGCACCAAGAAGGAAGTGGTCGACCGTGCCTTGCGGGAGCTTGTGGCTCGCAGTTCTCAGCGCGGGCTGCGTGACTTGGTTGGCCGCGACTTGATCGACCCCGGCTACGACGTGCGCGCGGTTCGTGCCGCGATGGGCCGTGATCCTCATGGTCCTCGTTGACACTTCGGTCTGGATCGACTGGCTGCGCAAGGGAAGCCGTCCGGCGACTGTCCTGCTCGACCGCCTGATAGACGAGGAGGACATCGTGCTGGCGCCGGTCGTGGTGCAGGAGTTGCTGCAGGGCGCCAGGGGCGAGGCGCAACTCGCCGAACTGCGCGCACACTTCGAGCGCCTGCCGGTGCTGCTGCCTTCGCGCCAGACATACGCCGATGCCGGCGCGCTGTACGCACGCTGCCGCTGGCGGGGCATAACGCCCAGAAGTCCCCACGACTGCCTCATTGCGCAACTGGCCATCGAGCACGACGCGCCCCTGCTGCACGACGACCGGGATTTCGAGGCGATTGCCACCGTAGCGCAGCGGCTGACTTTTGTTGCGCTCGGCTGATCGCCGGGGGTCGGCAGGCGGCGAGGCTGCAATCCGAGCAAGACGCAGGCCGTCATTGCGCGCTCCGGGCGAGCGTCACGCCGTCCAGTCCCGTCCTGAGCTGCGCCCGGCGTTGCCCATCGACGATTGATGCGTAGCTGCGCACGGCGGGAGGATTTGTCAGGTCATCGAGCAGGGCATGAACGGCCTGCCACGTATCCTCGATCGCCTGCTGGTCGGGTTGGAAGCCTTGTGGCGGCCGGCAGGGGACATGGAAGATCACGCCCACCCGCTTCGCCGGATCGTGCGCGTCGGGGCGGACCTTGAATCGCAGGCTGTTTGGCAGGCGCGCGTTCCCGCCCCATGGCGATACAGGGTGATTCGTGACGGGATAGGAAATCCAATGCCGCAGCTGCGGGCTGCCATGGTTGATGCCCACTTGCTCCCCTTTCTTGATGATGGGCCTATCGCCGTTCGAACTGACGAGGGCGTAGGTGAGCTGGGTTCGGAGGCCAATCTTGACAATGGCAAGCTCGCGCATCAGTTGCTTCCAGTCCGAGAATCCCTTCGTGGTCCAGACCAGCGCGCCGTCCTCGTTGGATCCGATGGCATGGGGCCAGTCGATTTCCAGAGCATCGCGCCATGGGCGCATTGGCAGTTCGCCGGCCAGGGCCGGCGTTCCGTCGAGGGGTGTGAGGGAGAACGATCCCCAGCCGTTTCGGCTGCGGCCGCCGACGGTGCCGCAGCGGTCGATCAGCCAGAGCGCGGTACGTAGCCGACCTTCCTCCACTTCTGGACAAGCGAGACGCAGTTCCGCGCCTTCTCCCGCCTGGATGGCGGCATTGCGCTTCTTGTCGAATTGGGTATTCCCGCGGCCATCGAGCGGACCGTAGCCCAGGTAAGCATGGGGTCCGACCTTGAAACCCGTCTTTTCGGTTTCCGGATGAAATACCGTTGGTTGCTCCAGACCTTGCCAGCTGCCGGCTTTTCCTGTTCCCATTTGTCGAGCCGAATGCGAACCAGACTCTTGCGATAGTCAGTGACCTCCTTGTTGCCTTCGTTATGCGACAGCCAGGCATTGCCGAACAGGAACCCCTCCTCCCTGCGCATCGCCTCCACGGTCACCCCGAAGTGGTGATCGGCGGCGTAGGCAACCCGCCACCACTGCCGCAACAGCGCCTTGAAGGGCGGCGTGCGCCACTGCGCCGACTGGTCGGCGCCGCCGAGGAAGGCCGGTGTCACGAAGCTCACGCGGTAGTGCAGTGTCTTCACAATCTTCTCTCCATCTTGGTTTTTGCGCCGGCGGGCACGGCCCGCCCTACGAGGAGAATCATTCTGCCCCGGCCGCGCGCACCGGCGCGTCCGGCAAGCTTGCGATGCGGTATTCGCCCAGGCCCATCGTCGCGCCGGTGCCGGCGTGCACCCACTGACCCAGCCAGAGGTAGGGCCACAGCTCGGTCATGCCCTCGGCATCGAGATGCAGCGTGCCGACCAGACCGCCGAAGTCCATGGACTGACTTTGGCGGGCGGAATAGCGGCTCTGGTGGTGCCAGCGCAGTTCGCCGCGCGCCTCGATGCCGCGAGCGACGTTATTGAGACGGCGGAAGTCGGCCTCCAGGGTGGTCCCGGTGTGGAACTCGATCAGCATGGAGATGCGGCGCAGGACGTTGCCGAACAGGTCGGCGAAGCGGAACGCGGCTGGGCGCACGAGCAGGCCGTCGCGCTTGACGCGCAGCGGCGTGCGCAAGTCGACGGCGAAGCCGACTCTTGGTGCCGGTGGGCACGGCGCAACTTGCGGTGGCGCGGCGCTCGGCCTGCCCTCGGGATCGACGATCGCGCGCCAGTCGCCGCTGCCCACGCTTTCCTCCTGCTCCAGGCCGCGTTATTCCATACGGTTGCCAGCCACGCCACGTGGGCTTGCCGCTGCTCCGCGCAGGGCGTGGACGAACACCGGCAGGTGGTCATTGGCGCGGCCGACGAGGGTGAAGCCGAGCATGGCATCACGACCGGGCGCTTGTGTCTGCGGTTCGAGCACGAAAGGATGGGGTGCGTTGGCATAGCGCCGCATCTTCGCCGCGTCGGCCGCGGGCGGTGTCTCGAAGAAATATGGGTAGAGACAGGAACGGTAGAGCATACAACCCGTGCAGGCCGGGGCGCGGGTGACGCACACCGTGCGCCGCAAGGCGTGGCCCAGCGCACCGCGCCAGGCGTTGCCCGGGAAGTCGCCGAAGTGGACCGGTCCATCGGCCGCGAACCGGGCGCGGTAGCGGGCGAGCGGCAGCGGCGGCATGGAAGCTGCAGCGTCGTGCCCTTCGAGATCCGTCGCAAGCGTTTCGATGTTCAACACGTTTTCTGGATTACTGCCAAGGCAGATGCGGGCCGGCTTCAATTTCCCGGCAGCCGCGGCGGCTGCGCCGGCAGTATGCCATCGTCCAGCTCCAGCGAGGCGATGGGCTGCAGCGCCTGGCCGATGGTGCCGCGCAGTTCGCCGTACATGCCGGCGGTGCTGCTGATGATGCGTTCGAGCTGCTTCTCGCGCTCCTTCCACAGTTTTTCCATGGCGCGGCGCTCGCGGTCGAGCTGTTCGCGCAGCGCGGTGAAGGCTTCGACGATGGCCTCGACCTTGTGGCGGAAGGCGTCGCCGGCGAGGTAGCGGTAGAGCGCCTCCATCTTGTCGTTCATGCCGGTGGCGGCGTTGCGCGCGAATGCCACCTGGATGAGCTGGTCGCGCAGCGCCGCGGCCACTGCCGGCCAGACCTCCAGCCCCGCCACCCACACGCCATTGACCTGGCCGAAGCCGCGCATGCCCTCGGGCGGGGCCACCGAGACCAGCACCGCGACGGCGGCGCCGCAGGCGCGCTGGTCGTCCTTGAGCTTGGCGATCCATGCCGGCTGGAAGTGGCGGGTGTTCTTCACCTCCCACACGATGCTGCCGCAGGGGGCAAGGGAGGCGTCGCGCACCTCCTGGATCAGGTCGGCGCCCTGCATGCCCCTGGGCACCGGGCGTATGAGGTCGTGGGGAAAGCGCGCCTCCAGCGCGGCCTGGATGTCCAGCTCCAGCACCTCGCCCTGGCGCTCCTGCGAGCCCTGCTCGCTCTTGCGCTTCATCTCGTCGACGAGCTTCTTGAGGTCGGCGATCTGCTGGTCCTTTTCGCCCAGCTTGAGCGCCTGCTCGTCGGCGGCACTCTTGCGCAGGCTCTCTTCGATCTTGGCCTTCTCGGCGTTGAGCTTGCGCGCGACTTCGAGATCGAGCTCGCGGCCGCGCTGCTCCAGCGCCGACTTCTCCTTGCGCAGGACCAGTTCGGCGTCCTGCGCCTGGCGCGTCTTCTGCTGCTGTTCGGCGAGTTGGCCCTCGATCAGCCGGCGTTCGCGTGCCGCCTCCTCCTTCAGGGCAGCCTGGGCTGCCGCGACCGCGACGCGCTGGCGGGTTTCGAAATCGGCGCGCAGCGCCGCCTCGATCTGGCCGTGGACCTGGGCGGCGAGCGCCTCGGTGACGGGAAAGCGGTGCCCGCATTGGGGGCAGGTGATCAGCGTGTCGTTCATGGCGGTCCCTGGAGTCTGACTTTCAGTGTGATTCGATCTGGTCGAAACGCACCGCCGCGCGCGGCAGTGCGAGGCGGTAGCGGCGCGGACGGCAGCCGCCGTCGTCGATCAGGCGCGCGGCATCGGCGCCCGCGTTGCGGCGCAGGGCGCGGCGCAGCTTGGACAGGTGCTGGGAGAAGTAGTCGCCGTCCATGCCGTCGCGCAGGGCGTACTCCGTGACGTCGAGGTCGGCCGCGGGACCGCTGGCGCGGCGCAGCTCGGCGAGGTAGTGCCGCGCCCAGTCCCGGTCGGGGGCGCCCTTGGGCGGGGCGGCAAGGGGCGATCCGCCTTCCCGTGCGCGGCGGGCGAACAGGCTCAGCAGGGCGAGTTCGGCCGGCGGCAGGCTGAACTCGATGCCGCAGTGGCGGACGCGCCGCCGCGCGAGGTCGATGACCAGTTCCGCCGGTCCCAGCGCGGCGCGCGCCGCGGCGACGGTGTCGTTGAAGCGCGCACGCCCGGCCAGCAGCGCCTCGGGCAGGCCGCGGCGCAGGCTGACGAAGGGGATCTCGGCCAGCGTCACGCGGGCGGCTGCGGTATCGGCGAGCTTGTTGTCGCGGGTGGTGATGACGCGGCTGTAGGGCGTGGGATAGAAGAATTCCCAGCTCGACTCGAAGGGCTCGGACACCAGCACATGGGACAGGCGGTCCTGGGGGCGGCCGAACAGCGACAGGGCGTAGCCGGCGTAGAAGCCCATGGTCTTGCGCCCGCCGGCGATGGAAACGTGCAGCGCGCTCGCATCGTCGGCGGTGAAGGCGCGCACCTGCTCGGTGATGAAGTCCGCCGCCAGCCGGTTGTCGTCGAGCGTGCGGATGTCGGCCAGCGGGCGGCCGTCCGCGTCGGGCACCACGTGAATGTGCGCGTCGCCGAACGCGATCTCGGGCAGGGCGTAGTCGCGGCGCAGGCGGTGGAACCAGCCGGGATCGTCGGACAGCAGAGCAAGCCGCGCGCGCTCGGCACCCTCCGCGGTGGTGATCAGGTGTAGTTCGGTTGGGACGAAGGCCGGGGCGCTGCCGACGCACAGGGCGTGCAGCGTTTCGGTGACGATCTGGGGGCTGAGGCCGGCCACCGCGAGGAGGATGCGGCGCGGCTGGCTGGCGGAGTGATCGGGGGGCATGGGCTTCGATGGGCAAGTCGCAGTGCGCGCAGCATAGCCGGCCTGCATCGAAGCGCGCGCCGCGGCAAGCTTGCCGCACCCGCCGGGGCGAGGCGCCCGTCAGCCCCCCCCCGTTGCCAGTCGCTCGCCGCCCCTCAGCAGCGCGAGCAGTCTTCCACCGGCAGACCGCGCTTGATCCAGCCCGGGCCGGCAGCGCTGCCCACCATGCCTTCCTTGACGTTGTAGACGTTGGTGAAGCCTTGGCCTTCGAGGAACTTCTGCACCTGGGTGGTACGGTTGCCGGTGCGGCAGATGAGGGCGATGGGTGCGTCGCGCTTGCCGTCCGTTTCCTTGAGGATGGCATCGACGAAGCCCTGCGCGCCGCCGGGATGCAGCATGTTGACGCGCGCCGCACCCTTGGCGATGCCGGTCTGACGCCATTCGTCGGGGCGGCGGATGTCGATCAGCTTGAGCTTGCCGGCCTGAAGCTCGGCATTGGCCTCGATCGCTCCCATGTCCGTGGCATGGGCGGCGGGCACGGCGGCAAGGCCGATCACTGCGGCGGCAAGCAGGCGGCCCGTCAATTTGGATGGCAGTGGCATGGCGTTTCGGTGACTCCGGTCAATAAGGGTTGGCTGATTTTACCGGACGCGCGGCCCGGGCAGAGCGTTTTGGCGGCACGGCGCAGGGCAATCGCATGAAGGTCGCAGAACGGTTCCCTCGCCCCGCTTGCAAGCGGGGCGGGAGAGGGAGCAATTCATGCCCTGCGGCACGGCGGGCGCGGCCTGCCCTACGCGGCATCGGCGGTGCCGGCGGCAATGTCCGCGGGCGCATCTTCCTTCGCCCGCGCCAGCGCCTGGCCATAGACCTCGCGGTAGCGGCCGAACATCAGGTCGTCGGTGTAATAGCGCTCCACGCGACGTATGCCGGCCTGCTGCGCGGCACGCCAGCGCCGCGGTTCCAGAAGTTCGATGGCGGCCTCGGCCAGACCCTGGGGATCGGCGATGCGCACCACCGCGCCGGCAACGCCGAGGGCCGTGTCTTCCTCGCCGAGGCCTTCGATCAACTGGCGGCAGGAACCGACATCGGTCGCCACGCAGGGCACGCCGGCGGCATAGCCCTCGAGGATCACCAGCGGCAGCGCCTCGCTGATCGACGACAGCACCACGAGCCCGAGCTTGGGCATCAGCTCGTCGATCTTCTGAAAGCCGAGGAACTTCACCTGGTCGGCGAGGCCGAGGCTCTCGGCGAGGTTGCGGCATTCGTCGGCGTAGGCGCGGTCCTCGTCCTCCGGCCCGGCGATCCAGCCCTGGGCGCCGGGCAGGCGGTTGACGACGATGCGCATGGCGCGGATGAAGGTCTTGACGTCCTTGATCGGCACCACGCGCCCGATCAGGCACAGCACCGGCGGCGGATCCTCGGCGGGGCGCTTCGCGCGCAGCGCGGCCAGCCGCTTCAGGTCTATGCCATTGGGAATGCTGCGGGTGCGCGCCGCGGGCGCGCCGTCGGCGATCTGGCGCTGCCGGTTGGCTTCGTAGAGCGCGATGATCGGATCGGCGGCGTCGTAGGTGAGCCGGCCCAGCCATTCGAAGAAGCGGATCCAGAGCTGGCGGAAATAGGACAGTTCCGCCGGATCTTTCTGGAACACGTTGCGGTTGTCGCGGATCCATTCGTTCTGGTAAAGGTCGATCTTGCGTTCCTTGGTGTAGATGCCGTGCTCGGAAAGGATCAGCGGCAGTCCGCGCGTGTTGGCGAGCAGGGCGCCGAGGAAGCCGGCGTAGCCGGTGGAGATGGTGTGCAGGCAGCGCACGGGAATCAGCTCGCTTGCGATGCGCGCCAGCATCCACAGCGGCTGGTGCATGATGCGCACCGTCCAGAAGTAATCCACGAAGGACGGGTCGGTGCAGTGGGCGCGGTAGCGCGCCGTGATGGCGTCCCAGGCCTGCTCGCTGTGGAGAAACTCGCGCAGCGTGAGCGCACCGCCCGGCATCAGGTCGCGCGCGACTTCGCGGAACATCGACAGGTCCGGCTCCACGCCCGGCAGCGCGCGGAAGCTGTCGTGCAGGCTGTCGGCACGGCCGAAGGCGGCGACGTCGCCCGGCATGCCGCGCACGTCGTCCCGCGCCCCGCCCAATTGCTCGTGCAGGTAGTGCGTCTCGAGGTGCACGACGTTGTCCGGCAGCGCGTAACGCATCTCGCCGTAGTCGCTGCGCCGGCTGCCGATGAACACCAGCGCGAAGCGGTAGTCGGGAAAGGCGCGGATGATCTGGTTCACCCAGCTCGATACGCCCCCCGCCACGTAGGGGAAGGTGCCTTCCAGCAGCAGGGCGATGTCGGCGGATTCGGCGCGCGGCAGCATCAGGCGCGATCCCAGAAATTCACCACCGGCGCCAGCCGCGGCATATCGGGCCAGGCCCGCAGCACCCCGAGCAGATTGCGCACTTCCTCGAAATCGCCTTCGTCATAGGCAAGCTCGGCCATGTAGGGGACCACCCGGTTGGCCGGCAGGCCCAGGCCCAGCGCTTCCCGATAGGCGACGCGCGCCTCGTCCGGGCGCGCATCCTCGTGCAGCAGCCGTCCCTGGAGGAAGTACAAAGCGGCGTCTTCGGGGTTCGCCGCCAGCGCCTCCGCGGCATGGCGCAGGCCCTGCTCGCAGGCATGGCGCTTGAGGTCGCCCTGCACCAGCCCCTGATAGACCAGTTCCCAGTAAAGGGCCGCCAGCTTGGCCGCCGCCGCGGCGCGCGCTGTCTCGTGCGCTGCCTCGTGCGCAGCGTTCTGGCGCGCCTGGAGTTGGGCATGGATCGCGCCGTTGAGCTTTTTCTCCTGGCTGTCCAGCATGCCATAGGCAAGGAGGCGCAGATCCTCCGCCGGGTCTGCCAGCAGATCGCGCAGCAGCGGACTGGCAAGCCGCGCCGGCACGTTGGACAAGGCCACCAGAGCGCGCAGGCGCATCGCGACCGGCGCCTGCGCGTTGCCGAGAAAGCCGCGCATGCCCGGCTGGCGGAAACCCATGCCGCCGACGCGCTCGTGGGGATCGAGCTCCGGCAGTTGCACCGAGCGGAACTTCACCGGCGCGGCGAGCCGCGGCAGCATGGGCACCATCAGTATCGTCGTCAGCGCGCCGACGAAGCCCAGCACCGGTATGAAGAAGATCACCACGAACAGCAGCAGCACCACCGGCAGCCGCGGCGTGCGATAGTCGGGCGGCAGGAAGCCGAAGCAGAACACCGCCAGCAGCGCCGCGGCGCCGCCATGGGCGCTCAGGTAAATCACCAGGTCGGCCTCGCCCGCGCCGCCGACGGCAAGCTGCGCCCAGGCCGCCAGCTCCAGCGCCAGGGCGCCGCTGCCGAGCTTAATCCCGTTGGCCAACACCGGTGATCCTGAACAACTGCTGCAGCAAGGCCACCGGTTCGATTTCATCCACCAGCAGCACGTGCTGGCCGACGCCGGCATCGGCCAGGGTGCCGCCGTGCTGCCGGCGCAGCCACTCCTCAACGCGGGCGAAGTATCCTTCGGTCGCCGACAGCGATGCCAGAGGCATCAGCGTGGCGAGCACCCGGCGCCCGCCTTTGTCGATCATCCAGGTCACGTCCAGCGTGCGCTGCTGGAGATGCAGCGCCTCGGGCAGGTATTCGAATCCCTCCTGGGGTGCGAAGGAAAGAGCCACCAGCGCGCTCCTCACGCCCGCATCGCCGCGGATGCGCCACAGGCGCATCAGTTCGAAGGCGAAGTCCATCGGGCAGCCCGGCACCTTGTCCAGCACCGGCGCCGCGGTGGCGCGGGCGTCGATGCCGCCGGCGTAGTAGCTCAGCATCAGGTTGAGGGTCTGCATGGTCTCGTCGGTCAGCGCGAAGAAGGGAATGCGCTGCACCACCAGCAGGCCGAAAGGCGGAGCGTCGACCACCGACAGCGGCGCGGCCACGAGGTAGCGGGTGCGGCCGTCGGCACCCTCCGACTGCACATGGGCGAGCCCCTTCCGTTCGAGCGCGAATCGCAGCAGCGGATCGGCCGGGTCGAGATCGAAGGGCACACCGATGCTCGCCACCGGCCCGGGCAGCACCTTGCCCTCGCGCACCCGGAACAGGGCGCCCGATTCGAGCTGGCAGAACTGGGCAAGCTGGCGCAGGAGGATGTCGGCGCCGGGCAGGCCGCCGGCCGTCTGCGGCCCAGCGGAAATCTCGCGCAGCGCCGTCAGCGCGTCGCGCATCGCCATCGGACGCGCGATCAGATCCTGCTCCAGGCGATCGTGGGACAGGCGCAGCAGGTAATGCTGATGGGTGAGATGCTCCAGCCGCCGGTCCAGGTACACCTGCATCGCCTCGGCGCGGCGCACGCGCGAGCGCCAGATCGAGGCGAACTCGCCGCAAAGCATCACCGCGAACAGTCCGCCGAGGAAGAACAGCTTGGGAAACTCGCCGCGGATGAATCCCAGCGGCTGAAGCCCGAACCATGCCGCCACCAGCACCAGGGCGCCGCCAAGCCCGGCGAAGGGTCCGTAGCGCAAGGCCAGCAGCGCCGGCGCCAGCCACACCCACGGAAACTCGCTGCGCACCCCCAGCGGGTCGAGGGGATTGAGCCAGATGCCCGCCACCACCAGCACCACCGGCAGCAGCAGCGACTCGACCACCGCCATGCGATGGACGTCCAGTGGCGCGATGAAGCGCAGCAGCGTCATGGGCGCAACGGGATGGGGCCGCGACCCGGATTCACTTGCGCGGCGTTTCCAGGGCCTGGTCGAGGAGTTCGCCGATCAGCTTCTGCGCCACGGCGGCCAGGGCCTCGCGGCTCCAGCCGCTCTTGCCGCCGACGCCGCTCCAGATGACGCGATCGTCCGCCAGGTTGACGATGGCGAGCGCCACACCGACCGCCGGCTCGCCGTCCACCCCCACCTTGTAGCGCCACTCGTCCACCGCACCGGTGACGGCGTAGCGCGCGCCGGAAGACTTCGCCCAGGCACGCGCCTCATCTTCGGTGCGACGCTCGGCATCGGCCTCGAACAGGCTGTCCCGGGCGAGCGACGCGGGATAGCGGGCAACATTGCCCACCCCCCGCGCGCCGAGCAGCGCTTCGGTGATCGCCTCGGCGCGGTTGCCGGCAAGCGGCGTCTCGGTATGGTTGGCGAAGGGCAGCAGTGCCCAGCGCGCGCCGCGGTCGGCACCGGAGGGGCCGCTCGAATCGACCACCGCGCAGCCCGCCGCCGCGAATGTCATGACCGCCATGACGAGCCTTGCCAGCCAGCCCGCCAGTCCCGTTGCCGTTCTTCCCATCGCTCTGCTCCTCAGAAATACAAGCGGTAACTCAGCCCGAAATCCCGCGTACGGCTGAACGCCGCGCTGCCGCCCTTGTTCAGGCTCCAGCCGACATGAAAGTGATCGGCGCCGAGCACGCTGCCCGCCATCCCCAGCAATATGTCATAGCCGGAGCCGAGGGTGGGGCTGGTGGTCAGCGCCAGCGAAAAATAGGGCCGCAGCGCGCGAGTGTAATCCTGGCGCAGGCGCACGTTCGATGACAGCCGCAGCCCGGCAAGGCTTGCGCCGTCGGGGACGAAGAGGGCGGCCATGTCGCTGCTGCCCTGCGGCAGCAGCGGCCGCAGGGCTTCGTCGAAACTGCCCTCGTCGCGCGTGTAGCTCGACCGCGAGGCGAAGGCCGAGACCTCCAGGTCGGACAGTTCGTTGCGCAGCCCGTGGACGTACTCCAGGTACCACAGCTCGCCGCTGCCGAAGGCGGTGCCGGTCTGGCCGAGCAGCCGCGAGCGACTCCACTGCGCCGCCAGGC
The DNA here is from genome assembly GCA_963696505.1 of uncultured beta proteobacterium. Lineage (GTDB taxonomy): Bacteria > Pseudomonadota > Gammaproteobacteria > Burkholderiales > Rhodocyclaceae > CAVOKN01. Next base: position 105,099 of record CAVOKN010000025.1, on the reverse strand, counting down.
GATCCACGCGCGACACCTGGTAGCGCGCGTCCAGCGCCACCCGGTCCTGCATGCCGGCGGCGCGCAGGGCCGCGCTGTCCTGGGCCGGAATGTGGCGGCCCAGGCTCAGGCCAACGCCGAGGCGCCGGTCGATGTTCTGCTCGCGCTCGATGCGCAGCGGCGTGGTGGCGCCGAAACTGCGGCGCCGGCCAAGGGCCATCCGCGTCACGCCGTCGTCATGACTCCAGGCGAGCTGCATCTCGGCCAGCCGGTCCGTGGCCGGCACCTCGCCGATGCTGGCGGTATCGAGGCTGGTGCGCGCGGTGCTGCTCAGGACGAAGGAAAGCCGCAGGTTGGGGGCAAGGGCGAGATCGAGTTCGGCGGCCGCCACCCGCTCCTCCAGGGCGCCGGCGACGCCGTCGGCTAGCCTGCCGCCGGCGCGGTGGGCGCCTTCGAGCAGCGCCTCGGCGAGCTGGAGATGGGTGGTGTCGTCGTCGGGCTCCACTTCCTGGGACTCGAAGGCGTAGCTCGTCGCCAGCCGCAGGTCGCCGACGCGCCGCGCGGCGTTGCTGCGGTCGTAGCGCGGCAAGCGCTCGTCATGCCGCTCCCGCAGCGCCAGAAGCTCGCTGCGCTCGTCGATCGCCAGCGCCGCGGTGACCTCGGCCCACAGCGGCTTGGCGAGGTTGGCGGCGTACTGCTGCCAGAGGAAACCCCGTTGCGCGGTGTATTCGCCGCCGTCCTGGAACCAGCCGAGGACCAGTTCCTTGACCGGCGCGGAGATTCCTTCGCCGTCGCGCCGGTCCAGCGCCAGCAGTTCCCTCAGCAGGACGAGCCGGGCGTCGCCGGGGCGCTGGGTCGCGGCGAGACGGGCATGGGCGGCGCGACGCGCGTCTGCCAGCTCACCCGGCCCCGCCACGAAGTCCGGCCGCCGCGCCTCGCGCCACAGCGCGGCGCGCAGGCGCCAGGCGCGATCGGGCTGGGCGTCCTGCTCCAGGGCGTCGGCATAGTTCATCAGCCACAGGAAGTCGCCCTTCTTCTGCTTCAGCCGCGGCGTGAGGTAGCGCTCCAGCGCGAGCCGCGGCTGGGACAGGCCCTGGTGCGCCGCGGCCAGGGCGTCGTGCAACTGGGGATCGCGGCGCCACGAGGCCTCGTGGCGCGACAGCAGCGCCTTGAGGCGGACCGGATCGTTGCCATCTATCGCCTGCCACAGCACGGCTTCGCGCAGCGCGCCATCCTCCGGCGCCAGAACCAGGGCGCGCTCCAGATCGCGCTGCGCCAGCCGCTGGCGACCGACGGCCTGCCAGTAGCGGGCGCGCAGTTTGAGGAATTCCGGATTCGCCTGCGCCTGGGCCAGCAGGGCGGGAGACAGACCGTCGAGCAGGCGCCGCGCCTCCTGCCAGCGCGCATCCTCGACCCAGATGCCGAAGGCCAGCATCAGATAGTCGAAGCGGCCGAAGCGCTGCGCAAGGCGTTCGCCCAGCCGCGCCGCCTGAGCGGGATTGGTCTCGCGCAGCAGACCGAACAGGGCGGCGTAGTCGGCGGCCTCGGCCTGGCCCCCGGCGATCAGCGTCTCGTAGGCCTGCCGCGCCGCCGCCTCCTCCTGCAGCAATTGGGCAAACTCGGCATAGAGGCGCCAGAACTCGGCATCCTCGTCGCCCACGCGGGGCCGTAACTCATCCAGCCGCCGCCAGGCTTCCGCCATGCGGCCACGGGCGGCGAGCAGGCCCACGAGATGCAGGGTCCGCTGCCGGTCGAGACCGTCGCTGCCGATCAGCCGCTCCCAGTAGTCGATGGCCCTGTCGTCCTCGCCGGCACGCTCCGCCAGCAGCGCCATCGCCTCCAGCAAGTGGCGCTCGGGCCGCGCCGCGTAGGCACGCTCGAGAAAGGCCAGCCCGCCCCGAGGATCGCCCAGCCGCTCGTAGAGGGCGACCACTTCCGCCGCTTCCCGGGGACTGACTTTCCCCGATGCGAAGCGGTGCTGCAGGGCTTGCAGCAGGGCCTCGTCGTCGAACAGTCCTGGCGCAAGGCGCAGCACCGCCTGCCACGCCTCGTCGCTGCCCTCGCGCTGGGCAAGCCAGCGCCAGTGAGCGAGCGCCTCCGCCGGGCGCTGCGTCCATTCGGCGACCCGCGCCAGGCGCAGTCGCCACGCGCCGTGTTCGGGCGCCTGGCGCACCGCGGCGGCAGCCACCTGGTAGGCGTCCTCCAGCTTGCCGCCGCCGAGGAACACGTCGTAGCCGAGGGTGTAGATGCGGTCGTCGAAGGGCAGTTGCGGCCCGCTTGCCGTCGCCGCACTCTTGACCACATGGAAGTCGAGATGGGCGACGAGCTCGGCGGGCAACAACTGGCGCAGCAGCGACAGGCGCAGCAGCAGGCGCACGTACTTGTCCGCCAGATCGGCGCGGTTCGCGGCCCGCGCCCATTCCACCACCCGGTACAGCACCTCCTGGTCATCTGCCAGTTCGCCGAGGTTGGCGTCGGCGAGTGCCAACGCCTCGCCGGGCAGGTTGCCCGCATGCAGGGCCGCGACGGCGGCAAGAAAATGCTCGCGCCGCTCGATGCGGGTGGCGGCGCGGCGGCGGGCCACCAGAAAGAGCTGGGCGGCATGCCGATACTCGCCATTGCCCAGCGCCAGGCCGGCAATGCGGGCATACCACTGCGCGCCCAGGTCGCTGCGCCGCGCCTCCAGCCTGCGGAAAAGGCTCAGGGCTAGGGGCAGGTTTCCGATCTGGAGGGCGTGCTCGGCGAGCGCCACCTGGATCGTCTCGTCCCAGTCCTCGCCGGCAATCCGGACCAGTTCCTGCGAAAGTGCGCTCTGGCGGGCGGCGTGGTCGGGCGCGTCGGCTGGCAACTGCGCCAGTTCCCGCCGCGCCATCAGCCAGGCGGTCCACAGGGCGTCGCGCCGCACCGCGGCGTCGGCGGAGGCAAGCAAGGGATCGAGGATTCTGCGCGCCTGCGCGAAATGCCCCGCAGCGGCGTTTTGCCGCGCGAGCGACAGGCGCAGTTCGGGATTGCCCGGATCGGTGCGCAAGAGGTTGCGCAGATAGGTGGTGGTCAGGTTGTCGCCGATCTGGCTCGCCAGCACACGCGCCACCAGCGCCTGGTAGGGAAAAATCGCCACCAGCACCGCCAGCATCAGCAGGCCCAGGCCGGCCAGCGCCCAGGGCTGGATCAGGCGCGGCCGCTCAAGGCTGGCGGCAGCTAACCTGGAGCGATTGAGCAGCATCGGGAAGGCGGTAGTGATTAAGTTCGCCGCTGCGGCGGACCGGAGTCAGCGGGCGTCCGTCGCCGTGGACGGTGCAGCCGCCGACAGACCCCAGGACAAATTCGAGGGGCACGTGGGCCTTCAAGGCGGCGCTCCATCCGCCCGGGGCTGGCTGCCAGGCGGAGAGCCGGCCGTTGGCTTGCGCCAGGTAGGGCAGTCGCGGGGGAGCGGCATCGAGCCGCAGTTCGGCGCTGCCGCCCGCGAGGTGGATGTAGCGCTCGCCCGCGGCGGCGGCGGCGTGGCCGGCCACCGCCGAAGACTTGCCGAGGTCCGGGGTGCCCAGTTCCGCCGGGATCCGCAGCGTGCGCAGTTCGCCGTCGCCGCGCACGATCCAGGCGCCGTTCCCCCGATCCCGGGCGATGCTCAGCCGGTTGAAGTCCAGCACCTTGCGGATGTATTCGGACGCGTAAACAGGATGCACCGGCTGCCCGAGTGCCCAGCCGTAGACCTTGTGCAGCGCCTTGAGCGATGCGCGCTTCGATGCCGAATAGGTGTGGTAGTAAATGTCGATCGGCTTGAGGCGGCGCGGCGTCTCGGTCCGCTTCATGGTCTCGATGGCCCGCTCGAAGCCGTAGAACGGGCCGCGCCACAGGTTGGTGTAGACGTTCTCGTTCATCATCGGCGCATAGGTGTGGAAGCGGCCGCCCTTCTCCACCCCGAGCGGCGCCACCGCGCTGAGGCTCGGATTGCTGTCGGTGATCACCGTGTTCCCGCCGTTCATGTTGAGCAGTCCGGCCGCGTCCGCGACGCGCAGCGACGCCTCGCCGGGCGCGGCATCGCCGGTCCACAGCAGCACTTTGACCGGCTTGCCGGGCGGCGCGAGCCGGCTGCGGATGTAATCGGCCGACCCGACAATCTCCCGCTTCACGTCGATGGCGTAACCGGGGACGCGCAGGGCGTAGTAGGCGTCGGGATCGCCGGCGTCGGCTCCCGCCTCCGCCTTGTCCCAGCGGAAGGGGTGGGAGTAGGTGTGGGTGGCGATTTCGACGTGCGGCAGGGCGAACATCTGCCGCGCCAGCGCCTCCAGTTGCGGCGCGATCTCCGGGTGCAGGCCGTCGGGAGCGACCTCGGCCTCGATCACCGACACGGTGTGGGGGACGCGGTACTTCGCCAGCACTTCGCGCAGCAGGACGTCGGCCGCCAGCGGCGAGCCAGCAAACTCGGCGCGGGAGGGAAAACCATCGCCGTCGATGTGGGCCAGGAGCAGCCGGCGGCCGTTCTCGGTGGTGGTGTCGGGAACCGGCATGGCGGGCAGGCGCAGCGCCTGAGCGAGGAAGGCGAAGGGATCGACCACCCAGCGCGCCTGCCGGTCGGTGCCGGGGGGCTCGACCAGGGCGAACGGGTCGAGGGCATAGCCGCCCCACTCGGTGATGGCAGCGGCATCGAAGCGCTGCCCGGCGGAATCCTCGACGGCGATCAGGCGGCGCCCCGGCTGCGCCAGGCGCAGCGGCACCAGGTTGCGGCGATCCGGCAGCGGCTCGAATTCCAGGCCCATCATGGGATCGCGCACCGCCACCTTCAACTTGCCGCCGGCAAGCTTTTCCGCGAGTTCCAGGCCGAGGGGCTTGAGGTTGGTGTCGGTCGCCGCGAAACCCAGGTCGCCCAGCAGGGCGAGCTTCATGCCGCCCTGGATCTGGGCACGCAGCCACTTCGCGGTGGCCGCCGCCGGCCCCGGCAGCAGGCCGCCGGTGAACCACGCCACGATGCCGGCATAGCGCGTGGCGAGCGCGCCGGCCGGCAGCGGCTGATTGACGTCCGCATACTCGGGAACGTAGCCAAGGTGGTTGAGCGGCATCGCGACGTAGCGGTGGGCGTTGGTGTAGTTGATCGCTGTCGCCTCGCGCCCGTCGTAGAGCACCAGCACCCGCCGCGGCATCACTTCGCGGCGGCCGGCGCCAAGCGTGGCGAGATCGCCGTCCGCCACCCAGGGAACCATGCCCAGGGCGGCGATGCGGTCGGCGGTGGCGCGTGTCAGCGTCCGGTCGCGCGGATCGACGTAGTCGATGGCAATCGCCGGCAGGCCATGCACTTCCCTGACTTGCCGCAACTGCTCCAGCAGCCATTCGCGGTCCTTCGCGGGAACCTCGACATAGCGCTTCGCTGCGGCGTCCCAGCCACGGAACAGCGACTCGGCCGCCACCGCCATGATCTCGCCCCTGATTTCCGGGAGCAGCTCGAAGCCGCGGTTGGCGATCAGCCGCAGGCCCGGAAAGCGGCGCCGCAAGTCGCGGATCAGGCGCACCAGGCCCTGCTGCTGCGCCACCGCGTCGGCATCCTTGGCCAGCCGGTAGGAATCCAGGGTGTCGAGAAACAGGCCGCGGTAGCCCTGCGCCCACAGCGGCGCCACGATGCGCTCGGCGACAAAGTCAGTCCATGCGGGGCGGGTCTGGTCGATCACCACCGAGCCCCAGGCGGTGTTGGCGCCCGCCTTCCATGCCGAAGGGATGTCCGCGAACCAGCTCCGCGAGGGATGCGCCTCGCCAACGCTGACATAGGCGAACAGCTCGCTCGCGGCGCTGTTGTAGGCTCGGGCGTCGTAGCCGTGGTCGGGGTCAACCACCACGATGTCGAAGGCGCGCAGCTCCGCCAGCGGGGCACCGGCGGCGTAGTACAGGGCGACGTGGGGGTCGGCCGCCCGCGCCGCCGCGGCGAGCAGCAGGGCGGCCAGGAATGCCCAGCGCATCAGCCGCCGCTGGCCCAGAGCTGCGCCAGTCCGTCGCGCAGCGAAGTGAAACGTTCCACGCCCAGCTCGCGCCGCAGACGGGCGTTGTCGGCGGCGGAATCGCGGATGTCGCCGGTGCGCGCCGGCGCGAAGCTAACCTGAGGCCGGGCGCCGGCGACTGCGGCGAGCGCGTCGATCAACTGCAGCAGCGTCACCGTCTCGCCGGTGGCGACGTTGCACACACCGCTGACATCGCCGCGCAGGGCGGCGACGTTGGCGCGGGCGATGTCTCCGACATAGATGAAGTCGCGCGTTTGCAGGCCGTCGCCGAACACCGTCATTGCCTCGCCGCTGCGCAACCGGCGGCTGAAGATGCTGATGACTCCGGAATAAGGCGAGGACGGATCCTGGCGCGGGCCGAAGACGTTGAAGTAGCGCATCCCCAGCGGCGCCATGTCGTAGAGCGTGCGGTATAGCGCGCCGTAATGGTCGTTGATAGCCTTTTCCAGGCCGTAGGGCGAGATCGGCCCCAGGGGCGCCGTCTCGTCCAGCGGCAGCCGCTCGGGCACGCCATAGACCGCCGCGCTGGAGGCGTAGACGAAGCGCCTGACGCCGGCACGGCGCGCGCCGTCGAGCACATTGAGGAAGCCGGTGACATTGACCGCGGCCGACTCGACCGGCTGCTCCACCGAAGTCTGCACCGACACCTGGGCAGCCAGGTGCAGCACGTGGGTGACTCCCGCGAGCGCCGCGTTGACGGCGAGCGCATCGCGCACGTCGCCGGCCACGACATCCAGATCGGGATGCTGCTGCGGCAGGTTCTCCCGCTTGCCGCTGGAGAAGTTGTCCAGCACCCTGACCCGGGCGCCGGCGGCGAGCAGGTGGTCGACGCTGTGGGAACCGATGAATCCGGCGCCGCCGGTGACGAGGACATGCATGGCAGGACTCCGAAATGCCCGCAGTATAACCGCCGCCGGCTCAGGCAAGGCCGGCGAGCAGCGCGTAACAAATGACGCCGTAGCGCCCGAGTTTTCCCAGCCCCATCCACAGCGTGCAGGCGACCCAGTTCAGCCGCAGCCAGCCGGCGGCGGCGCACAGCGCGTCGCCGGCGAAGGGCAGCCAGGCGAAAAGCAGCGCAGCCGGTCCCCACTTGCGCAGCGTGTCGAGCTTCTCCGGCAGCTTGCGCTGGGGAAACAGGCGGCCGAGCAGGTAGGTGCTCATTCCCCCGGCGGTGTTGCCCAGGGTGGCGACCGCCAGCGCCTCGGGCCAGCGTGCCGGTTGCGTCGCGATCACCGCCGCGAGCACTGCCTCGGAGCCACCGGGCAGCAGGGTGGCGGCGAGGAAACCCGCCACCAGCAGGCCGAAAAGGCCGATCTCGGGAACGGCCAGGGTGGCAATCAGGGAGTCGAACACGTCAGGGCGGGACGGGTGGCGTGGCTTAGAATCGCGGGTTTCGCGCATTATCCCGCCTATCCATGCACCCCGACTACCTCGAGAAGATCCTCAACGCCCAGGTCTATGACGTCGCCATCGAGTCGCCGCTGGACCTGGCGCCGAACCTGTCGGGCCGGCTGCACAACCGGCTGCTGCTCAAGCGCGAGGACATGCAGCCGGTGTTCTCCTTCAAGCTGCGCGGCGCCTACAACAAGATGGTGCGGCTGACGCCGGCGCAGTTGAAGCACGGCGTGATCACGGCTTCCGCCGGCAACCACGCCCAGGGTGTCGCATTGGCGGCACAGAAGCTCGGCTGCCGCGCGGTGATCGTGATGCCGGTGACCACGCCCCAGATCAAGGTCGATGCGGTGAAGGGCCGCGGCGCCGAGGTGGTGCTGGCCGGCGACTCCTACGACGAGGCCTATGCCCGCGCCGTCGAACTGGAGGCGCAGGAGAAGCTCGCCTTCGTGCACCCCTACGACGACCCGGATGTCATCGCCGGTCAGGGCACCATCGGCATGGAGATCCTGCGCCAGCACGCCCGGCCGATCCATGCCGTGTTCTGCTGCGTCGGCGGCGGCGGTCTGATCTCGGGCATCGCCGCCTACGTCAAGCGACTGCGGCCCGAGACCAGGATCGTCGGCGTCGAGGCCGACGAAGCCGACGCCATGGCGAGGTCACTGGCGGCCGGCGAGCGGGTGCGCTTGGCCCAGGTCGGCCTGTTTGCCGACGGCGCGGCGGTCAAGATGGTCGGGGAGGAGACGTTTCGCCTGTGCCGTCAGTATGTAGACGAGATGGTGCTGGTGGATACCGACGCCATCTGTGCGGCGATCAAGGACGTGTTCGAGGACACCCGCTCCATCCTGGAACCCGCCGGCGCGCTGGCGGTGGCCGGCGCCAAGGAGTACGTGCGCCGCCACAAGCTGAAGGACAAGACGCTGGTGGCGGTGGCGAGCGGCGCCAACATCAACTTCGACCGTCTGCGCTTCGTCGCCGAGCGCGCCGAGGTGGGCGAGCAGCGCGAGGCGGTGCTGGCGGTGACGATCCCCGAGAAGCCGGGCAGCTTCAAGAAGTTCTGCGCCTTGCTCGGGGTGCGCAGCGTCACCGAGTTCAACTATCGCTATTCCGATCCCGAGGAGGCGCACATCTTCGTCGGCGTCCAGGTGCATAACCGCGCGGAGTCGCTGCGCCTGGTGGACACGCTGCGCCGCCACGGGCTGCCGACCCTGGACCTCACCGACGACGAGATGGCCAAGGCCCACATCCGCCACATGGTGGGCGGCCACGCACCCCAGGTGGACCACGAGGTCATCTACCGCTTCGAGTTCCCCGAGCGTCCCGGCGCGCTGATGAAGTTCCTCAACTCCATGCAGCACGACTGGAACATCAGCCTGTTCCACTACCGCAACCACGGCGCCGACTATGGCCGCGTGCTGGTCGGGATGCAGGTTCCGCCCGCCGAAAAGGCCGACTTCCGCGAGTTCCTCGGCCGCGTCGGCTACGAATGCCGGGAAGAGACCGACAACCCCGGCTACGAATTATTCCTCGGCTGATCCGCAAGCAGGGCAGCCTTGTCGGGGCATTCCCCCCAATTGGGTGGGGCAAACCCACCTTTCTACTCTTTCCCGGTCCTCCGAGCACTGCGGATGGCACCCGCCATGACACATTTTCTCCTGTTTTGACAGTCAGTTACGCGCCTCCGAGACAGTCCGGGCAATACCTGGCAGGGTTACTGCTTAACGGTAATTGCGTGGGAAACAATCCCACAAACAAAGAACCAGAAGCGACATAGCCTGACAGGGTTACCGATCGAGTCCAGATTCAAGGAGATACGCCATGACCAGCAAGTTCAAGATTCTCAAGCTCAGTACCGCCATCGCCGCCGCCTTCATCGCCCTCGGCGCCCAGGCCCAGGTGGCTTCCGACGACATCGGCCCCGACGGCCTGAAACTGCGTGGCGACGGCACGGTGGACAACACCCAGCCCGGCGTGGTGCGTACCACCTCGACCATCCAGGACACCCTGAAGCTACGCGGTGACGGCTCGGTTGACAACACCCAGCCCGGCGGAACGACGCCTCCCACCGGTGGCATCGTCAAACTGCGCGGTGACAACTCGGTGGACGACACCCAGCCCGGCGGCACCATCGCCGGCGTGGATGTGCGCGGCGACGGCAGCTTGGAGGACTCGCCCCGCTCCACTCGTGTTGGCGACGATCACCGTGGCCGCGGCGAGCGCGCCGGCCGCAGCGACAACTCCGGCCGCGGCGAACGCGCAGGCCGCAGCGAGCGTCCCGAGCATGCTGAGCGACCGGAGCGCGGTGAGCGTCCTGAGCGTGCCGAGCGTCCTGAGCGTGCCGAGCGCCCTGAGCGTGCCGAGCGCCCTGAGCGTACCGAACGTCGGTCGAGCGTGCCGAGCGTGCCGAGCGTCCCGAACGTGCAGAGCGGACCGAGCGCAGCGGCCGCGGCTGACCGAACGGAATCGAGGCAAGGCATGAAGAACCCCGCCCGGCGGGGTTTTTCATTTCTGCGCTGGGAAACAACCGGCCTCGGTGATCACGAAATCCATCGGGATGTCGTGGACGCCGGGTTCGATCGCCGGCAGCCGCGCCAGTTCGAAGCCGACCCCCACCGCCAGCGGGCGCGGGTCGAGAACCGCGAGGCTGCGATCGAAGTAACCTCCGCCATAGCCCAGACGAAAGCCGCCGGCGTCGAAGCCCACCACGGGCATCAACACCAGGTCGGGCACGACCCGGTGGTCCTCCTCCGGCACCGGGATACCGAAGCGCCCCGCAACCAGCCTGCAATGTGGCGCCCAGCGGCGGAAGACCATCGGTGCCGCAGGCTTCACGATGACCGGCAGGGCAGCGGCCCGCCGCGCATCATTGGCCAGCCAGGCCGAAACGAGCGCCCGGCAATCGAACTCGCCCCGGTAGGGCCAGCAGAAGCCGACGACCCGCGGGGAGACGCGGCCGAGCAGACCGTCGAGCCGCGCGGAAATCGTCGCGCTCGCCGCGGCGTGCCTGGCCTGCGGCAGCGCCTCCCGCGCTGCGATCAGGCGCGCACGAAGGGCCGCACGCCCTTCAGGAGGCGGTCCGTCCTGCCGATCAGTGGCTGGATTCACCTGTGCTATCCTCGAATCGTTGTTTCGCCCGACTATAAAGCATGCTGCTCCTCCGCTCCCCTTCCCTGCATCGTGCCACCGCCGTCCTGATCCTGGCGGCCGCGGCAGGAACCGCGCTCGCCGACGATCCGGTGCTGACGGCGCTCGATGCCTACCGCGCCGGAAACCGGGCGAAACTCGCCGAGCAGCTCGAAGCCGCCCGCGGCCACGAACTGCAAGTCTACGTCGAGTATTGGAGCCTGCTGCTACGCATCGACGAAGTCCCCGCTACCGAGGTCGCGAGCTTTCTCCAGCGCCACCAGGGCAGCGTGCTGGCCGATCGTCTGCGCGCGGAGTGGCTGAAGCAACTCGGCAAACTTGAGGATTGGGCCGCCGTCGAGCGCGAGTACCCGGCGCTCGTCTACGGCGATCTGGAAACCCTATGCCACGGGCTGCGGCCCCGCCTGGCGCGCCACGAACCGGCCGCCCTGGCCGAGGCCCGGAGCCTGTGGACCGAACCGGGTCTTCCCCCGGCCTGCGGGCCGGTGCTGGAGCACGTGTACAACAGCGGCCGCATCGGGGCGGACGAAGTCTGGCAGCGCCTGCGCCGCCTCCTGGAGGCGCGCCGCCTCGCCTCGGCGCGGGTCACCGCCGGCTTCCTGCCAACGGGTCAGGCTCCCGACGCCAAGACGCTGGAACGGGTGATCGAGGCGCCGGCCGCCTACCTCCACAAGCTCAAGCCCGGCTTCGCCGCGACGCGCAGCGGGCGGGAAATGGCCATGGCGGCGTTGGCACGCATGGCGCGCAGCGATCCGGCAGTGGCAGCCACATCCTTCGCCACGATCCGCGACAAGCTCCAGCCGGCCGAGCGCGCCTACGTCTGGCTGCAACTGAGCCACCAGGGCGCGCTCAACCACCTCCCGGAAGCCCTGGACTGGTACCGGATGGCGGGCGATGCGCCGATGTCCGACGAGCAGATCGCGTGGAAAGCACGCGCCGCGCTGCGCGCCCAGGACTGGCCGCTGGTGCTCGACACGGTGCAGGCGATGCCGCCCCAGCTCGCCACCCAGCCCGACTGGATCTACTGGCGGGCGCGTGCGCTGGCGGCAACGGGCCACAAGACGGACGCCGAGCTTCTTTACCGCTCGGTCACGCATTACCCGAACTTCTACGGCAACCTCGCAACCGAGGAACTGGGCGGCCGCGTCGCCCTGCCGCCGCGCGCCGCAGCGGCGAGCAAGACGGAGATCGACGCGGCTGCCCTGGATCCGTCCATCCGCCGCGCCCTGGCACTGTTCCGTCTGGAACTTCGCACCGAGGGAGTCAGGGAATGGAACTGGGCGCTGCGCGCCCGGGACGACCGTTTTCTGCTCGCCGCGGCGGAGCTGGCGCGGCGCAATCAGATCTTCGACCGCGCCATCAGCAGCGCCGACCGCACCCAGCGCCAGCACGACTACAGCCTGCGCTACCTGGCGCCTTTCCGCGAGCTGGTCGAAGCCAAGGCACGGGAACTGGAACTGGACAACGGCTGGGTTTATGGCCTGATGCGCCAGGAATCGCGCTTCGTCATGGACGCTCGTTCCTCCGCCGGCGCCCGCGGCCTGATGCAGGTGATGCCGGCCACCGCGCGCTGGGTAGCGCGCAAGGTCGGGATGAAGGACTTCTCGGTCGACCAGATGAGCGACATGGACACCAACGTCGCCCTCGGCACCCACTATCTGAGGCTGGTCCTGGACAGCCTCGACGGCCATCCGGTCCTGGCTTCGGCGGCGTACAACGCTGGACCGGGGCGCGCCCGGCGCTGGCGCGATTCGAAACCGATCGAGGGCGCCATCTACGCCGAAACCATCCCCTTCAACGAGACCCGCGACTACGTCAAGAAGGTGATGAGCAACACCCTTTACTACGCCATGCTGTTCGAGGACAAGCCGCAGTCGCTCAAGGCGCGCCTCGGCACGGTCGCGCCGGCAGGCGCGCCGCCAGAGACAGAACTGCCCTGAGGGGTAACAGCCGAATGGTGCGCACGGCGCACCCTATGAGTTGTCGTGGATCGGCTCTGGCAGATCGCAGCCGGCATCGCCCTCCCGCCACGTAGGGTGCGCCATGCGCACCGATCCAGCTATCGCGGGTCCGGCTCGGGAGCAGCGGAGCCGACCTCGGGGCACGATGCCGGCGGGACGGCGGCACCCCAGTCGAGTTAGAATCACGGCCGCCCGGCGGTCCCGCCGCTTCCTTCCCAGCGCCATGGAAATCAACAACGTACTCCTCGTTGGCGGCTCCGGCTTCGTCGGCAGCCACATCGCCCACCTGCTTGCCGAGCGCGGCTGCTGTGTCACCGTTCCAACCCGGCACCGCGAGCGGGCCAAGCACCTGCTGCCGCTGCCCTCCGTCGACGTCGTGGAAGCGAACGTAAATGACGACGCCGCGCTGCGCCAGCTTCTTGCCGGCCAGGATGCCGTCATCAACCTCGTGGGGCTGCTGCACTCGCGCAACGGCTCCCCCTACGGCCCGGACTTCGCCCAGGCCCACGTCGAGATGCCGCGCCGCATCGTCGCCGCGGCAAAGTCAGCCGGCGTGAGGCGCCTGCTGCACATGTCCGCGCTGCATGCCGACGCCGGCGGCCCGTCCCAGTACCTGCGCTCCAAGGCCGACGGCGAGGCGGCGGTGCGCGCCGCCGGCGACGCGCTGGCGTGGACCATCTTTCAGCCGTCCGTCATCTTCGGTCCCGGCGACAGCTTCCTCACCATGTTCGCCGGTCTGGCGCGGCTGTTCCCGGTGCTGCCCCTGGCCTCGCCCGGTGCCCGCTTCCAGCCGGTGTTCGCCGAGGATGTGGCGCGCGCCTTCGTGGACAGCCTCGACCATCCGGAATCCCACGGCCAGTCCTACGCCCTGTGCGGGCCCAAGGTCTACACCCTGCGTCAACTGGTGAGCTACGTGACCGAGCTGATCGGCTGCCCGCGCCTGATCATCGGCCTGCCCGACGGCCTGTCCTATCTCCAGGCCATGATGCTCGAATTCGCGCCCGGCAAGACGCTGATGTCGCGCGACAACTACCAGTCGATGAAGCAGGATTCGGTGTGTCGCGCCGATTGCACGTTGCCCTTCGGACGAACGGCAACTACGCTGGAAGCGGTGGCGCCGGTTTATCTGGCGCACCACGAACCGCGCGCCAGCTATTACCCGTTCCGCGAGAAGGCGCGGCGATGAACCTGCCTTCGATGCAGCGCTGACCGGCCGCCGGACGCTCTGCGGGGAGAATCGATGCTCACCCTGGTGATCGGCAACAAGAACTACTCGTCCTGGTCGCTGCGGCCCTGGCTGGCGCTGAAGCAGGCGGGCATTCCGTTCGAAGAGGCCATGGTCGACCTCTACGCCCCGGATGCGAAGGCGCAACTCGCGCGGCATTCTCCCAGCAGCCGGGTGCCGGCGCTGATCGACGGCGCGCTCACCGTCTGGGATTCCATCGCCATCTGCGAGTACGCCGCCGAAATCGAGCCTGCGCTCTGGCCGCAGGACCGCGCGGCACGGGCCACGGCACGGGCGGTCAGCGCCGAAATGCATTCCGGATTCGCCGCGCTGCGCTCGAATATGCCGATGGACTGCCAGGCGCGGCTGCCCGGCGCCGGCCGCACGCCCGAGTCGGAGAAGGACATCGCCCGCATCGCCGCCTTGTGGGAGGAATGCCGCGGGCGCCACGGCGCGGGTGGCCCCTTCCTGTTCGGCCGCTTCTCCATCGCCGACGCCATGTACGCCCCGGTGGTGTGGCGCTTCCGCAGCTACGGCGTGGAGCTGCCGGCCATCGCCCGTGACTATGCCGACACCATGGAGGCGCTGCCCGCCATGCAGCACTGGCTCGCCGCCGCGCTGGCCGAACCTGCGAAGGAAGGCGGCTGATGGACGCGCCCCCGACGCAGACCATGCAGATCTACGAAGTCGGCGGCGCGGTGCGCGACCGGCTGCTCGGGCTGACGGTGCAGGACCGCGATTTCGTCGTCGTCGGCGCCACGCCCGAAGACATGGCGGCGCGCGGCTTCCGCGCCGTCGGCAAGGACTTCCCGGTGTTCCTCCACCCGGAGACCCACGAGGAATACGCCCTGGCGCGCACCGAGCGCAAGACCGCCCCTGGCTACAAGGGCTTCGTCTTCCACACCGACGCCGACGTGACGCTGGATCAGGATCTGGCGCGGCGCGACCTCACCATCAACGCCATCGCCCGCGGCGAGGACGGGACGCTGATCGACCCCTACGGCGGCCGCGCCGACATCGACACGAAGGTGCTGCGCCACGTCGGTCCAGCCTTCGCCGAGGATCCGGTGCGCATACTGCGGGTGGCGCGATTTGCCGCGCGCTTCCCTGACTTCACCATTGCTCCCGAGACCGTCGGCCTGATGCGCGCGATGGTGGACAGCGGCGAGGTGGACCACCTCGTCCCGGAGCGGGTGTGGCAGGAACTGTCGCGCGGGCTGATGGAGTCGCGCCCCTCCCGCATGCTCGAAACATTGTGGGCCTGCGGCGCGCTGGCGCGCATCCTGCCGGAGGTCGAGATCCTCTTCGGCGTTCCGCAGCCTGCGGACCACCATCCCGAGCGGGACACCGGCGTGCATGTGCTGCTGGTGGTGGACCACGCCGCGCGGCGCGGCTATCCGCTGGCGGTTCGCTTCGCCTCCCTCACCCACGATCTGGGCAAGGGGCTCACGCCGGCGGACGAATGGCCCTTTCACCACGGACACGAGGCGAAAAGCGAGGAACTGGTGGACGACATCTGCCGCCGCCTGAGGGTGCCCAACGACTGCCGCGAACTCGGCATCCTCGCGGCGCGGGAGCATGGCAACATTCACCGCGCCGAGGAACTGCGGCCCGCCGCCATCGTGAAACTGCTGGAACGATGCGACGCGCTGCGCCGCCCCGAGCGCTTCGCCCAGTTGCTCGACGCCTGCGCCTGCGACTACCACGGTCGCCCCGGCTTCGAGCACCGGCCCTACACGCCGCGGGAGATCCTCCAGGCCGCGCTGACGGCGGTGCAGACCGTCGATGCCGGAGCCATAGCCGCCGCCAGCGCAGACCCGTCCCAGATCGGCGCCCGCGTACATGAAGCGCGGGTGCATGCGCTGCGGGCGCTGCACGATTGAACCTGAGACCGACAAGTCCTTGCCCTTGCCCGATCCCGATGTCACCTCGGGTTGGAGCGGGGCGGTACCCGTAGAATGAGAAGTGCGCGCCTGCTGCTTGCACTTACCCTGCTGATCGCCGGTGTCGCCCACGGCGACCCGCCCCCGTCCTATGCCGTGACCTACATCGGCAAGGGAGCGGCCGTGGATGTTTCCGACAGTGGCATCGTCGCTGGCAACGGCCCCGCCCTGAACGGCGCGGCACAACCCTGGGTGTGGCACAAGGGCGTGCGCACGGCGCTTCCGCTGCCGCCTGGGATGCGCACGGCATCGACCCGCGCCGTCAATTCCTCCGGCGTCGCCGTCGGCCATGCCGCCGACCCCGCGACGGGCAGGACGCGGGCGGTAAAATGGTCTCCGCGCAACGGCCGCTACGTCGTCGAACTGCTGCCCGCCCCCCAGGGTAGCCTGGCCCTGGTGGCGACAGACATCAACGACGCCGGAACGGTCGTCGGCATCGCGCAGACCCCCGGCAAACCGGCAACGGCGCTAAACAGGCAATTCGTCACTCAGCCGAAGCGGGCATTCCGCATCAAGCCAGGCGGTGCCCCCGAAATCCTGGAGGCCCTCGGCGAACTACCCTACACCTACGTCGATCTACTGCGAGCGCCGCAGATAAACGAAGCGGGAACCGCCTACAACGGCGTACGCACGCTGGTGCTCGCCGATGGCAGCGCCGTGCGGATTCCGCCGGTGGCCATAGGCAGCGGAACCTACGAGTTCAACGGTTTCCTCAACGACGTCGGCGACCTGGGCGGCCATGTCGGGCTGACCAGTAACTCGCTGCCTGGCATTGTCGTCGGCGTGCGCTACACCCGAAGCGGCCGCTGGGCGCGCTACCCCTATTTCGCCATGCCCCACGGCGCCGTGACCGCCCTGAACGCCAGAGGCGACGCCGCCTACCACAATGGCACGTATGCGCCAGCGCCGTCGATCGACTACGCCGGCATCGGCCACTTCGCGCCGCAGGCCCTGCTGCAGCCCGCGCACCGCCACTGGACGCTGCGCGGCGGCGCGCTGCTCAACGACGCCGGCATGGTCCTCGCAGGCGGCCGCAGTGCGCGCAGCGGCGAGTCGGGGATCGTGCTGCTGACGCCGGTCGGCGGGAAGGCACCGTAGACGGCACCACGCGCACCGTTCCTGGATCGGTGCACATGGGCACAGCCTAGCCGCGCTTTATGCGCGCGAATGCCTCTGCCATGGTCCCCTGTGGCGCGGGCGCGCGCTCGGGCTTGGGGGCGACGGGCCTGCGGCCCTCCGGCTTGGCCTCACCGCGCGCGGCGGGCTGGGCCGCATCGTCCAGCCGCATGGTCAGCGCGATGCGGCTGCGCGCGAGGTCCACTTCCAGCACCTTCACCCTGACGATGTCGCCGGCCTTGACCACGCTGCGCGGATCCTTGACGAACTTGTTGGATAGCGCCGAGATGTGCACCAGCCCGTCCTGGTGCACGCCGATGTCCACGAAGGCGCCGAAGTTGGTGACGTTGGTCACCACGCCCTCCAGCACCATGCCGCTTTCCAGGTGCTTCAATTCCTCCACACCCTCGCGGAAGGCGGCGGTGCGGAATTCCGGCCGCGGGTCGCGCCCCGGTTTTTCCAGCTCGCGCAGGATGTCCTGCACCGTGGGCAGACCGAAGCGGGTGTCGGTGTACTTCGCGGCGTCGAGACCGCGCAGGAAGCGGCCGTCGCCGATCAGATCGGACACGCCCTTTTTCGCGTCGGCGAGGATGCGCTCCACCACCGGATAGGCCTCCGGGTGAACCGCCGAGGCATCGAGCGGATTGTCGCCGCCGACGATGCGCAGGAAGCCCGCCGCCTGCTCGAAGGTCTTGTCGCCGAGGCGCGGCACCTCGCGCAGCGCGCGGCGGTTGCGGAAGGCGCCGTGGGCATCGCGGTGGGCGACGATATTGACGGCCAGCGTGTTGCTCAAGCCCGAGACGCGGGCCAGCAGCGGCACGCTGGCGGTGTTCAGATCCACGCCGACGGCATTGACGCAGTCCTCCACCACCGCGTCCAGCGAGCGCGCCAGCTTCACCTGATTGACATCGTGCTGGTACTGGCCGACGCCGATCGACTTGGGTTCGATCTTCACCAGTTCCGCCAGCGGATCCTGCAATCGGCGCGCTATCGACACCGCGCCGCGCAGACTGACGTCGAGCTGCGGGAACTCCTTCGCCGCCAGCTCCGAGGCCGAATACACGCTGGCGCCGGCCTCCGACACCACCAGCTTGGCGAGCTTCGCTTCCGGCAGCGCGCGGATCAGCTCGCCGGCAAGCCTGTCGGTCTCCCGCGAGGCGGTGCCGTTGCCGATGGCGACGAGCTGCACGCCGTGCTTGCGTACCAGCAAAGTCAGTGTCCGCAGAGCGCCGTCCCAGTCGCGCCGCGGCTCGTGGGGATAGAGGGTGGCGGTGTCCAGCAGCTTGCCGGTGGCATCGACCACCGCCACCTTGACGCCGGTGCGCAGGCCCGGATCCAGCCCCAGCGTCACGCGCTGGCCGGCCGGGGCGGCGAGCAGCAGGTCGTGCAGATTGCGGGCGAAGACGCGGATCGCCTCGTCCTCGGCGCGCTGGCGAAGTTGCGTCATCGCCTCCACTTCCAGGTGCAGCGAGATCTTGATCATCCACGCCCAGCGCGCCGTCTCCAGCAGCCAGCGGTCCCCCGGCCGGCCCTGGTCGGCGATGCGGTAGCGGCCCTCGATCATTCCCACGCAGGCATT
The DNA here is from genome assembly GCA_963696505.1 of uncultured beta proteobacterium. Classification (GTDB taxonomy): domain Bacteria; phylum Pseudomonadota; class Gammaproteobacteria; order Burkholderiales; family Rhodocyclaceae; genus CAVOKN01. The sequence continues at coordinate 86,776 of CAVOKN010000025.1, read as the reverse complement.
CGTCATGGACGGCGGATCGGTGTCCAGTTCCTCGTCGAGCTTGAGCGCGAGGCGCAGCACGTCCTCCTGGCGACCGCGCAGCAGCGCCAGCGCGCGATGCGAGGGCACCTCGCGGATCGGCTCGCGGTAAGCGAAGTAGTCGCGGAACTTGGCGCCCGCCTCCTCCTTGCCCTGCGCCACCTCCGACAGCAGCACGGCGTGGGCCTGCATGTGGCCGCGCAGGCGCCCCAGCAACTCGGCATCCTCGGCGAACTGCTCGATCAGGATGTGGCGCGCGCCCTCCAGCGCCGCCTTGACGTCGGCGACACCCTTTTCGGCATCGACGTAGCGCGCCGCCTCGGTCTCGGGCGACCGCATCGGATCCGCCAGCAGCGCCTCGGCCAAGGGCGCCAGCCCGGCCTCGCGGGCGGTCTGCGCCTTGGTGCGGCGCTTGGGCTTGTAGGGCAGGTAGAGGTCTTCCAGCCGCTGCTTGGTCTCGGCGTCCTCGATCTCCGCGCGCAGCGACGGCGTGAGCTTGCCCTGCTCCTCTATGCTGGCGAGGACGGCGGCGCGCCGTTCCTCCAGTTCCCGCAGATAGGCCAGCCGCTCCTCCAGCAAGCGCAACTGATTGTCATCGAGGCCGCCGGTGGCCTCCTTGCGGTAGCGGGCGATGAAGGGCACCGTCGCGCCCTCGTCCATCAGGGCGATGGCGGCGCTCACCTGCGGCACGCGGGCTGCAAGCTCGATCGCGAGGCGTTGTTCTATGGAAGGCAGCATCTTCGATCCGGGGAAATCGCGAAGGCCGGACTTTGCAGAATCCGCGGCGGAAACTCAAGTTCCGACAGCTCCTGCTCCGCCGGCTTTAGCCGTCGATGGCTTCGAGCGCCGCCACCACCCGCGCATAGCCGATGCGCTCCTGCTCCAGGCGCAGGGCCGGGGTGATGCGGTCGTGGCGCAGGTCATCGTAAAGCTCGGCCTCGTCGGACTGGAGCCGCGGCAGGTCGCGGCGTGTCGGGGATTCCTCGCGTCCCCAAAGCGGACGGTGGTCGAGCAGGGTCTGTCGGTCCATGAGCAGCGACTGCGCCCTGGGGAATGTCGCGCGCAACTGGTCGAGAATGGCGAAGCCGTGGGTGTCGATGTCGCCCCAGTACGCGATCGGCACATCGCGCAGCCATCCGGCGGCGGCCAGGGCGTCGAAGCCGTAGCCGGCGCCGAAGACCACCATGCCATCGGCAACCGGCGGGAAGGCGAGGAAGTTGATCTCGTTCTCGGTGATGAACACGCGGGTGACGGGAAGGTGCAAGCGGCCAAACTCCTCCGCCGGAACGGTGAGATCGCTGAACACGCCGCCTATCAGAGTCGATCGCAGCTCGCCCTCACCCCCACCCACTCGCGGGGAAGGGTTGGCGTACTGCCCGCCCAGCAGCCGGAAGCGCACCAGCTGTGGCCTGCTGCGAAACCCGTAACGGCGCTCGAAACCGCCGGCGCCGCGCGGCGCGTCGGCGTCCATGGCCTGCGGCGGCAGGACGAGGTCGAGCAGCTCGCCGAGCAGCGCGCGGTGGGTTTCGATGAACTTGCTGTGGGCGCCCGCAACGTCGATCTGCCGCAGATACACGCCAGGGCGCGGATGGTCGGCGATCCAGCACAGCACGCCCAGCAGCCGCGGCCAGTCGGCGGCGTGCTCCAGCACCCGCAGCGGACGACGCGCCGGCCAGTCGCGCAGCGGCGGGAAGATGCCCGCAATGACGTCCGCAAGTTCGCGGAAGCGCGCTGCCTCGCGCCTCCTGCCGATGAAAGTCAGTGCGTCGGACTCGGTATCGAACCACGCAGCGGCGGGGACTGAATTGCGGCCGAGCTGGCGGTGATCGAACTCCCGCAGCTCCAGCCGGTAGCCGTGGCCACCATCGGCCTTGGCGCCGTCGGCCAGCGCCCGGATCCAGCGGCGCACCTCGTCGTAGCGTTCGGCCAGGGCCTGCGCCGATTCCGGCCCCTTGAGGGCAATGCGCAACGGATATGCGGTACTGCCATCCAGCAGCCTGCCGCGTTCCCATTCCCGCAGCAGCCGACTGCGCAGCTCGGCGGATGTGGTCCAGCCGCTCACGCCGCCCGCGCCTCGCGTTCGGCGCGGTACTCGGCGATGGTGAGATTGCGCAGGCGCGACTCGACGCCATCCTCGCTATGCACGAAGCCTACGCTGGAAACGAAGGGCTCGATGATGTGGATCTTCTGCAGCGGCGTGACGATCAGCAGTTGCAGGTTGAGTCGGCGGAACAGCTCCAGGCCAAAGCGCGCCGATTCGTCGGAACCGCGGCCGAAGGCCTCGTCGATGACGACGAAGCGGAAAGTGCGGGAGCGCAGCGCACCGCCGGCATTCAGATCCAGTCCGAACTGATAGGCGAGACTGGCGGCGAGCACGGTATAGGCGAGCTTCTCCTTCTGGCCGCCGGACTTGCCGCCTGAATCGGTGTAATGCTCGTGCTCGGCGCCGTCCTCGCGCCAGCGCTCCGAGGCCGAGAAAACGAACCAGTTGCGCACGTCGGTGACCTTGCGCGTCCAGCGCCGGTCGAGTTCGGCCTGTCCCTCGCGACCGCGCAGCCGCTCGATGATCGCCTTGACCTGGAGGAACTTGGCCTCGGAGTATTGCGCATCCTCCGAGCCGGTGAGCGTGCCCTCGGTGCAGGCGCGCAGCTCGCCCTGGAAGTCGCGGATCTCGGCGTCGGGGCTGGGCTGCGCCTCCAGCTCGATGTAGCGCCCCGGGTTATAGTCTATCTGCATAAGAGAGCGGTTGATGCGCTCGATGCGCTCGCGTATCGTCTGCCGGCTGCGGGCGAGTTGCGATTGGAAGTTGGCCACCTCGCGGATCGTGTTCTCGTTGAGCAGCTCCTTGAAGCGCGCCTCGAAGCGCGGCAGGTCGTCGGCCTGCAGCTTGTCCAGCATGGCGCGGTATTCGTCGGCGGCTTCCAGGCTGGCGTCCACCTCCTGCGTCTCCAGCCGGTACTTGTCGCGGTACTCGGCCATCGCCCTGACGATCTTCTCGCGCAGCCGGATGAGCTTCTTGTCCTCGGCGTCGATGCGCGCGCCGAGCCAGTCGCGAAGCTCGCGCTCGCGGGCGTCGCAGTTTTCCACCGTCAGCGGCTGAGCCCCTTGGCATTCGCTGCGCCAGGCGTCGATGCGCGGGAAGTGGATCTGCCGCGCCGCCGGGTCGAGGCTGGCGAGATTCGTTTGGCATTCTTCCAGCAGGGCACGGGACTGCGCCTGGCGTTCCTCGTTGCGCGCCAGATCCTGGTGGCGGGCGGTGAGGTCGGCGTCGGTCTGTTCCAGCTTACGTTCCAGTTCGGCGAGCCGCTGGCCCAGGGTGTGGAGCAGGTCCGAGGCGGATTGCAGCGCCTGCTTCTCCGCTTCGAGGCCGGCGATCTCCGCCGCCAGTGGCTGCCAGTCCAGTTCCTGGTAATCGCGGAATTCGCCGATGCGGGCGAGAAGCAGCAGTTGCGCCTTGACCCGCGACTGCTCCGCCTGGGCGTCGGCGACGCGGGCCGCCGCGCCCTGCATGCTGACTTCCAGCGTGCGGGCGCGCTGTTCCAGGGCGGCGATCTTGGCCTCGTTGCTCCAGCCCAGCACGTAGCGGCTGCGATCGTCGAGGCGGTGGCGGTCGTCCTTCTCGTGGCGCTCGCCGCCGGCCTTGATCTGGCCGGCGCGGGTGACGGCCTGGCGTTCGCGGCGGAACTGCTCCAGCGTATTGCAGCAGGCATAGTCGAAGCGCCGCGCCACCTCCTGCTCCAGCCAGCGGTAGAAGGCCGAGTCGGGCTTGACGGCGAGCTTGCGCACCAGCGAGTCGGCGCCGGTACTCGGCGCGGGCGGCGCCGCGCCCTCCCGCACGCGGAAATACACCAGCCGGCCCTTGAGGTGGGTGCGGTCCACCCATTCGGCGACTTCCGCGTAATGACGATCGGGAACCAGCAGCGACAGCCCGAAGTTGCGCAGCAAGCGTTCCGCCGCGCCCTCCCAGTCCTTGTCCTCCGGGCGCACCCGGATCAGCTCGCCGGCGAAGGGCAGCTCGTCCGCGGCCAGATCCAGCGCCGCGCACAGCGCACGGCGCATCGCCACCTGCGCCTCGTCGATGTTGCTGCGCCGCGCCTTGAGGCCGGCGATCTCGCCCTGCAGGGCATCGTGCTCGTTCTTCAGGCTGCGCAGCTCGACGCCAGCCTCGGTCTGGCGGTTCTGCAGCTCGGCCTCCTTCGCCTGCGTAGCCGAAGCCAGCGTCTCGCACACGCCGCGGTTGGCGACGAAGCGCTCCGGCCCGCTCGCCGGCAGCAGGCCGAGGTCCCGCGCCAGTTCGGCGTAGCGCCCGGCACGCTCGGAGCGGCGCCGGCGCTGCGCCTCGCGGCTGGCAATCTCGTTCTCCAGCCAGGCGATGCGGTTGCCGCCATGCTCGCCGATGTCGCGCCGGATCTGGTCGCGCTCGGCGCCCTGGCTGCGCTGACTTTCCCTGAGGGTGGCGATGCGCGCCGCGCTGCGCTGGTGCTCCATGTCCAGGGTGGCCAAGCGTTTGCCCAGCAGCCCCGCCTTGTGGCCGGCGAAGCAGGCCTTGAGGGCGTCGCGGCCGGCGCGCAGGGCATCGGAAGCGGCGGCGATCTCGTCGTGGCGCATGCAGTCGGCGACCAGTGGCTCCAGCCGCGCCACCTGGTCCTTGGCTTTCTTCACCGCCTCGTGGGCGCGGTCGAGGTCGTCGAAATGCTGGATCAATGCCGCGATGCGCGACTCGATGTCGAAGGCCTCCAGCATGTGCCCGCGCACGAAGTCGGTGAGGTTGCCCACCGACTTCATCGACACCGTCTGGTGGAACAGGTCCAGCGCCTGCTCGTTCTCGATGCCGAAGCGGCGGCGGAACCAGGCGCCATAGGGCGGGAAGCTGTCGAACACCTCCACCCCGCGCTGGCCGCGCAGGCGCTTGCGCAGATCGTTGATGTCGGAGCCGAAGCCGGCGAAGTCGCGGGCGATGGCGAGCGCCTGATCCGCCACCGCGTAGAAACGCGCCGGCTGGCCCTGGGGCTCCTTGAACCAGAAAGCCTGGGCCAGGGTCACGGTCTGGTCGAGCCCGGCATTGCGGAACACCCCCAGCACGACGGCGTAGGCGTTGTGGTCGCGCAGCGCCACCGGCTTGGCCGCCAGCCCGGTCTCGGCGCGCTCCGACTTGTAGTGGCCGAGGACGTAGGAGCGCAGGTTGCGCTCGCGCACTTCCGCGCCGGCCGCCTTGTTGTAGGCAATGCGCTGGGCCGGCACCAGCAGCGTGGTCACCGCGTCGACCAGCGTGGACTTGCCGGAGCCGATATCGCCGGTGAGCAGGCAGTTGTCGCCATCGAGCACCAGCGTCCACACCCGCTTGTCGAAGGTGCCCCAGTTGTAGACCTCCAGCCTATGCAGGCGGAATCCGGCCTGGCCCTCGCCGGCGGAGAAGTCGAGTTCGCCCGTAACCGTCAAGCTTCCACCTCGCCGCCGGCAAGCTGCGCCCGGTAGGCCGCAAGCCGCGCATCGAACTCCGCCAGCCACTGGGCATCGACAAAGGCCTTCAGGATACGCCGCACCTCGAAGCTCTCGCCGCTGCCCTGGGCCTTGAGACGGCGCAAGAAGCCCAGCTCAGCGATCTTGTTGATGTGGGCGTCCACCTGGTCGATCAGCCGCGCCTCGTTGCTGGCAGCGGGCAGGAAATGCCGGACGAGTTCCACGATCTCGTCCCGGGCCAGGATCAGGCGCGTGTCGCCGCCGCCCGCGTCCAGTTCGGCGAGGCGCTTGCGCAGCAGGGCCAGCAGCAGGCTGACGGGGAAGGACAGCGCGCGCCGCTGCACCAGCCGCGGCAGCTCGGCCTCGCCCTCGCCGGCCGGTCGGGTGCGCAGGAAGGCGTAGCCCTCGGCCTCGTCCAGGGCAAGCTCCAGCCCCAGCACGGCGACATGGTCGCGCACCCGCGCCTGCAGGGCCAGCAGGTCCTGCCACTGCGTGCCGTCGCTCTCCTGATACAAGACGCCCTTCATCAGGGCGATCAACACGCGGGAAAGGGCGAGGCCCTGGACTTGGTCGCTCGTCGGCGTGTCCATCAGCTTACGAAGATCACCCGCGGCAGGCTCGCCTGCCGCGCCCTGCCGACGGCATCGACCCAGCGCACGGTCTCGGGACAGTTCTCGTCGAAGCTCGCCCGCCCAGACTCGCTCGCCAGCGACAGGTAGGCGACGAGTTCGGCCAGCCCCTGCTCCAGCGGATGGCGCAGCACAAGTTCGGCAAGGCTCACCTGGGACTTCTCCTGCAGCATCTGGCGTATCCAGGCGGCGAGCCGCTCGCGGTCCACCACCACCTGCTCGAACAGCGCGTCGGCGGCCACCTCCGATCTGCCGTCTTCCAGCGACTGACTTTCGATGCGGGGCTTGAGCGGCGGCGTGTGGAGCGGGCGCTCCATCGGCAGTTCGGTGTCGGGCGCGGCCTCGTCCAGCGCCATGAACGCCCCCACCGGCTGGGCCTCGCGCAGCGCCAGTGCCTTGGCCTCAATGCCGCGCAGCACCTCCATGATGCGGCGGTTCTCCAGCCACGCCTGGTCGTCGAGGAAGCGGCGCAGCTCGCGCGACAGCAGCGCCACGGTGCGCTGCGTGTGCTCGCCCGCCTCCAGCCAGTCGTAATGCACGCGCTTCAGGCGCGCGTCGGGCGCGAGGGACTGCACCGCCGGCAGCTCCAATGCGGCAGCCATCAGACGCGTGAGATCCTCCTGCCGCGCCGGCGACATCAGGAAGTCCCAGAAGGCGCGAAAGCTGCGGCCCTGGTCAGAATCGGCGATGGCGTCGCGCTCGCCGAAGATGCTCTCCAGCAGCGCGCCCTTGCCGCCTTCCCACAGGGTGATGCGCTCGCGCACGCTGCGGTCGAGGCGGCGGAAGTTCTGCTCCACCTCGCGGAAGTCCGACAGCAGTTCCCGCGCGGTGGCCGCGACCTGCTGGAAGCGGTCCTTGAGCGCCGTCTCGTCCAGCAGCGGCAGGTCGCCGGCGCGTACGCGGGCGATCTCGGCGTCGATCCCGGCGCGACGTTTTTCCAGTTCGCGGATGCGCGCCTCGGGATCGGCTTCGCTGCCTTCGACGATCTGGCGCAGCAACTCGAATACCGTCATCAGCCGCGACTCGGTGCCGACGAAGGCGCGCTGGGTGAGGCCCTCCAGCCAGGCGAGCGCCTTCTCGGTGGCCGGCGTGAGGTCGAAATGCGCCTCGTCGGAGCCGGGCGGATAGAACTTGCGCAGCCAGCTCTTCTCGTTGGCGGCCCAGTCGTCCAGATACTGCGCCGGGGCGCGCGGAAAGGCCGACTCGCCGAGGGTCTGGCGCAGATCGAACAGCACATCCTCCAGCTTCTCGGCGAGATCGGCCTGTGACATCACCCGCACGTTGGGCAGGACGAAGGCCTGATGCAGAAAGCTCGCCACCAGCGGCGCCGAATCGGCGAGCAGCAGCCGCCATGCCGGATGATTGCGGCGCAGGGCGTCGAGGGTGGGGTAGTCGAGGCTCATTCGTGCAACCGGGCTGCCGCCCGTCGCCACCGTATTCAGCCGGTCAAGACGATCAGATGCACCCGGTAGGGGCCGTGCGCGCCGAGAACTATGGTCTGCTCGATGTCGCCGGTGCGCGAGGGGCCGGAAACGAAATTCACCGCGCGCGGCAGTTCGCCCAGTTCGCTGCGGGCGAGCTGCCAGCCCTCTTCCATTCCTGCCACGATGCGCCCGCAGTCCACGATCGCGATGTGCGTTTCCGGCAGCAGGCTGGTCGTCGCGGGGGAAGATGCGGACGAGCACAGCATCAGCGTCCCCGTCTCTGCTATGGCGCAGAAGCAGCCAGTTATGCCTACGAGGTCATTGTCGCCCGCGGCGCGGGCCTCTACCGCGAGGCCGGCGCTTTTCCAGTCGAGTTGCTCCAGTTCGGGCACGACCACGGCGCGCAGCGGCAGGCCCTGGCTGGCCAGGTAGCGCGCCGCGGCGGCGGGTGCCTCGGAAAGCACGGCCACCTCATCCACCGTGCTGGCCAGCATCTCCGAGCGCTGACGAAAGCGCGCCACCGTATCGCCGTCGGCCGGAGGGCGCGGCCCCTGGCTGCGCGCCGCCAGCGCCGCGTCCACCCGCGCCCGTGCCGCGTCGAGGTTGGCAGCGCTGCGGCCGACACCGGCGCGAATGCGTTGCAGGATGTCGTCTCTGGAATTCATGGCTTCATGCCACCCGGTTGCTCGGCTCGCCGCGCGCGAAGGCCTCGATGTTGGCGATCAACTGGTCGGCCAGGGTCTGCATCGCCCGCGCGCTGGCCCAGGCGACGTGGGGCGTGAGGATGAAATTCGGCGAAGCCAGCAATTCCGGCGCCAGCAACAGGTTGCCGTCGCGCGGCGGCTCCTTTGACAGCACGTCGAAGCCGGCGCCGGCGATCCAGCCCTCACGCAGCGCCTGCGCCAGCGCCGCCTCGTCCACGAGGCCGCCGCGGGCGGTGTTGATCAGCACCGCGTCGCGCTTCATCGCCCTGAGTTCGGCGGCGCCGATCAGGCCACGGGTGCGCTCGTTGAGCGGGCAATGCAGGGAAATCACGTCGGCCTCGCGCAGCACCTCGTCGAAGGCGGTGTAGCCGGAGCGCAGCTCGGTGGCGCCCTTGTGCTCGGCCCATAGCACCTTCATGCCGAAGGCATCGGCGACGCGCGCCACGCCCTGCCCCAGCGAACCGCGGCCGACGATGCCGAGAGTGGCGCCGAAAAGGTCGCCTATGGGATGGTCGAAGAAGCAGAACTGGGACGCCTGCTGCCACTTGCCCTGCGCCACGTCGCGGCGGTAGTGGAGCACGCGGCGACGCAGCATCAGCGCCAGCATCATCATGTGCTCGGGCACGGTGTTCACCGCGTAGCCACGGATGTTGGAGACGACGATGCCACGGCTGCGGCAGTGTTCGAGATCCACGTTGTCGGTGCCGGTGGCGGCCACCGCGATCATGCGCACCTGGGGCAGGCGCGCCAGGAGTTCGCCGCGCAGCACCACCTTGTTGGTGATGACGATGCTGGCGTCGTGCAGCCGCGCCTCGACCTGGTCGGGGGCGGTGAGCGGGTACTCGTCCCAGCGGTGGGGAAAGTCCGGCCGGCGCACGGTGGCGCGGATCGAGTCGCGTTCGAGAAAGGCGATGTGGTGCATGGCGGTGGATGGATAGTCGCGCATGGCGCGCCCTACGGTTTGCGCTGTCGATAGAGTTCGCGGAAAGTCAGTCCCTGGGGAGCGGGGAAGTCGCGGCCTTCGGTCCAGGCGGGGGCAAGGCTGAGCACGCGGATGCGGTCGCTGCCTCCAGCCAGCCAGCGCAGGTAACGCACCACGAAGCGCGTGCCGAGCGCATAGAGCGCGGGCCGCTGGGCGAGCCAGGCCCAGGCCTTGAGAGCGAGGCGTTCCGACCACGGCCTCAGGCCGCGCTCCACCTGCTTCTCGCGGAGCTTGCGCAGCAGGTCCGGCAACGGAATCTTCACCGGACAGACGACGCCGCACTGGTTGCACAGCGTCGCGGCGTGGGGCAGGTCGATCGAGTTCTCCATGCCGGCGAAGAGCGGCGTCAGCACCGAGCCCATGGGGCCGGGATAGACCCAGCCGTAGGCGTGGCCGCCTATGGTCTGATAGACCGGGCAGTGGTTCATGCAGGCGCCGCAGCGTATGCAGCGCAGCATGTCCTGGAACTCGCCGCCGAGGAGATTGACGCGGCCGTTGTCCACCAACACGAAGTACATGTGCTCCGGGCCGTCCAGATCCCCTGTCGCACGAGTGCCTGTCAGCACTGAAACATAGTTGGAGATCGACTGGCCGGTGGCGGAGCGTGGGAGCAGCCGCATCAGGGTGGCGAGATCCTCCAGCGTCGGGATCACCTTCTCCACGCCGGTGATGACGACATGCACCGGCGGCAGCGTCGTCACCATGCGGCCGTTGCCCTCGTTGGTCACCAGCGCCACCGAGCCGGTCTCGGCGATCAGGAAGTTGCCGCCGGACAGACCCATCTGCGCCGACAGGAAATGCGGGCGCAGCACTTCCCGCGCCTCGCGCGTCATCTCGTTGATGTCGGTCTTGCGCGGCTTGCCGTGCACCTTCTCGAACAGCGCCGAGACCTCCTCCTTCGACTTGTGCACCACCGGCGCGATGATGTGCGAGGGCGGCTCGTTGTCGTTGATCTGCAGGATGTACTCGCCGAGGTCGGTCTCCACCGGCCGGATGCCGGCGCGCTCAAGCGCCTGGTTGAGCCCCGCCTCCTCCGACAGCATGGACTTGGACTTGGCGACCTTGGCGACGCCGTGGCGCCGCGCAATGTCGATGACATGGCGGCAGACTTCCTCGCCGTCCTTGGCCCACAGCACGGTGGCGCCGCGGGCGGTGGCCTTGAGCTCGAACTCTTCCAGCCAGACGTCGAGGTCCGCCAGGACGCGATTGCGGATCGCCGCTGCCGCGTCGCGAGTCGCCTCGAAATCGGGTAGCTCCTTGATCGACTCGGCGCGTTTGTCGACGAACTTGCCCTTGGAAACCCGCAGGTTGCCCTGCAGCACGGGGTCGTTCAGCTTCTCCGCGACCCGCGCCTTGAAGTGCATCGACTGGATGTGCATGGCTCAGTCCTGTTTGCCCGCAATCACTTGGGCGAAATGCAGCACCCGCGTCTTCTCGTCGCCCATGCGCCGCAGCTTGCCTTCGATGTTGATCAGGCAGCCGAGGTCGCCGCCCACCACGGCGTCGGCTCCGCTGGCCTGGATGTTGGCGCACTTGCGCTCGGCGATGCGCGCCGAGATGTCGCCGAACTTGACCGCGAAGGTGCCACCGAAGCCGCAGCATTCCTCGCAGCCCGCCATCTCCTTTAGCTCGACGCCCGGGACCCTGGAAAGCAGCGTCCGCGGCTGGGCCTTCACGCCCAGTTCCCGCAGGCCGGAGCAGGAGTCGTGATAGGTGATGGTGCCGCGGAAGCGCCCGGGCACGGCTTCGAGCTTCGCCACGTTCACCAGAAAGTCGGACAGTTCGTAGGTCTTGGCGGCGAGGGCCGCAGCGCGCGGTGTGTTGGCCGGATCGTCGCGGAACACATCGGCATAGTGGGTACGGATCGTGCCGGCGCAGGAACCCGAGGGCAGGACCACGTAGTCGCAGCCGGCGAACTCTTCGATCAGCTTCAGCGCCAGCGCCCGCGTCGCCGCCCGGTCGCCGGAGTTGTAGGCGGGCTGGCCGCAACAGGTCTGCCCCGCCGGCACCACCACTTCGCAGCCGGCCGCCTCCAGCAGTTCGAGGGCGGCGAAGCCTATGCTCGGCCGCATCAGGTTGACGAGACAGGTGACGAACAGCCCGACGCGCATTGGTCCCCCAGGACGAATCCCCGTTTCGCATGGTGAATCGGGGCCTGAACATATACTATGCGGACATGGTGCAAAACGCGAGCCGTTCTCAAGGGGCGACGGAAAACAAGAGCCCGATCCAGGTCATCGACCGGATGATGAAGCTGCTCGACGTCCTGTCCTACTACCACGAACCGGTCAGCCTCAAGCAGCTCGCCCACGAGACGGGGCTGCATCCCTCGACCGCCCACCGCATCCTCGCCGCCATGTCGTCGAGTGGCTTCGTCGAGCGCGGCGCGCCCGGCTACTATGGCCTCGGCATACGCCTGCTGGAACTTGGCAATCTGGTCAAGTCGCGCATCAACATCCGCGACTCGGCGATGCCGGAGATGGAGAAGCTGCACCAGGCGATCGGCGAGAGCGTGAACATGGGCGTACGCCAGGGCGACGAGATCGTCTACGTCGAGCGCACCTCGAGCGGCCGCTCGTCGATCAAGGTGGTGCATCTGGTGGGAGCGCGGGCGCCGCTGCACACCACCGCGGTGGGCAAGCTCTTCCTCGTCGAGGACGGCGCGCCGAAAGTCAGGGAGTACGCGCGGCGCACCGCGCTGCCGGGCTTCACCGCGACCTCGCTGACTACCCTCGCGGCGCTGGAAAAGGACCTTGACCGGGTGCGGCGGCACAGCATCGCTTTCGACAACGAAGAAGCGGAGCCGGGGCTGCGCTGCATCGCCGCCGGCGTGCGCGACGACACCGGCGAACTGGTGGCGGGAATATCGGTGTCGGCGCCGGCCGATCGCTACAACCCGGACTGGGTGCCCCTGGTGCGCGAGACGGCGGACGCCATCTCGCGGGCAATCGGCTACACCGGAGTCAAGAAGCGCTGAATCCGAAGACGGCGAAGCGCCTCTCGCCGTCGAACCACACCACGCCGGGATCGAATCCCGCAGTGCGGCCCATCTCCTGAAACTCCTCGACGGCGTACTTGCACGAGATCTCGGTGCGCATCAGCTCGCCGGCGGCGAAGCCAAAGCCGCGCCCGGCGATGCGCACGCGCTGCGCCTCCTTCGAAATCAGGTGCATTTCGATGCGGCCCAGTTGTTCGTCGTAATAGGCGAAGTGCTCGAAGGCGTCGAGGTCGAAGTCAGCGGCGAAGCGGCGGTTGAGGTGGGCCAGCAAATTGAGATTGAAGGCCGCGGTGACGCCCGCGGCGTCGTTGTAGGCAGCATTGAGCACGTCGCGGTCCTTCTTGAGGTCCACGCCGATCAGCAGCGCACCGCCGGTACCGACCAGTTCGCGCACGTGGCGCAGGAAGTCCGCGGCATCCTCGCGGGTGAAGTTGCCGACGGTCGAGCCGGGGAAATACACCGCGCGCCGCTTCACCGGCAGGTCGCTGCTCAGGGGATAGGAGATGGGCCGGGTATAGTCCGCCAGCAGGGGCGTGACGCGGGTGCCCGGAAAACGCTGCGCGAGGTCGAGGCAGGCGCCCTCCAGGGCGCTGCGGGAGATGTCCACCGGCAGGAAGGCGAGCGGCTGCAGCGCCTCCAGCAGCAACCGCGTCTTGCGCCCCGAGCCACAGCCGAACTCGATCAGCTCGCAGCCGGCGCCGAGAAAGCTACCCATCGCGTCGGCATGACGCTCCATGAGTTCCAGTTCGGCGCGGGTGACGTAGTACTCGGGGGTTCCGCAGATGCGCTCGAAAAGCGCCGAGCCGACCTCGTCGTAGAAATACTTGGCCGGCAGTTCCTTGGGCTCGCCAGCGAGGCCGCTCAGCACTTCCTCCAGCGCGCTGTCCTGGCGCGGCAGCAGATCGACCACGCCGGAGGATTGCGCCTCGCTCATCCGGGCTGACGGCTGCTGAGGGACGCGTTCTCCACCCAGCGCTTGATCCGGTTGGCATCGCCGATGCGCGACAGCTTGCCCCACGAATCGAGCAGCACGATGATCACCGGCTTCTGATTTAGCCAGGCCTGCATCACCAGGCAGCGGCCGGCCTCGTTGATGTATCCCGTCTTGGAGACGCCGATCTCCCAGTCGGAGTTGCGCACCAGCGCGTTGGTGTTGTGGAAGGCGCGGGGCCGGCCGCCGATGTCGACGGTGTACTCGGCCATGGTCGAGAATTCGCGGACCAGCGGATACTTCGCCGCCGCGGCAACCATCTTGCTCAGGTCGCGGGCGCTGGAGACGTTGGCGGCATTCAGCCCGGTCGAGTCGTAGAAGCGCGTGTCCTGCAGGCCGAGCGCTTTGGCCTTGGCGTTCATCGCGTCGACGAAGGCCGCGGTGCCGCCCGGATAGTGGCGTGCCAGAGCGGCAGCGGCGCGATTCTCGGACGACATCAGGGCAAGCCGCAGCATGTCCTCGCGCGTCAGTTCGGTGCCCACGGCAAGGCGCGAACGCGTGCCGCGCAGCATGTCCACTTCGTCGATCGAGATGTCGATCACATCGCGCAGGCCCTGCTTGGCGTCAAGCACCACCATCGCCGTCATCAGCTTGGTGATCGAGGCGATCGGCAGCACGGCGTCGGAGTTCTTTTCGAACAGCACCTCGCCGGAAGACTGGTCCTGCACCAGCACTGCCGCGGAGCGCAGCAGCGGGTTGCCCTCGCCGTCGGTGGCGTAGTGATTGAGTTCCCGCGCTGCGGCCGCAGCCACGGCCTCGCGCTCGGCGGCTTTCCTGGCGGCGATGCGCTGCTGCCGGGTCATCTGGGTCTTGGCCGCCTTGGCCACCTTGGCCGACGGCTTGGCGGTCCGGGCCTTGGCTGTCGTCGTCTTGGCCGCTCCGCCCTTGACCGTCGCGGCACTCGTGCTGCGGCTACCGTTCGCCTTCGCAGTCTTGCTGGCGGTTGACTTGGTGCCCGCCTGCTTGTCTGTGCTGCGCGCGGCGAGGGACGGTCCTGCCGCCGCGAAGCATATCGCCATGGCCGCCGCGTAGAGGAGTGGGAGCAATCTGGAGCCTGACTTCATTCGGTTCTCCTCGGGAGAGCATTCTGATTTTTCCCGAAGTTTAGCGATCTGCATTCTCTTTGCAAGCAAAAATAGAGGGATAAAGGCCGTTCTTTAAGTTGATTCAAGATCGCTGCAACACCTCGGAGACCCCTGCGTCAACGGCCGGGGGCCGATGGACTTCAACGCGGCGGGCGCGCAGCGAAAGTCAGCGCTGGCTGGCCGCCGCCTCCACCACCGTGAGGGCGGTCATGTTGACGATGCGGCGCACCGTCGCGGTGGGCGTCAGGATATGCACCGGCTTGGCAGCCCCCAGCAGCATGGGGCCGACCGTGAGCCCGTCGCCGGCGGCGGTCTTGAGCAGGTTGAAGGCGATGTTGGCCGCATCCACCGTCGGCATGACGAGCAGATTGGCCTCGCCCTTCAGCCGCGAGCGGGGGAAGATCGACAGTCGAATCTCCTCGGAAAGCGCCGCGTCGCCGTGCATCTCGCCGTCGACCTCCAGATCCGGCGCGCGCTGCCAGAGTATGGACAGCGCCTGGCGCATCTTCACCGCCGTGGGCGTGTTGTCGGTGCCGAACTCGGAGTGAGAAAGCAGCGCCACCTTGGGCGTGAGGCCGAAGCGGCGCACCTCCTCGGCGGCGAGGATGCTCATCTCGGCGACCTGCTCGGCGCTCGGATCGTAATTGACGTAGGTGTCGCCGATGAACAGGGTGCGTTTGGGCAGCACCAGCAGGTTCATGGCGTAGTAATGCTGTACGCCCGCGCGCCGGCCGATCACCTGGTCGATATAGTGCAGGTGCAGGTGGTGCAGCCCGAAGGTGCCGCAGATCATGCCGTCGGCCTCGCCGAAGTGGATCATCATCGAGCCGATCAGGGTGTGGCGGCGGCGCATCTCGATCTTCGCGTACTGCGGCGTGATGCCCTTGCGCTCGGCGAGCCGGTGGTACTCCCTCCAGTAGCGGCGGTAGCGCTCGGGATCCCATTCCGGATTTATGAGCTGGAAGTCCTCTCCCGCCTTGAGGCGCAGCCCGTATTGCTGGATGCGTTTTTCCACCACCGCAGGGCGGCCGATCAGGATCGGCTGCGCGAGGCCTTCGTCCAGGATTACCTGCACCGCCCGCAGCACCCGCTCGTCCTCGCCCTCGGCAAAGACGATGCGCTTGGGCTGGGCCTTGGCCGCCACGAATACCGGCTTCATGATGAAGCCGGACTGGTAGACGAAGGCGTCGAGCTGCTCGCGGTAGGCGTCGAAATCGACGATGGGCCGGGTGGCAACGCCTGACGCCATGGCGGCCTTCGCCACCGCCGGGGCGATCTTGACGATCAGGCGCGGATCGAAGGGCTTGGGAATCAGGTATTCGGGTCCGAAGCTCGGCTGCTGCTCGCCGTAAGCGGCCGTGACGATCTCCGACTGCTCGGCGCGCGCCAGCTCGGCGATGGCATCGACGGCGGCGAGTTTCATCTCCTCGGTGATCGAGGTCGCCCCCACGTCCAGCGCGCCGCGGAAGATGAACGGGAAGCACAGGACGTTGTTCACCTGGTTCGGGTAGTCCGAGCGGCCGGTGGCGATGACCGCGTCGGGCCGCACCGCTTTGACCTCCTCGGGCATGATTTCCGGCGTCGGATTAGCCAGCGCCAGGATCAGCGGCCGGTCCGCCATGGTGGCCACCATCTCCGGCTTGAGCACGCCACCGGCGGAAAGCCCGAGGAACACGTCTGCACCCGGGATCACTTCGGCAAGCGTTCGCGCCCGGGTGTCTTTGGCATAGCGCGCCTTGTGCTCGTCCATCTCCTCGCTGCGGCCGACATACACGACGCCCTTGATGTCGGTGACGGTGATGTTTTCGATGCGCACGCCGAGCTTCATCAACAGGTCGAGGCAGGCCAGCGCCGCAGCCCCCGCCCCGCTCGCCACCAGCTTCACGTCCTCGATGCGCTTGCCCACCACCTCCAGGCCGTTGCGCACCGCGGCGCCGACGATGATGGCGGTACCGTGCTGGTCGTCGTGGAAGACGGGGATTTTCATCCGCTCCCGCAACTTGCGCTCGACGAAGAAGCACTCCGGTGCCTTGATGTCCTCCAGATTGATGCCGCCGAAGGTCGGCTCCAGGGAGGCGATGATCTCCACCAGTCTTTCCGGGTCGCGCTCGGCGATCTCGATGTCGAACACGTCGATGCCGGCGAACTTCTTGAACAGCACGCCCTTGCCTTCCATCACCGGCTTGGCCGCCAGCGGGCCGATCGGTCCGAGTCCCAGGACCGCGGTGCCATTGGTCACCACGCCGATCAGGTTGGAGCGGGCGGTGTAGGCGCCGACCTGGGCCGGGTCGGCGGCGATCTCCTCGCAGGCCGCGGCCACCCCCGGCGAATAGGCAAGCGACAGATCCTGCTGGTTGGTCAGTGCCTTGGTCGGCGTGACGGCGATCTTGCCCGGACGCGGCAGACGGTGATAATCGAGGGCGGCGCGTCTTACTCGTTCGTCCATGGGGAAAAGGGGAAGGGCGGAAAGGCGCGCATGGTAACGTGCCGCAAGATCCATGGCCATGGGCGCTCCGAATTCACTGATGGAGCCCTAAAGGCTGCTTATCGGTGCCGTGGGAGCTATGGCATAATTTCCGTCTTCCCAGAACAGCGACGGCGACCCTCAGGACACGCCGCAAGCGCAGCCCCCCCACACCGGTAGCCAGTCCCATCCGGCCAACTGCTTCCCTTGGAGATTGACGCAAATGAGCCAACTTACCGCCGATCCGGCACTTGCAGCAGCCCCCGAATATGTGCGCCACGCCGGCCTCAAGGCCTGGGTGGCCGAGATCGCAGCCCTGACCCAGCCTGACCGCATCCTGTGGTGCGACGGCTCCCAGGATGAGTACGACCGCCTGTGCGAGGAGATGGTCGCCGCCGGCACCTTCATCAAGCTCAACCCCGCCAAGCGCCCCAACAGCTTTCTGGCCTGGTCCGACCCGTCGGACGTGGCACGGGTCGAGGACCGCACCTTCATCTGTACCCGCAGCAAGGACGACGCCGGCCCCAACAACAACTGGGAAGATCCGGCCAAGATGAAGGCGACGCTGCGCGGCCTGTTCGAGGGTTCGATGCGCGGCCGCACCATGTACGTGATCCCCTTCAGCATGGGTCCGATCGGCAGCCCGATCGCCCACATCGGCGTAGAAATCTCCGACTCGCCCTACGTCGCAACCAACATGCGGATCATGACCCGCATGGGGCGCAAGGTGATCGAGACGCTGGGCGACAAGGGCGAATTCGTGCCCTGCCTGCATTCCGTCGGCAAACCGCTGGCGCCGGGGGAGCAGGACGTGGCCTGGCCCTGCAACAAGGACCACAAGTACATCGTGCATTTCCCCGAGACGCGGGAGATCTGGTCCTTCGGCTCCGGCTATGGCGGCAACGCCCTTCTGGGCAAGAAGTGCTTCGCGCTGCGCATCGCCTCCAATATGGCCCGCGACCAGGGCTGGCTGGCCGAGCACATGCTGATCCTGGGCGTCGAAAACCCTGAGGGGGAGAAGACCTATGTAGCGGCGGCCTTCCCCTCGGCCTGCGGCAAGACCAACTTCGCCATGATGATCCCGCCCGAGCCGATGAAGGGCTGGAAGGTCACCACCGTGGGCGACGACATCGCCTGGATCAAGCCGGGCAAGGACGGCCGCTTCTATGCCATCAACCCGGAAGCCGGCTACTTCGGCGTGGCGCCGGGCACCTCGGAGAAGTCAAACTACAACGCGATGGCCACGCTGCACTCCAACTGCATCTACACCAATGTCGCGCTGACTGAAGACGGCGACGTGTGGTGGGAGGGCATGAGCAAGCAGCCGCCGGCGAAACTCACCGACTGGCAGGGCAAGCCCTGGACGCCGGAAATCGCCAAGGAAACCGGGCGCAAGGCGGCTCACCCCAATGCCCGCTTCACGGCGCCGGCGGTGCAGTGCCCTTCGCTGGACAAGGCCTGGGAGGATCCCCAGGGCGTGCCGATCGCCGCCTTCATCTTCGGCGGCCGGCGCTCCACCACCGTGCCCCTGGTGTTCGAGGCCTTCAACTGGAACTACGGGGTATACATGGCCGCGACCCTGGGATCGGAGACCACCGCTGCCGCCGCCGGCAAGGTCGGCGAAGTGCGGCGCGACCCCTTCGCCATGCTGCCCTTCTGCGGCTACCACATGGGCGATTACTTCAACCACTGGCTGCGCATCGGCCACATCGTGGAAAACCCACCGCGCATCTTCTGCGTCAACTGGTTCCGCACCGATGAAGAGGGCAACTTCCTGTGGCCCGGCTTCGGCGAGAACATGCGCGTGCTCAAGTGGATGGTAGACCGCGTCCATGGCCGCGCCAGCGCCCGCCAGACCGCCCTGGGATGGATGCCGCGCTTCGAGGATCTGGACTGGACCGGCCTCGGCGAGGTCAGCAAGGATGTGTTCGAACACCTGACCAAGGTGGACACCGACATGTGGCGCAACGAACTCCACATGCACGGTGAGCTGTTCGAAAAACTCAAGGAACGCCTGCCGCGGGAGTTCGTGCTCAAGCGCGAGCTGTTCGAACTGTCACTGGTCGATTGATCCATCGGGCGGGGGTGCTGTCGGGCACCCCCGCCGTCCTCCGCCGATCCCGACGCTCCCTCCCGCCGTGCCATCCGAAAGTCAGCCCCCGCGAAGCGCCGCCCGCATGGCGCAGATTGCGCCTTTCCACGTCATGGAGATCCTCAACCGGGCACAGGAACTCCAGGCCCAGGGGCGCGACATTGTGCATATGGAGGTGGGCGAGCCCGACTTTCCCACGCCGGAACCGGTGCTCGATGCGGCGGCCGAGTTTCTGCGCGGCGGCCACGTCCATTACACGCCCGCCCTCGGCATCCCGCCGCTGCGTGCCGCCGTCGCCGGCTTCTACCGCCAGCGCTACGGCTTCGATCTCGACCCGCAGCGGGTGATCGTCACCGCCGGGGCGTCCGGCGCCCTGCTGCTGGCCCTGGGGGTGCTGGTCGATCCGGGGGACGAAATTCTGCTTGGCGACCCGGGCTACCCCTGCAACCGCCACTTCGTGCGCGTTTTCGAGGGCGTGCCGCGGGCGTTGCCGGTGTTCGCCGACACCGACTACCAGCCCACCGTGGAACAGGTCGTGGCGGCCTGGTCGGCCCGCACCAAGGGCGTGATGGTGGCCTCGCCCGCCAATCCGACCGGCACCCTCATTCCCCCCGCCACACTGGAAGGCCTGCACGGTCTGGCCCGCGAGCGCGGCGCAGTGCTGATCGTGGACCAGATCTATCACGGCCTCACCTACGGCTGCGCCTCGGATACGGCGCTGCGCCTGGGCGATGACGTGTTTGTGGTGAACAGTTTCTCCAAGTACTTCGGCATGACCGGCTGGAGGCTGGGCTGGCTGATCGCTCCGGAGCGCTTCGTGCGCGACATCGAGAAGCTGGCGCAAAACCTCACCATTTCGCCTTCGACGCCGGCGCAGCATGCGGCGCTGGCGGCGTTCCGGCCGGAAACCATCGCCATCCTGGAGGAGCGCCGCAGCGAATTCCAGGCCCGTCGCGACCTGCTTCTGCCGGCCCTGCGGAAGATGGACCTGCGCATCGCCGCGGAACCCCGCGGCGCCTTCTATCTCTACGCCGACGTGCGACAACTCGGCATCGAAAGCCAGGCACTGGCACGGCGGCTGCTTGAAGAAGCGGGCGTCGCGACCACCCCGGGGCTGGATTTCGGCGCCAACGCACCGCAACATCACCTGCGCTTCGCCTACACCACGTCCCGCGAACGGATCGCGGAGGGGATAACACGCCTCTCGGGCTTCCTTGGGTAGTCCGTTCGTCTAATTGAAGCCGGCGGCAGGCGGGCGTATCTTCCCTTTCCTTTTGGCAGACCGACCGGCCATTCAGCCATGGAACACGCGTCCGACATCCCCCCGCAGGAGCGCATCCGGAAGCATCACGCCGGAACGATCGAGCCGCGCGCGGCGGAATCGATCACCGCGACCGCCCTGCGTACGCTGCCGATCTTCGCGGCAACCCGTCCCGCCGCCCTCAACGCCATCGCCCGAAGCGCGATGCGGCGCAACGTCATCCGCGGCACCCAGGTGATCCGCGAAGGCGAGTCAACCGACTTCGTGTATCTGGTGCTGTCGGGGAACCTCAACGTGATGGTGAGCAATGCCGATGGGCGCGAGGCGATACTGTCGATTCTCGGGCCAGGCGAGATGTTCGGCGAGATGGGCGTGCTGGACGACGAAGCCCGGTCGGCGACGGTGGTAGCGGTGACGCCCGGCACCCTGGTCACCATCACCAAGAGCGACTTCAAACGCCACCTCAGGGAAAACTTCGACGTCGCGCTCTACGTCATGCGCAAGCTCGTGCAGCGACTGCGCACGGCAGACCGGCGCATCGAGAGCCTGGCCCTGCTGGACGTGAGCGGCCGGGTGGTGCGGCTGTTGCGCGACTTCGGCGAGACGGCAGGCAGCGAGCACCCGATGGTGCGCAAGATCACCCGCCAGGAGATTGCCAAGATGGTCGGGGCGTCCCGCGAGATGGTCAGCCGCGTCCTGAAGGATCTGCAGGCGCGCGGCCTGATCGAGGAGGAGGACGACGGCCGCATCGTGCTGCACGAACTCAGCATTCGTTAGCCGGCCGGATCGCCCATCGGTCCGGTCCGGAAAGCGACAGGGGCGCGGCAATACTGCGTCGCCGCGCCCCTGACCTGCTGCCGGAGGACTTACTCCGGATGAATGTTCGAGGCCTGCTTGCCCTTCGGTCCGGTGGTGACTTCGAAGGACACGGTCTGGCCCTCCTTGAGGGTCTTGAAGCCGCTGCCCTGAATCGCCGAGAAGTGCGCGAACAGATCCTCGCCGCCGCCGTCCGGCGTGATGAATCCGTAACCCTTGGCGTCGTTGAACCATTTGACCTTGCCTGTTGCCATATTCGTGTCTCCTGAACAAAGTAATCGGGAAAATTCCCTACGGCCCGACATCAAGAAGCACGAAACAACGGGTGGTCGTCATCGCAATCCGATCTTGAAGCGTGTCGCGCCAGCGATTTGACACGAAAAACCGATGACGCGTCAATCACCAGAATGTCCGATGGCGAGCATGCCGGATCCCGGCCGATGTGCTCGCGATGCGCGCAAACATCCTCCCGATTTCATCCCGACCCGGGGATCCGATCAGCAGAAGTATTTTTTGCGCAAACACCACACGACCCCTACCCAGATTGGATCGCAGTTGCGAGAATCCGCCAACGCAGAAAAATACTGAGGTCTCTTTCCCCGGGCTAATGAAAGTGCCGCACGACCACCCACCTGCCCCACCCCGCCGGCGGCTGATCAGCAAGCCGGTCGCCATGATGGCACTCGCCTTCCTGTCGGTCGCGGGCGGCATCCTGGTGATGGGTGAGATCGAATCCTCCCGCATGCAGGCGCGTCATTTCTCGGAACTGGCGCGCGACCTCACCTACCGCGTCGAAGGCGGGCCGAGCGAAGCGATCCGCTTCCCTGCCGCCGGCCCCTTCGACGAGCGCCTCGGCTACAGCCGTCTGCCGGCATTCCTGGAGCGCCTTGGCGCGCGCGGCTTCGAGGTGGACTCCCAGGTGCGGCTGTCGCCGGCGCTGCTGCAATTCACCGATGACGGCTATTTCGCGCCCTACCGCGAAAAGACCCAGGCCGGGCTGAACATCCTCGACTGCGCGGGCGATCCGCTGTTCGAGGCGCGCCATCCCGAACGCATCTACCCGCGCTTCGACGTAATCCCGCCGCTGGTGCTGAACACGCTGCTGTTCATCGAGAACCGCGAACTGCTCAACGCCGAGCATCCGATGCGCAATCCGGCGGTGGAGTGGACCCGGCTGGCGCGGGCACTGATGAGCCAGGCGGTGAAAGTCGTCGATGCCGACTATGACGTGCCCGGCGGCAGCACGCTGGCCACCCAGATCGAGAAATACCGCCATTCGCCCGAGGGCATCACCGCCACGCCGGCGGACAAGCTCAGACAGATGATGTCCGCCAGCCTGCGGGCCTACCGCGACGGGGAGGACACGCTGGCGGTGCGCCGCCAGATCGTGCTCGACTATCTGAACACCGTGCCGCTGTCGGCCCTGGCCGGCTACGGCGAGGTCAATGGCCTGGGCGACGGTCTGTGGACCTGGTACGGCGCCGAGTTCGGGCAGGTCAACCACCTGATGCGCGAAGCGGCGGCCGATCGCGGCGACCTGCGCGCCCAGGCCCTCGCCTATCGCCAGGTGCTGTCGCTGATGATCGCCCACCGTCGTCCTTCGCACCTGCTGGCGGCGGGCCGCGAGCAGCTTGCCCACCTCACCGACAGTTACCTGCGGTTGCTCGGCGCCGCCGACGTGATCACGCCGGAGCTGCGCGACCTGGCGCTGGAACTGCGCCCACCCTTCCGCGACCCGCGCCAGGATCCCGCATTTCAACCCACGTCGGCAGACAAGAGCGCCAGCGTAGTGCGCAGCCGCTTGGCCAGCCTCCTCGACGTGCCGATCTACAGCCTCGACCGCCTGGATCTCAGGGCCAAGAGCACGCTCAACCGCGACATGCAGGAAACGGTGACCGCCACCCTGCTGCAACTGGCCGACCCCCGGCACGCCAAGGCTGCGGGGCTGATCGGCGAGCGCCTGCTGACCGAGCGCGGTGTCGACGACGTCTATTACAGCTTCACGCTGTTCGAACGGGGCGCCGACGGCAACCGGGTGCGGGTGCAGACCGACAACTTCGGCCAGCCGCTGGACATCAACGAGGGTACCAAGCTGGAACTCGGCTCCACCGCCAAGCTGCGCACCCTGGCGACCTACGCGGACATCGTCGCCCAACTGCATGAGCGCTTCGAGCCCCTGCCCGCGGCCGAACTGCGCAAGCTCCCCATAGACCGGCGCGACCGCCTCAGCCGTTGGGCGGCGGACTATCTGGCCAACGCCAAGGACCGCAGCCTGAAGGCAATGCTCAACGCCGCACTGGACCGGCGCTATTCCGCCGACCCGGGCGAAGGCTTCTTCACCGGCGGCGGCGTGCACAGCTTCGAAAACTTCAAGCCTGAAGACGACTACGCCAACCCGACGGTGCGCGATGCGCTGCGCGACTCGGTGAATCTGGCCTTCATCCGCATCATGCGCGACGTGGTGCGCTACCACATGTACCAGCCCGGCTCGGCTGCCCAGAAGCTGCAGGAGGCCGGCAGCCCCGAGAGGGCGGCCTACTTGGCGCGCTTTGCCGACCGCGAGGGGCGCATTTACCTCCAGCGCTTCTATCGCAAATACCAGGGCAAGACGCCCGAGGAGCAGGTCGAGACCCTGGTGGCTGGCATCCGACCGACCCAGGGACGGCTGGCAGTCATCTTCCGCGCCATCCAGCCGGACGCCACTGTCGAGGATCTTGCGGCCTTCCTCGCCGCCCGCGGGCGCAGCGAGCCGAGCCCGTCGCAACTTGCCGCTTTGCACCAGCGCCACGCGCCGGGAAGCTTCTCCCTCGCCGACCAGGGATACCTGGCGCGAGTGCATCCGCTGGAGCTGTGGCTCGTCGCCTACCTGCGGCGCCACCCGGCGGCTGACCTTTCCGAAGCGATTGCCGCCAGCGCCGCCGAGCGCCAGGACGTCTATTCCTGGCTGTTCAAGACGCGCCACCGCAACGCGCAGGAGAATCGCATCTACTCCCTGCTCGAGATCGACGCCTTTGAAGAGATTCACGACCACTGGAAGCGCCTCGGCTACCCCTTCGAGCGTCTGGTGCCCTCTCTGGCCACGGCGATCGGCAGTTCTGGCGACCGGCCGGGGGCGCTGGCTGAATTGATGGGCATCATCGTCAACGGCGGGATGCGCCTGCCGACCGTGCGCCTTGAACACCTGCAGTTCGGCCTCGACACCCCCTACGAGACGACGCTGCGGCGCGCCTCGACGTCTGGCGAGCGGGTGATGGACGCCGATGTGGCGGAGGCCCTGCGCGGAGCGCTGGCCGGCGTGGTCGCGGCCGGTACCGCGCGGCGCATGCACGGCGCCTTCGACCTCCCGGACGGCACACCGGTGACGGTCGGCGGCAAGACCGGCACCGGCGACAACCGCATCGAGTCCTACGGCGCCAAGGGACAGCTCATCGGCTCGCGCTCGCTCAACCGCACCGCCACCTTCGTCTTCTACATCGGCGAGCGCCACTTCGGCACGCTCACCGCCTTCGTCACCGGCGCCGAAGCGGACAAGTTCGGATTCACCAGTGCGCTTCCGGTGCAGATCCTCAAGGTGCTTGCGCCGCAACTCCTGCCCCACCTCGATTCGCGCCGGCCGGCGCGCTGCGCGCCCGCGGCGCCGGCGCTGCTCGCCCAGCGCCCCGCTCGTGGCGCGGTACCCGTCGCCGCGAGCGAGGAGGAAGCGCGCCCGAACTGAGCGTCAGCGGTAAAGCAGGAAGGGCGCCCGCTCCTCGCGCCAGTCCGCCTCGTCGGCCAAAGTCAGCGCGTCGAGATCGGCGGGGGTTGCCGCGGGATCGTCCACCCACTCGCGCAGCAGCGGGCTGCCGTTGATCACATCGATCGCCAGCCGCTCCCGCTCGTATTCATAGGGAAAGTCGCGCCAGAGTGGGTAGTCGGGCCGCAGGGCACGCAGCGCCTTGAATGCCAGTGCCATCAGCCGCCAGGGCCGGAAGGCTTGGTGGTCGTAGGCCGGATCGTCGACATGGAGCTGCACGCCGGCGCAGAGGCCACCTTCGTGCTTGTGGAAGGTGGGCTCGAACCAGCATTCGCGCAGGCGGCAGCCGCCCAGCCACTGCGACGCCAGGGCCCGCATGCGGTTGAGCAGGGCGCGCGGTTCGATGTCCGGCGCGCCGAACAGCTCCAGCGGCCGGGTGGTGCCCCGGCCCTCCGACAGAGTGGTACCTTCCAGCATCACGGTCCCGGGGTAGCAGCGCGCCATAGACAGATTCGACGCGTTGGGGCTGGGGTTCACCCAGGTGCGGCGACCCAGAGGCCAGCCGAATCCCGGCCCGAGATCCGGCTCCCAGCCCTCCAGGGGAACAACCCGCAACTCCAGATCGAGACCGAGCGTGCTCACCAACCAGCCCGCCAGCTCGCCCAGGGTGAGGCCGTGGCGCATGGGCAGCGGCCCCGCGCCGACGAAGCTGTCCCAGCCGGGATGCCACCGCAGCCCTTCCACCGGCCGGCCAACGGGATTGGGGCGGTCCAACACCCAGACCGCCTTGCTGTGGGCGGCAGCCGCTTCCAGCACGTAGCGCAGCGTGGTGACGAAGGTATAGACGCGACAGCCAAGATCCTGAAGATCGACCAGCAGCACGTCGAAGCGGTCCATCATCTGCGGCGTCGGACGGCGCACCTCGCCGTACAGGCTGAAAACCGGGATGCCGTGGCGCGGGTCGAGAAAGTCCGGCGACTCGACCATGTTGTCCTGCTTGTCGCCGCGCAGGCCGTGCTGCGGACCGAAGGCAGCGCACAGATCGATGTCGTCCAGCGCCGCCAGGGCATCGAGCCCGTGTTCCAGCCGGGCGGTGACGGATGCCGGATGAGCCAGCAGCGCCACCCTCCGGCCGCGCAGCGCCTGGCGCAGCGCGGCGTCCTCAATCAGCCGGTCGAGACCATTCTTCATGCGGCTCTGTCCTCCAGGGAGTCCCCTCCGGCGGCGAGGCACAGAGCGAACGCAGCGGGACTATGGAAGTCGGGCTTGCCGGGCGGATGCCGCAACGCCCAGTAGCTGAGGGCGCCCGAGGCGTCCTCGATCACCGCACACAGGCCCAGCCGCAGCGCCCCGCCGCGGGGCAGCACCTCGCTGAGACCGACCCGAACCCCCACCTCGAGGCTTGCCGCCGAACGGCGCACCGTAATCTCCGGCGCCGCGCCCAGGGCCGGCGTCATCCCCTGCCGGTAGGCCGTGAAGCGGTGCGCCGCCCAGGCACCGGACGGGGCGAAATTGAGTTCCAGATACCCGTGTTCACCCGCGACGGCAGCAAAGGCCTCGAAGCAGCTATGTTCCCAGAGGCGATCCCCGCGCCAAACATGGTCGAAAGGAGGCAGGCGCAGCCCCGCCAGATCGCCATGGAGGACGAAATTCAGCACCAGGTCGCTCCCGGCGACACCAGCCCCAGCGTGCAGGCTTCCGCGCCAGGAGGCAGGCGCCGATTCATGGCATGAGAGAGGGACGGCGGCAGGCAGCGCTCTGGGCATGACGTTCTATGGGAAAGCCGGGGGCAATCGGAAGGCGACACCGCGACCGGCATTCTATGCCAGCTTCCGCCACCGAAAGTCAGCCGCCGTGAGACGGCGCTATGCTTGCGCGATGCGACTTTCCAAGGGAGCGGGAGCCATGCTGACCGTGCTGCTTGCCGCGGCGGGTGCCTACGGGGCGCTGCTGCTGGCGCTCTACCTGGGCCAGGCGAACCTGCTCTACCTGCCCGACATGCCGTCCCGGGAACTCGCCGCCACGCCGGCGCAAATCGGCCTGCCCTACGAGACGGTGCATCTCGACACGACGGACGGCGTGCGCCTGCACGGCTGGTATCTGCCGGCCGACGGTGCGCGGGGAACGCTGCTGTTCTTCCACGGCAATGCCGGCAACATTTCCCACCGGCTGGACTCGCTGCGCATCTTCCACGACCTGGAGCTCAACGTGCTGATCTTCGACTATCGCGGCTATGGCCAGAGCGAGGGACGGCCCGGCGAGGAAGGCACCCACCAGGACGCCCTCGCCGCCTGGCGCCATCTCGTCGACGCTCGCGGCGAAAACCCGGAGCGCATCGTGCTGTTCGGGCGGTCGATGGGCGCCGCGCTCGCCGCCTGGCTGGCGGCGCGGGAACGGCCGGGCGCGCTGATCCTCGAATCCGGCTTCACCTCGGTGCCCGACATGGCGGCGGAGCTCTACTGGTGGCTGCCGGCACGCCGCCTCGCGCGGCTGGAATACGCCACCCGTGATTACCTGGCAGCGGTGCGCGCCCCGGTGCTGGTGGTCCACAGCCCCGATGACGAGATCATCGCCTACCGCCACGGCCGGGCGCTGTACGAGGCTGCCGCTGCGCCCAAGGCCTTCCTCGAACTGAAGGGCGACCACAACACCGGTTTCCTGGAGAGCGGCGCCGATTACCTGCGCGGCCTCGACGCCTTCCTGTCGGCGCAACTGCCGCGCCGCTGAGCGCCGGCCCCGTTGCCGGCAGCGCCGATGCACAAGAGTCAGCGTCCGGCGTGCGCCACCTGCGGGGCGCCGAGGGCCACGGTAGCGATCTCTGCCAGGCGCATGAACGCGCGCACGGCATCTGCATACTCGGGATGACGGCTAGCCCCTGAGTGGGAGGCGCCGTCGAGCTTGACCACGCGCTTGACGCGGCTGCCGGCGGCGGCGTGCAGTTCGTCGGCCATCGAATCCGGCACCAGGCGATCGCCCGTGCCGTGGATGACGAGCAGCGGATTTTCCACGCGCGCCAACTTGGAGATCGAATCGAAGCGCTGGGTGATTGCGTAATCGAGCCCCGGCAGCCAGCCCCAGCGCATGCCCCGCACCAGCGCCGGAATCGAGGTGAAGGTCGATTCCACCACCACCGCTCCGATGCGCGGCCCCAGGCCGTCGGCCGCCAGTTCGAGCGCCACCGCGCCGCCCAGGCTGTGGCCGTAGAGCACGCGCCGGCCCGGGTCGGGCTGACGGCGCTCGAGTTCCTCGAAGGCGGCATGGGCATCCCGATAGACGCTCTCCTCCGAGGGAACGATCTGCGAGCTGCGGCCGAAGCCGCGGTAGTCGATGGCCAGCACGTCGAAGCCCATGTTGACCCAGCGCTCGATGCGGAACACGCTGCCGTTGAGATTCCAGCGCGCGCCGTGCAGGTAGAGGACCGTCGGCGCCCCGGCCCGGCCGGACGGCGTGAACCAGGCGCGCACGCGCTGATCCTGCACCGGCAGGTCGAACTCCTCGGTCCCCGCCAGCGGCTCGCGGTGCCAGCGCTGCTCGCCCTGCACCGGAGAGAAGATGGCGCTGCGCTGCCATTGGTCGAGGGAAGCGCAGCCGCCGGTCGCCGCCGCAGTGACAACGACAAAGGCCAACAGCGATCGGAAGTAGCGGCGCGGCACGAATCGAGTGACACCCGGCAACGCGGCCGGGTTCCCGGCAAACACCCGGATACGGCACATCAACAGTGGCGTGTCTGAGCGCGGGTCGCCGGGAAGTCGCTCACTCCACGGTGACGCTCTTGGCCAGGTTTCGGGGCTTGTCGACGTCGGTGCCCTTCACCAGCGCCGCGTGGTAGGCGAGCAGTTGCAGCGGCACCACGTGCAGCACCGGCGACAGCAGGCCGTAGTGTTCCGGCATGCGAATGATGTGCACGCCCTCGCTCTCGGCGATCTCGCTGTCGGCGTCGGCGAAGACGAACAATTCGCCGCCGCGCGCGCGCACCTCCTGCAGGTTGGACTTGAGCTTTTCCAGCAGGTCGTCGTGGGGCGCCACCGCGATCACCGGCATCTCCTTGTCCACCAGCGCCAGCGGGCCGTGCTTCAGTTCGCCGGCGGGGTAGGCCTCGGCGTGGATGTAGGAGATCTCCTTCAGCTTGAGCGCACCTTCCATGGCAATCGGATAGTGCTTGCCGCGGCCGAGGAACAGCGCGTGCTGCTTGGACGCGAAGCCCTGGGCCCACTTCGCGATCTGCGGTTCGAGGTCGAGCACACGGGAAAGTGCGATCGGCAGGTGACGCAGCATGTGAATGTGCTTGTGCTCGTCATCGAGGCCGATGCGGCCACGAATCTTGGCCAGCGTGACGGCGAGCAGGAACAGCACCGCGAGCTGGGTGGTGAAGGCCTTGGTCGAGGCGACGCCGATCTCCGGGCCGGCGCGGGTGAGGAAGCGCAGCCGGGTCTCCCGCACCAGCGAGCTTTCCGGCACGTTGCAGATCGACAGCGTGCATTGCTGCCCCAGCTCCCGCGCGTGGCGCACGGCGGCGAGGGTGTCTGCGGTTTCGCCCGACTGGGAGATGGCCACCACCAGGGCGTCGGGGTCGGGCACCGAGGTACGATAGCGGTATTCGCTGGCGATCTCCACGGTGCAGGGGATCTGCGCCAGCGCCTCGATCCAGTAACGGGCGACGAGGCCGGCGTGGTAGCTCGTACCGCAGGCGATGATCAGCACGCTGCGGGCGCGGGCCAGGGTCTCGGCCGCTTCGGCGCCGAAGAGCTGGGGCGTTATCGCGTGGGCGCCGCCAATCATCTCCAGCGTATTGGCCAGCGCCTGGGGCTGCTCGAAGATCTCCTTCTGCATGTAGTGGCGATAGCGGCCCAGTTCCACCGCGTCGGCGGTGAGCGCGCTCTCATGGACCGGACGCTTCACCTCGTGGCCGTCGGGGCGCAGCACGCGATAGCCGTCGCGGCGCAGCTCCGCAAGGTCGCCGTCCTCCAGATAGATCATGTTGCGCGTGACCTGGACCAGTGCCGCCGCGTCGGATGCGGCGTAGTTGCCGTCCTCGCCCAGCCCGAGCAGCAGCGGCGCGCCGTGGCGTGCCACGACGATGCGGTCCGGTTCTGTGTCGGCGATCACGGCGATGGCATAGGCGCCGATCAGTTCGCCGCAGGTGGCGCGCACCGCCTCCAGCAGGTCGGCGTGGAAATGGCGGTGGTGGTCGATGAGGTGGGCGATGGCCTCGGTATCGGTGTCGGAGACGAATTCGTAGCCGTGCTTGCGCAGCCGGATGCGGATGTCCTCGAAGTTCTCGATGATGCCGTTATGCACCACCGCCAGCCCGCCACTGATGTGCGGGTGAGCGTTGCGCTCGGAGGGCACGCCGTGGGTGGCCCAGCGGGTGTGGGCAATGCCGATGGACGCTTCGAGCTTGGCGCGGTCGGCCTGGGCCTGGAGTTCGGCCACCCGGCCGGCAGCCCTGAGGCGAGACAAGCCGCCGTTCAACACCGCCAGGCCGGCCGAGTCGTAACCGCGGTATTCGAGGCGGCGCAAGCCCTCGAGCAGGACCGGAACGATGTTGCGTTGGGCAAGTGCTGCGACGATTCCGCACATGATGTTCTCGCAATGGGTGAGGTGTGAGAGAGCTTGGGAGTGAGGCGCCCGGGGTCAGGCTTGCATCGCCGGCCTGCGGGTCACTTCTTCTTGACCGGGCGCTGCCAGTCGCTGCGGATCACCGTCTCGGCCTTGGTGTACATCAGCGAGCCGGGGGGGATGTCCTTGGTCACCGTGGCGCCGGCGCCGGTGGTGGATCCGCGGCCCACCGTCACGGGAGCCACGAGTTGGGTGTCGGAACCAATGTGGACGTCGTCCTCGATCACCGTGCGGTGCTTGTAGGCACCGTCGTAGTTGCAGGTGATGGTGCCGGCGCCGATGTTGACCCGGCTGCCCACCGTGGCATCGCCAACGTAGGACAGGTGATTGGCCTTGGAGTGATCGGCGAGGCGACTGTTCTTCAGTTCGACGAAGTTGCCGACATGCACGTCTTCGCCCAGCACCACGCCGGGTCGCAGGCGCGAGAACGGGCCGACCTGGCAGGCAGGGCCGACTTCCGAATCGTCGATCAGAGTGAAGGGGGCGATGTGGGCGCCGGCGCCGATCGTGACGTTGCGCAGGACGCAGTTGGCACCGATGCGTGCGCCGTCGGCAAGCTCGACCCGGCCTTCGAAGACGCAATTGACGTCGATCTCGACGTCGCGACCGCAGGTGAGCTCACCGCGCACGTCTATTCGCGCCGGGTCGGCGAGACTGACTCCCGCGTCCATCAGGCGATCCGCGAGGTCGCGCTGATGGATGCGCTCCAGTTCTGCGAGCTGGGCCTTGCTGTTGACGCCCAGGGTCTCCCAGTCGTGCTCCGGCTGCGCCGTCGCCACCGGAACTCCGCTGGCCACCGCCAGGGCAACGATGTCGGTGAGGTAGTACTCGCCCTGGGCGTTGTGGTTGCGAAGCTGTTCGAGCCAGCCCGGTAGCCGCGCAGCGGGAATCGCCATGATTCCGGTATTGACCTCGCGGATCGCGCGCTGCTCGGCAGTGGCGTCCTTCTCCTCTACGATGCTGGCGACGCGGCCGCTGGCATCGCGCAGGATGCGCCCGTAGCCGGTGGGGTCCGCGAGGTCCACCGTCAGGATCGCCAGTGCTCCGCCCTGCGCCGCGGCCAGCAGCCGCCGCAGCGTGTCGGCCCGGGTCAGCGGAACGTCGCCGTAGAGCACCAGCACCGTGTCCTCCCCGCCCGGCAGCGGCAGCGCCTGCTGCACGGCATGGCCGGTGCCCAGTTGCGGCTCCTGTTTCGCCCAGCTCAGGTCCGGCTGGCCGGCGAAAGCCTGGGGCACACACTCGCCGCCGTGGCCATAGACCACCCGCAGGCCACGCGGCGCGAGGGCCCGTGCGGTATCGAGAACATGGCCCAGCAGCGCCCTCCCGGCGAGGCGGTGCAGCACTTTGGGAAGGTCGGAGCGCATGCGCTTGCCCTGGCCGGCGGCGAGGATGATGACCTGCATGGGAGGCGACACCGAAGTGGAGGCGTGAAATATTATCACGAGCCCTCCTCCGCCCGGACCGTGCAATGTTTCACGGGAACGCCTTGCTATTGCACTGCAACAATTCCATAACACCAATTGATATAATGCAATTCTCAACTGTGATATTTGCGTTTTGTTGCAACGCCATAATCCGTTAGAGTAGGCTCATTGCGGCGGAACGACTGCCTGGCGGATCTGCCGCGCCACCCGCGGCCTGCTGCGGGGCAGGAATCCCAGCGGGCCACGAAAGGATCGCCATGATGAACGAACGCATCGCACCTCCGTACATCGAGAACCGCACCTACGACGAGATCAAGGTCGGCGACGTGGCGGTGCTGACCCGCACCCTGCGCCCGGAGGACATCCATCTTTTCGCCGCCATGTCGGGCGATGTGAATCCCACCCACGTCGATCCGGCTTACGCCCGATCGAGCCTTTTGCGCGAAGTGATCGCTCACGGCATGTGGGGCGGCACCTTGATCTCGACCGTTCTGGGCACCGAGTTTCCCGGCCCGGGAACGATGTACGTGGACCAGACCCTGCACTTCTCGCGCCCCGTCATCATCGGCGACACGATCACCGTCACCGTGACCTGCAAGCAGAAGTTCGACCACAACCACCACATCATCTTCGACTGCCTGTGCACCAACCAGGATGGCCTGCGGGTGATCCGCGGTACGGCAGAGGTGCTCGCCCCGACCGAGAAGATCAAGCGTCTGCGCGTCACGCTGCCCGAGGTGACGATTTCCGACCGCGAACTGCGCTACCAGCACCTCATGTCGCGCATGGAGGGCATCCCGCCGATCACCATGGCGGTGGTGCATCCCTGCGATGAGCAATCGCTGCGCGGCGCCATTTCGGCCCGGGATCGCTGCCTGATCATTCCGACGCTGGTGGGCCCGGCGGACAAGATGCGCTCTGTGGCGGAGCAGCACGGCCTGAACCTGGCGGGCTGCAGGATCGTTGACGTGCCCCACAGCCACGCAGCGGCGGAAGCGGCGGTGGCGCTGGCGCGGGCAGGCGAGGTCGCGGCCCTGATGAAGGGCAGCCTGCACACCGACGAGCTCGCCGCCGAAGTGATTTCCAAGGAGCGGGGGCTGCGTACCAACCGGCGCATCAGCCACGTGTTCCTGATGGACGTGCCGACCTATCCCCGGCCGCTGCTGATCACCGACGCGGCGGTGAATATCGAGCCGACACTGGCGGACAAGGTTGACATCGTCCAGAACGCGATCAATCTGGCCCACATCCTGGGCATTCCCGAACCCAAGGTCGCGATCCTCGCCGCGGTCGAGACGGTGACCCCGAAGATGCGCGCCACGCTCGATGCGGCCGCCCTGTGCAAGATGGCCGACCGGGGACAGATCTCCGGAGCCCTCCTGGACGGACCGCTCGCCTTCGACAACGCAGTGTCGATCGTCGCCGCACGAACCAAGGGAATCCGCTCGGCGGTGGCCGGGCAAGCCGACATCCTGGTGGTGCCGGACATCGAGTCGGGCAATATGCTGGCCAAGCAGCTCGAATACCTCGCGGATGCCATTTCGGCCGGCATCGTTCTCGGCGCCAAGGTTCCGATCGTCCTCACCAGCCGCGCCGACAGCGCCGAAACGCGCGCCGGATCCTGCGCGATCGCCGTGCTGATGGCCGAAGCCATGCGCAAGCAGAAACGGTCCGCTGCCGCCTGACTGCACTATGGAAGGCGGGTGGGCGAACCCATCCGGGCCGCGCTGATCTAAACTGCTAGCATTGCCCGGATCGGAGGGGCCGCATGGCCTGGTCGGCGCTTCGGGCCAGCACGCTGGCCTTGTCTCTTGTTCTCGTCGCGACCCTGGTGCCGTCTCCGGCCCACGCCGACATCTACAAATGGGTCGATGAGAACGGCGTCGTCAATTACACCGAGCACCCGCCCCCCCGCGGACGGGCGCAGATCGTATCTCCGGATCGCACCCCGCTCACGGTCTATCCCGCGCCCAGGAACGAGGGAATTGCCGGGGCGGTCCAAGAGTCAGGCTTGAGCGAGCGGGTCGACCAGCTCGAACGGCAGCTCGCGCGGGAGCGGCAGGAACGGGAGAGCGGCGCGGCAGCGGCGGCCGAGAGCGAGGCGCGACGTCTCGACCGCTGTCGCCGTGAGCGCCTCGTCGATTGCGACGAAGAGATCTTCGACGCGGGCTACCCGACGGCAGTCATCCACCAGCGACCACCCTGGTGGAAGCACCATAGGCCGCGACCGCATCCGCGGCCGCCTCGGGAGCTGGAGCCTGAGCCGCGCAAGCCGATGGGCAGACTGCCGCAACGTTGAAGCGCTGGGGATCTGCCTGGTGCTCATGACGGAGGTCGTGCGGCACGTTTTCTTGGACTGTGGTCTGGAAACTGAGGACAGACATGAACTGCAGATACCGTATCGACACGCTGTTTGTCTTCCTGGCCCTGGCGCTCTTGCCCGCGCTCGGGCTCGCCGACATCTATACCTGGACTGACGAGAACGGCGTCACTCATTACAGCACCAGCCGGCCGCCGGGCAAGCCGGCAAGTGCGTTTCCCACCGACCCGGCTTTCCGTCCCCCCTCGGGGTCCGCCAGGCCGATTGCCCCGCCCGCCGTGTACGGCGAAGCCCCCGAAGGCCAGGCCTTGCGACAGCGGGTGGAGACACTCGAAGTGCTGCTGGACAAGGAACGCAGCGCGCGGGTCAGCGACCTCAAGGATCAACTGGAAAGCGAGCGCGACCGGGTACGCCGCCTCGAAGCCGAACGTACCCAGTGGTCCCAGGTCGGTGGCCTATGGACGCAGCCGGCGCTGGGTCCTGCGGGCGTTTGGTGGAACCCGTCGCAGGTGTATGTCGTGCCGGGCCACGGCAGGCCCGTGAAGTCGGAAAAGCGGGACAGACCCAAGGGCCGCTACGAGAGCGAACACATGCCCTATCCCTCGATCTCCGGCCCATCTTCCAACCTGCGCTGAAAACGCCCCGGGGGCCGAGAAACGCCGGCCCGAATCAGGAATCCGGGCCGGCGGCAGAGATAGATCAGACTACGCCCTGATCGATCATCGCGTCCGCGACCTTGCGGAATCCAGCGATGTTGGCGCCGAGCACCATGTTGCCAGGCTCGCCGAACTCCTTGGCGGTCTCGCTGGCGGAACGATAGATGTTCGACATGATGCGCTGGAGCCTGGCGTCCACTTCCTCGAACGACCACTGGATCATGCTGGCGTTCTGGCTCATCTCGAGCTGGCTGGTCAACACGCCTCCGGCGTTGGCCGCCTTGGCCGGCCCGTAGGCGATCTTGGCGGCGAGGAAGGCGTCGATGGCGCCCTGGGTGGACGGCATGTTGGCGCCCTCGGACACGCAGATGCAGCCGTTCTTGAGCAGTTCCTTGGCATCCTCGACATTGACTTCGTTCTGCGTGGCGCTGGGAAATGCCGCCTGACACGGCACCGACCACACGTGATTGCGGCCGAAGGGATAGTCCTCGACCGGCGTGTAGACCGTGCCCGGGCGCTGCTCGGCGTAGCGCGTGAGGCGCGCGCGCTCGACTTCCTTGACGCGCTTGAGCAGATCGAGGTCGATGCCGTTCGGGTCAAAGATCATGCCGTTAGAATCGCTGGCGGTGACCGGCTTGGCGCCCACCTGGTACAGTTTCTCGATGGTGTAGATGGCGACGTTGCCCGAACCCGACACCGAGCAGACCTTGCCTTCGAGCGAATCGCCGCGCTCTGCCAGCATGTTCTGCGCGAAATAGACGGCGCCGTAGCCGGTGGCTTCGGTGCGCACCAGCGAGCCGCCCCAGTTCAGGCCCTTGCCGGTCAGAACACCTTCATAGCGGCCGGTCAGCCGCTTGTACTGGCCGTAGAGGTAGCCGATCTCGCGCCCGCCCACGCCGATGTCGCCCGCCGGAACGTCGATGGTGGCGCCGATGTGCCGGTACAGTTCGGTCATGAACGACTGGCAGAACCGCATGATCTCGTTGTCCGACTTGCCTTTCGGCTCGAAGTTCGAGCCGCCCTTGGCACCGCCGATGGGCAGGCCGGAGAGCGAGTTCTTGAAGATCTGCTCGAAGCCGAGGAACTTGATGATGCCGGCATTGACGTTGGGATGGAAGCGCAGTCCGCCTTTGTAGGGGCCGAGCGCGGAGTTGAACTCGATGCGATAGCCCTTGTTCACCTGCACGTTGCCGCGGTCGTCGATCCAGGCCACGCGGAAGAAGATTTGCCGTTCGGGTTCGACGATACGCTGGATGATGTTGTGCTTCTGGTACTTGGGATTGCGGTCGAGCAGCGGTTTGAGGGACGAAAGAACCTCTTCGGTGGCTTGGTAAAACTCGGCCTGCCCCGGGCTGCTGTGCTTCAGATAGTTGATGGTGTCGGTGATATAGGAGGACATGACGGACATCCTGTTGTGAGAACTCGAATTCGGAGTGATAAACCTGCCGCCACCTGGGCCGGGCGCACCAGTTCGGTGCCCACCGCCCCGAAGCGGTGCGGCGGAAGTTTAAACTATTGACACGCGATCGGGCACTCTCATCCTTCGATGCCCGACTCGCGCATCCACGCCCGCCGCAACGCGCCGGGCAACGAAGGCAATCGCAGACGCCGATCGTTCGCCGAACGGCCGGCTTAGGAGAGGTGAATGGCGGCAATCGACGCACAGGTGAGCACCGGACTGACCGGGCTCGATCGGGTGTTCCGCGGCATCATGGCCGGCGACAACATCGTGTGGCAGGTGGATAGCATCGGCGACTATGTGCCGCTGGTCGAACCCTTCGTGCGCTGCGCGCGGGAGAAGGGCCGCAGGCTGGTGTACTTCCGCTTCGCCCGCCACCATGCGCTGATTCCCGACTTGCCCGGCGTGGAGGTGCAGACGCTGGA
The DNA here is from genome assembly GCA_963696505.1 of uncultured beta proteobacterium. Lineage (GTDB taxonomy): Bacteria > Pseudomonadota > Gammaproteobacteria > Burkholderiales > Rhodocyclaceae > CAVOKN01. Next base: position 50,216 of record CAVOKN010000025.1, on the reverse strand, counting down.
TCCGGGCGACGGCTTCGAGCCCTTTCTCGCCGCCATCCACAGCACCATCGAACGGGCCGGACGCGGCGCGTTCTACGTCTTCGATTGTCTCTCGGACCTGGTGGCCGACTGGTACAGCGACCAGATGCTGGGCAATTTTTTCATGCTCACCTGCCCCTATCTCTACGACCTCGAGACGGTGGCCTATTTCGCCCTGACCCGCGGCCACCACTCCTTCCACGCCACGGCGCCGATCCTCGATACCACCCAGTTGTTCAGCGAGGTCTATCGTCATCAGGACGAGATCTACGTCCGGCCGCTCAAGGTCCAGCAGCGCTACTCGCCCACCATGTACACGCTGCACGTGTGGCGCGGTGACGACTTCGTCCCGGTGGCGGACAGCACCACCATTTCCGAGATTCTGACGCTCTTCCCCTGGTCGGGCCTGAACAGCACCGACCCGCGTCTGGACATCTGGAACCGCACCTTCATGGAAGCCGAGGAGGTCGTTGAGGCCCAGCGCCAGCAACTGCCCTGCGCCGACCTGGCGCGGGATCTGTTGCAGCGCACGCTGCGCATGGTCGTGTCGCGAGAAGAGCGCGTCATGCGTCTGGCGGAGGAGTACCTCACCCTCAACGATGTCCTCGCCATCAAGCGGCGCATGATCGGCACCGGCCTCATCGGCGGCAAGACCGTCGGCGTACTGCTGGCCCGCGCCATTCTCAAGCGGATGCTGCCGCGCTGGAACGATCTGCTGGAGGTGCACGATTCCTTTTTCATCGGCTCCGACGTCTTCTACAGCTACCTGGTGCGCAACGGCACCTGGTGGGTGCGGGAGAAGCAGAAGAATCAGGCAACCTTTCTCGACGGCGCGGAAACCGCGCGGCGCCGCATCCTGCGCGGTGATTTTCCCGAGTACATCCTGCGCCAGTTCTCCGACATGCTGGACTACTTCGGCCAGTCGCCGATCATCGTGCGCTCCAGCAGTCTGCTGGAGGACGCCTTCGGCAACGCCTTCGCCGGCAAGTACGACAGCGTGTTCTGCGTGAACCAGGGGCCACGCGAGAAACGGCTCGAAGACCTGCTTTCGGCGGTGCGCACCATCTATGCCAGCACCATGAGCGAGCGGGCGCTCACCTACCGCGCTCGGCGGGGCATACTCGAACGCGACGAGCAGATGGGCCTGCTGGTGCAGCGGGTGTCCGGCGTGCAGCAGGGTTCGCTGTTCTACCCGCACGTCGCCGGCGTCGGCCTGTCCTTCAATCCTTACGTGTGGAGCGAGCAGATCGATCCGGCGATGGGTCTGGTGCGCCTGGTGCTGGGACTGGGCACCCGCGCCGTGGACCGCTCCGACGACGATTACACACGGGTGGTTTCGCTGAGCGACCCCGAACGGCGGCCGGAGAGCAACTTCGACAGCGTGCGCCAGTACTCGCAGAAGCGCATCGACGTACTCGACCTCGAAGCCAACCAACTCACCACGCGCCACTTCTCCGAGCTGGCGCAACACAGCCCCGACCTGCCGCTCAGCCTGGTGGCCTCGGTGGACGACGAACTGGAGCAGCGGGCGCGGGAACGCGGAATGCAGGACGTGTTCCCCTGGGTGCTGACCTTCGAGCGCCTGCTGCGCGACACGCCCTTTGTCGAAGACATGCGCGAGATGCTGAAGACGCTGCAAGCGGCCTACGACTATCCGGTGGACGTGGAATTCACCCTGAATGCCGTCGGCGAGCGCCGCTACAAGATCAATCTGGTGCAGTGCCGGCCGTTCCAGGTGCGCGAGGCCGGCACCATCCCCAACCCGCCGGCGCACATCGATCCGCAGCGCCTGGTGCTGGAGGCCCATGGCGCCGTGATCGGCCACAGCCGCATCGGCACCATCAACCGCATCGTGTACGTGGTGCCCTCCGCCTACGCGCGACTGACTCTCGGTGACCGCCACAAGATCGCTCGGCTGATCGGCCAGATCATGCGCATGCGCACGCCCGATGCGGAGAAGAGCATCCTGCTGATCGGGCCGGGACGCTGGGGCACGGGTTCGCCCGAACTGGGGGTGCCGGTGCGCTTCGCGGAGATCAACAACGCGGCGGTGCTGTGCGAGATCGTCGCCATGCACGACGGGCTGATTCCCGACGTGTCGCTGGGCACGCATTTTTTCAGCGACCTGGTGGAGACCGACATCCTGTACCTGGCGATTTTCCCGCAGCGCCAGGACAACCGGCTCAACGCCGACTTTCTCGACCAGCATCCCAACCGGCTGGCGCAGCTCCTGCCGCCCGCGGCGGAGTGGGAGCATTGCGTGCGGGTGATCGACCTGCCGGGAGACGCCGACGTGCTGCGGCTCAACGCCAATACGCTGCAGCAGCGCGTGTTCTGCTATCTGGAAGCGAAGGAGCCGACCGCCGCCCTGACGTAGCGCGGCCGGGCCGATCGGCTGCGGCCTCGGGGCCTTATCGCGGCAGGACGGACGAGCCCATGAGGAACTCGTCCACCGCCCGCGCGCACTGACGGCCTTCGCGGATCGCCCAGACGACCAGCGACTGGCCGCGGCGCATGTCGCCGGCGGCGAAGACCTTGGCCACGGACGTGGTGTAGGCCTTGCTGCCCTCGGTGTCCGCCTTGACGTTGCCGCGGGCATCCTTCTCCACGCCGAGCTGCTCCAGCAGGCCGCCCGGCACCGGGCCGAGGAAACCCATGGCAAGGAGCACCAGATCCGCCTTGATGTCGAATTCGGAACCGGCGATCTCCGTCGGCTTGCCGTCCTTCCAGTCAAGGCGGACCACTCGCAGCGCCTTGACGCGGGCGTTCTCGCCGATGAATGCCTTGGTCGCCACAGACCAGTCGCGCTGGCAGCCTTCGTCGTGGGAGCTGGAGGTGCGCAGCCTGGTCGGCCAATAGGGCCAGACCAGGGGTTTGTTCTCCTGCTGCGGCGGGCGGGGCAGCAGCTCGAACTGCACCACCGAGGCCGCACCGTGGCGATTGGAGGTGCCAACGCAATCGGAACCGGTGTCGCCGCCGCCGATGACTACGACATGCTTGCCGGTCGCCATGATCTGACTCTTGAGGTTGTCGCCGGCGACAACCTTGTTCTGCTGCGGCAGGAACTCCATCGCGAAATGCACGCCGTCGAGCTCGCGGCCCGGCACCGGCAGGTCGCGCGGCTGCTCGGCGCCGCCCGCCATCACCACCGCGTCGAATTCGTCCAGCAGCGCCTTCGCCGGCACGTTGCCGCCGACATGCTGATTCACCCGGAACACCACGCCTTCGGCGCGCATCTGTTCGACGCGGCGATCGATCAGGTGCTTCTCCATCTTGAAGTCGGGGATGCCGTAGCGCAGCAGCCCCCCGATGCGGTCGGCCTTCTCCAACACGACAACGCTGTGGCCGGTGCGCGCCAGCTGCTGGGCACAGGCCATTCCCGCCGGCCCCGAGCCGACGACGGCAACACGCTTGCCGCTGCGGTGGGATGGCGTCTGCGGCTCTATCCAGCCTTCCTCCCAGCCCTTGTCGATGATGAAGCGCTCGATCGACTTGATGCCCACCGCATCGGCGTTGATGTTCAGCGTGCACGCGGCCTCGCAGGGGGCGGGACAGACGCGGCCGGTGAACTCGGGAAAGTTGTTGGTCGAATGGAGCGTGTCCAGCGCCTCGCGCCAGCGGCCGCGATAGACGAGGTCGTTCCAGTCGGGAATGATGTTGTTGATCGGGCAGCCGCTGGTGCAGAAGGGGATGCCGCAGTCCATGCAGCGCGCGCCCTGCTTCGCCGCGTCGGCGTCGTCCAGCGCCGCGACGAACTCGCGGTAGTTCTTGAGCCTGTCCTCCACCGGAAGATATGGCTCGTTCAGGCGCTGCAGTTCCAGAAATCCCGTCGGCTTGCCCATTGACCACTACCCCCTACGATGTCGATGCCATGACGCAGGTCCAGGCGTCAGTCCCCGTGGACCGGCGTTCTTTGTGTCCTACTTCGCCAACTGCGTTTCCTTGGCTGCGAGTTCCTTCAGCGCGCGGCGGTATTCCTTCGGGAACACCTTCACGAACAGGGTCCGCGCCGCCTTCCAGTTGCCCAGAATCGCCTTCGCGACGTCGGAGCCGGTGTAGCGCGCGTGGCTGTCGACCAGTCGGCGCAGTAGCGCATCGTCGTCCTCACCGTGGTGGCGGAACTCGACCGGCGTCTGGCCCGGCGCCGGCAGTGGCTCCAGATCTACCATGGCCAGATTGCAGCGGCCCTTGAAGGCCCCGGCAGGATCGTACACATAGGCGATACCGCCGCTCATGCCGCCGGCAAAGTTCCGTCCGGTCTCGCCCAGTACGACGCAGGTGCCGCCGGTCATGTACTCGCAACCATGGTCGCCCACGCCTTCGACCACCGCGGTGCCGCCCGAATTGCGCACCAGGAAGCGCTCGCCCGCCACGCCGCGGAAATAGGCCTCGCCGTCGATCGCGCCGTACATCACCGTGTTGCCGATGATGATGTTCTCCTGCGGATTGCCGCGGAAATCGGCATGGGGCCGAACGATCAGCCGGCCGCCGGACAGGCCCTTGCCGGTGTAGTCATTGGCGTCGCCGATCAACTCGAGGGTGATGCCGCGCGCCAGGAAGGCACCAAAGCTCTGGCCGGCGCTGCCGGTGAGTGCGACGTGGATCGTGTCCTCGGGCAGACCGGCGTGACCGTGTTTCTGCGCCACTCGGCTCGACAGCATGGTGCCGACAGTGCGATTGAGGTTGCGGATCGGCAGATCGATGCGCACCTTCTCGCCGCGCTCCAGCGCCGGCGCCGCCTGCTCGATCAGCGTGTGGTCGAGCGCCCGGTGCAGGCCGTGATCCTGCGTCCTCGCACTGGAAGCGCGCCGCCTCGGCGGGCATCGCCGGCATGTGGAAGATGCGGCTGAAGTCCAGCCCCTTCGCCTTCCAGTTGGCTATGCCCTGCTTCTTGTCCAGATACTCGGTGCGGCCGATCAGATCCTGAAAGCGCCGCACGCCGATCTGCGCCATGATCTCCCGCACCTCTTCGGCGACGAAGAAGAAGTAATTCACCACGTGTTCGGGCTGGCCGGTGAAGCGCTTGCGTAGCAGCGGATCCTGGGTTGCCACGCCCACCGGACAGGTGTTGAGGTGGCACTTGCGCATCATGATGCAGCCTTCCACCACCAGCGGCGCGGTGGCGAAGCCGAACTCGTCGGCGCCGAGCAGCGCGCCGATGACGACGTCGCGCCCGGTCTTCATCTGGCCGTCGGCCTGCACCGTGATGCGGCCGCGCAGGCGGTTGAGCACCAGCGTCTGCTGCGTCTCGGCGAGCCCCAGTTCCCAAGGGGTGCCGGCATGCTTGATCGACGACCAGGGGCTCGCACCCGTGCCGCCGTCATGGCCGGAGATGGTAACGTGGTCGGACTTTGCCTTGGCCACGCCCGCCGCCACCGTGCCGACGCCGACTTCGGACACCAGCTTCACCGAGATCGAGGCGCGCGGATTGGCGTTCTTCAGATCGTGGATGAGTTGTGCCAGATCCTCGATCGAGTAGATATCGTGGTGCGGCGGCGGCGAGATCAGGCCCACGCCCGGCACCGAGAAGCGCAGGTAGGCGATGTACTCGCTCACCTTGTGGCCGGGCAGTTGTCCGCCTTCGCCGGGCTTGGCGCCCTGGGCGATCTTGATCTGGATCTGGTCGGCATTGACCAGGTACTCGGCGGTGACGCCGAAGCGGCCGGATGCCACCTGCTTGATCTTGGAGCGTAGCGAATCGCCCGCCTTGAGCGGGATGTCGCGTTCGATGCGGTCGGCGCCGAGCAGGCTGGCGAGCGTGGTGTCGCCGGAGATCGGCGGGTAGCGCCGCGGGTCCTCGCCGCCCTCGCCGGTATTCGACTTGCCGCCGATACGGTTCATGGCGATGGCAAGCGTGGTGTGGGCCTCGGTTGAAATCGAGCCCAGCGACATGGCGCCGGTGGCGAAGCGCTTGACGATCTCCGTAGCCGTCTCGACTTCCTCGATCGGCACCGGCGGGCCCGCGGGCTTGATCTCGAACAGGCCGCGCAGCGTCATCTGCCGCCGGCTCTGGTCGTTGATGATTCGCGCGTATTCCTTGTAAGTCTGGGCGCTATTGGCGCGGGTGGCGTGCTGCAGCTTGGCGATGGCATCCGGCGTCCACATGTGCTCCTCGCCGCGCACCCGCCAGGCATATTCGCCGCCGGCGTCGAGCATGTCGGCGAGCACCGGATCGCCACCGAAGGCCTGAACGTGCAGACGGATCGCCTCTTCCGCCACTTCGAACACGCCGATCCCTTCGACCTGGCTCGGGGTGCCGGTGAAGTACTTGTCCACGAGGGAACGCTGCAGGCCGACCGCCTCGAAGATCTGCGCCCCGGTATAGGACATGTAGGTGGAGATGCCCATCTTCGACATCACCTTCAGCAGACCCTTGCCGATGGCCTTGATGAAGTTCTTGGTGGCGCGCTTGTCGTCGAGTTCGCCGGGCAGGGACTGGGCGATCTCCGCCACCGTCTCCAGCGCGAGATAGGGATGCACCGCCTCGGCGCCGTAGCCGCCGAGCAGGGCGAAGTGGTGCGTTTCCCGCGCCGAACCCGTCTCCACCACCAGACCGGCCGAGGTGCGCAGCCCCTTGCCCACCAGGTGCTGATGGATGGCCGACAGCGCCAGCAGCGCGGGAATGGCAACCTTGTCGCGCTCCACCCTGCGGTCGGAAACGATCAGGATGTTGAAGCCCGACGCCACGGCATCCTCGGCCTCGGCGCACAGTGAAGCGAGCCGAGCCTCTATGCCTTCCTTGCCCCAGGCCACCGGATAGCAGATGTCGATCTCGTAGGAACGGAACTTGTCGTCCGTGTACTTCTCGATGTGGCGGATCTTCTCCATGTCCTCGCCGGAGAGGATCGGCTGCGTCACTTCCAGGCGGATCGGCGGATTGATGTTCGAAATGTCGAGCAGGTTCGGCTTGGGGCCGATGAAGGACACCAGCGACATGACGAGCTCCTCGCGGATCGGATCGATCGGCGGGTTCGTCACCTGGGCGAAGAGCTGCTTGAAATAGCCGTATAGCGGCTTGGCGCGGTCCGACAGGACAGCGAGCGGGGAGTCGTTGCCCATGGAGCCGATGGCCTCTTCGCCGCTTTGCGCCATCGGCTGCATCAGGAACTTGAGGTCTTCCTGGGTGTAGCCGAAGGCCTGCTGGCGGTCGAGCAGGGAAGCCGTGGGCGTTTCCACCATCTCGTCAGGAGCGCGCAGATCGTCGAGTTTGATGCGCACTCGCGCAATCCACTCGCGGTAGGGCTTGCTGTTGGCGAGCGAATCCTTGAGCTCCTTGTCATCGATGATGCGACCCTGATCGATATCGACGAGAAACATCTTGCCCGGCTGCAGCCGCCACTTCTTGACGATCTTGGATTCAGGTATCGGCAGCACGCCCACCTCCGAGGCCATGATCACGAGGTCGTCGTCGGTGATGATGTAGCGGGCGGGACGCAGGCCGTTGCGGTCGAGGGTGGCACCGATCTGGCGGCCGTCGGTGAAGGCGACCGCGGCCGGTCCGTCCCAGGGTTCCATCGTCGCCGCGTGGTACTCGTAGAAGGCGCGGCGGTTCTGGTCCATCAGGGTGTGCTTCTCCCACGCCTCCGGGATCATCATCATCACCGAATGGGCCAGCGAATAGCCGCCCATGTAGAGCAGTTCCAGGGCGTTGTCGAAGGAGGCCGAGTCGGACTGGCCGTCGTAGATCAGCGGCCAGATCTTGTCCAGGTCGGCGCCCAGCACCGGCGAGGAAATGCCCTTTTGCCGAGCGCGTATCCAATTTACGTTGCCGCGCAGCGTGTTGATCTCGCCGTTGTGGGCGATGAAGCGGAACGGATGCGCCAGACCCCAGGTCGGGAAGGTGTTGGTTGAAAAGCGCTGATGCGCCAGGGCCAGGGCGGACACCACACGCTGTTCCTGCAAGTCCTTGTAGTACGTGCCGACCTGATCGGCCAGCAGCATGCCCTTGTACACCACCGTGCGCGCCGACATCGACGGCACGTAGAACTCCTTGCCATGCTTGAGCTGCAGGCGCTGGATGGCGTGGCCGGAGCTCTTGCGGATGACGTAGAGCTTGCGCTCGAGCGCGTCCGTGGTCATGACGTCGCGCCCGCGGCCGATGAAGATCTGCCGGATCACCGGCTCCTTCGCCTTGGCGTAGGGGGACATGGGCATGGCGTGGTCCACCGGCACGTCGCGCCAGCTCAGCACGACCTGTCCATGGGCACGCACCGCGCGCTCGATCTCCTCCTGACAGGCGAGCCGCGAAGCGGATTCCTTGGGCAGGAAGACCATGCCAACGCCGTATTCACCGAGCGGCGGCAGACTCACCCCCTGCTTCGTCATTTCCTCGCGATAAAAGGCATCGGGAATCTGGATCAGGATGCCGGCGCCGTCTCCCATCAACACGTCGGCTCCGGTGGCGCCGCGGTGGGTCAGGTTCTTGAGGATGAGCAGGCCGTTGGCGACGATGTCGTGGCTCTTCCTGCCCTTGATGTGGGCAACGAAGCCGACACCGCAGTTGTCGTGTTCGAACGCGGGGTTGTACAGACCCTGGGCTTGCGGAACATCGAATTGGCCGAGATCATCCATCGCAAGTACCTCACGCAATTTGCCGATACGCGGGGCATCGGCGGAAAAAAGCCGGCGGAGACTCCTCCCGCCGGCTTTTGTTCACTGTAACTAGGGGCGAACGCGGAAATATACGCACAAAGCCCGGTGGCTTCAAGACGTTGCCGCAGTGCCGCACAAGCCGAAAAAGACCCAAGCAATCCTCACGCCAGCCCGATTTCCCCCACGGCGAACAGCCGACGATGTTCGCGGATGGCGTAGCGGTCGGTCATCCCGGCGATGTAGTCGGCGATGGCACGTGGCCGGTCCTGCCGGGCCATCCTCTGGTACTGCGGCGGCAGCAGGCGGATGTCGTCGAGGAAGGCGCCGAACAGGTCGGTCACGATGCGCCGCGCCTTGTTGGTCATGCGCAGGACCTGGTAGTGCTGATACAGACAGGTGCGCAGGAAGCCCTTCAATTCCCTGTTCTGGTGCGCGATGACTTCGGTAAAGGCAACGAGCGGGCCGGCAGCGCGCGCCTCGTCCGGCGATTGCGGCTTGGCGCCGTCTATCCGCCGCTGACTTTCGGCGATCAGATCGAGGGCGAGCGTGTTGATCATGCGCCGCACGGTTTCGTGAATCAGGCGGCGCCCGGCGACAGTCGGATAGTTGAGCCTTACCTCCTCGGCATGCCGGGCGAAGAACGGCACCTCCTCCAGCTGTTCCAACTGGATCAGGCCGGAACGCAGCCCATCGTCCACATCGTGGTTGTTGTAGGCGATCTCGTCCGCAAGATTGCAGATCTGGGCCTCGACCGAGGGCTGCCCACCCTCCAGGAAGCGCAGTCCGAGATCGCCGAGCGCCCGCGCGTTGGCTGGCGAGCAATGCTTGAGGATGCCCTCGCGCGTTTCGAAAGTCAGGTTGAGACCGTCAAAGGCGCCATAGCGCTCCTCCAGCATGTCGACCGTGCGCAGCGACTGGAGGTTGTGCTCGAAGCCCCCGTAGTCCTTCATGCAGGCGTTGAGGGCGTCCTGCCCGGCGTGACCGAAGGGCGTGTGGCCAAGGTCGTGGGCCAGCGCGATGGCTTCCACCAGATCTTCGTTCACTGCCAGCGCCCGGGCGATGGTGCGACCGATCTGCGCCACCTCGATGCTGTGGGTCAGTCGGGTACGGAACAGGTCGCCTTCGTGGTTCACGAAGACCTGGGTCTTGTATTCGAGGCGCCGGAAAGCGGTGGAGTGGATGATGCGATCGCGGTCGCGCTGGAACGCGCTGCGCGCCGCTGGAGCTGACTCGGGATGGACGCGCCCGCGGCTGTTGGCGTCGGCCGCCGCACAGGGCGCGAGTTCAGGCATGAGGCGAGCAGGTGGCGATGGCAGCGCGCACTTCGCTCTCCGGCGCATCGCCGTGGACCCGTGCATCGCCGATACGACGCAGAAGCACGTAGCGGATGCGTCCCGCCGCGACCTTCTTGTCCAGGCTCATCAGTTCCAGATAGCGATCGACCGGCAGTACCGGGCCCGTCACCGGCAGCCGTGCGCGATCGAAGATCTCGCGGATACGCGAGACCTCGGCATCGCTCAACCAGCCCAGACGACGGGAAAGCTCGGCCGCCATGACGCTGCCTGCGGCCACCGCCTCGCCATGCAGCCAGGTGCCGTAGCCCGTCCCGGCCTCGATCGCATGACCGAAGGTATGGCCGAGATTGAGCAGCGCCCGCAGGCCGGACTCCCGCTCATCCGCCGCCACCACCTCGGCCTTGGCAAGGCACGAGCGCTCGATGGCGTTGGTCAGCGCCGCCGGTTCGCGCGCCAGCAGGCGCGTCAGATTCGCCTCCAGCCACTCGAAGAAAGGCAGATCGCGGATCAGCCCATACTTGATCACTTCCGCCAAACCGGCCGAGAGTTCCCGATCGGGCAGGGTGTTCAGGGTGTCGATGTCGGCCAGCACCAGCCGCGGCTGATAGAAGGCTCCGATCATGTTCTTGCCCAGCGGATGGTTGATGCCGGTCTTGCCGCCGACCGACGAGTCCACCTGTGCCAGCAGCGTGGTAGGCACCTGGATGAAGGGCACACCCCGCTGATAGGTGGCGGCAGCGAATCCCACCAGATCGCCGATAACCCCACCGCCCAAGGCGACCAGGGTGGAGGAACGCTCCGCCCGGCTGCGCAGCAAAGCGTCGAAGATATGGTTGAGGGTGTCCCAGTTCTTGGTCGCCTCGCCGTCCGCAAGTACCATCTGTTCGGCGTCGATGCCGACGGAACGTAGCGAATCGAGCACCAGATTCAGGTAGAGGGGAGCCACCACCTCGTTGGTGATGACCACGGCGCGCTTTCCACTGACGTGGGGTCGGAACAAGTCGCCCCTGGACAGCAGGCGTGGGCCGATGTGGATAGGGTAGGAACGCTCGTCAAGATCCACACTTACCGTTTGCATCGAGCACTGATCTCCTGTTCGAGTTGCCGGGCCAGGGTACTCGGCGCCTGCCGGCCTCCGACCACGAGGATGTCGGCGATCTCGCGATAAAGCGGGTCACGCTGGACAAAGAGTTCCTCGATCCGGGCGCGAGGATCCGCGACCTGAAGCAAAGGGCGGTTCTTGTCGTGCCGCGTACGTTCCCAGAGCAGTTGCGGCGTGACGCTGAGATAGACCACGATGCCGCTGCGCGCGAGACAGCGGCGGTTGTCCGGATTCAGCACGGCACCGCCCCCTGTGGCCAAGACAAGGTCGCGCTCCTCGCTCAACTGCCGAATCACCTCGGCCTCCCGGCGGCGAAAACCTTCCTCTCCCTCCAACTCGAAGATCAGGGGAATGCTGGCGCCGGTACGCGCCTCGATCTCGTGGTCGGCGTCCACGAAGCGCTTGTGGAGTCGGCGTGCCAGGTGACGGCCGATGGTGGTCTTGCCTGCCCCCATCATGCCAATCAGATAGATGTTCTGGCCTTCGGTCACGGGCCGGATTCTAGCAGGAGCCAGAAAAGCGCGACGGCCGGCAGGTGCCGGCCGTCCTCGCTAACCGCTTGGGTCCGCTCAGCGCAGCGTGAGCGAATCCGTGACCACCTTGGGAGTGATGAACACCAGCAGTTCGTTCTTGTTGTCGCGGCGCTCGGTGTTCTTGAACAGGAAGCCGATGTACGGCAGATCGCCGAAGAACGGAATTCGCGAAACGTTGACCCTTTCCTCCTGCGTATAGATTCCGCCGATGACGACGGTGCCACCGTTCTCGACCAGAACCTCGGTCTTGACGTGCTTGGTGTCGATGGCAACGCCCGCACCGGTCGCGATCTGGGTGTTGGGTGTGTCCTTATTGACGTCAACCGACATCTGAATTCGCCCATCCGGCGTGATCTGGGGCTTGACCTTGAGCGACAGGTTAGCCTTGCGGAAAGACACGCTGGTGGCGCCGGAACTGGTTGCCTGCTGGTACGGAATCTCCACGCCCTGTTCGATAATGGCCTCGACTTGGTCCGCGGTCATGATGCGCGGGCTGGAAATGACCTTGCCCTTGCCATCCGCCTCGAGAGCACTGATTTCAAAATTCAGAACCCGAGTGGCAGCGCTGTTGAACAGCGAGAAGGCGAACTGCCCGACCTGGCGCCCGGCGATGGGCGCAGCGGCCAGGTTCACGTTCAAGCCGTCAGTGAAGAAGTCCGCCTGGTCTTCGATCTGGCCCGTCTGGAACCCTGTTGCAGCGAGGTTGCCCGCCGTGAAGATCTCTTTCCCCGCCGCATTGGCCGAACTTCCACCATAGGCCCCAGCGACCCCAAACCGGATTCCAAGGTTCTTGCTGAAGCTGTCTTCCGCCTCCACCACGCGCGCCTCGATCAGCACCTGCCTCACCGGGATGTCGATCTCGCCAATCAGGCGGCGCAAGTCGTCCAGCCGCGTCGGCGCGTCGGTGACAAACAGCTTGTTGGTGCGCTCATCGACAATCACGCTTCCGCGCTTGGAAAGAACCGTCTGGTCCTTGTTCTTGAGGAAATCGAATACCGCCTTGGCCCGGTGGTAGTTGAGTTGGAAGCTCTCGGTGCGCACCTGCTCGAGGTCGCCAATCTGCTGGCGCGACTCGAGTTCAAGCTTCTCGCGTGTGGCGATTTCGTCCCGGGGCGCGATCCAGATCACGTTGCCGTTCTTGCGCATGTCCAGCCCGCGCGCCTGGAGAATGATGTCCAGGGCTTGGTCCCATGGCACGTCTTTGAGACGGAGGGTCAAGGTTCCGCCGACGGTATCGCTCGTGATGATGTTGAAGTTGGTGAAATCGGCGATGACCTGGAGTACCGCCCGCACGTCGATGTTCTGGAAGTTCAGCGACAGCTTTTCGCCCTGATAGCGGCCGCGGCTCCCCTGAACCAGCTTGCTCGGATCCTCCACGATGCGCTTGACCTCAACCACGAACTGGTCGTCGCTCTGATAGGCATTGTGTTCCCACAGTCCGGTGGGGTTGATCACCATGCGCACGTTTTCTCCCTGCACCATGGTGGCAAGGCTGGTGACAGGCGTGGAGAAATCGGTTACGTCCAACTTGCGCCGCAGGTTCTCGGGGGCAGTCGTCTTGAGGAAATCGACGACAAGATTCGGCCCCTGCTGGCGGATGTCAATCCCGGTATTGCTGTCGGAGAGGTTAACCACGATGCGCGCCTCGCCGTCTTTCCCGCGACGGAAGTTGATGTTTCGCAGGCTGTGTGGGGTGTCCGTCGCGCGGGATTCGGCGAAGTGGGAAACCACGGACCCCGGCATCTTCGTTGCCGGGCTCTTGGGCATCAGCATCACATACACCGCGTTCCCTTCAACTCGAGTATCGAACGCCGCCAACTTGGCGAGATTGAGGACAACCCGCGTGCGATCACCGACCTGCACCACACTGACGCTACGTAGATCGCCCTCGTTGACCGACTGGCTGCTGCGCTCCAGCCCGTTCGAGGTATTGGGGAAATCCAGCGCAATTCGAGCCGGATTGGCAACGCTGAATCCGGCTGGCGGACTTGCCATCGGCTGCTTCATGGTCATCTTGACTATGACGATGCCGCTCTGCAGACTTACCTGAAGGTTTTCTATGCTGTTGCCGGCATTCTGGCCCTCAGCGCTGGGTGTGCTCTGGGCCCAACCGGAAGCACCGGCGAGGAAACCGCAGACGAGAGCGAATACCTTAATCCATTCAGTGCCGATTCTCATTTTCCAGCCCCTTTTTCCTGCAGCTGCAGGGTACTTGCACGCTCGACCCAGTCGCCGCTCGCATCCTGAATCAATTCCTTAAGCGCAACTTCCGTCTCCGAGATGCTAGTCACGACACCGAAGTTCTGTCCAAGATAGTTGCCGACTCTGACTTGATGCAAAGTCTTGTCCGCCTGGACCAGCGCGTGAGTCCTTTTCCCCTGGATCAGTGTGCCCACCATGCGCAAGGTCTCAAGCGGGTACGATTCGAGGGGTTCGCGCCGACGATTCATGTCGGGCTGAACACCCCCTACGCTCTTCTGCTTTCTCTCAGGTTCGATCTTCCTCGGATTGAAGGGATCGACAAGCTCACCCGCATCGTAGTTAACAACCGGAAACGGCTTGATCTCCGGCAAAGGCGGTACTTTGCCCTTGAGATCCTTACTCGACTCGTCCATCCACTGCTTCACGTCCTCATGCTTCTCGGTGCCACAACCGACAAGTGCAATCGCGGCAAAGATGATGACGCTCGGTTTTATCGGTATCTGCATACCCAGTGCCTCAGGTTCTATCGTCAGCGGCCTACTTCTTCGCAGCTTTTGCCTTCGCAGTCTTGTCGCGCTTCTGCTTGGCGAGCTCTTCTTCGTCGAGGTAGCGGTAGGTTGTGGCGATCGCGTCCATGACAAGTCTGGAGTCCTTGTTCACGCCCACCCCCATTTCGTTGAGAGTAACAATGCGGGGCATCTTTGCGACGTCGCCGGCAAATGCACCGAGGTCGTGGTAGCTACCCGTGACGCGAACCGTGATCGGCAATGCAGCGTAGAAATCTTTCATCACCTCGGTGCCCGGCCGAAACAGTTCGAACTGCAGTCCCCGTCCCAGGCCGGCCTGGTTGATGTCCACCAATAAGGATTCCATTTCGGCCTTGTTAGGCAACTGCCGCAGGAGCGCACCGAATGAGCGGTCGATTTCCGCCAGTTGCTTGCGGTACTCCTCCAGATTCACAGACTGCTTCTTCTTGTCCAGCCAATCGGCCCGAAGTTTTGCCTCCTCGCGCTGCTTCTGGTCGAACTCCGCGATCTGATGGCGCCAGTCGAACCACCATCCAGCAGCCAGAACTAGCAGAAACAGGACCACGAGGATCGTAATCCTTGGAGCAAGCGGCCAAGCACCGGCGTCCTTCGGATTGAGGTTCCTGAAGTCCGATACGAACGTATTGAAATCGAACTCCGCACGGGATGGCAGATTCGGCGCCTTCATGATTTCTTGCCCCCAGGCTGCGTCGCTGAAGCAGGTTTCCCACCCGGCTGCTTCTCCTCCGTCTTCGCCCGCGTGATTGCCACGTTCAGGCCGAAATCGCTGACCCGGCGATTATTGACCGTCGCCGCCTTGATCTCGACCAGATTCGGCTGCTCAAGGACCGGTGACGCATCCAGGTTGCGCATCAAGGTCGATACCCTGGCGTTCGACTGGGCATAACCCAAGAGCGCGACCTTGGCGCCGGTCTGCTTGAGGGACTTGATGTAGCTGCCGTCGGGAATCTGCTTTGCCAACTCGTTAAACAGGTGAACTGCTTCTGCTCGGTTCGCCTGAAGGGTTTCAATGACCTGCTTGCGAGAAATGAGTGCCTCAATCTGCTCCTTGAGCCGCTTGATTTCATCGATTTCCTTGTCGAGCTCCGCGATCTCGCTCTTGAGATATGCGTTCGTCTCCTCCTGACTACTGATGTAGCTGGCTATGACGGTGTGCACCGCAAGGACGATCAAGCCGCCCAGTCCGATGAGCAGCCCTGTCAGGGCAAAGAATTGCTGACGCCTCGCCTTGCGCTTTTCCTCGCGGTGAGGCAGTAGATTGATGCGAATCACTGATCGAACCTCCGCAGGGCGAGGCCGCACGCGATCATCAGTGACGCAGCATCGGTCGCGAGGGTCTTTGGTTTGACGCGCGACGAAAGCGACATGTCGGCGAAGGGGTTGGCCACCAGCGTGCTGACTTGCGTGCGTCGAGCAACGACCTCGTCCACGCCCGGAATCACGGCACAGCCTCCGGCGAGCACTATGTGGTCGACTTGGTTGTATTGCGTGGAGGTGAAGAAGAACTGGAGCGCCCGCGAGACCTCAAGAGCGAGGTTGTCCAGGAACGGGCGGAGGATTTCGCCTTCATAATTCTCGGGAAGGCTGCCGTTACGCTTTGCGATTTCGGCATCCTCCGCATTCATGCCGTACTGCCGCATGATCTCCTGCGTCAGAAGATTGCCGCCAAAAGCCTGCTCTCTAACATACACCTGCTGATCGTCCCGGAAGACCGCCACCTTCATGACGTTTGCACCCACATCGACCAACCCGACCACCTGGTTCCTGCCCCCTTGAGGCAGTTGTCTTTCGACCAGTTCAAAGGCAGCCTGCGTCGCATAGGATTCCACGTCCATCACTAAAGGACGCAAGCCGGCAGCTTCTGCAACGGCAACGCGATCCTCCACTTTCTCCTTCCTCGATGCGGCGATCAGCACTTCCACCTCGTCGGGACTGCTGGGGGCCGGACCGATCACCTGGAAGTCAAGGTTCACCTCGTCCAGTGCGAACGGGATGTACTGGTTGGCCTCGGACTCGACCTGGATCTCAAGATCCTGCTCTCTCTGGCCAGCGGGAACGATAATCTTCTTGGTGATCACCGCCGCGGCCGGCAACGCAAGAGCCACATACTTGGTGGTCGTTCCCATGCGCTTCCAGGCACGCTTGACCGCTTCGGCAACCACCTCGAGATTCGTGATATTGCCGTCCACCACGGCATCGCGCGGTAACGGCTCGATGGCATAGCGCTCGATGCGGATCGCGCCCTTGCCCGCCTCCGTCAATTCAACCATCTTCACAGAGGAAGACGACACGTCGAGCCCGAAAAGGGGACGCACTTTCGGGTTGAACAGGGAAAAATCGAGCGCCAAGAAAGTCCCCTTATTTTTCAATTAGATGCACAAACTTCGCACAATCTACATTAGATGCTAACAGCAAGTCTAGCCGGTGTAAAGGAATCGCCGTGAATTTGTGTTGCTGCGTCAGGTGTTTATAATCGCCATCCCTCGATCTCGGTAACCGCCTTTGCATCCTGCCCTGCGCAAACCGCTCATTGCATCTGCCGGAATCATTGCAGCTGGCGTGATCCTCACCGCACTGGCCGGTCTGCTAATTGTCGTCACCTACCCCAACCTGCCCGCCCTCGACGTCCTCACCGATTACCGCCCGAAGATACCGCTGCGCGTCTATACGGCTGACGGCCACCTGATCGGCGAATTCGGCGAAGAACGGCGCGCCTTCGTTCGGGTGGAGGACGTGCCCACGGTCATGAAGCAGTCCATCCTGGCCGCCGAAGACGAGCGCTTCTACCAACACTCCGGCATCGATTTCATCGGAGTACTGCGCGCTGCCTGGTCCAACCTCACGAGCGGGGGAAAGCGGCAAGGTGCCTCCACGATCACGATGCAGGTCGCACGCAACTTCTTTCTCACAAGCGAAAAAACCCTGAGCCGCAAGTTCTACGAAACCCTGCTCGCCTTCAAGATCGAGAGCAGTCTGAACAAGGACGAGATTCTCCAGCTCTACATCAATCAGATCTACCTCGGCCAGCGGGCATATGGCTTTGCAGCGGCCGCTCAAATCTATTACGGCAAGCCCCTGAAGGACTTGAGCCCCGCCGAGGCAGCGATGTTGGCCGGCCTGCCGAAGGCTCCTTCGAGCTACAACCCGGTCGCCAACTGGAAGCGTGCGCAGCAAAGGCAATTATACGTTTTAAGGCGGATGCGGGAGCTTGGATTCATCGATGACGCCCAATTGGCCCAGGCCCAGGCCGAGCAGCTACGGATCCGTCGGGATCCGAACGATTTCGCGGTCAGGGCAGATTACGTCGCCGAGATGGCACGGCAGATTGCCTTCGATCAATACAAGGACGAAACCTACACGCGCGGATTGCGCGTGGTCACGACCATCGTGCGAGCCGACCAACAGGCGGCTTACGACGGGCTGCGGAAGACTGTGATGGCCTACGACCGCCGCCACGGCTATCGTGGCGCCGAGGCCTATGTGGATCTCGATTCGGGGGAAGGCAGCCTCGATGAGCGGCTGGAAGACGCCCTTGCAGATTTCCCCGATGCTGACGATCTGCTGGCCGCCATAGTGCTCGAAGCCGACGCCAAGTCACTTCGCGTGTATCGCCGCGGCGGCGAAACCCTGACCATCAGCGGCGACGGTCTCAGATTCGCCCAGCGCATGCTCGATGCGAGCGCTTCCCCGAACCGGCGTCTGCGTCGCGGCGCGGTAGTCCGCATCGTGAAGGACGAGAAAGACGCCTGGCAAGTGACTCAACTGCCCGAGGTCGAGGCCGCGTTTGTCGCCGCAAACCCAAAGGATGGCGCCGTTCGCGCCCTGATCGGCGGCTTCGACTTCAGCCGCAACAAGTTCAATCACGTCACCCAGGCCTGGCGTCAGCCAGGATCGAGTTTCAAGCCCTTCATTTACTCGGCCGCGCTTGAAAAGGGATTCTCCCCGGCGAGCGTCATCGAGGACGAGCCGATCACCATTTCCTCCGACGAAACCGGGAGTCAGGCCTGGGAGCCCAAGAACTACGACGGCAAGTACGAAGGTCCGATGACGCTGCGCACGGCGCTGGCCAAGTCCAAGAATCTTGTGTCGATCCGCCTTTTGCGCAGCATAGGCACACGCTACGCCCAGGACTATGTCACGCGCTTCGGATTCGATTCCGACAAACACCCGCCCTACCTGACCATGGCGCTGGGTGCCGGATCTGCCACCCCATGGCAAATGCTGGTCGGCTATTCGGTCTTCGCCAATGGCGGCTATCGCGTACAACCCTATGTCGTCAAGGAGATCCAGGACGACCAAGGCACAGTACTTGCTCAAACCCAGCCGGAACAGGCGGGGGACGAGAACCTGCGGGTGATAGATGCCCGCAATGCCTATCTCCTGGACAGCATGATGCACGATGTCGTGCGCCGCGGCACCGCTACGCGGGCGCTGACTCTGAAGCGGCGCGACCTCGCTGGCAAGACCGGCACAACGAACGAATACGTTGACGCCTGGTTCTGTGGCTACCAGCCGAAACTGGTGGG
The DNA here is from genome assembly GCA_963696505.1 of uncultured beta proteobacterium. Taxonomy (GTDB): domain Bacteria; phylum Pseudomonadota; class Gammaproteobacteria; order Burkholderiales; family Rhodocyclaceae; genus CAVOKN01. Next base: position 31,400 of record CAVOKN010000025.1, on the reverse strand, counting down.
TATCGCCTGGCTCGGCTATGACCAGCCCCGCAAGCTCGGTGATGGCGAAACCGGGGGAGCGGCTGCGCTGCCGATGTGGATCTCGTTCATGGGCCATGCCCTGAGAGGCGTCCCGGAGATGCAGATGGCAGTGCCCGAAGGCTTGGTGTTGACGATTGTCGTCAGCGAATCGGAGGACCGCCCTCCCACCCGCGAACTCATCTACAAGGAGAACTCGAATTCCGAGGCCGTTCGACCCGAAGGAGCAAGCCCAGCCGCCAGCGGCGAGCCGCAAGCGCCCAGCCGTGCGCCCGCCAGACCGCCAGCCCTGCAGGCGCCGGCCCCGGTGGAAGAACGCTCGATTCTCGAACGGCGCGGCTAGTCCCGAGCCAGTCGCACAGTCAGCCCGGACTGCTCGCCGACCACGCGGGACAAGGCCGCGAACAGTTCCTCGCCGGTGCGGGTTCCGACCCAGCGCGATCCCTCTGGGCGAAAGTGATAACCACCCGAGCGCGCTGCGACCCAGATCTCGCGGGCTGCCGAATGGCGATTCACAATCACCTTGCTGCCGTTGTCGAACTCGATTTCCAACACACTGCCAGGTTTGACCTCGTAATCGAGGTCACAGCCACATTGCTCGATTGCCTGCTCGATCTGCGCCAGCGTCGCATCGGCCAGGCTGTTGAACTCAAGTTCATCCATGATCCGTTTCCGCTATGATTTTGGTTTTCCCCAGCCCATGTGTCGCTTACTGCAACTCCTTATCATCGCCCTGTCAGGTCTCGGTCTCACCGCCTGCGGGACCAAAGGACCTTTGGTCCTGCCGAAACAGCCTGCCCCGGCCGAAAGAACAATGGCGCCGGCTAACCAGCCAATCGATGATAGCAAAGGCGCGAGTGCCGTCCGCCAATGAGCGCATTCCCCTACCGCAAGGACGAGATTCACGCCGAGGACGTTCCTCTGAACGAGGTCGCTCGCCGCTTCGGAACCCCATGCTACGTGTATTCCAGGGCCGCGCTGCAAGCGTCGCTCGAACGATTTCGCGCCCCACTGGCCGAACGCGATGCCATGGTCTGCTATGCCGTCAAGGCCAATTCGAACCTCGCCATTCTGAATCTTTTCGCGCGCCTGGGCAGCGGATTCGACATCGTCTCGGGCGGTGAACTCGCCCGGGTCATCGCCGCCGGTGCAGACCCAGGCGGGGTCGTCTTCAGCGGAGTCGGCAAGAGCGCTGCAGAACTACGGCAGGCCCTGAGCGCAGGCATCTTCTGCTTCAACGTGGAGTCCGGGTCAGAACTGTCGCGGCTGAACGCCATCGCGTGCGAAATGGGCACGAAAGCCCCGATCGCGCTGCGGGTCAATCCCGACGTTGACCCGAAGACCCATCCATACATTTCGACGGGTCTGCGCAACAACAAGTTCGGGGTCCCCTACCACGAGGCGCTGGATCTCTACCGCTGTGCCGCCCGCATGAGCGGCATCCGCCTTCAGGGGATCGCCTGCCACATAGGCTCCCAACTCCTGGATCCGGCACCCGTGGTCGAGGCAGCCCGGAAACTGCTGGACCTCGCCGATGCCCTGGCGCAGGAAGGCCTAGAACTCTGCCACGTCGATATCGGCGGCGGACTGGGCATCCGCTACCAGGACGAGAATCCGCCCGCTGCAGGCGACTACCTCGCACCGCTGCTCGCGCTGCTGCGCGGCCGTCGCGAAAAGGTCCTCTTCGAGCCCGGCCGTGCCTTGGTGGGCAATGCCGGCGTGCTGCTGACCCGTATCGAGTACCTCAAGCACGGCGCGGAGCGCAATTTCGCCGTTGTTGACGCCGCCATGAACGACCTGATGCGCCCTGCCCTCTATGACGCATGGCACGAGATCGTTCCCGTCAGACGGCACAGCGGTTCGGCCGTTGCCTATGACGTGGTGGGTCCGGTGTGTGAGAGTAGCGACGTGCTGGGGCGCGGCAGGCAGCTTTGCGTTGCGGAAGGCGACCTGCTGGCAGTGATGTCGGCGGGAGCCTACGGCATGGTGATGAGTTCCAACTACAACACCCGGCCGCGAGCGGCGGAAGTGATGGTTGATGGCGATCGCATGGTAGAAATCCGGCGCCGCGAGCAGGTCGAAGACCTTTTCGCCCTCGAATCCACGCTGCCTTGAAGCCGCCTCACCGCAATTCGTAGACGCGGATTCGGCTGCCGCCGCCCTCCTCGCCCACTTCGACGTAGCGGCGGCAGGTTTCCGGGCGATCCACCCGATCCAGGCAAAACCGGGCGTAGCCCGCGCCCCCGCCAAACGCCGGCAGAGGCTGAAAGTACTGGCGGTAGAAGGCATCGACCCGTTCGACGCGGTCGTTGCTGCCATAAACCGCGACGTTCGCGACACCCCGCTGCGCCGCTCCCGCCAGTTCCTGCCGGGTAGCCGCTCCATCCGCCCAAGCGCCGGGGTAATGCGGTGCCTGGGCGAATGCATTCGTCACCCAAACCGCTGCCGCCAGCGCGGCGACGCACCGTCCCCCGCAGCCCGGCCCAGGCGGAATGCCGCGCCCAGCCACGTCAGTGCCCTGCCCCGGACGCAGCAAGATCGCGCACTTCCGCCTTGACCTCGATGCTCGTCCTTCTTGCACCCGTGCCCTCCACGGTCAGGGTGATCGGAACCGTCTCCCCCGGCTTCAGAGTACGGCGCAAGTCCATCAGCATCACGTGGTAGCCGCCCGGACGCAGTTCCACCTTGCGCCCGGCGGGAAGCTCCAGCCTGGCGAGCGCCCGCATTCTCATGGTCGAGCCCTCCATCACCATTTCGTGCAATTCCACCACATCGGCCACCGGACTTGCCGCCGCCAGCAGCACCGCCCCACTGCTGGAAGTCAGTTCCATGAAGGCGCCAGTGGCACGCTGCCCCGGGACCGTGGCTCTCACCCAGGCATGGCTCACTGCAACTTCCTGAGCCGACGCACAGGCCGCAACCAGGCTAAGGATTACCGCCGCAATGGAAGGAATCAAGGACTTCGTCATGGCTCGCCTCCGCCGAAAGGTCCAATGGTACCGGATGCCCGCGCCCCGCCAAGCGCCCGCATCGAAGGCGCTGCGACAATCGGTCACATCGCGCTGCCGGCCGACCCGTCGTAAAATGGCATCGCTCATAGATATAGACATCCCTTTCGCGACCGGAACTCCCGTCCCGGTCGCGTTTTTGTTTTGTGTGACTTCCGCACTCGGTCCCAGTGGCCGTTGCAGGATAATCAAGCCGCTATGCAAGCCCCGGCATCTCCCACGCGCCGCTCCCGGCCCGCAACCAGCTCTCCCAGCCTGCGCCGTCTGGTATTGCTGCGCTGGCTGGTGATCAGCGTCCAGGCCGTTGCCATCGTGCTCGCCGAGACGGTCCTGGGCATCCATATGCAGTGGCTGCCGATGCTGGCGGTATTGGGCCTGCTTGGCGCCTTCAACGTCATGGCCATGTGGCGCGGCGCGCACGGCCTGGGCGCGAGCGATACCGAGCTGCTGATGCAAGCCTGCGTCGATGTCGTCGCCCTGACTGTGCTGACTTACGTCGCCGGCGGCGTCACCAACCCGCTGATCTCCCTCTACCTGCCCATCATCGCGCTGGCGGCGACGATTCTTCCGGGCCGCCTCGTCACCGTGGTCGTGCTGCTGGCCGTGGCTGCCTACTCGCTGATGACGGTGATCTACCTCCCGTTCCAGCTCGCAAATCCCGCCGACGCCGTTCACCTCCATCTGACCGGCATGTGGCTCACCTTTGCCTTCTCGGCCGTCATCATCAGCTGGTTCGTGGTTCGCATGATGCAGGCGATCCGCGACCGCGACAGCCAGCTCGCCTCGGCCCGGGAGGCGGCGCTGCGCAACGAACGGGTCGTTGCCCTGGGTAATCTGGCGGCTGGCGCCGCGCATGAGCTGGGGACGCCGCTGGCGACCATCGCGATTCTGGCGGGTGAGCTGCTCAAGCGGCCGGAGCTGGACGCCACGATGCGCGAAGACGTTCAACTTCTCTGCGATCAGGTCGGCCAGTGCAAGAGCATCATCACCGGGCTGTCGGCGCGGGCCGGCGGCAGTCGCGCCGAGGGCGGGCAGGCGCAGCCACTGGATGTCTGGCTGCAGGGGGCCGTCGACCGCTGGTGCAGCGTACGGCCCGGCATCTGCCCGGATGTCCGGCTGCGAGGAAGCCTGCCGGCACCCCGAGTCATGGGCGACGCGACGCTGGAACAGGCGCTGGCCAACCTTTTCAACAATGCTGCCGACGCCAGCCCGGCAAAGGTTGACATCGATGCCGAATGGGACGCAGAATCCCTCCGGCTGAAGGTCGCGGATCGCGGCCAGGGCATATCGCCCGAGCTGGCGGCAAGGCTGGGCCGCGAGCCGGTCAAGACCCACAACGACGGGGCGGGGATCGGCGTCATGCTGGCCTACGCCGCCATCGAGCGCTGCGGCGGACACATCGACTTCAGTGCCCGGGACGGCGGCGGCACCGTTGCCACGGTGCACCTGCCGCTCAGGCCTATCAGGATCGACTGAATGGACAACAGATCGCTGCTGCTGGTCGATGACGACCAGGTTTTCAACCGCGTCCTGACCCGTGCCCTGACTCAGCGCGGCTTTGACGTCGCCAGCGCCCACGACATCGACCAGACGCAGGCGCTGCTGTCGGACATGAATCCGGACTACGCGGTTCTCGACCTGAACATTGGCGGCGCATCCGGACTCAAGTTGATCGGCGTGCTCAAGGGGCTCAACCCCGACTGCCGCATACTGGTGCTGACCGGTTATGCGAGCATCGCCACCGCCGTCGATGCCATCAAGCTAGGCGCCACCCAGTACCTGGCCAAACCGGTCGATGTCGATACCATCGTCGCCGCCCTCGCTGCCGATACCCAGCCCGATGCCGAGGCAGCGCCCGACGAAACGCTCTCCGTGTCGCGGCTGGAATGGGAGCACATCCAGCGCGTGCTGACGGAACACGAAGGCAACATCTCGGCCACCGCCCGCGCCCTCAAGATGCATCGCCGCACCCTTCAACGCAAGCTGGCAAAACGGCCGACCAAGGCGTAGCCCACTTGGCTGTCGAGCTTACCGCCATGCGGGTGGACAAGTGGCTGTGGGCAGCGCGCTTTTTCAAGACCCGCAGCCTCGCCACTGCGGCGGCCGATGCCGGCAGGATTCTGGTTAACGGTGGCAGCGCCAAGCCTGCGAAGGAGATCAAACCGGGGGACGCGCTGCAGATTCGCGGCGACGGATTGCAATGGCGGGTGACCGTCCGCGGCCTGTCCCAGCAGCGCGGACCCGCCGCCCAGGCGGGCCTGCTGTATGAGGAATGGGAGGAGAGTCGTCGCGAGCGCGAGGCGGCGCTGCTCCAGCGCAAACTCGCCAAGGAACCTGCCGCCACCATCCCCGGCCGGCCCACGAAGCGCGACCGGCGGCGGCTGCAACGCGTCTTCGGTTGAGGGTAGGTCTCCTCTCACCGCCCCACGGCGGCTGACTTTCTGCCCGGCGCGCCCTACAACACGTAGCGCGCCAGATCCTCGCTCTGGGCGAGATCCTTGAGCCGGGTATCGACGTAGGCCGCATCCACGGTCAGCCGGATCGCCACGCCCTTGCCGGCTTCGAAGGAGACTTCTTCCAGCAGCTTTTCCATCACCGTGTAGAGGCGCCGGGCGCCGATGTTCTCGGTCTTCTCGTTCACCGCGTAGGCTATTTCCGCCAGGCGGCGGATGCCCTCCGGCGCGAAGTCGAGTTCGACGCCCTCGGTGGCGAGCAGCGCCTCGTACTGGCGTGTCAGGCAGGCTGAGGTCGATGTCAGGATCTGCTCGAAGTCCTCCACCGACAGCGAATCGAGTTCGACCCGGATCGGGAAGCGCCCCTGAAGTTCGGGGATGAGGTCCGAGGGCCGCGACAAGTGGAAGGCGCCGCTGGCGATGAACAGGATGTGGTCGGTGTTGATCATGCCGTACTTGGTGGAGACGGTGGTGCCCTCCACCAGCGGCAGCAGGTCACGCTGCACGCCCTGGCGCGACACATCCGCGCCCTGCACTTCGGAGCGGGCGGCGATCTTGTCGATCTCGTCCAGGAAGACGATGCCGTTCTGCTCCACGCTCCTCACCGCCGCCGACTTCAGGTCATCGTCGTTGATGAGGCGGACCGCCTCCTCGTCAGCGATGGACTTGAGCGCCTCGCGGATCGGCAATTTGCGCGTCTTCTTGCGGCCGCCACCGATGTTCTGGAACATGCCCTGGATCTGCTGGGTCAGTTCCTCCATGCCGGGCGGCGCGAAGATTTCCATCGAGGTCACCGGCGTGGCCACTTCGATCTCGATCTCCTTGTCGTCGAGTTCCCCTTCCCGCAGCTTCTTGCGGAATTTCTGCCGCGTCGCCGTATCCTCCGGCGTACCGGAATCCTGGAAACCCACGCTGCGTGCGGGCGGCAGCAGCACGTCCAGGACCCTGTCCTCGGCGGCGTCCATGGCGCGGTCCCGCACCCCGCGCATCGCCTGCTCGCGCGCGTCCTTGATGGCGGTTTCCACCAGGTCGCGCACGATGGTGTCCACGTCGCGGCCGACGTAGCCCACTTCGGTGAACTTGGTCGCCTCCACCTTGATGAAGGGGGCATTGGCGAGCTTCGCCAGCCGCCGCGCGATCTCGGTCTTGCCGACGCCGGTGGGACCGATCATCAGGATGTTCTTGGGCACGATCTCGGTGCGCAACGGCTCCTCGACCTGGCTGCGACGCCAGCGATTGCGCAGCGCGATCGCCACCGCCCGCTTGGCACGGGCCTGGCCGATGATGTTCTTGTCCAGCTCGTGGACGATTTCCTGGGGCGTCATTTTCAGGATTGAGGATCGAGGATTGAGCGGGAGGCGCTACGCGGGGACTGACTTTCGTGCTACTCGATGGTCTCGATGACGTGGCTCTGGTTGGTGTAGATGCACAGGTCGCCGGCGATGGTGAGCGCCTGCTTCACTATCTGCGCCGGCGCCATTTCGGTGTGTTCCAGCAGCGCCCGAGCCGCCGCCTGGCCATAGGCGCCGCCGCTGCCGATGGCGACGATGCCCTGTTCCGGCTCCAGCACGTCGCCCTGGCCGGTGATGATCAGCGAGTGTTCGCGATCCGCCACCGCGAGCATCGCCTCCAGCCGCCGCAGCATGCGATCGGTGCGCCAGTCCTTAGCCAGTTCCACGGCGCTGCGCATCAGATTGCCCTGGTGCTTTTCCAGCTTGGCCTCGAAGCGCTCGAACAGCGTGAAGGCATCTGCCGTGCCGCCGGCGAAGCCGGCCAGGATGCGGTCCTGGTAGAGGCGTCGCACCTTGCGCGCCGTGGCCTTGACAACGATGTTGCCCAGGGTTACCTGGCCGTCGCCGCCCAGCGCTACCGCGTTGCCGCGCCGCACCGAGAGGATGGTCGTACCGTGGAAGCTGTCCATGTCGTCCATAGGGATTTGATCGAGTACTCGGCCGCAAACCCGTGTGTGGGGGCTCGCGCACCGAAATCAAGAACTCAGACGTGGCGCCGTTCGATCTGCGCGACGTGGTTGACGCCGACCACGTTCAGCAACGCGGCCACCAGCCCCCCGGCGCGGATCAGCCGCACCGTCTTGCCGCGCCCCGACAGTTCCGAGACGGTGTTGAGCAGCATCCCGGCGGACACGAAGTCCATGCGCCTGAGTTGCGAAAGATCCACCTCGACCATGTCGCGAGCGAGGCCGAACTCGTTCAGCAGCAGATAGGTATTGGTGCACGGACCGAGCATCTCGCCGCTGAGCACGAAGACGTCTTCTTGCGCGGCCACCGCTCCCGTACCGCTGCCGCTCTCTACGCGCCCGCGCACCACCTCGGCAGGCCGATCCCAGGACGGCGGGGAGACCTCGAAGGTTATGGCGTAGTTGAGCGCCCATTCCTCGAAGGCATCATGGTCGCCCGCCTGCTGGAGGACTTCCAGCAGCAGCAGCCAGACCGGCTGGTTGTCGCGCCGGCCGATGCTGATCCTCTCGGTCAGCAGCTTCAACAGCGTGCCGGTATTCTGCAGCACAACGGCATGACGCAGCCGGCGCGCGGCGGCGACGAGCTCATTCACCTGGGCGCAGCCGTCGGCGTCCGCAGACTTCACCTTGGCCACGTCCAGGCGCACCAGCTTGTTCTTCGCCAGGATCCTGTGCATCTGCTCGAACTGCTTGGCGCTGGCCGCCGACAGGGCGCCACTGAGATTGCAGACCGGCACCGTGCTGGCCGCAGCCGCCGCCTCGGCAGCGCTGTCGATCCAGGCCGGCGGCGACCTCTCGAAACGCACCACGTAGTCGAGTGCCCGCTGGTCGAAGGCCTCGCGCCGCTCCAGAAGCTGATAAAGCTCGAACAACAGGCTCCACACTTGCTCGGCGTCGGTCCCGAGCGTGTCGCGCTCGACCTCGGCTTCCAGCACCTGCACGGCCTGCTCCGTGCCTCCGTTGGCGTAGAGGATAGCGGCCTCCTCCACCACCGGATGCACGCGCGACGAGCCCTCCTTCAACTCGATGCGCTCGGCTTGCTCCGGCGACAGATCGATGTCGAATTCGCTGGGGCTGAAGTCGAGATCCGGCAACTCCTCCTTCGGCGGCAACAACTCGAGCCCCTTGTCGGGCTCGTCCGGCGACTTCGGCGGCGGGGGCGGCTGGACGATGCGGGGTGCCGGCATGCGTCCGCCGCCTTCGGGCGAACGGGACTTGTCCCCTGCAGGAGGTTTCTTTTTGCCGAAAAAGGGGAATGCCATCGTTGGGATTTGACGACTCGATCGCGTCCCGCACCACTCCTGAGCGGCCCGGACGCAAGGATCAGGCTTTTAGCACAAGCCCCGTTGCCATGCAAACCACAGAGCCCCCAGCGCACCTCTCGCCGTCAGGCATCGCCCCTGCGGGGCAAGGCCGCGCCCACACCGGCGCCCAATGCCAGCACGATGGCACAAACGGGGCCGAAGGGCTGGTCGAACGCCAGGGCGGCAACGAAAGACACGAGATAGCACACCACCCCGGCGCCCGCCGCCCAGGCAAGGCCGCGCCGCCAGCTTGCGGCGCGGCGATAGGCGATCCACGGCGGAACGAACACCAGCCCGAAGGCGGCGATGACGCCGATGCTGGTGGTTGCCATGGCCAGCACGACGGCACCGAGCGCATCGAAAGCCAGGTTGTAGCGACGCTCGGGCAGCGTCCGGGCGCGGAAGAACTCGGGAAAGAAGCGCAGCAGCAGCAGTGGCCGCGACAGCCAGCGCAGCAACCCCGCCGCCGCCACGGCAAGCGTGAGCACGGCAACGAACTGAGCGTCGCCTATCAGATAGAGCTGGCCGTCGAACAAGGCGTGGCCGAGCCGCTCGGCAATCGGCAGGTTGGCCACCAGCAGGATCGACGTCCCCCAGCCCGCCAGCAGCATCAGCGCGTAGCCTGAGTCCCCCGCCCTCGCCAGCCGCCCCTTGAGCAGCGCGCCCGCCACCGCCAGCCCGACGCCCCCCAGCAGAAGCGGCAGGTGCAGCGCTGCGGCGATCAGGGCACCGGCCGACGCGAGCTGAGCGAGCGCCAGGGCGGCCAGCCACTCGTTGCGCAAACGAAGATACATGCCGATCAGCGGCAGCAGGACGGCCAGAACCAGCCCGGTGAAGAAGGGCAGACGGAACAGCGGATCGAACAGCAGATCGATCACGGCGCGGACTCCAGCTCGACCACCGCGCTGCACACCGCGCGCAGCAACGGCAGATCGTGGCTGACCACGACGATGGCCCGGTCGGCGCAGTGGCGCGCAAGCAGGCCCTCGATGAAGGCGGTCCCCTGGCGATCGAGGTTGTTGGTGGGCTCGTCGAGCAGGACCAGATCGGCGGGCGCCATCAGGCAGGCCCAGACCCGCAGCAACTGCATCTGCCCCCCCGAAAGCCGGTCGAGCCGGCCACCGAGCCTGCTCAGCAGCGATGCGGGAAGGCCTTCGGCCGGGGCACCGGTCAAGCCCAGCAGGTCGATGCCGCTCAGCGGGAACCCGGCGAGCAATTCGAAGCCCTGCTCCTGGACAGAGGTGCGAAGGCCCGGACGACGCTCGATCCGGCCGCCGAACAGCCTTGCCGCGCCGATCAGCGCGCGCAGCAGCGTGGACTTGCCGGCACCGTTCGGCCCGGCCAGCCCGATCACCTCGCCCCGCGCCGCGCTGAAGGAGACGGGCCCGACCAGGGACCGCGCGTAGCCCGCCTCCACCCGCTCGCAGCGCACCAGCCACTCATCCGCGGCCGTCACTTGAGCGCCGCCAGCATGCGCTTGAGCGTATCGTCGAACAGTCCCACGAGATCCTTCGCCTCCGGTGTGCCGCCGACGGTGAAGGGCAGCGCCACCGCCGGAATGCCGGTCTGCTGCTCGATGAAGCGCGACGGGCCGTCGTTCTGGTAGGCAGGGCGGAGCACCATCTTCGCCGGCTCGGTCCGCATGCGCGCGACGATGCCCGCGAGATGGGCTCCGCCGGGCTCGACCCCCGGCTTGGGCTCCAGCGCCCCCACCTCCTTCATTCCCAGCCAGGCAATGAGATAGGGAAAAGCGCCGTGCTGCACCAGCACCGGCTGGCCGCGCAGCGGCGCGGCCTCCTTCTGCCAGCGCGCCAGCGCGGCACGCCATTTCTCGGCGAAGGCCCGAGCCCCCGCCTGGTAGTCGGCGGCGCCGGCGGGATCGATTTCCGCCATTCGCTGCGCCAGCGCCTCGCCCACCTTGAGAATGTTGCGCGGGTCGGTCTGGATGTGCGGGTTGCCGCCGGGATGTACATGGCCCTCGGCGCGATCGAGGCGCGCCGGCGCTTCCAGGAGACTGACTTTAGTCGCGGCCTCGAAATAGCCCGGCTGGCCGGGCTGGACCTTGGCGTTGCCCGATTCCCGCAGCACCAGCGGCAGCCAGCCGATCTCCAGTTCGGCGCCGGTGGCCACCACCAGGTCTGCGCTGCGCGCCTTCGCGATCAGCGACGGCTTGGCATCGATACGATGTACGTCCTGAAGTGCGTGGCTGGCGGCGAACACCCTGACCCGGTCGCCGCCGATCTCCTGCGCCAGAGCCGCCCATTCGGGCACCGTGGCAAAGACGCTGAGCGCGGCCTGCGCGGGAACCAGCAAGGCCCAGAGGGCGATCCCGACAAATCCTGCAATTGATCGTCTCATGGCGGGGATCTCTCAGTAGCGGTGAGCGCCGTGGGCACCCAGGCTCATGATGTACTGCACCCAGAGCTGGCTGTCGCTTACCCCTGCCCGCGACTCGTCGCGGGCATATTGCAGACGCAGGCGCGAGAACTCGGAGGGCGACCAATCGACCATCGCCGTGGCGCGCTCGGGGTTGTGGGGGCGCAGGATCGCCAGATCGTCGAGCGTCAGCGCACCGCTGGACACCAGGCCGATGTTCACATCGCCGGAGTCGAGACTGTCGTAGCGCAGGCCGACCCGCCAACGCGGCATGAACTGGTAGACGCCCTGCAGGTACCAGCCGCTCTGGCGGCTGCTGTAGCTTTCGTCGTCCCCAACTATCAGGCTGGAAACCAGAGCGCCCCGTTCCTCGCGCCAGAAGTATTCGCCCTGGAGCTTGAAGTTGCGCTCGGCAGCGTTGCCATTGGGTGCCCATTTCCAGACGAAGTCCGCGATCCAGGTCTCGCTGTCCCCCGAGAACGCGTTCTCGGATATGCCAAAGCTCGTCCCGGACTCGAACGTCCGGTCGCTCACTTCGGTGCGAACGTAGGAGAGCCCGGTGCGCCAACTGTTGCTCGCGCCGGCATCGCCCCCCAGCCGGAGGAAGCCCGCGCCGGACATCAGCCCGTTCTTGTTGCGCTCGCTGTCGTTGGCCGGGAAGGACAGGTAGCGTGCGCCCTCGATTCCCGCCTCCAGATAGAGATCGGTGGGCGCCACCCACTTCAGTTGCACGCCGTCGCCCCCGAGCTGGTTGCCGAAGAAGGCCTTGTAGGCGAGCGGCGCATCGGCGAAATCCCAGGAATGCGGGTGCAGTTCGTTGAGGTAGCCGACGCCGGAGAAGAAGCGGCCGCCCTTGACGCTCAGCCCATTGCCCAGCGCCAGGGTCTGGAAGTAGGCCTCCTCCACCTCGACTTCGTTCTCCGGCGTCAGCGCCGCAGTGAAGTAGCCGCGGAACCAGGGGTCGATGTTGGCCGAAAGCGTCAGTTCCGACTCCCCGAGGGAAAAGCTGCGGGGCGGCGGCGCCGTTTCCCCAAGGCTGGGAACGAAGCCGGTGATTTCGTAGCTGGCCGGATCCTGGCTGAGATCGGTGTAGGTCCCCGACAGGATCAGCGAGATTGCAGGGTTGAATGCGCTGTCGGTGCTGGCTTGGCTCTTGCCACGCTCCGGCACAGGAGCCGCCGCCGACTGATCGGCCGCGGGCGGAGCGGCCGCCGGCTGAGCGGCGGCCTTTTCGGCCGCTGCGAGGCGGCGCTCCAGCGCTTCGATACGCTGCTCGTAACTTTCCTTCAATTGCCTGACCTGCTCGCGCAATTCCTGCAGGTCGTAGTCACCGGCGGCGAACGCCGGGGCCGAGGCGGCGGCAAGGGCAAGGCAAAGCGGACGCAAAGGCGCCGCGAGTCGTGCTGACATGGATTCCTCCGATCGAAATGGGGCTGCCGTCCACGCCGAAGGCGGGCCGGCGGTTTCAAGCGACGATCAGAGGAAAGCGGGAGGCGCGCGGCTGTTGGGGCGCAGCGCCGGACCGTGCACCGGCGCAACGCAGGCCGGCGGCACCAGTCCGCCGCGGGCCGGCGCCAAAGTCAGTCTCTGGACAGCGGCGGGTACCGCCGCGAAATCCAGCCCTTGCCCAGCCAGGCATTCGAGGCAGACGTGGCTCGCGCCCTTGCCGTCGCCGTCCGGTGCATCGAGCAGATCCGCCGTGGCATGGGCCGGCGGCAGGTGGCTGAGGGCATGCGCTCCCGCCGCCATCTGCGCAAAGAACAGGCAGAACAGCAGGAGGAAGGCGAAACTGCGGGAGCGGGTCAGGCGCATTTCGGGGCGCGGCGGGCGAAGGCGCGACGGTAACGCGGGCCGCTCGCCGAATCAAGCCCTGGGCAGGCCTGCGCCCTGCTCAAGCCACCTGGCACACCAGCCCCTTCAGATACTCGCCCTCCGGAAAATGCAGCGCCACCGGATGGTCGGGAGCGGCGGCGAGGCGATGGACGATGCGGGCATCGACCCCGGCATCCACCGCCGCGCCAGCGACGATCTTCTGGAACATCTCGATGTCCACGCCGCCGGAGCAGGAGTAGCTCATCAGCACGCCGCCCGGGTTGAGCAGCCGGAAGCCGAACAGATTGATGTCCTTGTAGGCGCGGGCGGCGCGCTCTGCGTGGGCGGCGGAGGGGGCGAACTTGGGCGGGTCGAGGATCACCATGTCGAAGCGCCGTCCCGCGGCCTTGAGCGCCCGCAACTCGGCGAACACGTCCGCCTCGCGCCATTCGGCACGCTGCGCCGGCAGTCCGGGATTGAGGGCGAGATTGCGCCGCGCCGCCGCCAGCGCCGGCGCCGAACTGTCGATGGAAATCACCGCCATCGCGTCACCCGCCAGCACGTTCAGGGAGAAGGCTCCGGTGTAGCAAAAGCAGTTCAGTACCGAGCGCCCCGCCGCGAGGCTGGCGGCGAGCCGGCGGTTGTCGCGCTGGTCGAGGTAGAAGCCGGTCTTGTGGCCGCCGGCGATGTCCACCTCCAGCCGCAGGCCGTGTTCCTCGATCACCAGCGCCCGTGTGTCGCCGTCGCCGAGCAGCCAGCCAGTGGCGGGCTCCAGTCCCTCCAGGCCGCGCACCTCGGAGTCGGAGCGCTCGTAGATGCGGGCGCAGCCGCTGGCCTTGGCGACCCCTCCGACGATGCCCTTGCGCCACTTCTCAGCGCCCGCGGAAGTCAGTTGCAGGACAGCGGTGTCGCCGTAGCGATCGCAGATCACCCCCGGCAGGCCGTCCGATTCGCCGTGGATCAATCGCAGCCCTTGTTGTCCGGCAAGCGCGGGATGGGCCGCGCGGCGCGCCACGGACGCAGCCACACGGCGCTTGAAGAAGGCGTCGTTGACGCTTTCCTCGGGATCGAAGCTCCACACGCGGGCGCGGATCTGCGACTGCGGACTGTAGGCCGCCTTCGCCAGCACTTCGCCGCGGGCCGATACCACCTGCACCGTGTCCCCTGGCCGCGCCTGCCCGTCGAGGCGCGCCACCGACCCCGCGAAGATCCAGGGGTGGCGGCGGTAGAGCGAGCGTTCCTTGCCGGGGGCGAGAATCAGCCTGGCATCTTTCCGGATCGACGATTAAGGATCGAGGTTCGGGTTGAACTTTTCGCGCCAGCTAGCGCCGCCGCCATGATTTCGGTCGATCCTCAATCCGGCCCAATCCTTCTTCTTCGCCCGAGGATGCGCAGCGTCATCAGCTCAGAATCCACTCGCTGTGGTCGCGAATCGCTGCATACATGGCATCCGGCGCGAGGTCGATTTCGTCCGGCCAGGAGACGAACCCGTCGGTAACCCGGAGTTCCCGAAATCGCACCGGGTCCGCGAGCGGGCCGAACACACCGCGCAGATGGCTCGGCAGTATGACGACCCGGCCGGTGAGGCCGTCGGCAAACCGAACCGTGAAAACCAGATGCTCCAGAACCTTCGCTTCGACAACGTCGTAATACATCGCCAGCCTCACTGCAACGGATCAATCTTGCGGGGAAGTTCCTGCCGCTGACACAAGTCCCAGTCCTGCATCAGCTCGGCTTGATGCAGTTCGGCCCAGTCCAGCACCAGTTCGAGCGCCCGTCGCGGAAGTCTGCCATCCAGCACTTCCAGAGTGCGGATAGCTATCGTGGCCTTGAACTCAGCATACTGTGCATGAAAGTGCGGTGGCGAATGTTCGTCGAAGAACATGCGGATGATAATGCCGTAGAACGCACTGATCGTTGGCACTGCCTCACTCCCTCTCCAGGCAAAATCGGCGCACCGCGCGGGCGAAAGCCGAATCCCGCCTCGATCCTCGATCCTCGATCCTTCTTCTTGGCCCGCGGGTGCGCAGAGTCATAAACCTTCGCCAGGTGCTGACAACACGCCGCGCAGCGGCTTGTTGCGGCGCAGGCTAATGCCGGCGCAGCCGGCGTTATGCCGCAGCCAAAATCCCTCACTTCTTCTTGGCCCGCGGGTGCGCAGAGTCATAAACCTTCGCCAGGTGCTGGAAATCCAGATGGGTATACACCTGCGTGCTCGATATGCTCGCGTGGCCCAGCATTTCCTGCACCGCCCGCAGGTCGCCGCTGGATTGCAGAACGTGGGAGGCGAAGGAGTGGCGCAGGACGTGGGGATGGACGCGCCGGTCGATTCCACGCAGCGCGGCCCAGCGGGCCAGCCGTACCTGGATCATGCGCATCGAAAGGCGCGTGCCGCGGCGGCTGACAAAGAGCGCCTTCTCATCGGGGGCGGCAAGGGCGGGTCGCTGTTCCAGCCAGGCGGCGAGCGCGGTTCGGGCCTGTTCGCCGACCGGAACGCTGCGTTGCTTGCGCCGCTTGCCCAGCACTTCGACCATGCCCGCCTCCAAGTCGAGGCCGCCGCGCACGTCGAGGCTCGCCAGTTCCGCCAGTCGCAGCCCCGAGGAGTAGAACAGTTCGAACATGGCCTTGTCGCGCCGTTCGAGGACGTCTTCCGCCGACCCTTCGAGCAGATGCGCCGCCTGGTCCGTCGACAGGGTCGCCGGCAGCGCCTTGGGGCCCTTCGGCGCCTTGATCCCCTCGCAGGGACTGGCGTCGATGCCGCGGTGGCGCGCCAGCCAGCGGTAGAGGCCGCGCCAGGCGGAAAGGGTGCGGGCGATGGAGCGCCCCGAAAGTCCGCTACCGTGCAGCCGGGCAACGAAGCGCCGGATGTCCTGCGCCGCCAGACCATCGAGCGCGCGATCGCCGGCCAGTTCCAGCAGGCGGTCGAGATCGCGGCGGTAACTGGAAACCGTGAGTCCGCTCAGGCGGCGCTGGGTGGCGAGCTCGCCGAGATACGCATCGACCGCGGCGCGCGCCGCGTCACCGCCGAGGGGGGCGGCTGTCACGGCGGCACCGTCACCCGAGGTCGCGCACCAGGGCCACGCTCGCCATCTCGCCGATGCGGGCGAGATAGAGGGTGCCCATCTCGGGGTAGAAGCGCTGGGCGTCTTCGCTGGCGAGCACCAGCAGGCCGATGGTTTGATTGCCTTGGCGCAGCGGCACCAGGGCCAGCGAGCGCAGGTGGCCGGCGTCCTCGCCGAACCAGTGCACCATCTCGAAACCCTGGCTCGCGCCGCAGTAGGGCTGGACCAGGCCCGAGGCGACGCTGCGCGCACCCTCTGCAACGGGCTGGTACTCCGCCCCGTCCCCCGGCTTGGGTAGATCCCACAGCCGGATCGCGACGTGGGGTACGGCGAAGTCTTCCACCAGATGGGTACGCAGGCTGCGCAGCACCGCGTCGCTGCCCCGGGCCGCGAGCAGTGCGGCGGACAGGCGATGCACTTTCTCGGCGATGGCGTCGTTCTCCTCGCCGAAGCGAATCAGGTCGGCGAGCCGGGTTTCCAGCTGTCGCAGCTTCTCGCGTAAAGTCAGTATCTGGCGCTCGGTGATCGAAATCGCGCGTCCGCCATGGGGGTGGGGAATCACCACCTGGGACATCATGTCGGCGTATTCCTCGAAGAACTGCGGGGTGTCCCGCAGGTAGCGGGCGACTTCGTCGGCTTTCATGTTTCGTCCCTGGTCGGTGGTTCAGGCAGGTAGTTCGATTTCGCCGTGGAAGACGGCCAAGGCGGGGCCGGTCATCATCACCGGCTGCCCCGCTCCGGCCCAGGCGATGGCGAGATCGCCGCCGCGGGTGCCCACGCGCACCGGCGAATCCAGCAGGCCGCGCAGGACGCCCGCCACCACGGCGGCGCAAGCGCCGGTGCCGCAGGCCAGCGTCTCGCCCGCGCCGCGCTCGTATACGCGCAGCCGAATGGCATGACGATCGATCACTTGCAGGTAGCCGGCATTGACCCGCTGCGGAAAGCGCGGGTGGTGCTCGATAGCCGCTCCCTGGGTGCTGACTTTCGCGGCGTCCACGTCCGCCACCACCTGCACGGCGTGGGGGTTGCCCATCGACAGGGCGGTGATGTAGACGGTCTCGCCGTCCACGTCCAGCGCCTGAACCACGGCATCGCTGTCGCTCATGAAGGGCACTTCGGGCGGCCCAAGCCGCGGTGCGCCCATGTCCACCGTCACCTCGCCGTCGTCCTCCAGGCGCGGCGCAATGATGCCGCCGCGGGTCTCGACGCGGATCTCGCGCTTGCTCGTGAGCCCCCTGTCATGGACGAAGCGCACGAAGCAACGAGCGCCGTTGCCGCACTGTTCCACCTCGCCGCCGTCGCTGTTGAAGATGCGATAGCGGAAATCCACACCCGGCTGGCCTGGCGGTTCGACGATCAACAACTGGTCGCAGCCGACGCCGAAGTGGCGGTCGGCCAGGAAGCGCACCTGTTCGGGGGCGAGGCGGACGTCCTGGTTGATGGCGTCGATCACCACGAAGTCGTTGCCCAGGCCCTGCATCTTGGTGAAGCGCAGCAGCATCGACACCGGATGGCTCTACAGACAGAGTGAGTTGTAGTCGCGCCAGACGCAGCGGTCCATGACCACGGTGATGCCGGCGGCCTGCGCTTTCTCGGCTGCCGCCTGGTTCACCACGCCCTCCTGCAGCCACAGACGCTTGATGCCGAGGCGAATGCAGTCGTCAACGATGGCATCGACGAACTCGGGCGCGCGGAACACATCCACCAGGTCGATGGCATCGGGCACCGCGGCGAGATCGGGATAAGCCTTCTCTCCCAGCACCTCCTTCACCGCCGGTCGTACCGGGATGATGCGGTAGCCGTGGTCCTGCATGCCGCGGGCGACGCGGAAACTGGGGCGGTCCTCTTTGGGCGAAAGGCCGAGCACGGCGATGGTCTTCACCCCTCGCAGCAGCTCGCAGATTTCCTTGGGTTCGGGATTGGTATGCATGGCGCGCAATTCTACCCGAAGGCGGTGGGCGGCCGTCCGCCGCAGGGCATGAACATCGCAGGCTCGTTCCCTCGCCCCGCTTGGGGCAGATAGACAGGGTGCGGGGCGCTTTCGCCCGAGGAAACGCGATCCAGGTGGCCGGCAACTCCCCCTCACCCCAGCCCATCTCGCCGATCACGTTACGCAGCGCCTGCCGATGCCGGTGGCGCGCCATGCCGGCGTTTCGATAGGGGCTGATGCTCCCGTCCGAGGTGGTCCCTTCCACCCGCCGGATGATGGGCGTCTCGGGGAAGGGGGCGCATCAGCGCGCTCCGTCGCCGACGAGGGCGTAGGCCGCCCAGTAGGTCGGATGGGCGGTCTTCGGCTTCGCAGCCAGCGCCGCCTGCGCCATGCGCAGGGCTTCGGCGCGGGACGTCCGGCCCGCGCCGTAGGCAGCAAACATGCCGGCGGTGAGATCCCTGGCAGATTGGGTCTCCACCGCCCAATGGGTGACCAGCACGGCGCGCGCGCCGGCATAGAAGAAGCCGCGACCCAGTCCGGATAGGGCCTCGCCACTTCTGCCGTCGGCAGCGGCGGTATTGCAGGCGGACAGCACCACCCAGTCCGCGTCGAGTTTCAGCGTCAGCACGTCGGCAAGCGTGAGCAGCCAGTCCTGGTTGCCGCCCCGGGCCAGCGCAAGGGCAGGTTGGGTCAAGTCCGGCAGATCGCCCGGAATCAGGCCATGCGTCGCGAACATCACCACGCGCCGCCGCGCCAGTTCCTGGCTGGCGCTGAGCTGCAGCACGGTGCGCCGGCTGGCGTCGGCGCCGAAGAACACGTCGCGCCGCGGATCCGCAGCCAGCGCCCGGGCGACGGCGAGGATCTCGCCGCGGGTTTCGGGCAGGGCTGGTATGGCAATCGCATGGGTCGCGCGTGGGTCCGGCAAGGGCGGCATGGCGCCATCCGCAAGCTCGTCAGCGAGGCTCGCGGCGCGGCGGATATCGAGCGAAGTCGCCGCTGCGCCGGCAGCCCCGCCTGCGCCGAAGAGCGGGTCGCCGAAGGCGACCAGGCTAGCCTTGGTCCGCTGCGTCGGCGGCCGGCGGCGCAGCGCGATCCAGGACGCCGCGGACGGCACACCGGACAGCGCCAGTTCCCGCACCAGCCAGGGTGCGCGGGCCGCGTCCGCCGCCCCATCGGGCCGAGTCAGGAGCGCGGCGAAGGGCAGTTGGCCGAGCACCCCGCCGGCGGCCACGATCCATTCCCGGCGCCCCCCCGCGCGCTCGCGCAGCGGCTCGACCAACGCCCGGTAGAGCTGGTGCGCGGCTTGTGCATCGACGGGGGGCGGCGCAGGCAGCCCGGCCACGTCCAGGCTTCTGCGCAATGCGCCCACCCAGTCCCGGATGCGCGCTTCGCCGTGTTCGCTGGCGGCAAAGGACACGCCGCGATCGGTCACCAGCCAGAGATAGGTGCGCTGTGCCGTCGGCAGCAGCGACAACAGCGCCTCCCCCGCCGCGATCCGCCCCGCCACCTCTTGCGAACCGGGAGCTGCCGGGCGAGTGAGGGCATCGAAATCCGGGAAGCCGCGGCGGACCTGTTCCAGTGCCTCGCGGCGAGTCGTCTCCAGCGCATCGAGGCGACCCCTCAGTTGCGCGATGCCCTCTGCGTCGAAGTCGACCAACGTCGCGCCCGACTGGTCCACCAGGTACTCGTACAGGGACAGCATCTCCCGTTCGCTGTCCTGAACGGTTCGAATCAGCTCGCTCAGTTTCGGGACGCCCGCCGCCGCCCGCACTGCGGCCCCGACAATGGCATCCTGGACCGAAGAGCCGCGCAGCGCGTCCGAAATCCGGAAGCCCTCGTCGATGGCCGCCTCGTCCCCGGAATTCATGGCCGGGTACAGCGCGTCCAGGTAGGCTTCGAGCACGATCCGCCGATACACGGGTCCCAGCGCCGCGACGTTCGCGGCCCCCGACTGGCCGTCGGCGGCGAGCACGCGGTGGGCGCCCCGCGCCATCAGCCGCTTGCCCTCGCTAAGGCCATAGGCATCGGCGCTGCGCTGCGCCTTGCGCCACAGCGCGATCCCGTAAAGCGCTAGAGCCTGGGCGGTGAAGACGTGGTCGGGACCGAACAGGTCCGAACGCTTGCGGTAGGCTGCGTCAAGAACCCGCCCGGCCGCTTCGTAGTCGCCTGCCATGAGCTGGGCCGTGCCCCGCTGCACGCCGGACAGCAGCCTGACGAGGGCGGGGTGGCCTTTGAGTCGCTGCTCCAGATCCCGGTATCCCTGCGCGGCCTCGTCCCAGCGGTTCAGTCCCATCAGGGCCGCGAGACGCAGTTGCTCCGACCACACGAAGCTGCTGCCGAGATCGCCGCCGGCCTGCTCGCAGGCGCGGGCGCTGCGCCGCGCCAGGACCAGGGCATCGGCGAAGCGCTGTTGATCCATGCGCAGCCCGGCAGCGTTGCGGACCAGCATCGGATAGTGGGCGGCGAGCCAGTTCTCGCGGCGCAGATATTCGACCGCCTCGAACAGCAGGGCCTCGGCCTCGAAGTACCGGCTCTCGGCCCTGAACGCCTTGACGGCGGCGCCGATGGACGCGGCATATTGGCCGTATGCGGCGTGCTGTAGGCGCCGCTCGAAGCCGCGAGCCAAGCCTGCCGCCCGCTTGGCATGTTCGACGGAATCGAGGGCGAGCCGCACGGCCTCGTCGTACTTGCCGTCGAGCCGTGCGAAGCGGCTGCGAAGGAGGGCCAGAACGCTATGGCCGCGTTCGAGGTGGAATTGCCCTTTAGCCCCCTTGCCGCGGTCGGACGTATCGTCGAGAAACCGCGCGCCCTCCTGCGTCAGCGCGCGCGCGCGCCTCACCTGGTACTGGTCGAGATAGATTCCCGCCAACCCGAGGCGCGTCCTGAATCTGCCGCTCCAGCTCTGATCGATGCGGACCAGTTCCTCGCCGTAATTGAGCCCGAGGTCACGGTCGCCATGTTTGATGTTCAGCGCATGAAGCTGGTAAAGCGGAACCAGGCGCCGCTGCGGCGGCATGGCGTCGTACCATGCGCGTGCGATTTCCAGCGCGAGCCCGTACTGGCCGAGCTGCAGCGCCGCACCGTACTTGTCCTTGTAATAGGCGTCGAGTCTGGCCGGCGCGGCGCCGGGGGGCGCCGGCGTGGCAAGAATGAGGCGCAGACTTGCCTCGTCGCGCACCATCGGCGCAATTTCGTCCTCGTCGTCCTCGGCGTGCGTGCCGGGCGCGCAGAGCAGCAGCAGCGAGAGACCAAGCGCCTTCCACGTTCCACGCATCATGATCGACCCTCCCCGGGCACTCGCGCCCGGATGCAGCCGCGCGGATCGCGGTGCATCCGCGGTTCGCGCCAGTATGCCAGCAGCAGGCTTCGGGGCGTGCGGCGGCACCAGCAAGCCAGCCGGTGCACGAGAACATTGCGTTGCGTCGCGGGCACGCGTAGCCCAGTTCAGCCAAGCGCGGGGATCCAGCGCTGATCGAACACGCGCCCGAAGCTCTGCAGGGTCGGATGCAGTTCGTTGTCCCAGTCGGCCTTGTAGTCCGCCGACACGAGACGGCCGCGGAAATCGATGAGGTGGATTCTCTTCACGGGGTCGGCGTAGCGCGCGAACTCGTCGCACAGTGGGTCGATGAGGGTCCCGAGATCCCATCGGCAAGCTCGACAAGGCGCTGGCGAAGGGCTGGACAGTCGTTCACATGACGGGCGACTGGGGGCGGATTCTCGCGCCCGAATGAACCAGGTTCGATGGATCGCCCACTTTGCTTTGGGCGCTCACCTGCCGATTCCCTTGCGTACTCTGGGTCGCTCAGGCCGGCAGTGCGATTTTCTGATCGGTGCTGAACTGGTAATCGTGGAACACGTGCTCGGCGCTGAGCACACGATAGCTGCCATCCGGTAAGGTCCGGGTGGTGTCTTTCAGGCGCCAGGTGGTCTGGCCGCAGGTCCAGATGTCGAAGTTGCGCATGTGGGTGCAGAGGCAGGTCTTGTCCTTGACCGAAAGCTTCTTCGCGCCCGGGTGCAGGGCGACCTCGCGGTTGTAGGCGTTGATGTAGGCGCAGTTGCCATTGGCGTCGAGCAGGTAGCCGTAGGCCTCGCAGTTGGGGCGGATGCCGGCGCCGATGCCGGGACTGCCCTTGAGCATGCGCATCGGATAACCGGTAGGCGAGAGGGTGTTGACCTCGATCTCGTCCTCGCTGGCCTTGAAGTAATCCTGCTTGACCTTGTCCGGCAGGCCGCACTCCTGGGTGACGGTGAAGCGCGTCGCCACCTGTACGGCGGCCGCGCCCTGTTCGAGAAAGGCGGTGGCATCGCTGCCGGTGAAGATACCGCCGGCGGCAATCACCGGGATGTCGAGGTCTTCGGTCTTCAGGAGCGCCAGTACCTCGGCCATGATGGTGGCAAGGTCGTACTGCGCCCAGTCCATGCCGAAGCCGAGGTGGCCGCCGGCTAGCGGACCCTCCACCACGATGTAGTCGGGCAGGCGCTGCAGGCGGGCGTTCTTGCGCAGGAACAGGGCGAGCGCGCGCGCCGAGGAGACGATGATGCCGAGCTTGGCGTCGCGGAAGCGCGGGTGGCCCTCGATCAGCGCCAACGAGCCGAGGTGCAGGCCGGCGGAAAGGGTGATGCCGTCAATGCCGGCATCGAGTGCGGCGGTCAGACGCATGCGCAGCGTGTCGCGCGGCGCATTCATGGTGAGCTTTTCCATGCAGTTGATGAAGATCAGACCGGAGCCTTTCTTGGCTTCCATGGTCCGGCCCACATGGTTGCGCGTGGCCTCTTCGAGTGTCGGGAGGCAGAACTGCACCGAGGACTTGTCGCTGCTGGCGACGTTGTGCTTGTACTGCTTGAGTTTCTTGCTGACGAACTTGGTGTCGAAGCGGGTGTCGGAAACGGTCATCACCATGGCGTCCGAGATATGGCCGATGCCGCCGAGGCGTGCCCCTTCGAGTGCCAGTTCGGCGGTGGAGATATCCACCCCCATGCCGCCGATAACAATCGGCACCACTTCCTGTTTGCCGAAGTGCAGGCGGAAATCGTTCGACGCGCTTCATACTGATCCTTTGGTTCGTGTTTACGGACTCGAGCGACGATTCCGCGTCGCTTGAACCCTATGTTGATTGTCGCCGCAGGCGGGCCAGTGTATCAAGTGAAACGACTGCCACGACGCCGCACCCGAGCCGATCTGCGACAACTCGTAGGTTGCGCCATGCGCAGCATTCGGCTGGGTCGGTGCGCACGGCGCACCCCACACGGCCGGCTGCGGCGCTGGTAACCGGCGTGCTCGCGACGCTGGAGCTGGGGGAGCGTGCGCTGACGCCGCTGCGCCTGGCCGACATCGCAGGGCTGGTCACGATCTTCGCGCCGGGCAGGAGCGCCGGCGGCGCCCCGGCAACGCTGGGCCCTGCGATTCCCTCTGCGATTCCCTCTTGTGCGGCGCAGCATTGCCTGCTATTTTGTGCGCCTCGTCCGCCTCCGGTTCTCTCCCTCACGCCATGGCTGCATTCGTTGTCGATGATTCAAGCCTTGCCTTGATTGCACGGTTTGTCGGCGGTCCCGGCGAGGTGGAACGGATCGATGCCGCGTTCCTGACCCACCAGGTCGAAGCGATCCAGGAGTACGTGGGCCGCTACCCCTCCAGCGAACGCGAGGGGCGCGCCCTGGAGTGGATAGAAGCGAACGCCGCGCAGTATCGAAAGGCTTGGCACGAACAGGTCGCGATCGAAGCGCTTGCCAGAACGCGCTGTCCCGACTGCCCCCTGTCCGAGGGCGGCGAGTCTCCCTGCGACATTCATTCCAAGTGGCTTGCCCTGCTGCGGCACTATGTCGCCCGCGACATCTCCTCCCACGACTACGTGCAGCGCAGCCTGGCGCTGCTCGAAGACCACAAGGACAGCCTGAAGGTGACGCACGCGCGCGGCTGCGCGCGAGACGCGTACCACGAGTTGCGCGCCTGAACCCTACTGCTGCATCGCTGGCGCCGCGTAACAGGGACTGACTTTCGACACGGACGCCGCAAGGCGATTGGCGGCTTGAGTTACGCCCTGCCTGTCCGCAGCTTGCACAACTGGGAACCGCAGCAACGTGGCGGCATCGCTCTGCGTCGCATCAATAGATGCGCGGCTCGCCGGGAGGGCGGGTCTTGAAGCGCTTGTGCACCCAGTAATATTGCTCGGGCAGCTCCCGCACCCAGCCCTCGATGCAGGCGTTCATGCGGTGCGTGTCGGTCTCGACGTTGACGCCGGGAAAGTCGCTCCAGGCCTCGCGAATGTCAAGAACGTAGCCGGCGCCGCCGGGCAGCATGCGCGCGAGGCAGGGCAGCACCTTGGCACCCGTCAGCCGGGCCAGCCGCGACACGCCGGGGACGGTGGCAGCCGGCACGCCGAAGAAGGGCACGAACAGCGCGTCGCGCGGGCCGTAGTCCATGTCCGGCAGGTAGTAGAGCGGGCGACCCTGCTTCAGCGCGCGGAGGATGGAGCGCATGCCCTCCTGGCGCGATACGACCAACTGGTCGCCGAAGCGGGTGCGGCCGCGGTAGAGCAGGCGATCGATGAGCGGATCCTTCTGCTTGGAATAGATGCTGGCGCCGTTGACTTCAAGCCCCAGGCGCGTCGCGAAGATGTCCAGCCCGACGAAGTGCGGCACCAGCAGGATCAGCGGCTTGCCTGCGAGGGCGCGCAGGCGCTCGATGCCCTCGATGCGCGCCAGTCGGCACAGCCGCGCTTCGGCTGCCCACCAGCACAAACTGCGCTCCAGCAGACTGCGGCCCACCGCCTCGAAGTGGCGCCGGGCAAGCCGTTCGCGCTCTTCAACGGGCATCGCGGGAAAGCACAGCCGCAGATTGGTGTGTACAACCTCGCGCCGCTCCCGCCCAAGCAGATAGGCCAGCCGCCCGAGCCCGCGCCCGAGCAGCGCCAGCAGCCACAGCGGCAGGAAATGCAGCAGCCACAGCACCCCGACGCCGACCCGCGT
This sequence comes from uncultured beta proteobacterium, assembly GCA_963696505.1. GTDB lineage: Bacteria > Pseudomonadota > Gammaproteobacteria > Burkholderiales > Rhodocyclaceae > CAVOKN01. The sequence goes on along the minus strand of CAVOKN010000025.1, from coordinate 6,493 downwards.
CAGCATCCGCGCCGCCCCCTCACCCTGACTCCTCACCCTGACTCCTCACCCTGACTCCTCACCCACTCCTCACCCCTGGCTCCTCGCCCGCCGCAGGCGGAGGCTCCGCTCCGGCCGGCCGCTTGTAGCGCTTGTAGCTCCAAAGGTACTGCTCCGGGCAGCGGCGGATGATGGCCTCGACGCAGCGATTGATCGCCGCCACGCGCTGCGCCAGGCTGCCTTCGATCGCCACCGGTGGCGGTAGGAAATGCAGGTGGAAGCCGCGAGCCCCGGCGAGCCGTTCGGCATAGACGAAGATCACCGCGCAGCGCGGCATCTCCGACAGACGCGCCGCCAGCGTCATGGTGTAGGCGGGACGGCCGAAAGAAGTGTCCCAAACTCCCTCCCCCCTGCCTGGCACCTGATCCGGCAGCAAGCCGATCGCCTCGTGGTGCTTGATCGACCGCATCAATGCCCGCACGCCGCCCAGGTCGGCCGGCACCGAGCGCATGTCGCCGCGCCCACGGCCGGCTTCCATGAAGGGCCGCAGCCAAGCCTGCCGCGGCGGGCGGAACAGCACGGTGATCGGCAGGCGCGAGGCGATGTACTGGGCGGTAATTTCGAAGCAGCCGAGGTGGGGAGTGAGGAACATCAGCCCTTCGCCGCGGCTGCGGGCCGCCTCCACCGTCTCCCAGCCGCTGACTTTGCGTGCCAGGGCCAGCACCTCCTGCGGCTGGCGCTGCCACACAAAGGGCATCTCCAGCATCTGGCGACCGGCATGGGCGACCGCCGCACGGCGCTGCGCCGCCGTGGCATCTTGCACCGCGAGTGCCAGGTTACCGCGCAGATTGCCGCGGTAGGCAGGCGAGGCGAGATACACGACCCAGCCGAGAAAGCCACCCAGCGCGTGCAACACGCCAAGGGGAAGGCGGCCCAGGAAACGGAACAGGAGGGGGTAGAGGCGATGTGACAATACGCGGTTGATCGGGAAAATCGCGGAGTTTATACTCCGCGCTCCGCCGAGTTAAGAAGACAACTTGCAGGGCGGATCACAAATACTGCTAAAGCGTCACCTGCTCCCTTCCCTGGGCCGGTAACGCCGCAACCCAGGGAAAACGTCCAACAAGGAGCAGCATTCATGTCCCACGAGTACCTCTTTTCCTCCGAGTCGGTTTCCGAAGGCCATCCGGACAAGGTCGCTGACCAGATCTCCGATGCCGTCCTCGACGCCATCGTGGCGCAGGATCCCCGCGGGCGGGTGGCGTGCGAGACGCTGGTGTCCACCGGCCTGGTGGTGATGTCCGGCGAGATCACGACGACCGCACACATCAATTACATGGACCTCGCGCGCGAGACGGTGCGCCGCATCGGCTACGACGACTCGGAGATCGGTTTCGACTACCGCTCCTGCGCCGTGCTGACGGCACTTAACCGCCAGTCGCCCGACATCGCCCAGGGCGTCAATGAAGGCTCCGGCCTCGACCTCGACCAGGGCGCCGGCGACCAGGGCCTGATGTTCGGCTACGCCTGCACCGAGACGCCGCAGTTCATGCCCTTCCCCATCTACTATGCCCATCGCATCATGCAGCGCCAGGCCGAGGTGCGCAAGGACGGGCGGCTACCCTGGCTGCGCCCCGACGCCAAGAGCCAGCTCACGGTCAAGTATGTCGATGGCAAGCCGGTGGCGATCGACACGGTGGTGGTGTCCACCCAGCACAGCCCCGACGTTTCCCATGCCCAGCTTTCGGAGGCGGTGATCGAGGAAGTGATCAAGCCGGTGCTGCCCAAGGACATGCTCAAGGGCAACGTGCGCTACCTGGTCAACCCGACCGGCCGCTTCGTGGTGGGCGGTCCCCATGGCGACTGTGGGCTGACCGGCCGCAAGATCATCGTCGACACCTATGGCGGCGCTGCGCGCCACGGCGGCGGCGCGTTCTCGGGCAAGGATCCGTCCAAGGTGGACCGCTCCGCGGCCTACGCCTGCCGCTACGTCGCAAAAAACATCGTCGCGGCGGGGCTGGCAGAGCGCTGCGAGTTGCAGGTTGCCTACGCCATCGGCATCTCGAAGCCGGTGTCGCTGATGGTCAACACCTTCGGCACCGGCAAGGTGAGCGACGAGCTGATCGTCGAACTGGTGGGCAAGCACTTCGACCTGCGTCCCAAGGGCATCATCCACAGCCTCGACCTGCTGCGCCCGATCTACAGCAAGACCGCCGCCTACGGCCACTTCGGACGCGACGAGCCAGAGTTCACTTGGGAGAATGTCGACAAGGCGTCGGCGCTGCGTGCCGATGCAGGGCTGTAAGCCCTGCCCGAAGCGCCTTGGCGACATTCCGGCGCAGGCTAACTTCGCGCAGCGAAGTTAAGGCGCGCAGCGCCGGCCGCAGCCAAAATCACCCCATGGCATCGGCGCTGCGTGCCGATGCAGGGCTGTAAGCCCTGCCCGAAGCGCCTTGGCGACGTTCCGGCGCAGGCTAACTTCGTGCAGCGAAGTTAAGGCGCGCAGCGCCGGCCGGAGCCAAAATCACCCCAAGGCATCGGCGCTACGCGCCGATGCAGGGCTGTAAGCCCCGGGCCTTGGTCCACTTCCATGACCTGCGGTGGAATAGCGTGCAACAAGAAAGCCCCGTGATTCGGGGCTTTAGGGGGGTACGTTGCTACGGCCTGATACGGCCTGAAACACTACTCTATATTTTGCACCTGCTCGCGCATCTGCTCGATGAGCAGCTTGAGTTCCACCGCCACCGCGGTGAGTTCGGCGGAGACCGACTTCGAGCCCAGGGTGTTGGCCTCGCGGTTGAGCTCCTGCATCAGAAAATCCAACCGCTTGCCGGCGGCGCCACCACGGTCCAGTACGCGGGCCACTTCGTCCAGGTGGGCCGACAGGCGCGAGATTTCCTCGGCAACATCGATGCGGGTAGCGAACAGGCCCACCTCCTGGCGGATGCGATCCTCGTCCACGCTCGCCAGCGCCTCCCTCAAGCGGGCGCCGAGCTTGTCCTGATATTCCTGCACCAGTTCAGGAATCCGCGGGCTCACTTGCCTCACCAGTTCACGCATGCGCGCTACGCGCTCGCGCAGCATCGATTCCAGCTTGGCGCCTTCCCGCAACCGGCTCGCCAGCAGGTCGTCCAGCAGCCGGCGCGCCAGGCCCATGCAGTCCTCCTGGATGCTTTCCACCGGAAGGCTGTCGTCGCCCAGCATGCCCGGCCAGTGCAACACCTCGGCCACACCGAGTGGGACCGCGTCGGGCAAAATCTCGCGCACCGCCGTCTGCCACTGCCGCAACTGGTCCATGAGGGATTGATTGAGGGTCGCCTCGCGCGGCGCCTTCTGAGCCTGGAGCAGGTTGAGCCGGCATTCCACCTTGCCGCGCTGAACGTGCGCGGCGATCAACTCGCGCAATTGCGGCTCCATGAACCGCAGATCGTCGGCGATGCGGAACCCCAGGTCGAGGAAGCGCGAATTGACGCTCTTCAACTCAAGATGGAGGATGGCGCGACCGATATCGAGGGAGGCCGCGGCATAGCCGGTCATGCTGTGGATCATGGCGGGGGCGGTGGCCCCGGCTTTACAGGGCCGGAGCAAACATTAGAATCCGGCAATCTATCACAGCCCACCCTGCCCAAGTTCCGCGCGCATGCCCACGCAGACCAACCAGCCGCTGCCGCCCGGCCACCAGATCGACCAGTACCGGGTCGAGCGGCAGCTGAGCCTCGGCGGCTTCTCCATTGTCTATCTGGCGACGGACGCCGAGGACAAGCCGGTGGTGATCAAGGAGTACCTGCCCAATTCCCTGGCGCTGCGCGCTGAGGGCGAGATCCAGCCCCAGGTGACGGAAGAGCACCAGGCCGCGTTCCGCTACGGCATGAAATGCTTCTTCGAGGAAGGCCGCGCCCTGGCCGGACTGCAGCATCCCAACGTTGTACGAGTGGTGAATTTCTTCCGTGCCAACGACACCGTTTACATGGTCATGGAGTACGAGCGCGGCTCCAACCTCCAGGACTACATCCGCAGGCACAAGGGCCAGATCCGCGAGAACTTCATCCGCGGCGTGTTCGCCCGCCTGCTGAACGGACTGCGCGAGGTCCATGCCCACAAGCTGCTGCACCTGGACATCAAGCCCTCCAACATCTACTTGCGGCAGGATGGCGCGCCGGTGCTGCTGGACTTCGGCGCCGCGCGCCAGACGCTGGTTTCGTCCGGTGCGCCGATGCTCAAGCCGATGTACACCCCGGGCTTCGCCGCCCCCGAGCAATACGGCAGCCGCGACCTGCTGGGGCCCTGGAGCGACATCTACAGCATCGGCGCGAGCATGTACGCCTGCCTCACCGGCATGGCGCCGCAGGCGGCGGATGCGCGCGAGTCGCGCGACGAGATAGCGCCGGCAGTCAAGCGCTGGGCCGGCAAGTACTCGCCACAACTGCTCGAGACCATAGACTGGTGCATGAACCTCGACTATCTGGAGCGGCCGCAGAGCGTGTTCGCCTGCAGAAGGCGCTGGCCAGCCGCGACCACCACGTGCCCGAGGAGCGGCCTCTGGACGTTGTCCTTGAGCGCATCCGCAAGCTGGCGAACAAGCAGGTCTGGCCTTGAAATTCACCATCTTTCAGGAAACCCGGATCGGCCGGCGCGCTGCCAACCAGGACCGGATTGCCTACAGCTATTCCCGCGACGCCCTGCTGATGGTGATCGCCGACGGCATGGGCGGGCATTTGCACGGCGAGGTCGCGGCGCAGATCGCCGTGCAGTACATCACCGAGTTCTTCCAGCACGAGGCCGCGCCGCCCATCCACGACCCGGCGCCTTCCTGTCGCGCTGCTCAACAAGCCCACCATGCCATCCTCGATTACGCCGGCGACCGCCTGCTTAAGGAAGCGCCGCGCACCACCTGCGTCGCCTGCATCGTGCAGGGCAACGTCGCCCACTGGGCGCACGCAGGCGATTCCCGGCTCTACCTGATCCGCAACGGCAATGTCGCCGCGATGACGCGGGACCACTCGCGGGTGCGCATGATGGTCGAAGACGGCCTGATCAGCGAATCCGAGGCGGCGATGCATCCGGCGCGCAACCGCATCTACAGTTGCCTGGGCGGACGGCCTGCCGCAGATCGAGTTCTCCGCGCCCACGCCGCTGCGCGACGGCGACCTCCTGGCGTGGCCACCGACGGCGTGTGGGGGCCGTTGAGCACCCAGCAACTGGCGGCCCTGCTGTCCGGTGCCAGCGTCATGGAATCGGTGCCGGGCCTGCTCGACCTGGCCGAAGACCAGGCCGGCGAAACCTGCGACAACCTGTCGATCATCGCCATGCGCTGGGAGGAGTACTACGCCGGCGACACCGCCGGGCCGTATCCACCCTCGCCTGCCCTCGGACAGCTTCACCACCCAGATGGAAGGCTTCACCCGCATCCGGGGCAACGCCGCCCCGGCGCAGACCTCACCGACGAAGACATCGAACGGCCATCCCCGAAATCCAGTCCGCGATCAAGAAGTATTCCAAATAGATCACCCGACAACGGAGAACAGCCCTTGAGACCCAGCGGAAGGCCGCCGACGCCCTTCGCCCCCTGCGCATCACCCGCCGCTATACCCGGCACGCCGAAGGCTCGGTGCTGGTGGACTTCGGCGACACCCGGGTGCGTGCACCGCGAGCGTCGAGGAGGAGTTGCCGGGATTCCTCAAGGGCCAGGGTCAGGGCTGGATCACCGCCGAATACGGCATGCTGCCGCGCTCCACCCACACGCGCACCGCGCGCGAGGCGGCCAAGGGCAAGCAGAGCGGGCGCACCATGGAAATCCAGCGGCTGATCGGACGCAGCCTGCGCGCGGTCATCGACCTGAGGGCGCTCGGCGAGCGCCAGATCCCGTCGATTGCGACGTCATCCAGGCCGACGGCGGCACACGCTGCGCCTCGATCACCGGCGCCTGCGTGGCGTGCATGACGCGGTCGCCAGGCTGATCAAGGCAGTCGGCCTGGGCACGAGCCCCCTGCAGGACATGGTGGCGGCGGTCTGCGTGGGCATCTTCGAGGGCGTTCCGGTGCTCGACCTCGACTATGCCGAGGACTCCGCCTGCGAGACCGACATGAACGTGGTGATGACCGGCGCGGGCGGCTTCGTCGAGGTGCAGGGCACTGCCGAGGCTGCGCCTTTCTCCCGCGGCCAACTTGACGCGCTCCTGGCCCTGGCGCAGGACGGCATCGCGCGCATCGTAGCCGCACAACGCACAGCGCTCGCCGCACCGTAGCCGATTCGCGCCGCTGCGCCCGGCTATAATCGGCGCAGACCATAGCCCCCGCCCCCCATTTTTCCCAATGATCACCAAACTCGTCCTCGCCTCGAACAATGCCGGCAAGCTGCGCGAACTCTCGGCACTGCTGGTGCCCTTGGGCATCGAAGTGATTCCGCAATCGACCTTCAACATCCCCGAGGCGAAGAAGCCCCATGACACGTTCATCGAGAACACGCTGGTCAAGGCGCGCCACGCGGCGGCGCACACCGGAATGCCGGCGCTGGC
>CAVOKN010000024.1:0-96227 GCA_963696505.1 uncultured beta proteobacterium | reverse complement strand
GGGCTGCGACGCCTCACGGTTCTCGGCGAAAAATGGGGGAAACAGGTTGGCAGCGCGCATCTCGGCAAACATCATAGTGAAACACACGGATGTCGGCGCGGGTACCGTGGCTTGCCAAGTGCCCCCCAAGTTCATCTGCGAAGAGCCGCACCGCTGCGTGCACCGGATGCAATTCGCCACGATACGGCGTTGAACGTATCATCGGGCGCTGATTGCCAAATCCCACAAAGGAGGCGCAGATGAACACGTTGACGATTGAATTGCCCGTTGAGGGTTTGCCCTCGCCTGCCGAATTGCCGAGCAACTTTGCTGACGAAGCGCGCTATCTGCTGGCGCTGAAGCTCTTCGAGCAGGGGCGGATTTCCTCGGGCAAGGCCGGGCGGCTGGCTGGCATGGGCCGCGTCCAGTTCCTGCTGGCCGCAAGCCGCGATGGCGTGCCCGTCGTCGAGTTATCCGAAGATGAAATGACCGACGAGTTTTCCGCGTGATGCTCGACCGCGCGGTGGTCAATGCCGGTCCGCTGGTGGCATTGTCGTTGGCCGGAAGGCTCGATCTGCTGTCCGTGCTGTTCAATGAATTCTGGATACCCGAACCGGTTTATCGGGAGGTGGCCATCGCCGGCCTCGGCCGCCCCGGCGCACAGGCGCTGACCGATACGGATTGGACCAAGCGCGTCCGCGCGGCGCCCGAGCCCGACCCCCTGCTGGTCGCCGAACTCGATCCCGGCGAAGCGGCGGTGATCAGCTTGGCACGCGCCTGCGCCCCGTGCATGGCGATCATCGACGAGAAACGCGGGCGACGCATCGCCCATCAAGTGTACGGTCTGCCGGTGAAAGGCACGGCCGGCCTGCCGGTGGAAGCAAAGCGGCGCGGCCTGCTCGACGATCTGCGCTCGACCCTGCTGAACCTGAAGCGCGCCGGCTATTACCTGTCACACGCCGTCATCGAGGGCGCCTGCGAGGCAGTCGAATCGCACTGAGGGAAATCGACCAAGTGCCGGCGCTGGCGAGACGGTGCAACTGCGTCCATTGGCAGCCGGGCCGAAGTCCCTCTCAGGTCCCCACCCAAACCATCGGTCGGTTTCCCGCCAACGGAACGAAAAAGGGAGCGCGGCTTGCGCCGCGCTCCCGATGTAGGTCCCCCGCGTGTGCCGTCAGACCGGCATCCTGAACCTAGGGTCCAAGGCGGTCACCTTCCAGCCGCATCAGGTGCGCCCGACGAAGGGCGCTCGCAACAGCGGCATTTGATGGTCGGCGTCCATGATGCCAACGATGTTGGTTCAAGGAATCTATGGCCTTAACGAACACCGCAGGGGATTCTCTGCAACTCTACGCCAAATTCCGGCGCTTCAGAACAACTGTTCCTGCTGCGCCAGCGCCTCGTCGATACGCTGCCGCATGTGACCTATACGCTCCTTCAGCCGCTGCGCCTCGGGGCCGCTTGCCTCGCGCAACTGGAGGAACTCGTGGGCAATGTTGAGCGCCGCCATCGCCAGCAGACGTTCGCCGCTCGCCCGGGTCTTGTCCGCCAGTTCGCGCATCTTGCCGTCCACCAGGGCCACCGCCGCCAGCAGTGCCTCGCGCTCCTCGGGCGGGCAGGCAACGCGGAAGTCGCGTCCCATCAGGTTGACGTCGAGGGCATTGGCGCTCATTGCGGCAATTGCTCCATCAGGGTTTCGAGGCGCTCCGCCGCGGCAGCGATCTTGGCCGCCAGCTTGCGATTCTCGCCTTCCAGCATCGTGAGGCGCGTCTGCAGATCCCGGTTGTCGGCAGCCAAGCGCTGACTATTGGCGAGCACCTGCTCGACCTTATGTTCCAGTTGCGCCAGTTCTGCGTCCATGGCGGAGACTATAGGGGCGAAGCGGCGGGACGGTCAAGCCAGGAAATCCTCGTTTTTGGCCCCTTTCTGCCAAGGGTCGCACCCGCACTGCCGGCGTATAATCCGCGCCGCCGCGGCAATGCCGCGGCGCTCGTTTCGAGGTGCTTCCGGGGCGACAGCCACGGGAGTGAAACGGGAAGCAGGTGCGCCCCGATGCGCGCCGGATTGCGTCCGGCACCCAGGAGGGCAATTCCTGTGCTGCCCCCGCAACGGTAGGTGGGTTGCGGGCGCACCACGCGATCCCCCCGGATCGGCAGCCACTGCGCGGCAAGCGCGGGAAGGCGGTGCGCCCCTCGCCCGCGGTCGATTGACCGCGCGTGTCCCACGAGCCCGGAGACCGGCCTCGCAACGCGATGCGCAATGCCGCGGGGGGCGGCTGCCGGCGCCGGTGCCCCGCCCCGACCCCGTTCAGCCCTCTCTCCCGGCCTTGCTTGTGCAATTTCCGCGAGCGGGGACGCCCGCGGAACAAAGGGAGAGAACAACATGCATCGAGTCCCGCACCCGGCCGCGCTGTGCGCCGCCCTCGCGGCGTTCTGCGCCGCGCCGCTCGCCCGCGGCGAACCGCCCGTGGGCGACGAAGCCACCATCGTCGTCACCGCCACCCGCTTCGAAACGCGGCGCGATGCCCTGCCCGTCGGTGCCATCGTCATCACCGCACGGGATCTGGCGGACGCCGCCATTGCCTCGGTGCCGGAAGCCCTGGGGCGGCTCGGTGGCCTGCACCTGCGCAACAACACCGGTGACCCCAACCCACAGCTCGACCTGCGCGGCTTCGGCGCCACCGGCGACCAGAACACGCTGGTCCTGGTGGACGGGGTGCGCATCAGCGAGAACGAGCAGGTGCCGGCGCGGCTGTCGGCGATTCCAATCGACGCCGTGGAGCGCATCGAAATCCTGCCGGGAACCGGCGCCGTCCTTTACGGCGGCGGCGCCACCGGTGGCACCATCAACATCATCACCCGCAAGCCGCGCCGCGGGCAGCGCGAGGCGGTGCTCGGCGCCACCGTCGGCAGTTACGACACCCGCAGCCTGCGCGCCGGTGGGACCATTTCCGGCGACCGGCTGGGCCTGACTCTCAATGCCAGTGACCTGGACACCGACAACTACCGGCGCAACAACCACCTTTCGGACCAGAACGTCGAGGGAAGCCTGCGGCTGGCCCTCGATGGCGGCGACATCGAGGCCCGCTTCGGCGGCGCGCGACAGCGCCTCGGGTTGCCGGGCGCCCTGTCGGAGGGAGAAATCGCGGTAGACCGCCGCGCGACGACTCATCCCGACGATCGCTCCGCTCTGGATACCTGGCACGTCGATCTCGGCGGCAAGCTCGCCCTGGAGCGCGGGGAGCTGGCGGCGGACCTGGCCTACCGCGACCGCAGCAGCGACTCCCTGGTGGTCTTCTTCGGCGAACCCAGTACCACCGACATTGCTGCCCAAGTTTTGAGCTTCACGCCGCGCCTGCGCCTTCCCTATGACATCGGCGACCAGCGCGCCGAGCTGGTGGTGGGCGCCGACTGGTCCGACTGGGACTATCGGCGGCAGATAGACGGCTCGTTTTCGAGCCTGCTGGAGTCGAGCCAGCGCGACCTGGCGGCCTACTTTCTCAATACCCTGCGCTTCGGGGAGTCCACGCGGCTGGCATTCGGCGGCCGTGTCCAGAGCACCCGCATCGAGCAGCAGGATCTGAGCTTCGCGCCCGCAACCGTGCAGACTAGCGACAACACCCTCACCGCCTTCGAGCTCAGCGCCCGCCAGGGGCTGACTTCCGGCGCCGCGCTCTACGGGCGGTGGGGACAGAGCTTCCGCAACGCCAACGTGGATGACAATGGCTTCACCGCCGACGGCCGCCTGCTCGATCCGCAGACTTCCCACGACGCCGAGATCGGCGTGGAGTGGGGCGCCACGCCACTGGTGCTGCGGGCGGCGCTCTTCGAGTTGCGGGTAAACAACGAGATCCACTTCCTCCCGTCAACCGCGCTGCCGCCCTTCGGGGCCAACGTGAACCTTCCGCCCACCCGGCATCGCGGCGCCGAACTGGACGGCAACTGGCGTCCCGGCGCGGATCTCGCCTTCTCGGCCAACTACCGCTACACCGACGCCGATTTCCGTTCGGGTGTGCTTGGCGGCGTTGACCTTGCCGGCAACGAAGTCCCCCTGGTGCCGCGTCACCGTGCCAGCCTCAATGCGACCTGGCAGGCCGCCGCCGGACTCACCGTGTCGGGCAACCTGCGCTACGTGGGCACGCAGCGCTACGACAACGACCAGGTCAACAGCTTCCGCAACATGCCGGCCTACACCCTGGCCGATGTCAAGCTCACCAAGCAGTTCGGCGGCTGGAAGCTCTTCGCCCAGGCCGACAACCTGTTCGACGAGGAGTACTACACCTATGGCATCCGCAACGGCGCGGGAACGAGCTTCGCTGCCTACCCCGAACCGGAGCGCCGCTTCTTCGTCGGCGCCGAGTACGCCCTGCGCTGAAGGTCATGGAACGTCAGCGCCACGCCGAATGATGAAAGCCTTCGCGATGACCGTTTCCCTCACCCCCAGCCCCACTCCCGACGGGAGCGGGGAGCTTCGAGAGTCGCTGGCGCGACTGTCACGCTGAAGCATGCGCGAGCACGTCTTCGGCCGACTGCTGATCCTGGCTGCCGCCGCCGTGGCGAGCCTGGCCGCGGCCCTCGCACTGGGCAGCGTGGCGCTCGAGTGGGGCGCACTCTGGCAGCCCGAAGACGGGGGGGTGGCCCGCGCGCTGCTGCTGGATCTGCGACTGCCGCGGGCGCTTTCGGCCTTCGCCGTGGGCGGGCTGCTGGCGCTTTCCGGCAGCCTGATGCAACTGCTGTTGCGCAACCCGCTGGCCGATCCCTACATCCTCGGCGTGTCCGGCGGCGCCGCGGTGGGCGGGCTCGCGCTGATGGCGCTGGGGGCTTCGGGAAGCCTGGTGCCCGCGGGAGCCTTTGCCGGGGCGCTGGCCTCGATCCTGCTCGTGTTCGCTCTGGCGCGCGCCGACCACAGCCACGCCCAGACCCGGTTGCTGCTCACCGGCGTGGTGATCGCCGCCGGCTGGGGGGCGCTGACCGCGCTGCTGCTCGCCCTCAGCCCCGACACCCAGTTGCGCGGCATGGTGTTCTGGCTGCTCGGCGATCTTTCCGCCAGCGGCCCGCCGATAGGCGCTCTCCTGGCACTGACTTTCGGCCTCGCCCTGGTCGCGCCCCAGGCGCGGGGGCTCAACGTCTTCGCCCAGGGCGAAATCGCCGCTCGTTCCCTCGGCGTGCCGGTGACACGACTGCGGCGGCTGCTCTATCTCGTTGCTTCAGGCTGCGCCGCCGTCGCGGTGGCGAGCGCCGGCACCATCGGCTTCGTCGGCCTGCTCGCTCCGCACTTGGCGCGCCTGACCCTGGGCAACGACCAGCGCGTGCTGCTGCCCGGCTCGGTGCTCGCCGGCGGCACGCTGCTGACCCTGGCCGACACCGCCGCCCGCAGTCTGCTGGCGCCGACCCAGTTGCCGGTGGGCGCAGTCACGGCGCTGCTCGGCGTGCCGCTTTTCCTCTGGCTGCTGGCGCGGCGATGAGCGCCATCCTGCTGTCGGCGCGCGGCCTGCGGGTGGAGGTGGGCGGCAAGCTCGTGTGCGATGCGCTCGATCTGGATCTCAGGCGGGGGGAAAGCTGGGCGGTGCTCGGGCTGAACGGTGCCGGCAAGACCACCCTGCTGCTGACGCTGGCTGGCCTGCGCCCGCCGACTGCCGGCGAGATCTTTGTCTGTGAGCGCCCGCTCGCATCTTGGCCGGCGCGGGATCTCGCTCGTCTGCGCGGGCTGTTGCCTCAGGACACGGTGGATGCCTTCCCCCTCACGGTACTCGAAGCGGCACTCGCCGGGCGCTATCCGCACCAGTCAGGCTGGGGACCGGACGATCCTGCGGACATCCGCCTGGCCCGCGACGCGCTGCAACGGGTCGGCCTGGTAGACCTGGCGCAGCGGGATTGCGCCACGCTTTCCGGCGGCGAGCGGCGCGGCGTCGCCTTGGCCACCCTGCTCGCCCAGCAACCGGATCTCTACCTGCTGGACGAGCCGACCCACCATCTCGACCCCCACCACCAGGTCGCGCTGCTCGATCTGCTGGCCGCCGAATGCCGCGCCGGCAAGGCGGCGCTGATGAGCCTGCACGATCCCAACCTGGCGGCGCGCTACTGCAGCCACATGCTGATGCTGTTCGGCGAAGGGCTCGCCGAACAGGGCTGCCGTGAGGACATGCTCACCCCGGAACTCCTGAGCAGCCTGTACCGCCATCCGATGCGCTGTATCGAGGACAGCGCCGGCCGCTGCTTCCTGGCGGGGTGAGCGGCGTTCCGGAACGGACCGCTCAGGGCTGCGCCGCGTAGGCGGCGATCACCTCCGGCGGCGCCTGAACCAGTTCGATCAACACCCCCTCGCCGCCGATCGGAAACTCGTCGTTGGCCTTGGGATGGACGAAGCAGATGTCGTGGCCGGCGGCTCCCTTGCGGATGCCGCCGGGGGCAAAGCGCAGACCGTTTGCGGCCAGCCATTCCACCGCCTTGGGCAGGTCGTCCACCCACAGGCCGACATGGTTCAGCGGCGTTTCGTGCACCGCCGGCTTCTTCGCCGGGTCCACCGGCTGCATCAGGTCCACCTCGCACTTGAAGGGCCCGCTGCCGAGCACCGCGATGTCCTCGTCCACGTTCTCGCGCTCGCTGCGGTAGTTGCCAACCACCGCCAGGCCGAGGGTATCCACCCACAGCCGGCGCAGCCGCGCCTTGTCCGGACCGCCAATGGCGATCTGCTGTATGCCCAGTACCCTGAACGGCCTCGTCATGATCGTCCCCTCCGCGTGTTGGCGCCGGATGGCGCGGCCGTATTATAGGCAGCCCATGTTGCCTCGCCGGAGATCGCCATGCGCCGCCTTGCGTTCCTGCTGCTCGCCCTGCTGACCCTGCCATCGCTGGCCGCGGCAGTTCCCGACTACGCCCGGGAGAAGAAATGGGCCGACGAGATCCTGCCCGGAGTGGTGGTGGGCGATCCGGTGTGGCTGGACGCCGCCGGCCACAAGTTCCTCGGCCTGCTCGCCGAACCCGCCGGCAAGGCCAGGGGCGCACTGGTCCTGGCCCATGGCATCGGCGTGCATCCGGACTGGGGGCTGATCGGCGTGCTGCGCACCCGCTTGGCCGACGCCGGCTACGCCACCCTGTCCATCCAGATGCCGGTGCTGGCCGTTGACGCCAAACCTGACGCCTACCCCCCCACCTTTCCCGAGGCGGCGCAACGCATCGCGGTCGCCGTGCGCCAACTGCGGGACAAGGGGCACGCCCAGGTAGCAGTGGTCGCCCACAGCCTGGGGGCACGCATGGCGCTCGAATATTTCTCCGGCGGCGCGGCGACACTGGCAGGGGCCTTCGTCGCCATCGGCCTTTCGGGGTCCTGGCCCGCCAAACTTCCCGCCACGCTCCCGGTGCTGGACATCTATGGCAGCGCCGACCTGCCCCAGGTGCTGGAGGGCGCCCGCCAGCGCAAGTCCGGCGCGCCGGCGCTCCCGAAGCTCAGCCAGTCCGAGATGCCTGGCGCCGACCACTTCTTCGCCGGGGCAGAGGCGCAACTGGCGGACGCAATCGACCGCTTCCTGCGGCCACAATTCGGCCAGCCGTAGCCACCGCCACCGGCGCGCCACGGCGAATTCCCCGCCCGCGACGATGCTAGCCCATTTTCGACATTTGGCACTACAACATGTCAATAGATCAATCGGTTACAGCTAGCGTGCCAGTCTGTATGGCACTACGCTTGTGCTGCTACGCGGGTTGCGGGAGTCGGATGTCCGGAAGGGGGGTAGCCGTTCACACCACGGTCTGATGGGTGCCGCCCGGGTTAGCCGGAAGGTGCAATGCTGAATAGATTGTCTGTTGCTGCGCTTCGGGTCGGCTTGCTTTTCGCACGTGCACGGTGCGCCCGTCGCGACGCTGCAGGGTTGCGGTGATACGCACTTGGGTGGCCAGCGTGTGGCGCAGTGTCGACCACGAATGATGAATGCCCTGGGCTTTGAGTTGAAGGCGAATGGTGTGGACGAAGTAATAGGCCAGGACACTGATGAACAAATGAGCGTCGACGCGACGCTCGATATGGTGGTGGACGGGCGCAGTCCCAAGTCGGTTTTCAGCTTCAAACACCGCTTCCAAGTTGGTAAGCATGGTGTAGATGCGCCACAGTTCAGCATCCGAGGGGGCGCTGAGCGTGGTGCGCAGGCAATAGACACCGGGATGAGTGAGCGCACTGCCGGGCTTGGGGGCCCGGGTCCAATGGATTGCGCTGACGCTCTTGCCGGCTGCATCGAGCTGGACATCGATGGTGTAATGGCGAGCGGCGCGCGGATATTTTTGTTTGGCCCGGCCAATGCGCTCGTGGATCTTGGCCGGGTTCTTGATGGCGCGCGGTTTGCTCAAACTGGCGGCTAGATGTTGCAGCACGGCCTCAAAGCCGCTGGCCTTCTTGGTGTCGATGGCCTGATCTTTTTCGGCCCGCGCCGGGGAATGGCAATACAACAGGACTTCGCCCGTCGTCGGATCGAGCACGCGCTGCACCTGGATCGTGTCCTCGCCCGCGGTTTGGACCTCGACGGCGAGCGCAGGGTCGAACTGGCGGGCCTGCTTGCGGCTGACGACCAGATAGTCATAGCCGTGTTGCTTGAGCCACGCCAGGTTCGCTTCAGTGGCAATCCCGGCGTCCATCACCACCGTGCCCCCCGCTACGGCTGCCAACTGCGCGAGCATTGCCTCAAGGGTCGTGGCTTCACTGACGTTGCCCTCGAACAGGCGAGAGCGTCTGGGAAAGCCATTGACATCGAGCACCAAGCCCAAGGTGACGAGCGGGCAGTCGCTGCGCTTCTCCTTGGACTTGCCACGCTTGGCTTTGCCAATGCCTGCGCCAACGCCTTCGAAATAGGTATTGGTCAGATCAAACAACGTGATCGTTTCGGCCAGGGCGAACAAGCTTTGCGCGGCGCCAAACAAATGCGCTTCCAAAGCGTCGCGATGTTTGAGCAATTGGTCGGCACTGCGATACAGTCGCTGCAGCTCCATGCCTTCGTAGTCGTAGCCAATCAGCTCACCCAGCGCCGAGCGCTGTTGCAACCAGGCGTGGGTGGCCAACTCGCTCGCCGGCGCGGCCATCCGAGCGATCACATTGCCCAGCGCAGCCGCGATCTGCGGCGGGTTAAAACCCAGCGCCGCAAGCTTGTCCTCGAACCCGAGTTGGCGCGCCGCCGCCAGTGCCACCTGCTCCACCCCCACCGTACGCGGGCGAACCTGTTCCAGCGTGGCCAGGTTGACTTCGGTAAAACGCGCCGCCCCCGCCCCCGGAGCGCTCGGTGCGCCCGCCTTTGAAACCAGCATCAGTTCGTCGGGTTGGCGCGCCAGCAGTTGTGCCGCGTAACGCTGTGCCAAGGTCTCGGCAGTCTCCGACAACGTCGAAGCCAACAACGAACCCTGACCGTGCAGCAGTTGCTCAATCCTTGCTGCCAGCGCCGGCCACGCGGCTTGATTGAGCTCAAACTGGCTACCCAGATTGAGTAGGGTGCGTTGCTTGACCGCCTTCCCTACCCGCAGGCTTTCCACCAAGCGATGGGTGAAATACGCTTGCCCGCTCACGCGGTTGCGTGTCTGAGTGCGGCGAATAAACATCCGCCAACACTACAACAAAAAGCAACCGAAAAACCGTCCCGCTTAACTTATTATGGCACTACATTTCGCCCTGCCCACCTACCCCTAGCAACCACGCGGCTTTCCGCGGCACAAGCGGTCAAAAATGAGGAGCGCCGGCCGGATTTTGTCAAAGATGGGCTAGGGTAATATTCGGCAGGACAGAAGAACAGCGGCCGCCTTCCGAACACCTTGACGACAAAATCCAATCCCGAGCGGGAGACCGTCCTGCGTTCCCTGGTCCTCGGCTTCGGTCTGGCGCTGGGCGTCATGCTGTTCCAGGAACTGCTTGCCGCCGCCGGCATTCGGCCGCCCAACCCGGCGCCCCTGTTCTTCGTCGCGGTGGTGTATGCGACCTATGTCGGTGGCTGGCCGGCGGGCGGCACGACGGCGGTGGCCGCGCTGGCCTACACCGCTTCGGTGCTGTTCGGGCCCGCCGGTCCCGCACGCGACCTGCCGGAAGCGCTGCTGCGGCTTGCCGTGCTCGCACCGTCGATGGCGGCGGTGGTGGGGCTGGTACAGATCCTCAGGCTGCGGGCCGAGCGTGCGCTCGCGAGCGAGCGGTTGTCGCAGGAGCAGCAGCGCCAGCTTCAGGCCCTGGAACACGCGCGCCAGCTCGAACTGACGCTGGCCGCCGTCGACGAGGTGGTGTGGTCCACCACGGCGGATAGCAGCCGCGTGCTGAGCGTCAGCGCGGCGGCGGAGCGCCTCTACGGCTACCCGCAGGAACAGTTCCTGCGCGAATCCGATCTTTGGCAGCGCCTGATCGTGCCGGAGGACCGGCCCGCGGTGATGGCGGCCTTCGCCACCGTCGCGGAAAGAGGTGTGGTGGACCTCGAGTACCGGATCCAGCGTGCCGACGGTGCGGTGCGCCGGGTGCGCGACCGCGCCCACCTGACGCGCGACGCCGCTGGCCAGCCGCTGCGGCTCGACGGCGTGGTGATGGACATCACCGCGGAACGGGCAGCGCAGGCCCAGTTGCGCCGCCTGACCAACCTCTACGCCGCCTTGTCCGAGTGCAACCAGGCGATCGTCCGCATCGACGATCCGCAACAGCTCTACCGCGAGGTGTGTCGCATCGCGGTGGATTTCGGCGCGCTGCGCATGGCGTGGATCGGGCGCGTCGAAGACGGCCGTCTGTTTCCGGTGGCCAGCCACGGCGCGCGCACCGACTATGTGGACGGCGCCGTCCTCGCGCTGGATGCAATGCGGGCCGGCGAAGGCAAGCCGTCGGCCGAGGTCATCCGCACCGGGCAGCACGTCATCTGCAACGACATCGAGCACGACGCCGGTACCGAAGCCTGGCGCGAGCCGGCGCTCGCCTGCGGCTTCCGCGCCGCAGCGGCGTTCCCGATCCGAGCGGGGGGGCGGCTGGCCGGCATGCTCGGCCTCTATGCCCCGGAGCCCGGTTTCTTCGATCCCGAGCTGGTCCGGTTGCTGGACGAGATGGCGACCGATGTCTCCTTCGCCCTCGACCGTTTTGCCATGCTCGCAGAGCGGGCCGAGGTC
Organism: uncultured beta proteobacterium; assembly: GCA_963696505.1. Classification (GTDB taxonomy): domain Bacteria; phylum Pseudomonadota; class Gammaproteobacteria; order Burkholderiales; family Rhodocyclaceae; genus CAVOKN01. Next base: position 85,146 of record CAVOKN010000024.1, on the reverse strand, counting down.
ACCGAACGACTGCGCGCCGCAGAGGAGCGCTGGCAGTTCGCCCTCGAGGGCGCCGACGCCGGCGTCTTTGACTGGGAGCCGGGCTCCAAGCGCGTCTATTACTCCCCGCGCTGGAAAGAAATGCTCGGCTACGCGGAAGACGAGTTGGGCGACGGCTACGACGAGTGGGAATCGCGCCTGCACCTGGATGACCGGGAGCGCTGCATCGGGCACGTCCGGGATCATCTGGCCGGCAAGATACCGGCGATACGCATGGAATATCGGCTGCGGACCAAGGACGGCAGCTATCGCTGGATCCTGGCCCGGGGCCGGGTCATGAACCGCGCCCCGGACGGCAGCCCCCTCCGGCTGATCGGCACCCACACCGACGTCACCACACTCAAGGAGCACGAGGTGGCCCTGGAGCGCAGCAACGAGCGCCTGCACACGCTGTTCCAAAACATGGAAGAAGGCGTGGTGCTGCACGAACTGATGCGCGACGAGTACGGCCTGCCGACCAACTATCAGATCGTCGCGGTGAATCCGCACTTCGAAGCCCTCACCGGGCTGCGCGCCGAGAGCGTGGTCGGCAAGAGCGGCGATGTTGCCTACGGTACCGACGCCCCGCCCTACCTGGATGCCTTCAGCGAGGTGGCGCTAAGCGGCAAGCCCACCCACTTCGAAACCTACTTCCCGCCCCTGGACCGGCACTTTTCGATCTCGGTCGCGCCTTGGGGCGATGGCGGGTTCGCCACCATCTTCACCGACGTCTCCGAGCGCAAGCGGGCCGAGGCCGAGGTCCTGCGCCTGAACGCCGAACTGGAGGGGCGGGTCACGGAGCGCACCGCCGAACTGCGAACCTCTAACCGGGATCTGGAGTCCTTCAGCTACACCGTATCCCACGATCTGCGGGCGCCGCTGCGGGCGATCAACGGCTTCGCCAGCCTGCTCGCCGAATCCGAGGCCGAGCGGCTGAGCCCCGACGGCCGCGGGCTGCTCGATCGCGTCGTATCCAACACCCGCCGAATGAGCCAGTTGATCGACGACATCCTCGAATACTCGCGGGTCGGCCGCGCCCGCCTGGCGCTCACTGCCACCGACCTGCAGCGGCTGGCCGAGGAGGTGGTCGGCGAACTGCACCCGGCCTATCCGGCGGCGGAGATCGTGATGAATCCTCTGCCGCGGGCGAAGGTTGACGCGGCGATGATGCGTCAGGTGTTCGCCAATCTCATCGGCAACGCCCTCAAGTTCTCCTCCAAGTGCGCGGCGCCGCGGGTCGAGATCGGCGCCAGCAACGCCGGCGCTGCGGCCGAGTTTTACGTTCGCGACAACGGCGCCGGCTTCGACATGCGCTATGCGGAAAAGCTGTTCGGCATGTTCCAGCGCATGCATGGCGCCAACGAGTTCCCGGGCACGGGCGTCGGGCTGGCTATCGTCAAGCGGCTGGTCGAACGCCATGGAGGCAGCATCCGGGCCGAGGCGCAGCCGAACCGGGGCGCCACCTTCTACTTCTCCCTCGGCGCCTGAAAGAACAGGGGCCGGGGCCCGTCCCGGCGCCGCACCGCCGGCAACTTTCGCAGGACGCAGCAATGGATCCGACCGAAGTCTCTCCAATCCGAATGCTCAGGCCCGGACCGGTGACGATCTCTGCCGCCTACGCCACCGTCGCGATTCTGTGGATCGTCTATTCCGACCGCCTGGCGGCGGCGCTCGCCGAAAGCACCCTGCACCTGACCGCCCTCCAGACCTACAAGGGCTGGATGTTCGTGGCGGTGACCACCGCCCTGCTGCTGCTGCTGCTGCGTCGCAGCCGGCGGATGGAGGACGCCCTGCACAGCCGGGTCGAAAGCCAGGCGCGGCAATACCTCGCCCTGTTCGAGGCGAACCCTTTGCCGATGTGGGTCTACGACCTGGACAGCCTCGCCTTCCTGGCGGTGAACGATGCCGCCGTCGCCAGCTACGGCTACCGACGCGACGAGTTCCTTGCCATGACCATCGCCGACATCCGGCCGGCGGAAGACGTGCCCGCGCTGCGGCGCAATGTCTCGGCCGTGAGCGAGGGCATGGACCATGCCGGGACATGGCGCCATGTCAGGAAGAACGGCGAAACGATCGAGGTCGAGATCACGTCTTCGACGCTGTCATTCGAAGGCCGCCGCGCCGAACTGGTGCTGGCCCAGGACGTCACCGCCGAGCGTACCGCTCAGCGACGCGTCGTCGAGGCCGAGGAGCGCCTGCGGCTGGCCCTGGATGCGGCGCGGCAGGGTCTGTACGACCTCGATTTGCGGACCGGTGAAGCCCGGATCAACGAAGCCTATGCCGAAATGCTCGGCTACGCCCCCGGCGAACTGGTCGAAACCAATGCTGCCTGGCTCGCACGATTGCACCCGGAAGACAGGGAACGGGTCGGCCGCAGCCATGCCGATTACGTGGCCGGAAGGCTCCCCGACTACCGGGTGGAGTTCCGCCAGCGCACCAAGCAGGGAAACTGGAAGTGGATCCTGTCGATGGGAAGGATCATGGAGCGGGACGGCTCGGGAATCCCGCTGCGCATGCTCGGCACCCACACCGACATCGACGTCGAGAAGCAGGCCCAGACGCGGGCGCGCCGCCTCGCCAACCTCTACGCCGCGCTCTCCCAGTGCAACCAGGCCATCGCCCGCATCGGCGACCGCGACGAGCTGCTGCGGGAAATCTGCCGCGTCGCGGTGGATTTCGGCGGCCTGCGCATGGCCTGGATCGGCGAGCTGCGCGACGGTCACGTGTTGCCGGTGGCGAGCTTCGGCGCGCGCACCGACTACGCCACCAGCGCCCGCATCAGCGCCGATCCCGGGGACGCTGCGGGCCGCGGCCCGACGGCGCTGGCGCTGCGCGAACGGCGCCACGTCGTCTGCGACGACATCGAGGGCGACCCGGCGATGGCGCCCTGGCGCGAGCGCGCCCTCGAATGCGGGTTCCGCGCCTCGGCCGCCTGTCCGCTACTGAGCGGCAGCAAGCCCTGGGGCACGCTGAATCTATATGCGCCGGAGGCGCGCTTCTTCGACACCGAACTGGTGTCCCTGCTCGACGAGATGGCAACCGACATTTCCTTCGCCCTCGACCGCTTCCGGCTCGAGGCGGAGCGCCAGGCCGCCGAGCGGCGCTTCCGGCCGCTGGCCGACCATGCCGCCGATGCTGTCTTCATCGCCGACATGGACGGCCGCATCGTCGATGCCAACGGCTGGGCCTGCGAGTCCCTGGGCTACACCCGCGACGAGCTGCTCGGCAGGAACGTCACCGAACTCGATCCGGCGGCCGCTGCCCTCGGACCCGAAGAGGTGCGCAGAATCCACGCTGCGGCATTCGAGCAGGGCCAGCTGTACCAGGGCCGCCACCGGCGCAAGGACGGCTCGACGTTTCCCGGTGGAGGTGCGCATCGGCGGCATCCACCTGGCCGACGGCGATTTCGTCATTGGCATGGCGCGCGACATCACCGAGCGCCAGCGGGCCGAGCAGGCGCTCAAGGAGAGCGAGGGGCGCTTCCGCCGCATCTCGCAGGCGATATCCGACATCGTCTATTCGTGCCGGCGCGACGCGGACGGCGCGTTCGAGATCGACTGGATGCTGGGGGCCGTCGAACGCATCACCGGCTTACACGCCGGAGGAGCTGATGGCCCGCCGCTGCTGGCGCTGCCTGGTCGTCCCGGAGGACCAGGAGCTGTTCCGCAGCGCGTGATCGGCCTCGCGCCGGGCAGCAGCGGGAACTGCGAGCTGCGGCTGCAGCGCAAGGACGGCGGCATCGTGTGGGTAAACTCCGTCGCCGAGTGCGCAGCGGACGACGAAGCCCCCGCTGTCCATCGCCTCTACGGCGGGCTGATCGACATCAGCGAGCGCAAGCTCTCCGACGTCGAGCGCGAACGCCTCCTTGCAGCAGCCGAGGCGGAGCGCTCGCGCTTTCAGCAACTCGTGGAACGAATCGCCGACGGCTTCGTGGCGCTTGACCGGGACTGGCGCTACGTCTTCGTCAATGAACAGGCTGCCCAGGTGCTGGAACGCCGCGCCGAAGACTTGGTCGGCCGTCACATCTGGACGGAATTCCCGATGGCGGTCGGCCAGCCCTTCCAGCATGCCATCGAGAAGGCGGTGGCCGAGCAGACCCCGGTAACGATGGAGGACTTCGTTCCCGCCTGGGATCGGTGGCTGGAAAACCGAATCTTCCCCTCCCCGGAGGGCGTCTCTGTGCTTGTTCCAGGACATCACCCAGCGCAAGCTCAGCGCACGCAGACTTGCCCAGAGCGAGGAACGCTTTCGAACACTGATGGAGTTGCTGCCCCACGGCGTGCAGGAGAACGGTCTCGATGGGAGCATCACCTTCGCCAATCCTGCGCTGGAGCGCATCAATGCCGCTGCCCCCGGAAGCCTCCTCGGGCGCACTATCTGGGAAATGCTGGCCAGCGAGGAAGACTCCCGGGCGCTGCGGGAATACTTCGCCCACCTGGTGCACACCCAGCCGCCGCCGAAGCCCTACATCGGACGCAACCAGCGCGACGACGGCAGCGAAGCGGACGTTCTCGTTGACTGGACCTACCGCCGGGACGGCGAAGGCCGGCTCATCGGCTTCATCAGCGTGGTCACCGACATCACCGAGCGCAAGCGTGCCGAGGAGGCGCTGGCCGAGTACGCAGAACGCCTGCAAAGCCTGTCGCGCCGGCTGCTCTCGGTGCAGGAGGAAGAGCGGCGCGCCCTGGCGCGCGAACTGCACGACGAGATCGGCCAGCAGCTCGCCGCCCTCAAGCTCAACCTCACTGCGCTGCTGCGCGCCGCCGGCCCCGCGCCCGACCCGCGGCGCATCACCGACTGCATCGAGATCGCCGATCTCACCATCGAGCGCATCCGCGACACTGCCCTCAACCTGCGGCCATCGGTGCTGGACGACCTGGGGCTGACGTCGGCGCTGCACTGGTATGCCCGGCGGCAGGCGCAGCGCGCGGGCTGCCGCATCGAAGTTCGGGCGGCGGTACCACCGCTTCCCGGGGACTTCGAGACGTCACTGTTCCGCATTGCCCAGGAGGCGGTGAATAACGCCATCCGCCACGGCCACGCCCAGAACATCGACATTGCGCTGGACATGGTGGAGGATGCCACGCGCCTTGCAATCGGCGACGACGGCAGCGGATTCGATACCGCGGCCCACGGCGGCGGCATGGGCCTGCTCGGCATGCGGGAACGGGCCGAACTTCTGGGAGGACGCCTGGCCGTCGAAAGCCATCCCGGCAGCGGCACCCGGATCTGCGCAGAGATTCCGCTAGACTTGTCGGCGAAATGAACGAGAAGACGGTCCTCCTTGCCGACGACCACACCCTGGTGCGTGCCGGCATACGCGCGCTGGTGGAAGGCTTCGGTGGCTTCCGCGTGGTGGCGGAGACCGGCGACGGCCGCGAGGCAGTCAGGTTGGCGCGACAAGTCAAAGCGGACGTCGCACTGGTTGACATCGGCATGCCAGGTCTCAATGGGCTGGACGCGGTGGCACTGATAACCAAGGAAGCACCCGCGACGCGGATCCTGATCCTTTCGATGCACACCGCGGAGAACTACGTGCTGGAAGCGATGCGCGCCGGCGCCGTGGCCTACGTGGTGAAGGACGCGGCGGTGGACGAACTCGAACGCGCGCTGCGAGCCGTGCTGCGCGGCGAACGCTGGCTCAGCCCTGCGGTGTCGCGCCATCTGCTCGACGAGTACCTGCGCCTTTCGCGGGGCGGAGCTGCGACCGAGTCCGCTGGCGGCCTGGACCTGCTGACCCAGCGGCAGCGCGAGATCCTCCAGCTCATCGCGGAAGGAAATGCCACGCGCGAGATCGCCGAGCGGCTGGCGATCAGCGTCAAGACGGTGGAAACCCACCGCGCCCAGCTCATGGCGCGGCTCGGCATCTACGATGTGGCGGGACTGACCCGCTTCGCCATCCGGGCGGGACTGATCAGCCCGGAAGCCTGAAACGGCCGGGTGTCCGGAGCGGCACGAAGTAGGGCGCCACCGGGGGAACAAATCAGGGATTCCCCGATGGTGCGGCCGACCGTCGCGGCTCTACCCTTGCGTTCATGTCGAATGCAGCTACCGCAGAGTGGATTGAGATGGACGAACCCGTACCAGCCCAGGCGGCGGCTGTGCGCCTGTTGTGCGTGGATGGCAGCGGCTTCGCCGCGAACGACTTGCTGGATGCCGCCGCCGCGCTCGGGCTCGAAGCCATGAGCCTCGCCCGAAGCCTGGACGACGCCCTGCGTCAGGCCTTCATGGGTTTCCCGGGCATCATCGTCGTGCCCTATGCTGGAGACCAGGTGCTGGATTTCTTGCGCGCCCTGGACTGTATGCGCAGCAGCAGCTTCTCGCCTTACGTGGTCCTGGTTACCGACGACGACCACGGCGCCGTGCTGGAGAAATGCGAGGGCTTCTACAGGGTCTCCGTGCTGCCCCTGGCGCGGGTGTCCCAGCAACTGCTCCCCCACCTGCTGCGCATCGCCAGGGAAATATCGCCGGACGCCTGACGGCGGTTCCGATGTGTCGGGTGCAGGGTCCGCTGCCTTCGACCCGACAACCCTCGACATCTCCCGCAGGTTGATTCAAGGGCCGGATCCGACGTCCCGCAAGCTAGCCCAGCACCGGCGCCAGCCAGCGCGCCGCTTCCTCCACGCTCATGCCCTTGCGCCGTGCATAGTCCTGCAACTGGTCGCGGCCGATCTTCGTCACCGCGAAGTAGCGCGCCTCGGGATGGGCGAGGTAGAAGCCTGACACCGCCGCCGCCGGCAGCATGGCGTAGGACTCGGTGAGCGTCATTCCGGCGGCATGGGGCGCGTCGAGCAGGGCGAACAGCGCGCCCTTCTCGGTGTGGTCGGGGCAGGCCGGGTAGCCCGGCGCGGGACGGATGCCGCAGTACTTCTCGGCGATCAGTTCCTCGTTGCTCAGGGTCTCGTCCGCCGCATAGCCCCAAGAGTCAGTCCGCACGAGACGGTGCAGATGCTCGGCGAAGGCTTCCGCCAGCCGGTCGGCCAACGCCTTGAGCATGATCGCCGAGTAGTCGTCGTGGGCCGCCTGGAACTCGGCGAGCTTCTTCTCGATGCCGATGCCGGCCGTGACGGCGAAGGCGCCGACCCAGTCCGTCACCCCGGAGTCCCTGGGTGCCACGTAATCCGACAGGCAATGGTGGGGCTTGCCCGCAGGGCGCTCGTGCTGCTGGCGCAGGTTGTGCCAGGTCATCAGCACGCAGTCCCGCGCCTCGTCGGCGTAGATCTCGATGTCATCGCCGACGGCGTTGGCGGGGAACAGGCCGAACACCGCGTTGGCCGACAGCCACTTCTCCGCGACGATGCGCTCCAGCATGGCCTTGGCATCGCGCAGCACTTCCCGAGCGTGGCTGCCGACGACGGCGTCGTCGAGGATCTTCGGATACGAGCCGGAGAGATCCCAGGTCTGGAACAGCGGCGACCAGTCGATGAAGGGCACCAGTTTCGCCAGATCGTAGTCGCGCAGCGCGTGCACGCCGAGCTTCTTCGGCTGCGGCGGCACGTAGGGCGCGTAGCCAGCCTTGATCGCGGTGCTGCAGCAGGCGGGCTGGGCGCTGGTCCAGTCGGTGCGCTGGGCGTTGGCGCGCGCGGTTTCGATGGGCACCAGCGTCGTACCCTTTTTTCCCGCGTGCTGCTCGCGCAGCCGCGCATAGTCGGCGGCGATCTCGGCGCGATAGGGTGCCGACTGATCGACCGACAGCAGGCTGGTCACCACGCCCACGGCGCGGGAGGCGTCGGGCACGTAGATCACCGCCTCGCCGTAGTGTGGCGCGATCTTGATCGCGGTATGGGCGCGCGAGGTGGTGGCGCCGCCGATCAGCAGCGGCAGCTTGTAGCCCTGGCGCTGCATCTCCGCGGCGACGTGGCTCATCTCCTCCAGTGACGGCGTGATGAGGCCCGACAGGCCGATGACGTCGGCCTTCTCCTCCACCGCCGCGCGCAGAATCTTCTCCGCCGGCACCATGACGCCCAGATCGACGACGTCGTAGCCGTTGCAGCCGAGCACCACGCCGACGATGTTCTTGCCGATGTCGTGCACGTCGCCCTTCACCGTGGCGAGCACGATCTTGCCCTTGGCGCCGCCGCCGCTGGCGGCCTTCTCCGCGTCGATGTAGGGCACGAGGTGGGCCACCGCCTGCTTCATCACGCGGGCCGACTTCACCACCTGGGGCAGGAACATCTTGCCCTGGCCGAACAGGTCGCCGACCACGTTCATGCCGTCCATGAGGGGGCCTTCGATCACCGCCAGCGCGCCCTTGCCGCGAGCCGCGGCGTCCTGGCGCGCCACCTCGGCGTCCTCGACGATCCAGTCGGTGATGCCCCTCACCATGGCATGGGACAGGCGCTCGCCAACGGGCTTTTCGCGCCATGCCAGATCCTCCTTCTGCTCCTTCGCCTGGCCCTTCACCGTGGCGGCGAATTCCACCAGCCGCTCGCCGGCGTCGGGACGGCGGTTGAGCACCACGTCTTCGACCCGCTCCCGCAGTGGAGCGGGGATCTCCGCGTACACGCCAAGCTGGCCGGCATTGACGATGCCCATGCTCATGCCGGCCTTTATGGCGTGGTACAGGAACACGGTGTGAATCGCCTCGCGCACCGCGTCGTTGCCGCGGAACGAGAAGCTGACGTTGGACACGCCGCCGCTGACGTGGGCGTGGGGCAGGTGAGCGCGTACCCAGCGCGTCGCCTCTATGAAATCCACTGCGTAGTTGTTGTGCTCCTCGATGCCGGTGGCAACGGCGAAAACGTTGGGGTCGAAGATGATGTCCTCGGCCGGGAATCCCACACTGGTCAGCAATCGGTAGGCGCGCGCGCAGATCTGCGTCTTGCGGGCAAAGGAATCGGCCTGACCCTGTTCGTCGAAGGCCATGACGATCGCCGCCGCGCCGTAGCGCTGCAGCAGCCGCGCCTGTTCCAGGAACTTGGCCTCGCCCTCCTTGAGCGAGATGGAATTCACCACGCCCTTGCCCTGGATGCACTTGAGCCCAGCCTCCAGCACCTCCCACTTGGAGGAGTCGATCATCACCGGTACCCGGGCGATGTCCGGCTCGCCGGCGATCAGCTTGAGGAAGCGATCCATCGCCGCCTTCGAGTCGAGCATCGCCTCGTCCATGTTCACGTCGATCACCTGGGCGCCGGCTTCCACCTGGCTGCGCGCCACCGCCACCGCTTCCGCGAACTGGTTGTTGAGGATGAGCCTTGCGAAGGCCTTGGAGCCGGTGACGTTGGTGCGCTCGCCGACGTTCACGAACAGCGAATCGGGCCCCACTTCAAACGGCTCCAGGCCGGCGAGCCGCAGTTCCGGCGCAATCTGCGGCACGGCGCGCGGCTTCACTAAAGTCAGTGTCTGGGCGACGGCGCGGATGTGCTCCGGCGTGGTGCCGCAGCAGCCGCCGGCGATGTTCACCAGGCCGCTCTCGCCCCATTCCCGCAGTTCCGCCGCCAGCATCTCCGGCGTCTCGTCGTAGCCGGTGGGCGCCAGGGGATTGGGCAAGCCCGCGTTGGGATGGGCCGAAACGAAGCAGTCGCACAGGCGCGCCAGCTCATCCACGTGCTGGCGCAATTCCTTCGCGCCCAGCGCGCAGTTGAGGCCGAAGGAGAAGGGCTTGGCGTGGCGCAGCGAATTCCAGAACGCCTGTGCCGTCTGCCCCGACAGGGTGCGGCCCGAGGCGTCGGTGATGGTGCCCGAGATCATCACCGGCAGTCGCCGGCCGATGGTCTCGAAATAGGCGTCGATGGCGAACAGCGCCGCCTTGGCATTCAGCGTGTCGAAGACCGTTTCGACCAGAATCAGGTCGGCGCCGCCCTCGCACAGCGCCCGCGTCGCCTCGGTGTAGGTGGCGACCAGGTCGTCGAAGCTCACATTGCGGTAGCCGGGGTCATTCACGTCCGGCGAGATGGAGGCGGTGCGCGCCGTCGGTCCCAGCACCCCGGCGGCGAAACGCGGCCTGGACGGGTCGCGCTTGGTGAATTCGTCGCACAGCTCCCGCGCCAGCCGCGCGCCGGCGAAGTTCAGCTCATGAACCACCGCCTCCAGCCCGTAGTCCGCCTGCGATATCGAGGTGGCATTGAAGGTGTTGGTCTCGATGATGTCGGCGCCGGCTTCCAGGTACTCGCGGTGGATGTCTGCGATGATCTCCGGCCGGGTCAGCAGCAGCAGATCGTTGTTGCCCTTGAGGTCACGCGGCGAATCCGCGAAGCGCGCGCCGCGATAGTCAGCCTCCGCGAGGCGGTGGCGCTGGATCATGGTGCCCATGGCACCGTCCAGGATCAGGATGCGTTGTCGGGCGAGGGCGGAAAGTTCTGCGCTGCGGTCGGGTTGCATGGCTGAGCCTCGAAAGCAAAAACCCGGTCGGCAGGGGCGCGGACCGGGTCGGCCTCGCTTTGTCGGGTAAGGATGACGCATTGCTGCGTCACCCTCCCCTAAGAACCGGGCGTGCGAGTTTCCCCGCACCCGGCTCAAGCCTCTCAAAGGCTCCCACTAAAGGGAGCCGGCCTCCAACTTCCAACCATTGGCATGAAGCTGACGGTGGCAGTTCGGATGCAACAGCGCCAGATTACGCATACGTATCGGTGCCGCCTTGATCACGGGGAATCCGGTGATGCACATGCCATCCGGTTTCCGTCGTGATCGGCTCGTCGCACAACACGCACCGCTTGTTCTGGCTCCACCAAAGGTACAGCAGCCTGCGCCCAATGGCACTACTTTAAGGAAATCGCAACAGAAATAGGCTGACGCCTGAATGGGTTACGATGGAGTTGCGAGACAACATCATCACCCATGGAGGGCCAGCCTATGCTACATGCTACCAGTAAGGGGCGTATCGAGAGATTGGTTAGTCGATTTCGATGTGGCTTCTTACAGGAATCTCGTGAGAAGCTTTTTGATGCCCTACCGGCGGCCGAACTGGAACGTGCGGTTCTTGAGGAGGTGGGTAGCTGGCGTGAGCGTCTTTACTCACCGCTGGTCACTTTGCGCTTGTTTATAGAGCAAGTGCTGCACGTAGACCCTGCCTGCCAGGATGTGGTGGTGCGTTATGCCAGTGAGCGTGTAGCACAGGGCGAGGCGCTGGTGGGGCTGAGCACGGGGCCTTACTGCAAGGCACGGCAGAGACTTCCGGTGAAGTTGCTGGTACGGTTGTGCAGGGGGGTTGGCAGACGGTTGGAGGAAAGCTCCCCGCAGGCATGGCGGTGGCGAGGCAGGTCGCTCATCCTGGTCGATGGGGCGACGGTAACGATGCCCGATACCGTGGAGAACCAAGCGCAGTATCCGCAATCGCGCAGCCAGAAGGCCGGGGTGGGTTTCCCGATAGCGCGGCTGGTGGTATTGATTTCGCTGGCCAGCGGGGTGGTGCTGGATTGGGCAATGGCGGCCTGCAAGGGAAAGAAGACGGGCGAGGACACGCTGTTTCGCCAGTTATATGGCTCGCTGAACCGCGGCGACATTGTGCTGGTGGATCGCTACCACAGCAGTTATTTCACGATCGCCCAACTGCGCGCAAAGGGGGTCGATATGGTCTCGCGCCAGCATGCCGGGCGCACTACGGACTTCCGCCGCGGACAGCCACTGGGCAAGCACGACCACCTCGTGATCTGGAAACGCCCGAAGCGCCCCGATTGGATGGAGCAGGATGCTTATGAGCTGATACCCGAAGAGATGACGGTACGTGAGGCCAAGGTGGGGAAATGGGTGCTCGTGAGTACGCTGACGAATCCAGCCCAGGTGAGCAAAGCCCAACTCAACGCCCTGTATGTCCAGCGCTGGCATGTCGAGCTGGACCTACGGTCGATCAAAAGCGTGATGGGTATGGATATTCTGCGCTGCAAGAGTCCGGACATGGTACACAAGGAGGTGAGTGCATTTTTCCTCGCCTATAACTTAATCCGGGCCGTGATGGCGCAGGCGGCAGCCTGTGCCAAGGTGCTGCCGCGACAATTGAGCTTCAGCGGCGCCAAACGCGTCGTCAACAGCTTACTGGATCTGATCAGAGGCAGCGCAACAAAGAGTTTCATCCGGATGTTTGCCACTCTGCGCGGGGCAGTCGCATCTTTGCGCCTGCCGTGGCGACCGGATCGGGTGGAGCCTCGTGCCGTCAAGCGACGACCAAAACCACATCGCCTGCTCAACGAATCACGCGATATCGCCCGTGCAAAAATTGTGCGAACACGCATCTGCCTCGCTTAAGGTAGTGCCATTGGTTGCAGATCGTTACGGCGTCAGCATACACGTCGTCTATTACTGGATTGAACGCAGCGTCGTCGAAGCGCGCCAACTTGACGGCCGTGGCCCGTGGTGGATCACGCTCAGTGCTGCGAAGGACGCGGAACTGCGCGAATGGGTGCGCAACTCGGGGCATCTTCAGCCCCATCATTCCGACACTCAACTTTGAGAGGTGCATTATGCATTCACCGTCGGGATGCCCAGGGGGCGCATCTTGCCATTGGCTTTCGGGATGTACACCCTCCTCAGCGGCAGCGGCCGGTAGCCGCGCCTGCCCAGTGTTTCAATGGCCTGGCGCTTCGTCTTCGGAGTTGACCAAACCTGCCGATCGACCCCCGGAGTGTTCTTGCCTTGGTTCTCGGTCACTCGCTTGACGGCGACCGCTTTGCCGGCGAACGAGCGGGTCAGGTACCGTTGCAGGGCTTTCACCCTGCGCCAGTTCCCGGCCTGGGTTGCCTTCACAATACGCGCCTGCAGCCGTCTCACAGTCCCGTGCAGCCTGGCCCAGTCGAGCTGGTGCCAGTCCGGTGGGGCTGCGGAGGCCGCAGACGCCTCTGATGGCGCACTCACTTGCTTGCCTCCTTTCGGTTACCCCGTCGGGAAGGCAAGATGACCCCCGCGGGGGCTCTCTCGCCCCCTTGGGGATGACGGTTCGACAGGGTCTCTTGTGACAAGAGACCACGCGGAAGTCAGCGCTCTTTCGAGCGGGGTGATGTTGCAACCCCTATCCGTCCGATTACAGGACGGCGTTCGCTTGCTCCGCACTCCTTTACCCGCAGGCCCATGGGCTTTCCTTGCGGTCGGCTTGCCCTCGCGGGCGGGACTACGGGCTTACCCTGTTCCTCTCCAGTGACACGAATGGGTTAGACCTTGCCTATGCGCCGGTGGCCACCTTGTCAGCGTCTCCCGAACAGCTTACGGAAGAACCAGCCACATACCATTTTGGTTCAGGCCTGACAGCAGCTTGGGCCTGCTAACAATTACGACGCGTTATCCGGCAATTCACATGAGTTGGTCGTACCACCCAGCCTGGCACCTCATCCGCCTTGCTGCTGGCAGAATCACGCCGCTCCCCTCGCGGGGCGTGGCATACACCTTTGGAGCGTGGTTACGTTGTCAGGATCGCTTGGCACCCCCTCGTTACCGAGGACGCACCGATCCCTAGGCTACCGTTGGCTGAACAACGGGTCTCGCTACCGGAATGATCCCCGGTGAGACAATCACTTGAGAGGCTTACGCCTCTTAGGTATCGACGGCGCGCGCATTTCATGTGCCGTCCTACTTCCAGTGCTCGTTGTGTCAGGATTACGCTGCCTGACTAGGCGAGCCACCTAAGCGACCTCAGGTCGCACAGCTGGATTTATAAGGCGCCCGCAAGCTGAGAGCTCAAATCGGCGCGAGGCTGGAAAGTACGGGGAGACGGAGGCGGTGTCAAGGCTGGCTGGTCCTGATTGGCGATCATCCTGGTCGAGTGGCTATCATGGCGGCGAATCGCGGCGGAAGTCAGTTCGACCGGCGCGGCAGTTTGGGGCGGAAAGCTCACGTGTGCCGCCGGGACGAACGCCGGCTTTCGCGATCCATCCATTCACAGGAGAACAGCATGAACCTCGCGGAACTGAACAGCCGCTTCGGCATTGCGAGGCAACTGAGCTTCGAGGAAGGTCCGGGCGGCCTGGTCTTTGCGCGGATAGCGAACGCGCTGGGAAGCGCCGAACTATGCCTCCAGGGCGCCCACGTCACCCGCTTCCAGCCACGGGATCAGGCGATGCCGGTAGTGTGGCTATCGGATCATGCCAAGTTCGCGCCAGGCAAGTCGATTCGCGGCGGCATGCCGGTGTGCTGGCCATGGTTCGGCCCTCACGCGACGGAATCCACCTTTCCCGGCCACGGCTTCGCACGCACCGTGATGTGGCAGGTGACGCAGGCGACGACGCTGGAATCCGGCGCGACCGCCCTCACGCTCGCACTCGCCGGCAACGAGCAGACCCGCGCCCAGTGGCCACACCCCAGCCGGGTCGAACTGGAGGTGGTCGTCGGCAGGAGCCTCAAGGCAAGCCTGACCACCACCAACCTGGGCGATACCGAGTTCGTGATCGGCGAGGCGCTGCACACCTACTTCCAGATCGGCGACATCGCCGACATAGCGCTGCGGGGACTGGAGGGCAGCGAGTACGTTGACAAGGTGGGCGGGGTGAATCGCCGCACCCAGGCCAGCGCCGTGAGCTTCGCCGGCGAGGTGGACCGGGTGTATGTGAATACCGATGCCAACTGCATCATCGACGACCGGCGCCTCGGCCGGCGCATCATCGTCGCCAAGAGCGGCTCCCGGTTCACCGTGGTGTGGACGCCGTGGGCGGAGAAGGCCGACAAGATGGGCGACTTCGGCCCCGACGGCTGGCGCCGCATGGTGTGCGTGGAGTCCGGCAACGCATTGGACAACGTGGTGGTGGTGCCGCCCGGCCAGAGCCACCGCATGAGTGTGGAATACTCCGCGGAAACCTTGTGAAGCGGCGCAGCGGCGCCGCCACCGTCCTTGATCTTCCTCCTATACAAAGGCCAGACGCACCGCCGGATCGCCCATGAGCGCGTAATTGCGGGCATCGTTGTCGGCGGTCCACATCAATGCCAGCGCCGGATCGTCCGGCTTCTTGCCGTCGCCGATGGCGTCCAGTTCGTCGCGCAGGTCGGTGGCCAGCTCGCTGTGGCGCATGTTGAACGGCTCCATGGCGAAGCCAGCGCGCCGGCCCCGCATCAGGCGCGTCAAGGCATCGTGGAATACCTCGATCTGGCCACCGGCGTCGGGCCAGTAGAAGGAGTAGCCCCAGGCCTTGTCGATGTGCCCGATCACCGCCAGGGCACCGCGGGCGAGCAGCCGGCGTGCAAGGGGAGACACAAAGGCGTGCGGCGCCAACTGACGCCGCCCAGCCCCGTCGCGGCTGAAGTCGTCGAACTGGGGCGTGCCGGCGCTGTAGCAGGCGAAATGGAAAGCGACCAGCCCGGCGACGCCGCTGTCATCGACATCGTCGGCCGAAAAGTAGAACTCCTCCGGCAACGGACCGCGATGGGCAAAGGGGCCTGGCCAGTCCTGGCACAGCAGCGCGCCCTGGTGGCGCGCCTGGCGCTGTTCGTCCGCCGGAAACGCCACGCCGTGGCTCGCGGTGAACAGCAGCGCCGGTGTTTGCGCGCCGCCAATCAGGCCTGCAAGGCGCGCCTTGGTGGCGCTTTTCCCTAGTACCCCGCTCACTTCCCAGCCGGCCGGCGGCGCCGCCGCGAAGCGCTGCTGCAATCCGGCCAGCAGGCAATCGCAGGACAGTCCGGTGGCCTCGTCGTCGGCGTTGCGCGGCCCGAACAGCGCGGCGCGCCGCGGCCGAACGACTTTCCCGGTCTCCGCTGCCACTACGCCGCGGGCATAGAACGCGTAGTCGTCGAGGGAGTCGAGGTGGAGGCGGCCCACCGCATACTTGACGTCGAGCTGATACTGGAAGCCGAAAGGGATGATTTCTGGAGAGCCTACCAAGAGCAGGTAGTAGGGCATCCGGTCGGGATTGGCCGGCCCGGCGGGGCCCTCGCCGTTTTCCACCAGAAACTGGTTCTTGGTAAGCCCCGGACGGTAGCCCCGGCTACCCTCGAAGATGCGGAATCGCCTGCCGTCCTTGGCTGCAGCCTGCGCCTGGCGGTGTTCTATCAGGGGCGCTAGTGCCTGCCGCAGGCCGGGGTCGGCGCCCGCGGCGAAGATCACCCCCCAGCCGGCTTCGGCCAATTCAGACGGATCCCAGGCGTCGGACAGGGCGAGATGCGCCGCCGCCTGATTGCGCCGTTCGGCAAGCTCCGCAGTCTGGCGCAGGTCCCGCACCGCGCCCTGCGCCGCCCGACTCAGCGTTTCTGCGGTGAGTGGCGGCAACAGGTAGTCGCCGCTTGCGCCATCGATGCCGTTCGAGTGAAAAGTGCCGCTTCGCGTTGGCATGGCTGTCTGTGGCACGTCCGAGCCCGCTTCAGCGATCGACGCCTTTGAAGCGCCGGCAGGGGTCGTGCGCCAGCGCCTCGCCAGCGTCTGTTGCGAGCGAACCGGCCACCGCGCAGGCATGGCGGTAGATCGAGTCCTTGCTCAGATTCCAGGCGACCAGTTCGTCTCCCGCGGTCACCAGCAGATCTGCGCTGCCGCTGGCGGCAACCGTCGTCCCCCGACCGGGGCCGATCACCAGCGGACGCACATGCCGCGCATCGTCGAAACTGAGCCACATCAGCACATTGCCTTCGAGATCGGAGGAGAACAGCCGATCGCGCCCACCCAGCCCGCCAAAGGCGAGGGCTCGCAGCCCGCGTTCGTGCCTGTCGTAGTTGCCCAGCAGGCTCAGATCCTCCGCCCGCCAGGCCACGACATGCGAGTCCCAGCCGGCAGACACCAGCGTCGAGCCGTCGGGACTGAAGGCCAGCGCCACGATGTCGCGCCCGTGCTCGGTGGCCGACACGCGTGGCTCGCCCCCGTCCATGGCTGGCCACAGCCGAACACGCCCGTCCTCGCCGGCGGCGGCGAGCGCATTCCGTGTCGGGCTGAAGGCGACCGCTCGCATCACCTTGTCCTCGGGGTGCCGCCACTGAAGCAGCGGTTTGGCCTTGGAAGGATCGCTCACGTCCCACACCAGCACTGCGTTTTCGATGGACGCGGCAAGCTCGTTTCCCTTGCGGTTGAAGGCCAGGGAGATGCCGCGCACCCGAGGCGCTCCGGCCGAAGACAAAGCCAACCCAATGCGCTCCAGGTTGTTTCCGTCGAGCTGCCAGAGAACGATCTGGCCGTAGTCGTTTGCCGAAGCCAACAGAGTTCCGGATGCGTTCAGTGCTACGCGCGTTGCGCCGGCGTGGATCGCCGGACTCGCCACTGCGCTGAAGGCCATGCTGCCCATCTCCTGCGCCCGCCACACATGGATCAGATCGCCGCGCACCGCGGCAACGACGTCAGCATCCGCAGCCACCACCACTGACTGCCATCGCGCACCCCGCGTCGGGTCTGGGTCGGCACCGGCCAGCACGGTGCTCAGACGATTGGCGGGTGCCAGTGTGTCCATGAGCAGAACGGAAGTGGTCGTACCTACCGCCAGCAGGCGATCGTCATTGGGATCAAAGCCAAGGCTGAACACACGCTCGGGCAGCGTCCCGAAGCGTTTGGCAATCGGCAGGGGGCGCGCCGGTGTCCAT
This sequence comes from uncultured beta proteobacterium, assembly GCA_963696505.1. Taxonomy (GTDB): domain Bacteria; phylum Pseudomonadota; class Gammaproteobacteria; order Burkholderiales; family Rhodocyclaceae; genus CAVOKN01. Next base: position 67,719 of record CAVOKN010000024.1, on the reverse strand, counting down.
TGGATCGCCCTGGCGCGATGCCATAGCAGCACCGTCTTGTCCGCACCGGCCGACGCCAGCGTCTCGCCGTCGTTGCTGAAGGCAAGGGCATGCACCACGCCCTGGTGGCCGCCCAAGCCCCGTAGCACGACCGGCCGCCGAGGCGTCTCGCCGCGGTGCATGGGCTCCAAGTCCCAGAGCATCACCGAACCCTCATGTCCGCCCGCCGCGAGCCATCTGCTGTCGCGGCTGAGGGCCAGCGACTGGACAGCGACCGGTATCCTGGGGGGAAGCGACTCAGGCGACCCGGCTGGAAGCGCCTCCTCGTCTGACTCGCGCTCGGCCTGGAGCGCATGCATAGACGGCGCAGGGCCGCCAGTGGCGACACCGCCGACGCCGCTCCAGACGACGATCCCTCCCGCCTGGTCGCCGGAAACCAGCGTATCGCCGTCACGGCTGAGGACGATGCTGTCGATGGAAGCGGTGTGATAGGTCGCCGCGCCCGGGATCTCGACCGCGCTGGCGCGTGCTGCCCCGCCCGCATCAGTCATGTCCCAGACCAGGAGGCGACGGTCCCGGCCGGCGGATACCAGCCGGGTTCCCGCATCGTTGAAGGCCACTGCGCTTACTCTCCTGCCGTGGGGAAAGAGCTGCGGCCCGATCTGCCCGCCAGCCTCCAGCTTGCGATCCTGCACTCGCCAAAGCATCAGGTTGCCACGCTGATCCCCTGCCACGGCCAGGCCGCGCCGCGGATTGTAGGCAAGAGCGAGCACCGTCCCCGGCAACTCCACCGATCGGCTCAGCTCTACGCCGGTCCGCGCGTCCCAAAAACGCAGCAGGTGATCGTCACCCGCCGACAGCAGGGCGTCTCCGGTGGCGCCGAAGGCCAAGCCACGCACGGTTTCGTTATGCTCGCGGAATGCGATCCTGACGGGGGGAAGGGCTCGCAAGGCCGACACCAGGCTGCCCTCTATCGTCCGCCCCGCGGCCACCAGATCATCGTGGGCGCCGAAGCGGCCAAGGGCCTCATCGAGCTTGGCCGTGGCCAGCAGCAGCTTGCGGACGCCGGCAGTCGGGTCCATCTGCGTTCCGACCAGTTCCGCCTCGGCAACCAACTGGCCAACGAGCGCCAGTTCGTCCTGCCGCTGCACCACGCGGTGATAGGAGAAGAGCGTGGTCACGGCGATGACGGTGGCCACGGTGCTGACCCACAGCCAGCGCCGGCCCTGCATGCGCTTGCGCTCGCGCCGGCATGCGCCGAGGAATTCGTGATCGGTCTCCTCCAACTGCGCCTCATGCTGTTGCGCCCATTCGCCCGCCTCGGCCAGCGCCCGCCCGCGCAGCAGCAAGCCATCCGCCTTGCCGCCTTGGGTCCAGGCCGCCGCCTGGCGCTGCAACAGGGACAGGTGTTGCTCGCGCCACACGCTGTTGCTCTTGAGCACCGGATCGATCAGCCGGTCATGGGCAAGCTCCACCCACTCCCGCTCGCCGCGGCGGTCATGGCGCAGCAGATGGGCGTCGATCAACGCGCGGATCGCCCGATCATCGACCACGCGGCCACCGTTGACGCCGAGCAGAACCAGGCTGCGCACCCGGCTCGCGGTGATCAACTCGTGTTCCACCCAGTCGCGGATGTCCCGCTCCTTCACGCCCGTGGCGACAGCCACCTTCGTCACCTGCCGGTCGAAGTAGGCCGCCAGGGCAGCATCCACCTCCGCCGCTGCCACCTCTCCCTCCGCACCCGCCTGTCGCAAGTCCGCTTCCGTGATGCTCAAGTGCTCCGGTTTGACGGTCTTGTCCCAAAGCATCTGGCATACCACTTCGAGTTGCACCGGCTCGACATACTCGTGCAGCGCAGTGACGAGCTTGCGGTCGGTCGTCTGCACGCGGACCGTGCGCAGATCGTCCACCAGCTTGCGAACGGCGGCGTCGGCGAAGTTGACACCCAGAGCCTGCGCCGGCTTTTCGATGGCCTTTGCCGCTGCCTCGTGACCTAGCAGGCTCATGCGATACGTTGTCTCCAGGGCGGTGGGAATCAGAGTGCGGTAGTCGTCGAGCTCGGCGATGTGGTCTTCCCGCATCACGAACAGTGCCCAGCGCGCACGCGCCTCCCGCTGCGCCTCGGCGCCCGCTGCCGGCTCTGCGCCAAGGGCGACGCCGAGCTGGCGGAAGAAGTCACGCTTGCGATTCTGGTCTATCGGATCGAGGGTGAACGCTTCCTCGAACTGGTCGAATACCAGCAGGTCGAATGCGCGCTGTGGACCGCTAGTCGCCTGCCGCTGCCGGCGCTGGCGATGCTGGAGCAGATAGGCATCCAGTTCGATACGATCGAGCTCGGCATCCGCGAGCCGCTCCGCGAGAGGGAAGCACTGTTCGAGACAACGCTGCACGCTCAGCACGTAGCGGTTGGCGCACTCGCCTGGCCCGCAGCCGGGGGCACCGGATGTGTAGCTCACGCGCAGGATGGGCATCACCTCGAAACCGTGGCGGCGCTTCAGTTCGGGGATCAGTGCCGCCTGGACGACCGAGGTCTTGCCCGCCCCGGACGGGGAATAGAGCAGCACGATGCGCCGGCTGATCAGCAGGTCGGCGAGTTCCTCGCGTTCGCGGTCGCGCCCGAAAAGCTCTTGTCCCTCCTGGAAGGCCTCGGTTCCGACATAGGGGTTGCGCAGGCCCTTGGCTGTCGGTGCGTTCATCCCGACCCTCCCTCGGCCAGCTTGCCGGCCAATTCGCGCAGGAAGTCCTTGGCCGAACCCCAGTAGATGTCAACGTTCTGCTGTCGCGCGAAGTAGCACTTGAGGTACTCCCGCGCGCCCACCGGCTCGATGATGCGACCCTCCGCCGGATTGATCTGCACCGCCAGGCGCGCGCGCCCTCGGCTCAGCGCCTCGCCTTCTTCCCTGAGCAGCATCAGGCTGCGGAACAGCACGCGGAAATCCCAGTCATCCACCTGGAATCCGAGGAACAGCAGCCCCGAGGAGGTCACCAGTTCGGCAATGGGGCCGGGGATGCGCGTGTCCTTGCCTCGCTGGTTGCGGGTGATCCCGATCAGGTGGTCGAAGTAATCGTCTTCCGACAGAACCACGGTCTCGCGCCAGCGCAGGTTGCCAAAAAGGTGGAACACGACCGGCGCCTGCACGCTCGGCCGGTAACCGCGCTCCAGCTCGTAGAGCTGGGGCTCGCCCACTGCCTGCCGGCCACGACAGAGTACGATGCGCGGCTGCTTGAAGACATCCGGGCGCCCCGGGTCGATGGGGGTCTTGCGCAGTGCTTCATGGAGGAGGTTGTCGCGATTGGCGGTCACATAGACCTTGAAGGGCAGTGCGGCGAGAAGCTTATGGACTTCGTGTTCGTCATGCCGGCGCTGGTACTCGCCAACCGTGGAGATCAGATCGTCGAGATGGATATCGGCGAAGGATTTCGCCTGCAATTCCAGCGGCAGGCGCTCGCGGTAGCGCGTCAGGATCAGGTGTTTCAGGTGGTCGCGCAGTTGCCCCCGCGCGTAGGCCGGGCCCTGGCGATAGGCCAGATACTGCGCAACTTGCGCCAGATCGTCCCGGTTCTCCGGCGCCAGTGGAAAGTCGTAACGGTCGGCCCAGTGGCGGGCGATCTCGCGCTGCGAGCCGAACAGGCTGTCGATCACGCCGGCACCCAACACCGGGATGCAGAATCCTTCCCTGATGTCGCCGGTCAGCGCACCCCACTTTTCGTAGCCGCCGCCGGGCTCGAAGAAACCGTGCTCGTACCACAGGCGCCCCTTTGCCAGGCGCATGAAAAGCACCGGAACCCACCAGTCGGGCTCGTCCCGGATGCAGCCGCGGGCGATGGCCATGGCGCGGTTGACCTGACCGTCGCCCTGCAGCTCGCGAAAGAACGCCGGCATGAACAGCCCCAGGGAGTGCATAGTCAAGTTGCCTTGCATCGCCAGCACGCAGGGGATTCCTGCCGCCGCCAGGCGCGGACCGAGCGCCGCGAGCACGCCGCGGTCATCGGTGCGCCCGCTGCCGGCACTCTGGCAGGACGCCAGCACGACCAGCCGCGGCCGTTGGTCCATCTCCTGCAGCCGAACCACCAGATCGGCGCCGCCGACGCGACGCGTCCGACCAGCCTCGTCCTCCAGCCACAGCAGCGGTTCGCCGTCCTTCATGGCACCGTGGCAAACCAGGTAGAGGATGTCCACACCCTCGCGCAGCTTCTCGCTGACGCGGTCCATGGTGGCGCTGCCGCCCGAGGCCATCGCTTCGTTGGCGATGTCGCCCAGCGCGGATCGGGCCCGCGCCAACTCCTCGGCCACGTTCAGCGGCGCGAGCTGCCTGCCCCCAGGTGCGTAGTCGGCGATGTCGCTCGGGTTGGCGATGACGATCAGCGCGCGCAATTCGCGCCGGCGCGTCTGCGACACCGGTCGCCAGTCCTCGCTGCTCAGATAGCGTGAGAAGTACAGATCGCCCTTGGTGGCAAGCAGCGCGCCGTCCTGCGGATCCTGCAGCGTCTCCCAGTGGAGTGTGTGCAACTCGGGCGCGTCCGGCTCGATGAACAGGCGCAGCCGCAGCCTGCGGTCCGCGCCCTGGTAGGCGCGGCGCCATTCGCCGTACTTGCTCTTGAGAATCGAAGCGCCGAACACCATGCCCGACAACAGCGCGCCGTAGCGCTTCATGTCGGTTTCGGCCAGCAGCGCCTGGCGGTCGATCTCGATCTCGACCGGCGCCATCCAGTCGTCGATGTTGCGGCTGGCATCGGTGAAGCGCCCGCCCAGCCAGTAGTGGCCCGCTCTCGGCCAACCGAGGTTGAGTTCGACTTCGCAGTAGTCGTCGATCACGCCGGCATTCCTCCCGCCGCCCCGGCGCCGCGCCAAGCGGACCCTTCATGCCGTAAGCGCCCGATCGCGTGCCGATGATCCCACGCAGACAACACCTTACGCCGACAGGGTTTCGGATGTCATTGTGAATTGTCAACGCAACCTGACGTCACCCCGCGCCGTGCGCTGCGCCGAATGACGAATCGCATTGACGCCGATTGGTGGCGAGGCATAGTGGTGGCGGTAGTGGACGAGGCTCCGGTCGCCCGGTTCCTCCCGACTTCAGGTTGCCGAGAGAGATGCTTCGACTCTACTATCCGCGGAGACCGCAATTCCCGCTGGCATACACACCAAGGAGGATGCGATGAGCGAAGAGAGGACGCAGTGGATCTGTGCGACGCTGGACGTACCCGGAGGCGAGCGGGTGGCCGGCTCGCCGACGCAGCCGGTCTCGATGGGGGTGGCGGCCAAGAAGAACCTGTGGAAGGCCGACACTGTCCTGAGAGTGCGGTTCCTGCAGGGAACGACGGCACTGCACGAGCGCGTGCTGGAGGCGGCAGGGTCGTGGTTCCTCGACGGTGTGCGGCTCAAGCTCGCCCCGGCGCAGGCCGGAGAGGCCGCGCATTTCCGGATTGCCTTCGACCCGAACGGGGGCTCCTGGTCCTACGTAGGGACCGACTGCCTCGGCATTCATCCGTCGCAACCGACAATGAACCTCGGCTGGGCCACCTTGCAGACGCCACAGCACGACTTCTGGAGCGTGGTCATTCACGAGTTCGGCCATGCGCTGGGCCTGCTTCACGAGCACAACCACCCCGAGGCGCTGATCCAGTGGAACAAGGCGGCGGTCTATGCCGACCTTCAGGGCCCGCCGAACAACTGGGACCGGGGGACCATAGATAGCAACGTCTTCGCCAAGTTCGAAGCCTCGAAGGTGATCACCACCGATTTCGACAAGGCGTCGGTCATGATCTATACGATCCCCTCGTCCTGGACCCTGGACGGCAAGAACTTCATGCCGTCGTGGAAGCTGTCCGCCGGCGACGCCGCCACGATCCGCAAGCTCTATTCCTGACGCGGCCGATGGCGGCATGGCGTCTGGACCACGACGTGGTGGTGCTCGGTCCGGTAAGGATGGTCGTGCAGCGGATAGCGATCTCGCACTGGCGCGCGACGGGAACGCTGCGCAGTTGGGGAGTCGCGCCGCTGCATCGCGCGGGCGATGGGCTTTTCGCGCCCTGCGCGGCCGGCGAGGCGCTGTGGATAGGCGCATGGCTGGATGAGGAGTCGAGCGCCGCGCAAATACACGTCTGCGATGTGATCTCGGGCAAGTCGGCGACGGGCGAGTTGCCGCGCGATTACCAGATCGCGGCGCTGAGCGGCGAGGGAGGCGCTCCCGAGCCGCTGACTTTGTCGGCCGGCCGCGATCGCCGCGCCTTCGATCTGGAGATTCGTTGCGACCGGGGCAGCGCAGACGTTCAACCTCACGCTCCTCACTCCCGCGGCGTGGGCGGCGCTCGCCGGACGCGGGCCGCCCGATCCATTGGATCAGCCACCACCTCTTCCCCCCTTGCTCGGATAGGAGGCTGACTCCAATGGCACTACCTTAAGCGAGGCAGATGCGTGTTCGCACAATTTTTGCACGGGCGATATCGCGTGATTCGTTGAGCAGGCGATGTGGTTTTGGTCGTCGCTTGACGGCACGAGGCTCCACCCGATCCGGTCGCCACGGCAGGCGCAAAGATGCGACTGCCCCGCGCAGAGTGGCAAACATCCGGATGAAACTCTTTGTTGCGCTGCCTCTGATCAGATCCAGTAAGCTGTTGACGACGCGTTTGGCGCCGCTGAAGCTCAATTGTCGCGGCAGCACCTTGGCACAGGCTGCCGCCTGCGCCATCACGGCCCGGATTAAGTTATAGGCGAGGAAAAATGCACTCACCTCCTTGTGTACCATGTCCGGACTCTTGCAGCGCAGAATATCCATACCCATCACGCTTTTGATCGACCGTAGGTCCAGCTCGACATGCCAGCGCTGGACATACAGGGCGTTGAGTTGGGCTTTGCTCACCTGGGCTGGATTCGTCAGCGTACTCACGAGCACCCATTTCCCCACCTTGGCCTCACGTACCGTCATCTCTTCGGGTATCAGCTCATAAGCATCCTGCTCCATCCAATCGGGGCGCTTCGGGCGTTTCCAGATCACGAGGTGGTCGTGCTTGCCCAGTGGCTGTCCGCGGCGGAAGTCCGTAGTGCGCCCGGCATGCTGGCGCGAGACCATATCGACCCCCTTTGCGCGCAGTTGGGCGATCGTGAAATAACTGCTGTGGTAGCGATCCACCAGCACAATGTCGCCGCGGTTCAGCGAGCCATATAACTGGCGAAACAGCGTGTCCTCGCCCGTCTTCTTTCCCTTGCAGGCCGCCATTGCCCAATCCAGCACCACCCCGCTGGCCAGCGAAATCAATACCACCAGCCGCGCTATCGGGAAACCCACCCCGGCCTTCTGGCTGCGCGATTGCGGATACTGCGCTTGGTTCTCCACGGTATCGGGCATCGTTACCGTCGCCCCATCGACCAGGATGAGCGACCTGCCTCGCCACCGCCATGCCTGCGGGGAGCTTTCCTCCAACCGTCTGCCAACCCCCCTGCACAACCGTACCAGCAACTTCACCGGAAGTCTCTGCCGTGCCTTGCAGTAAGGCCCCGTGCTCAGCCCCACCAGCGCCTCGCCCTGTGCTACACGCTCACTGGCATAACGCACCACCACATCCTGGCAGGCAGGGTCTACGTGCAGCACTTGCTCTATAAACAAGCGCAAAGTGACCAGCGGTGAGTAAAGACGCTCACGCCAGCTACCCACCTCCTCAAGAACCGCACGTTCCAGTTCGGCCGCCGGTAGGGCATCAAAAAGCTTCTCACGAGATTCCTGTAAGAAGCCACATCGAAATCGACTAACCAATCTCTCGATACGCCCCTTACTGGTAGCATGTAGCATAGGCTGGCCCTCCATGGGTGATGATGTTGTCTCGCAACTCCATCGTAACCCATTCAGGCGTCAGCCTATTTCTGTTGCGATTTCCTTAAAGTAGTGCCATTGGAGGCTGACTCTACCATTACAAATAATGCGCAATAATGTACTATTGGCTCATGGAAAACACCATGAGCACAGGCAAGGCGGCGAAGCTGCTGGGCGTCTCGGTCAAGACCTTGCAGCGCTGGGAGCGCGAGGGGCGGCTCACTGCTGTGGCGCGCACCGACAGCAATCGGCGCCTGTATACCGAAGCGCAGATTCGCGAATTCATCGGCCTGCGCCAGTCGGTGAATACGCCGATCCGGCTGGTGGCGTACTGCCGCGTCTCCAGTGCCGCGCAAGAACCGGATTTGGCGAATCAGCGCAAAGTGCTGGAGGAATTCGTGGTGGCCAAAGGTCTTGCCAACGTCGAGTTTGTCGAGGAAGTGGGCGGCGGGCTGAACTTCAAGCGCAAGCGGTTTCTGGCGCTGATGGAAGATATTGGCCGACGCGAAGTCAAGACACTGATTCTGGCGCACAGGGATCGGCTGACCCGGTTCGGCTTCGAGTGGTTCGAGCACTTTGCCAAAATCAATGGCTGCGAACTGCTAGTGCTCAATCAAGAACGTCTTTCTCCCGAGCAGGAAATGGTGCAGGACTTGATGACCATCGTGGATTGCTTTTCGTCCCGGTTATACGGTCTGAGGAACTACCGAAAAAAGCTGGACGAGGCATTGAAGAAGGATGCGAACAATGAGCCAAGCTGAGAAAGTGACTATCTATTGCCACGGTGGATGCGGGCGCTTTGTGACGTTACGTAAGAGCAAGGTTCATCAGGCCGATTATTACTTATGTCATTCCCGGCTGGACGGGATTGAGTGCGAAGCAAAGCTTGCGCCACTGCAACCCGGCAAGGTTCGCGTGGAGGATATGTACGCCGCCGCATCGTTCTGGGGGTATCGCGATGTATGGCCTGACGCAGCGCAGGCAGCATCGGTCATGCGTGCCCGCGAGATTCTTGCGGCGGGTGTGGCGCAAATGGCCATCGAACAGGCCCGGCGATGCAACTGACCCACAAGATCGCACTTTGTCCAACGCAAGAACAGGGGAACTACTTCGCCCGCGCCTGCGGCACGGCGCGCAAGGTGTGGAACTGGGCGCTGGATGAGTGGAACAAGCAATACGCGGCGGGCCAAAAGCCCAACGCGATGGCGCTCAAAAAACAATTCAACGCGGTCAAATACCAATTGTTCCCTTGGCTCAAGGATATGCACCGCGACAGCCACGCCCAACCATTCGAGCATCTGGCTCGTGCATGGAAACGGTTCTTTGCCGACATCGAGGCAGGAGCGCGTATCGCCCCTGATTGCAAACACCTGCGCCGCAGTCTGCGCCAGCAGGGCGTGAAGTTGGCGTATCCGCCGACCTTCAAGAAGAAGGGGCGGTGTCTGGACAGCTTTTACGTCGCCAACGACAAGTTCAAAGTAGATGGGAAAACCATCCGCTTGCCCAAGATTGGCGATGTGTCGATGCGTGAGGCGCTGCGTTTCAAGGCAAAGATTCTCGGGGCAACGGTATCGCGCACTGCCGAGCGCGGGTTCGTTGCCATCCAGGTCGAGGTGCCCGATGCCGTGTTTTACCGACAACGCAATGGCAATGCGATTGAAGGCGTCGATCTGGGCATCAAGGCCGCAGCCACGCTGTCCAGCGGCGAGGCCATTGAGGCACCCAAACCGCTCAAGGCGGCGTTGCGCCGGCTGAAGATTCGTGGACGGCGTCTGAGCCGCAAAGTGGAAGCGGCGAAGGTCAAGGCCGGGTTTGTACCCAAGGCCAATCTGCCCAAAGGCACGAAACTTCCTGCTTCGAACAATCGCAAGAAGTCTGCTGCGACATTGGCAAGGCTGCACGCCCGCGTTGCCAATGTCCGAGCGGATTTCACCCACAAGCTCACGATCCGGCTCTGCCGCAAAAACCAAGCGGTGGTGATCGAGGATTTGAACGTCAAGGGCATGCTGGCGAACGATAAACTCGCCCGCGCCATCAGCGACGTGGGCTTTGGGATGTTTCGCTTGAAGCTCGAATACAAGGCTGAACGTTACGGCACCCGGCTGGTCATTGCTGATCGCTGGTATCCGAGCAGCCGCTTGTGTTCGGTCTGTGGCTGGAAAAACGAGGCGTTGGCCTTGCGCGACCGGGAATGGACGTGTGCGCAGTGCGGCACACACCATGACCGCGATCTCAACGCGGCACGCAACCTCGAACGGCTGGCAACCGCAACTGCCCTACCCGTGGCGAGTCCGTCCGGCAACGGCGGCGCTGCCTCTGGAATGGTTCCAGAGACAGCCGGGAAAGTCACGCCTGTCAAATACGAATGTGGTCAGCAAGACACGTCGGGGCAGGAAAAGAACCGTGCGCATATTTGCGCACTTTCTTGATAGCAGGCAATCATGGCGATCGAGATCGTAAGCAGCCAGCTCGGCTTGTGGCGGGATCCGCAGTGGGCGCCGGGCATGCCCGGTGTCTATGCGCTGATCGTCGGCGCGAGTTCCTACCCGCACCTCGGCGGCGGCTCGGCGCCCGCTCCGGAAACCCACGGCCTGGAGCAGCTCGTTTCCTCCGCCAGCACCGCCGCCGCGCTCTTCCTCTGGCTGCGCGACCGTTTCGGGCGGGAAGATCTGCCGCTCGTGTGGTGCCATCTGCTGCTGTCGCCCACCGCGCAGGAGCGTGCCGAACTCGACGCATTGGGCCTCAAGCATTACGCACCACCCGATTACCCCACGCTGCAGCAGGCAATCGATCTCTGGACCGGAAATGTGCCCAAGAAGGCGCCCGCCTCGGACAAGACCCGGACCCTGTTTTTCTTCAGCGGTCACGGTGTGCAGTCGAACTGGAACGCGCTCCTCCTGCCTTCGGACTACCTGGATCCGAGCTTCGGCGATCCGCAGCTTGAAAAGTGCATCAGCGCGCGTGACCTCCAGAAGTGGATGGAGGAGTGCCCGGCGGCCGAGCACCTGGCCCTGATCGATGCCTGTCGCAACGAGTTCTCCCCTCTCGCGTCCAAGGGCGCTACAGCCCGCGGGGCGTTCCCGGTCAATCCGCCGGGCGGGCTGCCGCCGCGCACCGCCGCGACCCTGTCCTCGACATCCCCCAACGCGGTGGCCTATCAGCTCCCCGGCCGTCCCTACACGTTCTTCGGCCAAGCCGTTCTCGAAGGGCTGAGCGGGAGCGCCGACACGAACAATCGTCGCGTGGAACTGCGGGAGCTGGTGGACTACGTGAAGCCGCGAGTCAATAAGCTGCTCAGGGACGCGGCGGGAACGGCGCTGGACCAGACGGTGCGTCCGCGGATCGACGGTGACGACGAACTGGTCGTCACCGAGATCCCGGCGGCGCCCGCCGCTCCGTCATTCGGTACCGCCCCGGCGCCGACGCCTCGATCCTTCAAACCGCGGCCGGCGGTTCAACCTGGCGGACGCCGAGATCGCCGTCGCCTCCCGCTTCGACGGCTCGCTAGCCGTGCGCGACCCGATTCCTCTGGCGGCACTGAGAACGTCGCACGGCGAAGCCGTGCGGCGTTTCGGCCACGAGTATGCCTCTCAGATATGGCTCGGCGGAGGCGTGGCGCTGTACTCCCTGGCCGACGGTAGTCCGCTGCCGGACGGAGCAAGCGTGCACGCCGTCGAACGGAATGCTGACAGCACCATCGTGCAGGTTGACCTCGCCCTCGATGCCCATCGCGCCGGCGTGCTGCTCGTACTCGAGGACGTCGCGAACGTCCAGCGCGAGCGGCTGGCCCTTGCGCTGCCGACGGACGACTACGGCTTCGTTCCGGTGCGCCTCAGCCTCAGCATTGCGCGGTCCGACCCCAACTTGCAGCCGAAGATCCAGAAGGTCGAAGCGCGGCTCGGTCCCTGCGACTGGAACCCGCACTACGAGTACCTGTGGAGCCTCACGCGCGAGGCGGACCTGGGCAGCTTGAAGAAGGCCGCCGAAATCGCCGATCTGGCGCGGCTCAAGGATGCGGCGCGGGACAAGATCAACGGCCAGGCCGCCGCCACCGCCGGCATGCTGCTCCTGGCCCGTGCCGGTGCGATCGCAAGTGCGCAGGACTGGCCGCGGAACCTGATGCATGGCTTCCCCTGGCTTCCCGACGGAGCGGTCCTGTGGGCCGAGGCCCTCCGCCATGCGCTGACACGCGGCGAGCAGCAGCCTTTCGGTGTAAGCGACCCGGTCGCAGAGATGGCGAGCGCCATCGAAACGCTGTGAACCCGGGGTCTGCCGTTCTTTGCCGACTCCCTCGATCTCCTGGACAGCCTCCTTCGCCACCTGCGGCGCGCGCAACTGCCCGATGCACGACGACAACGCATGGAGGAGATCGAGCAGTGGCTGCAACGCGTCTTCCGCATCGCGATGCCTGGCGGACACTTCATGGCACTGGCGGGCCTGCCGCGACCCGACTGGCTGGGCGACTCAGGCAACGCTCTTTCGGTGATGGAAATGGTCGAAGTTCTGCGCCGCCCAGCTGGGCACTGATCAGGACATCGTTGTCGTTTTCCGAGCGCGGGCCCCGGCCGCCCTCACCACAGTGTCTCCCGTTCCGGCGAGGCGCTGATCCTATGAATGGACAAGTCGGCCCCGTTGAATTCCTCTTCCGCGTCGAGACGCAAGCCAACGGTGAATTTCAGCGCGCCGTAAGTGATCAGGCCGCCGGCCATGGCAATTGCTATCCCCAGGCCGGTACCGATGAGCTGCGAGGCGAGGCTGACTCCGCCCATGCCACCGAGAGCCTTTGCCCCGAAGATGCCGGCTGCGATGCCGCCCCAGGCACCGCACAGCCCATGCAACGGCCACACGCCGAGCACGTCGTCGATCTTCCAGCGGTTCTGGGTGATGGTGAACATCAGCACGAATAGCCCGCCAGCCACGGCGCCGGTGGCGAGCGCACCGACGGGATGCATCAGATCGGAACCGGCGCACACCGCCACCAGGCCCGCCAGTGGCCCGTTATGCACGAAGCCCGGGTCGTTGCGGCCCGCTGCCAGCGCCGCAAGGGTGCCGCCGACCATCGCCATCAGCGAGTTCATCGCCACCAGCCCGCTCACCTTGTCCAGCGTCTGCGCGGACATCACGTTGAAGCCGAACCACCCCACGGTCAGCACCCAGGCGCCCAGCGCCAGGAAGGGAATGCTCGACGGCGGATGGGCGGAGACCTGCCCGTCCTTGGTGTAGCGCCCGCGCCGCGCACCGAGGAGCACCACGGCCATCAGCCCGATCCAGCCACCCACCGCATGCACCACAACGGAGCCGGCGAAGTCGTGGAACTTGGCGCCGAAGCTCGCTTCCAGCCAAGGCTGGAGACCAAGCTTGTCGTTCCAGGCGATACCTTCGAAGAAGGGATAGACGAAACCGACCAGGACGACGGTGGCTGCAAGCTGGGGCCCAAATCGTGCCCTCTCCGCGATGCCGCCGGACACGATGGCCGGAATCGCCGCCGCGAAGGTCAGCAGGAAGAAAAATTTGACCAGCTCGAAGCCACTCTTCTGAGCCAGTTGCTCGGCCCCCACCATGAAGTGGAAGCCGTAGGCGATGCCATAGCCGATGAAAAAGTACGCCACAGTCGACATGGCGAAATCGGTGAGGATCTTCACCAGGGCGTTGACCTGATTCTTCTTGCGCACCGTGCCCAGTTCGAGGAACGCGAAGCCGGAATGCATGGCCAGCACCATGATGGCCCCCAGCAGAATGAACAGGACGTCGGCAGATGATTTGAGTTGTTCCATGGCGGCTCCCTATGCACGAATCGGGGGCGCTATGCAACTCACGTTCCAACGCGCGTCAAGTTCGTATTATCATGCACTTGGCGCTATCGCCTGGGTCTAGCGGCGAATCGCGGCGCACCGCTCGGGTGCGTCCGCACCGCAGGTCTGCATCGTCACGGTGCGTCGTACCGGGCGGGGTCCGAACCGGGAGTTGAAGGAAAGTCAGTTCCTGGAAGGCGGCACCCCAGTCCCGAGAAAGCCAAAAGCCCGCTAAGCGGTGAGGCGTAGCGGGCTTTGTGGTGGGGGTGTAGTTAGTCTGACGATGACCTACTTTCGCACCCGAGGTGGGCACTATCATTGGCGCGGCTGCGTTTCACGGTCCTGTTCGGGAAGGGAAGGGGTGGTTCCACAGCGCTATGGTCGTCAGACGTTAAGCGGGGTGTCAGGGGTCGGGAGCGCGGGGGGCTCGGGAGCTGACGCGATTGGAAGAAGTGTTGGGGGTGGTGATTGGGTGGTGCGCGGTGGCACAAGCGGTTGTGATGCGCAAGGTTATAGGATCAAGCCGCACGGGCAATTAGTACCGGTTAGCTTAACGCATTACTGCGCTTCCACACCCGGCCTATCAACGTCCTGGTCTCGGACGACCCTTCAGGGGGATCGAGTCCCCGGGATATCTCATCTTGAGGCGAGTTTCCCGCTTAGATGCTTTCAGCGGTTATCTCTTCCGTGCTTAGCTACCCGGCGATACGACTGGCGTCATAACCGGTACACCAGCGGCACGTCCACTCCGGTCCTCTCGTACTAGGAGCAGGTCCCCTCAAATATCCAGCGCCCACGGCAGATAGGGACCAAACTGTCTCACGACGTTTTAAACCCAGCTCACGTACCACTTTAAATGGCGAACAGCCATACCCTTGGGACCGGCTACAGCCCCAGGATGTGATGAGCCGACATCGAGGTGCCAAACTCCCCCGTCGATATGAACTCTTGGGAGGAATCAGCCTGTTATCCCCAGCGTACCTTTTGTCCGTTGAGCGATGGCCTTTCCATACAGAACCACCGGATCACTATGTCCTGCTTTCGCACCTGCTCGACTTGTCAGTCTCGCAGTCAAGCACGCTTGTGCCATTGCACGATCACTACGATGTCCGACCGTAGCTAGCGTACCTTCGAACTCCTCCGTTACTCTTTGGGAGGAGACCGCCCCAGTCAAACTGCCTACCATGCACGGTCCCCGAGCCCGGTTCAGGGCCCTAGGTTAGAACCGCAACGACACCAGGGTGGTATTTCAACGTTGGCTCCGCGAGAGCTAGCGCCCCCGCTTCACAGCCTCCCACCTATCCTACACAAGTCCCGTCACAGTCCAATGCAAAGCTACAGTAAAGGTGCATGGGGTCTTTCCGTCTTGCCGCGGGGAGATTGCATCTTCACAAACATTTCAACTTCGCTGAGTCTCAGGAGGAGACAGTGTGGCCATCGTTACGCCATTCGTGCAGGTCGGAACTTACCCGACAAGGAATTTCGCTACCTTAGGACCGTTATAGTTACGGCCGCCGTTTACCGGGGCTTCGATCAAGAGCTTGCACCCCATCACTTAACCTTCCGGCACCGGGCAGGCGTCACACCCTATACGTCCGCTCATCGCGTTTGCAGAGTGCTGTGTTTTTATTAAACAGTCGCAGCCACCGATTCTCTGCGGCCCCATCGGCCTTCGGCTGTACGCCTACAACCTAGCGGGGCACACCTTATCCCGAAGTTACGGTGTCAATTTGCCGAGTTCCTTCTCCTGAGTTCTCTCAAGCGCCTTAGAATTTTCATCCTGCCCACCTGTGTCGGTTTGCGGTACGGTCAGTCCATGACTGAAGCTTAGAGGCTTTTCCTGGAAGCAGGGTATCAACCACTTCGGTCTCAAAGAGACCTCGTCATCACGCCTCGGCTAAGACCCCCGGATTTGCCTAAGGGCCACGCCTACACGCTTAAACCAGGACGTCCAACACCTGGCTGGCCTAACCTTCTCCGTCCCCCCATCGCATCATGGACCGGTACAGGAATATTGACCTGTTTCCCATC
This sequence comes from uncultured beta proteobacterium, assembly GCA_963696505.1. Taxonomy (GTDB): domain Bacteria; phylum Pseudomonadota; class Gammaproteobacteria; order Burkholderiales; family Rhodocyclaceae; genus CAVOKN01. The sequence goes on along the minus strand of CAVOKN010000024.1, from coordinate 52,106 downwards.
GACTACGGCTTTCGCCCTCGCCTTAGGGGCCGACTCACCCTGCGCCGATGAACGTTGCGCAGGAAACCTTGGGCTTTCGGCGAGCGGGCCTTTCACCCGCTTTATCGCTACTCATGTCAGCATTCGCACTTCCGATACCTCCAGCATCCCTTACGAGACACCTTCGCAGGCCTACGGAACGCTCTCCTACCATCCAGGGATCAGAGGTCAGGAATCAGGGATCCGATAAAACCTTCGCCCCCTCGCGGGTTTGGCGGTTTGATCAACCCGTGCAGCATCTTCGAGATCTGTTGGTACTCGTCTCGCCATGCTGTCCATTGCTCCAACGTGATGTAGTTCAGATCAAGGCAGTATCGGAGCCAGACGCGCATTTCGTCCGACGATCCGATGGCCATCAGAATGTATCGCTTGAATTCGGCCTTGGACTGGCTTTGCTTGCCAAAGCCCTCCGCCAGGTTTGCACAGATCGACTTGCTCGCGCGCCGTATCTGATCGGCAAGCGCAAACTGCTCGATACCGGGCATTGCCAGCGTCGCCTTGTGCAGTTCCAGCGAGACCTTGTAGGCCCTGCGGAACACGCCCAAGTCTTCAAACTTGCTCGCCATTCTGATTCCTGATCCCTGACATCTGATCCCTGAATCCGCAGCTTCGGTTACGTGCTTAGCCCCGTTACATCTTCCGCGCAGGACGACTCGACCAGTGAGCTATTACGCTTTCTTTAAAGGATGGCTGCTTCTAAGCCAACCTCCTGGCTGTCTGGGCCTTCCCACTTCGTTTGCCACTTAGCACGTCATTTGGGACCTTAGCTGGCGGTCTGGGTTGTTTCCCTCTCGACAACGGACGTTAGCACCCGCTGTCTGTCTCCCCTGCGCTACTTCCCGGTATTCGGAGTTTGCAATGGTTTGGTAAGTCGCAATGACCCCCTAGCCATAACAGTGCTCTACCCCCGGGAGTACTACAGGAGGCACTACCTAAATAGTTTTCGGAGAGAACCAGCTATTTCCGGATTTGTTTAGCCTTTCACCCCTACCCACAGCTCATCCCCTAGTTTTTCAACACTAGTGGGTTCGGACCTCCAGCTGGTGTTACCCAACCTTCATCCTGGCCATGGGTAGATCATCCGGTTTCGGGTCTACGCCCAGCAACTGAATCGCCCTATTCAGACTCGCTTTCGCTACGCCTACCCTATGCGGTTAAGCTCGCTACTGAACGTAAGTCGCTGACCCATTATACAAAAGGTACGCAGTCACCCCTGCTTCAAACACCCTGCGGGTGTTTTCGCAGGACTGACCGTTGCCTTGAACACTACGTGTTCAAACCAACCGTCACCACTTCACTCCCCTCTAACGTCTTTCGTTGCGTCGCGCCTTCGACGCGGGCAACAAAGAACCCAAAGGTGCTTGAAGCAGGGGCTCCCACTGTTTGTATGCATGCGGTTTCAGGATCTATTTCACTCCCCTCCCGGGGTTCTTTTCGCCTTTCCCTCACGGTACTGGTTCACTATCGGTCGATCACGAGTATTTAGCCTTGGAGGATGGTCCCCCCATGTTCAGACAGGGTTTCACGTGCCCCGCCCTACTTGTCTCACGCTCAGTTCCACACACCGGTTTTCGCATACGGGGCTATCACCCACTACGGCCGCCCTTTCCAGAGCATTCTGCTAACCGACATGCTAAATCGTGAAGGCTGGTCCCATTTCGCTCGCCACTACTTTGGGAATCTCGGTTGATGTCTGTTCCTCTGGCTACTTAGATGTTTCAGTTCACCAGGTTCGCTTCCTCACCCCTATGGATTCAGGGTGGGATGACCCTTGCGGGCCGGGTTTCCCCATTCGGATATCTGCGGATCAAAGCTTGTTTGCCAGCTCCCCGCAGCTTTTCGCAGGCTGCCACGTCCTTCTTCGCCTGTGATCGCCAAGGCATCCACCACATGCACTTATTCGCTTGATCCTATAACGTTGCGCATCGCGCGCTTTCGCCGCAACTCGCTTCGCTCCAGGCTTCTCAACGCTTGTGCCAGCGCCAACCTTGCGGCCAGCGCTGCATGCAATCACTACCCATGCATCGATCCCTCATCGAATCGATGCATTTCACTTCTTCCGAATTGTTAAAGATCAACAGCCTATCAACCCCAGTAAGGGGTGAGGAGTAGCAAGTCCGGTGCAAAGCCTTGCGCTTTTCACCCCTGACTTCTTACTCCTTACGCCTCACCGAATTGGTGGAGGTGAACGGGATCGAACCGATGACCTCCTGCTTGCAAAGCAGGCGCTCTCCCAACTGAGCTACACCCCCGATATGTGCTTGGTGGGTCTGGATGGGTTCGAACCATCGACCCCCGCCTTATCAAGACGGTGCTCTAACCAGCTGAGCTACAGACCCGCTTTCGGGGAATGACGCAAGAACCGGGTTGCCCCATCCTGCTCCCCGAGTAACAACCGATAGGTTGTGGGTACTGCGCTTTGGCTTCGCTCTAGAAAGGAGGTGATCCAGCCGCACCTTCCGATACGGCTACCTTGTTACGACTTCACCCCAGTCATGAAGCTCACCGTGGTAAGCGCCCTCCTTGCGGTTAAGCTACCTACTTCTGGTGAACCCCACTCCCATGGTGTGACGGGCGGTGTGTACAAGACCCGGGAACGTATTCACCGCGACATGCTGATCCGCGATTACTAGCGATTCCGACTTCACGCAGTCGAGTTGCAGACTGCGATCCGGACTACGATCGGCTTTCTGGGATTGGCTCCACCTCGCGGCTTGGCAACCCTCTGTACCGACCATTGTATGACGTGTGAAGCCCTACCCATAAGGGCCATGAGGACTTGACGTCATCCCCACCTTCCTCCGGTTTGTCACCGGCAGTCTCACTAAAGTGCCCAACTTAATGATGGCAATTAATGACAAGGGTTGCGCTCGTTGCGGGACTTAACCCAACATCTCACGACACGAGCTGACGACAGCCATGCAGCACCTGTGTCCAGGCTCCCTTTCGGGCACCCTTGGCTCTCACCAAGGTTCCTGGCATGTCAAGGGTAGGTAAGGTTTTTCGCGTTGCATCGAATTAATCCACATCATCCACCGCTTGTGCGGGTCCCCGTCAATTCCTTTGAGTTTTAATCTTGCGACCGTACTCCCCAGGCGGTCAACTTCACGCGTTAGCTACGGTACTAAGGAAGTCTCCTTCCCCAACACCTAGTCAACATCGTTTAGGGCGTGGACTACCAGGGTATCTAATCCTGTTTGCTCCCCACGCTTTCGTGCATGAGCGTCAGTCGCGACCCAGGGGGCTGCCTTCGCCATCGGTGTTCCTCCACATCTCTACGCATTTCACTGCTACACGTGGAATTCCACCCCCCTCTGCCGAACTCGAGCACATCAGTCACAAGCGCAATTCCCAGGTTGAGCCCGGGGATTTCACACCTGTCTTAATGCGCCGCCTGCGCACGCTTTACGCCCAGTAATTCCGATTAACGCTCGCACCCTACGTATTACCGCGGCTGCTGGCACGTAGTTAGCCGGTGCTTCTTCTTCCGGTACCGTCATCCATCCGCTATGTTAGAGCGAACGATTTCTTCCCGGCCGAAAGAGCTTTACAACCCGAAGGCCTTCTTCACTCACGCGGAATGGCTGGATCAGGCTTGCGCCCATTGTCCAAAATTCCCCACTGCTGCCTCCCGTAGGAGTCTGGGCCGTGTCTCAGTCCCAGTGTGGCTGATCATCCTCTCAGACCAGCTACCGATCGTCGCCTTGGTGAGCCTTTACCCCACCAACTAGCTAATCGGACATCGGCCGCTCCAATCGCGCGAGGTCCTAAGCACAACGCACAACCCTGTGCGCTCTGCTTAGGATCCCCCGCTTTCCCCCTCAGGGCGTATGCGGTATTAGCGAATCTTTCGACTCGTTATCCCCCACGATTGGGTACGTTCCGATGCGTTACTCACCCGTTCGCCGCTCGCCGCCAGGGTTGCCCCCGCGCTGCCGCTCGACTTGCATGTGTAAAGCATTCCGCCAGCGTTCAATCTGAGCCAGGATCAAACTCTTCAGTTAAATCCTTGCAAACTCAACGGTTTTACCCGCCCCAGCCGCCCCCCTTGCGAAGGACGACCAGAACTTGTTACTTCCGTGTGAGCACTCGATCTCTTTGCTTCGGGACGACAACGCAATCCTTAAGAATCGCCAGCGCGCTCGCCTCGCGGCTCGCTCCCCGGCACGGCCACAGACCCGATTCGCCTGCCCCCGCTCGCTATCACCCCACCGCCTCAACCCAGCACCCACACCTATCGGCTGTTTGGTTTGTTAAAGAACGTCCCGCCGTAGCGAGAAGAGCCGCGCATTATACCGACCCGAAGGTTCTGGTCAACGACTTTTCAGAATTTTTACCGCCGCGTGACTGCACGCGGCGGCGAGCAGGATCTCAGGCCAGCGTCACGCGGGCAAACTTGCGTTTCCCGACCTGAAGCACGACTGTGGCGGGCTGCTTCAGCACCAGCGCGCGATCGCTCACGCGCTCGCCGTCGATGCGCACGCCGCCCTGGTCGATCATGCGCAGCGCCTCCGAGGTGCTGGCGGTGAGTCCGGCCTGTTTGAGCACCTGCGCAATCGCCAGACCGCCGCCGAGCGGGACGTTCACTTCGGCGATGTCGTCGGGGATCGCGTTCTGGCGAAAGCGTGCCTCAAAATCCGCGAGCGCATGCTCCGCCGCGGCGCGGCTGTGGAAGCGCTCGACGATCTCCTGCGCCAGCATGACTTTCGCATCGCGGGGGTTGCGCCCCTGGCCGACCTCGTCCTTGAGGCGCGCCACCTCAGGCACCGGCCGGAAGGACAGCAGCTCGTAATAGCGCCACATCAGTTCGTCGGAGATCGACATCAGCTTGCCGAAGATTTCCCGCGGCGCCTCGTTGATGCCGATGTAATTGCCGAGCGACTTCGACATCTTGTTGGCGCCGTCGGTCCCCTCCAGCAGCGGCATCATCACGATGACCTGGGGCGGCTGGCCATGGTGTTTCTGCAGCTCGCGGCCCACCAGCAGGTTGAACTTCTGGTCGGTGCCGCCCAGTTCCACGTCGGCGCGCATCGCCACCGAGTCGTAGCCCTGGCACAACGGATAAAGGAACTCGTGGATGGCGATCGGCTGATTGTTGGCGAAGCGCTTGGCGAAGTCGTCACGCTCCAGCATGCGGGCGACAGTGTGCAGCGCCGCCAGCTTGATCATGCCGGCCGCGCCCAGCGGCGCCATCCACGCGGAATTGAACAGGATCTCGGTGCGCAGCGGGTCGAGGATCTTGAACACCTGCTCCTGATAGGTGCGGGCGTTCTGCTCGATCTGCTCGCGGGTGAGCGGCGGCCGGGTCGCGTTTTTGCCCGAAGGATCGCCGATCATCCCGGTGAAGTCCCCGATGAGGAACATCACATGGTGGCCAAGATCCTGGAAATGCCGCAACTTGTTGATGAGGACGGTGTGGCCCAAGTGCAGGTCGGGCGCCGTGGGATCGAATCCGGCCTTGACCCGCAGCGGACGACCGGTCTTGAGGCGCTCGGCAAGCTCTGACTCGATCAGGACTTCCTCGCAGCCGCGCTTGATCTGGGACAAACGTTCGTCAATTTCGGCCATCGGGAAGCTGTTCCGAGCTTGGGGATTCTGTGACTTCTGTTACACTCCGCGCGGTTTTTTGCCCGGACCGGACGGCATGAGCACACGAAGGACGCGAATTCTAGCGCATCTGCTCTCGCTTCGCGAAAGCAAGCCCAGGCACTTCTGGGGTACCGCAGCCGTTGCCGGAACATCTTTGTTCGGCATGGTTGCCGCCTTCGCCGTGGCCCCGACCACGGCCCAGCTTCAGGCCTCGCAGCAGGTGGTGATCGAAACGCTCCCCCTGCCGCGAATCGAAGTTTCCGCGGCCGACAGCATCGAACCGGAGGCGCTCTACATCCGCGAGGAGCGCGTGCAGCGCGGCGATTCGATCGCCAGCCTGCTCGCCCGCATGGGCGTCGATGACCCGCAAGCCGCAGAGTTCCTGCGCCAGGACAAGCGCACCAGCGCCCTGTTCCGGCAGCTTCGTCCCGGCAAGTGGGTCACCACCCGCACCGATGCCGACGGCAAGCTTTTTGCGCTGGTCTTTCCGCTCAATGCCGAGGACCGCGCCATCGTCGTCGAGCGCAAGGGCGATTCCTTCACCGCCGCCGAGCAGAAGCTGGAACTCGAAACCCGGGTATCCATGAAGTCCGGCGAGGTCCGCAGTTCGCTGTTCGCCGCGGCCGACGATGCCGGCATCCCGGACAACGTCGCCGTGCAACTCACCGAAATCTTCGGCACCGAGATCGACTTCCATCGCGAGCTACGTCGCGGCGACCGCTTCTCGGTGGTGTTCGAGACGATCTACCATCAGGGCCAGCCGCTGCGCGCCGGCCGCGTTCTCGCCGCCGAGTTCAGCAATGGCGGCCAGCGCTACAAGGCTGTGTACTATGCGTCAGGGCAGTCCGGGGGCACTTACTACTCCCCCGAGGGCAAGAGTCTGAAGGCAGCCTTCCTCCGCTCGCCGCTGGAGGTGTCGCGGATCAGTTCCGGCTTCGCCATGCGCCGCCACCCGATCATGCAGGATTGGCGCGCCCACAAGGGCGTCGACTACGCCGCACCCACGGGAACCCGGGTCAAGGCGACCGCGGACGGGATTGTGGATTTCGTCGGGCGCCAGAACGGCTACGGCAACATCGTCGTCGTCAAGCACCACAGCAAATACTCGACCCATTACGGTCATCTGAATGGCTTCACTGCCCGGCATGAGGAAAGGCACTCGCGTGAGCCAGGGGGACGTGATCGGCTACGTGGGCATGACCGGCTGGGCTACCGGGCCGCACCTGCACTACGAATTCCGCATCGACAACGTGCACCAGAATCCCCTGTCTGCGGCGCTTCCGGTTTCGCTGCCCCTGGAAGCCGGCGCCCTCGCCGAGTTCAGGCGCCACAGCGAACCGCTGACGGCACGCATCGAACTCGTGCGCTCCTCGCCGATCGCCCTGCTCGACTGACGCCCGGATTTGCCGATCCCGGACGCCAGCCCGGGATCAGACGCAGCCGGTGGGCTTGGGCATCCCCGCATAGCGGGCGCCCTGCTTGGCCGGACCGTAGGGGAAGAGGTCGAACAAGCGCTTCTTGTCTCCGAACTCCTCGCCCAAGTCGTTCTTCAGTACCTTCTGCATGATGCGCAGGTTGGGCGCAGTGCCAAACTCTGCGTAGTAGCCGCGAATCCAGTGCAGCAGCTTCCAGTGGTCTTCGGTCAGATCCTGGTTGTCCTGCTGCGACAGATAGCTGGCGACGTCTTCCGACCAGTCGTCCAGGCTCGCCAGATAGCCTTCCGCGTCGGTCTCGATTTCCTTGCCGTTGATGAGGATCATGTCTGTCTCCCTAAAAGTTTGAGTGAATAGTCGAGCATTTTAGTCGGGATATGGGGCATGTCAACACCGGCTCTGGCCGACTGCCTTCGTGGAGCGCCCGAGGGACTCAGGCGTCGAGCCGCTGACCGTGCTCCCGGGTGTCGTGGAACTGGACCTTGGGGCTGCGTTCCATGGTGACCATCAGGTTGTAGCGCGTGTCGGCCAGATAGACCAGATTGCCATCCACGTCCTTTGCCAGCCGGCCACGCTGGTTGCGGACGAACTCTGTCAGCACCGCATTGTCCTCACAGGTGACCCAGCGCGCAGTGTGGATGCCGACCCGCTCGAAGCGGGCGTCGACGCCGTACTCGGTGCGCAGGCGGTGTTCGACGACCTCGAACTGGAGCTGCCCCACCGCGCCCATCAGCAGGTTGTTGTCCGCCAGGGGCTCGAACACCTGCACCGCGCCCTCCTCTCCCAGCTCGCGCAGGCCCTTCTGCAACTGCTTGGCGCGCAGCGGGTCGCGCAGTTGCGCCCGGCTGAACAGTTCCGGCGCGAAGTAGGGAATGCCCTTGAAAGTCAGAACCTCGCCCTCGGTGAGGGTGTCGCCGATCTGGAGCTGGCCGTGGTTGTGCACCCCCAGGATGTCGCCCGCCACCGCCTCCTCCAACAGCGAGCGCTCGTTGGCCATGAAGGTGACGGCGTTGGCGATCTTCATCTCGCGCCCGAGGCGCAGGTGCCGCACCTTGATGCCCGGCGTGTAGCGTCCCGAGCACACCCGCAGGAAGGCGATGCGGTCGCGATGGTTCGGGTCCATGTTGGCCTGGATCTTGAACACGAAACCGGTGAACGCCGGCTCGGTCGGCACGACCTGGCGCGTGCCGGCGTCCCGCGCTTGGGGCGGGGGCGCCCATTCGCCCAGCGCGCGCAGGATCTCGCGCACGCCGAAGTTGTTGATCGCCGAACCGCAGAACACCGGCGTCTGCTCGCCCGTGAGGAAGTCCGCCAGCGAGAAGGCGGCGCCGGCGCCGCGCACCAGTTCGATGTCCTCCCGCAGCGTCTCCATCTCCATCGCCCAGTCTTTCTCAAGGTGGGGATGGTTCAGGCCCAGCAGCGCCTGCACCTCCTGGTTGGCGCGCTCCTGGCCGGGCGTGAAGCTGAGGATCTCGTCGCGCAACAGGTGGTACACGCCCTGGAAGCGCTTGCCCATGCCGATCGGCCAGGTCACCGGCGCGCAGTGGATGCGCAGTACCGACTCGATCTCGTCCAGCAGTTCCAGCGGCGCGCGGCCCTCACGGTCGAGCTTGTTGATGAAGGTGATGATCGGCGTCGAGCGCAGCCGGCACACCTCCAGCAGCTTGATGGTCTGCTCCTCGACCCCCTTGGCCGAGTCCACCACCATGACCGCCGCATCGACCGCGGTGAGCACGCGATAGGTATCCTCGGAGAAATCCTGGTGGCCCGGCGTGTCGAGCAGGTTGAAGACGCAGCCGGCGTACTCGAACTGCATCACCGAGCTGGCCACCGAGATGCCGCGCTCCTTCTCCACCGCCATCCAGTCCGAAGTGGCATGGCGCCCGCTCTTGCGCGCCTTGACCGTGCCCGCCATCTGGATCGCGCCGCCGAACAGCAGCAGCTTCTCGGTCAGCGTCGTCTTGCCGGCGTCGGGGTGAGAGATGATGGCGAAGGTGCGCCGGCGCGCCACTTCGCGCGCCAGCGCCGACTGCGGCGCCGGGACCGGTGAGTGGAGACTGGAGTCGTTCATGGCAAAGGATCGAGGAGCATGGCGGCACAGGCCCGGCCGCCACGACGGGGGGCAGCGAGGATACCCGAGATGTGCGCCCCATGGAGGCTATGGCGCGGGGGCGACCTGAGCGGCTATGCTTCGAGAGTCGCGTCCCCCCTGGTTCGCCAAAGGAGCAGCGCAATGGCGTTCATCATCACCCCGGAACATCTCACCGCAATCGCCGGCCGCAGGACGTCCCTGATGACCAGCCTCGCCGAGTGGATGAACCGCATCTGTCCGCTCTACGAAATCGACACGCCGCAGGAATACTGCCATTTCCTGGCACAGGCCTGCCACGAGACCGACCACTTCAAGACGCTGCGCGAATATGCCTCCGGCCGCGCCTACGAGGGGCGCGCCGACCTGGGCAACACCCAGGCGGGCGACGGCGTCCGCTTCAAGGGACGTGGGATCTTCCAGACCACGGGACGGGCCAACTACCTGCAACTGGGAATCAAGAAGGGGCGCCGCGACCTTTTCATCAACAACCCGGAACTGCTCGAACAGGCCGAGTATGCCGTATGGAGTGCCTGCGAATTCTGGCAGACGCGGGGCCTGAACGACGTCGCCAACCATGGGGACGCGGACCTGCTGAAGAAGAAGTACCGCGGAAACATCATCGACGTCTCGCCGGTCGAGTACATCAGCATCACCATCAACGGCGGCTACAACGGCATGGAAGAACGCAAGGAGTTCTATGCCATCGCGCAGCGGTTTCTGGTAGAGCCGCCGGCGCCCCGCGCGCCCCGCGGCATCAAGGCTCCGAAAGGGCCGATCCCCGCAAAACGCGCCGCCAAGGCCGAAGTCAGCGGTTCCGGTTCCCGCGCACCGCGGAAACCGCGCACGCTGGCCACCCCGCGCGCAACGCGCTCCGCCCGCTTCCGCCGGACCAAGACCTGAGAGCAGACGCTGCGCGCCCGGCCGCACCGCACCGCCGCTTCCTTGACACGGGCCGGGCGATCTGGCAGCGTGGCTTTACCATTTGCATAACCAGGAAGGAGCGTCGACATGCCTGCCACGCGGATCATCGGCCCCTACCGCACCCTCACGACTGTCGAGGGCGACGCGTTTCCCTACTACATCATTCCCTTCGACAAGGACGGCAACTGCGAGGGCCCGCAGACACGCGAGCACCTGCTTGCCGCCGCCGCGGGCTATACGGACATCTTCCTGTTCTCCCACGGCTGGAACAACGACTGGAAGGCCGCCACCGGCCGCTACGAGTCCTTCATCCGCGGCTTCCAGCAGTTGCGAAGCCAGCGCAGCCTCGCCATGCCACCGGGCTACAAGCCGCTGCTGGTCGGCATCTTCTGGCCGAGCCAGGCGATGGCGTGGTTCGAGAGCGAAAAAGGCCCTGGTTTCGCCGCCGCCGGACCGGCGCAGCAGGACGAAGCTGCCCAGCTCGAAAGCGATACCCTGCGCGATGTCGCCGCCGCCCTGCCGGCGCCGCAGCGCAGCCGCTTCCATGAACTGGCGCAGGCGGACACGCTTGATCGGGCACAGGCGCTGGAGCTTGCCGCCATGCTGGCGGCGGTGAGCCGCGCCGACGACGAGGGCGCTCGCGCCGACGCACCGAGCGCGCAGGACCTGGTGGCCGCCGCGACTTGCCTCGAATCGCCGGAACCGGACTACGACGCCATCGGCAGCGCCGGGGGTGCCGGCGGCGGAGCGCCCCTGGCCGCGGGTCTGGGCGACATCTTCTCCGCCCTGGATCCGCGCAACATCGTCAAGCCGTTCACTTTGTGGCAGATGAAGGACCGCGCCGGAAGAGTCGGCGCGCTGGGGGTGGCGCCGCTGCTCCAGGGCCTGCTCGACCGCTCCGAGGCGCGGATACACCTGCTCGGTCATTCCTTCGGCTGCAAGGTGGTGATGACGGCCGCCAGCGTGCCGGCACAACTGAGGCGCAAGGTGGAATCCGCACTGCTGCTGCAGCCGGCGGTGTCGCAGTACGCCTTCGCGCCGGACGTGCCGGAGCGCCATGTCCGGGGGGGCTTCTTCAAGGCCCTGGAGCGGGTACGCCGGCCCATCGTCGCCACCTACAGCGCCAACGACGACGCGCTGGCCAAGATGTTCCACCTGGCGGTGCGCCGTGCCGACGACCTGGGCGAGCTGCAATACGCCGCCGGCGGCAGCCCCAGCCGCTACGCTGCGCTCGGAGGGTTCGGCCCGCAGGATTCGGGCGCGGCGATGCTGGACATTCTCGATCCGGGCGCCGACTACGATCTCTCGGGCGGCAGCCGCATCGTCGGCGTGAATGGCACGCGCACCATCGCGGGCCACGGCGACATCACCAATCCATCCACCTGGTGGCTCGCCTACCAGCTCGCCACCGCGCACCTGCGCCACACCTGAGGCCGCGCCGCCATGGCCGAATTGCTCAAGCGCCAGTACGACATCGTCGTGCTCAAGACCGAACTGCTGGACGTCGCGCGCGACGCCCCTGACGTGCGCTTCACCCTTCAGTGCAAGCTCGAAGGCGTGCTGCTGGACGTGCGCAGTTGGCCGGGCCACACCGGCGCGATGGGCCTGCGCGAGCCCTTCGACACGCGCAAGATCGCGGCCGGCGCCGAGCCGCAGATCCGGCTGCCAGACGATCTCCTGTCGGAACTTGCGTCCTGGTTCGGCGAGATGACCGAAGGCGAGCGCCCGCTCTGGGTGCATCTGGTCAAGCCCTACGGGGCGCTACGCCTCGTGCCCTGGGAGCGGCTGCTGGGCGAGGCGCTGCACCGTCCCATCCTGATGCTGCCCGACTTTCTCTTCCCGCCGCCACGGGAGGCGCCGTCCTCCCTGGACGTCGCGCTGTGCGCCAGCGCGCCCCTGGGCAGCGAGGAAAATTCGATCTACCAGGGCGTGCGGCTCACGGCACGGCGCATCCTGGAGGGCTCCCCGCGGCGCACACGGCTGCACGTGTTCGTCGATGCCGACTTCGCCGGTAGCCTGCGGGACGAGTGGCGAACTGCCGGGCGGCTCGATCAGGACATCTTCGTCTATGACAACAATGCCGCGGCGCCCTATGTCACTGAGGATCCGTCGTCGCGGCTGCTGGACCAGGCAGGCGTGCTGCGCTCGCCCTGGCTGCTGTGGATGCGGGAGGCGCTGCGCAAGCGCGCGGTGGACGTGGTGCATTTCTGCTGCCACGGCTACCTCTCCCGCGGCCGCGGCGCGCTGCTGTTCGCCCAATCGCCGCTGGACCGCAGCGACCGCTACCTGGCCGGCCCCGTCGGCATGGTCGAGCTGCAAACCTTCCTGACCCAGGTTGGCGCCTGGTCCTCGGCATTCAGCTCTGTCCCCGACAATTTCTCCGAACCCGGACTGCGGGCGCTGGCGGACGAATTGGCGCAGAACCGTCCCGGCCCCATGCTGATGCACAACCTGCGTGTCGATCCCGGCGCCGATGCGCTGGCCGCGGGCTACCACTTCCTGTTTGCCAACACGCCGCAGCCGGCGCCGCGTTCGGCGGCGCTGTTCATGTATTGCCAGCCCTACCTCAGTGTCGAAGCGGCGCCGGCGCCCGGCCCGCGGCCCCGCTCTCGCGGCGCCGGCCCGGCCTTCGCCGAGCTGGCGCGCAACGTCCCGCAGCAGACGCAGGCGGCGCGCAGCCTCGATACCTCGCCCCTGGACCCGCTGTTCGACGGCGAGGACAACGTCGACCCGTGGATCGCCGCCACCGAGCGCTATGCCGAGCAGGTGCAACTGCATTACCAGGAGCTGGCGCGGGACGAACTGCTGCCGCAGGACCGGGAGTCGCGACACACCCAACTCGCGATGGAGACGCTTGCACGCCTGCGCGCAGCCGTGGCGGACGAAGCCGGACCGACGAACGGGGGCGCGTCATGAGGACGGTATTCACTGTGGATTCCCCGGGCGGCTTCGACATCGGCGGTGCTGCGCCTATGCTGTTCGTCAAGGCCGAGCGCGCGCCGGTCATGGTCCCCGCAGCCCAGAAGCCGTGGCCGATCTCGCTCTCGGCGGAGACGCAGCCCGCATGGACGCAGCACAATGCCGTGCGCGAGCGCGGTTGCCTGGTGCGGCAGGAATTGCGCAAGCATCCGGGGCTGTCCGCCATTCTCGACAACCTCGCCGGCACGCCGCCCGGCCAGGTGAGCCCGATCTACCTCAAGCTCTCGGAGGGCGAAGCGGAACAGATCAACTGGGAAACCCTGTGCGACCAGAACAACGAGTTCCTCGCCCTGGACCGGCGCTGGCCGATCGGGCGCATCACCGACCCGATGAGCGGCCAGAACCGTCCGCCGCCGGTGCTACGAACCCCGGTGAAACTGCTGGCGGTGATTTCCGCCTACGGCGTCGCGGGCCAGAAGAAGGAATGGCAGATGCTGCGCGATGCGGCCAAGGCAGCGCGCCAGTCCGGTCTGCAAGTGCGCCTGCGGTTGCTGGCGGGGGACGACGAGACCCATGACGCCGTCAAATCCGACATCGACGCCGGGCTCGACTGGGTCGAGCTATCCCACATCGAAGACAGCGGAGCCATGGTCGTCCGCGAAATCGCCGCCTGGCAACCGAACATCGTCCACTTCTTCTGCCACGGGCGCGCCGGCAGCACGCCTTCCGAGCAGGCGATCGAACTTGCCACCGGCGCCGACTATGTCGCCGGCAGCGGCGCTTCGGTGACGATTCGCGCCAAGCAGCTCGGCGACCTGAGCACCATGCTCGACAACCCATGGCTGCTGACCCTCAACTGTTGCTCCGGCGGCGAGGCGACCCGGGAGTTGCAGTCCATCGCGCATCAGGCGGTGTCGGTCGGATTTCCGGCCGCCGTGGCGATGATCGAGCCGGTAGCCGCGGAAGACGCATTCAACTTCACCCGCGCCTTCTACCGCAGCCTGTTCGACGAGCTGCGCCGCGCCGCCACGGCCCTGGAACAACAAGCCCAGGCAGTGTTCGAATGGGCGCAACCGCTGCACGACGCCCGCTCCTTCATCTGCGAAAAGCATGGGAACGATGCGTCCAACGCGCGGGAATGGGCTCTGCCCGTGCTCTATGTGCGGGGCGTCGATCCCGTGCCCTTCCAGCGTCCGCCGGCTGCCGTTTCCGAAGACGACGCGGCAGATTACAAGCTACGGGCGCGACTGGTCGCGGGCTGGCTGGAGACGGTGCGCGGCGACACCAACGAGGAGCGCCGGCTGGCGGTGATGGCCAAGACGCTGGCGGGCGTGCCGAAGAGCTACTGGCCCAATGCAGACGGCAAGTTCGACCATGGCTGACGAGTACGGCACCGATCCTGCCCAGCTCCACGCCAACGCCTGGTGCGGGGAGGAGGTGCACGGTGCCCTGGGCCCGGATGCGGGGCGCTGGGGCGCACGCAGGGATCTGCCGCAGGCGGCGCAGATGCTCGCGCCCAAGCCGCTGGACTTGGCGAACTGGAGCGACCCGCGCGTCGGCTGGGGTCTGATCGTTCCGGACAACGATCGGCCAGCGGAGGAAAAGGCCCGCGGCGAGGATCTCAGCCCGCCGCTGCGGGAGCTGGTGAGCCGGCGCAACGACGCGCCCGTCTTCCGCTACCGCGCCGATCTCGCCGAGGGCCGTCTGGGCCGCTATGCCGCCGGCGGCAGCTATTCCGAGCCCAGCCTCAGGGGCAAGCGCGGCGTGGAAGCGGACGCGGTGCCCCACTATCTGCTGATCGCCGCTTCGCCAGCGGAAATTCCCTGGAGCTTCCAGTACCGCCTGCAAACCGATGCCTTCGTCGGCCGCCTCGATCTCGACGAGTCCGGCCTCGGGCGCTACGTCGAGGCGCTGCTCGGCGGCTGGGGCGAGTGCAGCAAGCGCCGCGCGATGCCGCTGGTATGGGCGGTGGACCACGGCCACCCGGACATCACGCGGCTGATGCGCAAGACCATCGCCGAGCGCCTGGCCAAGGCGCTGAGCGACGACGGCGAGTTCGACATGGCGCTCGGCCTGCGCAGCGACGCCGAGGCGACCCATGACAAGCTGATCGCCGCGCTGGTCGAACGCGATCCGGCATTCGTCATGACCTCCAGCCACGGCGCCACCTACCCGCTGGGGAGCGACCCGCAAGCCGCGCAAGCCCTGCGCGGCAACCTCGGCCTGCCGGTGGACCAGGCGCGCACGACGATGAAGCTCGACGCCCTGTCCGCATGGAATCCCTACGGCGCAATCTGGTACGCCCACGCCTGCTGCTCCGCGGGCGCCGACGGCCGCTCGCGCTTCGCCGGCATCGTCGGCGCCGACACCAGCCTTGGCCGTACCCTTGACGGCGTCGCAGCCGCGGGCGCCTGCCAGGCGCCGCTGCCGCGGGCGCTGCTGGGCGGCGCCAAGCCGGCGCGCGCCTTCATCGGCCACGTCGAACCCACTTTCGACTGGACCCTGCGCGACCCGGTGACCGGCCAGAGCAACACCCAGCCCCTCATCGACGCCTTCTACGGCCAGTTGCACCTCGCCAGCTCGCCACCCATCGGGCTGGCGCTGGCGGGCTACTTTCGCGCCGTTGCCGGACTGCTGCAGGATCACCTGGAGGCGCTGGACGCGCTCAACGCCCACGCCCCCGGCGCCAGGGAGCGTGCCTGCCGCAGCAAGCTCATCGCCCTCGACCGGCTTGCCATGGTCATTCTGGGCGATCCGACGGTCAGTCTGCAGCGGCCGGCCTGACCCCCCATTCGCTCACGGTCGGCGCCGCGCCGCAGGCAAAGTCAGCCGCTGCAGGACGGCATCGAGGGCAGTTCGCGGTGGGTTTCCACCGCCGAGAAATCCGAACCTGACTGAGAATTCCGCGCGCAAGCGTTTCGCGCTGAACCGGCTCGCCGCAGCGCGGCCGCGGGTCGAGATCATCCTGCCCTCGCTCAAGACGCAAACGCTGCGCATCCTGCACTCTGGCCGGCACGGCTCGACTTCCCCGTGTGCGCGCCGCGCTTGGCCGATCTAGCGGCCTCCCCTGCGCCTCTCTACTTCCTGCGAGTGCTGCGCGGGGTTCTCCTGGGCAGCCAACTCGGAGTTCACCTCCTTTTCGCAATCCTCTTTGCTGCCGCGGTTGCCCATGCAGTAATCCATCATCTTCTGTCGCTTCTCCGCCAGCGCCCGAGCCTTGTCGGCGTCCTGGACCTGGTTCGCATCGTCGGACGCGGCCTGTGCAGCGCCCAGGCCTGCGCCAAGCAGCAGTCCCACCGTCGCGTACCGCACCCATCTACCAGCACATCTCATGGCCGTTGCTCCCATCAGTCGAGAAACACGTTGTGCTCATGGACAGTCAGGCCGCGCCCGGCACCGCGGCATCTCGCCCTTCCCGTCCCGACGAGGCGCGCGCCCAGTCACTCAGGCTCATGCCCGCGACGAGGGCCGTTGCGCCCAGCGTAAGATATCACAGCCCCCTTTGCGCGCTGAGCGGGCGGCTCCGCGACTCAGCGCCCGCGCACGGCGCGGCCCCTCGGCTGCGACGGGACCATGCCCCTCCCGATGAACTGCCCGGTATGGTGGCTGATCTCGATGGCCTTGAATGCGGCGATGGTCACCCCGGATATTGCGCCCGCATCAGTGTCAGTTTCACTTCTGACGTTGATGATCGAATTCGTGGGCTACTTTGCCGGCGCCTGCAGGCTGGCCGAACCTACTGAGCAAATCGTCAGCACTAGCAGCCTGTCGGACTTCCGCCTGCACGTGGTCAGGTATGCGACAATCATAACATTGAGTGAGCGAGCCTGATCGATGTCCAACTTCATCGTTGCCGAGCGCAAGACCGACTATCTGCTGCCGCCGTCGCTGGACGATTGGCTGAACGAAGATCACCTGGCGCGCTTCATTGTTGAGGTGATCGATCGGCTCGATCTGTCCAATCTGACCCGGCAATACGCGGGATGCGGCTCCAAGGCGCATCATCCGGCGACCCTGCTGGCGATCCTGGTCTATGGCTACGCCACCGGTGTGTTTTCCAGCCGCAAGCTGGAGCGGGCGACCTACGATTCGGTGGCCTTTCGCTACATCGCGGCGGACACTCACCCCGATCACGACACCCTGGCGACCTTCCGCCGCCGTTTCCTGGACGAGCTGAGCGATCTGTTCGTGCAGGTGCTGGAACTGGCCAAGGAGATGAAGCTGCTCAAGCTGGGTAACGTCTGCCTGGACGGCACCAAGATCCACGCCAACGCCTCACGCCACAGCGCGCTCTCGCATGGCCACATCGAGAAGCTGGAAGTCCAGCTCAAGGCTGAGGTACAGGAACTGCTGGCCCTGGCCGAGCAGGCGGATCAAGCCGACATCCCGGACGGCGTGCGCCTGCCTGAGGAGATCAAGCGGCGCGAGGACCGGCTGGCGGCGATGGCGGCGGCTAAGGCCAAGATCGCGGCCCGGGCCGAGCAGCGCTACCAGCGGGAGAAGGCCGAGCAGGGAAACCAGGGGAAACCAGGGACAGACCACGAATAGCCCGTAAAGCTGCACCGTATCGGCCCTTTTTGGGGAAGAAGGGACGTGATCGAATCTTCTCTGGCGCCTTCGGCGTCAGACTGATTTCCAATGCTTACAGAGTGTCCGGCCTTGGCCAATTTGCCTTCCAGTCGCGACACCAACGCTAACTGAAGCGCTCCTCCGCCCAAGAGCCCGCGTTCGCGCACGGCCTCCGCCGGATGTGGCAAGCTACACGGACGCCGTCCTTCCTGGAGTCCGACATGCCTGTACCGACCACCCTCGAAACCCTTCAGGCTCAGGTTCTCAGCCTTTCGAAGGCTGATCGCGCACGCCTGCTTGATCGCCTGGTCGCGAGTCTCGATGTGGATGCAGAGGCGGAGGAAGCGTGGGAGCAGCTTGCCGAAGCGCGTGATGAGGAGCTTCAATCGGGGCAGGTCGTCGCCGTGCCGCTTGAGGATGCCATGGCACGGCTCCGTCCCCGATTCCCTGGATGAGGGTCATTCTTCATCCAGGAGCCGAGCGAGACGTTGCGGAGGCAGCAGCGTTCTACGAATCGGAGGCCTCGCCAGCACTCGCCGCGAGGTTCGTCGCGGAGTTCGAACGCGTTGCCGGACTGCTGCTCTTGAACCCGGCCCTTGGGACGCCCCGGTCTCGGGGTCGCCGTGGATTCCCGACCGCGAGGTTTCCCTTTACGGTCGTTTATCGGGACGTGCCAGAAGGGATTCTTGTCCTGGTGGTCAAGCACGATCGGCGGCGCCCTGGCTACGGCGCGGCACGAGGGTAGCGGCTCGTCCGCGCTCATATGTCGGGATTCCACGCCAAACGAGTAGGATTGCGAGGGTCACTCGCGGGCAGCCTGATCGAACAGGGCGCGGCTGAATTGGCCGCAGCCGCTTCGCGAACAGGTGGCTCGATGCAGCGATTCGCGAATCCGGGCGCGATTTCCTGCCGCCAAGGCTAGACTGAACCGTCACAACGACCACCGTCCGCTCGCTCATGGAAGGGACCCTGTACTGGGGCATTACTCTGACCCTGGCCGTTCTCGCCGCCTGTGGAAGCTGGTTCCTGCGCTACGGCGCGGCGGACCGGATGCGGCAGGCGCGGCCCTTTGCACGGCGCACCGCGCTGTATGCCGGCGGAGCCTTTGTCGCCGGTATGGCGATCCTGACTTCCGACCTCGGCGTGCTTCAGGCCGAGGCGCGCATGATCCTCACCGCCGCCACCGCCTGCTGCGGTCTGCTGGTCTATGCCTCCGGCGTGGCGGCGATCGCCTCCGACGATTCGTCGCTGATGCTGGTGAATCTGACCGGGCGGGCGCTGATGTTGACCGATCCGGAACTGGCGCCGTTCTTCACGCTGCCGGCGCCGCAGGAGGAACCAGCCCGCGAGCTGCCGCCGGTACTGCCGCGCACCTCCTACATCGTCAGCGAGGCTCTGGGGCGAGACGGCGCCGAGGCGGGACGGACGGATATCTTCACCGTGGATGCGGCGAGCGCGACCGACTTCGGCGCCAATGGCCTGCTGGTGCGTCGGCTGGTGAGGGCGGTGCCGCCTGAGCAAGCGGACGCAGGGCGGGAGGGCTGAGGGGCTGTCAAGTTGGCGCTCGGCTGCAGCAGCTTGCGGGTACGCGGCTTCGCGAATTCGGGCACTGAGCGCCCCCACCCCAGCCCCCGCGGGCGGGGGAGAGAGCGCGTCGTTAGCGGCGGGAATCCCATCGATCGAAGCGCTCAACCCGCTCCTGTTGAGAGGGAACTGGCGTGCTCCCTCGCCCCGCTTGCGGGGAGAGGGCCGGGGTGAGGGGCAGGTTCCGGGTAGGGTCGAGTGAAAGTCAGTCGCTGGAGAGCGGTGGCAAACCGGCCGGCGATCCTCGCGATGCTTAGTTACGCGCTTGATCTGGCTCATGCCCACGGGAGTGCGGGCCACCTACACTGCCGCGGGTGAATTCCGCCCAAGCGCCCGCCCTCGCCGATTCCGACGCCATCGCGGCAACCCGCGAGTTCGTCCATGGCCGGGTGCCGGGCAATCCGGGCATCTGGGTCGGGATCTTCTGCGTGCTGGTGGAGTTTCTGCTGCTGTTCTGCGTGTACTTCGTCGCCAAGGCGCATTACCGCGAGGCTTTCCTCACCGGGCCGGACAAGCTGGCGACGATCGCCGGCGTCGTCATCACGCTGCTGCTGCTGACCAGCGGCTACTGCATGGTGAAGGCGGTGGAGGCGATGCGCCGCGACGCGCGCGGCGCATCGCTGCGCTGGGTGGCGCTGGCGATCGCGCTCGGGCTGGGCTACCCGATCGTCAAGTTTTTCGAGATCCGCTGGAACATCGCCCACGACATCGACGGCCGGGCGGGCATCTTCTACACCGTCTACTACTACCTGACTCTCAACCACCTGGTGCACGTCAGTTGGGGCTTGCTGGGCCTGGGTTGGGTGGGCGTGCGCAGCGCGCTAGGCGTGTATTCGTCGCGCGACTACGGCGGCCTAGAGGCGGCCGCGATGTACTGGCACACGACGGACGTGATCTGGCTGGTGATCTTTCCCTTCTTCTACGTGCTGAGGTAGCGGCGCCGCCATGGGACATGCCGAGAAGATATGGCTGCTGCTGGTCTCGCTGACCCTGGCGAGCGCCTGGTTCGCCGAGACCGGACATGCCGGCTGGCCGCTGGCGCTGGCGGCTGCAGGGCTGATCGCGCTCAAGAGCCGGCTGGTGATGGACCACTACATGGAGATGACGCGGGCCAACACGCGCATCCGCCGCGCGCTCTACCTGTTCGCGGCGGTGGTGCCGCTCATGGTGCTGCTGAGCCACGGCTGGAGCGAGGTGCTGCGACGGCTGACGAGCATCGGCTGAATTCCCCAAGGCGCAGGTTCTGCGAGCCAGCCAGCCTGCGTCTCAGCAAGAGTCAGCCGCCAGAGGACGGCAGGCAGGGCGCGATCAGCGGTGCCGCTTCTCGTTGCGGCATTCGGCGGTGAGGTGCACGGTGCCGTCCTCGTCGGCGGTTTCCATGCGTACGGCGAAACCCCACAGTCGGGCGACGTGCTTGAGCACTTCCGCCGTGCCGGGGGCCATTGGGCGGCGCATGTGGGCGCTGTGGCGCAGCGTCAGGGTCCGGTCGCCGCGCGTGTCGACGTTCCACACCTGGATGTTGGGTTCGCGGCTGCCGATGTTGTACTGCTCCGAGAGGATGCGCCGCACCTTGAGGTAGCCGGTCTCGTCGTGGATCGCGGCGATGTGCAACTCGGCGTTGCGGTCGTCGTCGAGCACCGCGAACAGGCGCAGGTCGCGCATCAGCTTGGGCGAGAGGTACTGGGCGACGAAGCTCTCGTCCTTGAAGTTGCGCATCGCGAAGTCGAAGGTCGCGCGCCAGTCGGAGCCGGCGATCTCCGGGAACCACTGCCGGTCCTCGTCGGTGGGCTCCTGGCAGATGCGCTTGATGTCCATCCACATCGCGAAGCCCAGCGCGTAGGGGTTGATGCCACTGTAGTAGCGGGTGTTGTACGGCGGCTGATAGACGACGTTGGTGTGATGCTGGAGAAATTCCAGCATGAAGTTGTCTGCCAGCAGGCCCTCGTCGTACAGGGTGTTGATGATGGTGTAGTGCCAGAAGCAGGCCCAGCCCTCGTTCATCACCTGGGTCTGGCGCTGGGGGTAGAAGTACTGGGCGATCTTGCGCACGATGCGCACGATTTCGCGCTGCCAGGGTTCCAGCAGCGGCGCGCTCTTCTCGATGAAGTAGAGCAGGTTCTCCTCCGGCTCCGGCGGAAAGCGCAGCGCGGCGACCTTGTCCTCCCGCGCCTCGCGCTCGGGCAGGGTACGCCACAGGGCGTTGACCTGCGACTGCTGGTAGGCCTCGCGCTCCTTCTGCCGCTCGCGCTCCTTGGCGAGCGAGAGCTTCTGCGGCCGCTTGTAGCGGTCGACGCCGACGCTCATCAGGGCGTGGCAGGAGTCCAGCAGCAGTTCCACTTCCTCCTCGCCGTGGCGCTGTTCGCATTCGGCGATGAAATTGCGCGCGAAAATGAAGTAGTCGATGATGCTGTCCGCATTGGTCCAGGTGCGGAACAGGTAGTTGCCCTTGAAGAACGAGTTGTGGCCGTAGGAGGCGTGGGCGATCACCAGCGCCTGCATCGTCATGGTGTTCTCTTCCATGAGATAGGCGATGCAGGGATCGGAGTTGATGACGATCTCGTAGGCCAGGCCCATGTGGCCGCGCTTGTAGCCCTTCTCGGTGGACAGGAAGTGCTTGCCGAAGGACCAGTGGTGATAGTTGACCGGCATGCCCACCGAGGCGTAGGCGTCCATCATCTGCTCGGCGGTGATCAGTTCGATCTGGTTGGGATAGGTGTCGAGGCCGTAGGCCAGGGCGACGCGCTCGATCTCGGCGTAGTAGCGGTCGATCAGTTCGAAGCTCCATTCCGACGGCGAGGGCAGCGGCTCGCGCGCCGCTCCCGCGGCATGCGCCGGCCGTTCGGGCAACACAGGAGGCGCTTCCTGGGGACTGACTTCCGGTTCCATGCTCATGCGAGTTTCTTCTTGAACAGTTCGCGGAACACCGGGTAGATGTCCGGCAGGTTCTCGATGTGCTGCATGGCGAAGTTTCTCGCGGCAAGCGCCACCTTCTCGTACTCGCGCCACAGATTCTGCGGCTCGCCCTGGGTGATCTCGATGTAGGCGAAGTACTGCACCAGCGGCAGCACGCCGTTGAGCAGCAGGTCGGCGCAGATCGGCGAGTCGTTCTCCCAGTTGTCGCCGTCGGAGGCCTGGGCGGCATAGATGTTCCAGTTGCCGCCGGCATAGCGATCGAGCACGATCTCGCGCATCAGGTGCAGCGCGCTCGACACCACAGTGCCGCCCGACTCGCGGGAATGGAAGAAGTCCTCCTCGTCCACCTCCTTGGCCGTGGTGTGGTGGCGGATGAAAACGACGTCGATCAGCTCGTAGGTGCGGGTGAGGAACAGGTAGAGCAGCATGAAGAAGCGCTTGGCGATGCTCTTCTTCTGCTCGTCCATCGAGCCCGAGACGTCCATCAGGCAGAACATCACCGCCTGGGTCGACGGCTTGGGCTGCTTGACGCGGTTGTTGTAGCGCAGGTCGAAGCTGTCGATGAAGGGGATGGCTTCGATCTTGGCGCGCAGGCGGCCGATCTGCTCGCGCAGCGCCATGACCTCGTCGTCGTCCTCGCCGCGCGTCTCCAGCAGTTCTTCCAGCTTCTCCTCGGCCTCGCGCAACTGCTCGCGGAAGGGAGTGCCGATCGCCAGCCGCCGGCCTAGCGCGCCGCGCATCGAGCGGATGACGTTGATGTTGGCCGGCACACCGCTGGAGGTGTGGCCGGCGCGCACGCTCTTGTAGTCGGTAATGCGCGCGAGCTGGGTCTTCACCAGATTGGGCAGCGCCAGGTCGTCGAAGAAGACGTTGAGGAATTCCTCGCGCGAGAGCTGGAACACGAACTCGTCCTGGCTCTCGCCGGAGTCGCCGGCGCCGCTGCCACCCTGTCCGCCGCCGCCCATGGGGCGCTGCACTTCGTCGCCGGCATGGAACTGGTCGTTACCGGCGAAGACCTGCTCCCACACGCCGTCCTTGCCGTGGACGAACTGGGGCTCGGACAGATCCCTGGCGGGAATCGAGACGCTCTCGCCGTTATCGATGTCGGTGACGCTGCGCCCGCTGATGGCGTCCGACACCGCGCGGCGGATCTGGCTCTTGAAGCGCCGGAAGAAACGCTGCCGGTTGACGGTGCTCTTCTTCTTGCTGTCGAAACGGCGGTTGACGATCTGGAACATTTTTTAGGATCGAGGATCGAGGATTGAGGATCGAGTTGGGCAGGCGCGAGGCGGGGGCCTGGCCCCCCGCTGCCCGCTCCTGAATCCCAAGTCCGTCAAGACGACTTGCGCACGCGCAGGTACCACTCGGACAGCAGGCGTACCTGCTTCTCGGTGTAGCCCTTGGCGACCATGCGGTTGACGAAGTCCTCGTGCTTCTTCTTCTCGTCGCCGGATGCCTTGGCGTTGAAGGAGATCACCGGCAGCAGTTCCTCTGTGTTGGAGAACATCTTCTTCTCGATCACCGCGCGCAGCTTCTCGTAGCTGGTCCACACCGGGTTCTTGCCAGCGTTCTTGGCCCGCGCCCGCAGCACGAAATTCACGATCTCGTGGCGGAAATCCTTCGGATTGCTGATGCCGGCGGGCTTTTCGATCTTCTCCAGTTCGTCATTGAGGGCCGCGCGGTCCAGCGACTCGCCGGTGTTCGGATCGCGGTATTCCTGGTCCTGGATCCAGAAGTCGGCGTAGGTGACGTAGCGGTCGAAAATGTTCTGGCCGTATTCCGAGTAGCTCTCCAGGTAGGCGGTCTGGATCTCCTTGCCGATGAATTCGGCATAGCGCGGCGACAGGTACTCCTTGATGAAACGCAGGTACTTCTGCTCGATCTCGGGCTGGAACTGTTCCTGCTGGATCTGCTGCTCCAGCACGTACATGAGGTGCACCGGGTTGGCCGCCACCTCGCGGTGGTCGAAGTTGAACACCTTGGACAGAGTCTTGAAGGCGAAGCGCGTGGACAGCCCGCTCATGCCCTCGTCCACCCCGGCGAAGTCGCGGTATTCCTGGTAGGACTTGGCCTTGGGATCGGTGTCCTTCAGGTTCTCGCCGTCGTAGATGCGCATCTTGGAGAAAACGGAGGAGTTCTCCGGCTCCTTGATGCGCGAGAGCGCGGCGAACTGGGCCATCATGCGCAGCGTGTCGGGGGCGCAGGGTGCGGCCGCGAGCGAGCTGTTGTGCAGCAGCTTTTCGTAGATCCTGATCTCTTCCGAAACCCGCAGGCAGTAGGGCACCTTGACAATGTAGATCCGGTCGAGGAAGGCCTCGTTGTTGCGGTTGTTCCTGAACGCCACCCACTCCGACTCGTTGGAGTGGGCGAGGATGATGCCTTCGAAGGGAATCGCGCCGAAGCCCTCGGTGCCCTTGTAGTTGCCTTCCTGGGTGGCGGTGAGCAGCGGGTGCAGCACCTTGATCGGCGCCTTGAACATCTCCACGAATTCCAGCAGGCCGCGGTTGGCGAGGCACAGGCCGCCGGAGAAGCTGTAGGCATCGGGATCGTTCTGGGAGTACTGCTCCAGCTTGCGGATGTCGATCTTGCCCACCAGCGACGAGATGTCCTGGTTGTTCTCGTCCCCCGGCTCGGTCTTGGCCACCGCCACCTGGCGCAGCACCGAGGGGTGCTGGCGCACCACGCGAAAGCGTGTGATGTCGCCGTTGAACTCGTGCAGGCGCTTGACCGCCCAGGGCGACATGATGTTGCCGAGGTAGCGCTGCGGAATGCCGTAGTCCTCTTCGAGGATACGGCCGTCCTCGGCGGCGTTGAACAGGCCGAGCGGCGACTCGTGCACCGGCGAGCCCTTGAGCGCATAGAAGGGCACCTTCTCCATCAGGTATTTGAGCTTTTCGGCCAGCGACGACTTGCCGCCGCCCACCGGCCCCAGCAGGTAAAGGATCTGCTTCTTCTCCTCCAGTCCCTGGGCGGCGTGGCGGAAGTAAGCGACGATGTTCTCGATCACTTCCTCGAGCCCGTAGAACTCCCGGAACGCCGGGTAGACCTTGATGATCTTGTTGGAGAAGATGCGCGACACACGGGCGTCGAGCCGCGTGTCCACCAGTTCCGGCTCGCCGATCGCCATGAGCATGCGCTCCGCGGCGGTGGCGTAGGCGGAAGGGTCGGTCTTGCACAGATCCAGGTACTCCTGGACCGACAATTCCTCTTCCTTGCCCGCCTCGAAGCGCGACTGGTACGAGCTGAAAATCGACATGGAACGTTCCTCCTATCCGGTCGCCGTCACGCCTGCGGCGTGCGGTCTGCGACTATGACTCCAGATCCCATGGCAGGTTCAGGGTCGTTCGCACCCGCGGCGTGACGCCTTGCGCTTTCGGGACGAACTAGTCTTCCTCCACCATCGCCGCCTCGAAAGACAGCGGCAGATCCCTCAATGCACGATACATGCCACCGTGAAAGATGAGCGGCGGGCGATCGCCACGCTCGAAGGACTCGACGCGGCCGATAAACAAGATGTGATCGCCGCCGTCGTGGCGCAGTTCGTTGCGGCATTCGAAGTGCGCACAGCAGTCGGGCAGCAGCGGCGAGCCGTGCGGACCCAGTGTGAAGGGCTGCTCCGCGAATTTGGCGATCTTGGGCAGCGCGAAGCGGCGCGACAGTTCCACCTGATCCTCCGCCAACACGTTCACAGCATAGTAGGCACAGTCGCGGAATGCCGCCACGCTCGGCGAGTTCAGGGAAAGGCTCCACACGATCAGCGGCGGACTGAGGGAGACGGAGTTGAAGGAACTCACCGTCAGGCCGGTGCACAGGCCGTCGGGCAGGCGGGTGGTGACCACGGTAACGCCGGTGGCGAACATGCCGAGGGCGTCGCGGAAGGCGCGGGCGTCGATGTCGTCGGAGCTCATTTCATTGCTTGCAGGTTGTTGTAGGGCTTGGTGTGCAACTTTGACCGATGCTATCCCTTGCAGTGCTCAGCGACAACCACGAGGCGCGCGCGGAATTCCTCCGCGCTACGCGTGCTACGATCGCCGGCGCTGCGCTCGCCCGCACCACGATCATGTGTCCCCTCGCCCTTGCAGGACTGCTTTCAGTCTCTCGTCATCGCCCGCAAGGCGGCTCGTCGTGTCATTGGTGGCATTGGTGCCACTGGTGGCGGGTCGCCGGCATGGCGCTCGAATTGCCCGATCCGCCGCTGCATGGCAGAGCCGGGCATTGCGACTCGGGCTGAGAGCTTGCGCCGCCGTCCCCTACCCACTGACTTCGCCCGTCGCCTGATCGCCTGGCAGCAGCGCCACGGCCGCCACGACCTGCCCTGGCAGCAGCGCTCTGCGGCGGTGCGCGATGCCTACCCGGTGTGGCTGTCGGAGATCATGCTGCAGCAGACCCAGGTCGCTACCGTGATCCCCTACTACCGGCGCTTCGTGGCGCGCTTTGCGGACCTGCCATCGCTCGCGGCGGCGCCGGTGGAGGACGTGATGGCGCTGTGGAGCGGCCTCGGCTACTACGCACGGGCGCGCAACCTGCACCGCTGCGCCAGGCAGATCGTCGCGCACCATGGTGGACGCTTTCCGCACCGGATCGAGGACATCGCGGCACTGCCGGGCATCGGCCGCTCCACCGCCGCCGCCATCGCGGCCTTTGCCTTCGGCACCCGGGCGGCGATCCTCGATGGCAACGTCAAGCGCGTACTGTGCCGCTGCTTCGGCGTGGAGGGATTTCCCGGCGCCCGGGAAGTGGAGAAGCAGCTCTGGGCACTGGCGGAGTTGCTGCTTCCGGCCTCGCGCATCGAGGCCTACACCCAGGGACTGATGGACCTGGGCGCGACCCTGTGCACCCGCGGCCAGGCCGATTGTCCGCGCTGTCCGCTGGCTGAAGACTGCGTCGCTCACAAGAGCGGCCGAACCGCGCAACTGCCCACGCCGCGGCCTAGCCGTGCCCTGCCGCAGCGCAGCGTGGGCATGCTGCTGCTGCAGGAGGGCGAGCGCGTGCTGCTGGAACTGCGCCCCCCGGCGGGAATCTGGGGCGGCTTGCTGACGCCGCCCGAGTTCAATGGCGAGACCGGCGACCTTGCCGCCCAACTCGCCCGACGCTTCGACTGCGAACTGGAGTCTGCCGAGGCGATGGCGCCGCTGCACCACGGCTTCACCCACTTCCGGCTCGAAATCAGGCCCTTGCGCTGCCGGGTGCGCGACCGGGCCCGCACCGTGCGCGAGGAACGCCTGCGCTGGTTGCCGCTTGACGACATCGGCCACGCGGCGCTGCCTGCGCCGGTGCGGAGGCTGCTGGAGAAACTCTGACCATGCCCTACAAGCGCAGGCTGCGCCTGCTGTGGATCGCCGTCGATCATCCGCAATGGGCGCGGGAAGCGTGGGAGTTTGCGGCGCCGCTGAGCGTCTATCACATCGAGCATCGCGGCGCAGCGAGCGCTCACGTATCGGAATGGCCGGACTTGATCGTGACTTTGGACGACGCCGCAAGGGACACGCTGCCGCCGCTACCGGCACGGGTACAGGTGCGCCACCTCGATCTGGCCGGCACCGCCGACCCGGCTGCGCGGCGCGCCCTGATCGAGGTCCGGGTCTCGGGGATACTCGGCGGATTGCGGCTGCTCGACCGCATGTCCGATGATCCCGATCCGCCGTAGGTCGGTCCGCAAGGGCCTGATCCGATCTACAGCACGCCTTTTTGCTGGAGGTAGGTCTGGATGATCTCCAGCCGGATCAGGCTGTCGTCCAGTTCCAGCAGCTTCTGCCTCGCGGCCACGGGAATCGGCAGCACTTCGGCGAAGCGGTAGCCGACCCACACTGCGTCGTCGAAGACATGCGGCTGGGGGATTCGCGCCTCGCCCGCCTCCTCGGCGATGGCGCGCAGCAGAGGGAGCAGGCCCGCGCGTTCCGCCGGCACCGGCTGTTCCGGTTCCTCCGCCAGCCATTGCACCTGGGCGCGGATCAGTCCCTGCGAATCGGCTTGCTGGCTCAGGATGCGGAAGCGCCGTCCGCCACGGCTGGCGACTTGCAGCACGCCGAGCTGAGGCATGTCCCACTCGGCGATCCGGGCGCTGGTGCCGACGGCGTGAGGCAGCGCCGGCACCCCGACCTCGGTCCCCTGGGCGATGAGGCACACGCCGAAGGGGGAATCCTCGCGCAGGCAGTCCTTGGCCATCGCCATGTAGCGCTGCTCGAAGATCTTGAGGGGCAGCACCCCACCCGGGAACAGCACCGTGTTGAGGGGAAAGATGGGCAGCTCGAAACGGGCGCTCATGTTTCGAAGGTCGGCGGCAGTTCGGGCTCGCCCCAGCGCCGCATCAGTTCGTGCGGAACGGCGATCTGGTCGAGGATGCGCGCCACGACGAAGTCCACGACTTCCTGCACGGTCGCGGGGCGATGGTAGAAGCCGGGGTTGGCCGGCAGGATCACCGCGCCCGCCCGCGACAGTTTGAGCATGTTTTCCAGGTGGATGGCGGAGAACGGGGTCTCGCGTGGCACCAGGATCAGCTTGCGGCCCTCTTTGAGCACCACGTCGGCCGCGCGCTCGATCAGGTTCTGCGCGAGTCCGGCGGCCACTGCCGCCAGCGTGCCCATGGTGCAGGGACAGATCACCATCGCGTCTGGCGGATTGGAGCCCGAAGCCAGGGGCGCGAACCACTCCTCCCGACCATACACGTCAAGCTGGCCCGGCGTGGCGCCGAAGCGCGCCGCCAGCTCGCGCTGCACTTCCGCCGGCCGCGCCGGCAGGGCCAGCTCCATCTCCTGCCGCGCCACGATCTGGGCCACCGCGGAGTAGAGCAGTTGCACCCGCACGCCAGCCCGGATCAGGCATTCCACCAGCCGTATGCCGTAGGGCATGCCCGAGGCTCCGGTGAGGGCGACGGCGACGGTTTGCGGAGTCATGACGAGGGCCGGTCCAGAAGGGATTTCGATTCTAGCCGCGTTCCACGGCAGGGGCCGACCTGCCGCCACCCTCCGCCAGCAGCTTCGCCGCTGCCAGCCCGTTGGCCAGCCCGAACACCAGCGCCGCGACGGCGAAGAAGGGCAGCAGGTAGTACACGCCATCGTGGGGCACCAGCCACAGCCTCGCCACCGCGATCTGGCCGGCGATGTGAGCGAAGGCGGCGATCAGGCTCTGACTCACCGGGCCGAACCAGCGCTGCGGCAGGTGCATAGTGAGACCAAGCGCCCCCAGGCTCGTCACTGCGCCGGCCAGACTGAGGAAGAATCCCGGCGCGAGAAACTGGCCCAGCAGCAGGCTGCCGGCGACCACGCGCAGCAGCGATACCCACACTGCGTCGCGCCAGCCGTAGCGCGCCAGCACCACCAGGATGACGATATTGGCGAGCCCCGGCTTGACCCCCGGCAACGGCATCGGGATCGCCGCCTCCACCACCGTCAGGGCGATGGCGGCGGCGGCGTAGCGGGCGACGCGGTGATCGTCGGCGTCGGCCGTCAGCTCAATAGTTGAGGGAGTCATAGGCCGGGTCGCGCCCCAACAGCGCCAGGCTCACCTGGTTCGGCGCGCAGATGGCGATGGCGTTGGGGCGCGTGAGCCAGCCCTGGCGCACGCAGTACTGGCGCGGACCGGGGTCGGAAGCTACGCGGGCGCGGCCGGGCTGGATCTCGATGCGGGTGACGCCCAGCGGGCCTGGGACCTCGATGCTGCGCCTGGCGGTGAGCGGGAATTCGGCAATCACTTGGCCCGCACGCTTGACCACGGCCCGATCCACCGCACCTGCCTTCAGCGCGATCGGCAGCAGTGCGGCTGCAAACGCCGCGCAGAGCGCCAATACCAGCCAGTCGCCGGGTTTGACGAGTGAGCGCCAGCTCACGGTGCAAGCGAGCGGTGGCGGACCTGTACACGCGCCGATTGGCGGAAGCTGGCGGCGAGCTGCTCGGCGAAATAGACCGAGCGATGCTTGCCACCGGTGCAGCCGATGGCCACGGTGAGGTAGCTGCGGTTGTCGCGCACGAAGGCGGGCAGCCAGTCGGCGACGAAGCGGCGGATGTCCTCCAGCATGCGTCCGACTTCCGGCTGGGCTTCGAGGAAGGTCTTCACCGGGACGTCGCGACCGGTATACGGTCGAAGGTGCGGGTCGTAGTGGGGATTGGGCAGGCAGCGCACATCGAACACCAGATCGGCGTCGAGCGGAATGCCGTACTTGAAGCCGAAGGACTGGAACAGCAGCGTGATGCCCTGCCGGTCCGACGGGCCGATGAAGTCCTTGATCCAGGCGCGCAGGGTGTTGGGACCGATGTCCGAGGTATCCATGCGGTGGCCCAGTTCGGCCACCTGTTCCAGCGCATCGCGCTCGCGGGCGATGGCCTCCGCCAGGGTGAGGTCATCCGATGCCAGGGGATGACGGCGCCGCGTCTCGGAGAAGCGCGCAATCAGGGTGTCGTCCCGGGCGTCGAGGAAGATGAAGCGCAGCTCGATGCCGCCCTCCTGACGCAGCGCCTTCACCTCGTCGGGCAGCACGGCGAGGCTGGCGCCGGAGCGTACGTCCACCGCCACCGCGGCGCGGCTGTAG
Organism: uncultured beta proteobacterium; assembly: GCA_963696505.1. GTDB lineage: Bacteria > Pseudomonadota > Gammaproteobacteria > Burkholderiales > Rhodocyclaceae > CAVOKN01. The sequence goes on along the minus strand of CAVOKN010000024.1, from coordinate 21,523 downwards.
CCGGTCTGGCGCAATTGGGCGATGAAGGGTCGAAGCAGGGCTGCCGGCAGATTGTCGACACAGTTGTAGCCGGCATCCTCGAGCGCCGCCAGGGCGATGCTCTTGCCGGAACCGGACAGGCCGCTGATCAGGATGAGTTGCATCTCGGGCTGCAAGAATTGTGTGGACCAAGCATAGCCAATGCGCTTCAGCGTGTCACCGGCGGCAAGAGCGGCGCTCGCCAGCAAGCTGTCAATGCTAAATTCGGACGCTCCGCCGCTCCCTTGGTTCCCGCCGGCATCGCCTGCGCAACTCCGATGACCCCGAACACCGCCGCTCCCGCACGACTGACTCTGTCTTTTGCGCCCGCCGGGCTAGTGCAGACCCTGCTGGCGCTGTGCCTGCTGGCACTGCTCGGTGCCGGCTGCGGCAAGGAGAAACTGGCGCCTCTGCCCGGAGATGCGCTGGTGCTCGTCGTCGGCGACAGCATCAGCGCCGGTTTCGGCGTCGAGCCGGCGCAGGCCTGGCCGCAGTTACTGGCGCAGCGCAGCGGCTGGCGCGTGGTGAATGGGGGCGTGAGCGGCGACTTGAGTGCCGATGCCCTGGGGCGACTTCCGGGCTTGCTGGAACAGCACGAACCCCAGCTCGTTCTGCTGGAAATCGGCGGCAACGACATGCTGCGCGGGGCGCCGGAAGGCCGGGTCCGGGCAAACCTCGAAGCAATGATCGTCGCGGCGAAGGCCGCAGGCGCCCAGGTGGTGCTGATGGCGGTGCCGAGGCCCAGCCTTGTGGGCGCGGCGCTGTCGTCCTTGAGCCCAGCGGATTTCTATTCCGACATCGCCGAAGGGTATGGCGTCGCCCTGGTGGACAACGCCCTGAGCGCGGTGCTGTCTCGCCCCGAGTTCAAGCTCGACCCGCTACACCCGAACGCCGCCGGACATGCCGACTTGGCGGAGCGCACCGCCGAGGCCCTGCGCGACATCGGCCTGCTGCGCTGAAGCCGGGCGGCGACTGGCTTAGCGATAGTAGTAGCCGTAGGGTTGGTGGTAGTAGACCGGCTGCGGTTGAGCGTAGGCGTAGCGGTACGGCTGCGCGTAGGCGTAGCGGTTGGGGTGCGTGCCGTAGCCGCGATGGGCGTAGGCTTGCGGCGCCGGGGCCACCCGCAGAGCGCCCGCCGGCTGAGCTTGGGCGCTGCTCTGGTACATGGGCACCGCTTTCGCGTGACTGACTTTCGGCCACAGCACGGTCCCGGAAGCGAGCAGCCAGGCCACGCCCACGCCGAAGAACATGTAGGCGATTCGCTCTCCGGAGCGGGACTCGCTCGACAGAAGAATGAATCCCACGAACAGGCAGCCAAGGAGCCCGAAAACAGGGATCGCCGCGGCGAAGATTCCGTCCATATTGTGGTTTCTCGGTATCGGGTTGGGGATGCGTAGGATTGACCCGCCGATTACCCAACTAGTTCCGTCAAACTTTTCGGCGACTTTCCAGAGCGGGACTGTTGCACTGGGAAGCATGGAGCGTGCCCGGCGTCCCGATCCGAGCCGGACACACTGAGGGAAAGCGGCGCCGCAGCGCCCCCGCGGACTCAGGCCGTCACGCGGCGGCGGTACTCGCCAGTGCGGGTGTCGATCTCGATCCTGTCGCCGGTGGCGCAGAACAGCGGCACGTTGACCGTAAAGCCGGTGCCTGTGGTGGCGGGTTTGAGCACTTTGCCCGAGGTGTCGCCGCGCACCGCCGGTTCGGTGTAGGTGATCTCGCGCACGACCGACGCCGGGATCTCGATCGAGATCGGACGTCCTTGATAAAAAACGATTTCTCCCGGCAGACCGTCTTCCAGATAGTTGAGCGCGTCGCCCATGCTGTCTTTGTCCATCTCGTACTGGTTGTACTCGGCGTCCATGAAGACGTACATCGGGTCGGCGAAGTAGGAGTAGGTGACGTCCTTGCGGTCGAGAATGACCAGCTCGAACTTGTCGTCGGCTTTGTATACGGTTTCCGTGGTGGACCCGGTGATCAGGTTGCGCAACTTCATCTTCATCACCGAGGCGTTGCGGCCCGACTTGTTGAACTCGGCTTTCAACACCACCAGGGCGTCGTTGCCGACGGAAATCACGTTACCGGTGCGGAGTTCCTGAGCTAGCTTCATGATGGTGCGTCCTGCGCTGGGATTGGAAAATCCGGGGGCGAGCCGGAAAAAGCCGGCTATTGTAGCCGAAGCCCGCAGAATTCCACCAGAACGGCGGTGAGATCCTGGTGCTGCGCCAGTTCCGCCGCCCAGCGCCGGGCGTGGTCCGCCAGCGCGGCGTGATGTCGCCGGTACCCGGTCCACGCTCTACCGGCGTCGGCTCCCTGGTTCCAGGCGCGGAACATCGCCCGCGCCGCGGTCGCAGCCTCGGCGGGCAGCCCGGCACAGTAGAGTTCGAGAAAGGCGTCGAGCTTCAGCCAGTGGGCATCCTCCTGCTGGGGATAGATCTGCCACACCATCGGCCGCCCCGCCCACTGGGCGCGCACGAAGGAATCCTCGCCGCGCACGAAGTTGCAGTCGCAGGCCCAGAGCAGCCGGTCGTAGCACTCCTGCTCGACGAAGGGCAGGATCCGCAGTTCCAGCGCCCCGCGCCGCCATACCGCGCCTGACTTTGCGTCGGCCTGTCCCGCCCAGGCTGCAGCCTCCAGCGCCGCCGGGCCTTCAGGGACGAGGCACAGCACCGGCGTTTCGGCGGCCGACCATGCCGCGAGCAGCTCGGAAGTCGCGGCATTCCGATAGCCGAACAGGGAAATCCGCCGCTCGCCGGGGCGCCGCGTCGGCACGCCCAGTTCGGCCCAGAACCGCGCCTGGGCCGCCGGGTCAGCGAGAAAGGCATCGCGCTGCGCCAGCAGATCCCGTTCCCGGATCAGCCCGCCCGTGCCGGCGAAAAACCCCGGGAAAAAGAAATACTTGTTCAGCGGCAGCCGGGGATGGGGCGATGCAAGGCGGTGGCAACCGCGCACCCAGTTCTCGGCGCTCAGGTACTCCAAGTTGATCCACACCGGCTTGCAACTGCGCCGCGCCATGGCGACGACGCAAGCCTCGGGCAGATCGCAGCCGAAGGCCTCGATCACCACGTCGCCGAGGCCGTCGGCCAGCAGTTCCGCCGGAAACACCGCGTCCCAATGTCTGACTTTCACCCCGGCGCAGTCCTGGGTGTCCAGATTCGGATCGATTGCCGGCGCCAGCCGCGCAAAGCTCGCCAGATCGTCCACCCACAGCCGAACCGCAAGCCCGTGTTCCGCCGCAAGCTGGCGCGCCAGCCGCCAGCAAACGCCGATGTCGCCGAAGTTGTCAACGACCTTGCAGAAGATGTCCCAACGGGGAGCGGCAGCCATCCGTGCATCTTAGGGCGTAGCGCGTAGGCCCGCTAAGGCAGCGCAGCCCGGAGAAAAACAAACCCCGCCGAAGCGGGGTCTGTCGGAACTGCTGCGCGGGGGCGCTGCTTACATGTCCATGCCGCCCATGCCGCCCATGCCACCCATGCCGCCGGGCATGCCACCGCCCGCCGGCTTGTCTTCCACCAACTCGGCCACCATGCAGTCGGTGGTGAGCATCAGGCCGGCCACCGAGGCGGCGTTCTGCAGCGCGGTGCGCGTGACCTTGGTCGGGTCGAGCACGCCCATCGCCACCATGTCGCCGTAATCGCCGGTCTGGGCGTTGTAGCCGAAGTTGCCTTTGCCCTCGACCACCTTGTTGATCACCACGCTCGGCTCGTCGCCAGCGTTGGCGGCGATTTCGCGCATCGGCTGCTCCAGGGCGCGCAGCACGATCTTGATGCCGGCATCCTGGTCGTGGTTGTCGCCCTTCAGGCCGCTGATCGCCTGCTTGGCGCGGATCAGGGCCACGCCGCCGCCGGCGACGATGCCCTCTTCCACCGCAGCGCGGGTGGCGTGCAGGGCGTCCTCGACGCGGGCCTTCTTCTCCTTCATCTCGACTTCGGTGGCGGCACCGACCTTGATCAGCGCCACGCCGCCGGCCAGCTTGGCCACGCGTTCCTGCAGCTTTTCCTTGTCGTAGTCGCTGGTGGCATCGTCGATCTGCTTGCGGATCTGGGTGACGCGGGCCTTGATCGTGTTTTCGTCGCCGGCGCCGTCGATGAGGGTGGTGTCTTCCTTGGCCACTTCGATGCGCTTGGCCTGGCCCAGGTCCTTCAGGGTGGCCTTCTCCAGCGACAGGCCGACTTCCTCGGCGATCACCACGCCGCCGGTGAGGATGGCGATGTCTTCCAGCATGGCCTTGCGGCGGTCGCCGAAGCCCGGCGCCTTGACGGCACAGGTCTTGAGGATGCCGCGGATGTTGTTCACCACCAGGGTCGCCAGGGCTTCGCCCTCGATGTCTTCGGCAATGATCAACAGCGGACGGCCGGCCTTGGCCACCTGCTCCAGCACCGGCAGCAGGTCGCGGATATTGGAGACCTTCTTGTCGTGCAGCAGCACGTAGGGGTTCTCCAGGATGGCGATCTGCTTGTCGGGGTTGTTGATGAAGTAGGGCGAGAGATAGCCGCGGTCGAACTGCATGCCCTCGACCACTTCCAGCTCGCTGTCGAGGGACTTGCCGTCCTCCACGGTGATCACGCCTTCCTTGCCCACCTTGTCCATGGCGTCGGCGATGAGCTTGCCGATATCCACATCGGCGTTGGCCGAGATGGAACCGACCTGGGCAATTTCCTTGCTGGTGGTGCAGGGCTTGGAGATCTTTTTCAGCTCCTCGACCGTGGCGACGACCGCCTTGTCGATGCCGCGCTTGAGGTCCATCGGGTTCATCCCGGCGGCGACGAACTTCATGCCCTCGCGGATGATCGACTGAGCCAGCACGGTGGCGGTGGTGGTGCCGTCACCGGCGATGTCGGAGGTCTTGGACGCCACTTCCTTCACCATCTGGGCGCCCATGTTTTGGAACTTGTCCTTCAGTTCCACTTCCTTGGCCACGGACACGCCGTCCTTGGTCACGGTGGGCGAGCCGAAGGAGCGCTCCAGCACCACGTTGCGGCCCTTGGGGCCGAGGGTCACCTTGACCGCGTCGGCCAGGATATTGACGCCCTCCACCATGCGGTGGCGGGCGGAATCACCAAACTTGACTTCTTTAGCAGCCATCTCTTATCTCTCCAGGATCCGTTGCGTGGTGGGTCAGCCTTCGATCACGCCGATGATGTCGTCTTCGCGCATCTGCAGATACTCGACGTTGTCCATCTTGAAGGCCTGGCCGGAGTACTTGCCGAACAACACGCGGTCGCCGACCTTGACTTCGAGCGGACGCAGCTTGCCTTCGTCGGTCGTCTTGCCCTTGCCCACGGCGATGATCTCGCCCTGGTCGGGTTTTTCGGCGGCGGTGTCGGGAATGACGATGCCGGAGGCGGTCTTGCGCTCCTCTTCCAGGCGCTTGACGATCACGCGGTCATGCAAAGGACGAACTTTCATGCACTTATCTCCTCGTTGCGAAGCTTGACAGATGTCGGGCGAAGCGCCCGCTGGCGTATTCCGACTGAGCGGTGCCGTTAGCACTCACCGCTAGCGAGTGCTGATGATAGGGGCGGGGGCGAGGGATTTCAAGGGGGTCCGCCGATCAGTGGGGCCGCCGATCGTCACGGCCAGGGAAACATCCGACCGGCCCGCCCCATGGTCGAGTCCACCCCGGCGGCCATGACCGACATCCTTCCGTGCATGCCGTGGATGTCGCTCGCCATGAGCGGCAGGGCGTTCATTTTGGCGTTCATCGAGCGCATCTCGTGGGTCATGGCGCTCACCTCGGCGTGCATCCGGGGCATCACCTCCACGGAGTGGGCCATCTGCGACAGAACCATGGCGATGGCGGCCCCAGGGTGGAAATCGGGGTTGGCGGCGAGGTAGTTCGACACCCAGCGCTGATGCTCCTCGAAACGTTCGATCCGCGCCCTGTCGTCTGGCGGCAGCATCTTCAGCAGTTCCTCCCTCCGGGCTGCCGCGGTGGCCGAATCCAGGGGTTCGGGTCTGGCCTGCGCGACCACCCCGATCAGCTTCGCCACCGGAGAAAGCGCCTGGTAGGCCACCCCGCCAAGCAGGATCAGGACCACGATCAGCACAATGCGGACGCGCCGATTGGCACGTTCCGCGGCGTCGTAGCGTTGCTGCAGTTGTTCCATGACGATCGCGAGGCGGCTCAGCGCCGCGGCGTCCTGGTAGTGTTCTCCGTTTGAAGCAGGCACCGGGGCACCTCTGGCTCGGTTCGAAAGGAAGGCGGTTGCCGAGTGTACTGGGCCGAGGCGTGCCGCGGGACCCGGCAAGAATGAACCGGCGGAGCGAACGGTCCTGTTGCACCGCACTAGCCTAGAATCCGGGGTTTCTCCGACCGGCAGGAAGCCGCCGTGCAAGCCAGCCTAGAACTCGTCGAACGCCCCCTGGACCCCGACCACGCCGAGGCCGCGCCGCGGCTGCGGGAGATTCCCTATAACTACACATCGTTCTCCGACCGCGAGATCGTCATTCGCCTGCTCGGCGCGCCGATGTGGGCGGTGCTGGACGAACTGCGTGCCGAACGCGTCACCGGCCGCTCGGCGCGCATGCTCTACGAGGTGCTGGGCGACATCTGGGTCGTCGAGCGCAACCCCTACCTGCAGGACGACCTGCTCGACAATCCGGACCGGCGCGAGGCGCTGATCGGCGCGCTGCGCCACCGCCTCAACGAGGTGGACAAGCGCCGCGTCGCCTATGACGCCAGCACCGCCGACGAAAGTCAGCGCGCACGCAGCGGCAGGGTGGCGCAACTGGTGGCCGCCGCCCACCAGGCGGTGGATGCCTTCGCCGCCGGCTTCGCCGAAACCGCCGAACTGCGGCGGCGGGCGACGAAGACGCTGTCGAAGGCGACGCGCCGCGACAACGTCTGCTTCGACGGCATGTCCCGCGTCTGCCACGTCACCGACGCCACCGATTGGCGCGTCGAGTATCCATTCGTGGTGCTGTGTCCGGACCGGGAGGACGAAATCCCGGCACTGGTGAAGGCCTGCTTCGAACTGGGGCTGACGGTGATTCCGCGCGGCGGCGGCACCGGCTACACCGGCGGCGCCGTGCCCCTGACCCGCCATTCGGCGGTGATCAACACCGAGAAGCTCGACCGCCTCGGCGCCCTGGAGCTGCTGACTTTGCCGGGCGTGCCCCATCCGGTGCCCACCTTCCACTGCGGCGCCGGCGTGGTGACGCGGCGCGTCATGGAGGCCGCGGAGGAGGCGGGCTACGTGTTCGCCGTGGACCCCACCTCAGCCGATGCCTCCTGCATCGGCGGCAACATCGCCATGAACGCCGGCGGCAAGAAGGCGGTGCTGTGGGGCACAGCGCTGGACAACCTGGCCTCGTGGAAGATGGTGGCCCCCGACGGCAACTGGCTGGAGGTGGAGCGGCTCGACCACAACCTGGGCAAGATCCACACGGTGGCCAGGGCGCGCTTCCGTATCCGCCACACCGACTCTTCTACCGGCAAGCCACTTGGCGAGGAAACTCTGGAGATCGAGGGCAGCCGCTTCCGCAAGCAGGGTCTGGGCAAGGACGTCACCGACAAGTTCCTCGCCGGCCTGCCGGGCATCCAGAAGGAAGGCTGCGACGGCCTCATCAGCTCCGCGCGCTTCGTGGTGCATCGCATGCCGGCCCACACCCGCACCGTGTGCCTGGAGTTCTTTGGCCAGGTGCGCGAGGCGGTGCCGTCCATCGTCGAGATCAAGACCTACCTTGACGCCCATCCGTCCGCCACGCTCGCCGGCCTGGAGCACCTGGACGAGCGCTACGTCAAGGCGGTGGGCTACGCCACCAAGGCCAAGCGAAAGATGGGAAATGCGGGCCGGCCGAAGATGGTGCTGCTGGCGGACGTGGTGGGCGACGACGAATCGGCGGTGATGGCGGCAGCGAGCGAGGTGGTGCGCATCGCCAACGCCCGCGGCGGCGAGGGCTTCATCGCCGTGTCGCCGGAAGCGCGCAAGAAGTTCTGGCTCGACCGCGCCCGCACCGCGGCCATCGCCCGCCACACCAACGCGTTCAAGATCAATGAGGACGTGGTCATTCCGCTGCCGCGCATGGGCGACTATTGCGACGGCATCGAGCGCATCAACATCGAACTGTCAATGCGCAACAAGCTGGCGCTGTGCGACGCCCTGCTGGAGTTCCTCGGCGGCGACTTGCCCCTGCACGCCGGCGAGGCCGAGCTTTCCAAGGCCGAGCTGATCGGCGACCGCGCCGACTACGCCCGCGACCTCGTCGCTTCGGTGCGCCGCCAGTGGCAGTGGATGCTGGAGCACATCGACACCTCCTGCGCCGAACTGGTCGAAACCGTCGCCGGCCACGACTACCCGGACGCGGCGTTGGCTCAGGCCATGGGCGAAGCGCTGCACCGCGACGCCGCCGCGCGCCTCTTCCACGTGCTGCAGGAGCGCAACCGCCGCATCTCCTGGAAGGCGGAGCTTCAGGCGCCGCTCGCCGCAATCTTCGACGGCATCGCCTATCGGCCGATCGTCGAGCGCGTGGACGCGATCCATGCCAGCGTGCTGCGCTCGCGCGTGTTCGTGGCGCTGCACATGCATGCCGGCGACGGCAACGTGCACACCAACCTGCCGGTGAACTCCGACGACTACGCCATGCTGCGTGAGGCCAACGCTGCCGTGGCGCGCATCATGAAGCTGGCGCGCAGCCTGGGCGGCGTGATCTCCGGCGAGCATGGCATCGGCATCACCAAGCTGGAGTTCCTGGAGGCGGCGGAAATCGCGCCCTTCGCCGACTACAAGCGCCGCGTCGATCCCGAGGGCCGCTTCAACAAGGGCAAGCTGCTGCCCGGCGCCGCGCTGCCCGCCGACCTGAGCAACGCCTACACGCCCTCGTTCAACCTGCTGGGGGCGGAATCCCTGATCCTGGAGCAGTCGGAGATCGGCGGCATCTCGGACATGATCAAGAGCTGCCTGCGCTGCGGCAAGTGCAAGCCGGTGTGCTCGACCCACGTGCCCCGCGCCAACCTGCTCTACTCGCCGCGCAACAAGATCCTCGGCGCCTCGCTGCTGATCGAAGCCTTCCTGTATGAAGAGCAGACGCGGCGCGGCGTGAGCCTGCGCCACTTCGACGAGTTCGGCGACGTAGGCGACCACTGCACCGTCTGCCACAAGTGCGTCAATCCGTGCCCGGTGGACATCGACTTCGGCGACGTCTCGGTGGCGATGCGCAACTTCCTGCGCCGCCACGGCAAGAAGAAGTTCAACCCCGGCACCGCCGCGGCCATGGCCTTCCTCAACGCCACCGACCCGGCCACCATCAAGCTCATCCGCACCGGCATGATCGAGTGGGGCTACAAGGCGCAGCGCCTGGGCTGGCGCATCGGCCGCGCCTTCGGCCTGGCGAAAGCCCAGATGAAACATCCGCCCGCCACCTTGGGCCGCGCGCCGCTCAAGCAGCAGGTGATCCACTTCATCAACCGGCCTATGCCCGCCAACGTGCCCAAGCGCACCTCCCGCGCGCTGCTGGACATCGAAGACCCGACGCTGATCCCCATCATCCGCGATCCCGCGCGGGCCGCGGAGGATTCGGAGGCGGTGTTCTACTTCCCCGGCTGCGGCTCGGAGCGGCTGTTCTCCCAGGTCGGGCTCGCGACCCAGGCCATGCTCTACCACGCCGGCGCGCAGTGCGTTCTGCCGCCCGGCTATCTGTGTTGCGGCTATCCCCAGACCTCGTCCGGCGACGAGGACAAAGGCATACAGATCACAACCCAGAACCGGGTGCTGTTCCACCGTGTGGCGAACACGCTGAACTACCTCGACATCAAGACGGTGATCGTGTCCTGCGGCACCTGCATGGACCAGTTGCTGAAGTACGAATTCGAGCGCATCTTCCCCGGCTGCCGCCTGCTCGACATCCACGAATACCTGATGGAAAAAGGCCTCAAGCTCGAGGGCATCAAGGGCGCGCGCTACATGTACCACGACCCCTGCCACACGCCGATGAAGACCCACCCGCCGCTCAAGGTGGTGAACCAGTTGTTGGGCCAGAAGGTGGAACTCTCCGACCGCTGCTGCGGCGAATCCGGCACCCTCGCCGCCTCGCGCCCCGATGTATCCACCCAGGTACGCTTCCGCAAGGCCGAGGAGATCGTCAAGGTGGCCGACAAGCTGCGCGGCGACGGTTTCAGAGGCGATGTACGGATACTGACTTCCTGCCCCTCGTGCCTGCAGGGCCTGTCGCGCTACGGCGAAGACGCGGGCACCTCGGCCGACTACATCGTCGTCGAGATGGCGCAGCGCATCCTCGGGCCGAACTGGCTGGACCAGTATGTCGCCAGGGCCAATGCGGGGGGCATCGAACGGGTACTGCTGTAGTCACCGGGCGAGCGCGGATCGCCGCAGGCGATCGATTCGTGAGAAAGTGGTCTTCATCGCTACGCGCCGGCTGGCAAGCGCCCGGCGCTGGGCTATGCTTGTCATGACAGCGTCCAGCAGGAGGAGAGAAACATGAAAACACTGGTGATCCTTGCCACGCTCGCGACGGCGGGCGCGCTGGTTCTGGGTCTGAGATCGATGGCCCGCGGCGGCCAGGAGGAGGCGCGCCGGAGCGCGCGAATGATGGGGGCGCGCGTCGCGCTGCAAGGTCTAGCCCTGATCCTGCTAGTGCTGGCGCTGGCCTTCGGCTGATCGCCGGGGCGGCGGGAAACGCCCCGGCGCAGCAGCCGGTCCGAAGCCTCCCGCGTCGATCGCCCGTCCCTCCTTCCCGGCCCCAGCCCGCCCTTTGCCCGGCGTCCTTGCGCCGTTAGCGGCAGCGACGAGCTTCCAACTATGGCCCAAGCGCATGACGATTCGCATTGACGCCCCGCTATGGCAGGACTACACAGAACCTGCTGAAACCCGCCCAGCGCCACGGGAATGGCGGGGTTTTAGGGAGGTGTCGAGATGAACGCGAAGCAAAGCTGGTGCGCGATCGCGCTGAGCGCGCTCGCCGCGGGAGCACTTGCCGCGGGTCCGGCGGTGAAGCAGGATATCGGCAAGCGGGAGTATCAGAACAGTTGCGCGCTGTGTCACGGGGCGGACCTGAAGAGCGGAATCTACATCGATCTGCTCAAGGTGACGCCGACGGACCTGACCCAGTTGTCGAAGAAGAACGGCGGCGTGTTCCCGTTCGAGCGTGTGTACCGGGTCATCGACGGCAGGGAGCAGATGAAGGGGCACGGCACCAGAGAGATGCCGATCTGGGGGCAACGCTTCTCGGCGGAGGGCGCGACCATGTACGACGACTATCCCTTCGACGCCGAGGTGCTGGTGCGCGGCCGCATCCTTGCCGTGATCGACTACCTGAACCGCATGCAGGCCAAGTAGGCCGCGCGGTTCGACCCGCAGCGGAGCCAGCATGAGCACCCTGACGAAGATCGCGCTCGGCATGATGGGGCGCCTTCGCCCCGAACCTCCCCGCGGAGACGGCGTGCCCGTGCTCGCGCTGCCCGCGGCCGAGCGTCACGGCGGCCTCGGGCTGATGGATGCGCTGTCCGCGCGGCGGTCGTCGCGGGAGTTCGCGCCCGAACCGCTTCCGCCGCCGCTGCTCTCCGCCCTGCTGTGGGCGGCTTACGGGGTGAACCGGCCCGATGGCGGCCGCACCGCTCCTTCCGCGCTGAACGCCCAGGAGGTCGATGTCTTTGCCGCGCTGCCGACGGGCGCCTACCGCTACGACGCCGCCGCGAACGAGCTGCGGCTGGTGGCGGCCAACGACCTGCGGCGGGTCACCGGCTACCAGGATTTCGTGGACCAGGCGCCGCTGGATCTCGTCTATGTCGCGGACCACTCGCGGCTGAGGATGGTGCCGGTGGAACACCGCACGGCGTATGCCTACGCCGCGGCAGGGGCCATTGCGCAGAACGTGTACCTCTTTGCCGCCGCCAACGGTCTGGCCACCGTGATTCGCGCCTGGATCGACCGCGCGGCGATCGCCGAGGCCCTCGGCCTCAGCCACGACCACCAGGTTCTGCTGTCCCAGACCGTCGGCTATCCGGCGGCCGCGGGCGGCTGAGGCAAGGCAGGCCGATGACAGGCGAGGGGAAGGTCCTCCGCATCGCCCTGCCGGAGTGGTGCGGTGAAATCGCGTCGGCTGGGCAGATCTTCCCGACCGACGAAAACCGCATGACGCTGGCGATCCGCCTGGCGCGCGAAAACGTACTGCGCGGCAGCGGCGGGCCGTTCGGCGCCGCAGTCTTCGAGCAGGGCACCGGCCGGCTGGTGGCGATGGGCGTGAACAGCGTGGAGCGGCTGCGCAATTCGGTGCTGCATGCCGAGACGGTGGCGATCATGCTGGCCCAGGCCCGTTGCGGGTGCTACACGCTGGGCGCGCCGGGCCTGCCCGGCCACGAACTGCACAGCTCTTGCGAACCGTGCGCGATGTGCCTGGGGGCACTGCTTTGGGCGGGGGTGCGCCGCATCGTCTGCGCCGCCTCGCGGGAAGACGCGGCGCGCATCGGCTTCGAGGAGGGGCCGGTGTTCCCCGCCTCGCATGACTACCTGCGCAGCCGCGGCATGGAGATCGTGTGCGGCGTGCTGGCCGAACAGGCGCGCGAGGTGCTCGACCTCTACGTCCGGCGGGGAGGGCTGGTCTACAACGGTTGAGGCGGGCGACGCCGAGTGTGCGCCGCGGAAGGCCAGGCTGGGCCGACCCGGCATCGCCGCCGCCTACCGTCTGGGCCTGCTCTGCTTCACGTCCTGCGCCAGCAATCCGAAGGCGCGCAGTTCGGCGGGCGTCAGTATCCGCATGTCCTGGTGCGGAACCTTGCTCATGGCGTCGTGCAGCGACTGGCTGATCCCCATCTCGGCGAGGTAGCGGCGGATCTCACGCGCCCCCTCTTCCTCGCGGCGGCGAGCCTCGGCGCGGGACAGGGCGGACGCATCGACGGCTTCCGGCCGGTGGATGCCCACCCGGCCGTGGACCGCGCGGGTGGCGGCACCCGCCAGCACCAGCACGCAGGCGCTGAAGCAGCGGCCGCGGGGCGGCACGTAGCCGTGGGCCGACGCCGCCCGCAGCGCACGTCCGATGGCCATCGCCGCGTGCGCGTCGCCACCGCCGCTGTCGAAGCGCACCAGCAGCAGCGTCCTGTCCAGCTCGACCCGATGGAGAAGGCCGGTGAGAGTCAGCGCATCGCGGGCGGTGATGTTGCCGCTCAGGACGAGGGTGCATGCGGCAGGCGGCTGCCGGTGCGGATCGCGGCAGGGCGTGGCCTCGGCGATCCGGGCCTGCGACCCGCCCGCCGCCGCGAGCAGGCCGGACGCGCATGCCAGGCAGAACACTGCGCGGCGCGCGACGCGATCGGAACGGTGGAGGAACTTCGCCATCGACATCGACGAACATGCGATGCCTGCGAGGATGCCACAGCGCCGGGCCGCGTTGCCGGCGTGAGGTGCCGCGATTGCTTCGGCTCCGGCTTCGCGCCGTGGCCCGGCAGCGCGATCAGCGGAGCGAGGTTGCGGCTCTTGCCGGCGGACAGGACGACCGTGTTGGTGTTGCCCCTGCGCGCGAATTCGTGCAGGGCCTGACGAGTCGGGCTCTGCGCGGCGGTGTCCCGGACAGGCGCACCCCAGAGCCCGTCTTCGGCACTTTCCCGGCCGCGTCAAAGAGCTTCGTTGGTGCCAATCCGATTCCGGAAAGCCTTAGGCTGCCGCGCCTCGGGAACGAGCGATTCCGCTCGTGTGCGTTCCGCCCGGACTTCGGCGGGCGCGTAGCTGGGCCCGACGTAAGTCCAATGACTGATGCCATCGACAGCGGAAGGGTAAGCGCCCACGACGAGCAGCGCTGCTGCCATGATCGCAAAGAGCCACGCAAACCCCTTGAGTCTGCCGAGCACCTGTTCAATTACGTTCACTTCAACCATTTCGCCAACTCCCGCAGACCAGGGTGTCGAACCCGGAGTTGACGATCCGGTTGGCCGGACTGAAGCAAATGTCTCCGGCCTCCCTGATCGCCAGTCATCGATCCCCTTGATCCCGTCACCGTCAAACATGCTTACCTTCGCGGCGGCGGCAACCGCCCCAAGCACAGTTCTCCCTTTCATTCGTTTGCCCCTTCTGTCGTGAGGTTTGTGGGGGCAGTATTGCGATCCGGACGGATCGATGCTGATCCCGGCGCGCCTTTCGGTTGACCGGCTGCGCCAATTCACAAGCACAGGGAGTGCGGAATGGGGAATCGACGGCAAGCTGACTATGTCGGGCACGGTGACTCGGCGCCTCCTTTGTCCGGCTCAGAACCAAAGCCCGGACCGAGCCGCCCCTTGCACCGCCGCGACACCGGACTCGCCTCCATGGGTCACGTGGTGCGGCGGCTGATCGAGATGCACGGACTCGACGCTGCAGGTCTGGCGCGCGAGGCCGGTCTCGATCTGACTGCCGTCCGCGGGCCGGCGGAACGTATCGACACCGACCGGCTCGACGCCATCCTGCGCCTGGCGATACCGCTGATCGACGACCCTGCGTTCGGCCTGCAGGCGGCCCGCTGCTGGCATCCCGCCAACCTCGGCGTGCTCGGCCATGCGTGGCTGACATGTTCGACGCTGCGCAGCGGGCTTTCCCGCATGGCGCGCTACTTCCGCCTGATCGGCGAGCGCGGCGCCATCGAAATCGAGGACACGACCGAGGGCCTCGAGGTCCGCTTCTGGGCCAAACGCGGCAATCCCGCCACCGTGGCGGTTGCGGCCGTCATCGTCGATATGGCCATGGCGGTGCTGCTCGACATGTGCCGCATGAACGCCGGCGCCGCCCTGCGGCCACTGACTGCCCGCCTGCGCCGCGGCATTCCCGCGCATCCCGAGGCCTACCGGCGCTTCTTCGGCTGCGCGGTGCGTTTCGATGCCGAGGAGAACGCATTCGTATTGAGCGCCGAGGAGGCCGACCAGCTCCTGCCCAGCGCCAACCGACAGATCGCCGCGGTGTTCGACCGCATGCTGGCCGAGGAACTGGCCCGCCTGGACCGCCATGACGTGGTGGCGCGCTGCAGGGCCGCGGTGCTCGAGCAGCTTGCCTCCGGCGAGACCAGCACACCCAACACCGCGCAACGCCTGCACATGAGCGCCCGCACCCTGCAACGCAAGCTCGCCGCGGCCCGGACCACCTACGAACAGCTCGTCGATGACGCCCGCAAGGACCTGGCGTTGCGCTACATAACCGATCCGCAGCGCTCGATCACCGACATCACCTTCTCCCTCGGCTTCTCCCAGCCCAGCGCCTTCACCCGCGCTTTCAGGCGCTGGACCGGCGCAAACCCCACCGACTTCCGCACCCGCGCAGCCGCCTCGCCCTAGAACCCCTGCATCGCCACATTTGGCGCGCCGGGTTCAACGGCTGGCGCCCAGGGTCAAGCCGCCCTCGCCCCCCGCAGCGAAACTGCATGCACTCGGCTTAGCTGCTGCCGGGACCGAAGCGATGACCAATGCTTGCGGCGCGACAGGGGGCCATCTTGGACTACAGCTTGTATCGCTCGCTCGACCGCGAACCGGTCAACGCACTTGAGGCACATGTGCTCGCCCGCGCCTACCGCGCGGCGTGGCGCGCGCTGCGCTCGTCCGAGCCGCGCCATCGTCATCTGATCGGAAGCCTCGGCCTGGTGATCGACTTCGGCCGCGCCCACTGGGACCCGGCAATACCGGATTGCGGTTCCCGCGGCGCAGTCCCCGCCAGTGATTTGCCGGCGGGTACGGAGGCCTCGGCCAACAAACTTGGGAGCAAGAGATGAAAGCCGTTCGGATATTCACCAAGCATTCCGCCGACCTGCCGGCATTCTTTGAGTGGAAGGGCAGACGCGTGTTCGCCAGCGTCGGCATCTGCACTTCGGTCCCGGTCAGCATTAAGTCGATGCAGGACGTTGCCATCATCCAGATCGTGTTTGATGGCCAGTGCTGGGAAGGCGAAGTGGTCTGCGTGGCGCCGGCCGACGAGACAAATTACTGCCTGATCGCTTACAGGATGGCATGCCCGGTCGCGGGAAACACCGAGAAGACGCCCGGTCCCGGTTACGTCCGCTATGTCAACTTGCACCGGCGCGGCGAGGACTTGACCGGCAGGGCGCGCAGGGACGCTGAGGACAAGCTGGCGGACTATGCGTTGAGACAGATGAGCGATGCGGAATCCCTGAACCGCGGCGGTTTCGCCGAGTATCGCCACACGGCAAGCGGGCTGCATCTGTCGCCGGGAGTGCCTATCGACACGGCGGATGTGGCAATCGCAGGCGCTGAATCGACCGCACAGCTCCATCGCCATCGGGTCGGAAGTCTTGGCCTGCCGAACGATCTGGTCCTCGGCAACCGTAAGCGACTCGTGGGCCGCGGCTCCCGCCGCGCAGGCACCCCCAATGACCAGCCGCCGAGCCCGAAGACCTCGGCGAATCCTGGGAGCAAGTGATGAAGGCGATTCGGATATTCACCAGGTATTCGGGGAACCTGCCGGGTTTCTACGAGTGGGAAGGCAGACGGGTGTTCGCCAGCTTCGGCCTCTGCACATTCGTCCCCGTCGGCACCGGTTCGATGAAGGACGTCTCGGCCGTCCAGATTGTGATTGACGGTCAATGCTGGGAGGGAGAGGTGGTATACGTCGCGCCAGCCGACGCGGACAACCACACCCTTGTCGGTTACAGGAGGGCCCATCCGGTCGCCGGGAACACCGAGAGGACGCCCGGTCCCGGCTACGTCCGATATGTCGATTTGGAGAAGCGCGGCGAGGCGTTGGCCGGAAGAGCGCGTGAGGAAGCCGAAGACGCGCTCGCCGCCTATGCGCTGAAGGAGATGACGCGTGCGGAATCGCTGAACCGCGACGGCGCGGCCGAGACTGCGATCGGCGGCATCGAACCGGCGCACGCCCGCATTCAGCCCTCGCCGTCGTGGCGACCATTGGTGATAAGCACTTGATCTGGGCAACCGACTCAGGGCCGCCGTCCCGCAGGCCCTGACTTTCGCTGGTCATTACGATTGGCAATGAACCAGGAAAACGCAGTCGATCCGCGAAGAACTGCGCGCCGGCTAGCGACGAACCTCAGGCAGCGGCGCTGCGCGGAAAGAACAGCTCGACCACGCCGCCGATCTCGGCCGCGACTTGCGCGTTGACAAGGGGCACCATCCCGCTATCGAGACCCGTCGCACGCCATGCGGCGGGGGCGATGTCCGGCCCGAGGGGATTCGGCTGGCCGGCGTCAACGCCGGCGATGAACGCGGCGAAGTGAATGATCGCGGCTTCCAGCGCGTAGGCGCCGTCGGCGCTCGGCTCCGCGTGCTGGCGAACTGCCGTGCAGATCGCCGGCGGCAGGTGCCATGTGCTCAGCAATTCGCCGCCGACCTCGGCATAGTCGCAACCGATCAACTGCCGTTCTGCCTGCACCAGAGTCATGCCTGTCTGGCGTGCCAGGCGCTGCGCCTCGAGCGCCTGATGGGGCATGTTCAGGTAGAGAATCAGGTGCCCCAGGTCGGACAACAGGCCATTGATGAACGGACGCTCGGGATCGATGCAGCGGCAGGCCCGCGCAAGATGCCGGGCAGCCAGGGCGCGAAACATGCTCCCGTGCCA
The DNA here is from genome assembly GCA_963696505.1 of uncultured beta proteobacterium. GTDB lineage: Bacteria > Pseudomonadota > Gammaproteobacteria > Burkholderiales > Rhodocyclaceae > CAVOKN01. The sequence goes on along the minus strand of CAVOKN010000024.1, from coordinate 4,004 downwards.
GAACTGTGCCATGTCCATCTCGGACGGCCGGACGTTGCGGAAAGTGGTCGCGAGGCAACTGGCGATAACCAGGTCGTGGACCTGGTGCATGCCGAGGATTGCGATCGCCCGCGACACAGTGTGTACGCGCCCCGGGAGTCCATAGAGCGCGCTGTTCACCACCTGCAGCAGGCGCGCGGCCACTGCCGGATCTTGGGAGATCAGGTCGCCCAGTTGCGCAATCGAGATTGCAGGGTCGTTGAGTGCCTGGCGCAGCCTCAGGTAAACGGCGGGAAGGCTGGGGAGTTTGGGGGTTTGCCCGACGAGGTCGGGTGCGGTTGTCATTTTCTGGGTGCTCCTGGATTGAATGGGGACCTTGGCGGCGACGGTCGCCGATGCGCCGGACGCCGACCGGAACACTGGCAGTTTCGCCGCCATAGGTTTCAGCCGTTGCTCACCGGCTCGCATGATTCGTCGATAGACTCGACCGCAGCCGCACTCTGGGCCGACATCAATACGTTCTGCATTTCGTCCGCGCAGACGGGGCGGCCGAACAGATAGCCCTGACCTTCCCGGCAACCCTCGGCACTCAGGAATGCCAGTTGCGCCTGCGTTTCGACGCCCTCGGCGATCGTGCTCAGTTTGAGGCTGTGACCCATCTGGATGATGGCGCGAACGATGGCTGCGTCATCGGGGTCCGCAACCAGGTCTCGCACGAAGGATTGATCGATCTTGAGCTTGTCCACGGCGAGGCGCTTGAGGTACGAAAGGCTGGAATAGCCGGTGCCGAAGTCGTCGATCGACAGTTTCACGCCCAGTTCTTTAAGACGGGTCATCTTGGCGAGAATCTTGTGCTCGTCAGTGATCAGTACGGATTCGGTCAGCTCCAGTTCCAGGTATAGCCGCCGGCGAGGCCGGATTCGGCCAGCGCTTCTTCGACGGTCGCCAGGAGATCCCCGCGGGAAAACTGCAGCGCCGAGAGATTGACCGCCACCGGGATAGGCGGCAGTCCCAGATTCTGCCAGGCCCGGTTCTGGCGACACGCGGTCGCCAGTGTCCAGGCGCCGATCTCGACGATGACCCCACTCTCCTCGGCGATCGGAACGAACTTTGCTGGCGGCACCCTGCCGAGGTCCGGGCTGTCCCAGCGCAGCAGGGCCTCGACGCCGATGATCCGCCCCGTTTCGAGATCCACCTGGGGCTGGTAGTGAAGCAGGAACTCGTTGCGCGCCAGGGCCAGCCGCAAACGGTTCTGCATCTGCAGGCGTTCCAGAACATTGGTGTTCATGTCGCTGGAGAAGAACCGGTAGCCGTTGCGCCCGGAGCCCTTGGCTTCGTACATGGCCATGTCAGCCTTCTGCAGAAGCGCGTCGAAGGTGTCCCCGTCGTCCGGATAGACGCTGATCCCGATGCTGGCGCTGCTGACCAGCGAATGGCCGCCGATGTCCAGCGGCTCGCGCAGCATCGCGAGCACCTTGTTTGCCACCACCGAGGCGGAACGCGGGTCCGGCACAGAAACGAGCAGCAGCAGAAACTCGTCGCCCCCTTGGCGGCACACCGTGTCGCTCCCGCGCACGCAAGCCTTGAGACGCCTCGCCACCGCGCACAACAGCTCGTCGCCGCTCGAATGTCCCAGTGAATCGTTGACCGCCTTGAAGTGGTCGAGATCGACGAAGACCAGGGCCACCTTGCCTTGGGCCCGCCTGGCTTGCGCCAGGGCTTGATCGAAACGGTCGCGCAGCACGGTTCGGTTGGGCAGCCCGGTCAGCGGATCGTGATGGGCCAGGTAATCGATTCGGTCTTCGGCGGCCTTGCGTTCGCTGATGTCCGAGAACACGGCCACATAGTGCGTCAGGCGGCCCTCGGGATCCTTGACCGAACTGACGGCGAACCAAGCAGGGTAGAGCTCGCCGGACTTGCGCTTGTCCCACATCTCGCCCCGCCAGTATTCCAGCGCCTTCAGTGCCGCCCACATATGCTCGTAGAATGCCTTGCCCTGCCGTCCCGACTGCAGAATCCTGGGGTTCCGCCCCAGCGCTTCCTCCGGCGAGTAGCCGGTGATCTCCGTGAATGCCCGATTCACCGATACGATCCGTCCATCCGGGTCGGTGATCATCACGCCCTCGACCCCGGACTCGAAGACCTGGGCGGAGAGCCGCAACTGTTCCTCCGCATTGCGGCTTTCGGTGATGTCCTGGGATGTGCCGAAGAGCTGCACGGCATTGCCCTGGGCATCCCGTACGGCTTCGCCGCGGGCGTGGATGTACTTGGTGCGACCGTCGCCCATCACCAACCGGTAGACGATCTCCACGGGTCCGTGGTGGGCAAGAGCCTGCTTGTAGGCCTGGACGAGCGCAGAGCGATCCTCCGGATGTGTTCGATCCACGATCCAGTCGAACGTCGTGTCGCGAACCGACTCGTCCTCGTAGAGCCTGCCCAACTGCGCTGAGCCGTGAGCGCGGTTGCTCGGCAGTTCGATCACCCAGCTCGCGACCTGCCCGATGCGCTGCGCCTCCTGCAGGGCGCCTTCGCTGCGTCTGAGCGCCCCCTCGGCCCGGCGCCGCTCGTCGATCTCCCGCTCCAGTTCCCGGTTCGATCGCGTCAGGGATTCCTTCAAGCGGATATCCCGCTCGTAGGTCTCGCCCACCTGCGTCGCACTGCGCAACATCGCAACCAGGAACACGAGGGCAAAGCCGCCCATCGCCAGCGCCAGCGACCCGCCGTAGGCGAGGAACCCGCCGGCCAGCATGCCCACCATCGGCACCGCGAAGGCGACAAAGTTGGCGCGCACAGCGGAACTTGTCGCGACCGCTCCGGCGGCGAGCCCCCCGAGGACGAGTCCGGCGAGGGCTTGCAGGCTGCCGTCCCCATAACTCACGAGAAGAATGCCGCCAAAGCCCCAGAGCACACCGGAGACCGCCGACCCAAGAACCGCACGGCGCCGCCAGAGTCGCGGATCCCAGGATCCCGAGGACCCGGCGTGGAAACAGCTCGCGAGCCGCCAGCGGATCAGGGTCGCCAGGGCCAGGACGCCGATCCAGGCAATTCCCGCCTGCGGCGGGACCACCGTTGAACCCGACGGCGCTCAGCAGAACGGCGGCCACCAGTTGTCCGCCCAGAGCGACCCGGATGTTGCCATAGACCATCTGGACTCGTTCGGCCTCGAACCTCTGGCGCTCAACTGCTCGCTGTCCGGTTTGCGCGAAGCATGGGCCGCCGCATCGGGGAAGCTGCCGGCACAGTCACTTGCCCCGTTCGCGGCATCGCAGGGCGCAGGCAGGTCTGCTTCGAAACGACTCATGCCCTTACCCGTGGCGCAGTGCCGCGGCCTGGAGACCACTCGTTACCGAGCGAGCTTCCTCCGACCGCCTCGCCCGACGTGTCGGGCGACAAGCCGATGCCCATGGCTACCGACGGGACAAGCCTGTCGTTGATGTTCATGGCAGAAAGTCGTGACCCCTGAAAGTCTGGGGGCCTGGAGCGGCCCCGTCACAATCGCGACCGGTATCCGCTGTGCCTCTCTGTCGCCACGGAATATCCGGTTCGTGCAAGTACGGTTCTCGTCGAGGGAACTTGAGGTGGGACGCGTCGCGAAGGTGCGCACGGCGCACCCTACGGCTGGCCGAGCACCGTCGCATAGAGCTTGCGATCCACGTTCCCGCCCGACAGCACGATGCCATAGCGCCGGCCGGGCCGGGCGCCTTCCTTGAGCAGGGCGGCGAGCGGGGCGGCGCCGGCACCTTCGGCGAGGTTGTGGGTGTCGTCGAAGAGGTGGCGCATGGCGGCAGTGATCTCGGCTTCGCCCACTTCGACGATGCGCTCGGCACCGCGCAGGATCACTTCCAGCGCCTCGGGCACGGGCACCCGTACCGCCATGCCGTCGGCGAGGGTATCGGCGCTCGGCGTTTCCACCGGGCGGCCGGCGGCGAAGGACAGGGCGTAGCAGTTGGCACACTCGGCGACGACGCCGATGATCTTGGTCTTCAGGCCCAGTGCGTCGCGGGCGCTGATCAGGCCGCCGATGC
>CAVOKN010000023.1:0-346198 GCA_963696505.1 uncultured beta proteobacterium | reverse complement strand
ACCGGATCTGTCGGACGAGGGCTGCAGCGAGCGCGGCCCGGCACGCCCCTGCAACCGAGTTCGGGTGCTCGAAGGCGTCCCTCACCCTCGCCCTTTTTCCGCGAGCCGTGCGAGGGGATGCCTTGCGACATCCGTACAATTGCGTTGAGTTGGGGGGCGGCTGGCCTGGCGGCTTGCCCCACGGACGGCGGTGTTCGATGGGGGGGGCCGTCTCGCATCGAGTTTCGCATGCTGCGGCGGAAGGGAAGGCCAGGCATCGGCCGTGGCGAGGCAGTCGGAACCGCTCGGACACGAGAGTCAGGCGCGGGGGAGCGCCGCGTGGCAAGTCGGCGTCCAACGCAACGGGGCGTGTCATGATGGTTGTCACCCGATTCGTGCAACCACTTGTTGGGAGTTCGCGGCCGGCGGCCGGAATGGCGGTCGCGGGCTTGGAGAAACAGCTCGTGACGGCGTGCGGGGATCTTGTGATCGCGTCCATCGTGGCGCTGCGCCGGGCTCAAGTCGCGGTTGCCCCTAAGCCGATAGTCGTCGTTGCACCTGGGTACGAAGCGACTCGCCCACCGATGCGGACTTGCCGATGACTTGCTCGACCCAGTCGATACCAGCGAGCGAAGCGACCGGCCGCCTTGGCGGTGGGTCGCTCCTTGGCAGGTTTTCCGGCATCGTGCGGGCCCTACTCTGGATGGTGCTCGTCTTGTCCGCTCTCGATCGCGCTGCGGGGATGCGCGAGCCCACTGGCATGGCCAGCGGCCCGGCCGCGATGCAGGCGCCGGGGGAGACAGCTTGGTCGCGGACAATTTCCCCCGGCACGCAGGCCAACGCGATCGCGGACGGAAAATACGGGGCCGATAGCGGCTCCGCCGGCCTCTTGGGAAAGATCCCCAGCAGCCAAGGGCCCACTGGAGCACCTGCGCCGATTCACCTGGATGCTGTGGCGCCTGGCGGCACCGCCGCGGCGACACGAGACACTGTGCCCGCCCAGGGATTCGAAAGTCGCTCTCCCGCATCTGCTGACCCGGCCCCGGCAGGTGTTGGCATCAACCACGACGGCGAGGTAGCCGCCGTTCAGCCGCCGCGAGCTCCAGCGTCCAATCGGGAGCATTCATCGGGAGATGGGGCGGTCGAGGCACAGAGGCCAAGCAATCTTGCACGGAAGTCGGCGAACGAAAGCGCCCAAACAGGGGTACCTATGCATCCCGGTTCAGGCGCTGATCAGCCGGGGGACGGCATGCACCCACGGCCGTTGTCGCAAGAGGAGGTAGATGCGCTCATGGGGGTGACGCCGCCCGATGCGGCGAACATTCCTCGTTGAGTTGGATCGGCGGGCATGGCCCGCCCTACGGGGTGCCGGGGCGGTGGGGTGCGCCGTGCGCACCGGCGGTTGAATCGGCGGGCATGGCCCGCCCTACGGTGTGCTCCCTCGCCCCTCGTGGGAGGGCCGGGGAGAGGGGATGCGGCAGTTGCTCAATCGAGTGCGGGTTGCGCCGGGTAGCCCAAGAAGAGGAATTGTCGGCGGCCCGGTCAGCGCTCGACGAACACGTCCTGGATGCGTTTGGCGTCGATGACGTTGTCGGCCCAGGCGTCAAGATTCGCCGGGGTGACCGTTTGGAGGCGCCGGTGGAGATCGGCGTCGAGCAGCCCGAAGCGCGCGGTGACCTGATGCAGGAGGAACGCCTGTCGGCCTGCAAGTTGGCCCTTCTCGATTCCGCCCAGGTAGCCATGGTCTTCCCCGATGCACTTCAATTCCGCAGCCCCATCATCAAGCAGCGCAAGGATATCGTCGAGGTCGTCCGGGGACGCACTCACCAGGGGCGATCGCCGAAGCGCAAGGGCGTCCGGCGAGCGAAGGGGATCGTCGGCCGGCGCGGTAGCACTGGGCTCCCCGAAAATCTCTTTCGTTTGTCTGGCATCAGGGGTGTTGGGCTATCCGATTCTTGTCGTTGATAGCCCACGCCGTCGCGTCGGACATGCCACGCTAAATCGTGATTGGTGATTGACGCGCACCACATGTGCACGTATCTTTAACCCGTGTTCAATGATTGATGGGGTGCGGCGACATGACTCTGTTTGATGCTCTTGGATTCCGATGGGACAGATCGGCAGTGCCGACTTCCGTCCCGTCTCACTCGATTGAACGGGTATGCTTTCGCGTCCAGAAGATGCTGCCTGAGTTTGTCTGGGACGCATCGGTGCTTGAAGGCAATCCCTTCACCTTCCCGGAGGTCAAGACACTGCTGGACGGCATCACCATCGGCGGCCGCAAGATTTCCGATCAGGAGCAAGTCTTGAATCTCGCCGAAAGCTCGAAACGGCTGCTGACGATGGTCAAGAGCGGTCAGTTCTTTCTGTCCAAGCCGGTGTTCACCGAACTGAACGGCATTGTTGCCCGTAAGGAAGCCTTGGAGTGGGGTGTGTTCCGTGGTGAAGGTCAGGAGAAGAACTACACCCCGGATGTGGGACTCGGTGAGCATGGACGCCATACCCCGCTGCCGACTCTTCCCGGTGCGCCGGAATTGAATCGGGTGTTCCGCGAAGGCGTGTCCGCACTACAAGAATGTGAGCCGTTCGAGCAGGCAACGGCCTTCTTCCTATTCGGCGCGTTGCAGCAGTTTTTCTTCGATGGGAACAAGCGCACGTCGCGTTTCATGATGAACGGCGTGCTCATGTCGCATGGGATCGACGCCATCAGCGTACCTGCCGCCAAGGCACAGGAGTTCAACGAAAAGATGGTGCGTTTCTATCTCTCGAAGGACGCCTCCGAGATGATGGCCTTCCTGGTGGGGTGCCACCCGGAAGCGGAGACAATCTTGCCGCCGCAAGAATGAAGAGCGCGACCGCGACAGCTGATGGACGCCATGAGCGCCACGATCAAGTCCATCGTTCTGGATATCTCCGCATGGCGGGACGGCTGGCGATGGTCGGCGAACGGGAAGGCGTGACCATGCCCGCCGCCATCCTGAATCTACCCTGCTACAAGGTGCTTGGCATCACTGACAATGAGCACGACTACCACATCGACGTTGAAGCGATGGAGCCACCAACGTCTTGTCCGCATTGTCAGTCCAGCAGCCTCGTCGGCTTCGGTCGTCGAAAGCAAATGGTCAAAGACCTTCCCATGCACGATCGGCGCGTCGGCCTCTGCATCGACACGCGGCGCTTCCGCTGCCGCACTTGCGGCAAGACCTTCTACGAGGCGTTGCCCGAGATCGACGACAAGCGCCTGATGACCAAGCGGCTTGTGCAATGGATGGGCAAGCAGGCCATCAAACGCACCTTCGCCAGCATAGCGGAGGAGGTCGGCTGCACGGAATTCACTGTCCGTGCGGTGTTCAATGACTACGTCAAGGAACTGGAAAAGACCATTCGCGTCGAGACACCGAAGTGGATGGGGATCGACGAAATTCACCTCATCAAGCCTCGTGGCGTCATCGCCAATATCCAAGACAACACCATCGTTGAACTGCTACCGAACCGCAACAAAGAGACCGTGGTTCGCTTCCTGCACCATCTGGAAGGCAAGGAGCGTATCCAGTACGTGGCAATGGATATGTGGACGCCCTCCCGCGATGCAGTGCAGGCGGTTATCCCGCAGGCCGAGATCGTGGTGGACAAGTTCCACGTCGTCCGCATGGCGAATGACGCGCTTGAGCGCGTCAGAAAGGGTCTGCGTGAGTCGCTGACGCCAAAGCAGCGGCGCGGGCTGATGCACGACCGCTCTGTGCTAGTCAAGCGCGATCGCGATTTGAGCGACCGGGAACGGCTCTTGCTGGATGGCTGGACGAAGATCTACCCCGAGCTTGGCGAAGCCTACCGGCTGAAGGAGCAGTTCTTCGGCATCTACGATGCCGAATCGTCCGACGAGGCACAGGCCAAGTTCATCCAGTGGCAGAAAAGCATCCCGTCCGAGATGGCAGACACCTTTGCTGACATCGAGCGGGCATGGGGCAACTGGACGATGCCGATCCTCAACTACTTCAACCACCCCGTCACCAACGCCTACACAGAATCGTTGAACTCGCTGATCCGGGTTATGAACCGGCTTGGCCGGGGCTACAGCTTTGAAGCCTTGAGGGCCAAGATTCTGTTTGCCGAAGGCGCACACAAGTACCAGATGTCGCGACCGAAGTTCGAGCGCAAGCAGGTCGAGAAACGACCGCCCGAGCCCGCGATGCACGGCCTTGTCGGCAACTTCAAGAGCTTCGAGATGGGCGAATCGTTCGCACGGATGACGCCGAAACAGGCTCCTGAGCGAAGACTCTACATCGCGAAATCTACCGATTCGGAAAGGCCGGAGAAGAGTTACGGCGTCGATATTTCAACACTGATCCGCATGATCGAGAACGGGGCGCTTTGAACCCGTTTCAATCATGGAAATCGGATAGCCGGATGTTGCCGGCCCTGGTTTGCAGTTCCGTCGCGGTGGCCGAGGCAAGGCGCCGGCGCGTGGCCTCGTCGAGCGTGCCAAAGCGCCGGGCGATCTGGCGCAGCAGGAATTGCTGCCCGCTTTGCAGGCGCCCCAACTCGACGCCTTCGCGCAAGTCTTGCTGCGCTGAGACGGAATCGGTTGCCGTACCGGGGGGAGCCGGCGTTGAATCGGCGGGCATGGCCCCCCCCAACCCTGCCATCCCCGCCGGGTGCGGCAGTCACCCCAGCTCGCGGCATTCGATGTGGAAAGTGGTAGCCACTCGCCCTCCAAGACCCCGGACAGGGTGGCACCATGACAGGTAATGCAGTTGCATTGATAGGGCAAGGCAGATGCATTACCATGCAGACCATCCGCCCCCTTTGACCGGAGAGCACTATGCCCGCCACCCTCCAAGCGGAATCCACGCTGACCGACCGCTACCAGACCACGGTACCCGAGACCGTGCGCCGTGCCCTTCGGCTCGGCAAGCGCGACAAGATCCACTACACCATCCGCCCCAGCGGCGAGGTGGTGCTGACCCGTGCCGAAGCCTCCGAGGGCGACGATCCGGTGCTCGGTCAGTTCCTGGGCTTCCTGGCCCGCGACATCGCCGAGCATCCGGAGCGCTTGCAGGCCATCGACGCCGGCTTCGTGCAGCGTCTCCAGTCGCTGACTGGCGACATCGAAGTCGATCTCGATGCCCCCCTGTCGGCGGACGATGAATGAGCCCGGGCAAGCCTACGCCATTGGTCATTCACGGCTGGACGGTTTTCGCCCATCCGCTGTTCCTCGCTCAGCTTGAAACCTTGACGCAGCAGGTCGAGGCGTTCAAACAGAAGGACCCGGTCGGGTACGTGAAGAAGAACGCCAGCAAGCGACTGGCGGCGATCACCAAGCTGGCGTTCGACGTCGTTCCACAAGACCCGGCTCGGCCGGAATACCGCCAAGGCGGCACCCTTGGCGACGATTACAAGCATTGGTTCCGGGCGAAGTTCTTACAGCAGTACCGACTGTTCTTCCGCTATCACGCGCCCAGCAAGGTGATCGTGTTCGCGTGGGTCAATGACGAGGACACCAAGCGCGCCTACGAGAGCAGCGACGACGTCTACCGGGTGTTCCGCAAGATGCTGGAAAGCGGGCATCCCCCGGACGGCTGGAACCAGTTGCTGGCCGAGGCTCGCGCCGAAGGGCAGCGACCGGGTTGAGCGAGCGGGTAAACGCATCCCGCATCTGCTGCTGGTCAGGAACTTGCGCTTCTCGCTCGATGCCATCATGCAATGGGAACTGGCGAACAGCATTCGGGGTGATGCGAAGGAGTTGAAGTCACTGCCCGTTGCACCGCACCCGATTAGCAGTTACGTCCAGCTGGTCATTCCGCCCGCAGCGCAGCGGAGTACCGGAATCCAGGGAGGCCATGGCGTGGGTGGTGAAATTGGACCGGCGGGCATGGCCCGCCCTTCGCCCCCAACCTGCCATCCCCGGCGGGCGCATTCGAGCCTTCGATCTCACAGGTACGCCGGTGGTGCGGATTGTTTGAAAATTCTGCATGGTCAACAGAATTTTCAATGAAATATTTTCCATGGACCGCCCCGGCTTCCTCGACCGAATCGATCGGCTGTTTGCCATTCACCCCGTGGTGGCGCTGCTGGGGCCGCGTCAGTGCGGCAAGACCACTGTGGCGCTAGAAAAGATGCGTGATGAACTTGAGAGGATTCTTGGCCGTCGAGTCGACCTGCTGACTCGAAATGGTCTCAACCGGCATATCCGGGACGAAGTTCTGCGAAATGCCGAAACCATCCATGCGGAGTGATCGGCTCTACCTGGCAGACATCCTCGATGCAACCGAGGCCATCGAACGCTTCACGAGGGGCTTCGACGAGGAACGGTTCCTGGCGGACGAATTGGTGCAAAGCGCAGTCCTGCACAAACGTTCGGTCATTGGCGAGGCGGCCGCGCGACTGACGCAGGCAACGCGAGACGAAACGCTTGAGGTTCCCTGGAAAGAGGTCATCGGGTTCCGGAACATTGCGATCCACACGCGTACTGCTCGGTGGATTGGCGCGTCGTGTTCGGAACGGTCGTCGGTGACTTGCCGCTGCTGAAAGATGCTGTCACCCGTTTTCTCCGTGCGACGCCGGGTTAATGATCGGCGGGGCCTGAGAGCGTCGAGCAGTTGGTGCGCCGTGCGCACCGATCTTTAGGTAGGCGGTTTCGCTGGGCGGTTCCGGGATGACACACCCACTCCGTCTTTCGGGCGATGTTCATCCGGCGGTCAGGACCACGTCCGGATCGAGATTGAATCCCGGATAGTCGAAGGCAGGCGCGAGCCGATCACACTCGGCCTCGCTCACGCCATGCTGCCGCATCACCGCGCGCCAGCGCTGCCGCACCACGATCTGCATCGAATCGACCAGCGCGACCGCTTCCTCGCGAGAGAGCTTGAAGCGGGCATGCCCCGAGAGCAGGTTATGTCGATTGGCATAGCGGCCGAACTTGCCGGCGATCATCGCGAGGTGGCGTTTCTCCTCGCTCGTCAGCGGATTCGGCGTGAGGTCGTAGGCGGGGGACAGATCCCATTCCGGCGACGGCGCGATCAAGGCATGATTGCGCGGGTGGTCGTCGGTGTTGGAGATCAGCGCGTTGAAGACCATGCGACGGAAAAGCTCCAGCAGATCCCGCGCCGGCTGGCGACTGCGTCGGCGCACTTCGTCGGCCAACAGCAGATAGGACCACTTCGCCCGGTCGGCATGGGTGTCCTGGGCGCCCAGCACGGTGAGCGCACTCACCATGCGATGACGCAGGTAGCCCTCGGGCACACGAGCCCGGTCGAAGCGCTTCACGAGCAGCACGTCGCCGGCGCCGAGCGATTCGACGCGAGCCAACGCGGCCTGCACCCCGCACTCGCGCGCGAGGGCCAGCATGGCGGCCTCGACGCGGGCGTTGTTCCAGCGATCCGCGCGGTCCGGAAATTTCGCCACCCACAAACCCTCGGCGTCCTCGACGACATTCTTCGGACGCGCACCCCCGAGCGAGGTGCCGGGCTGAAGCAGTTCCTCGACTTGCGAGCGCATGGCTTCACTTGCCATCGGAGCGTCCGCATCGTCGGCGAAGCGCTGCGCCAGATTGAGCAGCGCATCGAGCTGGATCACCCGGTTGAATCGGGTGGTCGGCGGCGGCATCTTGCCGCGACCAAAGGAAAGCGCGCCCGCCCGGTCTTCCGGTGAGTTGAGCAGGAAGTCGATCTCGGTGAGATCGAGGCGGCCAAGGTGCCGTTCGATGATGCGTCGGCCCCATGCATCGGGTGACGCGTCGCGCAGCGCACCGAAGATGCCGTTGAGCTTGACGGTCTCGGCGCGTTGCGCGCTGAGCGGCAGCTCGAAGGGCTCGATCGGGACGGCGTCCAGGCGCGACAGGTAGGCCGGGTTGTAGACGAACAGCCCCCGTCGCACGCCGGCGCGGACATCGATTTCCTGGTACCCCGCGGTGACGACCTCCAGGCTGCCCGGCAACTGCAGGTACACATAGGCACGCGTGTCAGAAGTCGTCACCGCTCACCCGTGCTGCCGGTCGGCGCACGCGCTGGGGCGTGCGCGCCAGTTCCAGTTGCTTACCTTCCAGATCCCGATCCGGATCGAGCCAATGGGCAAGGTCCGCTTCGAGCCCCAGCGCCCACACCACGGCCAGGTAAGCCCCAAGTCCGGTCTGTAAATTCCCGTCCTCGACGGCGCGAGCGGTGTCGTAGGCGATACCTGCCCGCCCGGCCAGCTCACGCAAGGTCACCCGCCTTCTGGTACGGGCGAGCCGGATGCGCCCGCCAAGCCCTATCGCGGCTTCCCGCACGGCAGCCGGGGCCGTCTCCCCAAACTGGAGATTTCTCGGCATGCTGAAACTATCTCAAAGTGACTTTTAGACGTCTTCAGTATGCTTTCTCATGTCCGCACGGTCAAGGGACGGGATCCCACCGTACAGTTCGATCGGCGGGCATGGCCCGCCCTACGGGTGGCCGACGGGGTAGGGTGCGCCGTGCGCACCGGTCATTGGTTTGGCGGGCATGGCCCGCCCTACGGGTGGCCGCGGTTCGAGGCGTTCCCCTGGTTTCCTGCCTCAGCCGCCCCAGGCAAGCCACAGCGGCAGCGTCACCATCGCCAGCAGCGTGCTCGCCGAGATGATCCACGCCACGCTCGCGCCATCTCCGCCCATGCGCATTGCCAGGATGTAGGCCGAGCTGGCGGTGGGCAACGCGCCGAAGACCAGCACGATGTCGGCGGGGATGCCCGTCAGGCCGAGCTGGCGCGCCGCGAGCAAGGCCACCGCCGGCACCGCCAGCAGCTTGACGGCGACGAGGTAGCCGCCGGATCGGCGCCCCCCCGGCACGCCCTGCAGGCGTAGCGCCGCGCCCACCGCCAACAGCCCCAAGGCGATCGCCGCTTCCGCCAGCCGCCCGAAGAACTGCTGCGCCGCCTGGGGCAGCGCAATGCCCGCCAGATTGAGGGCGAGGCCGATCAGCGTCGACCAGATCAGCGGATTGCGCAGCAGCTCGCGCGCCAGGCCCAGTTCCCCGTGACGCGCCAGCATCCACACCGACGCGATGTTGGCGAAGGGCACCATCGCTCCCGCCAGGATGCCCAGGGTGGCGATGCCCGCCTCGCCGTGCAGCGTCCCCGCCACCGCCAGCCCGATGTAGGTATTGAAGCGGTAGGCGCACTGAAACTGGGACGCGAACACCATCGGCTCGAGGCGGAACAGGCGGCGCGCCGGCAGTGCCAGCAGCGCACCAGCCGCCATCGCCAGCAGGCCGCTGGCGAAAAGCGGCGCTGCTGTATGCAGGTCGATGGGGGTGCGGGAGATGGCGTTGATCAGCAGCGCCGGAAACAGCACGAAGTAGATCAGCTTCTCCAGCCCGGACCAGAAGTGATCGCCGAGCCGCATCCAGCGCCGGATCGCGCCGCCCAGCAGGATCAGCGCGAAATCGGGAAGCAGGAGCAGGGCCGTGGACATCCAATGCCCGTTCGTCATTCGCCGCCTGTCCGGCCCAGGGCGCCGGCAGCCAGCAGCGTTTCCACTTCGGCGGCCGAGAAGCCTGCCTCCCTGAGGATCGCCACGCTGTCGGCCCCGGGGTCGGGCGCCGGAGGCGCTGACAGCCCGGAGCCTGGTTCGAACCGGAACAGGGCCGGGACGCCGCTGTTCGCCCGCGTCGGATCGGCGGCGAGCGCCTCGGCCGTGGTGAGCACCGGCGTGACGCAGCAGTCAGCATCCGCGAAGCGCCGTATCCACTCGGCCTGGCTGCGGCCGGCGAAAATGCGCTCCAGCTCGCCGCGCACCCGGACCCCCGCCGCGCCGGTGGCGAGGTGCAGGGGTTCAAGGTCGGGCCGTTCGAGCACGGCGCACAGGCGCTGCCAGAACTTCGCTTCCAGCGCGCCCACCGCCAAGTGCCGGCCGTCCAGCGTGCGATAAACGCCATAGCAGGCCAGGCCGCCGCTCAGCATGTCGGCACCGCGGAGCGGCGGCGGCGATCCCGCCAGAAGGTGGGCCAGCGGCATCACTGCCTGGGCCAGAATCGCATCGGTGATCGAGACGTCCAGGTACCGCCCCGCGCGGCCGCCGCGCACGTCAACGAGCGCTGCGAGGACGGCCATGGTGGCGGTTGCAGCGCCGCCGAGGCAGTCGCCGACTTGAAAGTTGGGCAGCGCGGGTTCCGCCCCGGCGGCGCCGATCTGGTCCAGCACGCCGGAAAGGGCAAGGTAGTTGATGTCGTGTCCAGCCCGGTCGCGCAGCGGGCCGGTCTGACCGTAGCCGCTGATGGCGCAATAGACCAGCCGCGGGTTCTCCGCGCACAGCGCCTCCCAGCCCACGCCGAGGCGCTGCGCGACGCCGGGGCGAAAGCCCTCCAGCACCACGTCGGCATGACGGGCGAGGCGCCGCAGGACTGCCACGCCCTGCGGGTGCTTCAGGTCGAGCTGGAGGCTGCGCTTGCCGCGGTTGAGCAGTTCGAAGAAGGCGCTCTGCGCGCCGAGCATCGGCCCCAGTTCGCGAGCGTAGTCGCCCCCGCCGGGCTCCTCGACCTTGATCACCTCGGCCCCCAGTTCCAGCAGATGGCGGCTTGCCAGCGGCCCCGGCAGCAGCCGGGTGAGGTCGAGGACGCGCAGGCCGCGCAGGGGCCTGGGCAGGGTCGAGGCGGATGTCATGGAAGGCGGCGCAGCGGTTCCTGCCGCATCATGACACGCCCCGCGCCCTGCGCGGGAACGCAGCGCAGAATGGGCGGCCAAAGGAAACATCGCCGCGCCCTGGTAACTGACTTTCCGGCGACACCGGTCCCAGGAGGACGAACCATGCACATCCCGACAGGCACCACCATGTCCCGCCGCCGCAGCCTGCAACTGATCGCGGCAATGGGTGCGGGCGCTGCGCTGGGCGCCCGCGCGGCGGCACCCATCATGCTCGCGCGGCGCATTCCTTCCAGCGGCGAGTCACTTCCGGTGATCGGCCTGGGCACTTCCCAGACCTTCGACATCGCTGGCGAGGGCGCGGACTTCGACGCCGCGCTGGAGGTGACGCGCCTTTTCGCGCGGGGCGGCGGCCGGCTCGTCGACAGCTCGCCCATGTACGGCGCCGCCGAGTCCGCCGTCGGGCGGCTCGCCGCGCAAGCGGGCGCCGCGGACAAGCTGTTCTACGCCACCAAGGTATGGACCCGCGGACGGGAGGCCGGCATTGCCCAGATGCAAACTTCGATGCAGCGCATGGGCGTGAAGCGCATCGACCTGATGCAGGTGCACAACCTCCTCGACACCGCGGTGCATCTAACGACGCTGCGCGACTGGAAGCGCGAGGGCAAGATCCGCTACGTGGGCGTCACCCACTACCACAGCGGGGCGTACGCGGAACTGGAACAGGTGATGAAGTCCGAAGCACTGGACTTCGTGCAGTTGAACTACTCGCTGGCGGAGCGGGAGGCCGAGGAGCGGCTGCTGCCGCTGGCGGCGGAGAAAGGGATCGCGGTGCTGGTCAACCGCCCCTTCGCTGACGGCGCGCTATTTCAGCGGGTGCGCGGCAGGCCGCTGCCTGCCGTGGCGAAAGAGGCGGGCTGCGAAACCTGGGCGCAGTATTTCCTCAAGTGGATTCTCGGCCACCCGGCGGCGAACTGCGCCATCCCCGCCACCCGCAATCCCAAGCACATCCTGGACAACCTTGGCGCGGGGACCGGCCCGATGCCCGATGCGCAACTGCGAAAGCGCATGAAGGAGGAATTCGATCGCGCCTAGCCGATGCACGAGGCAGCACCAATGGCGAAGCTGCCTTCCCGCACGGCAATCGCACACATAGACGTCATGAGTCAGAAGCCGGTTTCATTGGGGAAGCTTGATTCCGAGGAGGGCCGCGCGATAGTCTGGGCGACGGTCGGCGAGGTTGCGGCGGCGACGTAAGCTGATGGTCGGATGAAGCGTATCCGTGCGCAAAGCCGAGAGGGCGAACTTGCGGATGGCCGAGAGGTTGCGGGCGGCGTGGCCTTTGCGCACGCGGCAGTCGTCTTCGCGGAAGGTCACATCAAGCACCCAGTGCATGGCTTCAACGCCCCAGTGATCTCGCGCTGCGCCAGCGAACTGCTCGACCGTTTTCACCCCGGCGCTGACGATAAAGTAGCGCCGCTCCACGCTCACCTTGCCCTTGATCTGCTGTTCGGACTCGATCATGCCAACGCCGGCAAGCTTCTTCCAGTCCTCGCGCATCGGCTTGTCCATCCACGACACATCGGGGACGAAGAGCGCCCGGCGCGTTTCGATCCGGCCATGATTTTTCTCGATCGTGGTGAGTTTTTGTACTTCGATGTTGCGCCAGTCAAACGCCGTGGCGGTATCGAAGAACTCAACGACAGCCTGCGACAGATTCTTCTGGTTGTCCTTTACCGCCAAGACGTAATCACCGCCTTGCGCGACGATCTTCTGGGCAACGTCGGTTTGGCAGCCCAGAGCGTCCAGGGTGACGATGCAACCCTTGAGCACCAGCGTATCGAGCAGCGCTTTGATTGCGGCCAATTCATTGCCCTTGCCCGCACTGCCTTCCTGCCCCAGCGATACGCCCAGCGCGCTGGCGTAGGCACTGACCATGTGCAGCGCCGTATTCGCTCCGTCCTTCGAGCCTCGCACCGTCTTGCCGTCGAACGCCACAACGCCTTGGGCCACGCCAACGATGCTGGCAACCCACTGGCGAAAACAACGCTCGAACACCGCTGCGTCCAGAACGCGAAACACCTCGCCAAACGTGTCATGCGAAGGCGTCCCTTTCTTCAGTGTGAGGAAGCTCTTCAACCATTCTTCCTCGCCTTCGCACCAGTCGGCGACATCGACCCAACTGTCCGCACCGCACAGCACGGCACAAATCGCCATCACGATCATTTCCTTCAGATCGTAGCGCTGTGCCGGCCCTCTGCGGTGATCCTCTACCTGTGCAAACGCCTCCAGCAACGTCATCTGCGTCTCCCGAGAAATATCGAGAGTAGATGCCATTCCGGCACTGTACACAAGCCCCCGTCATATCCTATTGACTGTAAACGAATCTTTACATGGGTTTACGACGATTGCGTAAGCGATTGCCGTGTGCCTTCCCGTGGCCGCCCCAAGACCGCCACGGCCTTGGGCTATCATTTCGGCGTCCTTGACGGCGCGCACCACCGCCCACCCCGCGCGACACCCGTCGCGCCCATCGCAAAGCAACATCAACTCGGGAGATTGCCATGTCATTGTCCATGTATCAGGCCTCGGTGCCGGTCTACATCCGCATGCTCACCAACCTGATCGCCATCCTGGAGAAGGCGGCGGCCCACTGCGAGGCCAACAAGATCGACCCCTCGGTCCTCATCAACTACCGCCTCTATCCGGACATGTTCGGCTTCGCCAAGCAGGTGCAGATTGCCGCCGACGCCGCCAAGAATGGCACTTCCTTCCTGGCCGGCGTGGAGGCGCCGAAGTTCGAGGACACGGAGAAGAGCTTCCCGGAACTGATCGAGCGCGTGCGCAAGACCATCGCCTTCCTTCAAACCTTCAAGCCCGAGCAGATCGACGGCTCCGAGGAAAAGCAGATCCAGATCAAGCGCGGCGAAAAGGTGATCGACTATCGAGGCCAGGACCTGCTGCTGACCCGCACCATGCCCAACTTCTACTTCCACGTCACCACCGCCTACGACATCCTGCGCCACAACGGCGTGGTGGTGGGCAAGAAGGATTTCCTGGGCAGTTGAGGCCGTCGCGGGACGGCCTGCGGTCACGCGGGCGCGGGGAAGGACAGTGCCGACCTGCCGGGCTTCAACCTGCTACCTCCTCATCCGGCTCGCGTGACGCAGTGCAAGCCCCCGCCGAGGGGGCGTGGCAACTCGACACCTGTACGGCAAAACGTCGCCGCACGGCCAGCCAGGGTCGTTCGCAAGTCACCGGGCATGGAAATAGCATCTGCAGCACCCCAAGCATCGGACACTCCAAAATGCCAGTCAGTTTGCTGTTACGATGGCTAACGGGCGCGTTATCAAGCGGGGAGAGATAGTGGTTTTCAGAATTAGCACGGATCAGATTCGAGCTTTCGAGGAGCAGAGCCGGGAGAGGTTTGAGTTCTTCATGGAGGGACATCTGAACCGGTTTTTTCCGGACCATTGCCGGGCGCTCGGCAGGCAGGGGGAACGCACTCGGACGTCATGACCGGGGAAAAATGCCAATGTAGTCAACCTCTTGAAAAAGTCGTTAACAATCATCGACCTATGCACATGTCTTGTAAACTCGTCTCGAATCGGGTCTACTCTCGCTTTTTGCGCGAGAGATCATGGCCCCGAGAAAGAAGACCACGCTGGTGCAGTGCCTGTCCGAGATCGAAGACCCGCGGGTGGGCAACGGCAAGCGCCACGACCTGGTGGAAGTGCTGGTGATCGCCATGTGCGCCATCTTCGCCGAAGTGCATGGCTTCGAGGACATGGCCGAGTGGGCGCAGGTCAAGGAGCCGTGGTTGCGCCGCTTCCTGAAGCTTCACAACGGGATTCCCTCCCACGACACCTTCAACCGCATCTTTCGCATCCTCGATCCGAAGCACTTCGAGCAGGCGTTCCGGCGCTGGGTGGGCGGGGTGGTGCGCGCCTTCGGTGGGCAGGTGTCGGTCAACGGCAAGAGCCTGCGCGGCTCGGCCGTGGGCGGGCTCAGCCCGGTGCACATGGTCAGCGCCTTCGCCACCGGCTTAGGTGTCGTCCTGGGCCAGGAGAAGGTCGCCGACAAGAGCAACGAGATAACGGCCATTCCGGCGCTGCTGGAAGCCCTGGCGATCGAAGGTTGTCTGGTCAGCATCGACGCCATGGGCACCCAGCGCGAGATTGCCCGCGCCATCCGCGCCATGGGGGCCGACTACCTCTTGGCGGTCAAGGGCAACCAGCCCACCCTGCACGAAGCCCTGGAAGGCGCCTTCGTCGGCCACTGGGACGAGGTCCACAACGCGGTGCAGACCGGCCACGGGCGCCACGTGTTCCAGATCTACCGCACCCTGCCCAATACCGGCGAGGTCGATACCGCCGTCTGGGCCGACTGCGCCATGCTGGGGCGGGTCGATTCGGTACGAGTCGTCGAGGGCAAGGCTTCGCCCGTGGAAACGCGCTACTACATCAGCTCGCGCACCCTGAGCACGGCAGACTTCGCTGCGGCGGTGCGCGATCATTGGGCGATCGAGAACCGGCTTCACTGGAGCCTGGATGTGATCTTCGGTGAGGACGCCCGGCGCCTGACCGAGGACAACGCCCCGCAGAACTTCTCGCTGCTCACCAAGATGGCGCTGAATCTGCTGCGCCAGCAGCCGCCCGAGGGCAAGAAGAAGAGCCTGCGCATGCGGCGCAAGCGCATCGGCTGGGATGACGATGCACGCATGGCGTTGCTGGGGCTCTCGCCACTATGATGTGCGAGTGCGATCACCCTGGCTCGGCAGGGACGGCGTTCGGAAGGCTATAACAATGGGGATCGAGAAGGCATCGCACTACGGCATCGTTTCAGAGCGCGACGTGTGCAAATTCACAGACCTCATGTTCGCTTTCGGCGAGATGTTTGACAAGGATACAAAGCTGCCGTGGGCGGTGGCGATTCTCACCGATTCTGGAATCGAGGATCCTAGTACGCGCACAAACCGGCTTTGGGACACGGCTCAGGCTTATATCGCGTGGCTGGAACAGAAAGGTAGGTCGCCTTGATAGCGCCGTTGATCGTGGCGGGGATCGCGGCAGTGGCCGTCGGTGTGGCGTTGTTAACCAAGGCGCTATCGGGCGCCAAGGCCGACGCCGACGACAAGCTCAGCGGAAACCCCGTGGGTGGCGCGACGAGCTCCTGCTCGGCTAGACCCCCCATCCCCAAGGGCTGCGAGTATCTCGACAAACCCGGGACGGTGGAGTCGTCGAAAGCGGATTTCGACCGGATTCGCAAGACCTCCAACCTGACCGGCCCAAAGGCCGTCAAGCACCAGTTCCCCGGCGGCGCGGCCCCCCAGGACGCGCTGGAGTACGAAGCGGAAGTCGGCGGACGGAAGGTCGCAATTTTCGAGCCGAAGAACAAGCCGATGGGAAACAATGTTCCCACGGCGCAACAGGTGGCCAATTCGCTGGGAGTGGTACCGGGCAAACAACTGGACAGCATCAAGGAAGCACAAGTTAGCCCAAATCAGAATCCGGATGACGCCTATTGGGAGGAGGCATACAACATGCCAGGGTTCAGCTCGGCAGCCACGGGCGGAAACAACGGAGTCACGTTTTATCCCAAGAAGACGCCATGGACCCAAGAGTTCACGGACTCAACGATGATCCACGAAGGTGGCCACACCTATTCGAGGGACCTGTGGAAGGACCCGGCTACGATGAAGGGCTGGGACGACGCTATCAAGAGCGATCTGAGCTCGCCCTCAAGATATGCAGACAACTCTCCAGGAGAGGACTTCTCTGAGTCGCTGGTCATGTATTCCCTGAGCAAGGGAACGCCGTGCGAGGATACGGCGAAGAAACTCTACCCGAAGCGTTATGAGACGCTGGATAAGATGTTTGGAGCCAAGTGAAGTGAAGCGACGCAACGTGTTGCCATTACTCGCAGCGGGTTTGCTGGCGAACGGTTACTGTTTGGGGGCCGGAGCCTGCGTCCTGAAGATAGGAGAACGGAAAGTGAATCCATTCCCACCCCATCCCGGAATCATCCGCATGATTGATATGTACGATAAATCGGTGCGCGAGTTACCGGCCAGCGAGGCACCCGAGAGGGTTCGCTTCGTCTACCTCGATAAGGACGGCAGGGAGGTCGAACGCGAATCAGAATCCGGTGGACAGAATTCCGGTGGTGGAGGTCCACATGATTCCACTCGACGAAAAGGGGAACATCGTGCCCAAAGAGAGGGCCACAGTTATCCGCCGCAAGGAGTTTGGTCCGGATCACCAGCCGCTGCGGAGTTCGACGCTTACTAAGCAGTAGGGATTACATCTAGCGGGGCTTCAGCTCACTATTGCCGGTCATTACAAATGCCCGTGTTCTACCCTAGAGAGTCGGTTCCAATGATGGTTGATCCTCAAGAACGGTTCGAGTTCGACGTTCGGTTGTCGGAAGTGGCCGTCGATCTGACCCAAGCATGAAGTCATGGATCTCGGAACACCTCTCACTTCGAACATCGCTTATGCCGAGCCACGACGGGCCGTTGTGGATCGGAAGCCACACCCGTATTGGAAGCAACTATGGGGAACTCCCCCGGCGCCGATGCACTTGCTGCGGATTACGTTCCGCCAGCGCCGGGGCCGCGAGCCCACATCCTTCGGCCGCGGCCCCGCCCATTCAGATCACTTGTAGTAGCCGACGGCGCACACCTGGTCGCCGACCTTGGTGACGAAGCTCACCTTCTGGACCGGATCGGTGCTGCCGGGACGGGGCCACATGTAGCTTACGCTGGCCACCGAGCCCTCCTTGGCGACCTTGTACATTTCCTCGCCGAGCCCCTTGCCCGCCTTGTCTTTCAGATCCTTGAGGCTCTTGCCGACCAGGGTCGGATGGGCAGTGAAGTTGCCGTCGGGGCCGCCGCAGAAGGGATAGAGGTCGCGGTCCTTGAAGCCGCCCTCGCCCTTGGTGAACTTGGCCAGGGCGTCGGCCTTGTTGGCCTTCACCGCCGCGACGGCCTTGTCCAGCATCGCCTTGGCTTCGGCCTCGCTGCCGAACTCGGCGGCCCAGGCCAGCGTCGCCGATGCCGCCAGGATGGCAGCGAGTGTGTTGCGCAGAGTCTTGCTCATCGTGTTTCCTCCTCGTGTGGGTTCTAGGTGTTGCCCGAAGGGCCAGCGGATTCTAGTCGGCGCAGGATGCCGCCTGCAAACGAGGCTGTCGTCACCCGACGACAGGGGGCCGAGGATCGAGGAGCGGGGAGCGGGGTTCAAGAATCGAGCCGGCGGAAGCGCAGGACGTAGTTCTCCCGGAGCAGCGGCGGCTGGTCGATGAGGCGGAAGCCCGCCGCCTCGATTTCCCGAATCACCTGCTCGCGGCCGCCACGCACGTGCTCCATGATCCACGCGCTGGAAACGCCAGGAATGCGCTCGTAATCGACGACGACCAAGATCCCTCCGGGCCGCAGGGCGCGGTGAATCGAGCGCAGCATGTCCAGCGGGTATTCGAAGTGGTGGTAGGTGTCGCTGGTGAACACCAGGTCCACGGAGCCCGGCGCAAGCTTCGCGTCGCGCTCGCCGCCGAGGATGGCTTCGACATGCCCCATACCCGGTTCGCGCGCGATCTCCGCGAGGCGCCTGACGTAGGGCACGGAGATGTCCGTCGCGTAGACGCGGCCACCCGGCGCCACCGCCTTGGCGAACAGGCGGGTGAAGAACCCCGTGCCGGCGCCAACGTCGGCCACCGCCATGCCCGGCCGCAGCCCCAGCGCCGCGACGATCTCGCGGCGGCGGTCGTAGACCTCACGCCCCTCCGACTCGAACATGCGAACTGATTGCTCGATGCCGGGGTTCTCGTAATGGCGGTTGATGCCCGGCTTGACGCTCTGCGCCTGAGCCTGCACCGCAACCGGCAGCACGGCGAGCAGCAGCACTGCAAGATATCGCGCCATTGGCATCGCAATCAGCGCGCGGTGGGCAGGCGCTCGGCGCCGATCGGCAGCACGGGGGGCGGCGCACCGGGCGAATCGTAGTTGGAAGTGACCACCATGCCCTGCACCGGCGCGAAATGCAGTGCCGGCTTGAAGGCATGGAACTTCACCGGTTGCGAGAGATGGCCGATGGTTCCGTCGGCATTGAAACGGGTGGCGAGCACCACGAAGTGGAGGTGCGGGCCGGAGGAATAGCCAGTGTTGCCGGAATAGCCGATATGGGTGCCGGCCTGCACTGACTGGCCGACCCAGGTGTACTGGCCGGCGACGAGGTGGACGTAGCGCGCGAGGGTGCCATCCTCGTGCAGGATGGTCACCGAGTTGGCCTTGTCCAGCAGTTCCGCGTCGCGGCCACCGCGCACGTGGAAGTTCTCGATGTCGATCACCACGCCGGCGCGGGCGGCCACGATGGGCGTGCGCTCCGGCATGACGATGTCCACGGCATGGGCGCTGTCCGGCGTTGCATGCGTCGTCATGATGCCGCCATGGGACTGGCTGATCAGGAAGGTACGCCCGTCCTCGAAGGGCAGACGATAGACGGCACTCGGCGACTGGAACGCGCCGGCGGCGCCGAACTGGTGGCGATAGCTGAAGCCGAATCGGTAGCCGGCGAGCGGCGAAGCGCGCTTGACGCGCGCCAGCAGGACCGTCTGGCGCGGCGCAACCACGGTGGCGATCGGCCACGCGCGGTCGCTGCTTATGTTGTCCTGCTCGGTAAGCATCGCCCGCACCGAGATCGGCGCCGGCCCCTCGTTGTGCGCCAGCAGTTCGTGCCCGCCATCCGCCTCCACCGATTCGATGCGGAATGGGTACTCCTTGAGGCCGGCGGGGGCGGGGTTGGCTGCCAGCAGGGCGCAGGGGGCGAGGAATGCCGCCGCGAGGCCACGCCAGAATCCATGGCGGGTTCCGAAGCCCAATGCCCCCACCCCCGCCCTCCCCCGCTCGCGGGTGAGGGGGAGGCCGGCCATCGCCGGCATCTTCGTCGCCACGACCCATGCCCTCTCCGGCTCGCGGGTGAGGGGGTGGAGGGTGGCAGAATCAGTCGTAATTGCGGGCATCTTCGATCACTTTTCCGTCGTTGGGCAGGGTGCCTGGGGCGACCAGCTTGACTTCGCCCCGCAGCTTGGTCAATTCGCGCAGGGTGGCAGCGATCGCCTCGGCCAGTTCAGGGGCGGATTCCGAGGTCTCGCAGTGAAGGCTCATGCGGTCGGTTTGCTGCGGGTTGTCCACCACCAGCCTGGCGCGCAGGACCCGGGGATGACGCTTCGATACATCGGCCACCTGAGAAGGGTGCACGAACATGCCCTTGACCTTGGTGGTCTGGTCGGCGCGCCCCAGCCAGCCGCGGATGCGCTGGTTGGTGCGGCCGCAGGGCGAAACGCCCGGCAGCATGGCCGAGAGGTCGCCGGTGCCGAAGCGGATCAGCGGATAGTCGGGGTTGAAGGCGGTGACCACCACCTCGCCGACCTCTCCCTCGGGCAGCGGATCGCCGGTGCCGGGGCGCACGATCTCGACGATGACATCTTCATCGACGACCAAGCCCTCCCGCGCCGGCGTCTCGTAGGCGATGAGGCCGACGTCGCCGGTGGCGTAGCACTGGTAGCCCCGGATGCCGCGCGCGGCGAGCCAGTCGCGCAGCGAGGGCGGGAAGGCCTCGCCGGAAACCAGCGCCTTCTTCACGCTCGGGAGCGCGACACCCAACTCGTCGGCTTTCTCAAGGATGATGCGCAGAAAGGAGGGCGTGCCGACGTAGCCGGCGGGTCGCAGGTCGGCCATGGCCTGCACCTGCTGCTCGGCCTGCCCAACCCCGCCGGGAAACACCGTGCACCCCAGCGCATGGGCTGCGCTTTCGAGCATCGAACCGGCGGGGGTGAAGTGATAGGAGAAGCAGTTGTGGATCAGCTCGCCAGAGCGGAAACCCGCGGCGAACAGCGCCCGGGCGAGGCGCCAATAATCGCGCCGTGGGCCCTCCGGTTCGTACAGCGGCCCCGGCGAGGCAAAAACCCGCAGACACTCGCCCCAGCGGGTGGCAGCGAAACCGCCGAAGGGCCGGGCAGCTTTCTGCCGCTCCAGCAGCTCTGACTTTCGCAACACCGGCAACTGGGCAAGTGCGGCGCGGGAAGTCAGTGCCTGGGGATCGGCGACATGCGCATGGAGCCCCGCGTAGGCCGGCGCGCGGGCGAGCGCGTCGGCGACGAAGCCGGGCAGCCGGGCCAGCAAGTCGCGCTCGCGCTGCGCCGGGTCGCGGGTTTCGAGTTCGTCGTAGTGGTTCATTGCCCTGGATGCGCCCCGCCGATGTAGGGT
Source organism: uncultured beta proteobacterium (assembly GCA_963696505.1). Taxonomy (GTDB): domain Bacteria; phylum Pseudomonadota; class Gammaproteobacteria; order Burkholderiales; family Rhodocyclaceae; genus CAVOKN01. The sequence continues at coordinate 325,368 of CAVOKN010000023.1, read as the reverse complement.
GCGCCGTGCGCACCTTGATGAATGGCTCGGTGCGCACGGCGCACCCTACGCGCCATCATGCCAGCCAGCGCTTGCGACGGCGGTAGTGCTTCACGTCGCGGAAGCTCTTGCGCTTCTCGCCCGCAAGACCGAGATAGAACTCCTTGACGTCCTCGTTGGCGGCGAGTTCCCGGGCGTCGCCTTCCATCACCACCCGGCCGTTCTCCAGGATGTAACCGAAGTCGGCAAAGCGCAGCGCCACCATGGTGTTCTGCTCGGCGAGCAGGAAGCTCACCTTCTCCTTCTTGTTGAGGTTGCCGACAATCTCGAAGATCTCCTCGACGATCTGGGGCGCGAGACCCATCGACGGCTCGTCCAGCAGGATCATGGTGGGCCGCGCCATCAGCGCGCGGCCGATGGCCGTCATCTGCTGCTCGCCGCCGGAGGTGTAGCCGGACTGGGCGGTACGACGCTGCTTGAGGCGCGGAAAATATTGATACACCATCTCCATATCCTGGCGGATCTGGGCGCGCGAGGCGCTACGGGTGTAGGCGCCGGTGAGCAGGTTCTCCTCCACCGTGAGGTGCTGGAAGCAGTGGCGGCCTTCCATCACCTGGATCACGCCGAGCCTGACGAGCTGCGCCGGCGTGAGCTGATCGACACGCCGCCCCTGGAACTCGATGCTGCCCTTGGTGACGTCGCCGCGCTCGGCGCGCAGCAGGTTGGAGATGGCCTTGAGCGTCGTGGTCTTGCCCGCGCCGTTGGCCCCGAGCAAGGCGACGATGCTGCCCTGCCGCACCTGCAGCGACACGCCCTTCAGCACCAGTATGACGTGGTCGTAGATGACCTCGATGCTGTTGATGTTGAGGTAGGGCGGCAGAGCGGCGGGAGCGAGCATTGCGCTGAGGGTCGAAGATCGAGGGTCGAGGGTCGAGCAGGGCGGACAGCGGAGCCGTCCGCCCGACGCGGGTCAGATTTCCTTGGAGCAGTCGCGCGGGGTTATGCCCTTCTCCTTGGCATAGGCCGCCGCGGAGGCTTCGATCTTGGGCCGCACCAGGCTCTTGTCGGCGTCGATCCAGTCGGTGATGACCTTCCACTGCTTGCCATCCCACTGCTGGAACTTGACCTTGCCCGAGCCCTCGTGGTCGGCGCAGGTAACCTTCAGGTCGGGCATGAAGCCTTCGGCACCCAGGGCCTTGAGGCGCGCCGTATCGATGTTGAGGTTTTCCAGGCCCCAGCGCATCTGCTCGCCGGTGATCGGTTTCTTGCCGTATTTCTCCTGCGCCTTGCGGATCGCCTCGACGGTGATGATGCCGTGCACCACGCCGCGGTTGTAATACACGCTGCCGACGCGGGACTTGTCCTCCATGTTGCCCTTGTTCTTCTTGTAGACGTTGTCCTGGATGGCCTTGATCACGGGATAGTTGCTACCCGCGACGTTGAAGCCGGCGGCGACGAAGCCCTTGGCAGCCTCGCCCGCCGGAATCGTGTCCTCCTCGGCGCCGGACCACCACACGCCTATCATCTTCTCCCGCGGAAAGCCGGTCTTCTGCGCCTGCTTGAGCGCCGTCGGGTTCATCACGCCCCAGCCCCACAGGATCACCCAGTCGGGCTTCACCTGGCGGATCTGCAGCCACTGGGACTGCTGCTCGTTGCCCGGGTGGACCACGGCGATGAAGGTGGGCGTGAAGCCGTACTTCTTCGCCTGCTCCTCCATCATGGCGATGCCTTCCTTGCCGTAGGCGGAGTCGTGATAGAGATAGACGATCTTCTTGCCGGAGAGCTTTTCCATGCCCCCTTCCTTCTGGCCGATGTATTTGATCATCGCCGTGTTCTGCGACCAGTAGGTCGTGATGAGGGGAAAGACATAGGGAAAGACGCGGCCGTCGGCAGCGTCGGTACGGCCGTAGCCGATGGTCACCAGCGGAATCTTGTCCACCGCGGCCTTGTCGAGCACGGAATAGGTGATGCCGGTGGACAGCGGCTGGAAAACGGTGTTGCCGGTGGGGCCTTTCTTCTTCAGGCGTTCGTAGCACTCGACGCCGCGGGCGTTGTTGTACTCGGTCTCGCACTCTTCCCAGGTGAGCTTGACGCCGTTGATGCCGCCGTCACGCTCGTTGATCAGGCTCATGTAGTCGATCCAGCCGCCATAGATGCCGGATCCGCCGGCGGCGTAGGGGCCGACCCGGTAGCTGGGCAGGCCGATGAACTGTTCGTTGGCCTGGGCGAAGGCGGATGCAGCGAGCAGGGTGCCCACTCCCAGCAGCGCGGCGTGGCTCAATCTCATTTGTAGTCTCCTCATGGTTTGGACCTCCTCGAAATCATAATGGGGCGCGCTCAATGCGGGAACGGCCACAGGCGCAGCTTTTCTTTGCCGATCTGCCACAGCCGCGCCAGGCCGTGGGGTTCGACGATCAGGAAGAAGATGATCAGCGCACCAAAAATGATGAGCTGAAGGTTCGACGTCAGGCTCTGCGGCAGGGCGCCGCCGAACAGATGGGGCACGACATTGTCCAGGAAGATCGGCAGCAGCACGATGAAGCCGGCGCCGAGGAAAGAGCCGAGAATGCTCCCCACGCCGCCGATGATCACCATGAACAGGATGCGGAAGGACAGGTCGAGGTTGAAGCCCTCCGGTTCCACCGTGCCGATGTAGGTGTAGGCATAGAGCGCGCCGGCCACGCCGCAGTAGAACGAACTGACGGCGAAGGCGAGCAGCTTGGTGCGCATCAGGCGGATGCCGATCACCTCCGCCGCCACGTCCATGTCCCGCACCGCCATCCAGGCCCGACCCACCGAACTGCGCACCATGTTCTTGGCCGCCAGCGCCAGCACACTCACCACCGCCAGCGTGAGCAGGTACTTACTTTCCGGGCTCGTGAAGGCGTAGCCGAGTATCTCCACCTGCTGCGCGGTGATGACGCCGGAGGAACTGTTGTTGGAGAACCAGGGAAACTTGGTCAGCACCCAAGTGATGAAGAACTGCGCCGCCAGGGTCGCCACCGCGAGGTAGAAGCCCTTGATGCGCAGGCTCGGCAGGCCGAACACGATGCCCACCAGCGCGGCGGCAACCCCGGCCAGAGCGAAGGCGCCGAGGATGGGCATGCCCGGCACCCGCAAGATGAAGTTGTAGGCGGCGAAGGCGCCCACCGCCATGAAGGCGGCCGAGCCCAGGGACAACTGGCCGGCGTAACCCGTCAGGATGTTGAGGCCGATCGCAGCGAGGGAGAAGATCAGCGTCGGGATCAGGATTGCCTGCAGCCAGTACTGGTCGGCGAAGTAGGGAACGACCAGATAGAAAAAGCCGATCAGCAGCGCGACGGCAATGCGGTCCTGGCGGATCGGGAAGATCTGCTGGTCCTCGCGGTAACTGACCTTGAACTGGCCGGCTTCTCTATAGAGCATGATGAGTCGGCTGGCGCCTCGGCTGCCTAGACGCGAGCAATGTGTTTCTCCCCGAACAATCCCTCCGGCCGGACCAGCAGGAAAGCCAGCGCCAGCAGGTAGGGGAACCAGGACTCGATGCCGCCGCCGACGTAGGGACCGATATAGATCTCTGCCAGCTTCTCGCTTGCGCCGACGATCAGGCCACCGACGATGGCGCCCGGCACCGAGGTGAAGCCGCCGAGGATCAGCACCGGCAATGCCTTCAGCGCGGTGAAAGTCAGCGCGAACTGCACGCCGTTGCGCGCGCCCCAGATCAGCCCCGCCACCAGCGCCACAAAGCCGGCCACCGACCAGACGACGCGCCAGATGGTTTGCAGCGGAATGCCAATGGCAAGGGCGGCCTGGTGGTCGTCGGCCACCGCGCGCAGCGCCCGGCCGATGCGCGTGTATTGGAACAACAGCGCCAGTGCCACGACCAGCGCCGCGGCAATGCCGGCAGCGAAGAGGTCGAACTTGGACACGCCGATGCCGGCGTTGTCCATCAGCCAGGCTATCGGTTCGTCCTGGATCCCCAGTTCCAGCCCGCGCACGTTGGCACCCCAGATGCCCTGCGCCAGCCCCTCGATCAGGAAGGTAAGGCCGATGGTCGCCATGAACAGCGTGATCTGGGGCTGATTCACCAGCGGGCGCAGCACGACGCGCTCGGTGACGACGCTCAACAGCACCATCGACGCCAGGGCCAGCAGCAGGGCGATCCAGAACACCGCACTCGAATCCGCGTCCAGCCCGAGCCAGCCCGGCAGCACTTCCTGGAAGCCGACGAAGGTCAGCGCGGCAAAGAACACCATCGCCCCCTGGGCGAAGTTGAACACCCCGGACGCCTTGTAGATCAGCACGAAGCCCAGCGCGACCAGAGCGTAGAGCACCCCGCTGAGCAGCCCGCCGATAAGAACCTCAAAGAAGAACTGCATGAATAGGCAGGATTCGGGATCTAGGAGCTAGGATTCAGCAAACAGTGGGGCGCAAGGGGTTCTTCCTGAATCCTGAATCCTGAATCCTGAATCCTGAATCCTGAATCCTGAATCCTGAATCCTGAATCCTGAATCCTCATCAGTACGCCGTCCCCAAATACGCCGCGATCACGTCCGCATTGTGCTTCACTTCATTCGGCGTGCCGTCGGCGATCTTCTTGCCGTAGTCCAGCACCACCACCCGGTCGGAGATGTCCATCACCACCGCCATGTCATGCTCGATGAGGACCATGGTGGTGCCGAACTGGTCGTTCACGTCGAGGACGAAGCGGCACATATCCTGCTTTTCCTCGACGTTCATTCCCGCCATCGGCTCGTCGAGCAGCAGCATGCTCGGCTCCATCGCCAGCGCCCGACCGAGTTCCACCCGCTTCTGCAGGCCGTAGGGCAGGCGCCCGACGGGGGTCTTGCGGATGTGCTGGATTTCCAGGAAGTCGATGATCTCCTCCACCTTGGCGCGGTGCTCCAGTTCCTCGCGCTGCGCCCGGCCCCAGTAAATTGCCTGTTCGAGAAAGCTCGCCTTCATCCTGAGGTTGCGCCCGGTCATCAGGTTGTCGAGCACGCTCATACCCTTGAACAGGGCGATATTCTGGAAGGTGCGGCCAATCCCCTGGGCCGCCGCCTCGTGGGTGTTCATGTCGCGCCGATGCTCGCCGCGGAAGACGATCTCCCCCTCCTGCGGCCGGTACACGCCGTTGATCACGTTGAGCATCGAACTCTTGCCCGCGCCATTGGGGCCGATGATGGCGCGGATCTCGTGCTCGCGCACGTCGAAGGAGATGTCGGTCAGCGCCTTGACGCCGCCGAAGGCCAGCGAGATGCCTTTCAGGTCGAGGATGACGTCGCCTATCCGCCGCGCCATCATGCAGCCTTGCGGACAGACGGGAAGGTCTTCGTATCGCAGATGCGCAAGTCCGCCGCCACCTTGCCGCTGCGGCCGTCCTCGAACTTGACCTGGGTCTCGATGAACTGGGATGCCTTGCCGGAATACAGGGCGTCGATCAGAACGGCATATTTCTCGGCGACGAAGCCACGGCGCACCTTGCGCGTGCGGGTCAGCTCGTCGTCATCCGGGTCGAGTTCCTTGTGCAGGATGAGGAAGCGATGCACCTGGGTGTCCGCCACCATGGCGTCGCCCGCCAGTTCGGCGTTGACCTTCTCGACGCACTCCTGGATCAGGGCATAGACCACGTCCTTCTGGGCGAGGTCGGGGTAGCCCGAGTAGGCGAGGCCGCGCCGCTCCGCCCAGTTGCCCACCGAGCCCATGTCGATGTTGATAAAGGCGCAGACCCGCTCGCGGCCGTGGCCGAAGGCCACCGCCTCCTTGATGTGGGGGAAGAACTTGAGCTTGTTCTCGATGTAGTTGGGCGCGAACACCGCGCCGCCGGCAAGCTTGCCTACGTCCTTGGCACGGTCGATGATCTTGAGGTGCCCGTCGGTGTCGATGAAACCGGCATCGCCGGTGTGGAAGTAACCCTGCCCATCCAGCGACTCGGCCGTGGCGTCGGGGCGCTTGTAGTACTCCTTGAGCAGCATCGGGCCGCGCACCAGCACCTCGCCGCTTTCCGCGATCTTCACCTCCACGCCGGGTGCCGGCTTGCCGACGGAATCGAACTTGATCTCGCCGTCGGGTTGCAGACAGACGTAGGCGCAGGTCTCGGTGGAGCCATAGAGCTGCTTCAGGTTGATGCCGATGGAGCGGTAGAAGCGGAACAGGTCGGGGCCGATCGCCGCCCCCGCGGTGTAGGCCACGCGGATGCGGCTCATGCCCAGCACATTGCGCAGCGGGCCGTATATCAGCACGTTGCCAATAGCATGGAGCAGACGATCCGCCGCGCCCACCGGCTTGCCGTCCAGGATCTCGGCGCCGCAGCGCCGCGCCACGGCCATGAAAAAATGGAACAGCCGGCGCTTGAGAAAGCCGGCGTCCTCCATGCGGATCATCACCTGGGTGAGCAGATTCTCGAACACCCGTGGCGGCGCGAAATAGTAGGTGGGACCGATCTCCCGCAGGTCGGTCATCACCGTGTCGCCGGATTCGGGACAGTTGATGGTGAAGCCGGCGAACATCGCCTGCGCATAGGAGAACAGATGGTCGCCGACCCAGGCCATGGGCAGATAGGACAGGATTTCGTCATCCGGCCCCAGGCGGTCGAAACCGCAGGCGCCGCGCGCCGACTCGATGAAGGCACGGTGCGTCTGGCATACGCCCTTGGGCTTGCCGGTGGTGCCCGAGGTGTAGAGCATGACCGCCACATCGTCGTTGCGACCCCGCGCGATCTCGCTGTCGAGGAAGCCAGGCTGGTTGGCATCGTGGATGCGCCCCATGGCCTGCACCTCGTCCAGGCTCTGGAGGAAGGTGTGCGTGTAGTGGCGCATGCCGCGGGTGTCGTCGAACAGGATGTGTTCGAGCTGGGGGCAGCGCTCCTTCACCTCGAACAGCTTGTCTACCTGTTCCTGGTCCTCGACCACGGCGAAACGGATCTCGGCGTCGCGCAGGACGAATTCCATTTCCTGCGCCACCGCGTCCTGGTAAAGCGGCACCGGCACCGCGCCCAGGCATTGCGCCGCGCACATGGCCCAGTAGAGCCGCGGCCGGTTGTCGCCGATGATGGCAAGATTGTCGCCGCGCTTGAGGCCCAATTCGGCCAGGCCGCAGGCGAGCGCCCGGACCTCTTGGGCGACCTGGCGCCAGCTCCAGGTCTGCCAGATGCCGAATTCCTTTTCCCGCATCGCCGGGCGCGCGCCGCGCACGCGGGCGTGCTCCAGCAGGAGCCGCGGAAAGGTGTCGAGAGCCTCCTCGCGCTCGACCGCCATGGTGGGTGTCTCCTCCACGCCTGTTCGTCTTTTCCGGACCGTCCGGGTCCGCGGCGGCGCCTCTTCTCTCGCTCTCGGGCGCCGCTCGATGAGTCGAAGGATTCTAGCCCACCCGACCGTCCCGCACGCAGCTTTCTGCGTCGATGGGCATCAGGCGTAGCTGTAGAAACCCTGCCCGGTCTTGCGGCCGAGGCGCCCCGCCGCCACCAGCTCCCGCAGCACCGGCGCCGCCCGGTATTTGGAGTCGGCGAACTCCTTGTAGAACACCTCCATGATGGCAAGGCAGGTGTCCAGCCCGATCAGGTCCGCCAGCGCCAGCGGGCCTATGGGATGGTTGCAGCCCAGCTTCATGCCGTTGTCGATCTCCTCGGCGCTCGCCACGCCCTCGCCAAAGACGAAGGCGGCCTCGTTGATCATCGGCACCAGCAGGCGGTTGACCACGAATCCGGGGTTGTTCTTCACCGTGATCGGCGTCTTGCCGAGCCGCTTCGCCAGCGCCTCGACCGCGGAGTGGGTGGCATCCGAGGTTTGCAGGCCGCGGATGATCTCCACCAGCGCCATCACCGGCACCGGGTTGAAGAAGTGCATGCCGAGGAAACGGTCGGCGCGGCCGGTGGCCGCCGCCAGCTTCGTGATCGAAATCGATGAGGTGTTGGAGGCGAGGATGGCCTCCGGCTTGAGCTGGGCGTCTGCGTCCTTGAGGATCTTGAGCTTGAGGTCGAGATTCTCCGTCGCCGCCTCGATGACGATGTCGGCCGCAGTCAGATCCGCCATCTGCGTCGTGCCCTTGACCCGCGCCAGCGCGGCGTCCCTGTCCGCGGCGCTCATCTTCTCCTTCTTCACCAACCGGTCGAGGCTGCCGGAGAGCGCTTTCATACCCTTCTGCACTGCCGCGTCGTTGATATCAAGCATGATTGCATCGAGCCCGCTGACCCCACAGGCCTGGGCGATGCCGTTACCCATGGTGCCCGCACCGATGATGCCTACCGTTTGGATTGCCATGACTTTCTCCTGCGTATGAACCAGGGCGTTAATGTGCCACAGAGCTTTGTGGCATTGCAGCATGGGGCGACTCCACGGGTCGGCTGCGCCCGTGGCCCGTGGGGCGGAAAGGGCGCGCAGCGCCGCCTTCCGCCGGTCCTGTTCGGGCCGATGCAACGGTGGATCGCGCGCCTGCGGCGCTTGTCCGCCCTACGCCGCCCCGCCCACCTCATCCTCCAAGCCGGTGATCCGATCGAAAATCAGCGTCGCGCAATCGGCGCAGGCATCCTTGACGCTTTGCCACTCATGCCAACGTGGATCGAGATTCTTGTATTCGGCAAGATTCATCACGTCGAGGTCATAGGGCAGCGGGTTCGCAAGCTGAATCTGCAGCTGCTGGAGCGCAGACTCGCCGCTCTCCTGCGGATAGAGCCGATCGAAGTCCCGCAGTGCCGCCACAAGCTTGTCCGGCCCGAGGTAGTCCGCCAGGGCCACGAAATCCAGGTAGTCGCGCGTGGCATTTCGTCTCAGCACCAGCACGCCCTTGATGCGCAGGATCTCCGCCGCGGTGGGAATCACGATCCTGCGGTCCAGGATCTCCAACTCGGCGGTTTCCAGCGGCTGGCTCCGTATCAGCTGACGCACACCCGTTTCTATGCCGTCCAGGCTGCCGAGAATCTGCACCGGGCGTTGGACACGGGCCGTCGTCCAACCCGCCACCGATTCCAGTTGTACGAGAACATCATCGAAACGCGCTCGCAGGTCCGTCAGCACGTGGTCAGCGTCGGTGGAGAGCCGATGGCCGGCGTATAGAGCCGAAGCCGTGCCGCCGACGAGCACAGCCTCCGGCAACACACTCTGAAGGCGGGCCGCCGACGACAGAACCCGCTCCCACTCAGGCAAGGTGTCGTTCGGCATACATTTTCCAGAAGTGGTAACGCTGAGCGTAGGGATCCTGAACTTGAGCGCGGCAGACTCGCAGAACCTTCTCCATCAATGCTCGATCGCCCAGTGCAGCCCGCCGCAATGCCGCCCAGTCCTGCCGCTTGCCGCGCCCGATGACGTCGTCGATGGCGGCGAGGCTGAAGGTTTCGTGGTTCAGATGGCGATGGAGCATGGACTGTGATGACGTCAATCTTGGGTTGATCGATCATGCGTCATGACGCGGTGGTCTGCAATACCGGACGCGATACGCTTGGCCCGAGCCCATTCCCGCTGCTCCGGCGCTCAGTGCCTTGTGCCACGACGCCCTCCGCCCGGACGGGCGTATCCTCATCCCGGCCTCCGAGGCTCAACGAGCCGGGGCGACCAGCGTACAACTCGAAAAAGGAAGCAACGATGGGACCGCGTGCCATCGAGATCACCACCGAGATTTTCCAGGTCGGCGGCCGCGGCCTGACTTCGGCGGAGGACGCCGCGATCTACCTGATCGCGCTGCCGGGGCATGCCGCGCTGGTGGACGCGGGCTGCGGCGACGGCCTGGACATGCTGCTGGCAAACATCGAATCCCTGGGCGTGCGGCCGGAGAGCATCGAGTACCTGCTCCTCACCCACTGCCATTTCGATCACACGGGCGGCGCGGTGGGCCTGCGGCAGCGGCTCGGCTGCCGCGTTGTGGCCCACGAGCTGGATGCGCCCTACATCGAGGCCGGCGATGGCGAGGTCACGGCGGCGGCCTGGTACGGCATGGACGCAAACCCTTGTTCCGTGGACCTGAGGCTGGCCGGGCCGAGCAACACACTGGATCTAGGCGGGCGCAGCATCCTGGCACACCACATTCCCGGGCACTCGCCCGGCTCCCTCGCCTACAGCTTCGAATCCTGCGGCAAGCGGGTGCTGTTCGCCCAGGACGTGCATGGCCCGCTGCACCCGAGCCTGCATTCGAACCGGGACGACTACCAGGCGTCGCTGCGCCGGATACTCGAACTGGATGCGGACATCCTCTGCGAGGGCCACTTCGGCGTGTTCCGCGGCAAGCACGACGCGCGGCGCTTCGTCGCGCAGTACATCAAGGGGGAGGCGCCTGCCGTGGGAGCAAACGGGCCGGAGCGTTGACTGCGCTGCCCTACGTCGGCTCCGCCCTTCGGGCTTGAGCCGACCTACTACTGACTACCTTCGACCTGCAGAAGAACGAACGAAACTTGCGAAATCGCGACGCCTCAGGCGGCATCCTTCAGCGGAACCGGTGTGGTGCCCCGCTTGCTGACGTGAAGGACCTCTATGCCGACGATGCGCCCCTGCTCGTCGAAATCGGCCACGATGCCGGCCTCGATCTCGCGGGAGGTGACGACGTCGCCCGCCTGGATTTCCAGGTAGGCGGCATCGGCGATGGGATCGAATTCGAGTTTCATAGGTCTGTCACCGTGTCGTCGAAGTAGGCAGTCACGATAGTAAACGGGGTGGTGTTCTCGTTATAGATGACCCGCAGCACCCGGAATCCCCGGTCGGTAATCGGCCTCAGCGCGTGGGCGAGGTCAGGGTCCGTCGAATCGTTCTCCGTCCTGCCCGGATGTTCCAGCGCCGCCTTTATCCACTCCTCCCGAATGCCGCGGCGGGCGATCCGCTTGCGCGCATGATCAGTCAGCACGTAGTCCATGCGCGCCGAGTCTACGCAGTAGCTGTGATGCCGTCGAGGGCGGCGCCAGGATTCTTACGCCCATAGGGCACGATCGAAACCCAGGCGCCCGACACCCTCAGGGAGCGACCTGGTACTCCACCAGTTCCGTCCGGAACTTGACGCTGATCTGCCCTTCGACGTAGCCCTGGAATTCCTCCTTCACGATGCGGCGAACCTGGGGCGAGTACCACACGTCCATCTGGTAGCTGCCGGTGCCTGCGCCGGAAGTGGGCTTGAACTCGCCGGCGTGGCGCACCAGCAGGCTGCGGAACTTGCCTGCGGGGACGGTGACTTCCTGCCAGCCCTTCACTTCCGCCTTGGCGTCGAAGTCGGTGGACGGCCCGCCGCCGCTGGAAGGGCGGCGATACTTGTAGCTCCACTGCTTGCCAGGCTGGAGCGGGAAGTCGAAGTAGCGGTAGTCGCCCGATTCCACCACGCTGGTGCGTATGCCCCGGCCCCAGTCGAACCGGAAGGTCTCTGCCTTGGCGGCCTCGGGCTTGCCGTCGGCACCGAGCGGCGTGCGGCGCAGGTCCACGGCATCGCCCGCGACGGCGGCCGCCGCGAACTCCGCCTTCTCGATGAGCTTGTCCTTGAGCAGGTCATGGCGCTGGTACACCCAGCGGTCGCCGGCCTTGACCGGCGGCTTGACGGCGACCTCCGCCGTCGCCTGGGCGTGCACCGGGGCGGCGCTGAAAGTCAGTGCGCAGAGAGCGGCGCCAATTGCTTTCGGCAACGTTTGCCGCGCATGCAGCCGGGCATGCCCCCACCCCAGCCCTCCCCCGCTCGCGGGGGAGGGCTGGGGCACGCGCGATACTGCTGAAAGTCGGCCAGACAGGCCGCCAAGTCCTGCTGCAAAGAATCTCACATATTCCTCCGGTATTGTCCGCCCACCTCGTAGAGGGCGTTGGTGATCTGGCCCAGCGAGCAGTGGCGCACCGCGCCCACCAGTACCTCGAACACGTTGCCGTCCTCCAGCACGGTGCGGCGCAGGCGTTCGATCCATCGCGGCGCATCGGCTGCATTGCGCCCCTGGAACTCGCGCAGGCGCTGCAACTGGGACTGCTTCTCCTCTTCCGTCGAGCGCGCCAGCTCGATGTGTTCCGGCACCGCCGCGCCCTGGGGATCGACGAAGGTGTTCACGCCGACGATGGGGTAGGAGCCGTCGTGCTTGCGGGTTTCGTAGTACAGCGACTCCTCCTGGATCTTGCTGCGCTGGTAACCGGTCTCCATCGCGCCGAGCACGCCGCCGCGCTCGCTGATCGCCTCGAACTCCTTGAGCACCGCCTCTTCCACCAGGTCGGTCAGCTCGTCGATGATGAAGCTGCCCTGGTTGGGGTTCTCGTTCTTCGCCAGCCCCCATTCGCGGTTGATGACGAGCTGGATCGCCATGGCGCGGCGCACGCTCTCCTCGGTGGGCGTGGTCACCGCCTCGTCGTAGGCATTGGTGTGCAGACTGTTGCAGTTGTCGTAGACGGCGATCAGCGCCTGGAGCGTGGTGCGGATGTCGTTGAACGCCATCTCCTGGGCGTGCAGGCTGCGGCCCGAGGTCTGGATGTGGTACTTGAGCTTCTGGCTGCGCTCGTTGGCGCCGTAGCGGTTCTTCATCGCCACCGCCCAGATGCGCCGCGCCACCCGGCCCATCACCGAATACTCCGGCTCCATGCCGTTGCTGAAGAAGAACGAGAGATTGGGCGCGAAGTCGTCGATGTGCATGCCGCGCGCCAGATAGGTCTCGACGTAGGTGAAACCGTTGGCGAGCGTGAAGGCGAGCTGGGAGATGGGGTTCGCCCCGGCCTCCGCAATGTGGTAGCCGGAGATGGACACCGAGTAGAAGTTCTTCACGCCTTGATGCACGAAGTACTCCTGGATATCGCCCATCATCTTGAGCGCGAACTCGGTGGAGAAGATGCACGTGTTCTGGCCCTGGTCCTCCTTGAGAATGTCGGCCTGCACCGTGCCGCGCACCGTGGAAAGCGCCCACGCGCGAACTTTCTCCGCCTCGTCCTCGGTGGGCGGGCGGCCGTTATCCTGGTGGAACTTGTCGAACTGCTGGTCGATGGCAGTGTTGAAGTACATCGCCAGGATGATGGGCGCCGGTCCGTTGATGGTCATCGACACCGAGGTCGTCGGGCAGACCAGGTCGAAGCCCGAGTAGAGCACCTTCATGTCGTCCAGCGTGGCGATGGATACCCCGGAGTTGCCCACCTTGCCATAGATGTCCGGCCGCTCGTCGGGGTCGCAGCCGTAGAGCGTCACCGAATCGAAGGCGGTGGACAGCCGCACCGCCGGCATGCCCTCGGAGAGCTTGCGGAAGCGGCGGTTGGTGCGGAAGGCGTCGCCCTCGCCGGCGAACATGCGAGTGGGATCCTCGTTTTCTCGCTTGAAGGCGAACACCCCGGCGGTGAAGGGGAAGGAGCCAGGCAGATTCTCGCGCATGAGGAAACCGAGGATCTCGCCCTCGTCCTCGGAGCGGGGCAGCGCCACCTTGGGGATCTTCGTCCCCGAGAGCGAGGTGGAGGTAAGCGCGCTGCGAATCTCCTTGTCGCGGATCTTCACCACGTACTCGTCGCGGCCGTAGGTCTCGACGGTCGTCGGCCACATCTCAAGGAGCTTCTTGCAGCGGGCATCGAGCCAGGCTTCCCGTTCCTCGATCAGCCTGTCGAGGTCGGTGGAAGCCTTGCCGCTGCCATCGAGCAGGCGCTTCGAGGCGTAGAGTTGCTGGCGCTCGCGCGCGATGCCGCACTGCTCGCGGGTGTGGGCGTGGTAGCCGCGCACCGTCTCGGCGATCTCCGCCAAGTAGCGCACCCGCTGCGCCGGGACGATCGCCCTGCGGCTGCGCGACTGGCGCACCGCCACCATCGGCAGCTTGCCCGGCGCCACGCCCAATCCCTTTTCTTCGAGTCGCGGCAGCAGCGCCTGGTACAGCGCGGTCACGCCGTCGTCGTTGAAGCGGGCGGCGATGGTGCCGAACACCGGCATCTCGCCGGGCGCGCGGTCGAACTGCTGACGGTTGCGCTGGTACTGTTTGCGCACGTCGCGCAGGGCATCCTCGGCGCCCTTGCGATCGCACTTGTTGATGGCGACGAAGTCAGCGAAATCGAGCATGTCGATCTTCTCCAACTGGCTCGCCGCGCCGAACTCCGGCGTCATGACGTAGAGCGAGAGGTTGACGTGGGGCACGATCGCCGCGTTGCCCTGGCCGATGCCCGAGGTCTCGACGATCACCAGGTCGAATCCCGCCAGCTTGCAGCAGGCGATGGCCTCCGGCAGCGCCGCGGAGATCTCGCTGCCGGTATCGCGCGTGGCGAGCGAGCGCATATAGATATGCGCGCTGCCGCCCGCTCCACCGATGGCATTCATGCGGATGCGATCGCCCAGCAATGCCCCGCCCGACTTGCGGCGCGAGGGGTCAACCGCGATCAGCGCAATCCTTACCCGGTCGCCCTGATCGAGGCGGAAGCGGCGCACCAATTCGTCGGTGAGCGAGGACTTGCCGGAACCTCCAGTGCCGGTAATGCCCAGAACCGGAACCGGGAGGGGACTCGCCCGCTGCCGCAGTTCCCCCATCAGGGCTGTCGCCAGCGCACCGCCCTCGACGGCGCTGATGATCCGCGCCAGCTTGCGCGGATCGCCGGTCCCCAAGGCCGCGAAAACTTCGTCAGGCTCACGCGGGGCGGCCTGCGCCAGATCAACGTCGCAGCGGGCGATCATGTCGTTGATCATCCCCTGCAGGCCCATGCGCCGGCCGTCTTCCACCGAGTAGATATGGGCGACGCCGGCAGCATGCAGGGCGCGGATCTCCTCGGGAACGATCACCCCGCCGCCGCCGCCGAAGACCTTGATTTCGGCGCCGCCGCGTGCGCGCAGCAATTCCAGCATGTAGGTGAAGAACTCGACGTGGCCGCCCTGGTAGGAGCTGACAGCGATGCCGTGGGCATCCTCCTGGAGGGCGGCAGTGACGATCTCGTTGACGGAGCGGTTGTGACCGAGGTGGATCACCTCGACGCCGCTGGCCTGGAGGATGCGGCGCATGATGTTGATCGACGCGTCATGGCCGTCGAACAAGGCCGCCGCCGTGACGAAGCGCAGCTTGTTCTTCGGCTTGTATGTCGCGAGCCGTTCGCGTTCGCTCAGATCCGTCATGGGGCCTCCCGGCGCGTAGGGCCAACCCCGGATCGATGCGCGGCGAGCCAGCCCAAGGCGGGGGAATCTAGCCGAGCGAGTGTTGGGCGTCAATGCGCGCGATGGCCGCGATGGACGTCCGCAAACCTTTGAGCCAAGAGCGAATTGGCGACACCCGAGACGCCCACCGGCTCGCGGCAATGGCCTGCACTCAGTATCATGGAGCGCTTGAAGCCCGGCACTGCTGCGAGCCGGGACCGCGTTCGATGCGTCTCGCTGCGCCTGGCTGCCACTGAATCCTATGATGAAGGGCTACACCACAACCCGCCGACTGATCGTGCTTACCGCACTCGCCGTGCTGACGGTCGGCACACTCACCGGTTTCGCCCTGCGCGAGCTTTCGCTATGGGACAGTGTGGCAGCACGGCTGGCCCGCCAAAGCCTGGAGTCGTCGCTCGACGGCATCTTCCACAGCGCACTGACCCGCGCGACAGGCGAAGCGGTCAGCTTTGCCGCGACCGGAAACCAGGAGTACGCGCGGGAGGCGACCGACGCCCTGCTCTACGCCCAGAGCGCCATGGCCCAGTTGCGGCGAATGAGTTCGGAGGGGCCGCCGGCGGCCCAGGACGGGGGGATACGGACGCTTCGCCAGGATCAGGAGGAACTGCTTTCGCGCGTGCGGCGCAGCGTCGCCCAGGCTCTGCGCTCGCCTCCGTCGTCCGAGGCGATGCCGGCCGAGCGCCTGGAACGCCTCTACGCACCCGAGGCGGACGCTGACCGGACCTGGCTGGCGGTGGTCGCCTGGCACGACAACGAGCGCAAGATCCTCTACCGGGAATTGCGAACGCATAGACACCGCGTGCTTGCCCTGGTCGGAGGAACGATCCTGGTAAGCCTGCTGTGGTCGATCCTGGTGTATGCCCTCGTTTCCCGCGAACTCATTGCCCCGATTCGCCGGCTGGCGCAAGTCGCGCGGCGCATTGCCGAGGGCGACATCGACCTGCGCGTTGCCCACACCCATGACGGAGTCATCGGGACGCTGCAGCGCTCACTCGACCGCATCGTACAGTCCCGCCGGCCGCCGGTGGCCGACGACCTTGCACAGCGAGCGGAATCGGTTCCGGCTGCAAGCACCCCAAGAGCGAAGACTGACGCTGGCGACGCGGCGCCGGATCGCCTTGAACCAGGCCCGGACTCGCCCAAGCGGGCACTGCTGCTCGCCTCCGAGCCAGCCGAACGCGACCTGACTCGGGCGATGCTCCAGCATTGTGGGATGACGGTCACCATCGCGGAAACCGGATCCGCCATCGAAACGGCGCCGGCTGGCGGCGCGTACGATCTGATTGTCATCGACGGGCCCCACTCCGACAGTTCCGATATCGCCATGTCGGCGGAGAATCGACCCCACAGCCGCGCCGGACAAAGGGTTCCGGTCATCGTGCTATCCCCGGAGGGCGGCTCTGCCGACACTCCGACCTGGTTCGTCGCCAGCGTCGATACGCAACTCAGGCGCCCGTTTTCCTTCTTCGACCTGCACGCCGCGCTACAGCGCACCCTCGGCGAGACCTGAAGCCTCCCGGCAGGAGTTCCGCCTGCTGCGTACGGCACGGAATGCGGCCTCATACCAGTGCAAGGGAAGTTTTTTTGTCTTGTCTTGTTGTCAGTATTAGGGCACTCACCCGACCCGGCTTATCGCCTGCTGCACCGCACCAGTCTTGGTTGTCAGCGAAATGACGGATTATGCGTTTAGGCTTTCTACCTAACTATCTACTTGTTTTGTCGGTCTTTCCCCTACATTTCCGATTGACGCACCGCAGCGGGTTTGCTATGGTGCGCGTGAAATTTGTCACGGCCCCCAGAAAATACCGTTGGCAAGTTCTCGAACCGAGGTCAGTCGGTGCCCCCACCGCCGGTTCCGGGACAGATCGCTGGTCCCCAGAAAAACAGCCAGAACAGACAACTACACGAAGCTGTGCAGCAGCCCAGGCGCAAGCAGAGCGAACAGGTCGCGGACAAGAACATATCTTCCGCGAGCGCCGGGCCGAAGTCGGAAGGCTATTTTTTTGGGAGGAACGCTGTCCAGATGATCGCGGCTCACACGAACACCGCCCGCTAACGGTCCTGAATCCGCTGGCCCGGACCTAGCTCCGGCCCCAGCCCCTTCACTTCCCGGCATCCCAGGTCTCGTCGACCGCCCGCGGCTTTGCGCCGCCTCCTGCCGACCTGCGCCTAAGACGTGCCCAAACGCACGGACGGGTTCTCTTGCGCCCAGAAATCGCGACAGTGCCGAACAACGCAAACGCTGACGCAACCCGAGACATTCCGAAATCCCCTTCAACCACTTCCTTTCTAGCTCTGGGAGACGCCATGAAAGACCATCCGACCGTGTTGGAAGCGCTGCGAGCGCAGGGCATTTCGCGCCGCAGATTCCTCAAGTTCTGCGCCGTCACCGCTTCGTCGCTCGCCCTGTCGGGCGAAGCGGCACGTGCCTTTGCCCAAGCCGTAGGCAATGCCCGACGGCCCTCCGTAATCTGGTTGTCGTTTCAGCAATGCACCGGCTGCTCCGAGTCGCTACTGCGCTCGGGCAACCGTTCGCTGACGACGCTCGGAACGCCCGCCGTATCCAGCGGTTCGGTCGAGAGTCTGATCCTCGACGTGATCTCTCTCGACTACCACGAAAGTCTCCAGGTCGCCGCCGGCAAGCAGGCGGAGGACGCTCGCCGGGCAGAGATGTTGCGGAACTTCGGCAACTACGTGCTGATCGTCGATGGCTCGGTTCCCACCGGCGACAAAGCAGTGGTGGATGACCGTCGCCGGACATTCCGCCCTGCAAACCCTCAGCGAGGCAATCAACGGTGCTGCGGTGGTGATTGCGCTGGGCACCTGCGCGACCTATGGCGGCCTGGCCGCAGCCTATCCGAACCCCTCGAAGGCGATGGGAGTCGGTGATCTGATGGATGCCGGACTGATCGCGAAAAAGACTCTTGTCAACCTCTCGGGTTGCCCGCCGGTTCCGGAAGTCATCACCGGCGCCATCGCCATGTACCTTGCCGGAGACGCGCGTCTGCTGGATCTCGACCAGTTCAAGCGGCCCAAGTTCTTCTACGGCAAGACGGTACACGACACCTGCCCGCGCCTGGAACATTACCTGGCAGGCCGCATGGCGCAGACCCACGACGACGCCGGCGCCCGCCAGGGCTGGTGTCTATACATGCTCGGCTGCCGAGGTCCCTCGACCTTCAACGCCTGCAGCACGGTGAAGTGGAACGACGGCCAGAGCTTCCCGATGCTCTCGGGCCACGGCTGCCTCGGCTGCTCCGAGCCGGCCTTCTGGGACAGGACCTCGAACGGCGACGGCACGTTCAACGGCGGCTTCTACACGCCGGTCTGAACGCCCGCACACCACGAATTCGCATCGACATTGGAGATAAGAGATGGCTACAGTCGTAATTGATCCGGTCACGCGCATCGAAGGCCACCTGCGCATCGAAGCCGAGACCAACGCCAGCAACGTCGTGACCAAAGCGTCCAGCAGCGGAACGATGATGCGCGGCATCGAAATCATCCTCCAGGGACGCGATCCGCGCGACGCCTGGGCCTTCACCCAGCGCATCTGCGGCGTGTGCACCGTCGTGCACTCACTGACTTCCATCCGCGCGGTGGAAAACGCCCTCAACTGGACCATTCCCACCAACGCCCGCCACATCCGCAACCTGATGATGGGCGCCCAGATGGTGCAGGACCAGGTGACCCACTTCTACCAGCTCACCTCGATGGACTGGATAGACATCGTCTCTGCCACCAAGGCCGATGCCACTGTCACGTCCAATCTGCAGAAGTGCCAGTCCGACTGGCCGAACAACTCGCCGGCCTACTTCGAAGCCGTGAAGCAAAAGCTGATCGGCTTTGTGAACACCGGCCAGCTCGGCCTGTTCGCCAACGGCTACTGGGGCCACCCCGCCTACAAGCTGCCGCCCGAAGTGAACCTGATGCTCTTCGCCCACTGGCTCGAAGCCCTCGACTGGCAACGCAAGGTGCTCAAGATCCACGGCATCTTCGGCGGCCGCAACCCGCATCCCAACTTCGTCGTCGGCGGCGTGCCCTGCACCATCAGCAACGCCCCGGTCGTCAACGCCAAGGGCGAGAAGACCGTGGCGGTCGATCCGGCCGCGCTGGCCGTGGTCCAGACCTGCATCACCGACATGAAGAACTTCGTCGCCAAGGTGCTGCGCCCCGACATCCAGGCCGTAGCACGCTTCTACAAGGACTGGTTCAAGATCGGCGAAGGCCTCGGCAACTTCCTCTCTTTCGGCGACTACCCGAACGAGAACATCGCCAACCCGGACGACCTCTTCGTTCCCCGCGGCGCGATCCTCGGCGCAATCTCTCCTCCGCGATCCACCCAGTGGATCTGAACGACCCCTCGCAGGTGCAGGAATTCGTCGCCAACTCCTGGTACGACTATTCCGTCGGCAAGAACGCCGGCCTGCACCCCTACGACGGCGAAACCACGCCCAACTACACCGGACCGCAGGCGGCCTTCGCCAATCTCAACGTCGCCGCCCCCTACTCCTGGGACAAGACGCCGCGCTGGAAGGGCAACGCGATGGAGGTGGGACCGCTCGCCCGGGTGCTGCTGATGTATGCCAAAGGCAATGCCTCGACGCGGGACAAGGTGAACCAGGCCCTGACGGACCTCAAGCTGCCGATGTCCGCCATGTACTCGACCATGGGCCGCATCCTCGCCCAGTCGATCGACACCCAGGTCATCGCCGACCAGATGCAGGTGTGGTTCGACGCGTTCAAGGCGAACATCGCTTCCGGCGACCTGGTCACCCACAACGCGCAGTTCTTCGACCCGGCGACCTGGCCCGACGGAACGATCAAGGGCGTGGGCTACACCGAAGCGCCCCGCGGCGCCCTCGGCCACTGGGTGACATTCGAGAAGACTCCGGAGACTGGGCGGCAAGATCCTCAACTACCAGTGCGTCGTTCCCACCACCTGGAACGCTTCGCCCCGCGATCACCTCGGCAAGGCCAGTGCCTACGAGGCTTCGCTGGTCGGCCACGCACTTGCCGTGCCCGCACAACCACTGGAGTTGCTGCGCACCATCCACAGCTTCAACCCGTGCATGGCCTGCGCAGTTCACCTCATCGACGGCAAGGGCGGCGACGTCCTGCGCGTCAAGGTCTGCTGAGAGGAATCGCCATGAACATCAAATATCTGACTTCGATATTCGCAATGGCGGCGGCGACCTTTGCGGCGATGCTGCCGAGCGGCAGCGCTCACGCCACCGGAACGGTCGGGTCGTCCGAGTTCGATGCCTACTGCGCCCGCCAAGACCGCCGGCAAGCGACGGTGCCGCAGCAAAGCCGGCCCTATCGCGCCTCCGGCAACTCCTGCGCGCTGTGCCATCCCGGCGGCAACACCAACCAGTTCAACACCCTCGGCACGGCAACGCGGAGTTGCACGACGACGTCCTGTCCGACTTCGGTTAACTCGTTCTGCACCAATACCGCACCGGCTGGCACGCTGACGATCTCGGCACCGGCCGCCAACGCCACCGTAGCAGCCGGTAACCCGGTCACGTTCACCGCCAGCGGCGCCACCGATCCCGACGGCTTCGCGCTGACCTATAGCTGGACGTTTTCCGGCGTTAGCGGCCCGCCCACCACCGCCACCGGGACAAGCGTGACGGTCACGCCCACAACCGGCGGGACCCTCACGGCTACGCTGCAAGTGCGCGATCCCAACGGCGCCACCCATGCAACGCGCCCGACCCGCTCGGTGACGGTGACCGCCGCGCCGCCGGCAAACCAGGCACCCAACGGCAGCATCACTGTGCCGTCCACGGTGACCCAGGGCGTGGCCGCGACTTTCCAGGGCAGCGCCTCGGACCCCGAGAACAACACGCCTTTCACCTACGCCTGGAGCTTCGGCACCAACGCCACGCCGGCGACATCGACCGCGCAGAATCCCTCGGTCACCTTCAGCACAACCGGCTCTCGCACCGTTACCCTGACCGTCACCGACAGTCTCGGGGCGGTCGATCAGTCGGCAGCCTCTGTCACCGTCACCGTAAACGCGCCGCAGCCGCCTGTTGCCAACGCCGACACCTACTCGGTGCAGTCTGGTCAGACCCTGACGGTCGCCGCTCCGGGCGTGCTGGGCAACGACACCAACCCGGCAGGAACCGGCACGCTCACGGCACAGCTCGTCACCAACCCGGCCAGCGGCACCCTGACCCTCAACGCCAACGGCAGCTTCACCTACGTGCCGACGATCGCAAGCGGACCGGTCAGCTTTACCTACCGCACCACTAACGGCACCACGACCAGCGCCAACGCGACCGTCACGATCAACGTGAGCGCCGCTCCAACGCCGCCGGTTGCCACCAACGACACTTACTCGGTGCAATCCGGCCAGACGCTGACGGTCGCCGCCGCTACGGGCGTGCTGGGCAACGACACCAACCCGGCGGGCACCGGCACGCTCAGCGCACAGCTGGTCACCGGCCCGACAAGCGGAACCCTCAGTCTCAATGCCAACGGCGGCTTCACCTACACGCCGGCAACGGGATTCGCCGGCCCCGCGACCTTCACCTACCGCAGCACCAACGGCACGACCACCAGCGCCAACGCCACGGTCACGATCAACGTCGCCGCTGCGGCACAGCCACCGGTCGCCAGCGCCGACTCCTACACGGTGCAGTCAGGGCAGACGCTGACGGTCGCCGCTCCCGGTGTGCTGGGCAACGACAGCAACCCCGCCGGAACGGGAACCCTCAGTGCTCAACTGGTCACCGGCCCGGCAAGCGGTACGCTGAACCTGACTGCCAACGGCAGCTTCACCTACGCGCCGGCGGCGGGCTTCACCGGCAATGCGAGCTTCGTCTACCGCGTCACCAACGGCACGACGACGAGCGCCAACGCCACCGTCACCATCAGCGTGAGCGCAGCGCCGCAGCCACCGGTCGCCAACAGCGACAGTTACACCGTGCAGTCGGGTCAAACGCTGACAGTCGCCACCCCGGGCGTGCTCGGCAACGACACCAACCCCGCCGGAACGGGAACCCTCAGCGCTCAGCTGGTCACCAACCCGACGAGCGGTACGCTGAGCCTGAATGCCAACGGCAGCTTCACCTACACGCCGGCGGCGGGCTTCACCGGCAATGCGAGCTTCACCTACCGCGTCACCAACGGCACGACCAACAGCGCCAACAACGCAACGGTCACCATCAATGTGACTGCGCCTCCGCCACCACCGCCCGCCGCCTGCACCGACGCAGATAGCGACGGCTTCTTCGCCCAGGGCGGAGTCTGCGGACCGCGCGACTGCAACGACAGCAACGCCGCGATCAATCCGGGCGCCCGTGAAGTCTGTGGCGACGGCATCGACAACGACTGCGACGGCACCATGGACAGCGCGGACAAGGAGTGCAACGGCACCGATTGCCTGGCGCGCTTCTTCGCCCAGCCGGTCGTCATCACCTCGGGCGTCATGGAATTCGGGCGAACTTGAACTCGATGTCCAGGGCAACCAGGCCCAAGCCGGCGCTGCGGTGACGGTGACGAACGCCGCGACCGGCGCGCTGGTGGGAACCACGACCACGACCGGCACCGGTACTTGGGAACTGGAACGCGACGGCATCGCGGCTCCGCCTTGTCGCGTACGGGTCGAGATCAACGGCCAGATGGCTGAGCAGTCGGTCAGCAACGCGCCCGCCACCTGCGTCGGTGCGCCGGCAGCCGGACCGGTCGCCAACGCCAACAGCTACTCGGTGGTCGGCGGAACGTCGCTCACCGTCGCCGCGCCGGGCGTGCTGGGCAACGACACGCCAACAACCGGGCTTAGCGCAGCGGTAGTGACCAACCCGACCAGTGGCACGCTGAACCTGGCCACCAACGGCGGATTCACTTACACGCCGGCAGCCGGACTTCAGTGGCACCGCGACATTCACCTATCGCGCCAGCAACGGCAGTGCCAACAGCGCAGCCGGCGACGGTGACGATCACGGTGACGCCGCCGGCACCGCAGAACCAGGCGCCGACCAACGTCAGGATCACTGCGCCGGCGAGCATCGTGCAGCGCCAGGCCGCTACGTTCCAAGGCAGCGCGACCGATCCGAACGGCGACGCGATGACCTATTCCTGGACTTTCGGCGCCAACGCCACGACGGCGAACGCCAAGGTGCAGAATCCGTCGGTCACCTTCGGTACCACGGGCACCCGCACGGTGACCCTGACCGTCACCGACAGCAGGGGCCTGGCCGCTCCGACAGTCAGTACCCAGGTCACGGTGGTAGCCGCGAACCGGGCGCCGGAAGGCACCATCATCCGGCCCACGCGCGCCGTGACGGTCGAACGTGGCCATTCCGTCAGCTTCCAGGGCATCGGCAGCGATCCGGACGGCAACACGCCGCTGACCTACAGCTGGGACTTCGGCGGCGGCGCCACCAACTCGACGCTGCAGAACCCGCGCGTGCGCTTCAGCCGCAACGGAACCTACACCGTGCGCCTGACGGTAAGGGATTCGAGGGGGCTGGCCGACCCGACGCCCGCGACGATCACCGTGCGTGTGGTCGAGGACGACTGAGCTGAACTGACAACGGCCCGGCAGCCGGCGGTGCGGTGCAAAGACGCCGCCCGCCGCAGGGCCAAGCGAAGGAGAGATACTGATGAAACATGCAAAACTGATGGGCGGACTCGCGGCGCTCCTGGCCGCGACCGCGATGCAACCCGCCGCAGCCGCCTGGCGCGTGCTCGCCAGCCAGGGGGTACGCCACTTCGTGACGACGGACGGACAGGCGGGCGAAGCCGTGTATCGCCAGGCGGCACAGAGCGTCTGCGCCGCCGGCCAGCCCTGCATCGTCCTGTTCTGGACCGACGCCAGTCAGGCCGCAGCGAAAATGCCCATGACCAAGGAGCAGCAGGAGTCGCTGGCGGCACAGTACACTCGCAATCCCGCCACGGGTAGCGACAGCCTGCGGCTCAAGTGCGCAGCGGGCTCACCGCCCAAAGGCAACTGTCTCAAGTAGGACGGCCGGCGTCTCCCCCGGCCGAGCCCCCGCCCAAGCAACGGGCGGGGGCTTTTTCTTGGCAAAGGCAGGCGAATGACCCGTTGCGCGGCAAACCCCGCCGTTCAGGGCGGGGAAGGATAGCGCGGAGGCCGTAGGCGCCCTTGCCGTTGGTTTTCAGTGTGGCCTGTGCTGCTGCTCGATGTACTGGCGCACGATGCTGATCGGTGCTCCGCCACACGAGGCGGCGAAATAGGACGGCGACCACAGTACGCCCTGCCGGTAGTGTTTCTGGATGTCCGGGCGCTCTTTGCGCAGCAGGCGGCTGGACACGCCCTTGAGGCTGTTCACCAGATTCGAGACGGCGAGCTTGGGCGGGTACTGCACCAACAGATGGACATGATCGTCCTCGCCGTCCATCTCAATCAGATCGGCCGCGAAGTCGCCGCAGAGCTTCGCAAAACCGGCGCGAAGCCGCTCGATGGCGTCGCCGTCGAAGACTCTGCGTCGATATTTCGCGACAAAGACCAAATGGACGTGCATCTTGAAAACGCAGTGCCGTCCATGTCGAATATCGTTATCATCGTGCATAAACCAAAAAGTATGATTGGGCGATGCAAAGACTTCAAGCCTTCAAGTACGAACTGATGCCGGACGGTGCGCAGCAGCGCCACATGCGCCGCTTCGCCGGCGCCTGCCGGTTCGTGTTCAACAAGGCGCTGTCGTTGCAGAAGGCGCGCTACGAACAAGGCGAGAACAAGCTCGGCTATGCCGCGCTGTGCAAGCTGCTCACCGAGTGGCGCAACGGCGCAGACACGGCATGGCTGGCCGATGCGCCGGCTCACCCGCTGCAACAGACGCTCAAGGATTTGGAGCGCGCCTACGCCAATTTCTTCGCCAAGCGGGCCGAGTTTCCGCGCTTCAAGAAGAAGGGCCGGCACGACAGCTTTCGCTACCCCGACCCGAAGCAGATCAAGCTCGATCAGCTCAACAGCCGCATCTTCCTGCCCAAGCTCGGCTGGCTGCGTTACCGCAACAGCCGCGATGCGCTCGGTGCGCTGAAGAACGTTACCGTGAGTCAGTCGTGCGGCAAGTGGTATGTGTCCATCCAGACCGAGCGCGAGGTCGAGCAAGCGCTTGCGAGCGGCAGCGCAGTCGGCATCGATATGGGGATTGCCCGCTTTGCCACCCTGTCGGACGGCACGTTCTACGCTCCCCTCAACAGCTTCAAACGGCACGAAGCCGCCTTGCGCAAAGCGCAGCGGGCGATGAGCCGCAAGACGAAGTTCAGCAACAACTGGAAGAAGGCGAAAGCCCGCGTCCAGCGCATTCATTCCCGTATCGGCAACGCCCGCCGCGACTACCTGCACAAGACCACGACCACGATCAGCCAAAACCACGCGATGGTGTGTATCGAGGACTTGCAGGTACGCAACCTGTCCCGCTCAGCCGCGGGCACCCCCGAGCAGCCGGGCAGCAAGGTTCGGGCCAAGTCCGGCCTGAACAAGTCCATCCTCGATCAAGGCTGGTTCGAGTTCCGCCGCCAACTGGACTACAAGCTGGCCTGGCGAGGGGGCCATCTCATAGCGGTGGCGCCGCAGAACACGAGCCGCACCTGTCCGGATTGCGCCCGCGTGTCCTCGGACAACCGGCAGACGCAAGCGCGGTTCGCGTGTGTGGCATGCGGTTTCGAGGAAAACGCCGATAGGGTCGGCGCGATCAATGTGTTAAGGGCGGGACACGCCCGGCTAGCCTGTGAAGTGAGCGGTGCAGCAAGACCGCCAGCAGCAGGAACCCACCGAAGCGACTCAGGGGCGACTCAATGCCGCGCCTGAGCGCCGTAGGAATCTCCGGCCTTCAGGCCGGGAAGGATGTCAATGGAACGATACTGGTGCTGGGCCTGGGCAATGTGCTGTGGGCCGACGAAGGCTTCGGCGTGCGCTGCGTCGAGGCGCTGGAGCAGGACTACAGCTTCCCCGAACACGTTCGGCTGGTGGACGGCGGTACCCGCGGCATGGCCCTGCTCGACGAGATGGAAGGCGTGGGCCGGATGCTGATCTTCGACGCCGTGGACTACGGACTGGAACCCGGTAGCCTGCGCTGCATCGAGGCCGACGAAATCCCCCGTTTCATCGCGACGGGCAAGCTGAGCATGCACCAGACGGGGTTTCAGGACGTGCTCGCCTTTGCCCAGATCAGCGGCACGCTGCCACCCGAGATTCGGCTGATCGGCGTGCAACCGGTGGTGCTGGACGAATACGGCGGCGATCTCAGCGCGCCGGTCCAGGCGCGCTTGCCCGAGGCTGTGGCGATGGCGCTGGGCGTGCTGGCGCGATGGGGCGTGCGTCCCGGCGCGCCGCTGAGAGGTTGTGAGTAAATCTACTGCGCGTCCCGATTTCGATCCTGCGCTGCCGATTTTGCCAATGAGCGTACCAGTTAGTACGCCTGCGCTCCTCGGACCGAACTCGGGCCGCTCGCTACGATTTCTTCACAACCTCTGGAGCGCGGCGCACCGCACCTCATCGGCGATCCTATTGTCACTGTTTGTTCGGGTTCGTGAAGAACCCCAGCACCATTACGACAAGAACCAGAGCCATTGCGCCAATGATCCACGTGTACATGTTCAATCCCTCGGTTGTTAGATAACGTGAGGCGGATTCTGAGGCTCTCCTTCGTCATGGGCCGTGAATTGCGCCGCAGGCGCCGCAGCGAGGCGCCGCGCGGCGTGACCTGTTCCACACGCCGCCGAATATATCCATACTGCATTCCGCGGATGCGTCCGCACTGCTCGTTTGCGGCGGTAGCGGCGTCGGCTCGTGGCACACTATGGCCTGTGCCATCCGATCGACGGCTTCGCCGCACCGGCATTCGTGCCGCTGTGGCGAAGCCGCAAATCCGCAGTGAACGAAGCCGATGCCAGCCAGGTACTGCTGACCCGCGCCATCGAGAGCGAGGACCGGGACGGCAGCCTCATTCCGGAGCCGCAGCGCCGCCGGATTGCCCGTGAAGCCGGCCTGCCGCCAGAGGCAGAGGCAGGCGCGGCATCGTTGTCGGCGCAAGAGGAGGACTATCTACTGCGCCGCGCCGGCCTCGTCCTGGATGCGCTCGGCCGGTCGATCCCTGCCGTGCCGCGGACCATCGCCAGGCTGAAGGGCGGATGGCGAATCGCCTGGGCTTTGCCCGTCGCGGCCTTCGTGGCCGGTGCGCTTCTCCACGACCTCGGCGCCGGCAATGCCATCAACATTGTCGCGTTTCCGTTGCTGGGCATGCTCTTGTGGAACCTTGGCGTATACGCCGTGCTTGCGCTGAAGCAACTGCTCCGCGCGGGCGATACGCGGCGTTCGCCGTCTTCCGGCCTTCGCCGCCTCCTGTCACGCCGGCTCGGGGCTGCGGCGACGGCGGTTCGTTCGGCCACGGACGGCGGCGTCGCAGCGCTGGCCCTGACGCGCTTCGCCACCGACTGGATAGCGCGGGGCGGCGCGTTGGCTGCCGCCCGCGCGGCAGCCATCCTGCATGTTTCGGCGGCGCTGCTGGCCGCCGGCGCGGTGGCGGGGATGTACCTGCGCGGCCTCGGTTTCGAGTACCGCGCAGGCTGGGAGAGCACCTTCCTCGACGCACAGGCGGTCGCTCGCATTGTCGGCGCGGTGCTGGCACCGGCCTCCGCACTGAGCGGCATCGAGCTGCCGCAGGCAGAGCAATGGCAGGCGCTGCGCTTCTCGCCCGATCAGCCGGGCGAAAACGCGGCGCGCTGGATCCACCTCTATGCGATCACCGCAGCGCTGTTCATCGTCTTGCCTCGCTTCGTGTTGGGAATCGCATCGTGGCTGAACGCGAGACGCCGGGCCGCGGACTTCCCCCTGCCGCCGCGCGGCGACCCCTACTTCCGCCGGCTGCTCGGTGCCAGTCCCGGGACCGCCCCGACGGTGCGATTCGTCTGCTACAGCTATCACCTGCCGGCAACGGGGCGGCAGGCTCTCGCGCAACTGCTGCGCGACGCGCTCGGTGAAGGACTGCGCCTGCCGGATCCGGAGATCGTCGACTATGGCGCGGAGGATGAGTACCTGGCACAGCTCGCCGGATCGACCGCACCGCCCGCGGACTGGATGGTGCTGGTGTTCAGCCTGGCGGGCACGCCGGAGCACGAAACCCATGGCCGCCTCTGCGACGGGCTGGCGCAGCTCGTCAGTGAAGGCCGCTGTGCGCGCCGTCTGCTGGTGCTGGTGGACGAGTCAGCCTACCGCGGCCGCCTCGGCGCCGAGGCCGAGGCACCGGTGCGACTGGCGCAGCGCCGCAAGGCATGGCGCAACGCGCTTTCGGGTCACGACGCAGGCATGATCGACCTCGCAGCGGCCGGAGAAGCGCAGCGCGCCGTCCTGGAAGCCCTGCTCGCGGGCGCGGAGCAGGCGGCATGAGCGATCCGCGCGTCATCAACTTGAGCCTGATCTCCCACACCAACGCGGGCAAGACGACGCTGGCGCGCACCCTGCTCGGCCGCGACGTGGGCGAGGTGCGCGACGAGGCTCATGTCACGGACATGAGCGACGCCTATCCGATGATGGAGACGCCCGACGGCTGCGCGCTGCGGCTGTGGGACACCCCCGGCTTCGGCGACACGGCGCGGCTGGCGAAGCGGCTGCGGCATTCCGGCAACCCCGTCGGCTGGATGCTGACCCAGGTATGGGACCGCTACCGCGACCGGCCGCTGTGGTGCAGCCAGCAGGCGATGCGCAACGCCCGCGACGAAGCCGACGTCATTCTCTACCTGGTCAATGCCGCCGAGGCGCCGGAGGATGCCGGCTACGTTGCGCTGGAGATGGAGATCCTCGCCTGGATCGGCAAGCCGGTGATCCTGCTGCTCAACCAGACCGGCCCGCCGCGCAGCCCGGAGCTGGAGCGCGCCGACGAGGAGGCCTGGCAACGCCAGTTGGCGGGCCACGGCGTTGTCCGGGCGACGATGAGCCTCGACGCCTTCGCCCGCTGCTGGGTGCAGGAAGGCGAGTTGCTGCGCGCGGTGGGCGCACTGCTGCCGCTGGAAAAGCAGGGCGCGTTCGCGCGGCTGACGCAGGCCTGGCGCGACAAGAACCTCGCGCGCTTCCACAAATCGATGAGCATCATCGCGCGCCAGCTCGCCCGCGCGCTGTGCGAGCGCGAGGAGCTGCCGAACCGCGCGCTGGCGCAGAAGGCAGTCGGACTGATGAAGGCGCTCGCCACCCGCAGCGATCCCGACCGCGCCGACAAGGACAATGCCATGGCGGCGCTGGCGCAGCGCCTAGCCACCGACATCCGTGCCGCAACCGACGCGCTGATCGAACTGCACGGCCTCGAAGGCCATGCCGCCAGCGAGATCCGCCGTCGCCTGGCGGCTGACTTTGCAGCCACCCGGCCCGTCAACGCCGGTCTGGCGGCCATGCTGGGTGGCCTGGTCACCGGTGCGCTGGGCGGTCTGGCAGCGGATCTCGCGGCGGGGGGCTTCAGCTTCGGCAGCGGCGTGGTGAGTGGCAGCGTGCTGGGGGCGCTCGGAGCGGGCAGCATCGCCCGCGGCTACAACCTGGTGAAGGGCCAGACGCAGGCTTCGCTGCGCTGGTCGCCCGAATTCTTCGAGGGCCTGCTGCGCTCCGCGGTGCTGCGCTACCTGGCGGTGATCCATTTCGGCCGCGGCCGCGGCGACTTCGCCGAGAGCGAGCATCCGGCCTTCTGGCAGGATAGCGTGGCCGATTGTGCGGCAAGCCGGCGCGAGGAAATCCGCGCCCTGTGGGAGCGCGCAAAGTCCGCCGGCGATCCGGCTGCCCTGCAGGAAGAAATCGAGGCGCTGGCAAGCGAGTGCATCGCCGGCCTGCTGGAGCAGTTCTACCCCGACGCCGAGCCGCTGATCAAGAGTCAGTCCTCGTGAAGCGCCTATTCGCAGGCCGGATCAAGGGTCCCGGCGCCAAATCCGCGACGCCAGCCGCCGAACGTCCGCTGCGCTTCGCCTGAGTCAACCTACAAACTGGCCGTGGCCTTGTCGATGATTCCGCCGCCGAGGCAGACCTTCGACTCGTAGATGACGACCGACTGACCGGGCGTGGCGGCCCACTGCGGCGCGGCGAAGGCGATGTCGCAGTGCCGGGCGTCAACTGCCTCGATCTCGCAGGCCGCGTCGGGCTGGCGATAACGCGTCTTGGCGGTATAGACCCAATGGGTATGCGGCTGGCGGCCGCTCACCCAGGTGAGGTCGGCGGCGACGATGCGCTCGGCGAGCAGTGCCGGGTGGTCATGGCCCTGCACCACGTAGAGCACGTTGGCCGCCATGTCCTTGCCGGTGACATACCAGGCCTCGTGCTCGCCCGCCTCGTCCTCGTGGCCCGCCACGCCGCCTATGCCGAGGCCCTTGCGCTGGCCCAGGGTGTAGTACATCAGCCCGTGGTGGCGGCCGACCGCGGCGCCGTCGAGGCTGCGGATCTCGCCCGGGCGCGGCGGCAGGTAGCGCGACAGGAATTCGCGGAACGGCCGCTCGCCGATGAAGCAGATGCCGGTGGAATCCTTCTTGGCGTGGTTGGGCAAGCCCGCGGCCAGCGCCATGCGCCGCACGTCGCGCTTGTACAGCCCGCCCAGCGGGAACAGCGTCCGGGAGAGCTGTGCCTGGTTCAGCCGGTAAAGGAAGTAGCTCTGGTCCTTGGTGCCGTCCTCGGCCTTGAGCAACTGGAACTCGCCGTCGAACTCCCGCACCTGGGCATAGTGGCCGGTGGCAATGCGCTCGCCGCCCAGCGCCAGCGCGTGGTCGAGGAAGGCGCGGAACTTGATCTCGGCGTTGCACAGCACGTCCGGGTTGGGCGTGCGGCCCGCCTGGTATTCCCGCAGGAACTCGGCGAACACGCGCTCCTTGTACTGCGCCGAGAAATTCACGACTTCCAGTTCGATGCCCAGGACGTCCGCCACCGCGGCGACGTCGATCAGGTCCTGGCGCGTCGAGCAGTATTCCTCGTCGTCGTCGTCCTCCCAGTTCTTCATGAACAGGCCGATCACGCGCCAGCCCTGTTGCTTGAGCAGCATCGCGGCGACCGAGGAATCGACACCGCCGGACATCCCCACCACCACGGTACGCTTCTCAGACATCGGGCCCCGCTCCCTTCAGCCAGTCGTCCAGCGGCAGCACCACCGCCGGCATGCCATTATCGTAGAACCAGGAGTCGATCGCGTAGCGCCCGGCGCCCTCGGTCTCGGGCGGCGGCACGGTCTGCTCCACGACCGCGGAAAAATGCTGATTGACGATGAAGGGCGCGCGCCGCTGGGAGTCGAGCACCCGGTGGAAGCGCAGCCAGCCGCGCGCCTCGATCATCTGCAGCAGGCGCGTGGTCGAAGTGGCATGGTCGATGCAGTCCATGCGCCCATAAACCGCGTCGTCGGCGTAGTCGCCACCGCGGTCGGCGGCGATCGGCGACACCAGTCCCGCCCAGGCGTAGAGCAGGCCGACGGCGAGCGCCAGCACGCTGCGTTCGCGCTCGGCATCCTGCGCCCCGGCCAGCAAGCCACCGATCGCCGCGAGCTGACTTTCGGAGTACGCGATGCGCGCCTCGGTGAGGCAGCCGTAGTTGTAGCAGACGGCGACCTCCTGCGCGGCCTGGGCGCAGCCGGCGGCCAGCAGCAGCGGCGGCAGCAATGCCCTGATCATGCGTAGTGGGTGATCAGGTCGAGGGGGTAGCGCCGCCCCGCCAGGTAGTCGGCGATGCACTGCGCCACCAGCGGGCTGCGATGACGTTCGCAGCGCTGCGCCAGTTCGTCCGGGCTGAGCCAAAGCGCACGCAGGATGCCTTCGTCCAGCGCCTGTCCCGGGTCATGGCCGAGAACCTCGCCGCCGAAGGCGAAGCGCAGATAGGTGACGTCCCCCGCCGGCCGACGCCACTGGTAGATGCCCACCAGGAAGCGCGGCACGAAGCGGTGTGCCGTCTCCTCCAGCGTTTCCCGCGCGACGGCTTCGAGCAGCGACTCGCCCTCGTCGAGGTGGCCGGCGGGCTGGTTGAAGCGCACACCGTCGGTGGTCTCCTCCTCCACCAGCAGGAAGCGCCCGTCGCGCTCGATCACGGCAGCAACGGTGACATTGGGTTTCCAGATCATGGCGGTTCTGTGCATGGGCGGGCGCCATTCTACCGCGCGACCCGCGCCGCTTCGGCAGGCCCGGCCCGTTGCGCTAGAATCGCGCCTTCCCTTGGAAATGCGGAGAAACATCATGTCGATGGCCGATCGCGACGGCTTCATCTGGTACGACGGCAAGCTGGTGCCCTGGCGCGAGGCCAACACCCACGTGCTCACGCACTCCCTGCACTACGGCCTGGCGGTGTTCGAGGGACTGCGGGCGTACAAGACGGCCCAGGGCACGGCGATCTTCCGCCTCAAGGAGCACACCGACCGGCTTTACAACTCGGCCCACATCTACATGATGAAGATCCCTCACGAGCGGGCCACGCTGATCGAGGCGCAGAAGGAAGTGGTGCGCGCCAACAAGCTGGAGTCCTGCTACGTGCGGCCGATCGCCTTCTACGGTTCGGAGAAGATGGGCGTCTCTCCCAAGGGCGCGGCGGTCCATGTGGCGATCGCCGCCTGGCCCTGGGGCGCCTACCTCGGCGAGGAGGGCCTGGAGAAAGGCATCCGCGTCAAGACCTCCAGCTATGCGCGGCACCACGTGAATGTGTCGATGTGCCGCGCCAAGTACTCGGGCACCTATGCCAATTCGATCCTCGCCAACATGGAGGCCGTCGAACACGGCTACGACGAGGCGCTGCTGCTGGACGTGGACGGCTTCGTCGCCGAGGGCGCCGGCGAGAACCTGTTCGTCATCAAGGACCAGCAGATCTACGAGCCCGAGATCGCCTCGGCGCTGGTCGGCATCACCCGCGCCTCGGTGCATGTGCTGGCGAAGGAACTCGGCTACACGGTGATCTCCAAGCGGCTCACGCGCGACGACATCTACATCGCCGACGAGGCCTTCTTCACCGGCACCGCGGCCGAAGTGACGCCGATCCGCGAACTCGACAACCGGGTGATCGGCGAAGGCCACCGCGGCCCTATCACCAGCAAGATCCAGCAGCGCTTCTTCGACCTGGTGAACGGCCGGCTGGAAGCGCACCGCGAATGGCTCGCCTACGTGTGATCAGGAAAGAATCCGATGGCTGAAGCGAATCAGAAGGACCAGGCCCGCGTTGTCGAGGTCGGCGCCAAGCAGTTGCCGCTGCACTGCCCGCTGCCCGACTCCCCCCTCTGGGCGCGCCACCCGAGAGTGTTCCTCGACGTGGCCAAGACCGGGGAGGCGTATTGCCCGTACTGCGGGACGCGGTATGTGTTCAAGGGCGAGCGGCCCAAGGGACATCACTAGGATCTAGGATCTAGGATCTAGGATCTAGGATCTAGGATCTAGGATCTAGGATCTAGCCAACTCTTGGCGCGGCTCCGCCGCGCGAAATTTGACTGAATCCTGAATCCTAGATCCTGAATCCTGCAATGAAATTCCTCATCGTCGCCCCGTCCTGGATCGGCGACACGGTGGCGGCGCAGCCGCTGCTGGCGCGGCTCTCTGAGAAGCATCCCGGCGCGGTGATCGACGTGCTGGCGCCTGCCTGGGTGGCGCCGGTGCTGAAGCGCATGCCGCAGGTGCGCCTGGTCATTGCCAATCCGTTCGGCCATGGCGAGCTTGCGTTCGGGGCGCGGCGGCGCCTCGGCCGCGAGCTGCGCGCCGCGGGCTATGACGAAGCCATCGTCCTGCCCAACTCCTGGAAGTCGGCGCTGGTGCCCTTCTTCGCCGGCATCCGGCGGCGCAGCGGCTACACCGGCGAGGCGCGCTACCTGCTCTTGAACCGCCGCCACGATCTCGACGAGAAGGCGCTGCCGCGCATCGTCCAGCGCTACGCGGCGCTCGCCGAAGATCCCGGTGCGCCGCCGGCCGAAGCACCGGAACCGCGGCTGCTTGTTGACGAGAGCCGGCGCCAGGCGACGCTGGCCGACCTGGGTCTGGCGCAGGATCGCGCTCCCGTCGCCTTCTGTCCCGGCGCGGAGTACGGCCCGGCGAAGCGCTGGCCGGCCGACCGCTACGGTGAACTCGCGACAGCATTGGCCAGCCGCGGCCATGCCGTATGGCTGATCGGCTCGGCCAAGGACCGCGGCGTAGGCGACGACATCGCCCGCCTCGCGCCCACCTGCCGCAACCTGTGCGGCGCCACTGGCCTCGATCAGGCGGTGGACCTGCTGGCCAGCGCCGCCTTCGTCGTCACCAACGATTCCGGGCTGATGCACGTCGCCGCGGCGCTGGAGCGGCCGCTGCTGGCGCTGTTCGGCTCCAGCAGCCCGCTGTTCACGCCGCCCCTCTCGCGGTATGCCGAGGTGATCTGGTTGAAGACGGCGTGCAGCCCCTGCTTCAAGCGCGAGTGCCCGCTCGGACACTTCCGCTGTATGCTCGACATCCGGCCGGAACAGGTGCTGGAGCGCATCGCGGCGCGGCTGCCACCGGTTCGACGGCGACTGACTTTCATGGAACGTAAGAAGCCCTTCTACTCGACCCCCCAGGACGCCGAGGCTGCCTTCTACGAGGCGCTGGAGCGGGCCGACCTTGAGTCCATGATGTCGGTGTGGGCCGAGGACGAGGAGATCGTCTGCGTCCATCCCACCGGACGCCGGCTCGCCGGCTATGCCGAGGTGCAGGACGGCTGGCGGCGCATCTTCGGTGGCGGCGCCAGGCTGCGGGTGCGGCTGTCGCACCAGGTGGTGCTGCAAGGCATGCTGCTGGCGGTGCACAGCGTGCGCGAGAACATCACCATGGCCGGCGACCAGGACACCCGCGCCCCGGTGGTGGCCACCAATGTCTATCTGCGAGGCCCGCTGGGCTGGCGCATGCTGGTCCACCACGCCTCGCCCGCCCCCCCCGAGTTGACGCCCGAAGTCCCGAAAACCCTCCACTGAATTCAATCCTCAATCCT
This sequence comes from uncultured beta proteobacterium, assembly GCA_963696505.1. Taxonomy (GTDB): domain Bacteria; phylum Pseudomonadota; class Gammaproteobacteria; order Burkholderiales; family Rhodocyclaceae; genus CAVOKN01. The sequence continues at coordinate 290,477 of CAVOKN010000023.1, read as the reverse complement.
CGATCCTGAATCCTGAATCCTTGCCAACCCCCTACCGCGCCCCGCCCTGGCTGCCCGGCGCCCACGCCCAGACCATCTACCCGCGGCTCATCAAGGGCCCTCTTCCGGCCTACCGCCGCGAGCGCTGGGAAACCCCGGACTGCGACTTCGTCGACCTCGACTGGATCGACGCTTCACCCGAGCGCCCGCTGGTGGTGCTGTTTCACGGCCTCGAAGGCAGCTCCGCCAGCCACTACGCGCGGCAACTGATGCAGGCCGTGGCTGCCCGCGGCCTGGCCGGCGTGGTGCCCCACTTCCGCGGCTGTTCAGGAGAACCGAACCGCCTGCCGCGCGCCTACCACTCCGGGGATTACCTGGAGATCGACTGGATCCTGCGTCGCCTGAAAGCGCAACACCCGCAGCGTGCGTGCTTTGCCGTCGGCGTGTCGCTGGGTGGCAACGCGCTGCTCAAGTGGCTGGGCAAGTCGAGCACCGCGGCGGTCGGCGTGATCGACGCCGCGGCCGCCCTGTGCGCGCCGCTGGACCTGATGGCGGCAGGGCATGCCCTGGGGCGCGGCTTCAACCGGCTGGTCTATGCGCGCTACTTCCTCACCAGCCTGAAACCGGCATCGCTGGCCAAGCTGGAGCGCTTCCCCGGCATGGCGGACCGGCAGCGGGTGCTGGCAGCGCGCAGCCTGTACGACTTCGACGACGCGGTGACCGCGCCGCTGCACGGCTTCCGCAATGTGACCGACTACTGGACCCGCGCCAGCAGCAAGCCCTGGCTGCGGCGCATCCGCGTGCCGACGCTGATCGTCAATGCCCTCAACGATCCGTTTCTGCCGGCGACTTCCCTGCCGGGCCCGGCGGAGGTATCGCGCGACGTGAGCCTGGAGTATCCGCGCCACGGCGGCCACGTAGGCTTTGTCGGCGGCCCGCCCCCCGGCGACCTCGCCTGGCTGCCGCAGCGGGTGCTCAGCTTCTTCGGTCTGACAAGGTGAGATAATTCGCCCTCCCCTCGATGGATACGTCCGATGCAAGTTCCCGCCCCCGAGATCTTCAAGGCCTATGACATCCGCGGCATCGTCGGCAAGACCCTGACGCCCGAATCGGTGCGCGCCATCGGCCAGGCGCTGGGCTCCGAAGCCCGCGACCGCGGCCAGAAGGCAATCGCCATCGGGCGCGACGGCCGGCTCTCCGGACCGCAACTCGCCGGGGCACTGGCCGAAGGCATCTGCGCCGCCGGAATCGACGTCATCGACATCGGCATGGTGCCCACGCCCCTGTCCTACTTCGCCGCCTTCCACCTCGGCACCGACAGCGCGGTCAGCGTCACCGGCAGCCACAACCCTCCCGACTACAACGGCCTGAAGATGGTGCTGGGCGGCGAAACCCTGGCCGGGGCGAAGATCCAGGCGCTGCGAAGCCGCATCGAACGCGGCGAGCTGGCCACCGGCGCCGGCCGGATCAGCCGCGCCGACGTGCGCGACCACTATGTCGAGCGCATCGCCGCCGACGTCAAGCTGGCGCGCCCGATGAAGATCGCCATCGACTGCGGCAACGGCGTGGCGGGCGACGTCGCACCGCGCCTGTTCCGCGCCCTGGGCTGCGCGGTGGACGGCCTGTTCTGCGAGGTAAACGGCAGCTTCCCCAACCACCATCCCGACCCATCGAAGCCGGAGAACCTGGAAGATCTGATCCGCCGCCTGCGGGAGACTGACTCCGAAATCGGGCTGGCCTTCGACGGCGACGGCGACCGCCTCGGCGTGGTCACCCGCGAGGGCCACATCATCTATCCCGACCGGCAACTGATGCTGTTCGCCGCCGACGTGCTGGCGCGCAACCCCGGCGCCCAGATCGTCTATGACGTGAAATGCACCCGCAAGCTCGCGCCCTGGATCCGCGAACGCGGCGGCGATCCGGTGATGTGGATGACCGGCCATTCGCACATCAAGGCAAAGCTCAAGCAGAGCGGCGCGCCGCTGGCGGGCGAGATGAGCGGTCACGTGTTCTTCAAGGAGCGCTGGTACGGCTTCGACGACGGCCTCTACGCCGGCGCGCGGCTGCTCGAAATCCTCTCCCGCAGCATGCATCCCGGTGCCGTCCTCGACGCCCTGCCGGATTCCAGCAGCACGCCGGAGCTGAACCTCAAGATGGCCGAAGGCGAACCCTTCACCCTGGTGGACCGGCTCAAGTCGGAAGGGCGATTCGAGGGCGCGAAGGAAGTGATCACCATCGACGGCGTGCGCATCGAATATGCCGACGGCTTCGGCCTGGCGCGGCCCTCCAACACCACCCCGGTGGTGGTGCTGCGCTTCGAGGCCGACGACGACGCCGCGCTGGCGCGCATCATGGCCGACTTCCGCCGCGCCATCGACGGCGTGTGGCCGGGGCTGACGCTTCCGTTCTGACATGGGACCGGGCCGCGGCGCGCCGGAACATGCCGGCCAGGATGCGCCCTCCGCCACTCATGACATATTCATCGGCCGCCAGCCGATCCTGAACCGCGAGGAGCAGCTCGTCGCCTACGAGCTGCTGTTCCGCAGCGGCCACCACAACCACGCCCGCATCGAGGACGACCTTTCCGCCACGGCGGCGGTGATCAGCCACACCTTCAGCGACCTGGGCGTCGAGAAAGCGCTGGGCCCCTACAAGGGCTTCCTCAACGTGAGCGAGGGCATGCTGCTGTCCGATGCAGTGGAGCTGCTGCCCCACGGCAAGATCGTGCTCGAATTGCTGGAGACGGTGGTGCTCACGCCGGCCATCGTCGCGCGCTGCCGGCAGTTGCAGCAGGCCGGCTTCATGATCGCGCTGGACGACGTGATCGGACTGGAATCGGGCCAGCGCGCGATGCTGGAGTTCGTGGATATCGTCAAGGTGGACATCAAGTCGCTGGACGATTCGGCGCTGCGTGCCATCACCGCCGAGCTCAAGCGCTACCCGGTGCAACTCCTGGCCGAGAAGGTCGACAGCCGGGAACAGGTCCAGCATTGCCTGGATCTCGGCTACCACCTCTTCCAGGGCTACTACTTCGCGCGCCCGACCATCATCAGCGGCAAGAAACTGTCGCACTCCGAGATCTCGCTGCTGCGTCTGCTGGGCCTGCTGCTGGACGACGCCGACACGCCCAAGCTGGAAGGCGTGTTCAAGGAGGAGCCGGGACTCACCATGAACCTGGTGCGGCTCACCAGCTCGGTGGGCATCGGCGGTCCCGGGGTCGGCTCCTTGCACGAGGCCATCGCCGTGCTCGGCCGGCGCCAGCTCACCCGCTGGATGCAGATCCTCCTGTTCACCAATCCCGCCTCCCACGGCAGGCTGGTGAGCCCCCTGCTGCAGCTCGCTGCCACCCGCGGCCGATTTCTCGAACTTCTGGCGGGCACGCTCTCGCCGGGGAACAAGTCGGCAGAGGATGCAGCCTTCATGACCGGCATCATGTCGCTGATGCCGGCGCTGCTCGGCATGAGCATGCAGAGCATCGTCGCCCAGCTCAACGTCAGCAGCGCGGTGGTGGACGCGCTGGAACACCGGGGCGGGCGCCTCGGCACGCTGTTGCGGCTGTCGGAGACACTGGAGCAGGAAGAGTTCGACGAATGCGCCGAGCTGCTGACGCTGCTGCCCGGCCTCACGCTGCATCAGGTCAGTGCCTGCGAGACGCAGGCACTGGCGTGGGCCAACAGCATCGGGCAGAGCGTGGCCGCCTGATTTTCCTCACGCCGCACCATTCACCGGCCGGCCGTGACGCATCTCACGGCGGGGCAGCTTGCCCGGCCCTATGATTCAGCCAGCAAGAAAATGCATGGCGCGACCGAGGAGGTCAACTACCGAAGCGCGAGAAACACGCTGGCTCCCCTCCAATAAGAAGAAAAGCGAGTAACAACTAGAGATAGCGCCGCAGTCACCACTGCGGCGCTTTTTTCTTTTGAGGACGTCTCGCTACAGGTGCTGCTCGGCCCAGGCACGCACCGAAGCCAGCGCCGCAGCGAGATGTTCGGGCTGGGTGCCACCGGCCTGGGCCATGTCGGCGCGGCCGCCGCCTTTGCCACCCACCTGCTGCGCGACGAAGTTCACCAGCTCGCCCGCCTTCAGCTTGCCGGTCAGATCCGCGGTGACGCCAGCGACCAGCGACACCTTGCCGTCCGCCGCCGAGCCGAGCACGACCACGCCCGACTTGAGCTTGTCCTTGAGCTTGTCCAGCGCCTCGCGCAGCGCCTTGGCGTCGGCGCCTTCGATCGCCGCTGCCAGCACCTTGGCGCCCTTCACGTCCGCCGCCTGGCTCGCCAGATCACCGCCCTGGGTGGTGGCGAGCTTGGACTTGAGCCGCGCCAGTTCCTTCTCCAGGCTGCGCACCGATTCGAGGATCTGCTGCACCCGGGAGGCGGCGTCCAGCGGCTGACTCTTCACCTGGGCGGCGACGCGGGCGAGTTCCGCCTCGCCCTCCTGCACGTGGGCCAGGGCGCCCTCGCCAGTCACCGCCTCGACGCGCCGTATGCCGGCGGCAATGCCGCCCTCGGCGACGATCTTGAACAAGCCGATGTCGCCGGTGCGCCGCACATGGGTGCCGCCGCACAGTTCGGTCGAATACTCGCCCATGCCTATCACCCGCACCTCGTCGCCGTACTTCTCGCCGAACAGCGCCATGGCGCCGTGCTTGATGGCTTCGTCATAGGCCATGACGCGCGCGGTAACGTCGACGTTGCGCTGGATCTCGCGGTTGACCAGCGCTTCGACGCGGGCGATCTCCTCCGCGCTCATCGGCTGCGGGTGGGAGAAGTCGAAGCGGGTGCGAGTCGCATCCACCAGCGATCCCTTCTGCTGCACGTGCTTGCCGAGCACCTCGCGCAATGCCGAGTGCATCAGGTGGGTGGCGGAATGGTTCCACGCCGCGCGGCGGCGCTTCATCTCGTCGACGCGCGCCAGCACCGTGTCGCCGACCCGCAGGCTGCCACTGGCCAATTCTCCATCGTGGCCGAAGACCTCCGCCTGGATCTTCTGCGTGTCATTGACGGTGAATATCGCCGCAGCCGAACCGCCAGCGGCACCCAGCACCAGTTCGCCCTGGTCGCCCACCTGGCCGCCGGACTCGGCGTAGAACGGCGTGTGGTCGAGCACGACCACGCCCCGCTCGCCCGCCGCGAGCTCCTGCACCGAAGTGCCGTCGCGGTAGAGCGCGGTGATGCGGCCTTGGTGCTCCAGGCTGTCGTAGCCGTGGAAGCGGGTCGGCTCGCCTTCGTAGTCGAGCGAGCCCTTCATGCGGAACTGCGAGGCGGCGCGCGCCTGTTCGCGCTGGCGCTCCATGGCGCGCTCGAAGCCCTCGTGGTCCACCTGCACCTCGCGCTCGCGGCAGATGTCGGCGGTGAGGTCGACCGGAAAGCCGAAGGTGTCGTAGAGCCGGAACATGGTCTCGCCGTCGAGGCGGCCAGCGCCCGCGGCGAGCGCGTGCTCCAGAATCTGCATGCCGTTGTCTATGGTCTCGGCGAAGCGCTCCTCTTCCTGCTTGAGCACCGCGACGACCTGCTCTCGGGCCGCCGGCAGCTCGGGATAGGCCTCGCCCATCGCGGCGCAGAGGTCGTCCACCAGGCGGTGGAAGAAAGGCTTCTTCTGACCCAGCTTGTAGCCGTGGCGGATAGCGCGGCGCACGATACGACGCAGCACGTAGCCGCGGCCGTCGGAGCCCGGTATCACACCGTCAACCACGAGGAAGGCGCAGGCACGGATGTGGTCGGCGATCACCTTGAGCGAGTTGTTGGCCAGGTCTGCGGTGCCGGTCTCCCGCGCCGCCGCCCTGATCAGATCCTGGAACAGGTCGATCTCGTAGTTGGAGTGCACGTGCTGCAGCACGGCGGCGAGGCGCTCGAGGCCCATGCCGGTGTCGACGCTGGGCTTGGGCAGCGGGTGCATCACGCCGGCCTCGTCGCGATTGAACTGCATGAACACCAGGTTCCAGATCTCGATGTAGCGGTCGCCGTCGGCCTCCGGGGAACCCGGTGGGCCGCCCCAGACATCCGGGCCATGGTCGTAGAAGATCTCGCTGCAGGGACCGCAGGGGCCGGTGTCGGCCATCTGCCAGAAGTTGTCGGACGCATACTTGGCGCCCTTGTTGTCGCCGATACGGATGCAGCGCTCGGCCGGAACGCCGATCTCCTTCACCCAGATGTCGTAGGCCTCGTCGTCGTCGGCATAGACGGTGGTCCACAGCTTGTCCGCGGGCAGGCGATAGACCCCGGTCAGCAGTTCCCAGGCGTAGCGGATGGCGTCGCGCTTGAAGTAGTCGCCGAAGCTGAAGTTGCCCAACATTTCGAAGAAGGTGTGGTGGCGCGCCGTGTAGCCGACGTTTTCCAGATCGTTGTGCTTGCCGCCGGCGCGCACGCAGCGCTGCGAGGTGGTGGCGCGCGAATAGGACCGCTTGTCCTTGCCCAGGAAAGCGTCCTTGAACTGCACCATTCCGGAGTTGGTGAACAGCAGCGTCGGGTCGTTGCCCGGCACCAGGGAACTGGAGGCGACCACGCTGTGGCCCTTGGCGTGGAAGAATTCGAGGAACTTGCGGCGCAGCTCGGAGCTTTTCATCGGCGGACCCGTGGCAATCGGCGGAAACCCGCGCCGGACAAGGCGTCCGGGCGAATGACAAGGGTTCGTATTGTAACATCGGGCCTCTGCGCGCCCCGGACGCGCCGCTCGCCAGGGACTGACCATGCGATACGTCCTCGCCCTCGACCAGGGCACCACCAGTTCGCGCGCCATCGTGTTCGACGAGGAAGGCCGCCTCTGCGGCGTGGCGCAGAAGGAACTGGTGCAGATCTACCCCCAGCCGGGGTGGGTCGAGCACGATCCGCTGGCGATCTGGCGCGACCAGTTGGAAGCGGGGCGCGAGGCGATCGCCAATGCCCGGCTGCGCCCCTTGGACATCGCTGCCCTCGGCATCACCAACCAGCGCGAGACGACCGTGCTGTGGGAGCGCGCCACCGGCATGCCACTGGCAAACGCGGTGGTGTGGCAGGACCGGCGCACCGCGCCGCGCTGCGCGCGGCTGCGGCAGGACGGCCTGGAAGCGCTGATCCGCAGCCGCAGCGGCCTCGTCCCCGACCCTTACTTCTCCGCCACCAAGCTGGAATGGCTGCTCGACAACACCCCCGGCGCGCGGGCGCGGGCGCAGCGCGGCGAACTCGCGTTCGGCACGGTGGACGGCTGGCTCGCCTGGCAGCTCTCGGGCGGCCGGCTGCACGTCACCGACGCCAGCAATGCCTCGCGCACCATGCTGTTCGACATTCACCGCGGCGACTGGGACGACGAACTGCTCGCCTTGTTCCGTATCCCGCGGGCATTGCTGCCGCGGGTGGTACGTTCCAGCGACGTGCTGGGCGACACCGACCCGGGTCTGTTCGGCGCGGCGATTCCCATCGCCGGCATCGCAGGCGACCAGCAGGCGGCGCTCTTCGGCCAGGCCTGCCAGCGCGCCGGCGAAGCCAAGAACACCTACGGCACCGGCTGCTTCCTGCTGCTGCACACCGGTCGCCGGCCGCTGACTTCGCAGCACGGCCTGCTCACCACCTGCGCCGCCCAGACCGGCGAGGCGCTGGAATACGCCCTGGAAGGCAGCGTATTCGTCGGCGGCGCGGTGGTGCAGTGGCTGCGCGACGGCCTGGGCCTGATCCGCAGCGCCGCCGAAGTCGAGGCCCTGGCCGCCAGCGTGCCCGACTCCGGCGGCGTGTACTTCGTTCCCGCCTTCACCGGGCTCGGGGCGCCCCATTGGAACGCCGATGCCCGCGGCACCATCCTCGGCCTCACCCGCGGCAGCCACCGCGCCCACATCGCCCGCGCCGCGCTGGAGGCAATCGCCTTTCAGGTTGCCGACCTCCTCGCGGCCATGTCCGCCGACGGCAGCGCGCTCACCGAACTGCGGGTGGACGGCGGCGCGGCCGCGAACGATCTGCTGATGCAGTTGCAGGCCGACCTGCTCGGTGTGCCGGTGGTGCGGCCGCGGGTGCTGGAAACCACCGCGCTGGGCGCGGCCTATCTTGCCGGGCTCGCCGCCGGAGTCTGGCCCGACCCGGCGGCGATCCGCGAACACTGGCAGGCGGAGCGGCGATTCGATCCCGCCGTCGAAAAAGAAACGGCGCAAGCCCGGCTCGCCGCGTGGCGGGCAGCCGTGACCTGCGCCCAAGGATGGTCTCCGCGGATTTAGCTTGCGGGGGTCGCGCATCCCGCCGGAGACACGGAAGCCGGCAGATCGGACACGCGAGGGAGGGGACGCGCGGGCGATACGGCCGACAATCCCCTCGACAACAGCCGACCGGGCCGTTGTATTCCACTGCGGGGTGACGCGCTCTCAGGTCTGAATCAGTCCCCGCTCGATGGCGTAGGCGGTGAGGCTGGCAGCGTTGTGGAGATCCAGCTTGCGCATCAGGTTGGAGCGGTGCTTCTCCACCGTCTTGATCGACAGGCTGAGGTAGGTGGCGATGTACTTGTTGCCGTGCCCCTCCGCCACCAGCTTGAGCACCTCGCGCTCGCGGCCCGACAGGCGCTCCCATCCGGTCTGGGCCGGCGTCTGCCTGCCACCGTAGAGGTAGCCGTCGATCACCTTTTCCGACACTTCCGCGCTCAGATAGCTCTTGCCGCTGAGCACGCTGCGCACCGCCGCGCGCAGTTCGTCCTGGCTCGCGTCCTTGAGGACATAGCCGTCGGCGCCGGCGCGAAGCGCTTCCTGAATGTACTCGTCGGTCCTGTGGATCGTCAGAACGAGGACGCGCGTTTCCGGGAATCGCTTCTTGATCTCCACCATGGCCTCCATGCCGTTGGTTCCCGGCATGGTCAGATCCATCAACACCAGATCGGGGGCCAGCAGGCTGACGGCGCGGATCGCCTCCTTGCCGTTCTCCGCCTCGCCCACCACCTCCAGATCCTCCTCCTGGGTCAGCATGATCTTCAGCCCCGCCCTGAGGAGCGTGTGATCTTCCGCTATCAGTACTCGCTTCTTCATGCGTCTATGCCCCGCGTAGGGACGGTCAGTGGTCGCTCATTGGCCGGACGGTGTCGGACCGGGTTTCAAAGGATTGGCCGGATTGGGAACATTACCCGGCGGCTTGTCGCTACCGAACTGGACAGAGCCGAGCGGAGTCTGCCCTTTGGCAGCCGGATCGCCCGCCTTCGCCTTACCCTCGCCGGCCTTGGCAGCCACGGCAAGCGCGCTTTCACTGAACACCCATTCCGAATACTTGGTCTTGCCGTCGAAGTCCTTGTCCGACTTGCTGAAGTTCGTCTGCTTGAGCGGCTCCTTTTCCGACTTGCTGAACACCGCGGTGATCCCGCCCTGAGGATTGCGCAGCAGGCCCCAGTCGGTACTGTCGGTGATGGGGTCGCGATAGACCCTGCGCAGCAGGCGCCGATTGCCCGCAAATCGCGGATCCTTGACCAGGTCTTCCAGCGTCTTCGGATAGCGATCCGCATCGCTGGTGCCGAACTTCGCGTAGCCGATCAGCGCACGGCGAAACTCGCCGCCGACGAACAGCAGTTCCGCCTCCTTGTTGCGCTGGCTGGCGACCTGCCACACCGGCGCCACCACGGCCAGGGAACTGGTCATCAGCGCAATCGTGATCAGCAGGCCGACGTAGGTGAAGCCCGCCAGCCGGCGGGCGGGGCGAAGCCCACGCCGCCACGGCCACACAGGCGCCGGGCCGCCCAAACTAGAGATCCTTGTAGGCCACGCCATCCGCGGTCTTGCCCTCCGCGCCGCTGCGAATGTCGAACACGCCGCCCTTCTCCGGGTCTTCCGGCGGCACGATGACCCAGGACGTCGAATTCTCGGTGATCGGATCCACCGGCAGGCTGCGCAGATACTTCTTCTCGACGAGGATTTCGAGCCGCTCGGGGTACTTCCCGGTGTCGCCATAGAACTTGTCCAGGGCATCGCGCACCGCTGCCAGGTTGGAGCGCAGCACCGTTTCCTTGGAGCGTTCCAGGCTGCTGAAATAGCGCGGCGCCGCAAGCGTCAGCAACAGCGCGACGATCGCCATCACGATCACCAGTTCGATCAGCGTGAATCCGCGCCCGCCGCCGAGCCGCTTGTTCCAGGTTTCGAGCATCGTCTGCGCTACCACTGCTTGTAGGGGACGCCGTTGATTCCGGTTCCCGTCGACTTGCTGTAAACGTCATAGACGTCGTCGCCCTCTGCGGGTTCGTCCGGGGGGCTGGCGTAGGCACGCTTGCCCCAGGTTTCTTCCGCCGACAGGGCGGGATCGGTGGCCAGCGGATCCCGCGGCAGGCGCCGCATAAGATATATCTTGGCCTGCTTGTCCGGGGGGCTGCGGGCATCCGGCACGCCGTCCACCAGCAACTTGAGGCTAGGCGGATAGCCGGTGGCCTGGGCTTTCCCGACGATGCGCCCGTCGTTTACGGCCTGCTTGTAGGCATCGATGCCGGTGCGGATTTCGCGCAGGGCGATCCGCAGATCCTGCTCCTTCGTGCGCTTGACGGCCACCTCCGCCATCGGAAAGGCCACCATCGCGATCAGCGACACCACCATGACGGTGATGATCAATTCGATCAGGGTGAAGCCCGACTCGATCCCCGGTGCCAAGGGCTTGCGGGCGCAGTCTCGCGCGCAAGGCTGGGGCAGCTTCTGAATCGGGCTCATGCTGAGTGGCGCGGCACCGGCAATCGGAGGGACAGCGGCGGCGCCCCGCAGGCGCGCGCCGCGCAGCGCGAAGTATAGAGCCTGCCGGGAATTCCGTGACACGCGCCGCGGCCGCGGCGCGTCTGCTTACGCCGTTCGGGCAATCGGCCAGGCTGCTCGCAACCGGGTACCCTGCCCCGGCATCGAACGGATCTCGAACAGGCCGCCGGACAGTTCGGCCCGGTCGCGCATGCTGACCAGGCCGAGGCCCCGCACGCTGTCGCCTGACTTTGTCACCTCCGCCAAGTCGAAACCGCAGCCGCGATCCTCGATCACCAGTTCGATCTCGCAGGGCAGGCGCTTGAAACGGAAATCCAGCGCGTCGGTACGCGCATGCTTGACGACGTTGCTGACCCCTTCCTGCACGATGCGAAAGATGGTCGTCCTCAGCGCTGCCGGGATGTCCCGTTCCGCAATGTCGATGTCCTTGTCCAGGCGTATGCCGGGATGAATCGAAGCAAAGTCGCGTAAGAACCAGGACAGGGTCGCCACCAGGCCCAGGTCGTCCAGCGTCGCCGGGCGCAGATCCATGGCGATGCGGCGCACCTCTCCGACCGTCTCGCGCATGCGTTGCACCAGAGCCTCGAGCGCGCCGCGCCCGGCATCCGCACCGGAAGAGGGCAGCGACTGGATCGCCTGCTCCAAAGTGAGCTTGATCGCCGCCAGCGACGCGCCGACGCTGTCGTGCAGTTCCGAGGCGATGCGCTTGCGCTCCATCTCCTGGCTGGTGAGCAATTGCGCCGAGAGCAATCGCAATTCGGACTCCGACTGGCGCAGCGCCGCTTCGGTGCGCTTGATGCCGGTGACGTCCTCCACCACGACCACGGCGAAACTGCCCAGCGAGCGCGCCTCGACCTCCTCCCGCGACACCAGGGTCGGCATCGCCACCAGTTCCAGGGGACGGTCCAGAACCGGATCCTCGGCCTGGCAGCGGACCCGGCGCCCGCGCGGCAGGCTGGACAGGGCGTCGCGCATGAATGTCTTGAGATAACAGGCGGGATCGTCGCAGCGCCCGTGCAGCAATTCGTCGAGGCTCATGCCGCGGACCTCGGTCACGGCAGCCAGACGCCAGCGCTCGGCGGTGCGATTGGCGCGCAGAATGCCCCCGCGCTCGTCGATGACGCAGATCAGTTGGGGAAGGGAGTCGGCCGTGACCTCCCACTCCTGCTTGGCCCGCTCGATGCGATTGCCCACGTCGAGCGGCCACAGTCCCAGGCCCGTCCGCTCGGAAAAAGGCAAAGCCGCCGGGGCTGGAGTGCCCGGCAAAGAAAAATCCAAAGACTTCACTTGTGACCCCCAATGGTCATCGATCTGCACGGCGATTGGCTCGGATCGCACAGGTAAGCGCTTCAAGTTCTTGAAGCGCTTTGCCAGCCGGTTATCCCGGCTTTTGTTGAGACTTGAAGCAAGAATCACACTAAGCCCCGGAACAGGCACTTGCCGCAGGATCTCCGATCACCGTCCTCAAGGAAGGCAAGTGCCACGGACATCGCTCATTCCCCTGACAAAGCATGGAGCCGCGATTGTCTGGCCCACCCCGCAAGGCTGCGAGGAACTGTTACGCAATTGAAAGCCGGGAGGACGGCAGCACCCATTCTTGGGGATCTATACCCACTTCTGGGCATTTCGTCCCCAATTATGGGCAGGTCGGGGAGGATTGCGCCGGGTCTATGCGGGCAGCCGTTACCCGCCAGGGCGCGCCGGCTGGCCGGGGATACTCACTTCAGGGAAAGGCGGCCGGCAGGCGAGAACCCAACCGGATCTCCGATTGGCAATGAACCGCAGCCCTCACCCTATCCCGCGTTTGCGGCGGAGAGGGAACTGTCTTGCTCCCTCGCCCCGCTCGCGGGGAGGGCTGGGGTGAGGGGCGGCTTCCTGGCGAAAGCTCATGGAAGCCACCATGACGAATGACGAACTGCGTCGCCATGAGCGTTTCCCTGACCCTCAGCCCATGTCCCGGCGGGACGGAGAGCTTCGCGTGTCGCTGGCGCGACTCCTACCTTGAAGCTGAGGGCCATTGCCCGCCAGGAAGCTCAATGGATGACCCATTCGCTTCGTTGCAGCAGGGGGGGATCGGCACCTGGGCCGAGCTGGATGATGTAGCAGCCCTTGGACACGTAGCGCTGTCCGGGACCGAAGCTGAAGCGCTCGTAATCCTGCACTATCAGGTCCATCTGCAAGCTCAAGACGTCAAGCAGATGATCGCGGTAGAGGTTGTCGTAGATGAGATTCAAGCCTTGCAGGGTCGCCTGCTGCAGCATGTTCCTGCTCCGCGATGCGATCCTGCGCTCGCCAAAATCTTTCGCGCTGGTGAGGATCGGAACCCTGGCGTCGTAACCCCCGGTCTTCGGACCGACATAGGGTGTCAGGCGGTAGGGGAAGGTGATGTAAACCTTGTCGCGAACCGATTCCGGAAGGCTTGCCGTCTTCTTGCCCAGATACCCGGAAGATACGAACACCATTCCCGGCGACCGAAGCTGAGCGACCAGGTGCGGCAGTTTCGGCAGGATTTGCGCATCGCTCCACAGCAGCAGCACGCCGGGCTTGTGCTTTGCAACCAGCCTGCCCAGCGCAACCCGATCCAGAAGCTTGTCTGCCGTGAGCGTCAGGCTCTTCACGGCCGGACGACCCAGTTCCTTCCAGCCGTACTCTGGAAATCCGGCCGCCAGCGCCCTGCCTGTCGGAGAATCCTGAACGATCTGGAGGATCGCTGTTTCGGGCGGAAGATCCTCCAGCCGACTGAGATAGCGGGAAACCGCTTCTCCCTCCTGGGCGTATCCCTTGTTGAAGTAGAAGGTGTACCAGCCGGTTTCGGAAACCACCGGAAAATCGGTGATCGGAAAGAGGCAGGGAAGGCGCTGGGCTTCGCAGAAATCGTGAACCGGACGCCAGTCGCTGTTGGATATCCCCCCCAGCACGGCGAAGACCGGCTTCCTTGCATAGTAGAGCGGCAAGCTGGCCCTGCCAGGTTTCGGGTGGCCCTTTCAGTTCCCAGACGTCCAGCGACGCCTTGCGAAACGAATGACTTCATGTCGATGGTGGGCGCATATCCGAAGTTGGTGAAGTCCTTGTACATTGCCAGTTGCTGGTTCTTCTGGGCGATGAACGCCTGCACCGGCGCGAGCAGCGCCTGCCGGTCCTCCTGGCTGACGTCGTCGGCAACGATGGTCGCAAAACTGAACTCCTCGGCGCTGGCCCCGGGCGAAGGTTCCGAAGAAAGCATCTCGAGGTAGCCGATCAGGATCGACATGTCGCGGTCCGCGAGCGGATAGCGCGGCATGACCTGGTTCAATACCTGCCCGGCAGGGTCGATGCCGGATCGAATGGCAACGCGCCAGGCTTTCGCGGGTGTACGCCGGCCGCTGCTGGACGGTCTCCACATAGAAGCTCCGTCCGGCACGCCGTCCGGCAGTTTTCGAGGGAAGGGGGCCGGCGGTACGGCCGGTACAGCTTCTTTCCCGTCACGGGCGATAGCGACTATGCCCCCCTCGTAAGACCCCAGCCCGCCCCGCAAGTGGCAGTTGGAGCAGGAGAAGGCGCTGCTGTCGACTTTCACGTCGCCGCGGATGAAGCCGACCATGACTTCGCCCGAGGGCAGTATCCCCTCACGGTACATCCTCTCGCCCAGCCTTCATGATCTCGGCCGGTGTGAGGTCGGCAGGAGGCTCCAGCGCCGCCATGGATGATGTCGCGGCGAGGAAGACCAAGAGGCCCGCCGCTTTCACCATTCCCGAAAACGCCGCTGCTTGCGGCCACGAGACACCGCTTCATCGTCAATGCCATCCGACTTTCCCGGTCGCTGACTCAGGCCGCCGCTTGCCGGCGGCCGGTCAGCAGGGCATCGCATGAACTGCTCCCTCTCCCCCGCCATCGGGGGAGAGGGCCGGGGTGAGGGGTTGTTCGCCTTGCCCGGATCAGCCTTATCGCTAGCGCCCCGACGCCCCTCACCCTGCCCCTCTCCCCGCAAGCGGGGCGAGGGAATCGTTGCGCGACCTTCATGCGTTTACCCTGGGCCGGTCAGGACTTTGCCTATTTCTGTGTCGGTGGCTGTCGGTTTGGCCGGAGCCGGGGGAGGAACGGCGGCCTTGGGCTCGGGGCCGGGCTTGAAGTTCCACCAGCTCGACTTCGAAAGCAAGGGTGGCGCCCGGAAGGATCTGGTCACCCGCACCCGTGTCGCCATAGGCCAGGTTCGGCGGACAGACCAGCTTCGCCTTGCCGCCGGGCTTCATCTTCTGCACCCCTTCGGTCCAGCACTTGATGACGTTGTCCAACTTGAACTCGAGCGGCTTGCCCCGCTTGTACGAACTGTCGAACTCCTTGCCGTCGATCGAGGTGCCGCGGTAATTCACCGTGACGATGTCGCTGGCCTTGGGCGAGCCGCCCTTGCCGTCCGCCACGGAAAGATAAACCATGCCCGACTCGGTCTTGACCGCGCCCTGTTCCTTGGCCGCCTTCTCCAGATACTCCTTCCCGCCTGCCGCCAGCCTCTCGCCCGCCGCCTTGCGCCGGGCCTTCGCAAGTTCCTGAACCTTCTGCGTGTAGGCAGCCGGGTTAACCTCGGACTTCTTTCCGGCGTAGGCGTCCGACAGCCCCTGTTTCACGATCTCGAACTCCGCGGGCGTGAGGTCGAAAACGGCGAGCGAGCGCATCACCGTATGCCCGATGCCATAGAGGGTCTTCTGTTCCTCCGTCTGGAGCGAACTTTCGGCATATGCCGAAGAAGAGAACACGGCCAGCAGCAGAATCGAATGCAGCAATTTCATTGGTCTTGCCTCCAGGGTGAGTCTTCGCGGAAGCGAATGTAGCAAAAAAAGGCGGGGAGGGATTGCTCCCTCCCCGCATAGCTCAGCAGTTACCGCTCGTTCGCTTACAGCACCGTGAATGTCGTGGTGGCGGTCCTCACATTGCCGGCATTGTCAGTTCCCGTTACGGTGAAGGTGTAGACCCGGGGGGTAAGCCCCGTGTTGGACCGCGAGATGTTGCGCTGGAACGTGTATGCCCCGGTCGTTGCATTGATCGTGAACGTCCCGGTCACGACGGTTGCGCTCTTGCTGTCCGTCAGCCTCCAGGTGCCGGTACTGGTTGCGCGGGAAAGGGCATCGGTAATCGTCCCCGAGACCCGTACCGTCCTGGTGCCGCCGCCGCGCAGGGCAATGGCCGGCACCGCGGTAGCCGTGACGGCCGGAGCGACCAGATCGATGCTCACCGTCGGCGAGGTAAACACTGCGCTGTTGCCGGCCACGTCGGTCACCGTCACTGCCTGGGTCTGGTTGGCACCCTGGGCTGTGAAGCTGAGCGGGCTGACCGGGACGGAGGACGCCACACTGGAGACGAGGTCGGCAGCGGTGTAGGAAATGCTGACCGGCGTGTTGTTCCAGCCGGCCGCATTGGCCGCAGGCGTCTTGGCTCCGAATGTCAGGGTGGGCAAGGTGCTGTCCACATTGACAGTCAGGGTCTGAGTCGCACTGACGTTTCCAGCCTGGTCAGCGGCCGAGAACGTTATGTTGGACGTGCCTTGTGGGAAAGTGGTGCTCGGCAGGGTGACCGTGCTGCCGGGTACCGTGACGCCGGTTCCGCCGTTGATGCTGTAAGTGATGGAGGCGACACCGGAGATCGGCAGGTCTCCCTGGTCGACAGCGGTCAGCGTCACCGTGACGGCCTGGTTATTCCAGCCGGCTGCGTTCGGCGCAGGCGAGACGACAGCGGAAACCGTCGGCGCCGTGACATCCTTGGGCCCTACCTCAACGATGTTCGACACCGCTTCGCCGGAGGCGTTGTATGCGGTGACGCGGTACCGGTAGAAGGTGTCCGGTGCCGCCAGCGTATCCACAAACGTGTTCGTGTTCGCCAAGGCCAGACCCACCACCTGGAACGTCTCGAAGCCCAGGGCGCGCTCGACGCGGAAACCGATCTCGGCGCGTCTGGTCTAAAACCTACTTCTTGTTGACGTAATCCACCGGAGTGAGGTCGAGCCACTGCAGGGAGACCCGTCATCAGCGGGGGCGGTGGCGGTCAGAGGAGACGGCGAACCCGGGAGCAGCGGTCGGCACGTTCAGCACGATCGGCCGCATCATGTCCATCTCTTCATGGCTCAGGATGTGGCAGTGCCAGACGTACTCCCAACCGAAGTCGTACAGCACGTTGGTGACGATGCCCTTGTAGTTCGGGTACGGGTAGGTCGGGTTGTTGGCCGGATAGGTCTGCCCGGTCTTCCAGTTGACGCTGTTGAAGCCGAATATGCTGGCGTTGTTCAGGAACGATTGCCCCAGCGACCAGTCGCTGCCCGGCGTCGGATTGGTGAATCCCATTGCCGAATCGATCGGAATGGCCGGGTTGAGCGGACGCAGGCTCTTCGGGATGCCGAAGGGCAGAGCCGGAGCGCGCGGCCGCACGGCGACGATGGTGTCCATCAGCGGGCTGATCTTGACGGTTTCTTTCCAGCCGAGTTCGTTGGCTTCGGGAAGGGCGATCTGACCGTCCCAGCCGACGCGGTTGATCAACTGCACGTCGAAGATGTGGAAGTGGATCGGGTGAGTATCGACGCCGTTGTGCGAGATCTTCCAGATCTGGGTGCCGTCGGCCACCTGCCAGGGTATCAGGGTCGGTGCCGCTGCCCACGCACTTCGACGTTCACCGTCGGAGAGTTATTGACGGTTTCAGTCGGGATGTCGGAGAAGCCGTACAGGACCAGCAGCGCATTGAGGGTAGTCGGGTTGGGCAGTTGCATGGCGAGGTTGCCGCTCATGCGACCGTATTCCGGGTCGAAGGAGGCGCCCATCTCGTCATGAATCCCTTTCGGTTCCGTCGGCATCTGTACCGGCTGGCCGGCCACGGTCACGAACTTGAGGAAATGATCGTTGATCTGATTCACGCCTTCCCAGGGGTAGTTGGGCGGGAAGTAGGAGTTGGGATAGGCGGGCTGTACGCCGGCTGACCGACGATGATCGGATCCTGCGCCCGCTCGAACAGAGTCTTGCCGGTGGCGGGATTCAAGCCGCGATTCCGTGGGTACGTGCAGCTCGATCAGTGAACTCTGCTTCCAGCGCGGCCTGCTGTACGAAGGTATAGCAGGGGCATTGCCGGCATCAGTCGGACGATGACCTGCATCACGGTGCGGGTGTTCGGGGCTTTAGCCAGGAAGTGGGCCGGTGCCACCGACCCAGGTTCCGGTGACCGGATCCCAGGTGCCGCCCGTGCCGTAGCCGCCTGAATCGCGCATGTCGGGTGCGCCGGTGTAGTAGTCGTAGCCGGGCACCCGGGCGGGCCACGCCGCCGGAGCGTCGTTGTAGAGAATCAGGGTCTTGCCGGCATACTGGCTGAAATCGACGATGACATCGGCACGCTCCGCGGGGCCCAGCGCCAAGCCGGTCTTGTCAACGATACCCACCCAGAAGGCGGTCGGATCGGTGATGTAGGTGACCGGCTGGGGTGCGCGGACGGTCGGTTGCGGCAGGAATCCACCTTCGGTGCCGATCTGCAGGAAGCTGGGGCCCAGATTGGTGCAACCAGTTCGGAGCAGTTGCGGTGCCGAGTTTGTACAGGCGCCGGGGTCAGGAACCCGCCGGCGCGGCCATCCACCGGCCAGTCTGCCGGCCAGTTTCCAGCTGCTGCAAGATCAGCCGATGCCGGTGCCATCTTGACTTCGGTCAGATTGGATTTGCCTGCGGCTGCCGCCGTGCGTCAGGACTGGTATTGCCCGGGTTGAGTCGGCCACATAGAACGACAGGTTCTGGAAGCGGTCGCTGGCGGCATTCAGGATGCGGAAGCGATAGGCGCGCGGATCGACAGTCAGAGTCGGGAAGACGGTGCCGTTGACCACGGCGCTGTCCTGGAAGGCTTCCATACCCATGGAAACGTTGGGCGTTCCCGGGATCTGCGGCGGCTGTCCGGGGGTAGTGCATTTGGCATAGACTGCCGGGAACGGGCTGCCGCAGTCCGCATCGTAGTACGGGTTGGCGACCGGGCCATGAGTGACGCTCGTTGCCGGATAGAACCAGGGGCCGTACATCCAGCGGCCGAAGGGGTTGACGCCGCCGGACCCGGCGAGCGGGTTCTGGGCCGGCATGTAAACGTGGGGCAGCCAGAGGTCGCCGGTCACCGGCGGACGAACGCCGTTGGCATCAGGCGCGCCGCTTCCCCAGTTCCAGAGCGGATCGGTTTCGCGAACCTTGGGCACCGTGATCGGCCGTAGGTCCTGAACAATCTGCCAGTCGATCGGGGTTGTAGATGTACTTCGTCGTGGGCGTCGCATCGACGAAGGTCTTGTCCTGGATGATCAGCGGAATCTGGTCGGCCGGGATCAGGCCGCGGGCGACCAGGTCCTGCTCCTACTTGTCGGTGATCACGTAGCCTGCGGCTTCGCCGGCATAGACGTTGAGCCGGGTGATGCCGAAAGCATGGTCGTGGTAGAACATCAGACGAGCGCTCTGCTCGTTGGTGTAGTAATAGGTGGTCGAGCCGTCGCCCGGATCGGGCATGTCGGGGACATTCTGCAGGCTGACACCCTTGGTGAAGGGCGTGACTTCTTCAACCGGAGTGATCCACTGGTGCGGCGTACCGTCGCTGATCCAGGGCGTGCGGCCGCCGTGCAGGTGGATGGCGGCGCGGTTCTGGGTGAACTTGGCGCAGGTGTTCCCCTCGACGGTATTGTCGCATGGTGCACCCGTTCCACGGCTTGCGCCAAGCGCAGCCGGCCCGGTGCCGGCTCCCATGACCGATTCGTCGACCGGGATGAAGAGGTCGCCGGCTGCGCCAGCGGGAAGCCTGTTGGTGAACTTGATGCGCACCGGCCGGTCGCGCTGGGCGACGATGATCGGGCCGAGGTAGTGAATCGGTGCGACGACGGCACCCGGCGGCATCGACCTGCACATAACCGCGCAGCTTGGTCGGGTTGAGGTCGCTGTGCATCTTCTCGAAGTACTCGCGCAGCTCGATGATGTAGTAGTCCGAACCCGGGTACGTGGTGGTATCCGGTACGGCTACCGGAAGCATCTGTCCCAGATTGTTGCTGTGCTGCATCCGAGACGCGGCAGTGTGTCAACGAACTTGGCCAGCGGCGGGCTGTTGGCCCAGTTGGCCGTCGTGTAGTAGTCCGCCTTGCCGATTGACAGCGTCAAGCGGACCGGTCGGTACCGGCGGTGCGGTTCCCGCCCCCGCAAGCTGCGGGATGCCGCAGAGGCAGAGCAGGGCCAGCATCTGCCCGAATCTCCGCATATCCGTATTTCTTCGCGTGTTCATGCTTCCTCCGATTCAGTGATGCGGTCTATTTGTTCCACCCGGATTCGACTTGAGAGCGGCCTGCTTGGCCTCATAGACCTTCCGTCTTTCCGCCTTGAGCCAATCCGCCGCTGCCTTGCGCTCTGCGGGCGTGACCTGCTGCTCCTTCTGCTTGCGGACCACCTCCGCCTTCGCGGCCTGCCCCGGCGTCAACGGGGCCGGTGCGGCAAAGGCGAGATTGCCTGCCAGCGACAGAAGTGCTGTCGTCATCACTGACATTGCGCTGATGCTGAATTTCCGCTTCTTCATGCTGATCTCCTCTCGTAATCCACTTGATCGACGCGAGTCGCCGCGAGCACGGCTGCGTATGCCATTGCACTCCGCCCCGCGCGGCAAAAAAGACTCCTCCCGCATACGCTGCGAGTATCGCTGCCGCGTCAATCTGTCGCACTGGGGTAATACCCCCAACTTGATGGAGGAAAACCCTACCTTCGCGGTAGGGTCGTGAATTGCGTCACATTGCACGGACGGTCGGGCCCGCCGCCTGGGGCGGCGGGAGTTCGGGAAGAACCTGCGCGCGGCGAGGAACCTTGCGGGCGGGGCGGCGACAAAAGTCAGTACCGGGAAAGCGGCTCCCTGGCGAGCGCAAGCGGTGCGCGGGCGCCGTGGCGCTCCCCGGTGCGGCAGCAAGCGTGACCAAAGGCATTGGCGATCGCTTCGACTGCACAGATAATCCCGAAGCTTGGAATTCCTGGAGAACTGCAATGACCTTCCCCCGTCCTTCCCGAGGCCCGGCCGTCCGGGCAAGCGTTTGCGCCGGCCTGCTCCTCGCCCTGGGCACCGGCGTTTCCGCCGCGGCCGGCGAGCCCGCCGACCCCCACGCCCAGCACATGCATCCGATGCCGCCCAAGGCGGCCTTCGTGCGCAGCACCGCCACCTACAAGCTGCCCGCCGTCACCGTGGTGCGCGCCGACGGGGCCAAGGTGCCGTTCCAGAAGGACATCGACGACGGCAAGCCGGTGATCCTCAATTTCATCTACACCACCTGCACCGCCATCTGCCCGGTGATGACCCAGACCTTCGCCGAGGTGCAGAACCGCCTCGGGCCCGACCGCGACAAGCTGCGCATGGTCTCGGTTTCGATCGATCCGGAGCAGGACACCCCGGCGCGGATGCGCGAGTACGCCAAGCGCTACTCCGCCGGATCGCAGTGGCAGTTCTACACCGGCACGGTCGAGGCGAGCGTCGCCGTGCAGAAGGCCTTCGACGCCTACCGCGGCGACAAGATGAACCACCTCCCGGTCACCTTCGTGCGGCTGGCGCCCGGCAAGCCCTGGGTGCGCCTGGACGGCTTCGCGACACCGGACGACATCGTCAAGGAATACCGGAGTCTCGCCGCGGCGAAGTCATAGGCCTGCCGGGCGGTGCGCACGGCGCACCCTACGAGACCAACGGAAGTTCGCCCGCCGCGGGAGATCGGGCGGTGCGCATGGCGCAACCTGCGTGAACGGGCACGCACCCGCCGCGGGAGGGCCGTTCCCGGCCCTGCGGCTCAGCTATCCAGCTTGAGCGCGCCCAGTTTCTTGTAGAAGGCCAGGACCTTGGGGACGTAGGCCACGGTTTCCTGGTAGGGCGGGATCTTGCCGTGGCGCACGACGGCATTCTCGCCGGCGTTGTAGGCCGCCAGCGCGAGTTTCATGTCGTTGTTGAACATGCGCAGCAGATCCCGCAGGTAACGGGCGCCGCCACGGATGTTCTGCACCGGATCGAAGATGTCGGCAACGCCGTAGCGCCGTGCCGTGTCGGGCATGAGCTGCATCAGGCCCGAGGCTCCCTTGCGCGACTTGGCATTGGGGTTGTACGCCGACTCGACGGAAATCACCGCGTGCAAGAGTGCGGGTTCCAGCTCGTAGGTGCGGGCCGCCTCCTGGACCATGGGATGGTAGCGGGCGCGCATCGCCGCCAGCGGCTCGACGCGAACCGCGGCCGGCGCGTCGCCGCCCGCCTCGGGCTGCCTGGCGCGCTCGCGCGGCGACTGCGCCCAGACTTCGAAGCCGTCCGAAGTCGGATGGTTGGCCAGATGGATTTCGCCGTCCTCATCCACGTGGCCATAGATGTCCGCGCGCGCGGCACCGGCAAAGGCGGTCGCCACGGCAAGGACAAGGGCATGAACGAGAGCGGTTTTCATCGGCATCATCGAAAGGCCTTACGGCCACGGCGACACTATACTGAAATCGACCATTAGGGAAATGCGGGTTTTCCCGCAATGTCTTCAAT
Source organism: uncultured beta proteobacterium (assembly GCA_963696505.1). Classification (GTDB taxonomy): domain Bacteria; phylum Pseudomonadota; class Gammaproteobacteria; order Burkholderiales; family Rhodocyclaceae; genus CAVOKN01. The sequence goes on along the minus strand of CAVOKN010000023.1, from coordinate 268,339 downwards.
TCCGGCGCCGCGGCGAAAACCCTTGTTATCGTCGCTTGTCGGGCCAGCCCTACTCAGGTAAACACCTACTCTTGCGGGGAGGGTGGTAATCCGGCGGCCGGAGGAGCCTAGAATGCGCCAACAAGAGGCCACTACTAAGGAGCAGGCAAGCATGGTACAGCTTCCACTGCGCACCGACGGTATGCCCGAGGTTGTCGCATCCTTGGGTCTGAGCACCGGTGCGGCCACGCAGCCGGAGAAGGAACAGCCCGACGCTTCGGCACGCCCGCTTCGCCCCGCCCATGCCAGGGCGTCGCAGGACATGTTCCGCATCATCCGCTATTTCTCGGTCGCCAGCTTCGTCTGCATCGTGGCGGCGGCGGTGGCGCTCACCGCGTATTTCCGCCATATCACCATTCGGGAACTGGTCGAGTTCGGTGAATCGGGCAACGTCGCCCTCACCGAAGCGGCCCTCCAGGCCGTACGGCCGGAGCTGGTCCAGTTTCTCGACGAGGCGGGCAAGGCTCCTGCAGCCGAACTTGGCCGATTGCCCCTCGCTCCGGCCCTGGCTCACGAGATCGACGACCTGATGCGCGTCAAGTCGGTGGCGCGGATCAAGATCTACGGCCGGGACGGCCTCGTGGTCTATGCCACGCGAAAGGCCTCGGTAGGCAGGCGGCAACCGGAAAATCCGGGGTTCCAGGCAGCAATGGCCGGCACGGTGGCGAGCAAGCTGGTCTATCGCGACAGCTTCAACGTCTTCGACGCCGAGTCGGAATCGGACAACCTGATCCAGACCTACGTCCCGATCCGAGGTGAGCCGGACGAGGCGCCGCGCGGCGTTTTCGAGCTCTACACCGACGTCAATCCGATGATCGAGGAGGTCGAGATGGCGCAGTGGCAGATCATCGGCGGCGCGGTGCTGATCATGGCGCTGCTCTACGTCGCCCTGCTGATGGTCGTCCAGTACGCAGAAAGCATCATCAACCGGCAGCAGCGGGAGATCCGCGAGCACACTGCGGCGCTGGAGCAGATTTCGGCGCGCATGCTGAGCACGCAGGAGGACGAGAAGAAGAAGATCGCCTTCGATCTGCACGAGGGCGTGGCTCAGACCCTGTCGGCGGTGAAGATGAGCGTCGAGCACGCGGCGCGCCAGTTGTCCGCCCGGGGCAAGGGCGATGCGGCGGCCCTCCAGCCCATGGTGCAGGCCGTCAAGGACGCGATCAACGAGGTGCGCTCGGTCGCCCTCAATCTGCGCCCGTCGAGCCTGGACGAACTGGGCCTGGTGGCTACCGTCGAATGGTTCTGCCGCGAGTTTTCCCGCCTGCACCCGGAAATCGCGGCGCAGCTCGCGATCGAACTGGACGAAGCCGACGTTCCCCAGCCCCTCAAGATCATCGTCTACCGGGTGCTGGAGGAGGCGTGCCGCGACCTGAGCCGGCTCGGCAACGGCGAACAGGTACGCGTGCGCCTGGCCAGCGACGAGGCATCCATCTGGCTGGACATCGAGCAGCAGGCGGCGGCCGGGGCGCCGGCGGCGAGCGGGGGCGAGCCCGTGCTCGCCGCGGCACGCGAGCGCACGCTGCTGTCGGGCGGCAGCTTCGACGCGCGGCCGAATGCCCGGGGCGGCGTTACGCTGCGCGCCGCCTGGTGGAGATAGCCGCGATCCTTACTTCAGGTTGCGCGAGCGCGCCACCGCCGAGTCCAGCGCCGCCTTCGGGGGTGTAGTGCCGCGCCACACCGCGTCGAGTTCCTCGTCCAGGATGCGCCGCACATCGGCGCGATCGGCATAACCGCTCGCCTTGGACGCCTCGGTCGGTGGCTTGCGGATGAGCTGATCGACGGCGGTACGGATGTGGATCAGTTCGCTCTTCAGCAGATCGCTCGATGCCGCCAGCACGCCGGCCCGGTTCAGCGGCAGGTAGCCGGCATTGATCTGCCATTCCACCTGGGACTCGGGCGTCAGCATGAAGCGCAGGAACTTGGCGATGGTCTTGTACTCGGCCGGCTTTCGCCCCTGCGCCACCCAGAGCACGGCGCCATCCGCCAGCGTGTTCTGGGGCGCACCGGGAATGTCGTCGTGATAGGGCAGGGTCGCCACGCCGACCGGGAACTTGGCGAAGCGCGTGAGCGTCGGAAAACGATCGGAAGGGGTGGTGAGCACGGCGCATTCCCCCAGCGCGAACTTGGCGTCGGCCTCGTCGCCCGCGCCGAAGATGTGCAGGTAGCGGCTCTTGTACCAGCTGGACATCATCGCCAGGTGCTTGACCATCAGCATATTGTTCACCACCAGCGGCCCTTCGCGCTTGGCGCCCGCCGCCACCGGCTCGTTGTGCCAGGCGCTGACGTTCTCGACATGGACCTTTCCCGGATGGGACGAGGCGTAAGGGCAGCCGAAGCCCGCGTCGTAGAGCTTGCCCAGGGCCTGCTGCAGATCCCACCAGGTCTTGGGCGGCTGCTCCGGATCGAGCCCGGCCTTCTTGAAGGCGTCGCGGTTGTAAAACATGATGGGCGTGCCCAGGCCGATCGGCAGGCCCAGCACGTTGCCCTTCGCATCCAATAGCGAAGGATTCGCGAGTCCCATCGGCTTCATGGTCTGAAGCGGCTCGCCCGCCTCCTTCATCACCTGATGGACCGGCCTGTAGCGTGGCTTGCCGTCGAGGAAGCGCGCCTTGTCGTCGGCCGCGACCAAAGTCAGTGCCGGCAGGGCGCCCTCGGCCCAGTCCCGCTGCGCCAGCACGATCTTGTGCTCGGAACCGGCGTTGAAGCGATCCACCAGTTTGCGCAACTGATCGGCCTTGTCGGCGGGCAGTCGATGCACCAGATCGATCTCTCTGCTTGCCTCGGGGGCCGGGGCGGCAGCCTTGGCCGGGGCGGGCTTCTTCGGCACCGGCTTCTTTGCCGTCGCCGCCAGGGCGGGGCCGGCGGCAGCCAGTGCCAGGGCAGCCAGCAGGGCGCCCAGTCTCGTGTTCATGCGCATGTAGGTATCCTCGTCGCTGCGGTTGGGGGCCGCGCCGGGAGGCGGCGCGACGGCGGATTATAGAGTGATGTGCCGCCTCAGGCGGCCGCCGCCAGCAGCACGCTCGCCCTCAGGCCGCGCCCGTCCGGCCCTTCGGCCAGGACGAGTCGGGTGCCGTGCCGCTCGCAGACGCGCTGCACGATGGACAGGCCCAGGCCGCTGCCGGACTCGCCGCTGCCGAGCACACGGTAGAAGCGCTGCCCGACCTTGTCGCGCTCTTCGCGGGCAATACCCGGGCCGTTGTCGCTGACGCTCAGTTCCACGCCGCCGGCCTGGCGCGCCAGCGCGACGCTCACCTCGCCGCCGCGCTGGGTGTAGCGCACCGCGTTGTCCACCAGATTGCGCAGCAGCAGGGCGAGCAGATCCGGGTCGCCGCGGACTTCCGCCTCGGGTCCCTCCGCGAGGCCGAGATCGATGTCCTTGGCCAGCGCCCGCGGCGTGGCGTCGGCCACCGCCTGGGCGGCCAGCGGCCGCAGCGACAGCCGGACGTGGTGCCGCGCCGCGGACTCGGGGTCGAGGCGCGCGAGCGTCAGCAACTGTTCCACCAGCCGCGTCGCGCGCTCGCCGCCGGCAAGCACCTGCTCCAGGGCGTGGCGACGGGTGCCGGCATCCTCGGCCGCCAGCGCCACCTGCGCCTGGGTGCGCAGTGCCGCGAGCGGGGTGCGCAACTCGTGGGCGGCGTCGGCGGTGAAGCGCCGCTCGTTGTCCAGCGCCGCGCGCACACGCTCCAGCAGCCGGTTGAGGGTGTCGATCAGGGGCCGCAGCTCGCGCGGCGCCCCCTCGGCCGGCACCGGTTCCAGGTAGTCGGGGGCGCGCTGCGCCAGCTGCTCGTTCAGCCGCGACAGGGGAGTCAGCCCGCGGCCGACGGCGAACCAGATCAGCAGCGCCAGCGCCGGCAGGGCGACCAGCAGCGGCGCCAGCAGATGGCTGGCGATGCGGCCCGCCAATTCGTCGCGCAGCTCGCGCAGCTCGCCCACCTGCACCACCAGACCGTGGTCGGCATCGCGGCGGCTGAACACGCGCCACGGCCGGCCCTCGACCAGCACGTCGCTGAAGCCCTCGTCGTGCGGCGCGAGGCGGGACGCCGGCGCGCTTGCCGAACGCAGCCGCAGCACGTCGCCGCCCTCCCAGATCTGAAAGGCGACGCGTCGCTCGTAGCGGTGCGCCGGCGCGACGATGTCCACCTTGGGGCCACCATCGTCGTCCTCATGGTCGTGGCGATCGTCGTCGCGGTTGTCCTCGTCGTCGTCGTGCTTGCGCCGGCGTTCGCCCCGCGACGCCTCGGCGAGCAGCTCGTGGCCGGTCTGCGCCATCAGCAGCGCCGCCGACTGGGCGAGGTGGGCGTCGAGCATTTCGCCGAGCTCGTGGCGCGCGTCGCGGTAGCTGAAGGCCACCACCACCACCCAGGCGGCGGCCACCGCCGCCAGCAGCAGGGCCAGCAGGCGCGCGCGCAGCGAGGGCTGGCGCCTCATGCACCCGCTCCCGGCCGCGGCAGGGTGTAGCCAACGCCGCGCACGGTGCGGATCAGCTCGGCGCGCAGCTTGCGCCGCAGGTGGTGAATGTGCACCTCGATGGCGTTGCTCTCCACCTCCTCGCCCCAGCCGTAGAGCGCCTGTTCGAGCTGCTCGCGCGACAGCACTCGGCCGGCGTTGAGAGTCAGTGCCTGCAGCACGGCGAACTCGCGCGCCGAAAGCTCCACCGGCCGCCCGGCGAAGCGCACGGCATGGGCCGCCGGGTCCAGTTCGAGTTCGCCGACCCGCAGCGTCGCCGCCGCCTGGCCGTGGGCACGGCGCACCAGTGCGCGCAGCCGCGCCGCCAGCTCGTCGAGATCGAAGGGCTTGACGACGTAATCGTCGCCGCCGGCGTCGAGCCCCGCCACCCGGTCGGCCACCGCGTCGCGCGCCGTCAGTATCAGCACCGGCACGGCGTTGCCCGCGGCGCGCAGCCGGCGCAGAAGTTCCAGCCCGGACAGCCGCGGCAGCCCCAGATCGAGCACCACCGCGGCAAAACGCTCCGCCGTCAGCGCTATGTCGGCGGCCATGCCGTCGCGCACCCAGTCGGCGGCGAAGCCGGCCTGGCGCAGGCCGGCCTGTATGCCGTCGCCGAGCAGCGAGTCGTCTTCAACGATGAGGATGCGCATGGTGCGATGGTACGCGAGAGCCCCGCGAAGGCCGCGGCAGGCCAATGCTCGCCGGCGGCGCTTAAGCGCTGCTTAACGGGGATTGCGGAAAACCCGTATTTTGATATTTCAATATTCCCAGGGTGCTACCATCGACGCCATGGAGCGCGCAGCGCCAGGCCAGGGCCTCAGGATCGCCTGCATCGGTGGCGGGCCGGCCGGGCTTTACTTCGCGATCCTGATGAAAGCGGCCGATGCGCGGCACGAGATCACCGTGTTCGAGCAAAACCGCGCCGACGCGACCTTCGGCTGGGGTGTGGTGTTCTCCGACGCCGCGCTGGCCGGGCTGGCCGAGGCCGACGCCGCCTCCCACGCCGCCATCGCCGCCAGCCTCCGGCGCTGGGACCGCATCGACATCCACTTCAAGGGCACGCTGACGCGCAGCGGTGGCCACGGCTTCGCCGGCATCGGCCGCCAGCGGCTCTTGGCGATTCTCCAGCAGCGCGCGGCGCAGCTCGGCGTGAAGCTCGCCTTCGAGCATGCCGCCGACGAGGCCGACTGCGCCGGCTGCAACCTGGTGGTGGCGGCGGACGGCGTGCATTCGCGCACCCGCGAGCGCCACGCCACCGACTTCCGGCCGACCACCGAACTGCGGCGCAACCGTTACCTGTGGCTGGGCGCGCGGCGGCCGCTGCCCGCCTTCACCTTCGCTTTCGAGGAAACGCCCTGGGGCTGGTTCCAGCTCCACGCCTACCCCTACGCACCCGACGCCAGCACCTTCATCGTCGAGACGCGGGAGGAAACCTGGCGCGCGGCGGGCCTCGACCGGGCGTCCGCGGCCGACTCGCTGGCCCTCTGCGAGCGCCTGTTCGCGCCCATCCTCGACGGCGAGCGGCTGATGACGAATCCGCTGGAGGAGCGCGGCTCGGCCTGGCTCAACTTCCGCCTGTTGAGCTGCGAACGCTGGTACCGCGGCAACCTGGTGCTGATGGGCGACGCGGCGCGCACCGCCCATTTCTCCATCGGCTCGGGCACCCGGCTCGCCCTCGACGATGCCATCGTTCTGGCCCGCGAGCTGTCGCCGGGCGCCGCGATCCCGGACGCGCTGGCGCGCTACCAGGCGCAGCGCGAGGCCGACGCGCTGCGCCTGCGCAATGCCGCGCGCAACCGCATGGAGTGGTTCGAGAACGTGGCGCGCTACGCGCGGCTTGCGCCGCCCCAGTTCGCCGAGTCGCTGCTCACCGGAAGTCAGCGTCTGGGACACGGCGAACTGCGCCGCCGCGACCCAGCCTACGCGGATCGATTCGACGCCTGGTTCGCCCGCCGCTGCGGCGCCGAGGGCACACCGCCGCCGATGTTCACGCCCTTGCGGCTGCGCGGTCTCACGCTCGCCAACCGCGTCGTCGTCTCGCCGATGGCGATGTACGCCTGCACCGACGGCGTGCCGGGGGACTTTCATCTGGCCCACCTCGGTGCCCGGGCGCTGGGCGGCGCCGGGCTGGTATTCACCGAGATGAGCTGCGTTGCGCCCGAGGCGCGCATCACCCCGGCCTGCGCGGGGCTGTGGAACGAGGCCCAGGCGCGGGGGTGGAAGCGCATCGTCGATTTCGTGCATGCCAGCAGTGGCGCGGCCATCGGCCTGCAACTGGGCCATGCCGGCCCCAAGGGCGCGACCCGCATCCCCTTCGAGGGCGAAAGTCAGCCGCTGGAGAGCGGCGCCTGGCCACTGCTGGCGGCGTCCGACCTGCCTTACGCTGCGGGCTTTCAGACGCCCCGCGCCATGACCCGCGACGACATGGACCGGGTACGCGAACAGTTCGTCGCGGCGGCGCGGCGCGGCGCAGATTCCGGCTTCGACCTGCTGGAACTGCATTGCGCCCACGGCTACCTGCTGGCGAGCTTCCTCTCGCCGCTCACCAACCGGCGCGCCGACGACTATGGCAGCGGCATCGAGAACCGCTGCCGCTATCCGCTCGAGGTGCTGCGCGCGCTGCGCGCCGTGTGGCCGGCCCAGCGGCCGCTGGCGGTGCGCCTGTCGGCCCACGACTGGGCGCCCGGCGGCAATACCGACGACGAGGCCGTGGAGATCGCCCGGCTGCTGGTGGCGGCCGGCGCCGACCTGATCGACGTGTCCTCGGGCAACACCACGCCCGCCTCGCAGCCACGCTACGGCCGCATGTACCAGACCCCGTTCGCCGACCGCATCCGCAACGAACTGGGCGTTCCGACCATGACGGTGGGCAGCATCACCGAGCCCGACCAGGTGAACAGCATCGTCGCCGCCGGCCGCGCCGACCTGTGCGCGCTGGGCCGGCCGCACCTCGCGGACCCGGCGTGGACCCTGCGCGCCGCAGCGACACTGGGCTACGCCGCGCAGCCCTGGCCGCCGTCTTACCGCGCCGCGCGCCCGCAGTTCGATCGCCAGATTCTTACCACCGAGCACCGCCCATCATGAGCACTCACACGAAGACCAAGGACGCACCCCTGGCCGGACTCCACGCCGTGGTGACCGGCGGCGGCCGCGGCATCGGCGCCGCCATCGCCCACCGACTGATAGGCGCCGGCGCCCAGGTCAGCCTGGTCGGGCGCAGCCTCGCCAACCTGCAGCAGCAGACGCGCAAACTCTCCAGCCTGGGGCGGGTCCAGTCTTTCACCGCGGAAGTCAGCGAGAAGGAGTCGGTGACCGAGGCCTTCAACCGCGCCCGGGCGAACTTCGGCGAGGTGTCGATCCTGGTGAACAACGCCGGCCAGACCGAGAGCGCGCCCTTCCTCAAGACCGACGAAGCGCTGTGGCAGCGCATGCTGGCGGTGAATCTGACCGGCACCTTCCTGTGCACCTACGCCGCGCTGCCGGACATGCTGCACCAGGGCTTCGGCCGGGTGATCAACATCGCCAGCACCGCGGGTCTGACCGGCTACCCCTACGTCGCCGCCTACTGCGCCTCCAAGCACGGCGTCGTCGGCCTGACCCGGGCGCTGGCGATCGAACTGGCGGAGCGCAACATCACGGTCAACGCGGTGTGTCCGGGCTACACGGAAACGGATCTGGTCAGCCGCACCGTGCGCAACATCGTGGCGCGCACCGGCCGCAGCGAGTCAGAGGCGCGCGCCGCGCTGACGCGCTTCAATCCCCAGCACCGCCTGATCCAGCCCGAGGAGGTGGCCAACACCGTGGCCTGGCTGTGCCTGCCCGGGTCCGAGTCGATCACCGGCCAGGCGATCGCGGTGGCCGGCGGAGAGGTGATGACATGAAGCACGGCCGGCCGCTTGCCAGTCCCGACCACGAAACCCGCGCCACCGAGGCCGACCACCAGTCGCTGCGATTGTGGCTGCGGCTGCTGACCTGCACCAACCTGATCGAGGGCGTGATCCGCAACCATCTGCGCCTCGAGTTCGACACCACGCTGCCGCGCTTCGACCTGATGGCCCAGCTCGAACGCCACCCCGAGGGGCTCAAGATGGGCGAGCTGTCGAAGCGCATGATGGTCACCGGCGGCAATGTCACCGGCATCACCGACCAGTTGGTCGACGAAGGCATGGTGGTGCGCGAGGACAATCCCCACGACCGCCGCGCCTACAACGTGCGCCTCACCGACAAGGGGCGCAGCGTGTTCGACGGCATGGCGCGCGAGCACGAACGCTGGGTGATGAGCTTCTTCGAGGGCCTGGACGAGGCCGAGAAGCAGCAGCTCCACGCCCTGCTGGCGCGCCTCAAGCAGCACGTCGCCCGGCTGCGGCTGGAAACCGGCGACTGATGCGCGTCGCGCCGTCCTCCAGGCTCTGACTTTCATGGCCGACAGCGCACACGTCGACCGCTTCGCCCGCGAGCGCCTGCCGCCGCGCCACCAGTGGCCGGAGCTGCGCTTCGACCTGCCGCAGCTGCAGTACCCTGAGCGCCTGAACTGCGCGGTGGAACTGCTCGACAAGGCCGTGGCCGGCGGCAACGGCAGCCGCATCGCGCTGCGCTCGAGCCGCGGCGACTGGAACTACGCCCGCCTGCTGGAACAGACCGACCGCATCGCCCGCGTGCTCACCGAGGATCTGGGCCTGGTGCCGGGCAACCGGGTGCTGCTGCGCGGCGCCAACACCCCCATGCTCGCCGCATGCTGGCTGGCGGTGGTCAAGGCCGGGGGCATCGCCGTGACCACCATGCCGCTGCTGCGCGCCAAGGAACTCACCGACATCCTCGACAAGGCGCAGATCAGCCACGCCCTGTGCGACCACACCCTGGCGGGCGAACTGGAGGCCGCCCGCGACGCAGCCGCGAGCCTCGGCCACGTCCTCTACTTCCACGACGACAACGGGCTCGACGCGCGCCTGCGGCTCAAGCCGCCGCGCTTCGAGGGCGTAGCCACCGCCGCCGACGACATCTGCCTGATCGCCTTCACCTCCGGCACCACCGGCCAGCCCAAGGGCACGATGCACTTCCACCGCGACGTGCTGGCGATCTGCGACTGCTTTCCCCGTTCCATCCTCAAACCCGGTCCCGACGACATCTTCTGCGGCTCGCCGCCGCTCGCCTTCACCTTCGGCCTCGGCGGCCTGCTGCTGTTTCCGCTGCGCTTTGCTGCCAGCGCCGTGCTGGTCGAGCGGCCCACTCCCGAAGCCTTGCTCGACGCCATCGAGCAGCAGCGGGCGACGATCCTGTTCACCGCGCCCGCCCTGTACCGGCGCATGGCCGCGCTGGCGCCAGGCCGCGACCTCAGCTCGCTCGCCAGGTGCGTCTCGGCAGGCGAGGCGCTGCCGGTGGCCACGCGCCAGGCCTGGCTCGATGCCACCGGGATTGCGATCATCGACGGCATCGGTTCCACCGAGATGCTGCACATCTTCATCTCCGCCGCGGGCGACGATATCCGTCCCGGCGCCACCGGCAGGCCGATCCCCGGCTACCGCGCCGCCATCCTCGACGAAGCCGGCCAGCCGCTGCCGCCGGGACGCGTCGGGCGCCTCGCGGTGCGCGGGCCGACCGGCTGCCGTTACCTCGACGACGAACGCCAGGCCGCCTACGTCCATGACGGCTGGAATGTCACCGGCGACGCCTACCTGATGGACGAGGACGGCTACTACTGGTACCAGGCGCGCACCGACGAACTGATCGTCTCCGCCGGCTACAACATCTGCGGGACCGAGGTAGAGGAGGCCCTGCTCGCCCACCCGCGGGTGGCGGAATGCGGCGTCGCGGGCGTGCCCGACGAGGCACGCGGCCAGATCGTCAAGGCCTGGATCGTGCTGCACGCCGGCGACACACCCGACGCCGGCCTGGACGAGGAGTTGAAGGAATGGGTAAAGAGTCGGATCGCGCCCTACAAATACCCGCGCGTCATCGAGTTCGCGGCGGCGCTGCCGCGCACCGAGACCGGCAAGCTGCAGCGCTTCCGGCTGCGCGTCCAGGAAAGGGAAGAAGCGTGATCGAAGTGCTGCAGCCGCAGGACTGGCCGGCGCCCCGCGGCTTCGCCCACGGCCTGGCGGTCCGCGGCCGCTTCGTGTTCACCGCCGGCCAGATCGGGCGCGACGAGGCAAGCGGCCGCATCGCCCCGCTGCTGGCGGACCAGGTGCGCCAGGCGCTGCGCAACGTGGTGGCCGTGGTGGTCGCGGCGGGCGGCGGTCCGGAACACATCGCCCGGCTGACCTGGTTCATCACCGACAAGCTCGAGTATGCCGCCTGCCTGAGGCAGATCGGCGAGGCCTATCGCGAGGTCATGGGCTACCACTATCCGGCGATGTCGGTGGTGGTGGTCAGCAGCCTGATCGAGGACGGCGCGAAGGTGGAGATCGAGGGCACCGCCGTGCTGCCCGAGTGACTTTCGCCATGGCCGGCAATCGCTTTCACTGGGAAGACCCGCTGCTGCTCGAAGACCAGCTTGGCGAATCGGAGCGGCAGGTCCGCGACGCCGCCCGCGCCTACGCACGGGACAAGCTGCTGCCACGGGTCAAGGCGGCGTTCCGCGACGAACTGTGCGACCCGGCGATCTACCGCGAGATGGGCGCCCTGGGACTGCTCGGCGCCACGCTCCAGGGCCACGGCTGCGCCGGGGTCAGCCAGGTGAGCTACGGCCTGATCGCCCGCGAAATCGAGCGCATCGACTCCGGCTACCGCTCGATGCTGAGCGTGCAATCCTCGCTGGCGATGCTGCCGATCCACCTCTACGGCAGCGAGGAACTGAAGGCGCGCTGCCTGCCACGGCTGGCGAGCGGCGAGTGGATCGGCTGTTTCGGACTGACCGAGCCCGACCACGGTTCCGACCCCGCTTCGATGGCCACCCGCTGCCGCGAAGCGAGCGGCGGCTGGGTGCTGACCGGGTGCAAGGCCTGGATCACCAGCGCACCCATCGCCGACCTGTTCGTCGTCTGGGCGCGGGACGAGGCCGGCACGGTGCGCGGCTGCGTCCTCGAAAAGGGCATGCAGGGCCTGTCGACGCCGGTGATCCGCGGCAAAATGGGCCTGCGCACCTCGATCACCGGCGAGATCGTGATGGACGAAGTGTTCGTGCCCGAGGCCAACCGTCTCGACGTCGCCGGCCTCAAGGGGCCGCTCGCCTGCCTCAACGCGGCGCGCTACGGCATCGCCTGGGGCGCGCTGGGCGCCGCCGAGGACTGCTGGCAGCGCGCGCGGCAATACGTTGCCGACCGCCACCAGTTCGGCCGACCGCTGGCGGCGAACCAGTTGATCCAGAAGAAGCTGGCGGACATGCAGACCGAGATCGCGCTCGGCCTTCAGGCCTGCCTGCGGCTGGGCCGTCTCAAGGACGAAGGCCGCGACACCCACGAGATGACCGCCATGCTCAAGCGCAACTCCTGCGGCAAGGCGCTGGAAATCGCCCGCCAGGCGCGCGACATGCTCGGCGCCAACGGCATCAGCGACGAGTACCACGTGGTGCGCCACCTGCTGAATCTCGAAGTGGTCAACACTTACGAAGGCACCCACGACATCCACGCCCTCACCCTCGGCCGCGCCCAGACCGGCATCCAGGCATTCTCGGGATAGCGCTTCGCGCGCAGCGACGGGCACCTGCCAGGGGCTTTGCCGACCCGATCGCTCAAGACCGCAAGCGCCCGGGACGATAAACCCTCGTCCATTGGGATTCCGACCATGACCGCTCGATTCGTCCCCCTGCTGCTGCTTCTGTCCGCTCTCCTGGCCACCGGATGCGAACGCCTGGGCATCCAGGATCCGGCAAAGCTCGCCGCGGAGCGCGACGCCGAGGGCAAGGCGGTCGGCGCCGGCTGCCGCCACGCCGGGCGCTCCCTCGAGGACTGCTACGCCCTCAACGACGGCGCCCACAAGGCCGCGGTATTCGCCGGCTGGAAAGAAATGAACGACTACATGGCGGCGAACAACATCGCCGTCGTCGCGCCTCAGGCGGCGCAGCTTGCCACGGCCGAGCCGGCGCCCGACGAAGCCCACGCGAAAGTCGCCGCTGGCTCAGCCGTAGCGGCGGTCAGCCAGGCAAAAGCGCCGGCCTCCAAGTCACCCGCGCACTGAACGCGCTTCGATCCCGTCAGGGCGCGGGATTGGTGTAGCGCAGGTGGATACGCTCGATCTCTTCCAGCAGTTCCGGCGCCAGGCTCACGGAACAGGCGTCCATGTTGTCCCGCAACTGGTCCAGGTTGGTGGCGCCGATCAGGACGCTGGCCACGAAGCTGCGGCCGCAAACGAAGGCGAGCGCCATGGAGGCCGGCGACAGCCCGTGGCGGTGCGCCAGTTCGGCGTAGGCACGGCTGGCGGAAGCGACGTTCTCCTTCTCGTAGCGCTGGCCGAACGCCGGAAACTGCGTCACCCGTCCGGCCGCCGCGGCATCGGCAACGTACTTTCCGCTCAGGTGGCCGAAAGCCAGCGGCGAATAAGCAAGCAGGCCGATGTGCTCGCGATAGCAGCCTTCCGCCAGACCGTACTCGAACACACGGTTCAGCAGGTTGTAGGCGTTCTGCACCGAAACCACCCGCGGCAGCCCGTACTGCTCCGCCAGCCGGATGAAGCGGCACACACCCCAGGGCTGCTCGTTCGACAGGCCGACGTAGCGGACCTTGCCCTCCTTCACCAGTTCGCCTAGCGCCGCGAGCTGGTCCTCGATCGGTGTTCCCGGACGCTCCTTGGAGGGGTCGAAGCGGTAATCGCCGAACATCGGCTGATTGCGCTCCGGCCAGTGCAACTGGTAGAGATCGATGTAGTCGGTGCGCAGGCGCTGGAGACTGCCTTCGATCGCCGCCCGGATATTGGCCCGGTCCAGCGCCTTTGGGCCGCCGCGTATCCACTGCAGGCTGCGGGCGGGCCCCGCCACCTTGGTGGCGACGATCACCTTGTCGCGTGGCTTGCGCGCCAGCCAGTTGCCGACGATGGTCTCGGTGGCGCCAGAGGTTTCGGCCCGCGGCGGCACCGGATACATCTCCGCGGTGTCGATGAAATTGATGCCGTGATCGAAGGCGAGATCGAGCTGCGCATGGGCGCTCGCCTCGTCGTTCTGCTGGCCGAAGGTCATGGTTCCCAGCCCCATTTCCGATACCAGCAGATCGCTCTCACCCAGTCGTCTGAGTTTCATGTTCTTCAGCCTCCTTTTGATGTGCTGCACCCCGTGGGGGATATTATCCCGCAGATGCCGCGAGCGCATCGTCAACCCCCACTCAATGTCACTGCAATTCCCTGAGAGAACGCCGACCCGGGCGCTGCTCGCCTACTGTCGCGGCGGCTTCGAGGCCGAGACGGGCGCCGAACTGACTGCGCTGGCGCAGGAGCGCGGGTTTGCCGGGCGGCTCGAAGCTGTTGTGGGAAGCGCCTGGCTGCTCTACCGGATCGAGGGCGCCAAGCCGGCGCTGCGCTTGCCGGACCTGACGCAGCTGGTGTTCGCGCGCCAGTTGCTGGCGACCTTCGGCCACGGTGCCGATCTGCCGCCCGGCAACCGCGTCGCCCCATTGGCCGCCATGGCGGTGCAGGCGGGCACCCGCGTTGCGGACGTGTGGATCGAGAGCGCCGACACCAACGACGGTAAGGCCCTGTCGACGCTGTGCCGCGGCCTCGCCGCGCCGCTGAAAAAGGCGCTGCTCGATACAGGGATCCTGAACCCGGACGCGCCCCGGCTGCCGCGGCTCCATGTGTTCATGGCGAGCGGCCGGGAAGCCTGGCTCGGCCTCGCCTGGCCGGGCCAGGGCTGCGACTGGCCGATGGGCATTCCGCGGCTGCGCATGCCGCGCGACGCCCCGAGCCGCTCCACCCTCAAGCTCGCCGAGGCGCTGCTCACCCTGCTCACCGAAGACGAGCGCGCCCGCCTGCTCAAGCCCGGCATGCGTGCCGTGGATCTGGGCGCCGCCCCGGGAGGCTGGAGCTGGCAGCTCGCCAGCCGCGGGCTGCACGTCACGGCGCTGGACAACGGCCGGCTGGCCCCCGAAGTTCTCGCCACCGGTATGGTCGAGCACCTGCGCGCCGACGGCTTCACCTGGCGCCCGCGCCGGCCGGTGGACTGGCTGGTATGCGACATGGTCGATCGCCCGATACGCATCGCCGCCCTGGTGGCAGACTGGATCGCCGCCAGGCGCTGCCGCAATGCCATCTTCAACCTCAAGCTGCCGATGAAGAAGCGCCACGAGGAGGTGGAGCGCTGCCGCGAGCTGATCGGCGCCCGCCTCGAGGCAGACGGCATCAAGTACCGGCTGCGCATCAAGCAGCTCTACCACGACCGCGAAGAGGTCACGGCCTTCCTGACGCGCCGGTGAGCCGGCGACGCGCGCGGGCGCGAAACGCCCCGCCCTTCCCCTTTGCATCGCGCAGTGCCACACTGGTTGCCGTCGCGCCTTCGCGGCGGCCCTTCGGAGCCATGCCATGCGCAAACAACTGCTGATTCCCACCCCGCCCCCCGCGCCGGAGGCCGAGGACAACTGGCTCGACCTGGAACGGATCGCCCTGGCCCAGGTCTCCTCGGAAGTGCCGGAACACCCGGTGGAGGGCGCCCTGCTCGCCTGGCGCAGCGAGGGCTGGCGCGCTGGCGTGCCCGGCGCGCAGACGCTACGCCTGGTGTTCGACCACCCCCAGCGCCTCAGGCGCATCCTGCTGCGCTTCGACGAGGCCGCGACCGGCCGCACCCAGGAATTCGTGCTGCGCTGGCTGCCCCAGGGGCAGCAGTCGTGGCGCGACGTGGTGCGCCAGCAGTTCACCTTCAGCCCGCACGGCACGGTGCTGGAGATGGAGGACTATCGCGTCGATCTGGACGGCGTGGCGGCGCTGGAACTCGTGGTGGTTCCAGAGATCGGCGGCGGCGACGCCCGCGCCGCCCTCACCCGCTTGCGGCTGGCATAGCACGGCCGAAAACCGCCGGCTGCACCGGCCGGCCGCCGCGGGCGCTATAATCTGCGTCCATGCGGCCGCCGTGCCGGTTAGCGCCGCATGCCTCTGCGGCCCGTCCGGGCCGTGACAACCCGAAATCGATTCGCCGCCTGAACCGGTACTGCGCCACGCGCAGCAGGCCGCATCAGGAGCCAATACGATGTCATTCGCCGACCTCGGGCTGATGCCCGAACTGCTACGCGCCGTCACCGACAGCGGCTACACCGAGCCGACGCCGATCCAGGCCCAGGCCATACCCATCATCCTCGCCGGCAAGGACGTGATGGGCGGCGCACAGACCGGCACCGGCAAAACCGCCGGCTTCACCCTGCCCCTGCTGCAGCGCCTGTCGCGCCATGCCAATTCCAGCCTCTCGCCGGCGCGCCACCCGGTGCGCGCACTGATCCTCACCCCGACCCGCGAGCTGGCGATGCAGGTGCACGAAAGCGTGGCCACCTACGGCAAGCACCTGCCGCTGCGCACCGTCGTGATCTACGGCGGCGTGGACATGAAGGCCCAGATCGAGGCACTGCGGCTCGGGCGCGAGATCGTGGTCGCGACGCCCGGCCGGCTGCTCGACCACGTCGAGCAGAAGACGGTGAATTTCGGCAGCGTGGAAGTGTTGGTGCTGGACGAGGCCGACCGCATGCTCGACATGGGCTTCATTCCGGACATCCGCCGCATCCTCGCCCTGCTGCCCAAGGAGCGCCAGAGCCTGCTGTTCTCCGCCACCTTCTCGGAAGAGATCAAGAAGCTTGCCGACAGCATGCTGCGCAATCCTCAGATGATCGAGGTGGCACGGCGCAACGCCGCCGCCGAAACCGTCACCCACCGCATGCATCCGGTGCCCCAGGAACTGAAGCGGCAGTTGCTCGCCCACATCATCCGCAGCCAGGATCTGAGCCAGGCACTGGTGTTCGTCGCCACCAAGTTCGGCGCCAGCCGCCTGGCCCACTACCTGGTGAAGTGCGGCATCGCGGCCGACGCCATCCACGGCGACAAGAGCCAGCAGCAGCGCACCGAGGCGCTGGAAGCTTTCAAGGCCGGCAAGGTGCGGGTGCTGGTGGCGACCGACGTGGCGGCACGCGGCCTGGACATCGAAGACCTGCCCCGCGTCATCAATTTCGATATGCCCCACACGCCGGAGGACTACATCCACCGCATCGGCCGCACCGGCCGTGCCGGCAAGGAGGGCAGCGCCATTTCGCTGGTCTGCTCCGAGGAGCGGGGACGGCTGGCGGACGTCGAGAGGCTGCTCAAGCGACCGATCGAGCGCGTGGAAGTCAGCGGCTTCGAGGCGGGTAGCACGTTCCAGGAACCCGTCGAACAAGGCGCGCCACGGACGCTCCGGCGGCAAACGCGGCGACAGTCAGCCTGCGCCGCCCGGTGCCAGGCCCAAGCGCGAGCCGCGGCGGGGTCCGCCCGCGGGCGCAACGCGCAGCGGCTCGGCGCGCGCTCCGGCGCCCGGGGATTTCGACTGGCGCAAGCCCTATGAGCCCTCGACCGAGAACTTCGTCGAGCCCGCCCTGCCCTCGCCGCCGCGTCCGGGCCACAAACCCCAGCGCCAGATCGCCGCGCTGCTCGGAGGACTGCCCAAGAAGGCGCCGTAAGCGCGGCGGCGCTGCCGCGCCGACGTTAAGTTTCGGGCGTAGGGCGCCGTTAGCCGGTGCTCACCGACACCACCTCCGCCCGAGATGAAGCACCAGGGTTCCGACCTCCTTCAGGCCCTGTTCGACGTCCTCACCGATGCCGTTGTCGTCATCTCGGCGCAGGGAAGCATCCGCGATGCCAACGCCGCTGCCGCCACCCTCCTCGGCACCTCCCGCGGCGAACTGGCGGGCCGGCCGATCGCCGAATTCCTGGAGCAGCCCGACGCTGTGGATCAGGCGCGCGCCGACCTGTCGCCCCATGGCCGCGCCTTCGGACGCGCGGGCATACGCCGCAACGGCGGCAGTATGCCGGTCGAATTCACCCTGTGCGCCTCGGGCGACGCCGACCGCAGCCTCCTGATACTGTCCGCTGACATCCCTGCTCCCGCCGGCGAGTCGCCCGGCGACACTCTGTTGCGCCGCGCCTTCGAAGGAAGCCCGTCGCCCAGCATCGTCTGCGACCTCGGCACCGGCCGGATCGTCGCCGTCAATCAGGCGGCGATCGCCGAGTACGGCTACTCGCGCAACGCGTTCCTCGATCTGACACTGGACACACTGCGTCCGCCGCAGCACCAGCCTGCCAAGGCGGGCGACCAGGGAGGCCTGTGGCGCCACCAGCGCCAGGACGGAACGATGGTCGAGGTCGAAGTCGTGTGCACACCGCTGATCGCGGAAGATGGCTCCACGGCGCTTCTCCTCAGCCACGATCCGGCGCACCACTTCAGTCTCTCGGCCGAACTGTTCGAGGCGAGCAGCCAGGGGATCATGGTCACCGATGCCCAGTCCAGGATAGTTGCGGTCAATCCGGCCTTCAGCCGGATCACCGGCTACCGCAGCGACGAGGTGCTGGGGCGCGATGCCGGCATGCTCGCATCCGGGCGGCACGATGCGGCGTTCTACGAGCGGATGTGGAACGACATCCGCAGCACCGGACAATGGCAGGGAGAGATCTGGAACCGGCGCCGCAGCGGCGAGGTGTTCCCCGAGTGGCTCACCATCAGCACCGTGAAGAACCGCCACGGCGAGACAGTCCAGTACATCGGCATGTTCAGCGACATCTCGGCGCGCAAGGCGGCGGAAGCGCGCATCGAATACCTCGCGCACTACGACGCCCTCACCGGCCTGCCCAACCGCAGCCTGCTTCAGGACCGTTTCGCGCTGGCCATCGCCCAGGCGCAGCGCGGCCACCGCCGGGTCGGGGTGCTGTTCCTCGACCTCGATCGCTTCAAACTCGTGAATGACACCCTCGGACACTCGGCCGGCGACGCGGTGCTGCAGCAGACCGCCCACCGGCTGCGCGGCTGCCTGCGGCAATCGGATTTCGTCGCCCGCCAGGGCGGCGACGAGTTCATCGTCCTGATCAGCGACGTCGACATGATCCACGACGCGGCCCATGTGGCGCAGAAGATCATCCAGGCGATGGGGCGGCCGATGAGCGTGCAGGGTCATGAAATCCACACCAGCCCCAGCATCGGCATCAGCATCTGCCCGGACGACGGCAGCGACATCGAATCGCTGCTCAAGAACGCCGACATCGCCATGTACCAGGCGAAGAACGCCGGACGCAACAACTACCAGTTCTTCGCCCAGGAAATGAACGAAACGGCGTTCGAGCATCTGGCCTTCGAGACCAGCCTGCGCCGTGCGCTGGAGCATCGCCAGTTCGTTCTGCACTATCAGCCGCAGGTGGACGCGGCGAGCGGAAGCATTATTGGCGTCGAGGCGCTGATCCGCTGGAACCATCCCGATCTGGGGGTGGTCAGCCCGGCGCAGTTCATCCCGGTAGCGGAGGAATCCGGGCTGATCGTGCCCATCAGCGCCTGGGTGTTGCGTACCGCCTGCGCCCAGGCCGCCGAGTGGCAGCAGTCCCTGGGCCATGTGCTGCGCATGAGCGTCAACATTTCGGCGCTCCATTTCCGGCATCGCGATTTCGTCGAAATGGTGACCGAGTCCGTGTCCGAGGTCGGCATCGACGCCGGTTCGCTCGAACTGGAACTCACCGAGTCGGTCGTGATGCAGGACGCCGACGCGACCGTGGCCAAGCTCACTGCGCTGCGCAGAAAGGGCGTGGGACTGGCGATAGACGACTTCGGCACCGGCTATTCGTCACTGTCCTATCTGAAGCGCTTCCCCCTGGACCGCCTCAAGATCGACCAGTCCTTCGTGCGCGACATCGGCCACAGCAGCGATTCCGATGCGATCATCCAGGCGATCGTCGGCTTGGCCCACAGTCTGCGCCTGCAAACGGTGGCCGAAGGGGTGGAAACCCGCGAGCAGTTGAAGTTCCTGCATTCCCTGGGCTGCGATCAGCTCCAGGGTTACCTGTTCAGCCGGCCAGTGCCGGCCGCCGAAATCCCGCCACTGATCGGGCGCGGTCCCCAGCCCCTCTGATCCAAAGCACCGAACCCGCGGCCGAAAAGTCGGTCGAAACCGCAGACCATCGCGGGAGACGGAACATGGCACAGCAGTGGACGCAGGGCAGGGTGAGCGGCAAGCGGGCGTGGAACGAGGATCTGTTTTCGCTCCAGGTCAGCGCCGACATCGAAGCGTTCCAGCCGGGGCAGTTCACCAAACTCGGCCTGGAAATCGACGGCGAAGTGGTCGGGCGCCCCTATTCCCTGGTCAATGCGCCCGGCGAGCAACCGCTGGAGTTCCTCTTCGGCGTGGTCAAGGGCGGGCCGCTGAGCGCGCGCCTGGCGGCACTCGAAGCGGACGCACGCATCCTGGTGGCGCCCCGCGCCAATGGCTTCCTGGTGCTCAGCGAGGTGCCGCAGCGGCCGCATCTATGGCTGGTGGCGAGCGGCACCGGCATCGGCCCCTTCCTTTCCATGCTGCGCTCGGAAGAGCCCTGGCGGCGCTTCGAAAAGGTGCTGCTGGTGCATGCGGTGCGCCTGCGCCGCGACCTCACCCATTCCGAAGTGCTGGATGAAGTCGCGGCAAAGCGCGGCGGGCAGTTCGCCTTCGTGCCCTTCGTCAGCCGCGAGCCGGCGGACCTCGCCCTGCCCGGCCGCATCCCCGAGGCCATCGCCGACGGCAGGCTGGAGGCGCGCGCCGGTGTCGGCATCTCGCCGGAGCAAAGTCAGTTCATGCTGTGCGGCAATCCGGCGATGGTGGAGGACGTCACCGCCGCCCTCGTCGCCCGCGGGCTGAAGAAGCACCGCCGCAAGGAGCCCGGCCACATCAGCGTCGAGAACTATTGGTAGAAGCGAAGAAGCCGCCCGCAGGCGGCTTCTTCGCACCCTGGAACGGGGATCGTCAGCCGGACATCTGCTTGATGTTGGAGATCACCTCGGCGATGGCCTGCTGCGCCGAGCCGTAGAGCATGCGCGTGTTCTCGGAATAGAACAGCGCGTTCTCGATGCCCGAATAGCCGGCGCCCTTGCCGCGCTTGATGCAGATGCAGTTCTGCGCCTTGTCGGCGTCGAGGATGGGCATGCCGTAGATCGGGCTCGACTTGTCGGTGCGCGCCACCGGGTTCACCACGTCGTTGGCGCCGATCACCAGCGCCACGTCGGCCTGCGCAAACTCGGCGTTGATCTCCTCCAGGTCGAAGATCTTGTCGTAGGGCACGCCGGCTTCCGCCAGCAGCACGTTCATGTGGCCCGGCATGCGCCCCGCCACCGGGTGGATGGCGAACTTGACCTCGACGCCGGCCTGCTCCAGCAGCTCGGCCATCTCCCACACCTTGTGCTGCGCCTGGGCCACCGCCATGCCGTAGCCGGGAACGATCAGCACCTTCTGGGCGTAGCGCATCATCGACGCCGCATCCAGTGCGCTGACTTCCTTCATGCTGCCGGCGATCTGGGCGCCGCCTTCCTGCACCTCGCCGGTGATGGGGGTGAACAGGATGTTGGTGATGGGCCGGTTCATCGCCTTGGCCATCAACTGGGTGAGCAGCGTGCCGGCGGCGCCGACCACGATGCCGGCGATGATCAGCGCCGGGTTGCCCAGCACGAAGCCTTCGAAGCCCACCGCCAGGCCGGTCATGGCGTTGAGCAGCGAGATCACCACCGGCATGTCGGCGCCGCCGATGGGCGTGGTGAGGATCACGCCCAGGATCAGCGACAGCACGAAGAAGATCACTATCTGCGCCGGCGTCGGATGGCCCGACACCACCATGCTGACGCCGATCAGGATCACCAGGCCGCCCAGAATCACGTTCACGCCGTTCTGCATCGGCAGGCGGAAGGTCTTCTTCATGATCCCCTGGAGCTTGGCGAAGGCCACACAGGAGCCGGAGAAGGCGATCGAGCCGATCAGCGCGCCCAGGGTGGCGAGCGCCGTCACCACGGGACCGTGGATCTCGCCACGGGCGAATTCCACCGCGGCGATCGCCGCCGCCGCGCCGCCGCCCATGCCGTTGTAGATGGCGACCATCTGCGGCATGTCGGTCATCTTGACCACCTTGCCGCCCCACCAGGCCACCCCGCCGCCGATCAGCATGGCGGCGATCATCAGCGGCATGTTCTGCATGCCGGGCCAGAGGAAGGTCACCGCGGTGGCCACCACCATGCCGATGCCCGCCCAGATGATGCCCTTGCGCGCCGTCACCGGCGAGGCCATGCTCTTCAGACCGAGGATGAACAGGATCGCGACGACAAAGTAGGATGCGTCGATGAGGAGTTGTTGTTTCATTTCTTGGCGCCCTTGCTGTCCTTGCCGCTCTTGAACATGGCGAGCATGCGTTCGGTGACGACATAGCCGCCGGCGGCGTTGGCCGCGCCCAGCAGCACGGCGAAGAAGCCGATGCCGATCTCCAGCGGCGTCTCGGCACGGCCCATGGCCACCATGGCGCCCACCAGCACCACGCCATGTACGAAGTTGGAGCCGGACATCAGCGGCGTGTGCAGGATCACCGGCACGCGCGCGATGACCTCGTAGCCGGTGAATGCGGCCAGCATGAAGATGTAGAGTGCGGTAAAGCCTTCCATTTATGCCACCCCCAGCGCTTTCTTGACGCCTTCGTGTCTGACCTGCCCGTCGTGGGTGAGGCAGGCCCCGGCGACGATCTCATCACTCCAGTCGAGGGCGAGATTGCCGTCCTTGACCCAGGGCGAGAGGAAGTTGAACAGATTCTTGGCATACATCTCGGAGGCATGCACCGGCATGCGCGAGGGCAGGTTGGCGGGGCCGATGAGGCTCACCTTGCCGACCTCGACCGTGCTTCCCGCGACCGTTCCGGCGACATTGCCGCCCGATTCGGCCGCCATGTCGACGACCACCGCGCCGGCCTTCATGCCGGCGACCATCGTCTCGGTGATGATGAGCGGCGCGCGTTTGCCGGGAATCGCCGCGGTGGTGATCAGCACGTCCACCTGCGCCACCGCCTTGGCGAGCTTCTCCGCCTGCTGCTGCTTTTCGGCGTCGGTGAGTTCGCGCGCATAACCGCCGCTCCCCCCCGCGCTGACGCCGGTATCGACGAACTTGGCGCCGAGGGATTCGATCTGCTCTTTGGTTTCGGGGCGCACGTCATAGCCCAGCACGATGGCGCCGAGGCGCTTGGCGGTGGCGATGGCCTGCAGGCCCGCCACGCCGGCGCCGATCACCAGCACCTGCGCCGGCCGCAGGGTGCCGGCGGCGTAGGTCATCATCGGCAGGAACTTGGGACAGGCTTCAGCCCCCAGCAGCACGCAGGCGTAGCCGGAAACCGCGGCCTGGGAAGAAAGCGCGTCCATGCTCTGGGCGCGGGAGATCCTAGGAATGAGTTCGACGGCGAAGCTGGTGATCCTCTTTTCGGCCAGCAGGCGCAGGCGCTCGGCGTCCTGATAGGGCTGGAGGAAGCCCAGCAGCACGGTGCCGGGCTGCATCGCCTGGATCTGCGCCGTGGTCGGGGGACTGACTTTGAGGATCACCTTGGCCTTGGCAAGCACCTCGGCCGCGTCGGCGGCCACGGTGGCCCCGGCGTAATCCTCGTCGCGCAGGAAGGCCGAAGTTCCGGCACCTGCCTCGATCAGGAACTCGGCCCCCAGGGCCGTGAACTTCTTCAACACATCAGGGACCAGCGCCACGCGGCGCTCGCCGCCGCCGGCCTCCCTGAGCACTCCGATAAGCAGGGGCATCTGTTCGACTCCCGGTCTTGTGGTTGTTGGCGCGGTCGAACCAAGCTGCCGGCCGCCTTGACACGAAGCCCGCATGATACTTAAATCGCTAAATTATTCAAAGAAATAGACACTCCATGACGCTCCCTCCCCGTTCCTTCCCAAGCGTCATTGCCGGTGCCGCGGCAATCAAGAAGAGAGCCCCGCCATGAGGAAAGCCCCGATCCGCAAACGCCCCAAGCGCGCCCGCAAGATCGGCCTGCCGCCAGGCTCCCTGGTCCACGTCGGCGAGATCAAGACCGAACGGCCCGAGATCACGCTGATGGAGTACGACGGCAGCGAGTTGGTCGAGCGCAGCTTCGCCTCCATCGCCGAATCCCGCGCCTACCAGCCGGGCAAGGCGACGCTCTGGCTCAACGTCTATGGCCTGCACGAACCCGAGGTGCTGGCCGAGATCGGACGGCGCTTCGGCCTGCACCCGCTGGTGCTGGAGGACATCCTCAACACCGGCCAGCGGCCCAAGGTGGACGACTACGACGAGTACATCTACCTCGTCACCCACTTTCTGACCCTCGATCCGGCCACACACGAAATCCGCGCCGACCAGGTGAGCATCGTGGTCGGGACCAGCTTCGTGCTGAGCTTCCAGGAGCGGCGCACCGGCTGGTTCGATCCGATCCGCGAGCGCCTGCGCGGCGACAAGGGGCCGACCCGCCGCCTGGGGGCCGACTACCTGGGCTATTCGCTCCTCGACGCCGTGGTGGACCGCTACTTCGTGGTGCTGGACGAACTGTCGGACCAGGTCGAGCAGCTCGAGGAGGAACTGCTGGAGGGCGTCACGCCGGCATTGCTGCCCCGCATCCATCACTTCAAACGCGAGACCCTGGCCCTGCGGCGCACCGCCTGGCCGCTGCGCGAGGTGCTCAATACCCTGCAACGCGGCGAGGCGCGCTTCTTCCGGCCCGACACGCTGATCTACCTGCGCGACGTCTACGATCACACGGTACACATCATCGAATCGCTGGACGGCACCCGGGATCTGATCGCCAGCCTGCTCGACATGTATCTGTCGAGCGTGTCGAACCGGCTCAACCAGCAAGTACGCGTGCTGACCACCATCACCGTGCTGTTCATGCCGGCGGCGCTGATCGCCGGCATATTCGGCATGAACTTCCGCTCCATGCCCTGGCTCGAAGCGGGGGACGGATTTTCTTATGCCCTTGGACTGATGTTGCTGGTAGCATGCGTCATGGGCGCGGCATTCTGGCTGCGCCGGTGGCTCTGAAGGCGGAAGCGCTCAAGTTGCCGGCTCGGCGGCCGTAGGAACGCATCCCCCCGAAGGCTCGAAGCACCCGCGCCCGGCGCCCCGGCCCTGGCACCATGGATCACGAAACCTCACTGGACGCGAACACCCCGGCCCGCGACGCGCCACCCGCGCGCCGCGAGGGTTCGGCCGGCGGCGTGCCGGACAAGGGCGAGCAGCTCGCCGGGCTGCTCCGGCTCGCCCGCGAAATGCTGGATGCCGTCTCCGCCGGGCAGCCCGAGGAAGCGCTGCTCCAGCTTGCGGTGGAAGGCGCCGCGCAGATCATCGGCGCCCGCTACGGCGCCATCGGCATCCTCGATGAGGCCGACACCTACCGGCATTTCGTCCATACCGGCATTGCGGCGCAGGAGGCGGCGCGCATCGGCGCCCTGCCCCGCGGCCTGGGCCTGCTCGGCGCAGTCATCGCGAACCGCTGTGCGCTGCGCCTCGACGACATCGACGCGGATCCCCGCCGGACAGGCTTTCCGCCCCACCATCCGGCGATGCGCACACTGCTGGCGGTGCCGCTGTCCAGCCACGGCCGCGCCTATGGCAGGCTGTACCTGAGCGAACGCCTCGACGGAGAGCCCTTCGGCGAATTCGACGAATTGCTCGGCAGCCATCTCGGCCAGTACCTGTCCCTCGCCCTGGATCGCAGCCACCAGATCGAGCTTTACCGTGAACGACAGGCCGATTACCACCAGGGCGAGGAGCGTTACCGCCTGCTGCTGGACATGGCGCCCGGCGCGGTGATGGTGGTGCAGGACGGACAGGTTGCATTGGCCAACCTCGGAGCGATGCAGATTGCGGGTGCCACCCGGCTTTCGGACGTGGTGGGCCGTTCCATCGAGGACTTCGTGCACGACGAATCGCTCCCGCTGGCGCGCGAGCGGATGACGGCGATGCTGACCCAGGCACGCCTGCCCAAGGTCCAACTGCGCATCCGCCGCTTCGACGGCAGCACGGGCTGGATCGAAGTCGAGGGCGCGCGCATCCCCTACCGCGGCAGGCCGGCGATCCTTTCGGTGGCGCGCGACATCACCAAGGACAAGCAGGACAGCGCCAGCATCCGTGCCCTGCACCACATGACCGAGACCGTGAACCGCGCCGCGTCGGCGGGGCAGGTGTTCGAAGTCGGGCTGCACACCCTGCTCACGACGACCAGTTGCTGCAGCGCGGCGATCATGCTCTTCGACAAGCGCAAGGCGCTGCGCTTCGTGGCCTGGAACGGCTTCAGCGACTCCTTCTGCGCAGCGGTGGACGGTCACGTCAAATGGACGCCGGACAACATCCCGGACGCGCCGCTGCTGCTGCCGGACGGCGTGCGCGCGCCGGAGCTCGCCGATCTCGACAAGCCGCTGCGCCGCGAAGGCGTCGTCTCGGTGGCCTTCATTCCCGTCGCGCAGCAGGGCCGCTCGCTGGGCACCTTCCTGCTCGGATTCAGCGAGCGGCACGAGCCCAGCGACGACGAGATCCGCACCGCCCTGACAATCGCCGAGCAAGTGGCAGTGGCCGTGGTACGGCAGTGGGCCGTGGAGCGCATGAACCGCCTCAATACGGAACTGGAAGACCGGGTCAAGCGCCGTACCCGCCAGCTCGAGGAGGCGAACAAGGAGCTGGAGGCCTTCGCCTACTCTGTCTCCCACGACCTGAGGGCGCCGCTGCGCGCCCTCAACGGCTACAGCCGCATCCTGCTCGACGACTTCGCGAAGAGCCTCGACGCGACCGCCAACCATTATCTCGAACGCATCATCTCCGCCTCGCGCCGCATGGAACAGTTGATCGACGACCTGTTGCGGCTTTCCCGGGTCACCCGCAGCCACATCGAACTGCGCCCCGTGAACCTCTCGGAACTGGTGGAGGACCTGCTGGCCAAGCTGCGGGAGAGCGCTCCGGAGCGCCGCGTCGAGTCGGTCATCACGCCGGAACTGAGGGTCGACGCCGACCCTGGACTGATGCAGATCGTGCTCGGCAACCTGCTCGCCAACGCCTGGAAGTACACCGGCCGCAAGGCCCAGGCGAGGATCGAATTCGGCCTCACCGAGAACCGCGGCAAGCGCGCCTTCTTCGTCGCCGACAACGGCGCCGGCTTCGACATGAGCTACGCCGGGAAGCTCTTCTCGCCCTTCCAGCGCCTGCATCCGCCGAGCCAGTTCGAGGGCACCGGCATCGGCCTCGCGCTGGTCAGCCGCATCGTCCGCCGCTTCGGCGGCGAAATCTGGGCCGAGGCCAGCCCCAATGCGGGCGCCACCTTCTACTTCACCGTCTGGGAGGACGGCGTTCCGGACGAGTTGCGCAAACCCACTCCCGATCAGTAGCCGGGCAGGGCGGGAAGCGGTCGCGGCGCTACGGGCCCGCCGCCGCGGTTAGAATCGCCTTCGATCCCCGACACCGGCGACGAGCCGGAACCACAGCAAGCAAGGAACAACCGTGAGCGACACGCCTCCCCGCAGTGCCGCGCCGGCCGATGCCCCGGCCGGCGTTTCCAACTTCATCCGCAACATCATCGACGGCGATCTGGCGAACAGCAAGTACGCCCGCCGCACCTGGGGCGGAAAACCCGGCGACGCCACGGTGCATGCGGGCGCCCCCCTTGATCCGGCACGCATCCGCACCCGCTTCCCCCCCGAGCCCAACGGCTACCTGCACATCGGCCACGCCAAGAGCATCTGCCTCAACTTCGGCCTGGCACGGGACTACGGCGGCGTATGCCACATGCGTTTCGACGACACCAATCCGACCAAGGAGGAGCAGGAGTATGTCGATTCCATCCTCGACGCGGTGCACTGGCTGGGCTTCGACTGGAGTCAGCACCTGTACTACGCCTCGGACTACTTCGAGGATCTGTACCGCTTCGCCGAGATGTTCATCGAGCACGGTCTGGCCTATGTCGATGAGCTGAGCGCCGGGGAGATGCGGACGTATCGCGGCACGCTCACCGAGGCGGGGAAGGAATCGCCCTGGCGCAACCGCCCTGAAGCCGAAAGCCTGGACCTGTTCCGCCACATGCGCGCCGGCGAATTCCCGGACGGCTCGCGCGTGCTGCGGCTCAAGATCGACATGGCGAGCCCCAACATCAACATGCGCGACCCGGTGATCTACCGTATCCGCCACGCCAGCCACCACCGCACCGGCGACGCCTGGTGCGTGTATCCGATGTACGACTACACGCATTGCATATCGGACGCGCTGGAGAACATCACCCATTCCATCTGCACCCTGGAGTTCGAGGACCACCGCCCCCTCTACGACTGGGTGATCGGCAAGCTCGCCGATTTCGGCGCGCTGGCGCGGCCCCTGCCGCAGCAGATCGAGTTCGCCCGCCTCAACCTCACCTACACCCTGATGAGCAAGAGGAAGCTGATCCAGCTCGTCGAGGAGAAGCACGTGGCCGGCTGGGACGATCCGCGCATGCCCACCATCGTCGGCTACCGCCGCCGCGGCTTCACGCCGGAGTCGATGCGCCTGTTCGCCGAGCGCATAGGCGTGTCCAAGGCCGACTCGGTGATCGACGCCACGGTGCTGGAAGATTGCCTGCGCGAAGACCTCAACGCCCGCGCGCCCCGCGCCACCGCGGTACTCGATCCGCTCAAGCTCGTCATCGACAACTACCCCGCCGGCCAGGAGGAAGCCTGCGAGGCGCCGGTTCATCCCCACCAACCGGAACTGGGCAGGCGCAGCTTTCCGCTTTCGCGCGAGCTGTGGATCGAACGCGAAGACTTCATGGAAGCGCCATCCAAGGGCTACTTCCGCCTCTATGCCGGTAACTCGGTGCGGCTGCGCTATGGCTACGTCGTCAAATGCACCGGTTGCGACAAGGATGCCGCCGGCAACGTCGTCGCAGTGCATTGCGACTACTTCCCCGACTCCAAGTCCGGCACGCCGGGGTCGGACACCTACAAGGTGAAGGGCAACATCCACTGGGTTTCCGCCACCCACGCCCTGGAGGCCGAGGTACGGCTCTACGACCGCCTGTTCAAGGTGCCCTTCCCCGGTTCGCGCAAGGGCCGCGAGGCGGCGCAGCAGTCGCTCGCCTCCGCCGAGCACAGCGGCCGCATCGACGAGGCCGACGAGGACCGCGCCATCGAGCCGGAACTGAAGGAGGACTACGACTTCCGCGACGACCTCAACCCCGATTCCACCCGCATCATCCGGGCGTATCTGGAGCCGGGCCTGGCCGGTGCCAAGCCCGAGGACCGCTACCAGTTCGAGCGCCACGGCTACTTCGTCGCCGACCGCATGGACTCGCAGCCAGGCAGGCCGGTGTTCAACCGCGCCGTCACGCTGCGCGATTCCTGGGGCGGCAAGGGCTAGCGCCACCGCTCATCCCCGCCAGGCGGGTGAGGGAGCCGACAGCCGGTTCCGCGCATTCCTCTCCTCCCCCGCCCGCGGGTGCGGGCCAGGGGGGGGAACTCCCGGCGACATCCCGAATCCATGGTGCACCGTGTCTTACTTCCGACACGACAGCGGAGTAGAGTGCGCCCACCGTCCCGCCACGGGATGCCACCAGAGAGGATATTCAAAATGACTTCAATGACCCCGATCGGCAACATTGCCGAGTGTTATGCCCACGCCATGGCTATCGGGCGCGAAGGCGCGGCACGCTACGCCGAGTTCGCGGAACTGATGGGCGAGCGCGGCGAGGAAGCGACCGCGGCGCTGTTCGAGCGCCTGGCGCAATTCGACTCGCGACACGCCGAAACCCTCGCCGCACGGGCATCCGGCCTTGCGCTGCCGCGCGTTTCCACGGTCGAGCATAGCTGGGTGGACGACGCGCCGCCCGAGTCCGTGTCCCACGAACTGTTCCAGTTGCTGACGCCGCATCACGCCATCAGCATTGCGCTGACCAACGCGCAGCGCACCCAGGCGCTGTTCGCGGATGTCATGGCCTCCAACAGCGACCCCGAGGCACAGCGCCTCGCGGCGGAAATCTCCGCCGGCGGCACGGAGCAGATACGGCATCTGCGCGAAGCGCTCTCCCGCACGCCGGCACCCGTGCTGTGGAACGAGGACACGCTGGATCTGCTGCCGCCCCTGTTCAGCAACGGAGCATGAAGCCGAAAGTCAGCCGCCGCGTAGCGGCGAGGCCGAACTGAGCGCCTCGCCGCCCCTGTCCCGCAGTGTCGAAGCCGCCGCCCTGATACTCACGGGCGGCGCGCTGCTGCTCGTCCTCAAGCTGCACCTGCTCGGCGCCCTGCTCGCCGGGCTGCTCGTGTACGAACTGGTGCACATCGTCGCGCCGCACCTGGAGCGGCACCTTTCGAACGAGCGCTCCAAACTCGTGGTGGTCGCCCTGCTCTCGACCCTGATCGTCGGCGCGGTGACGCTCGCGATCGTCGCGGCAGTGGCCTTTTTCCGCAGCGAGGCCGGCAGCCTTCCCGCCCTGCTCAAGAAAATGGCGGAAATCATCGAAGGCGCACGGGCGTCGATACCGCTCGCGCTGGCGGAGCAGATTCCGCTGGACACGGAACAGATCAAGACTGCCACCGTGAACTGGCTGCGCAGCCACGCATCCGACGTGCAGCTGGTGGGCAAGGAGGCGGGGCGCGCCTTCGCCCACATCCTGATCGGCCTCATCGCCGGCGCCATGATCGCCCTGCACGAAGCCCGGCCGCTGCACACCTATCGACCGCTTTCGGGCGCGCTCATCGTGCGCGCGGCGCGCCTGGGCGACGCCTTCCGCCGCGTGGTGTTTGCCCAGTTGCGCATCTCGGCGCTCAACACCTTGTTTACCGCGCTTTATCTCGCGGTCCTACTGCCGCTGTTCGGCGTGCATCTGCCGCTGACCAAGACCCTGATCGCCGTCACCTTCTTC
Source organism: uncultured beta proteobacterium (assembly GCA_963696505.1). GTDB lineage: Bacteria > Pseudomonadota > Gammaproteobacteria > Burkholderiales > Rhodocyclaceae > CAVOKN01. Next base: position 238,105 of record CAVOKN010000023.1, on the reverse strand, counting down.
GCCGGTCTGCTGCCGGTGATCGGCAACCTCATTTCCAACACCGTCATCGTGGTGGTGAGCCTCGCCCACTCGCCGCAAGTGGCGCTGGCCTCACTCGGATTCCTGGTGGTGATCCACAAGCTGGAGTACTTCCTCAACGCCCGCATCGTCGGCTCGCAGATCCAGGCCCGCGCCTGGGAGCTGCTGCTCGCCATGCTCGCCATGGAAGCCGCCTTCGGCCTGCCGGGGCTGGTCGCCGCGCCGATCTACTATGCCTATGTCAAGGATGAGCTGGCGCGGCGGGGGTTGATCTGAGGAAAGAACGCGCAGGGTACGCCGCCTGCACACAATGGCTATAGGAGACACAAATAAATGGCAAAAAGCATTCCATATCGGACTGCTGCTTATTGCGGTCGTAGGTCTCTGTAACGCCGAGGAGCCAACGGTCGCCGATCTCCGGGGTTCCCCGGAATCCATCGAACTCGACGGCGTTATGCTCAACGCTGTCGCGCGCCCTTACATAAACATCTTGCCAACGTTTAAGGTGCCTGGTCAGGCCGTCGATTGCCGCGGACGGTGCTTCATCGTCCCTGTAGAGATACGCACGAATACCCGATCACGCCAATGGCTGTCGGAGCTCGTGGCCGACCGCATGTGGGTATTCCAGGGTGATGCGGTTTGGAGCGGCCCGCCCATGCCCCACAGGTCCGACCCGCCCGACGGGGTCATCTCCATCATCGCGCGGGATTGCAGCTCGCCCATTCGATCGTTCCAGGAAATCGGAGGTCCGCTGACTGACGAGAACTTCCAGAGCGTGTTCGATGCCGCACCTCGTGCGATAACGGTGATCCGGTTCACATACCGCGGCAAGTCGTACCTGCTTCGCGCGCCGGGTGTAGTCGTCTATAGCGTCATGTAGCGCTACAGATTCGCTCACGGCCCGCAAGGGCCGGAGCCGATATCGCCAGCCCAACGTCCGATCCGCGTTTGTGGCGTTCGATCCGAACTGCACACAACGCCTGAAAAAGTTGCATCAGAAGCGCCCAAGCGGCAGCAAGGAAGAAGGTCCATGGGGTTCACGACTTCGTGGATAAGACGAACCCCAGGGCTTCCTGAACCTGTTCTCCGCACTTCACAAATCCAGTCGAAGCGAGAACGGTCGGGGCTTGCCGCTGCAAGTCCTGCGCGCAGACGCTACTTCCTGAAGGGCGAATTGCGTCCTGAGTAGTCATCGCTGATGCGCAATGCAGCCTCCGCCACCGTAGCTGGCGGGCTTCTGGCCGGCAATGGCGGTCGAGGAATACCGCAATGGTTCCGCCGGACACGACCGACACCTGCTTTGGCTGAAGCACGTAGTTGTGCCCGGTGAGAAATCTCCAGTATCTCGATGGGCTCAGGGCGGGGAAGGGCCAGGGTGGGGGGAATCTCCCGACGGCATCCCGAATCCATGGTGCACCGTGTCTTACTTCGGTCAAGACAGCGGAGTAGAGTCCTCCCATCATCCCGCCACGGGATGCCAACAGGAGGACACCCAACATGGCTTCGATGAGTCCAATCGGCAGCATCGCCGAGTGTTATGCCCACGCCATGGCGATCGAGCGCGAGAGCGCCGCGCGCTACGCCGAGTTCGCCGAACTGATGGCCGAACGCGGGGAAGAAGCTACCGCCGCGCTGTTCGAGCGGCTCGCCCGCTTCGACGCCCAGCACGCCGACGCGCTCGCGGTGCGGGCATCGGGCCTTGCGCTGCCGCGGGTCTCGCCGGTGGAGCACAGTTGGGTGGACGACGCCCCGCCCGAGGCCGTATCCCACGAGCTGTTCCAGTTGCTCACGCCGCACTACGCGATCCGAATTGCCCTGACCAACGAGGAACGCACCCAGGCGCTGTTCGAGGACGTGATGGCCTCCGCCGGCGACCCAGACGCTCAGTGCCTCGCCGCAGAGATTTCGGCCGAGGGCACCGACCAGATTCGCGACCTGCGCGAAGCTCTCGCCCGCACGCCGGCACCGGTGCTGTGGAACGAGGACACGCTGGATCTGCTGCCGCGTCTGTTCGGCACGGGAGCATGACCGCCAAAGTCAGCCGCCACGAAGCGGCGAGGCCGAACTGAGGGCCTCGCCTGCCGTTCCCCGCAAGGTCGAAGCCGGCGCCCTGAGACGGACGGGCGGCGCCCTGCTGCGTGCGATGCTCGCCATGGCAGCGGCCGTCGGCATGCCGGCGCTGGTCGCGGCGGCGATCCAGCATGCTTTTGTCAATGGCGCGCTGACGCCGCCGGGACTTGCCTGAAGGTCGCCGGTAGTGCTCGGCTTGCAGCGTCGTAGTGGTAGGATGCGCCACGCCCGGCACGCCAAACGATGGTGCGCGCGGCGCGTGATACGACGAATGAGTGAAATGCACCTCTGCAGAAGAGGGTAGCCAATCGCCTGACAGGCAAGGAGAACGTATGAAGCAACAACCCCTTAGAAGTCCGCGCGTAGGGCGCAGCCTGGTGGCCGCATCGTTCGCGCTCGGCCTCGGCCTATCGGTCGGCTCGGCGATTGCAGCCGAAGGCCTGAATCCGCATGCGGACGAGATTCTGCGATCGATGTCAAAATTCCTCGCGGGCACGAAGGCCTTCAGCGTCACGGCCGACATCAGCAATGAGTTCGTCACCCTCGATGCGCAGAAGCTGCAACTGAACGGCCAGGCAGTCGCGCTCGTCGAGCGGCCATCGCGCTTCCACGTAAGCCGCAAGGGAAAGTTCGCCGACGCCGAGCTGATCTACGACGGGAGCAAGCTGACGATTTTCGGCAAGACGGCAAATGCCTATATGCAGAAGGATCTAGCCGGAACGATCGACCAGGCGATCACTGCACTGGAAACCGATTCCGGACTGAGCCTGCCGGGAGCGGACCTGCTGCTGTCCAATCCCTACGCGGTTCTTTCCTCCGGAGTAACCGGCAGCGGCTACTACGGAAAGGCCTACGTGGGCGGCGTCCAGTGTCATCACCTGGCCTTTCGCACGTCCAAGGTCAACTGGCAGATCTGGGTGAAGGATGGCGACGAGCCCCTGCCCATGAAGTATGTGATCACCAGCAAATGGGTGGCAGGCGCCCCGCAGTACAGCGTCGAACTGCGCAACTGGAATACCAAACCGGCAATCGCGGCCGACCGGTTCAAGTTCTCGGTTCCCCAGGGCGCGAAGAAACTTCAAGCGCTCGCGACTGACGAAACCGGGGAGTTCGTGGCCTCCGAGGAGGGCAAATGATGAAGCGATCGACTGTTCTGATGCTGGCACTTGGGTGTGCCGTGGGCGCCGGCGAGCTTCTGCCAGGCGGCGGGATCATCGAGGGCGGGCTCCTGGTGGAAGAGGCCCAGGCGGTTGTCGGCAGACCTATGACGCCAGTGAGCGTCGCGGGCGTGGCCCGGCGCACGACGAGGCGCATGATCGTCGCGACCTCCGTTACCGTTGTGGCCCTGCCTCCTGCCTGCACGGTCATCGTCATTGAAGGCACGACCTTGCATCAATGCGGCGCAACCTACTACCAGCCCTCCGGTACCCAGTACGTCGTCGTCAACGTCCAGTAGTAAAGCCACTGGCCGACATGGGGCAGCGCCTCCCGCCCGGGAGGCGCTGCCCCGGCGCGACCTGCGGTTACAGCATGTGTTCCAGAAACGCCCGCGTACGCGGATGCCGTGGATCGGCGAAGAGTTCCGCGGCCGGGCGCTGCTCGATGATTTCGCCCTGATCCATGAACAGCACGCGGCCGGCGACTTCGCGCGCGAAGGCCATTTCGTGGGTCACCACCAGCATGCTCATGTGCTCCTCGGCGAGCTGGCGCATGGTGCGCAGCACTTCGCCGGTGAGTTCCGGGTCGAGGGCCGAGGTGGGCTCGTCGAACAGCATGATGTCCGGTTCCATCGCCAGGGCGCGGGCAATCGCCACACGCTGCTTTTGTCCGCCGGACAGGCGCGAGGGGTAGGCGTCGCGCTTCTCGAACAAGCCGACCTTGCGCAGCAGCGCCTCGGCCTTGGGCACGACTTCCTCGCGGCGCTTGCCCTGGACGGTGAGCGGCGCCTCGATCAGGTTCTGCATCACGGTGAGGTGGGGGAAGAGGTTGAAGTGCTGAAACACCATTCCCATCCTGCGGCAGATGCGGCGCACCTGGGCGTCGGGCGCGTAGCGGCACGCGCCGTCCGCCGTGCGCACCATGGCTTCGCCCTCGATCTCGATGCTTCCACGGTCTATGGTTTCGAGATGGTTGAGGCAGCGCAGGAAGGTGCTCTTGCCCGAGCCGGAGGGACCGATGACGGCGATCACCTCGCCCCTGGCCATCTCCAGCGACACGCCCTTCAGCACTTCCACCGCGCCGAAGCGCTTGTGCACATCCGCGGCGCGGATCATCGGCAGGTCATTCGTCATAGACGGCGTAGCGCTTCTCCAGACGCTGGAAGCCCCAGGTGAGCACCAGCGTCATGCCGAGATAGAAGGCGGCGGCGACGACGAAGGGCGTGGTGGTGAAGTCGCGCTGCACGATGCCGCGGGCGGCGCGCAGCAGGTCGTTCATCGCCAGCACGTAGATCAGCGAAGTGTCCTTCACCAGGGTAATGGTCTCGTTGCTCACCGGCGGCAGGATGCGCTTGACCACCTGCGGCAGCACGATGCGGCGCATCGTCTGGGCGTAGCTGAAGCCGAGCACCTTGGCGCCTTCGTACTGGCCGCGGTCGATGGACTGGATGCCGGCGCGGAAGATCTCGGCGAAGTAGGCGGCGTAGTTCAGCGCGAAGGCAACGATGGCCGCCGGGAAGTCCGGCAGCCGGATGCCGATCACGGGCACGAAGGGCAATGCGAAGTAGATGAACAGCAGTTGTAGCATCAGCGGCGTGCCGCGCATCAGCCAGATGTAGCCGTTCACCGCCCCACTCAGCAGCCCGAAGCGGGAAATGCGCGCGAGCGCCAGCGCGAGGCCCAACGGCACCGAAAGCACGATGGTGATGAGGAACAACTGGAGCGTGACCCCGGTGCCCTCCACCAGCGGAGGGAGGATGCTGAGGATGTAGTCCATGGAAATTGGGGGCGGGGAGCCTGTCTTTCACCCTCTCCCCTCGCGGGAGAGGGCCGGGGAGAGGGGGCCGCCGCGGCTCATCGCGGCCTTGGATTACTTGACGATGTCCTTGCCGAACCACTGCGTCGAGATGCGCGCCGCGGCGCCGTCCTTCTTCATCTCGTCCATCGCCTTCTGGAGCTTGGCCAGCAGTTCGGTGTCGTCCTTGCGCGTGCCCACGCCGTATTCCTCGGTGCCGAAGTGCTCTTCCAGCACCGCGTACTCGCCCGGCTTCTTGGCGGTGTAGTAGCGGCCCACCACTTCGTCGACGACGATGGCGTCGAGCCTGCCGGCGGTCAGATCCATCAGCGCGGTCACGTTGTCGGCGAACTTCTTCAGCTCCTTGATCGAAGTCGCCACGCCATCCTTCTGCACCGCATCGACGGCGCTGGAACCGTCCTGAACGCCCACCACCTTGCCGGCGAGGTCGGCCTTGGTCTTGACCATGGAGTTGGCGCCGACCACCACGATCTGACGGTTTTCGAGATAGGGCGAAGTGAAACCGATGTTCTTCTTGCGCTCCTCGGTGATGGTGAGCCCGTTCCACAGCGCGTCGATGCGCTTGCCGTTGAGTTCGGACTCCTTGGCGCTCCAGTCGATGGGCTTGAACTCGACCTCCATGCCGAGGCGCTTGGCGGCCTCCTTGGCCAGATCGATGTCGAAGCCGACGAGGTTGTTCTTCTCGTCGCGGAAGCCCATGGGCGGGAAGTGATCGTCGAGGCCGATCACGATCTTCGCCGCGACGGCGGACGGCGCTGCCGCAGGCTTGGCGGCAGGCGCGGGTTCGTTCTTGCCGCAGGCGCCGAGCAGCGCAGCGGCGGCAAGCGTGGTCAGCAGGAGGGTCGTCAGCTTGTTCATGTTGGTTTTCGTCCGCGTGGTTGAAAGTCAGTGCCTGGGGGACGGCGCCAGGCGCCGTCGCGGCAGGGCCGGATTGTCGCCGCGAAAGGCGAGCGGGGCAATCGGCGCGACGCGGCGCACCGGCTTCCGGCAGCGCAACGCGCTATGAGTGAACAGGAAGCGCAACCAGCCTGACGCCCAGCGCCGCACACACCCGGCTCACGGTATCGAAGCGGGGTTGTGCGTCCGATCGCAGGGCCTTGTAGAGCGCTTCGCGCGTGATGCCGGAAGCCTTGGCAATCTCGCTCATGCCGCGGGCCCGGGCGATGTCGCCGAGCGCCGCCGCCAGCAGCGCCGGATCGTTTGCCGCCAGGATGTCGGTCAGGTAGGCCGCGATGGCTTCCTCGCTGTCGAGGTAGGGAGCGGCGTCGAACGCGGGCAGGTCGTCCGCCATGATGCGCTTGGTCACTTTCAGTATCTCCAGTCAGTCGAGCAGTGCCGCCAGTGCCTTGGCGCGCCGGATGTCTCGCTTCTGGCTACGCTTCGAGCCCCCGGCGAGCAACACGATCAGTTGCGCTCCGCGCCGGGTGAAGTACACGCGCCATCCGGCACCAAGATGAACGCGTAGCTCCGACACGCCTTGTCCCACCGGCTCCACATCGCCCATCAGGCCCAGCTCCAGGCGCTTGAGGCGGGCAAGCACGACGCTGCGAACGCTCACATCGTCGAGGCCGTCGAGCCAGGCAGTGAACGCCGGCAGGGGCTTCAGCACGAACATGTGACGAATGTAATCGAACGATTACACCATGTCAAACCGACGGGGCCAAAGTCAGCGCCCGCGAGGCGGCGATCAGTCCCCGTCTTCCCGCCGCTGCGGCGGCACGAAGCGCATCACCTGTTCCAGCAGGCGCTGGTTGAGTTCCGCCTTGGCCTCGAAGCGGCCGGCGTAGGCCTGGTCCTCCTGCTGCAGTTCGTAGCAGTTGGCGCCGCTGATGTCCATCAGCAGCGCCGGGATGCCGGCGTCGCGGAAGACGCGTTGGCGCTTGATGAAGAAGTTGCTGCAGCACATGCCGACGTAGGCCGGTTCTCCCGCTTCGCGCATCTTGCGCAGCGTTTCCACCAGATGCTCGTAGCGCACGATGCTCGTGACCTGCATGCCCCGTTCGCGCGCCAGGCGATAGGCATCGCCCACCTCGCACAGGCCGCATTCGGTGCAGCCGTCTTCGTGCCGCCACTTGCACCAGGAGGGCTTGGCGCAGTAGGGCACGAGCATTACGCTGGCATTGTTCAGGATGGCCTGGGGCGAGGCGTCATCCGCGCCCACCACCATCAGCGCGCTGGCGTCCTGGAGGTCGAGGCCGATTTCGCGGCGCAGACGCTGCTTTTCGAACAGCAGTTGCAACAGGCACAAGAGGTCGGCGGCACCGAAGCCAAGGGTTTCGACAAGTCGATCGTCCGACCGCCGCCCCCCCCCACCCTCGACAATCGCCGCAATGCTACGAGCATCGGCCCTGCTCAATGCCGCGCCCAGTTTCAGTAGCGCATCACCCGGCGCGACGTGGACATCGCCCGCCAGTTCGACCCGCTCCAGCGAAACATCGCCCTCGCCGAAGCGCGCCCGCGCCCGCAGCGTGCCGCCGTCGCACTTGTAGACGGCTTCGAGCCAGCCGTCGGCTTCGCTCCAGTCGATGTCTGACGCATGGCCGGCTTCCGCGTCGCCGCAGGGGAAAGTCAGCGGCGAGAAAGCGCCGCGCGGAGTCAATCCGAGTTCGGCAGCAATCGCATCCGCCACCACCTGCTGCACCGCGGCGAGGTCGGGAACGGCGCCCAGGCATTCGCGCACCGTAACCAGTCGGTCCCGCGCCGCCGCTAGACCGTCCGGCGAAAGCTTCTCGGTCGGCACCCGCAGCGCGACCAGCATGCTGCGGATGTCGGCGTCCAGCAGCAGAGTGCCCTGGATCAGCAGCGACGGGCCGCTCACTGCGGCGAAGAAACTGGCGAGCTTGCGGCCTTCGATCTCCAGGTCGTTGGGCGCCTTGAACTTCGCCGCGATGCCGAGCCGTTCAATCCCCGCAGCCAGCGCGGCGCCACAGCGGCGGTAGATTGCTTCGAGGTCGCTGTCGGGAAACACTTCGCCCCGAGCAACCAGCAGGCTGAAGCCGAGCTGGTCGGGATCGAGATAGATAGCACCGCCGCCGCTGGGGCGCCGCACCACGGCGAGGCCCTGGTCGCGGCAGAAGTCGAGACGCAACTCCCGGTCCAGCGCCTGGAAGGCGCCGACGCTGGCAGTGGGCGTGCTGCGCCAGAAGCGCAGTTCGGCGCCGCCGTCATGACGCGACATGGCGGCGCGGTCAACGGCGTTGTTGATCGCGCCGTCAACGACGCCCGAGTCACGGATCAGCAGATCGGCCACCGAAAGTCAGTCTCCGGGGGACGGCTATCCGTCCGGAATCAGTGCTTGGTCGCGCCGCCCTTGCCGATGAAGGCCACCGGGAACACCACCTCCGCCTCGGCATGCGGGCGCACGGCATTCTTGTAGTCGGGCATGTGGGCCATCTCGGCGCCGGAGGCCTGCATCAGCTTCTGGATCAGCAGCTGCACCTGATCCGACAGCCAGTCCTCCTCGTAGCGGGTGGGCATGTAGCGCAGCTCGCGCATGCGCTCCGGGATGTCCTCGGGGGCGAGACGCTCGTTGGCGGCGTAGGCGGCCGAGAAGAAGGGGCCGGCGACGAACTGCATGAAGTAGCTGCCCTTGCCGTCGGCCGAGAGCAGGTAGATGCGGGCGCCGGCGGCGGCTTCCTGGTCATCCTCGAACACCGGCGTCACGGCGAAGGCCGCGGCGCCACCGAGGGTGACGTGGCGCACGGCTTCGTCGAAGCTCATGCGTCCGTCCTGCTGTTCGCCGCCGTTTTCGGTCTTGGCGTTCATGTGCTGTTCTCCGTGGGTTTGGGTCGCGGGATTTTACCCGCCTTCCCCCGGTTGCCGCAGAATGACGCCTGCGCCATCCCAAAAACGTAGGGCGCGCCATGCGCGCCCGGTTCAACAAGCGGTGCGCATGGCGCACCCCACAGCAACCATGCCCCAGCCCAAGCACCAGGCGATCGCCATCCGCGGCGCGCGCCAGAACAATCTCAAGAACCTGGACCTCGACATCCCCCTGAACGAACTGGTGGTGGTGACCGGCGTGTCCGGCTCGGGCAAGTCCTCGCTGGTCTTCGACACCCTCTACGCCGAGGGCCAGCGGCGCTACGTCGAAACCTTCTCGCCCTACGCGCGGCAGTTCCTCGACCGCCAGGACCGGCCGCAGGTGGACCGCATCGACGGCATCCCGCCGGCCATCGCCATCGACCAGACCAACCCGGTGCGCACCTCGCGCTCCACCGTGGGCACGATGACGGAGCTGAACGACCATCTCAAGCTGCTGTTCGCCCGCGCGGCGCAGCTCCATTGCCGCGGCTGCGGGCGGCCGGTGCGGCGGGATACGCCGCAGTCGATTTACGAAGAAGTGAGCCTCCGGGCGGCCGGACTGGGCGACCCCAGGCTGTCAGTCGTCTTTCCCGTCCCCCTACCCCACAACTTCAGCGCCGAGGAAGTGCGGCGCATGCTGGAGGCCCAGGGTTACACCCGCGTCGCCGCGCGCGACGACACGATGCTGGAGGTGGTGCAGGACCGCTTCCGCTGGTCCGCCGCAGAACGGGCGCGGGTGATCGAGGCGCTGGAGGCGGCGCTGCGGGTGGGGCAGGGGCGGGTCGAAGTGCAGATGCTGGGCGAAGGCGGGAGCGCCCTCTCCCCCGGCCCCTCCCCCACGGCGGGGGGAGGGGAGACCACTTGGCGTTTCTCGTCGGACCTGCACTGCGCCGACTGCGACATCCACTACGCCGAGCCGCTGCCGAGCCTGTTCTCCTTCAACTCGCCCATCGGCGCCTGCGAGACCTGCCGCGGCTTCGGCCGCAGCATCGGCATCGACTACGGGCTGGTGATCCCGGACCCCTCGCGCAGCCTGCGCGACGGTGCGGTCAAGCCCTGGCAAACCGAGTCTTACCGCGAATGCCAGACCGACATGGAGGCCTGGGCGCGCAAGCGCGGCATCCCGCTCGACGTGCCTTGGCGCGACCTTGACCCCGAGGAGCAGCGCTGGGTAATCGAGGGTGAGGGCGACTGGGAGGACGGCCTGTGGTACGGCGCCAAGCGCTTCTTCGACTGGCTCGAAACCAAGAGCTACAAGATGCACATCCGCGTGCTGCTGTCGCGCTACCGTGCCTACACCCCCTGCACCGCCTGCCACGGCAGCCGCCTCAAGCCCGACGCCCTGCTGTGGCGGCTGGGCACGCGCGACGATGCCGATGCGGTGCTGCCGCCGGCACGGCGCTTCATGCCCTACGGCGCCTCCTGGGGACTGACTTTGCTGGAGCGGCAGCCGGGGCTGTGCCTGCACGATCTGATGCTTCAGCCGATAGAGCGCTGCCTTGCCTTCTTCGGCCGGCTCACTCTTCCAGCGCCACTGGACCAGGCCACCGACCTGCTGCTGACCGAGGTCCGCACGCGGCTGGACTACCTGTGCCAGGTGGGCCTGGGCTACCTCAGCCTGGACCGCCAGTCGCGCACCCTGTCCGGCGGCGAGGTGCAGCGCATCAACCTCACCACGGCGCTCGGCACCTCGCTGGTGAATACCCTGTTCGTGCTCGACGAACCCTCGATCGGCCTGCATCCGCGGGACATGGGGCGGGTGATCGAGGTGATGCGGCGGCTCAAGGCGGCGGGCAACTCCCTTGTGGTGGTCGAGCACGACCCGCAGATCATGTTTGCCGCCGACCGCATCCTGGACATGGGGCCGGGACCCGGCGAGCACGGCGGCGAAGTCGTGTTCTTTGGTACGCCTGAGGCGATGATGGCGAGCCCGGGCCTCACCGCCGACTATCTGAGCGGGCGGAAGAAGGCGGCGGCGGATTGCGCCCCCGACCCCCGTCCCGCCGCCACCACGCTGGAAATCCTCGGCGCCGCCGAACACAACCTCAAAGGCATAGACATCGCCATCCCGCTCAAGCGCCTCACGTGCATTACCGGCGTGTCGGGCTCGGGCAAGTCGACCCTGTTGCAGGACGTGCTGTACCCGGCGCTGCGCAAACTCCAGGGCAAGCCGACCGAGGCTGCCGGCGCCCACCGCGGCATCCGCGGCCATGAGAACATCGGCGAAGTGGTGCTGGTGGACCAGACGCCCATAGGCAAGACGACCCGCTCCAACCCGGCGAGCTACGTCGGCGCCTTCGACGCGCTGCGCAAACTCTTCGCCGCCGAGCCCGCCGCCCGCGAGCGCGGCTACACCGCCGGCACCTTCTCGTTCAACGCCGGCGACGGACGCTGCCCCGGCTGCGGCGGCAACGGCTTCGAACACGTGGAGATGCAGTTCCTGTCCGACGTCTATCTGCGCTGCCCGGACTGCAACGGCCGCCGCTACCGCGACGAAGTGCTGGAGATCACGGTGGGCGGCCGTTCCATCGCCGACGTGCTGGAACTGACGGTGTCCGAGGCGGTTGCACTCTTCGCCGACCGCCCCGAGGTGCTGCGCGGTCTGCAACCCCTGGCCGAGGTGGGCCTGGAGTACCTGCGGCTGGGCCAGCCGGTACCCACGCTTTCCGGTGGCGAGGCGCAGCGCCTCAAGCTCGCCGGGCATCTCGCACAAGCCTCGGCCTCCTCGGCCCCGGGAAAGCTCTTCCTCTTCGACGAGCCCACCACCGGCCTGCACTTCGACGACATCGCCAAGCTGCTGCGCGCCTTCCGCCGCCTGATCGGCGCCGGGCACTCGCTGATGGTGATCGAGCACAACCTGGATGTCATAGGTGCAGCGGACTGGATCATCGACCTCGGCCCCGAGGGTGGCGACGCCGGCGGGGAAGTGGTATGCGCCGGAACGCCTGCCGACATCATGGCCTGCGCCGCGTCCCATACCGGGGTTGCGCTTACAGCGTATGCCAAGCAGTTGGCTCACCCTCACCCCGGCCCTCTCCCATCAAGGGAGAGGGAGAACCCCTTCGAGGTGCGCGAGCCCATGCCTCCCCTCCCCCCTCGCGGGGGAGGGGCCGGGGGAGAGGGGGCCATTCGCATCCACAATGCCAGAGAGCACAACCTCAAAAACGTGGACGTCGCCATCCCCCACAACCGCTTCACCGTCATCACCGGTGTCTCGGGTTCGGGCAAGTCGACGCTCGCCTTCGACATCGTTTTCGGCGAGGGCCAGCGCCGCTACCTGGAATCGCTCAACGCCTACGCGCGCCAGTTCGTGCAACCGGCCGCACGCCCCGACGTGGACGCGGTGTGGGGCATCCCGCCGACGGTGGCGATCGAGCAGCGCACCTCCCGCGGCGGGCGCAAGAGCACGGTCGCCACCCTGACCGAGATCTACCACTTCCTGCGCCTGCTCTACGTCAAGCTCGGCACCCAGTTCTGCCCCGCGTGCCAGGTAGCCATCGAGCCCCAGAGCGAGGAGGCGATCGCCGCACGCCTGCTGCGGGAGCGGCGCGGCCAGCACATCGGCCTGCTGGCGCCGCTGGTGGTGAACCGCAAGGGCTACTACACCGACCTCGCGAAATGGGCGCGGGGCAAGGGCCATACCCACCTGCGGGTGGACGGCGCCTTCCTGCCCACGGCGAAATGGCCGCGGCTGGACCGCTTCCACGAGCACAACATCGAACTGCCGGTGGCCGACCTGGTGGTGGCGCCTGAAGCCGAAGGTGCGCTGCGCCGGGCGCTGACCAGCGCACTGGACTACGGCAAGGGCGTGGTGCAGGTGATCTGGCCGCTGGACGATCTCGCCCGCGCCATGGCCGAAGGCGCCGGGGAAACGCCGGTTCAGCACGCCACCTTCTCCACCAAACGCGCCTGCCCCTCCTGCGGCCGCAGTTTCGCCGAGCCCGATCCGCGGCTCTTTTCCTTCAACTCGCGGCATGGCTGGTGCGAACGCTGCTACGGCACCGGCCTCGCGCTGCCGGGCTTCGACGCCGAGCAGAGCGGCGAGGAGACAGCCTGGAACGACTGGTTCGAGGGCGAGGCCCACACCTGCCCCACCTGCGACGGCCGGCGGCTCAACGAGGTGGCGCTCAACGTGCGCTTTCGCGAGCGCAACATCGCGGAACTTACCGCGCTGCCGGTGGCGGAGGTGGCAAACTTCTTCCAGGCGCTGAAGCTGGAAGGCCGCGCCGCCGAAATCGCCCGCGACCTGCTGGCGGAGGTGCGCGGGCGGCTGTCTTTTCTGGAGGACGTGGGGCTTTCCTACCTCGCGCTGGACCGCGCCGCGCCCACGCTTTCCGGCGGCGAGGCACAGCGCATCCGGCTCGCCGCGCAACTCGGCTCCAATCTCCAGGGCGTGTGCTACGTGCTCGACGAGCCGACCATAGGCCTGCATCCGCGGGACAACCGCATCCTGCTCGATACCCTGGCGCGGCTCCAGGCCAAGGGCAACACCCTGGTGGTGGTGGAGCACGACGAGGACACCATCCGCCATGCCGACCACGTGCTCGATCTCGGCCCTGGCGCCGGCACCCGCGGCGGGCAGGTGGTGGCCGAGGGCACGGTGGAGGACCTGCTGCGCGACCCGAACTCGGTCACCGGGCGCTGCCTCGCCGCGCCGCTGCGCCATCCGCTGGTGCCGTGCCGCCCCGTGGGGGCTGACTTGCCTGCGCTGGAGATCGCCGGCGCGAGCCTGCACAACCTCCAGGACATCGACATCCGCATTCCCCTGGGACGGCTGGTGCTGGTCACCGGCGTATCGGGGTCCGGCAAATCGACCCTGGCGCGGGAGGTGCTGCGCGAAAACCTGCACCGCCTGGTCGCCGCGAAGGAAGAGGTCACCCTCGGCGGCTGCCGCAAGCTCACCGGTTGGCAGCAGGTGGGCCGTGTCCTCGAAGTCGATCAGACCCCGATCGGCAAGACGCCCCGTTCCTGCCCCGCCACCTACGTCGGCTTCTGGGACGCGATCCGCCGCGCCTTTGCCGACACCCAGGAGGCACGGCTGCGGGGCTACGGCGCCAGCCGTTTCTCCTTCAACACCGCAGGCGGGCGCTGCCCCGCCTGCGAGGGCCAGGGCGTGAAGCGCATCGAGATGAGCTTCCTGCCCGACGTGAAAGTGCTGTGCGACGTCTGCGCCGGCAAACGCTTCGACGACGAAACGCTTGCAGTGCATTGGAAGGGCCGCAGCGTAGGTGAGGTGCTGGCGATGAGCGTGGACGAGGCGACCGACTTCTTCGCCGCCCAGCCCGCCATCCACCACGCCCTGCGCCTGTTGCAGGACGTCGGCCTGGGCTACCTGACCCTGGGTCAGCAGAGCCCGACGCTCTCCGGTGGCGAGGCGCAGCGCATCAAGCTGGTCACTGAACTGGCCAAGGTACGCACCGTGGCGGGCGGCCGCGGCCCCACCCGCAAGCCGCAGACGCTCTACGTCCTCGATGAACCCACCGTCGGCCTGCACATGGCGGACGTGGAAAAGCTGATCCGCGTCCTGCACCGCCTGGTGGACGCCGGCAACACCGTGGTGGTGATCGAGCACAATCTGGACGTCATGGCCGAGGCGGACTGGATCATCGACCTCGGCCCCGAGGGCGGCGCGGCGGGCGGGCGCATCGTCGCCCAGGGCAGCCCGGACGAAGTCGCCGCGGCGGGAAACGAGTCGCACACGGCGAAAGTGCTGGCGGCATTCCTGGCGGAACGCGGCACAGGCTGACCACGTCCTTCCTCCCCCACAAGTCGTAGGGCGGAAAAGCGAAGCGCCTTCCGCCACCCACGTCAAAGCCGCCCCACCCCCCGCAACACCGCCATCGGCCCCGCCCGCCGGATTGCCGCCAACTGCGCGTCGTCCTTCACGAACAGCGACCCGGCAAAGCCCAGGGCATTCACCGAAATGCCCTGGTAATGCTCGCGGCTGCGCGGCACGAGCAGCATCCAGCGGCGCGTGAGCAGCAGGTTGTAGGGCGCGGACTGTCGCTCCTCGTCCCCGACGCGCACCGCCCCCAGCCGCACCCGTTCCAGCAGCCTGCGGTAGAGGTCGTGAAGCGCCGCACCCGCCGTATCGGCCGAATCGAAAAGCCCCGGCGGCAGCGGCGCCCAGGCATGATCGAAAGTCAGTCCCTGCAGGACGGCAATCCCACGCGCGTCGCCTGGAAACAGCGCCTCCACCGGCACCGCCGGTCCATCGTCCGCCAGCGGCAGCGGCACCAGTTGCAGATGCTTGTGCGGCTGGCTCGCCCCGGCCTCGGTGCCGCCGTTGTAGAAGCCCAGCCCGTCGATCTGCGCCATGCAGGCGGCAAGCGCGGTGAAGTCGTCCAGGTTCAGCAGGCATTCCTGGTGTTCGAAGCGGCGCGTGACGATCAGCAGGTGACGCTCGATGACATTGAACTTGTTGAGCAGCGCGCGATGAGTATCGGAAATCTCCCCCACCAGCAGTTCCGGCTCCGGCGGCAGGAAGGGATTCGCCGGCGCCGGCCCGCCCGCGCGCCGCGCCAGTTCCTTGCGCGCCAGGCTGGACACCTTGCGCACCACGAAGCGCATCCCGCCGTCCTCGATGGCGATCTGCTCGGTCTCGATGGGCTGCACCGCGCCGCAGGCGAGGGCGTCGCGGGTGCGTACTTCCAGCGCCTCCTGCAGGGAAAGATTCATGTTGAGCCGATGAACCAGTTGTGCTGGCAGTCGCGTGAGCGGGGGTAGGTTGCACAAAATGGACTAATGTATATACAATTCCCCGATATCGCGCGCTGTTTGTGGTCACGCATGGTTGGGTCGCGACACGCAGCCTCAGGAGATGTAGCTACATGCCTATAGTCATTTCCGCCAAGATTCGTGAGAAACTAGCGAGCAAACACGGTGTCTCACCGGACGAGGTATCACAGTGCTTCGCGAACCGCATCGGGAAGTTTTTGACCGACACCCGCGAAGACCACGCATCTGATCCGCCAACACTCTGGTTTATCTCTGAGACCGATTGGGGCAAGAAGCTGAAAGTCGTGTTTGTCAGGAAGGAAGACAAGATCTATCTACGTACTGCGTTCCCGCCAAACGACGAAGAGAATCGTATATATAAAAAATATGGCGGTGAGGCAGTTTGATGCCTTGACTTCGCACGTTTTCTGTCCATACTGTATTTACAGTTTCCGTTTAATCATTGGTTATGAGAGGACTTTCATGAACAAGCAGAGCATCCCTGCGTCTGACGAAGCGTGGGATGACCGAGTCTATGGGGCGGACGAAGACTTCGTTGGGGTCTTTGACGAGGACGAGACCGGTATCGACGAAGCTGCTTGCATGCAGCTAATTTCCATCCGCCTGAATAAGTCCTTGATTGAGGACTTTAAATTGATTGCGTCATTTAACGGCGAGATCGGGTATCAGACCCTCATGAGGCAGATTTTGCAGCGATTTGCGGACGCGGAGAGAAGGCGGATATTTCGGGAACTGATTTCCGAGAAACTGAGGCAACAAGACAAAGTAAGCACGGAACCTCCGCTCCCCTCGAAAGGAAAATCGCGGCAGCGACGTGCCGCATGAACTTGGAGGTCGCCAGTTCAAACAAAGCCCGCAGATGAGCGGGCTTTGTTGCTTTGCGACACAAACCCCACGCCCGAACTCACCACCGGCATCGTCGTCCATGTCGAAAACCTGGAATCGCGGATTATCGGCCAGTTGTTCCTGGGCACGCGGCTGCAAAGTCCCTTCGTGCTGCCCACCGCGTTTACTCATCGCGGATCCTGCGCAGCCAAGTCGGCAAAGCTTTTCCGCAGTCACCGCCTTCCGCCCAAAGATGGCGGTGCATGACCGCACGGTCTTCCCTGCCCGGCGTGCGAGGGCGAAGGTCGCACGCATCGTGTATGCGGGAGAACGAAACCAACTACTGCCCGCGCTGCCGGCCCGGCGGCATGCTGCTCGCGGACCGTTCGCGGTCCCGGCTGCTCAAGAAGATCTGGCCGAGGAGGACGGACGAAGACGATTGACCGCCCACGACCCCGCGGGCGCAAGCAGGGCCTCAGTCCGGAATCTCGGCCTCGACGAGTTTCGCCAGCAGGACCAGCGACTCCTGCCAGCCGAGATAGCAGGCCTCGGCCGGGATGACTTCGGGAATGCCTTCCTGCACGATGTGCAGCTCGGTCCCGCAGGACACGCCCGTCAGGCTGACCGTCACGTGCATCTCGCCCGGCAGCTTGGGGTCGTCGAAGTTGTCGGTGTAGCGGATGCGTTCGTGGGGCGTGAGTTCGAGATACTCGCCGCCGAAGGAATGGCTCTTCCCCGACGAGAAGTTGGTGAACGACATGCGGAAACTGCCGCCGACTCTTGCCTCCATGTGGTGAACCTTGGCCGTGAATCCGTTCGGCGGCAGCCACTTGGCCATCGCGTCGGCGTCGAGAAAGGCCCGATAGACCCGCTCGGGCGGTGCCCGCAGCACGCGGTGCAGCCGTATGGTGTTGGTCGCCATGCTTGCCTCGTCTGTTGATCTGGGATGGCTCTCCGGAACTACCAAGGTAGCAGGTGCCGGCAGTTGGTGCAGGCCGCGCGCATTCACCCGCCCGCCTCAGGTTTCCCCTGGCGGTGCCGATTCAAGCACTTATCTGGGATGGAGGGGAGATCATGGAACGTACATATGCAAACGCTGACGGCCAGCACCAGCCGGACCGCCGGACTAATCCTGAACTCAGAGGAATTTTCGACCAGGTCTGCGAGCTCGTATGCCCCTTCCTGGCCCCCGAAAACCACTGGGCAGGGCAATCGCTCTCGCGTCTCGCGTTCCGCGCGGTGCGGGACCGTTTCCCGGAACTCCCTGCCGAGTCGGTGCGGGTGCTGGTTCAGGCCTGCATGCGCCGGCAGCAGGAGATGCAGCTGCACGCAAAGGACCGCGACGCCGTCGAGCTGCAGCACTCCTAGGGATCGATCTCCAGCGACGGCCACTCGCTCTCCCGCTCCCTTTCGAAGCGCCACTTTTCGTAGGTCAACTGCTCCTGCTGCCGCGTCGGCGGTAGTTGCAGCAGTTCCTGTTGCAGGGGAAGGTGGCGGCGAAGTTGGGAGTCGTGCAACTGGCGCTGCCGCTGCGACTGATCGAAGTGACGACGCTCCAGTTCCAGGCGCTGCGTGGGGGTGAGAGCGGGATCGGCGAGTTGCTGGAATTGACGTTGGCGTAGCAGCAGTTCGTTCTGGTATTGCTGGCGCTGGAGGAGTTGGCCTTCGATGGTTCCCGGCGGGGGCTGGGCGGCGGCCATGGTAGCGAGGACAGCGACCAGCGCCAGGACGGCGCAGCGCAGGGCGCCGCGCTGTGTTCCTTCATCCGGCAACGCACTTGGCATGGCCTCGGATCGATCGAGGGCAGGTCGGTCCAATGCCGAACGCCGGAGCCAGCCGATTTGGGGCGCCTTCGATGGTGCAATGAGGCCCGTCTGGCCCATTCCACCCTGAGGAATGAGCCGGCCCGGGACCGTAGAGGTACCGACAAGAAAGGCGGCCGCAGCCGCCTTTCGCCGGTTCCTGCCGCGATCAGATCTTGGGTGGTTTGGGGGGAACCGGCGTCATCTGGCTGCCGTCGGACTGGATGCCCTGCTTGGCCTTGTCGGCCGGACAGGCGAAGGCGGAGGTGGCGGTTACCGCCAGCAGCACGGCGAGCAGGCTTGCGAGTCGATTGGTCATCTTAGGGTCTCCTGTGAGGTGGTGCGGTTCTTTAATGTAGGCGGTACTCGCTGCCACGGCAAGCTCAGCCCGCGACAGCTCAGCCCGAAACTTCTGCAGGCTACGGGCTGGTAACCGACGCGGCGCACCCAGTCGGCCAACTCCGCGTCCATGATCGGCATGGTGGCCGAACCAGACCACACGATGGCTTTCGCCCCCATGTTCAGTCCTCGTCGGCGGCGCGCTTGAACTGGGACATCAATTGCTGCTGCACCTGGGGCGGCACCGCCGCGTGGTGGGAGAACTCGATGGTGTAGGAGCCGTGGCCGCCCGTCATGGAGCGCAGTCGCGACTGGTAGTCGGACAGTTCGGACAGAGGCACGGTGCCGGTGATGGCCATGGTGTCGGTGCCCCGGCCTTCGGTGCCGGTGACCTGGCCGCGCCGCCCGGAGAGGTCCGAGGTGAGGTCGCCGACGAACCTGTCCGGAGCCACGATTTCGATGTTGACGATGGGCTCCAGCACCACCGGGCCGGCCTTGGCGATTGCGTCGAGCACGGCCTTCTTGCCGGCGGTGATGAAGGCGACTTCCTTGCCGTCCACCGGGTGGCTCTTGCCGTCATAGACGATGACGCGGATATCCTCCACCGGGTAGCCGGCGATGCCGCCCTCGGCCAGCGCCTGGAGCACACCCTTTTCCACCGCGGGCATGAACACGTTGGGGATCACCCCACCCTTGGTCTGGTCGTCGAACTGGAAGCCCTGGCCGCGCTCCAGCGGCTCGATCTTGAGATAGACCTCGCCGAACTGGCCGGCGCCGCCAGTCTGCTTCTTGTGGCGGTGGTGGCCTTCGGCGAACTTGGTGACAGTTTCGCGATATGGGATGCGCGGCGGATTGGTGGTGACTTCCAGCTTGTACTGGTTGGCCATCTTCTCCAGCTTGCCGCGCAGGTGCAGTTCGCCCAGGCCACGAATCACCGTCTCGTTGGTGGTGGGGTGACGCTCGACCCCGAAGCAGGGGTCTTCCATCTCGAGCTTGTGCAGCACCTCAAAGATGCGCTGCTCGTCGCCCTTTTTCTTGGTCTCGACTGCCAGACCGTGCATGGGCTTGGGAAACTCCAGGGGCTTGAGGTGGATGTGGTCTTCGTCGTGGGAGTCGTGCAGCACGGCGTCGAATTCGATCTCCTCCACCTTGGCTACGGCGCCGATGTCGCCGGGCACCAGGGCGTCGGTCTCGACGTAGTCCTTGCCCTGGAGCATGTAGAGATGGCCGGCCTTGAAAGGGCGGCGGCCGTCGCCGACAAAAAGCGCCGAATCCTTGGTGATGGTGCCCTGATAGACGCGGAATACACCGACCTTGCCGACGTAGGGGTCCATCACGACCTTGAAGACATGGGCCAGCACGTGCTTCGAAGAATCGGGCTCGGCGTGGAAGGCCTCGATCTCGGCAGCACCGGGCTCGCCCTTGTAGAACGGCGGCGGGTTGCCTTCGGCTGGATTCGGTGCGAGGGTCGCCAGCACGCGGAGCAACTCGTCGATACCGGCGCCGGTCTTGGCGGAGACGAACAGGACGGGCACCAGATGCCCCTCCCGCAGTGCCTTCTCGAAGGGAGCGTGGAGTTCGCCGGGGGACGGGTCCTGACCCTCTTCAAGGTAGCGCGCGAGCAGGCTCTCGTCCTCTTCCACCAGGGTGTCGATGAGGGCGCGGTGGGCGGCCTCGACGGAGTCGAAATCAGCGTCGCCGCTGTCGTGGTCCAGCACTTCCACCACATCCTGGCCGTGGTGCGCCGGCAGGTCCAGCAGCATGCACTGCTTGCCGAAGTGCTCGCGAATTTCATTCACCAGTTTCGGCAAATCGACGTTCTCGGCGTCGATCTTGTTCACGATGATCATGCGCGCCAGACCGCGGTTGGCGGCCCACTTCATCATGCGCGAGGTAGTCAGTTCGATGCCGTTCTGGGCATTGATCACCACCGCCGCCGTTTCCACGGCTGCCAGGGCGCTGATGGACTGACCCACCAGATCGGGGTAGCCAGGGGTGTCGATGAGGTGGATATGGACGTCCTGGTAGGCGAAGTTCACCAGTGCAGCATGCATCGAATGCTGGGCTGCCTTCTCCAGGGGATCGAAGTCGCACACCGTGTTGCCGCGCTCGACGCTGCCCTTTTCCTTGATCGCGCCGACGCGGTGCAGCAGGGTCTCGGCCAGCGTGGTCTTGCCTGCGCCGGCGTGTCCGACTAGGGCAACGGCACGAATGGCTTCGGTGGCGTACTTCGGCATGACTTTGTTCTCCCTTATGTCGACGCCGCCGTGTCACTTCCGCATCCGCGGAGAGCACGCCGGGCAGCGCCGTAAAAAGGCAGGATTTTACACTATGGAGGCACCCCACCCGGTGGCGCAGCGAGTGCCGGACCGGATCGGGGAGCCGAGGAAAGCGAACGGGGCGCCGCAGCGCCCCGTTCGGGTGAAGGTCAGTCCCGGTCAGGCGGTGAAGGACGAACCGCAGCCGCAGGTGCTGGTGGCGTTGGGGTTCTTGATCACGAACTGGGCGCCTTCCAGGCCTTCCTGGTAGTCGATCTCGGCGCCAACCAGATACTGGAAGCTCATCGGATCGATCAGCAGGGTGACGCCGTTCTTCTGCAACACGGTGTCGTCTTCGTTGGTGACTTCGTCGAAGGTGAAGCCGTACTGGAAGCCCGAGCAGCCACCGCCGGTGACGAACACGCGCAGTTTCAGATCGGCATTGCCTTCCTCGTCGATCAGTTGCCTGACCTTGCCGGCGGCGCTGTCGGTGAATAACAGCGGTGCCGGCATCTCGGTTGCAGCATTCATGGCGAAACTCCTGGGGGAATCGAAAGTCGTCGGATTATCTGGCGAATGAGAACCAGAGTCAATTGCTCGAAGCCAGCTTCAGGGCGGCGCCGCGAGCTGCCTCGCTGTGATGCACCAGCCGTCCCTGCACGACAGCACCCTGGTGCATCTCCAGATTGGCGTAGTGAACATCGCCTGTGACCTGGGCGCCGCGCTGAAGTTCAAGGTTTTCCGCCACGTGAACGGTGCCGGTGACACTGCCGTTGATGACGCAGTGAGCGACGTGCACCTCGCCCTCGATGCGCGCCTGGGCGCTGACGACCAGGGTAGCCGCGTTGTCCTCGGCGGCGCGGACGTCGCCCTTGACCTCGCCGTCGATCCGCAAGCCGCCGGAAAAGATCACATCGCCCTCGATGCGCGTGCCGGCGCCGATCAGGCTGTCGATGCGGCTCGAATGCTTCTTCCTGTTGCCGAACATGTTCACCCCCCTCAAAGTGTCACACGCTGGGACGCCCGCAGAGCACCATCCTGGAGCAGACGCAGTTCGACGCTGACGACCTTGCTCCCCTTGGGCGACTGGAAGGTGCCGTCTATGCGCCGGAAATATCGGATCGTCAAGTCGTAGCGCTGCCGATCGGCATCCTTGGCTCCAGGCAAAACCATCATAGCATGCTGCTCCCCCTGCATCAGGGACACGACAAGTTGCATGGATGCGCGCGACTCGCCCTCGCTCTTCCCGCCCTGGGCGGCCACCAGCGCCCGGTAGCGATACTGACCCGGCACCGTGTCCGCCTCCACCTGCAGGCCGTTGATGGTCAGCCCCGGGGCACCACCGCCGATGGTCTGCAGCCGCTCGAACAGAGCCAGCTCCTCCTTGAGGCGGGCGTTCTGCTCCTCCAGCACCTTCACCTGACGCACCAGTTGCTCGTAGGTGGTGCGCTCGATCTGCTGCGCGCTCTCGCTCGGCGGCGGCGCGGAATGCAGGGCGGCAAGCTCCCCCTGGAGTTCGTCGATTCGTCCCCGCAACACCTGGATCTGCTCTGTCCCCGCTTGCTCCCCGCCAGTCGCCTGCCGCACTGCGTCGTAGGCCCAGGCGCCCAAGCCCACGGCGATCGCCAGCATCAGCGTGGCGCCTATGGCACGCCAATACCAGGGGACGTGCGCGTGCACCGCGACGCGCGGCGCGGTGATTCCGAAACGGCTCCACCAGCGCATCTTCATGCTTGGCGCCGGCCCGCAGGGACTGACTTTGGAGTGTGGAAATGAGGCCGTGCCATGGGAAACCGCTTCGCAGTGTTGCGATGCTCAGCGCCGGGGCGCCCGCCCCGGCAGCAGGTCACGGCAGGATCGGCACCTGAGTCAGCCCGGCAGTCTCTTCCAGGCCGAACATCAGGTTCATGTTCTGCACCGCCTGCCCGGCGGCGCCCTTCACCAGGTTGTCGATCACCGACAGGATCACCAGGGTGTCGCCGCCCTGGGGACGATGAACGGCGATGCGGCAGGTGTTGGCGGCGCGCACCGAGCGCGTCTCCGGATGGCTGCCGGGGGGCAGCACGTCAACGAAAGGCTCCGTCGCATAGCGCTGCTGGAACAGCGCCTGGAAGTCGGCCTCCTTCGTCATCCGAGCGTAAAGGGTGGCGTGGATGCCGCGGATCAGCGGCGTCAGGTGCGGCACGAAGGTGAGTCCGACGCTGCGTCCGGCAGCCTGGGCCAGGCCCTGGCGGATTTCCGGCAGATGGCGATGCCCGGCCACGCCGTAGGCCTTGAAATTGTCGGAGGCTTCCGAGAACAGGGTGGGCACCTCGGCCTTGCGGCCGGCACCCGAGACACCGGACTTGGCGTCAGCGATGAGGTGGTCGAGATCCACCAGCCCTGCTTCCACCAGCGGAAGTAAGCCGAGCTGCACCGCGGTCGGATAGCAGCCGGGATTGGCCACCAGCCGCGCCTTGCGGATCGACGCGCGGTGCGCTTCCGGCAGGCCATACACCGCCTCGGCGACCAACGCCGGCGCGGCATGGGTCATGCCGTACCACTTTTCCCAGAGGGCGACGTCGCGGATGCGGAAATCGGCTGCCAGATCGACGATGCGCACGCCGGCTTGCAGCAGCGCCGCCGCCTGCTGCATCGCTATGCCGTTCGGGGTAGCGAAGAACACCAGGTCGCAGGACGCGAGATCCGCTTCCTTCGGATCGCTGAAGCGCAAACCCACCCGCCCGCGCAGACTGGGAAACATGTCCGCCACCGGCAGGCCTGCCTCGCCGCGGGAGGTGATCGCACGCAACTCCACGTGGGGATGCTGGCACAGCAGCCGCAGCAGTTCGACCCCGGTGTAGCCGGTGCCACCGACAACGCCAACCTTGATCACGATTTAGTCCTTTCCGGTCACGATGCCGACGGATGGGGCGCAGCCGGGCACCCAACCTCCGAAACGGCGCCCCGGCGCTAAGAAAAAAGCCGCCAGCAGGCGGCTCTTCTCTTGAAAACCGGGGCTTGCAAACGCGACCCGATTACCGCTTGGAGAACTGCTTGCGCCGCCGCGCCTTGTGCAGACCGACCTTCTTGCGCTCGACTTCGCGCGCGTCGCGGGTGACGAAACCGGCCCGGGACAGTACCGGCTTGAGCGCCGCGTCGTACTCGATCAACGCCCGGGTGATGCCATGGCGCACCGCGCCGGCCTGGCCGGACTCGCCGCCACCGATGACGTTGACCATGATGTCGAAGGTGTTCGCGTGCTGGGTCAGCTCCAGCGGCTGGCGCACGATCATGCGGCCGGTTTCGCGAGAGAAGAACTCATCCACCGGCTTGCCATTGACGACGATGCCGCCCTTGCCCTGCTTGATGAACACACGGGCTACCGCGGTCTTGCGCCGGCCGGTACCGTAATAGTACTGGGTTGCCATGATCGGTCCCTCAGATTTCCAGCGTGCGCGGCTGTTGCGCGGAGTGGGGGTGGGTACTGCCGGCGTAGCACTTGAGCTTCTTCAGCATGGCGTAACCCAGCGGCCCCTTGGGCAGCATGCCCTTCACGGCTTTCTCCAGCACGCGGGCCGGAAAGCGCTGCTGCAGCTTGGTGAAGTTGGTTTCGTAAATGCCGCCGGGGTAGCCGCTGTGACGGTAGTACTTCTTGTCCTCGGCCTTGTTGCCGGTAACCCGCAGCTTCTCGACGTTGACCACGACGATGTAATCGCCGGTATCGACGTGCGGCGTAAACTCGGGCTTGTGCTTGCCGCGCAGGCGGCGGGCGATCTCGCTGGCAACCCGCCCGAGCACCTTGTCGGCGGCGTCAACCACGAACCAGTCGCGCTTGACTTCGTGCGGCTTGGCTGAAAACGTTCTCATCGGAGCTTCCTTGTACGCGCTTCGGATTCGGCGGAAAAGCCGCGCATTCTATGAGGGATGGGGAGAGCCTGTCAAACGCGCCTTGCGCCCAGACGCGCGACCGGGCAAAAAAAAAGCGCAACTCGGTGATGAGTTGCGCTAAATCCACACCAAAGGAGGAGGGTGGAGGAGACAAAACCGCAGAATGGCTGAAGCAGCGCGACAGGCATTCGGTACGTGCCCATGATGCACGAACTTGTTGTGCGATGCAAGAATTTTTTGTGCAGTGCGGCATCTGTTTGAGGCCTCTCCTATGAAACCGCCAAGAGTATGTAACTTGCTGTTTAAGCGCCACTTCCCGTTCTGCCCGGATTCCTCGATGGGATGAACTGCCGTTGTCTCGCCGGCTGAAGCAACATCCTGGATGCCGCGGAGGCAGCTGATATTGCATCGCACCATAACCTGAGCCCCCGACTTTCAGCGGAACTCAGGCCCCAGCACGCGCCTTCGACGGGCTAGAATCCGGCGTCCTGTGTCGGCGGAGTCTGGTCATGGAATGCGTGGTCAAGTGGGTGGACGGCATGAGTTTTCTGGCGGAAACCGGGAGCGGTCATGCACTGATGATGGATGGGGCACCCGCGGCCGGTGGTCGAAATCTGGCGCCCAGGCCGATGGAGTTGCTGCTCGCCGGCACCGGCGGCTGCACCGGCTTCGATGTGGTGCTGATTTTGAAGCGCGGCCGGCAGGAGGTGAAGGGCTGCGAGGTTTCGATGAAAGCGGAGCGGGCGGAAACCGAGCCCAAAGTATTCACTCGCATCCACTTCCACTACCGGGTCACCGGTCGGGAATTGAAACCGGAGATGGTGGAACGGGCGATCAAGCTTTCGGCCGAGAAATACTGCTCGGCTTCGGCCATGCTGGCCAAGACCGCCGAGATAACCCACGACTGGGAGATCGTCGAAGGCTGAGCGCCTTCAAACCCAGTAGGCGGTGCGGGTCATCACGCGCGAGGCGAGCTTCATCGCCAGCTTGACCGGTCCGGGCAGTTCCCGTGCCCCCAAACGCACTGCGGTTTCGGCGTGGGCGATCTCGTCGCGCTTCATCTGATCCAGCACCTCCTGGGACTTGCGGTCCGCCGGCGGCAGCCGTCCCAGGTGGTCGTTAAGGTGGGCCTCCACCTGACGTTCCGTTTCCGCCAGGAAGCCGAGATTCCAGGCGTCGCCCATGCGACCCGCCACCAGGCCCATGGCCAGCGCCCCGCCATACCACAGGGGGTTGAGCAGGCTCTTGCGTCCGCCCAGTTCCGAAATTCGGCTTTCTGTCCACGCCAGATGCTCGGTTTCCTCGTGGGCGGCCTGGCGCAGGGCATCTGCCAGGGCGGGATCGCGCGAAGTCAGCGCCTGCCCCTGGTAGAGCGCCTGAGCGCACACCTCGCCCACGTGATTGACCCGCATCAGCGCCGCGGCGAGGCCTTTCTCGTCAGGCGTCAGTTCGGCTTCGGGCAGTTCGGCACCGGGGACGGGCCTGACGGCCGACGCGGGCGCGAAGACGGTGCGCAGTCCCTTGTCGAATTCGATGATGAGTTGATCGAGGTTCATTTCCTGCCTCCGACGGTCATTCTGACACGATGACGGACTGCGGCCCGGGAACGCCCGAATCCGGCGCTCACGATCCAGGCGCCATCTGCACCGATGGGTGCCCGCCCCGCCGCAGAGCATCGACGCCCTCTTCCGCGCTGCGAACGGCCGCGCCATTGGGGCAGACGTATTCGCGCATCAGCACATAGGCATAACGATTGGCCCCGGCGTTGCTGATGCGCGCCCAGTTCGAGGTCTTGGCCCGCGACCAGGACTGGTCCGGCCGGCCGAACGCGTAGAGGCGGCGCTCGTGCGTTGGGCAACGGATGCCCTCGAAATTGATGCTGGTAGCCCCGGCGTTGCTTCTGACAGTGATCACGTAGCGCACCACGCCGTCGGTGTCGACGCTCACCGAGGCCGGATCGACGAAGAAGCGATTCGTGGCGGCCGCCGTGACGTAGAGCTCTATGCCATCGGCCTTGGGCATCGCCGGCAGAGCCACCTCGGCCTCGTTCCAGGGAGCCGAGTCTCCGGCCTCCTCCGCCGCAAAGGCGAAAGTCAGTCCCTGGAGAGCGGCGAAAAGGATCGCCACCGACCTCAAGGCAGCCGTCAACAAGGTGCTCACACCGCCCCCTCCGCCGTCGAACCGGCTGGCCCCTGGCGGGCGCGCGCGACAGCCGTCGGCGAGCGCGGCTTGCGGACTACCCCGATCTTCGATTCGTCGATTTCCATCGTGGCTTCCTGTAATGGGCAAGACACCGGTTCAGACGCGGCCCAGGTCGTCGGACGGACTTGATCCAGGCTTCGGATTCGACACGCCAGCCATGTCACATCCGGGGCATCGAGCGGGCAACGGCCTTATCAGAGTTGAGGGCTGGCCGGCACCGGGGGCAAATGCGATCGCATGCCGCGAAACAGCAGGCGGGAAAGTTCGTTCAGCGCCTGCTCGTAGACACCGCGCTTGAACTCGATCACCGCGTCCAGAGGCGACCAGAAGTCGCTCCAGCGCCAGGCGTCGAACTCCGGATGGTCACTGGCGCGCAGGCAGACCGCGCAATCGCGCGCAACGAGGCGCAGCAGGAACCAGATCTGCTTCTGCCCGCGATACACGTTGCGCGCGTCGCGGCGCACCCACTCCCTCGGCACGTCGTATCGCAACCAGCCGCGCGTGCGCCCCAATATCTTGACCTGCTCGGGCAGCAGACCCACTTCCTCGAACAATTCGCGGTACATCGCCTGCACCGGCGACTCGCCGTGCTTGATTCCCCCCTGGGGAAACTGCCAGGCGTGTTCGCGGATCCGCTTGGCCCAGAAAACCTCGTTGCGCGCGTTGACCAGGACGATGCCGACGTTCGGGCGATAACCTTCCCGGTCGAGCATTCGTGCAATCCATCAAAAATTTAACTGTCCCGATTCTTCCACATTCGCCCAGCCTTGCAAAGGCACAGCGAGGTCTATCGACTGAGCATGCAGCGTCGCTGGGTTAGAATTTTCGTTTTTCTCGGGCCACCTAGCATGCGCGCAACGCGATTCTTTCTCGCCACCCTCAAGGAAGCCCCCGCCGACGCGGAGATCGTGAGTCACAAGCTGATGCTGCGGGCGGGGCTGATCAAGCGCCTCGCCGGCGGCATCTACACCTGGATGCCGCTCGGTCTGCGCGTGCTGCGCAAGGTAGAGGCGATCGTGCGCGAGGAGATGAACCGTGCCGGGGCCATCGAACTGCAGATGCCGGCGGTACAGCCGGCGGAGTTGTGGCAGGAATCGGGCCGCTGGCAGCAATACGGTCCCGAACTGCTGCGCATCAAGGACCGCCATCAGCGCGATTTCTGCATCGGCCCGACCCACGAGGAGGTGATCACCGACGTGGTGCGGCGCGAAATCAGGAGCTACCGCCAGTTGCCGATCCACTTCTATCAGATCCAGTCGAAATTCCGCGACGAGATCCGCCCGCGCTTCGGCGTGATGCGCGGGCGCGAGTTCCTGATGAAGGACGGCTACTCGTTCCATACCGGTTACGAGGATCTTCAGCGCGAATACCGGAACATGTACCAGACCTACTCGCGCATCTTCTCCCGGCTCGGACTCAAGTACCGCGCCGTGGCCGCCGATACGGGCTCCATCGGCGGCACCGGGTCCCACGAGTTTCACGTGCTGGCGGATTCGGGCGAGGATCTGATCGCCTACAGCGACGGCTCGGACTACGCCGCCAACGTCGAACTGGCGCAGGCTTTGGCCCAAAGTCAGTCCCGAGCGAGCGCCTCTCAGTCGATGCAGAAGGTGCCCACGCCGGGCAAGGAGAAGTGCGAGGACGTGGCCACCCTGCTGGGCCTGCCGCTCGAACGGACGGTGAAGGCCATCGCCCTGATGCACGAAGAACAGTTCCACCTCGCGCTGCTGCGAGGCGACCACACCCTGAACGAGGTCAAGTTGAGCAAGATTCCCGGTCTGGATCCCTTCCGCTTCGCCACCGACGGCGAGGTGCAGGCGCATCTGGGCTGCGTGCCCGGCTACATCGGCCCGGTCGGGATCGCGAGCGACAGGATCCGCATCGTTGCGGACCTTGCGGTGGCACAAATGAGCGACTTCGTCTGCGGTGCCAACGAGGCCGGCTATCACTTGACCGGCGTGAACTGGGGCCGCGACCTGCCGGAGTCGTCCCAGGTGGCGGACATCCGCAATGTGGTGGCGGGCGACCTCTCGCCCGACGGCAAGGGCACGCTCAGGCTCTGCCGCGGTATCGAGGTGGGCCACATTTTCCAGCTTCGCACCAAGTACTCGGAGAAGCTGGGCTGCGGCTTTCTCGACGAGCAGGGCAAGGAACGTACGATGGAGATGGGCTGCTACGGCATCGGCGTGTCGCGCATCGTCGGCGCCGCCATCGAGCAGAACTTCGACGAGCGCGGCATCATCTGGCCGCAGGCAATCGCCCCCTTCACTGTGGTCATCGCCCCGGTGGGCTACCGCAAGAGCGAGACGGTGCGGCAGACCGCCGACGCGCTCTACGACGAACTGCTGGCGGCGGGCGTCAACGCCTTCCTCGACGACCGCGACGAGCGCCCGGGCGTCATGTTCGCCGACGCCGAACTGATCGGTATTCCGCACCGCGTCGTGATCGGCGAGCGCGGCCTGAAGGAAGGCCAGGCAGAGTACCAGGGCCGACGCGACGGCCAGGCGACCAAGGTGCCGCTGGCCGGGCTGGCCGGATTCGTGCTGGAGCGGCTGCAAGTCTGACCATGCTCAACGCGCGTTCGATCCTGGGTACCATCCTCCTCGCCTGCGCGACGCAGGTCTGGG
The DNA here is from genome assembly GCA_963696505.1 of uncultured beta proteobacterium. Lineage (GTDB taxonomy): Bacteria > Pseudomonadota > Gammaproteobacteria > Burkholderiales > Rhodocyclaceae > CAVOKN01. Next base: position 208,579 of record CAVOKN010000023.1, on the reverse strand, counting down.
CGGGCGCCCAGGTGTACGAACCGCTGGCCGCCAGCGTCCAGGCCGCACTCCACGCAGCCGTCTCGGACCGGGCCTCGCCCGAGCCGCGTTTTTCCACCGTCTATGAGAAAATCCGCTGGCTGGGAGAGATGTCGAACCGGCTGGAAAAGCGCATACCTGATCGCGCCGCGCGGCTGGAACTGCTCAAGACCGTGCATTACGAAGCGAGCCGGGCCGGACTCGACCCGCAGATGGTGCTCGGCCTGCTACAGGTGGAAAGCGGCTTTCGCAAGTACGCGGTGTCGACGGCAGGCGCCCGCGGCTACATGCAGGTGATGCCGTTCTGGGTCAGACTCATCGGCAAGCCGGACCACAACCTCTTCCACCTGCGGACCAACCTGCGCTACGGCTGCACCATCCTGCGCCACTATCTGGACATCGAAAAGGGCGACACCTACCGCGCGCTGGGCCGCTACAACGGCAGCCTGGGCCGGCCCGAGTATCCGAACATGGTGCGGGCAAGCTGGGAGAAGCAGTGGTCCTGGGCGCCTACGACCAAGCTGGCACAGAAGTAAGCAGCTACCGCGGCATGCCGGGCAGCATGCCCTTCATGCCGCGCATCATCTTCTGCAGGCCGCCCTTGGAGAACTGCTTCATCACCTTCTGCGTCTGTTCGAACTGGTTGAGCAGGCGGTTTACCTCCTGAACCGAGACGCCCGCGCCGGCGGCGATGCGGCGCTTGCGCGAGGCCTTCATCACTTCCGGCTTGCTACGCTCCAGCGGCGTCATCGAGTTGATGATGCCCTCGATGCGGCCGATCGCCTTTTCCTCCACCGCGCCACCCGCCTGCTGCGCCGCCTGGGCGATGCTCGCCGGCATCTTGTCGAGCAGCGCTGAGAGGCCGCCCATGCGCCGCATCTGGCCGATCTGGTCCTTGAAGTCGTTGAGGTCGAAGCCCTTGCCGGTCTTGAGCTTCTTGGCGAATTCCTGCGCCTTCTGCTGATCGACGCTCTTCTGTGCCTCCTCGACCAAGCCGAGGATGTCACCCATGCCGAGAATGCGCGAGGCCATGCGCTCGGGATGGAACTCCTCGATGCCGCCCAGCTTCTCGCCGACCCCGGCGAACTTGATCGGCTTGCCGGTGACATGGCGCACCGAGAGCGCCGCACCGCCTCGGGCATCACCGTCGAGTTTGGTGAGGATGACGCCGGTGAGCGGCAGCGCCTCGTTGAAGGCGCGCGCCGTATTCACGGCATCCTGGCCCAGCATGGCGTTGACGATGAACAGCGTCTCTACCGGCTTCAGCGCCGCGTGCAGGTCGCGAATCTCCGCCATCATGAGTTCGTCGATGGCGAGCCGGCCGGCAGAGTCCACCATCAGCACGTCGTAGAAGTGGCGGCGCGCGTGGTCGAGGGCGGCGCGCGCGATATCCACCGGCTTCTGCCCGGCGGAGGACGGAAAGAAGTCTATGCCCGCCTGCTGCGCCACCAACCGCAACTGCTCGATCGCCGCCGGCCGATACACATCACAGCTCGCGCACAGCACCTTCTTCTTCTGCCGTTCGACCAGCAGCTTGCCCAGCTTGCCGGTGGTCGTCGTCTTGCCGGCACCCTGGAGGCCGGCGAGCAGGATCACCGCCGGCGGCTGCGCCGCCAGGTCGAGCCGCGCCTGGGCGCCACCCATCAGTTGCACCAGCTCGCGATGCACCACACCGACGAAGGCCTGCCCCGGCGTGAGCGAGCCGATCACCTCCTGCCCCAGTGCCCTTTCCCTTATTCGGCCGACGAAGTCCTTCACCACCGGTAGCGCGACGTCCGCCTCCAGCAGCGCCATGCGTACCTCGCGCAGCGCCTCCGCGATGTTGTCTTCGGTCATCCGCGCCTGGCCGCGGACTGTCTTGACGACACGGGCCAGGCGTTGGGTAAGGTTGTCCAGCATGGGTGGTGTACGAAGTGGGGTAGACTGCGGGGATGCCGGCGATTCTACTGCATGTCCTTCCCGCCTCGCTCTACGCCCTGCTCGGGCTGCACTTCTGGCGCACCCGCTGGCGCGACGCCGCGCTCCAGCCGACGCGGGGCATCGTCGCCTGGGAGCGCGCGCTGCTGCTAGGCGCCCTTGCCCTGCAAGGCGTCGGCCTGTTCCGTGAGTTGTTCCCCGACGGCGGCATGCGCTTCGGCTTCAGTTATGCCGTGGCGCTGATGCTGTGGCTGGCGCTGCTGTTCTACTGGATCGAGAGCTTCTACGCCCGCCTGGAGGGCCTGCACATGCTGGGCCTGCCGCTGGCCGCCGTGGGCGCGCTGCTGCCGGTGGCCTTTCCCGCGCAGCACTCTCTGACTCACGTCGATTCGCCGGTGTTCCGCGCCCACTTCCTGATGGCGATGCTGGCCTACAGCCTGTTCACGCTGGCCGCGCTGCACGCCCTGCTGATGGCCGCCGCGGAAAAGCGCCTGCACCGGGGGCGACTGTCCCGCGCCATGGCCAACCTGCCGCCGCTGCTCACGATGGAGGCCCTGCTGTTCCGGCTGATCGTCATCGCCTTCATCCTGCTGACCCTCACCCTCGTCTCCGGCGTGCTGTTCTCGGAGAGTCTGCTCGGCCGACCGCTGAGCTTCGATCACAAGACGGTATTCGCCGTCGCCTCCTGGGTCATTTTCGCCGCGCTTCTCGCCGGGCGGCATTTCTACGGCTGGCGCGGACGCGTCGCCCTGCGCTGGACCCTGGCCGGATTCCTCGCGCTGATGTTGGCCTATGTCGGCACGCGCTTCGTGCTGGAAGTCGTGCTCGGCCGGAGCTGACGCGGCGCTTCATCCGCCGTGCCCAGGCGGGACAGGAAGCCCAGCCTGGACCAGCCGGAACAGGCCGCCGTATAGCCGGATCGTCAACCCAGGGCGCGCACGTCATTGACGGATCTTCCGCTGTCGGCCCTGATTGCTGCGCTGATCGTGCTACTGGCTCTGTCGGCGTTCTTTTCCATGGCGGAGACGGCTATGATGGCAGCAAGCCGACATCGCCTGAGAGCCAGACGCGACACGGGACAGGTTGGTGCCCGCCTCGCCCTGGAACTCCTCGGACAGATCGAAAAGCTGCTCGGCGTCATCCTGCTGTTCAACAACCTGGTGAATATCGCGGCCGCCACCCTGGTGAGCGTAATCGCCATAGACCTTTTCGGTGACGAAGAGTGGGCACTGGGCGCCGGCACCCTGATACTGACTTTCGTGATCCTCGTGTTTTCCGAGATCACGCCCAAAGTGGTAGGGGCAACCCATGCCGACACCCTCGCGCCGGCGGTGAGTTTCCTGCTCACCCCGCTGCTGCGAGCTTTCCGTCCGGCAGTCTGGTTCGTCAATCTCTTCGTCTCGGGCCTGCTGCGCATCACCCGGCTGAAACCTGGCGGCCCGCGGGGAACGCAGCTTGCTCCCCAGGAATTGCGCAGTCTGATTCTCGAATCGGGACCATTCTTCCCACAGAAGCACCGCAGCATCCTGCTGAATCTATTCGATCTCGAGAACGTCACGATGGAGGACGTGATGACGCCGCGCGGTGCCATCGAAGCGATCGACATCCAGGATCCGCCAGAGGCCATCATGGACAAGCTGGCCACCAGCTACCATAGCCGGCTTCCGGTTTATGACGGCGACCCGGGCAACGTGATCGGTGTTCTCCATCAGAAGCGGGTACCTGGGATGCTCAGATTCGGAAACGTTGACAGGGACCGCTTAAGGGAACTGCTGATTCAGCCGTATTTCATTCCCGGGACGACGCCCGTCTACGCGCAGCTTCACTATTTCCAGGAACACCGCCAGCGCGTCGCCCTGGTGGTGGACGAATACGGAGAGTTGGAAGGCTTGGTTACGCTAGAGGATCTGATCGAGGAGATCGTCGGCAAGTTCACGACCGGCGTGCCGGGCGCATCCCTGCGGCTGGAGTGGGATGCCGACGGCAGCGCACGGGTGGATGGAAGCAGCAATCTACGCGAACTCAACCGCAAGTTGGGCCTGACGCTCCCGCTGCAAGGTGCGAAGACGCTCAACGGTCTGATCCTGGAGCATTTCCGCGACATCCCGGAGTCCGGCTTGAGCGTGAAGATCGCCGGTGTGCCGATGGAGATCGTCCACACTCAGGACCGGATGGTGCGTACGGTCAGGATCCGCCGACCGCCCGCGGCCACGCAGGCGTGAAGACGCGCGACATTCCGCACGGGCAACGGTTTTGCAATTCCCGCGGAAGGCGGGCATCATCGCTCGATAAGCTTGACATACTCCGGTAAATCAATGTCCTATGGCCGCTAACCCGCAAACCGCCTTGAGTGGGCTGGCACGCGCCCTGGTTCAGCACGGCCGTATCAAGGAATCCCAGGCCGAGTCGTGTGCGGTCGAGGCCAGCGCCCGCGGATTGAGCCTCGTACAGCAGTTCGTGGCCAACGGACTACTCAAGTCGATGGAGATCGCGGCCTTCGCGTCGGAGACCTTCGGCCATCCGCTGGTGGATCTCAATGCGATCGACGAAACCCAGCTGGTCCGGGACGCCATCGACCGCAAACTGATGCGTACGCATCAGGTCATCGCCCTCAGCCGCCGAGGCAACCGGATTGCGGTTGCGCTGGCCGACCCGACCAACCTGCGCGCGCTGGACGAGATTCGCTTCCAGACCGGGCTGGCCGTAAACCCGATCGTGGTCGAGGTGGAAAAGCTTGTCCAACTGGTCGGCAAGCTCGGCGAATCCACCGAAACGACCCTGGAAAAGCTGACGGGTGAGGATCTCGCGGACATCGACCTCAGTGCCGAGGAAACCGACAGCACGGCCAACGAGGCTGCCACCGTCGAGGTCGATGACGCGCCGGTGGTGCGCTACATACAGAAGATCCTTCTCGACGCGATCAACGAAGGCGCCTCGGACGTGCACTTCGAGCCTTATGAAAAGTACTACCGCATCCGCTTCCGCACCGACGGCCTGCTGCGTGAGGTGGCACAGCCGCCCCTGGTGCTGAAGGAAAAGATCGCATCGAGGATCAAGGTCATTTCGCGCCTCGACATCTCGGAGAAGCGCGTACCCCAGGATGGCCGGCTCAAGCTGGTCCTGTCCAAGAACAAGGCCATCGACTTCCGGGTCAGCACCCTGCCGACGCTGCATGGCGAGAAGATCGTCATGCGTATCCTCGACGCGTCCAGTGCGATGCTGGGCATCGAGGCCCTGGGCTACGACCCGGATCAGAAAGAGATGCTGCAAAAGGCCATCGAGCGGCCCTACGGCATGGTCCTCGTCACCGGGCCGACTGGCAGCGGCAAGACGGTGTCGTTATATACCTGCCTGAACATCCTCAACAAGGCCGGGGTAAACATCTCCACGGCGGAGGATCCGGCGGAAATCAACCTCCCCGGCATCAACCAGGTCAACATCAACGACAAGGCGGGCCTGACTTTCGCCTTCGCCCTGCGTGCCTTCCTCCGCCAGGATCCGGACGTCATCATGGTGGGCGAGATCCGCGATCTCGAAACGGCGGAGATCGCGATCAAGGCAGCCCAGACCGGCCACATGGTCCTGTCAACCCTGCATACCAACGACGCCCCTGCCACGCTGGTGCGCCTCGCCAACATGGGGGTAGCCGCTTTTAACATCGCGTCCAGCGTAATCCTGATCACTGCTCAGCGCCTGGCGCGCCGACTTTGCACCTGCAAGAAACCGCTAAGCGTCCCGACCGAGGCGCTGGTCCAAGCGGGATTCGCGGAAGACGAGTTCGACGGCAGCTGGCAGCTGTACGGCCCCAACGGCTGCGATCGCTGCAAGGGATCCGGCTACAAAGGCAGGGTCGGGATTTACCAGGTAATGCCGATATCCGAGGACATGCAGCGCCTGATCATGACCGGAGGCAACACCATGGACATCGAGGACCTGGCCCGCAAGGAGGGAGTACGCGACCTTCGCCGCTCGGGGCTGATCAAGGTCAAGCAGGGTGTGACTTCGCTGGAAGAAGTTCTGGGAACCACCAACGACTGATATCGCCAGGGGAAAGACTATGGCAACCGCAACCCGAGCCGCACGACGCATCGAACTTGCCAGGGAGCAGATGTTCCACTGGGAGGGGAAAGACAAGACAGGAAAATTGGTCCGTGGCGAAATGCGGGCCACCGGCGAAGCGCTGGTGCAATCGACCTTACGGCGTCAGGGGATCCTGGTCAGCAAAGTCAAGAAGCAGACCTTCCGCCGCGGCTCCCGCATCACCGAAAAGGACATCGCGCTGTTCACCCGGCAGCTTGCCACCATGATGAAATCCGGAGTGCCTTTGCTCCAGGCCTTTGACATCGTGGGCAAGAGTGCGGGAAATCCCTCCCTGGGGCGGCTGCTGATGGACATCCGTGCCGACGTCGAAACCGGCAGTAGCTTGTCCCAGGCCTTCCGCAAGTACCCTGCCCACTTCGACGCGCTCTACTGCAACCTCATCGCTGCAGGCGAGCAGGCGGGCATTCTCGACGCACTGCTCGACCGGCTCGCCACCTACAAAGAAAAGATCCTCGCGATCAAGGGCAAGATCAAGTCGGCAATGTTTTACCCGATCGCGGTGATGGTGGTGGCGATTGTGGTCACCACCGTGATCCTGATCTTCGTGGTACCCGAATTCAAGAAGGTCTTCACCAGTTTCGGTGCCGACTTGCCGGCACCGACACTCGTCGTGATGGCTCTCTCGGACTTCTTCGTCGCCAATTGGTACATCATTTTCGGAGCGCTGGCTGCCGCCGCCTATGCGTTCTTCTGGACCTACAAGCGATCGGAGAAGCTGCAGATTGCCGTTGACCGACTGTTCCTGAAGCTGCCGATCTTCGGCGAGCTCGTCAGGAAGGCGACCATCGCCCGCTGGACCCGCACCCTGGCTACGATGTTTGCGGCGGGCGTTCCGCTGGTGGAGGCACTCGATTCCGTTGGCGGCGCTTCGGGTAACTACGTCTACCGTACGGCCACCAAGCAGATCCAGACCGAAGTGAGCACCGGCACCAGCCTGACGGTCGCCATGCAAAACACCGACGTGTTTCCGGTCATGGTGGTTCAGATGGTATCCATCGGCGAGGAATCCGGGCAGCTCGACAGCATGCTGTCCAAAGTCGCCGACTTCTTCGAGCAGGAGGTGGACGATATGGTCGAGGCGCTTTCCAGCCTGATCGAACCGATGATCATGGTGATATTGGGGGTGCTGATCGGCGGGCTGGTCATCGCCATGTACCTGCCCATCTTCAAGATCGGCCAGGCGATCTAGTCCGGGCACCTGCGATTCGCCCTGCGGCCGGTCCAAACCCGGCCCGGCGGATCGCGCAGCCTGTTACTGACCCGGAACCCTGCCCGCCATGGCCATCCTGAACGACCCCACCCTGTTCGCCGTCCTCGTCGGAATTCTTGGCCTTCTGGTCGGAAGCTTTCTCAATGTAGTGATCCATCGCCTGCCGAAGATCATGGAGCGCGACTGGCAGGTGCAATGCGCCGAGCTTCGTGGCGAGACGCCTCCCGCCGCAGAGCCGCTTTCCCTGGCGCGGCCGCGCTCGCGCTGCTCCCAGTGCGGCCACCTGATCACCGCCTGGGAGAACATCCCCATCGTCAGCTACCTGATGCTGCGGGGCCGCTGCAAAGGCTGTGGCAAGGCGATCGGAATGCGCTACCCGCTGGTCGAGGCCCTGAGCGGCGTGCTGAGCGCACTGGTCGCCTGGCATTTCGGCTACTCCTGGCAGGCCGCCGGCGCACTGGTGTTCGTCTGGGCGATCATCGCACTCTCGTTCATCGATCTCGACACCCAGTTGCTGCCCGACTCCATCACCCTTCCCCTGCTTTGGCTGGGCCTGGCCTTTGGCCTCGGGAACGTGTTCACGGATCTGCGCTCTGCGGTGATCGGCGCCATGGCCGGCTACCTCAGCCTCTGGTCGGTGTATTGGCTGTTCAAGCTCGTCACCGGCAAGGAAGGCATGGGCTACGGCGACTTCAAGCTGCTGGCGGCGATAGGCGCCTGGCTGGGCTGGCAGATCCTTCCCCTGACCATCCTCCTTTCCTCGCTGGTCGGTGCCGTGGTCGGTATCGGCCTGATCGTGCTGGCGCGCCACGGACGCAGCGTGCCCATCCCATTCGGTCCCTACCTCGCGGCGGCCGGCGTCATCGCGCTGATCTGGGGCCGGCCCCTCACCGACTACTACTTGCGCCTGCTCTAAGGAGCACGCGACGCTGCCTGCGCAGCTGCGATGCTGTGTTCGCGACAGATCTTCAGCGAGTCCTCGCGGCTGAGTTCCTCCCCGGTCAGGCCGCAGCGGAAGCCGCGCGAACCCTCGCGCAGAAAGTGGGCGCAAGTCTGGCACACACCGAAGCTGCGCCCACCCCGCTGCGCCTGCATGGCCCGCAACAAGCGCGTCAGAATCTCCAGCAATTCGCTCACCTCCTTATCGCTGATGGTACCGGCCGCAGCAAGGGCTTCGTCCTCACCCCCCTGATTCAGCACGGCCAAGGCTTCCGGGCTCAGGGCGAGCCGTACCACCCGCCCGTCCCGCTCATCCGGACGGCGCTCGATCAGTCCCCTGCGGTAGAGCCACAGCAGGCTCTGCGACACAGTGCCCTTGGTCGAACCTAGGTACTCGGCCAAGGCCTGCGGCGTATTGCTGTACCGGTTGGCGTCGCGGAGGTAGATCAGCGCCTGAAGGTGCACCGGCTGCAACTGCGCCGCCCCGGCCCGCAAGCGAAGATCGCCGTGGAGCGCCCGCCCGAGGCAGGCGAGCAGATCCAGGAGTTCGCGGCGATTCGTGTCCATTGCCGTATCGTATCGCCTCGATACTTTATTGACAACCGCCGGGTGATCGGATATTAGTGTTGCGTCGATACCATTTATCGGCACCACGTTCCACTAACCCCGACGGGAGAACCCAATGAAGAAATCCGCTGCCGCACTGCTTCTCGCCACCCTCGCAGTTTCCGCTGCCGCTGCCGACCAGGTAGCCTATCCCGACGGCTTCCGCGACTGGAAGCACGTGAAGTCGATGACCATCAACAAGGGCCATCCGCTGTTCGACGCCGTCGGCGGCATGCACCACATCTACGCCAACAAGAAGGCGATGGCGGGTTACAAGGCGGGCAAGTTCGCCGACGGTTCGGTGATCGTGTTCGACCTGTTCGAGGCGGTGGACAAGGACAACGCCGTGTCCGAGGGCCCGCGCAAGGCGGTGGTCGTGATGCAGAAGAAGGCCAAGGCGTTCAAGGCCACCGACGGCTGGGGCTACGACGTGTTCGATCCCAAGACGCGCAAGGGCAGCCTGGACGCCAAAGCCGCAGCGGACTGCCACGCCTGCCACATCTCGCAGAAGGACAAGGACTTCGTCTTCAGCGCCCTGCGCGACTGAGGCCATCATGGCCCGGCGCGGGTTGCGGCCCGCGCCGGGCCGCGCTTGAAATCCGCCGCAGCGCCCAAAAATCCCTCTCCGTGCCCCCCCCGGACGCGGATATCCGCTTTTCCGCCAATCACTTATTTATAATTGCGCTTTCTCGGATTTCCGGAGCCTGCCATGCCGATCTACGAATACCGCTGCAACGACTGCGGCTTCCAGAAGGAGTACCTGCAAAAACTGAGCGACGCCCCCCTTTCCGCCTGCCCCGAGTGCGGTAAGGCGACTTTCAACAAGATGCTGACAGCCGCAGGCTTTCACCTCAAGGGCAGCGGCTGGTACGCAACCGACTTCAAGGGCGGCAACAAAGCCGCAAGCGAGAGCAAGCCATCCGGCGAGAGCAAGCCATCCGGCGAGAGCAAGCCATCCGGCGAGAGCAAACCATCCGGCGAGAGCAAACCGGCGGCCGCCGCGCCGGCCTGCGGCGCGGGCGCATGCCCGGCCAGCAGTACATGAAGAAATACTTCATCACCGGACTCCTGATCTGGGTTCCGCTGGCGATCACGGTGTGGGTTCTGCACCTGATCGTCAGCACGATGGACCAATCCCTGCGCTTCATCCCCGCGGCGCTTAGGCCGGAGAACCTGCTGGGCGTGGCGGTGCCGGGTATCGGTGCGATCCTCACCCTGGTGGTGGTATTCGTCACCGGACTGCTCACCGCCAACATCATCGGCCAGCGCCTGCTGCGTTTCTGGGAGAGCGTGCTGGCGCGAATTCCCATCGTCAAATCGATCTACTACTCTGTGAAACAGGTCTCGGACACGCTTTTCTCCAGCAGTGGCGAGGCCTTCCGCAAGGCGCTGCTGGTGCAGTATCCGCGCCAGGGAAGCTGGACCGTTGCCTTCATGACCGGCCAGCCGGGGGGCGACGCGGCGAAGCATCTGGAGGGCGACTACGTCAGCGTTTACGTGCCCACCACCCCGAACCCGACCTCGGGCTTCTTCCTGATGATGCCGCGGGACGACGTGATCGAGCTCGACATGAGCGTAGACGAGGCCCTCAAGTACATCATTTCGATGGGCGTAGTGACCCCGGTGACGCCCACCGCGAGACCCCAGCCCCAGCCCCAGAATTCCTGACCTGCGGCCCCGCGGGCCGACCCAATCTAACGGACAGCACATGCGCACTCACTACTGCGGCCTCGTCGACGCAAGCCTCCTCGACCATCAAGTCAGCCTCTGCGGCTGGGCCCATCGCCGGCGCGACCACGGCGGTGTGATTTTCATCGACCTGCGCGACCGCGAGGGACTGGTGCAGGTGGTGTGCGATCCGGACCGTCCCGAGGCCTTCCGCATCGCCGAAGGCGTGCGCAACGAATTCGTGCTCAAGGTGACCGGCAAGGTGCGGCGCCGCCCGGAGGGCACCGTCAACCCCAACCTGCACAGCGGCGAGATCGAAGTTCTGGTTCATGACATCGAACTGCTGAACCCGGCGGTGACGCCGCCCTTCCAGCTCGACGACGACAATCTGTCGGAAACCGTCCGCCTCACCCACCGGGTGCTCGACCTGCGCCGGCCGCAGATGCAGCGCAACATGCGCCTGCGCTACAAGGCGGCGATGTCCTTTCGCCGCTTCCTCGACGCCAACGGCTTCATCGACATCGAAACGCCGACGCTCACCCGCTCCACGCCGGAGGGCGCGCGCGACTACCTGGTGCCGTCGCGCGTGCAAGCCGGGCAGTTCTTCGCTCTGCCCCAGTCGCCCCAGTTGTTCAAGCAGATGCTGATGGTGGCGGGCTTCGACCGCTACTATCAGATCACCAAGTGCTTCCGCGACGAGGATCTGCGCGCCGATCGCCAACCCGAGTTCACCCAGGTCGATGTCGAGACCTCCTTCCTCGGCGAGGCCGAAATCACCGCCTTGATGGAGCAGATGATCCGCACCGTGTTCAAGGAGACCCTGGACGTCGATCTGCCCGACCCCTTCCCGCGCATGAGCTATGCCGAAGCCATGGCGCGCTACGGTTCCGACAAGCCCGACCTGCGCGTGACGCTGGAACTGAGCGAACTCACCGACGTCATGCGCGACGTGGATTTCAAGGTATTCAGCGCACCGGCGAACCAGCCCGATGGCCGCGTCGCGGCGCTGCGCCTGCCCGGCGGCGGCGAGATGAGCCGCGGCGAGATCGACGCCTGCACCGAGTTCGTCAAGATCTACGGCGCCAAGGGGCTGGCCTACATCAAGTGCAACGACATCGCCAAGGGCCGCGAAGGGCTGCAGTCGCCGATCGTCAAGAACCTGCACGACGCGGCCATCGCCGCCATCCTCCAGCGTACCGGCGCGGCCAACGGCGACCTGATCTTCTTCGGCGCCGACAAGGCCAAGGTGGTGAACGACGCCCTGGGCGCGCTGCGCATCCGCCTCGGCCATGAAAAGGGCCATGTGGACGGCCGCGCCTGGGCGCCGGTGTGGATCGTCGACTTCCCGATGTTCGAGTACGACGAGGGGGACAAGCGCTGGGTCGCCTGCCACCATCCCTTTACCTCGCCCAAGGACGGTCACGAGGATCTGCTGGAAACCGATCCTGGCAAGTGCCTGGCCAAGGCCTACGACCTGGCGCTCAACGGCTGGGAGATCGGCGGCGGCTCGGTGCGTATCCACCGCGCCGAGGTACAGTCCAAGGTATTCCGCGCGCTCGCCATCGGGCCCGAGGAGGCGCAGCAGAAGTTCGGCTTCCTGCTCGACGCCCTGCGCTACGGCGCCCCGCCGCATGGCGGGCTGGCCTTCGGCCTCGACCGCATCGTCACCATGATGACCGGCGCCGAGTCGATCCGCGACGTGATTGCCTTCCCCAAGACCCAGCGCGCCCAGTGCCTGCTGACCCAGGCGCCCAGCCCGGTGGACGAGAAACAGTTGCGCGAGCTGCACATCCGCCTGCGCCAGACCGAGGCCGCCAAGCCCGTTTGAAGTTCTGCACATGAGTCAGTTGCTGGCGCGCGGCGTCCTCCTGCTGCTGGCAGTGCTGCTGGCGCTGCCCGGCTGGACAAGGGAGTCGTCCTGGCCCGCAACGTCCCCCCGCATCGAGAACGTGGCGCTGGAGGCGCTGCCGCAGGAAGCGCGGGGCACCCTGACGCTGATCAAACGTGGCGGTCCCTTCCCCTACCGCAAGGACGGCACCGTGTTCCAGAACCGGGAGCGGCGCCTGCCATTGCAGGCGAGCGGCTATTACCGCGAATACACGGTACCGACGCCGGGGGAATCGGACCGCGGCGCGCGGCGCATCGTCGCCGGGCGTGGCCCCGAACGGGATGTGCGCAGTTCCGGCGAGTACTACTACACCGCCGACCATTACCGCAGCTTCCGGAGGATCCAGGAATGAGCCAGGACAGGGCCGAGAAGCTGCTCGCCGACGGGGCGAGAGCCGGCGTTTACCACCTGCCGCAGCGCGGCCAGAAGGAACTGCGGGCCGCTGCAGCAGCGCTGGGATTCGTCCAGTTCCGCGTGCGCCTGGATGCCGTCCGCGACAAGGAAGGCTTTCTTTCCGCCGTCTCCCAGGCAATGACTTTCCCCGCCTGGTTCGGCCACAACTGGGACGCCCTGGAGGACTGCCTCACCGACCTCTCGTGGCAGCCGGCGCCGGGCTACCTCGTCACCCTTTCCCATGCCAACGAGTTCCGCGCCGCCGAGGAGCCGGCGTTCCGCACGGCGCTACGCATTTTCGATGCCGCCGCCGATCACTGGCGCGAGGACGGGATCCCCTTCTGGACGCTGGTGGACCTCTCGGGCGACACCAGCGCCGTGCTGCGCGAGCTGCCGTGAAGCAGCCGGTCTCCGTTCTCGTCCTGATCCATACGCCTCAACTGGAAGTCCTGCTGCTGGAGCGCAGCGGCCGCCCCGGCTACTGGCAGTCCGTCACCGGCAGCCGGGAGGGCGACGAGACACTGGTCGGGACCGCCCTGCGCGAGGTGGCGGAGGAGACCGGCATAGTCGCCCGGGAGCAGCATCTGCGCGACCTGGGCATCGTCAACCGCTATCGCATCTTCGAGGAATGGCGCCACCGCTACGCGCCGGGCATCTACTACAACACCGAGCACGTGTTCGCGCTCACCGTGCCCGCCGGCACCGACGTACGCATCGCTCCCGGCGAGCACCTTGCCTGCCGCTGGCTGCCTTGGCAGGAAGCGGCCGAAGCCTGTTTCTCCTGGAGCAACCGCGACGCCATTCTGATCCTGCCGCGGCTCGCCGAGACCGACGCTGCGCCTTGATTCGGCCGCATCGCCCCCCACATTGAGTCGTGGATGGGAACCTTCGGGGCAGGGGCACTGCCCCGCAGCGAGGAAAGGAGATCAGCCATGGCCAACATCACCCGCCACGACCCGCTCGACGACTTCTTCCGGGGCTTTTTCGTGCGCCCCGTCGATTTCGGCGCCGCCGCCGAGGCGCCCCAGATCAAGATGGACGTCAAGGAGCAGGGCGAGAACTACCTGGTACACGCCGAACTGCCAGGCATGAAGAAGGAGGACATACACGTCCACATCGACGGCCCGACGGTGTCGATCAGCGCCGAGCGCAAGCAGGAGAAGGAAGTGAAGGAAGGCGAACGGGTGCTGCGCACCGAGCGCTACTACGGCAAGGTGTCGCGCAGCTTCCAGTTCGGCCAGGACATCGACGAGGCCAAGGCGGTCGCGAAGTTCACCGAAGGCGTGCTGGAACTGACGCTGCCCAAGAAGTCAGCCATTGCGGCACGGCGACTCGTCATCGACTGAGCGACCCGGTGCGGCAGCGGGCGGGGCGGACAGCGGGCCGCCCCGCTTCGTTTTTGGCGCCGGCGCGGCTAGAATCCGCGCTTTTCCCACCCCTCCCCCACGCCATGAGCGACCACCTCTCCCCGGCGGACAAGGCCGGCGTCCTGTCGGAAGCCCTGCCTTACATCAAGCGCTTCTTCGACAAGACCATCGTCATCAAGTACGGCGGCAACGCCATGACCGACCCCAAGCTGCAGGACGGCTTCGCGCGCGACGTGGTGCTGCTCAAGCTGGTGGGCATGAACCCGGTGGTGGTGCATGGCGGCGGCCCGCAGATCGAAGACCTGCTCAAGCGCGTCGGCAAGAAGGGTGAGTTCATCCAGGGCATGCGGGTGACCGACGAGGAGACCATGGACATCGTCGAGATGGTTCTCGGCGGCCAGGTTAACAAGGACATCGTAAACCTCATCAACCAGCACGGCGGCAAGGCGGTGGGCCTCACCGGTCAGGACGGCAATTTCATCCGCGCCAAGAAGCTGCTGCTGCCCAACAAGGACAAGCCCGAGGAGATGATCGACATCGGCCAGGTGGGTGAGATCACCAGCATCGACCCCTCGATCATCACCTTCCTCGACAGCGGCGACTTCATCCCGGTGATCGCGCCCATCGGCGTCGGCGCCCAGGGCGAGACCTACAACATCAACGCCGACGTCGTCGCCGGCAAGCTGGCCGAGATCCTGCGCGCCGAGAAGCTGGTGCTGCTCACCAACACGCCCGGCGTGCTGGACAAGGCGGGAAATCTGCTCACCGGCCTCACCCCCAAGCAGATCGACGGCTTGTTCGCCGACGGCACCCTCTCCGGCGGCATGCTGCCCAAGATCTCGTCCGCGCTCGATGCCGCCCGCGGCGGCGTGCGCTCGGTGCACATCATCGACGGCCGAGTGGACCATGCCCTGCTGCTGGAGATCCTCACCGACCACGGGGTCGGCACGATGATCAAGAGCAAGTAGGCACGGTGCCATTCCCGTCGGTGCGGGGATAGAATCGGCGTGCCCGCTGCCGCGGGCCGAAAACGAGAACGACGGGGGGAATCCATGCCGGCGCGACCTGGCGAGCGCAAGCTCCAGATCCTGCAGACCATCGCTGAACTGCTCCAGGATCCCAAAGGGGAGAAGATCACCACCGCCCTGCTGGCGGCGAAGCTCGACGTCTCCGAGGCGGCGCTCTACCGCCACTTTGCCAGCAAGGCGCAGATGTACGAAGGGCTGATCGAGTTCATCGAATCCAGCCTGTTCTCGGTGATCAACAAGATCGCTGCCGAGGAGCAATCCGGCATCAGGCAGGTCGAGCTGATCCTCGCCATGCTACTCGGCTTCGCCCAGAAGAACCGCGGGCTGACCCGGGTGCTGGTGGGCGAGGCTCTGGTCTACGAGAACGACCGGCTCCAGGCGCGCATCAACCAGCTCCTCGACCGCGTCGAGGCGGCTTTGAAGCAGTCCCTCAAGATTGCCGCCGGTACCCGGGAACTGACTTCCGCCGAGGACGCGGGCGCCGCCGCCAACATGCTGATGTGCTACGTGACGGGGCGCTGGCAGCAGTTCGTCAAGAGCGGCTTCGCCCGCGAACCCATGGCACAGTGGCCGCAGCAGTGGCGGCTGCTGTGCGCCGCCTGCGGCGCCAGCGGGGCGCCGGCCTGGGACGGACCGATCGACTGATCGCCGGGGCAGGCTCCGCCATGTCGGGCTTCGAGCACCATGCCGAGGAAGCGCGGCGCATCGAACAGCAGATCGTGCGTCAGGGGATAGCGCTGGGCATAGACTGGGACGACGCAGTGGCGGTGCGCGCCCTGGCGCGCGAGGCGCTGGCCTGCCACATCGACGCCGAACACCCGGCCACGCCGGCGAACATCGAAAAGCTCGAACTCTTCGGCCTCGCCCAGTTGATGCTCAAGGTGATGGCCGAGAGCGCCAACGAGGAAGATCTCCACACTCACGGCGGCCCGGTCTGGAAAGCCTTCGGCCGGGCGCTGTGGCTGGAGTCGCAGCAAAAAAAAGGCTGAGGGGACGGCTCAACCGCCCCGCTTGAGCCACCGCGCCGCGTCCAGCGCGTAATAAGTCAGCACCCCGTCGGCGCCGGCGCGCTTGAAGCCCAGCAGCGCCTCCAGCACGCAGGCCTCTTCGGCCAGCCAACCGTTCTGCGCCGCGGCCTTGAGCATGGCGTACTCGCCGCTGACCTGATAGACGTAGGTCGGCACCCGCAGTTCGTCCTTCACCCGGCGCACGATGTCGAGGTAGGGCATGCCCGGTTTGACCATCACCATGTCGGCGCCCTCGGCGATGTCCAGCGCCACTTCCCGCAGCGCCTCGTCCGAGTTGGCGGGATCCATCTGGTAGGTGTACTTGTTGCCCTTGCCGAGGTTGGCGGCGGAGCCAACGGCGTCGCGGAAGGGGCCGTAGAAGCTCGATGCGTACTTGGCCGAGTAGGCCAGGATGCGGGTGTGAATCATGCGGTGGACATCGAGTTCACCGCGGATGCGCGCGACGCGCCCGTCCATCATGTCCGACGGGGCGACGACGTCGGCGCCGGCCTGGGCATGACACAAAGCCTGCCTGGCCAGCACCTCCAGGGTCTCGTCGTTGAGCACGTAGGCGCGGGGATCGTCGGCGGCGATCAGGCCGTCCTGCCCGTGGCTGGTGTAGGGATCGAGCGCGATGTCGGTGATCACGCCGAGTTCCGGCAACTGACTCTTGAGCGCCCTGACCACCCGCGGCACCAGACCGTCCGGGTTGTAGGCCTCCTCCGCCCCAGGAGTCTTGAGCCCAGACTCGATCACCGGGAACAGGGCGAGCGCCGGAACGCCCAGTTCCAGCGCCTCCTCGGCCACCGTCAGCAGCCGGTCCAGCGAATGGCGAAACACGCCGGGCATGGACGGCACCGCTTCGGAGATGCGGCTGCCCTCCAGCACGAACACCGGGTAGATCAGGTCGTCCGCCGTCAGGCGCGTCTCGCGCATCAGCCGGCGCGAGAAATCGTCCCGCCGCATGCGGCGCATGCGGGTCGAGGGGAACTTGGCTTGATCGCTCATCGCTACTCCACAAGAAAGCTGCAATAGGACTGTTGAAGGACCGTTGAACTTTTCTCGCCAGCCGCCGGTCTCAATTCTCGGACGATGACGAATCGTCTCCCGCTTCACCTCCCTGAGCGGGTGCCTTAATCAAGTTAAGGCGTTACGCCCCCGGTTTATCCCCTTTAACCGGGGGCATTCTTTTCTGCAAGCCGCCCGTCGAACCAGCCCAGGATCACCGCCTCGGCCTCATCCAGTCCCGTTTTCTTCAGGCTGGAGAAAAGCTGGGCACTCGCTGCAAGCGGATATTCTGCCAAGGCCTGCCCCAGGCGCTGCAAGGTGAGCGCTCCCTCACTGCGGATCAGCTTGTCGGACTTGGTCAGAAGCACGTGCACCGGCCTGCCGGTGGGGGCGAACCAGTCCAGCATCCGGCGATCCAGCGGCGTCATCGGGTGGCGGGCATCCATGATCAAGACCATGCCCACCAGCGCCCGACGTCGCCGCAGGTAATGCTCCAGGGCTCCCTGCCAGCCCCGGCGCACCGCTTCCGGCACCTGCGCATAGCCGTAGCCCGGCAGGTTGACGAGAAATCCCCGGTCGCCACAGCGAAAGAAGTTGATCAACTGGGTGCGCCCGGGGGTCTTGCTGACGAAGGCAAGCCGGTTATGGCGCACCAGAGCATTGATCGCACTGGACTTGCCTGCGTTCGACCGGCCGGCGAAGGCGACCTCGGGCATGCCGGGAGGCGGGAGGTCCTCGATGCGGGCAACCGATAGGTCGAAGCGGGTGACGGGCAGGGGAGGCATGGGACTGGCGGGGGCGCGCAGCGTGGCGCAGCGCAGATTAGCTGGGTTAGAATAGCAGTTTTATCTTGTCCCGGGCTTCGAGGAGCATGACGATGAAGGTTTCGATGGTGCTGCCGCTGGCGTTTGCGGCGTTTGCCGTGCAGGCAGCGGAACAGGTTCCGGCCAAGGCCGACGCTGCCAAGGGGCAGCAGATCGCATCCCAGGTTTGTGTCGGCTGCCACAATGCCGACGGCAACAGCGCGGCAGCGCCCAATCCCAAGATTGCCGGCCAGATCGAGGACTATCTCTACAAGCAATTGCGCAACTTCAAGGCCGCCGACGGCAAGCCCGCCGAACGCCAGAACGCGATCATGAACGGCATGGTCGCCGCGCTTTCCGACGAGGACATGAAGGGCCTGGCGGCCTGGTTCTCCGCCCAGAAGCTGCAGCCCGAATCCGCCAAGAACAAGGCCAGCATCGAACTGGGTCAGAAACTGTTCCGCGCCGGCGACGCCGCCAAGGGCCTGCCCGCCTGCGCCGGCTGCCACGGTCCGACGGGCGCTGGCATGCCTGCCCAGTATCCGCGCCTCTCCGGCCAGTTCGCCGACTACACCGAGACCCAATTGAAGGCGTTCCGCAATAGCGAGCGCGTCAACGACCCGAACCGGATGATGCGGATGGTCGCGATCAAGATGACTGACGCGGAGATCAAGGCCGTGGCGGACTACATCGCCGGCCTGCGCTAGACACGCCAGCACGTCGGCTCGAAGGGTGGCTGCGGCCACCCTTTTTGTTTGGCCCTTCCCCGCGGTTGGAATAATGCGCGCCCGCGCAGTGTTCTACCCATGATCGATACAAGGCCCGACCATGGCTGACCGAGACCTCGTCGTCGCAGAGATTCCGCGGCTGCGTCGCTACGCGCGGGCGCTGACCGGCGACGCCGCGCGCGCCGACGACCTGGTGCAGGACACGCTGGAGCGCGCCCTGTCGCGCTGGAGCCTGTGGCGCGCCGGCAGCAACCTGCGTGCGTGGCTGTTCGCCATCATGCACAACGTGTTCGTCAATCAGATCAAGGCCGGGCAGCGCATCGATTACTACGGCGACGAGGACGCATCGCCCGAACCGGAAACGCGCGCCACCCAGAGCGACGCGCTGGAACTGGGCGATCTGGCCAAGGTCCTGCAAGGCTTGCCGGTGCAGCAGCGCGAGGTGCTGCTGCTGATCGCACTGGAGGAACTGAGCTACGGTGACACCGCCAAGGCGCTCGGCATCCCCATTGGAACCGTGATGTCGCGCCTGTCCCGCGCCCGCGAGCGGCTGCGCGGACTGCTGGCGGGGGACGAACCCGCGCTACTGAAGGTCGTGAAATGAACACTCAACCCTTGAGCGAACAGGACCTGCATGCCTACGCCGACGACCGGCTGAATCCGGCGCGCCGCGTCGAGGTGGAGTCCGTCCTGGCGCAACGCCCCGACCTCGCGGCAAGCGCCGCCGCCTGGCGCAGCCAGAGTCAGTCGCTGCACCGCGCCTACGACGCCATCCTGGCGGAGCCGATCCCGGCGCGCCTGCTCGAAGCCGGCCGCAAGGGCCCGGCGGCGCTGCCGCTGCGGCTGGCCGCCGTCGTCGCGTGGCTGACGGTGGGCGGCGCCATCGGCTTCCTCGTCCGCGGCTACTACAACCCGGGCGAGGCGGTCCTCGCCTCGCTGCCGCGCCAGGCTGCCATCGCCCATGTGGTCTTCGCCGCCGAGGTGCGCCACCCGGTGGAAGTCGGCGCCGACCAGGAAGCGCATCTTGCTGCCTGGCTGTCGAAGCGCCTCGGCGCCCAACTCAAGCCGCCAGCGCTAAGTTCCGCCGGCTACGACCTGGTGGGAGGACGGCTCCTGCCCGGCGACCAGGGGCCGGTGGCCCAGTTCATGTATCAGGACGCCCGCGGCCAGCGCCTGACGCTCTACGTTCGCACCGACGCCACGGACAAGCGCGAGACCGCCTTTCGCTACGCGCGCGAGGACAAGGTCAGCGTCTTCTACTGGCTCGACGGCAGGCTCGGCTACGCGCTGTCGGGCGAACTGGAAAAAGACCAACTGCTGGAAGTTGCCACGCTGGTCTATCGCCAGTTGAATCCCTAAGCCGGCCGAGCCGGAACCAAAGAGAGGTGTCCAGCTTCGGGCCGGCGGAAAAACCTGCCATGTACGAACCAGGGGAGACTCCCCTTGTTTATCCCCCGAGGACGAACAAGGGGGCGAGCCCCCTTGTAAATCCAGCAAGCGCTGGGTGCGCCGTGCTGCGGAGCATTGCATAATCCGGGGCCTGACGCGCACCCGCTCCCGCCCATGCCTTACTCACCCGCCAATTCGATCGAAAAGATCCAGGTCGCCGTCATAATCGTCTGTCTCGCCCCGCTCGCCTGGATCTTCCACGGTGCCATCGAGGGCACGCTGGGCGACGACCCCATCGAAGCGATCCAGCGCTGGCTGGGCATCTGGACTTTCAACTTCCTGCTGGTCACCCTGGCGGTGACGCCGCTACGCCGGCTCACCGGCTGGCACTGGCTGGCCCGGCTGCGGCGCCTGTTCGGCCTGGTGACCTTCGTCCATGCCACGATGCACCTGCTCACCTGGCTGATGCTCGACCACCGCTTCGACGTGCATGCCATCGCCGCCGACGTCGCCAAGCGGCCCTTCATCGTCGCCGGCTTCGCCGCCTGGTTGCTGATGCTGCCGCTCGCCGCCACCTCCAGCAATGCCATGGTCAGGCGCCTCGGAGGCCGCAAGTGGCAGAACCTGCACCGCAGCGTCTATGCGGTCGCCATCATCGCGGCAGCGCATTACCTGTGGCAGGAAATCGAGGAGCCGACGCCGGCACTGGTCTATGCCGCGCTGGTGGTGCTGCTGCTCGGCCTGCGCGCCCTGTGGCGCCAGCAGGAACGGCAGCGTCAACTGGACGGCGCCTACGGCGCGCCGCCAGCGCCCCCGGTGAAGCACAGCGTCGTCAAATTCTTCCCCCGCAGGAAGTAGGCGCGGTTCGAGCTACTCGCCGTCGATCCGGCGGCGCAGGGCGTCCTTCTGCCGCGCGCGGCTGGCGCGCTTGTCGCGGCGCTGATGCGCGCCACCCTTGGCAAGCAGCGGCGCGGTCGCCAGCGGATTGCGCGGCTTGAGGGTGGCGGGTGGCTTGCGTTTGGCGCGCTTCATGGCTTCCCCTTGCCGCGGCGCGTGGGGTCGAATTGGACAATGGCCAGCCCATCGGCGCCAGTTCTCGGGGCGACCTTCCAGGCGTGGCCATAGACCACCTCGAAGCTCGCCGGCAGGCGCCCGTCGCGGCGCTGCGCCTCGTAGCCCTCGCGCACCCGCCTGCCACGTCCCGCGCCCGCCGAGCCCGCGGCGGCGGCCGGGGTCGGGATTGATCGACGCAGCGTGCCGCAGGTCGGCCAGCAGGCTGGCCAGATCGGCATAGGTCAGCGTGATCATTTCCATCTCCATCACTGGGTCCGACAGGCCCGACGTTCGCCAGCATGTCGCCCAGGTCGTGCATGTCGGTGAAAGTCAGCACCTGGCGAGCGCCTCCTGCCGCCCGCGAGGCCTGGCGCAGCTCCTTGAGCGTGTCGGGGCCGAGGGTGGAGAAGATCAGCAGCCCCCCCACTTCCAGCACCCGCAGCGCCTCGCGCAGCGCCGCCGCCGGATCGGCGAGCCAGTACAGCAGCAGGTTGGACCACACCAGCCCCACGCTCCCACCCTTCAGCGGCAGCCGGGCGGCATCGGCGCACACCAGCTTCGGCGTCCCGCGATCGCGCCACGGCAGCCAGCGGCCGAGCGCAGAGGTGCGGCGGCGTGCCTGCGCGAGCATCTCCGGCGACCAGTCGCAGGCGATGCGCTGGGCATCGGGCCAGGTGCGGCCGAGAAATTCGAGGTCGGCGCCGGTGCCGCAGCCCAGGTCCAGCACCCGCGCCGGAGCGAGCTTCATGCACTCCAGCCGCGCCGCCATGCGTGCCGCCACTTCGCGCTGGAGCACCGCCGCGGCATCGTAATGGACAGCCGCGCGCCGCGCCGCCTGCCGCAGGGCAGCGCGGTCGATGCCAGCGGCCTTATCATGGGCTACGGACGCGTCAGACCGGGAGGAGGATTCGGAAGGCATGGCTGCGGCAGGGCTCGGGCGACGGATTATGCGCGCACTCGCCGACGTCGCGCTGCCACAGGACTGCTTCCTGTGCGGCGCGGCCGCCGGCGTGCAACTGCTGTGCGCGCGCTGCGCCACGGACCTGCCGCGCCTGCCCGCAGCGGTGTGCCCGGTATGCGCCATGCCCAGTCCCGCCGCAGCCGTGTGCGGCGCCTGCCTCAAGGATCCGCCCCGCTTCGACGCCACCCGTGCCGCCTACGCTTATGACTTTCCACTGGACCGCATCGTCCAGGCGCTCAAGTACCAGGGCCG
This sequence comes from uncultured beta proteobacterium, assembly GCA_963696505.1. Classification (GTDB taxonomy): domain Bacteria; phylum Pseudomonadota; class Gammaproteobacteria; order Burkholderiales; family Rhodocyclaceae; genus CAVOKN01. Next base: position 186,243 of record CAVOKN010000023.1, on the reverse strand, counting down.
GCTCGCCGTGCTGCCCTTCCTCGGCGGAGCGCTCGCCACCCGCGATATCCGCGACGCGGATCTGATCGTGCCGATGCCGCTGCACCCCTCGCGGCTCAAGGAACGCGGCTTCAACCAGGCGCTGGAGATCGCCCGCGTCGTGTCCCGCCACACCCACATTCCGATCGACTGGCGCTGCTGCGCACGCAGCCACGATTCCGTGCCCCAGGCCAGCCTGCCCCGCGCCGAGCGCCGCCGCAACGTGCGCGGCGCCTTCCTCTGCCGCGCCGACCTGGCCGGCCAGCGCATCGCAGTGGTGGACGACGTGATGACAACGGGTTCGACGCTGGACGAGTTCGCCCGCGTGCTGAAAAAGGCCGGCGCAGCCCGCGTCACCAACCTGGTGGTGGCGCGCACACTGAAGTGACTCGGCGCAACACCTCAAGCCCCCTGCAGATGCGGCGTGGGAAGACTACCTGTATTGGCAAGAACAAGACAAGCGCATGGCCGAACGTATCAATGCGGCTTGCACGCGAGACACAGCGTCAGCCATTCACGAGCGAGGGGAAACCTGAGTCGATCGGCGCAGCCCCTGCGCAGGCGCCGGATCAGCGCAGCGCCTGAATCCGCTGATCGACGAAGGCGGCGAGTTCGGCGGACAGGTTGCCGCTGCGGGCGCGCTCGAAGGCTTCCCGCGCCTGGGCCGCGCGACCCAGCGCATCGAGGGAAATGCCGAGGCCCAACCACCACACCGAGGCATTGGGCGCGAGGCGCAGCGCCGCGCGATACTCCTCCGCCGCCTCGGCGTGCAAAGTCAGCCGCTGGAGGACGGCGGCATGGAGCCCGCGGTACTCGGCATTACCGGCGCCTGCATTGGCGTGGCGCTTGAGAAGTTCCGCGGCAGCGGCGACTTCGCCGCGCTGGGCCAAGGCGCGGCCCTCCCTCAGCGCTGCGGCGACGGTGGCTTCCGCGTCGTGGGTCGCGGGGCGGGCCTGCTGGGGGCTTTGCGCCGGATGTTTGTCGATGACGACCTCGCCTGTCTGGGACGATGTCTCGGCAGCAATCGACGGATCGCCCCCTCCCTTGCCCTCCCCCGCGCGCGCGGGAGGGTTGGAGCTTGCGGGCGGGTACGCCACTTTCCCGCTGCCCGTGCCCTCCGCTTCGCGCACGGCAGGGCTGGAAATGCCGGACCGATACGGCGCGCTATCGCTTCCCGCTGCCTCCCCCGCTCGCGGGGGAAGGTTGGGGTGGGGGCGCGGAGCCGGGCCGGAACGTACTGCGGAATCCTGCGGCACGGAGGCGAGCAGATCCGCCCACTTCAGTTGCGGTTCCGCTTCGGCGACGATGGCTTGCGTGGCCGGCGCCGCAGTCTGGGCGATGTCGGCGATGGGCTGGCTCGCAGGCGCCGTACGGCCCTGGACCATCCATGCCGCCGCGACGCCGGCAAAGATCAGCAGCGCCCCACCCGCGGCCAGGGGCCAGTGGAGGGGGGCGCGCGTGTCGGGCGGTAGCGCCCGCACCATTCCCGGTAGCGCGGCGCGCTCGGTGGCCGAGGCGCGGCGCCGGTCCAGCTCCAGCAGCATCTGATTGACGACGCTCATGGCCACGCCGCCCAGAGGGCGCCGGCGGAGGCAGCGAGGGCGAGGCCCACCCACCACGTCAGGGAGAAGCGCGAGATTCGCGCTTCGCTGCTGTCTCGGGCGGCGGCGACGACATGACGTGCGAGCACGGCGCGACTGCCCTCGCCGAAGGCGAGCAGCAGCGACTTGTGGGCCAGGATGTTGACCAGGCGCGGCACGCCCTTGCTGGCCCGGTGCAGCAGGCGCCGCGCGCGGCCGCGGAACAGCGCCGGGCCGCGGTAGCCGGCTACGCGCAGGCGGTGGGCGAGGTAAAGCTCCAGTTCATCCGCCTGCAGCCCCTTGAGGGTGTGAGCGAAGGCGATGCGCTGGCGCAGCTGGCGGATCTCGGGGCACGCAAGCTTGGTGTCGAGTTCCGGCTGGCCGAAGAGCACGACGTGGAGCAGCTTGCGCTTTTCGGTCTCCAGGTTGGACAGCAGCCGCAGCGCTTCCAGACTTTCCACCGGCAGCGCCTGGGCTTCGTCCAGGCACAGCACCACCGTCTTGTCCTGGGCGGCCAGGTGAAGCAGCGCCAGGTTCAGCGCCTTGACCATGGCGTGACGCCCAGCGGCGGCGTCAACGCGCACGCCGAGCTCTTCGCCCAGCGCCTGGAGCAGGGTGCGGGCGTTGAGCAGCGGATTGGGCAGGTAGGCGGTGACGTGGCGCGCCGGATCCAGGGTCGCGAGCAGGCGTCGGCACAGCAACGTCTTGCCGGTGCCGACTTCGCCGGTGATCTTGATGAAGCCCTCGCCACTTTCCAGCGCCACCAGCAGGGTATTGAGCGCCTCCTGGTGGGAGCGCGTGGCGAAGGCGAAGGCGGTGTCGGGCGTGATGCCGAAGGGCAGTTCGGTCAGGCCGAAATGGCTGAGGTACATGGACAGCGCGGCCTCAATCCCGCGCTGGGCGCGGATCGAAGCCGGAAATCCGGTCGTGGGTCTCGCCCAGCCCGCGCTGCCAGTCGCTCTCGCTCTGTATGACAGTGGGCTTGATCAGGATGACCAGTTCCCGCTTCGTATAGGCGCGGCTGGTCTGGCGGAACAGTTCGCCGACCACCGGCACGTCGCCGACGATCGGCATCTGCGAACGATCGTCGGCCTGCTCGTACTTCATCAGGCCGCCGATCGCCACGATGTGGCCATCCTGCACCCGCACCACCGAGTCGGTCTCGTTCACCGTGCTGCTCGCCAGCGGCAGGGTGAAAATTCCCAGCGCGCCGAGGTTCACTATCTTGGTCTTCTCGGTCACGTTGCTCACGGAAGGGTGCACATGCAGGATGATGTTGTTGGCCTCGTCGATCTGGGGCATCACGTCCAGCGCGATGCCGGAGAAGAAGGGCTGCGTCGTGATGGTGGGCGTGGCGATGGAGCCGGTGGTGGTCGTGGTGGTGGTGGTGCTGATGTTGGTGACGAAGAAATCGTCGGTCCCGACCTTCAGCACCGCCTTCTGGTTGTTCAGGGTGGCGATGCGCGGGCTCGACAGCACCTGGACGCCGCCCTGGGTTTCCAGGAACTGCAGGATCGCCGCAAAGTTGCTGGTCTGGAAGGCCAGGCCGAACAGCCCGCCGATGTTGCGCGCCGCCGTCACCAGGCTGGAACCGGGGCTGGCGGCCAGGGCGGAATCGGAGAAGCCCTGGTCGGGCTGATTGATGCCCGAGGCACCGGTCACCAGCGTACCGTCGTTGCGCAGTAACGTTCCGGGCGAGATCATGCCGGTGGAAAGTCGATGATTGCTGCCGGTATCGAAGGCCGCCCAGTTGACGCCGGCCTGGTAACCGTCGCGCAGCGCGACCTCGACGATCTTCGCTTCCAGCATCACCTGGCGCTCGATCACCAGCCGCGTCGCGCGCAGGTACCCCTCCACGTTGCGCAGTTCGCTCGGAAACGCCCGCACCACGATGACGCCGGTCTGGGGCGAGACGACCACGTTGCGCCCGCCCTCTGCGCCGACGATGGCACGCAGCGCCTGCGTCACCTCGCCCCAGAAATCGCTCTGCGATTCGGTGACGATGCGGCTCGACTCCTGGGCCACGTTCTGCGAGGTCGCGCCGGTGGTCGACAGCGGCGCGGCGCCCACCGGCTGGCCCGCGTTGGGCGCCGCGGTGGCGATCGACCCGGAAGTCACCCGCACGTCGGTGCGGCCCTGACGGCTGCCCATGAGGTAATTGATCTGGAATACCCGGGTCTGCAGCGCCACCGCCTGGATGAAGATGCGCGTTCCCTGCACCCGGTATTCGTAGCCGTAAAGCTCGCGGATGGTGTCGAGCGCCTCGCGCACCGTCACGTTCTTGAGGTTGACGGTGAGAGTGCCCGACACTTCCGGCGGCAGCAGCATGCTGTAGCGGGTGCCGGAAACGATGGCCATGAACACCTGTCCCGCGGGCGCGTTGTTGACCACCAGGTCGAAGCGCGGCTCGGCCGGAGGCGCCGGCTTCGCAGCTTCCGGCGGCGGCGCCAGCAGGGCGCGGTCGACGGCTTCCGGGCGCGGGCTGGGCCGCGAGACGGCGGCGCTGCGCAGTGTTTCGTCGATGCGCTCGTAGGCGGCCCCGGGGCGGGTGCCGACATTGGCGCAGGCGGCGAGCCCGAGCAGGCACAGTATCGCGACTAGGGTTCTTGGCAGCTTGGTATCCATGATGGTCTCGATCGATTCCCGGCTCTCAGGGCGACGGGGAACCGCGGCTGGGTGCCGGGGCGCGCCGGGGTTGGAGGTCGGCGGTCGGCTGGCGCTTGGTCGCCTCGGGTGTCAGCTTCAGCACCTGGCGGCCGGCAGGCCCTGCGAGCACCGCCTCGGTCTCCGACAGGCGAATCAGCCGCGCATCGCCCACCATGCCATTCAGTTCGACGCGCTGCCCGCTGATGATTGCGGCAGGCCTGCGGCCCTTGCCGAGGATCACCGACTGCAGCACCAGCGCGCCGCCCACCGCAGCGCCGGAATCCGCTGCGTTGACCGCTGCCGGCGGGCGTGTCGGATCCGGCAGATCCTCTGCCGACGATGCAAAGGGCATGGACATGGCCAGCGCCACGCAAATCAGACGGAGAGCCACGTGCGCTCCGTGCTCAGGGTGAACACCACCAGGGTCAGCGTGCTCGACGGATAGTCGGCGCGCAGGCTGGCCCGGCTCCAGAACAATTGTTGCGGGGCGCGCTCGAGCTCGGCGAGGTAGGCCAGCAGTTCGCGGTAACTGCCCTGCACCGTGATCTCGACCGCATGCTTGTAGATGCCGGCACCGGCTGCAGGCGCCTCGTCGGCACTGACTTTCGCCTTGGGCGACGCTGCCACGGCATCGGCCTCGATCAGGCCGGTCGGCGGCAGCGTGCGCAGCGTTACCAGGCGCAGGCCGTGGCGGCGTTCCAGCATCGCCTGGAGCACGGCGGCCACCTTGTCGGGTGGGACCAGCTTGTGCTCGATCGCCCTGAACTTGTCGTCGATCTGGCCCACCTGGCGGCGCACGTCCGCGAGGCGCGCCGCCAGGGCGGCGTCGGGGTTTCGCGCCTGGTCGGAAATCTCCTGCAACTGGGTCCGCAGCGCAGCGGCATCCTGCTCCTGTTGCGCAAGCTGGCGCGCAAGCGTCTCCTGGGCATCGAGCTTGGGCCCGAGCGCCAGCGAGAAGACCAGAAACCCCGACAGCGCCAGCGCTGCAACGCCGACCATCGCCCGCTCGCGCAGCGAAAGCCCGTTGTAGCGGCCCGCCAGCGCCTGCCAGTGCTGCTTCACGGCTTGAGCTCCACACCGACAGCGCCCGATGCATCCCGGGTGGCAAGCCGGAATTCGACGAATTGCTGCGGGGCGCCCGGCGGCTTGCCTTTGTCACTATCCGCCGCGCCCTTGGCCGCGCCGGACTCTCCCTTCATGTTCAGCGCGGCAAAACTGCGGCCGCGAAAAACCTCCTCGGCGTTGAGGCGGCGCACGTAGCGCGGCAGAAGGTCGGCATCCACGGTGCGGCCCGCGATGCTCATCTCGGTCCCGCCGCCGCTGATTTCGAAGCTCGTCAGCCACAGGCCCTGCAGCGCCTGGCGCGAGAAGGCGCGCAGATAGTCGGAGAAGCCCTCGGCGTTGCCGATGCGGCCCTGCTCGAGAACGACGATGGCTTCCCGGCGTGCCGACAGGATCGCCTCGGCACCGGCAAGCTGCGCGGCGAGCAGCGGATCGCCCTTGCGCGCTCCCAGTTCCTTGCCCAGGGCGGCGAGCTGATCGCGCTCGGCCTTGAGCTGGGCTTCCAGTACCACCGTCTGGCGCGCCAGTTCCTGGGCGCGCCCGCGCGCCACCATCGACCACGCGGACAGGACGACGACGAGCAGCAGGCAGCCCACGGCGAGCTGTGTCGCCGACAGGGGAATCGACTGCCGGCGCAGCGCCGCAGGATAGAGGTTGATGTATTGGCTGGTCATGGTCAGGCGGCCTGCGGGCGCAGCGCCGCACCGATCGCCAGCAGCAAGGGTGCCTGCCGCTGGGGGGTTGCCAGTTCCGGGACGGCGCCGAGGTCCAGTGCGCGGCCGAGATCCAGGACTTCGACCGGCACATAGCTGCCGCTGGCCAGGCAGGGCAGCAGCCAGGGCGCATTCTCGGGCGGTGCCACCACCAGCCGGGTCACGCTGATGTAGTGGAACTGGCGGTCGACGTTGTCGAAAGAGCGCTGCAGTTCGAGCGTGATGCGCTCGCAAAGCGGCTCGCGGCCCGCTTCGCCGCCGCCGGCGAACTGGGCGGGATCGATCTCGATGCGGCGGCTGGCATAGAGTTCGCCGCGATAGGTGAAAGTCAGCAGCCCGCCGGCGGCGTCGAAGGACAGCAGCGCCAGCCCCCGGTTCTCGTCCTCCAGCAGCGCGGACACGTTGCGCTGGGCAAGTTCCGGGATGTTGACCACCTCCAGCCCGATGCGGCCCTGCCGAAAGGGCTCGATGCGGGTGCCGATGGTCTCTGTGGCGGCGGCCACGGCGAGCGCCTGCGCCGCCCGGCCCTTGGCGTTCTCGTCCTGGGGGATCAGCACGGCATCGACGGTCGCGCCTTCCACCGGATAGTCCAGCAGATCCTTCAGGCGCCAGCGCAGTGCGGTGTTCAATTCGCTCGCCGGCACGGCGGGCGCCTCCACCTGGTACATCTGGTAGTCGCCGGGAGACAGCAGCGTTGCGCAGCGCATGCGCTTCAGGCCGCGCGCCTTGCCAAGTCGCGACAGGGCCTGGGCGTCGCCGCCCTCGCGCGCATAGGATTGCGCCGCCATCAACTGCGGCTTGCTGCCCGCCTGCCAACAGACGTGGGCCAGATCGATGCGGTCGTGCGCGACGCGCACGCCCATCCAGCCGGGCTGTCTGCGGGAAAATAGGGACATCGCCGTCACTCGAACACCCTCCCCGTCATACCCGAGCAAGGGTAGCACCCGCCCCCTGGGCGAAAGCCTCGAAAAGACGCGGCTTTCCGCGGCATTTCCCGACCAGGCCCGCGGCCCGCTGCGGCCCTCATCAGTAATTCTCCCTTTGATAGATCAGGCGGCCCGATCCCTTGTAGCGCCCAAAGGAAGCGCGGGCCGACGGATCCTTGTCGTAGTTCGACCCCGACCAGCGCCCCTGGAGGAAAGTCAGTCCCTGGGGAGCGGTGGCCTGGCAGGCGGTGTCGCCTGCGGCACCACTGTCGAGATCCACACAGAGCGTCAGCGACCCCTGGGCCGGAGGCGCGGGCTTGAGCAGCTTGAGGTTGGCGCTTCCGCCGGAGAATCGACCGCCAAGGCTGACGTGCGCCACGCCGACGTTGCCCGAGAAACCGGCCGGAGCGTAGGCTGCCAGGCGGATGCCGGGGGCGGCAATGGTGGTGCAATGATCGGCGCCGTTGGTGACGAAGCCGAAGCCGTTCCAGTACTGCGTCTCCATCGGGATCGCCAGGTCGAGAAGATCGGAGCCGTAGGCGTTGCCCAGCACCAGCCGGCCGTAGCGAAAGCGGTTGCCGGCGTCGAAGGCGATTCCCGAGCCGCCGCCGTTGAAGACCAGCGGCGCGCTGGCGGTAATGCTGCCGTTGCCGGCAACCGCCGCCTCGGTGGCGTCCGCGACAGAAACGCTGAGAGTGATCGAGGCGTCGAACTCGTTCTGCGGCGTCGTCAGACTGCGGACGAAGTACAGCGTGTCAGCCGCGTTGGCGGTGTAGCTGCCGCTGCCGTCCTCGTTGCTGGCGAGGCTTGGGACGCCGATGCCGCCGAGATCGAGCCCCGGCGAAGCCGGTGCCAGCGGCGCGTAGGTCTGTGTCACCGCGGCGGAAGTCAGCTTCCACAGAGCGGCACGATAGCTCGCGGTGATCGCCCCGGCGGCATTGCGTGCGCTCACCGACGCGCGCGGCAGGGTGACGAAGCCGAAACGCTGACCGATGTAGGTAAAGGAACGGGTGGCGCAGGCGGCATCGTTGAAGGTGCGGAAGATCGGTGCCACCGCCGGCGTCAGCTCGAATCGGTCGGGCACGAAGCGCCCCACCAGCACAGTTGCTGAGGCGAAGCGCCGTTCGGCGACGCTGGAATCGCCGGCATCGATGCTGGCGAAACTGTCGTCCAGCAGTTGCAGATTGAAAGCGCCCGCCTCGCTGTAGGTCGCCGCCGCGTCGGTCACGCTACCCGCCACCGCAGCGCTCGTCATCGTCAGGGTGCCGAGCACCGCGCCGCAGCCACTCGCGCCGCAGGCGGACACGAAGGCGATGGGCGTCCCGGTGTAATTCGTCGTCACTGCGCCGACGCCGTTGAGCGCGCTGCTGCGCAGAGTGAACGGCCGCCCTGCCTTGTGCGCAGCGCCGCCGGTAGCGTTGCCGTTGCCCAGACTGCGCGTGAGGCCCGCGCTCTGCCAGTCGGCGTCGGTGGCGAGTGGCGCGCCGAAGGCCGCAGGCCGGATGGCGAAAGCATCCGTCGAGCAGCCCACGGCGGTGGCAGCGCCGGTGGCCGGATAGCTGATCCGCACCCGGACGTTGCGCCAGGCATTGCTCTCCAGGAAGGACTGGGACTTGCGCCCCCGATCGGCGGTGGCGAAGGCGAGACTTGTCGTCACGGTCTGGATCACGTTCCAGCTCGCACGGCAACCGTTGGCGTCCAGGGCCGCGCTGTTGTTCGAGGCGTCCAGCAGTTCGACCTTGACGCTTCCGACGAAGGCCGGCTCGATCGCGGTCTTCGCCATGTTCAAGGCAACTACATCCAGATTGAAGGCGCTCCCCGCGATCTTGGTCTTGATCACGCCAGTAACCGCGCCTGCAGCGGTCGTCGTTTCGTAGGCATTGAAGCCGCCCGGCAGCGCGCTTTGCACTTCCGGCGTCCCGAGGGTCGCGGCCACCACGCTCCATTCGACGTCGTCGACGTGGAACCAGGTCTTGTACTGGGTGACGTGGCTGGTGACGAACTCCAGTGTGACTGTCTGCCCGGCGAATCCCGCAAGGCTGAAAGTGCGGGTGAACCAGGGTTGGGAACCTGCAGCGATCGTCATTCCCCCGGCATCGTGATTGCCACCGCCGTCGATGTCCCAGAAGTTGTAGCGCCCGTAGCCCGGCTGGGTGTTGGTGAACTGGGCGGCGCGCTTGTTCGGGCTGAACGGAAAGGTGTAGTAGTTGCCGGCGGTGGGGCCGACGATTTCGGTCGTCGTACTGCCCACCAGACGAATCCGCAGGCAGTCGTACTGTGTGGCACCGTTGTCGCAACTGTCCCAACCCTCCGGGCGGTAGCGCACCACCAGATTGCCGGTATTGGTCGCCGGGACTGCGATGCTGCGCGAGAGCGTGGCGGAGGGGCTCACAGTGCCGACGTTGTTGGTCCGCGCCCCCATCAGGTACGAAAACGCCCCGGAAACCGGCGTGCCGTCGGTGACCGTCGTGGCCGGCGTTCCGAAATCGGTGGTGACGCTGGGGTTCTCGCTCGGCCGCACCTGGATGTCGACGTTATTGTTCCCCCGGGTCGCCGTCCAGCCCGCCGGACTCTGCGTGCCCGCCGCCGCGCGTTCGAAGTTGCCGTTGATCGGCGGCTGGGGGTTGGCCGCCTTGAGGCTGCTCGCGGTGACATCGAAATACAGGTAGTAGGTGGCCGGCCCCGCATCCTGCAGGATGAAGCGAAGTTCGCCGCGACTGTTGCCCACGGCATCGGTGGTACCGGCGTAGATGGAATCCGTAAACTCCTGTGTAGTCGCCAGTGCGTCGTTGGGGCGCACAATGCGCGGCGAGTTGGCATCGAAGCTTCCGCTCGCGCCGAGTGCCGTGAGCAGCGCCGCAAAATCCGCGTCGAGCTTGATCGTGCTGTTGACGCTGGCTGCTGCCGGCACGTTGATCGCAACCCGGTACTTCCAATTGGTGTCAAACCATGCGGCCTGCGCGACCGGAGCAGCGACGAGCAATGTCCATAACACGATGGTCAGCCCGCGGCACGCGGCGGCGCGCAGACCGTTCCCCTTGCGGCGACGCCCGCAGCCAGATCGACGAACTGGGCGGTGATCTGTTCCTCATGGGAATCAGGGACGCTCGACAGAAACCGTGACTTGCCGTTCGACGTAGTACGTGCCCGGCGCGGAATTGGGGCAAGGGGCCTGATTGCAGGCGGTCGCCGTGATCTGATCGATGTGACGGTGCTGGCAAGCTCGGTGGCGCTGAAGGATGTGCAGCGGACGGCGATCGAGAACTGCTGCCAGCGTGGTGCCGCCGAAGTTCAGGGTGGCATCGCCGCAGTTGCCGTTGCGCAGCGACTGGAACAGACCCCACTCGACGCCGGCCCGCGCCGCCTGATAGGCCCTTGCCCCAGCCACGTCCAGGGCCGCCCCCGCATGCTGCGTCGTCGACACCGTAAGGATGAAGGCGCCCAGCGCGGCGAGTATGACCAGCAGGAATATCGCCGAGGGCAGGGCGAATCCGAAGGCGGCGCGCAGCGGCTTCATGGAACGTTACTCACGTGGGTCTGCTGGAACACGCTGACCGATTCCCCCGCGGAGGACAGCCAGGGACATGGATACGACGGCCGGTACGCAAATGCCCGGCATCGGGATCATAGGTGAAGCTGCAATCCGCCACGTCGCTCGGCCAGCAGGGCGCTCGTCGCCGCCGGCGGCGGTGTGGGCTGAGCTGCGGCAATGGGGTAACTCCAGTAGCGCCGCAGCGAAGCCGCGCGGCCGTGTCGCATTCGTAGGTTACCGGCGACTCGACGACGTGGAAGCGCTGGCCCGGGCGACGCCAAGGGAAACGGCGTACCGCGGGCGGTGAAGGCTCGACGACTGCTCACCGTACCGGCAGCGCCGGCATAGGCGCGGCGGTTGTCGCCGGCATAGGCGTCGGCGCCCGCCATGCCCAGGTTGTAGACGATGATCTGGTCGCCCGCCGCCACCGGCACGGCCGGGCCAAGCACATCGAAGGAGGCGTCGCTGCCCGAGGTGAAGTCGAGAATGTCCCCGCCGCCTGTTTGGTTCGGCTCGGCCCGGTAGCGACCGCCGGATCGGGTCTGAAGGAACTCCATGTAGAGCTTGCCGGCCGTGGTTGGTTACGCTGACCGAGTTGGGTAACGCCAGGCGGATGTCGCGGGAGATGCGGCGCAGCGCGGTATCGGCGGTGTCGGTGAGATGGGCGCGGCGCACGGTGTCGAAATAGCCCTCTACCGGCGCGCGAATGAACACAGCGACGATGGCGGCGAGGATGCCGGTGATCACCATCACCGCGATCGCCTCGACCAGCGTGAAGCCGTGCTGGCGGCCCCTAGGGCACGCGCATTGGGCGAATGTCGCGCACGATAGCCTCCAGGGTCACGACGGTGCCGCCCGGCCCGGTCACGCTCACCGTGATCCGCAGCGCATCACCAGCTGCGCGGCGGCGATGGTCCCGAGATCGGCCGGTGCCACCGCCACCGTGTAGCTGTAGCCGGCCAGCGCCGGAATCGCGGATCCCGCCGATGTCGGTGACCGGGCGGGGGCGGGTTGATGGTAGTCGTTGACGTTGTCGTAGGGCCGCGCGTCGCCCGCTTCCGGCCCGAGTCCCTTCGGGCAGGCGTGGCGCAGCCGGCGGCGCTGGCGGCGCTTGGCGGCATTGGCGTCGTCCGGATCGCAGAAGGTGAAGGGCGCGAGCTGGATCTCTTCCAGCAACGCTTCGGCGATCGCCAGCGCCTGCTTCGGTGCCAGCGGGTCGGCGCTGGAGCGCGCCGTGACGTTGAGCACGGCGAGGATGCCGGCGATGCCGACCGAGACGATGACGATGAACATCACCAGTTCGATCAGCGTCAGCCCGCGCTGCGTTCGCCGCCAATCAATGTACATAGCCGGTCTCGCGCTCGACGGTAATCGGCGTGCCGACGCCGCTGACCGAAATCGCGGTCTGGGCGTCGGGACTCGCCAGCCGGCCCAGGGCATCGAAAACCAGATTGACCGATGGCGTTAGCACGATGCCCGATGGTGCGGTGAGCACGAAGGCGCCGCCGCTGGCGGGATCGATCAGCGCCGTGCCGCCGCAGGCCGGCGCGGTGAGCGACAGGCCGCCGGGCGTTACGCTGACGCAGACGTTGCGCCGCTGCGCAACGGCTGACTTTCGCGCGAACTGGATGGCACTGCGGGTCTGGTCGAGGAAGCCCCGCTGTTCGAAGGCGGAGCGATCGGCAAAGCGGGGAACGGCAAGAACGGCCAGAACCCCCACCACCACCAGAACTACCACCAGCTCGACGAATGTGAATCCACCGCAGCGCATGGCCGCAGCCGGCGGGGCGCGGTGACGGCCATCCTGTCCTGGGTGAAGCGGATGCCGGGCCCGCATGCTCAGCAGGCCCGGTGCCCTGGCGTCTGGCCCCTGCCGGGAACGATCAGTTGGCCGCACCCACGGCGCTGAAGTCGGCGGAGTAGAAGTTGGTCGCACCCGCCGCAGTCAGCTTCCTCAGCGTGCAGGTAGCCGTCGTGCCGTTGGTGGCTACCGCCGTGTCGGCGGCGAGGTAGTAGGCCAATTCGGTGGCAGTGGTGCCGAGGGTCAGTGGCGGAGCGAGCAGCGCACCGACATCCGAGCAGTCGGAAACCTTGACGCACTTGTCCGTAGTGACCGCGTTGTTGGTCACGCTGCATCCGGCATAGTTGATGGCCGCGGCGGAGCTCAATCCGCCCGCCATTCCCTTGACGGCCGCATTTTCCGCGTCGCCGCGCAAATCGACGAACTTCGGCAGCGCCACCGCGGCAAGGATGCCGAGTATGACGATCACCACCACCAGTTCGATCAGGGTAAAGCCTCGGTTACGTCCCGTCATGATGTCACCTCCAGAGAAACGAAGAAAATTGCATCAGCAGCCACTCGACGTCAGCGTGATCCCCGGTGGCGTAATCACCGGTGGCGTGATCCCCGATGCCTGGTTCTGCGCCGCCTCAAGGTAGGAAATGCGGCAGCCGCCCGCCGTCGTCGCGCCGACGATGTCGATGGTGGTCGGATTGGTTCCGGTCGAAATGCTCACGCCGTCGGCATCGGGGACGATGCCGGCCGCGACGACGATGCCGCTGCCCACGGCCAGGTTGCTGCGCGCGGGATACTGATTCAGCATCGCCACTGCGACCCCCTCCATGTCCACCGTGCCGCCGGTACTGGTGCAGTTCGGCGCATTGCTGGTGCCCGACAGATCGAGTACGCAGCGGGCATGGGCCAGGGCTGACGCCGAGCGCATCGCGCCGAACAGCGCCTGGGCCTTGGCCTGACGCGCATCGCTCTGGGCGTCGATGAAGCGCGGGAGGGCAACGGCGGCGAGAATGCCGACGATGGCGATCACCACCACCAGTTCGATCAGGGTGAATGCTTTCGATGTCTTCAGCATGGCGAGTGGTTTGCGGTTTCTGGTGCTGCGCTTCAGTTGGGGGGTATAGCCTCGACCAGCACAAGGCCGGTGACAGGGGCACTTACGGCGGGCACCGCGCTGGACTTGAGGGCGCGCACCTGCCAGCGCCTCTCTACGGCCGGGGGGGAGCCTGTGCGCAGCACAGGGCGGAGGACATACGCGAGCTGGCGGCGCTCGCGGTCGAAATACCAACTGCCGGGCGCCTGCGGCGCCGGCTCGCGGGCGCCGAATTCGCCCGCGTAGCCTTCGGGCGGGCGCGCCAGCCAGGCCACCGGGTTGGCGCCTTCAAGGGTGGCGATCGCTCCGACCTGACCGCGCAGCAGACGCTCCGCGACCTGCCAGCGCAGGCCGGAGCGCATGTTTCTCACCGTCAGATCCACGACTGTCTGCTCGGCCAGCGCCTGATAGGCGATCAACTCGCGCATCAGCACGCCGGCCAGGATCGACAGGAGGATCGCGAGCGCCGCGAACTCGAACCAGCCGCTACCGCGCTGGCGGCGGCGCGCGCGCAATCGGGCCGAAGCCGGCTCACTTGCCCTTGCTGAAGGCTGCCTGGCCAAGATCCCAGATCGGCAGAAAGATGCCCAGCGCCAGCACCAGCACCAGGGCACCGAGGCAGACGATGAGGATGGGTTCGATCTGGGCGGAGAGGTTCTTGATCTCGTACTCGACCTCGCGCTGATACATATCGGCGATCTCCTGCATCATGTCGTCGAGAGCGCCGGATTCCTCACCCACCGCCACCATCTGCAGCACCACCGGCGTGAACACCTTGGACGCGATGGCGGTACGCAGTATCGTCTCGCCCCGTTCGATCCCTTCGCGCATGCGCGCGATCTTTTCCGCGATGTGGTCGTTGTCCACGGTCTGCGCCACCACGGTCAGGGCCTGGACCAGGGGCACGCCGCTGCGGCTGGCCAGGGCGAAGCTGCGCGCGAAGCGGGCCAGGGTCGCCTTGTGCACGATCTTGCCGGCGATCGGCAGGCGCAGCTTGATGCGGTGCCAGGCCAGGCGCCCGGCCGGCGTGGCGGTCCAGGCACGGAAGCCGAAGAAGGCCCCCGCCAGCATTGCCAGCAGCAAGGGCCACTGGGCGACCATGAAGTCGGAGAAGCCGATCAGCGCTTCCGTCATCGCCGGCAGCTTGGCGTTGAAACCCTTGTAGACCTTGGCGAACGTGGGGATGACGAACAGGTTGACGATGACAATCGCAATGGCCATGGTGGCGATGACGAAGGCGGGGTAGCGCAGCGCCGCCTTCACCTGGTCGCGGATCTCGCGTTCGAATTCGAGATGCTCGAACAGGCGCAGGAAGATCTCCTCCAGCCGGCCCGTCATCTCGCCCACCCGGACCATGGACAGGTAGAAGGGGGAAAAGATCTTCGGTTGCCGGGCGAGGGACGCGGACAGCTCGCGGCCCGAGTCCAGGCTTTCGCGCACGTCGCGGATCGTCTGGCCCATCGCCCGGTTGGGCGTCGATTCCTGCAGCCCGGCCAGGGCGCGCAGGATGGGCACGCCGGCCTTGAGCAGGGTGTGGATCTGGCGCGAGAACAGCATCACGTCGATCGGCTGCACCCGGTCTGCGAACAGCGCCGACAGCTGCGCCCCGACGTCGCCACCCGATGCCGCCGGGTTGATCTCCAGAGGTGTCACGCCGGTCAGGAACAGGCGGTCGGCCAGCGCCGCCGTGCTGACCGCCTCCGCCATGCCTTGCACCAACTGGCCGGCGGCGTTGCGCCCTCGGTAGGCAAAGTTGGCCATGGTCAGTCGTCGAGCTGGGTCGCCATGCGCATCGCCTCCTCGACGCTGGTGCGGCCCTCCAGGACGAGCCTCATCGCATCGTGCTTCAGCGTGCGCCCCGCCATCTGGGCGCGTGCTTCGCGCACGAAGGCGGCGGGCTCGTCGCTGTTGGCCGCAGCGACCACGGACTGGGTCATTTCGAGCGCTTCATAAACGCCTGAACGGCCCGCGTAGCCCATGCCGTTGCATTGAGCGCAGCCACTTCCCTTGCGATAGGCATGGTCGCCTGCGGCACTGCCGAGTTCGCCGCGCAGCCACTCCATTTCGCCCGGCGTCGGTTGATGGGGTTTGGCGCAGGACTCGCACACCACACGCACCAGCCGCTGGGCAAGCACCAGTTGCAGCGACATCGCCACCATGTAGCGCGGCACGCCCATGTCCATCAGACGGATCGGGGTGCTCACAGCATCGTTGGTGTGCAGGGTGGACAGCACCATGTGGCCGGTCATGGCGGCGCGCAGCCCGATCTCTGCGGTGGTCTGGTCGCGCATTTCGCCCACCAGGATGATGTCCGGGTCCTGGCGCAGGGCGGTGCGCAGCACCCGGCCGAATGACAGGTCGATCTTCTCATGCACCTGCACCTGGTTCAGGCCGGGCAGCCGGTACTCGACCGGATCCTCGACGGTGATGATCTTCTTCTGCGCGCTGTTCATCTCCTTGAGCACTGCGTAGAGCGTGGTGGTCTTGCCGCTGCCGGTCGGGCCGGTCACCAGCACCATGCCGGTGGGCCGGGCGATCACGCGGCGCACCCGGTCGAGGATGTGCTGCGGCATGCCGATGCGCTCCAGCGAAAGCAGCCCCGTTCCCTGGTTGAGCAGGCGCATCACCACCGACTCGCCGTACTGGACGGGCATGGTCGACATACGCACATCCACCGGTTGGCCGCGCACCCGCACTTGGAAACGGCCGTCCTGGGGCAGGCGTTTCTCGGAGATGTCCAGACCCGACATGAGTTTCAGGCGCAGCACCAGCGCCGTGGCGACCTTGGGATCGGCTTCGGTCTGGATGTGCAGCACGCCGTCGATGCGGAAACGGATTCGCAGGTTCTTCTCCTGCGGCTCGATGTGGATGTCGGAGGCACGGGTGCGCACCGCCTCCTCGAATACGGTCTGCAGCAGCTTGACGACCGGCGCGTCCTCCTGGCCGGGCGTCAGTCCCAGCAGATCGCCGAACTCCACGGGAATGTCCGACAGCTCGGCCGTCAGTTCCTGCGCCAGGCCGGAGATCTCCTCGGTGCGGCGATAGAAGCGGTCCACCGCACCGAGCAGGTCGGACTCGGTCACCACCGCCACATCGATCTCGCGCCTGAGGATGCGCGCGAGTTCGTCGTAGGCGGAGAGATCGGTCGGATCCACCATGCCCACCCGCAGCGCAGGCCCCGCATCGTCCAGCACGATGGCCCGGAAGCGGCGTGCCTGCGCCTCGGGCAGCTTCTGCACCGCCTCGGGACTCAGCTTGAATTGCCTGAGGTCGAGGAAGGGCATGTTGAGCTGGCGGGCCAGCGCGCGCGACAGGCCCTCCTCGCTCACGTAGCCGGAATCGACGAAGATGCGTCCGAGCTTGCGGCCGCTCTTCTTCTGCTCTTCCAGGGCGCGGGACAGTTGCTCGGCAGTGATGAGCTGCTGCTGGACCAGCAGGTCGCCCAGCCTTACCTTATCGGGCCGTGCCATGGCGTGTCTCGCTCGCGCAATCCAGGAAGAAGCCTCCGTGTTCCATATCGTTCTGTACCAGCCCGAGATTCCGCCCAATACGGGCAACGTCATGCGGTTGGCCGCCAATACCGGCTCGCGGCTCCATCTGATCAAACCCCTCGGCTTCCGGCTCGACGACCGCGCCCTGGCGCGAGCCGGCATGGACTATGCGGTGCTCGAGGGCACGCGGGTTTACGACCATTGGGAGGAATGCCTTGAGAAGCTGGGGGCGGCGCGGGTTTTCGGCCTCACCACCCGCGGCGGAACGCGCCACGACGCGCCCGGGTTCCAGCCGGGCGATGCTTTTCTGTTCGGCCCGGAAACCCGCGGCTTGGACCTGGACCTGCTGGACAAGCTGCCGCCCGAGCGCCGGCTGCGCATTCCGATGCTGCCGGGAAACCGCAGCCTCAACCTGGCCAACGCGGTGGCGGTGGTGGTCTATGAAGCCTGGCGGCAGTGCGGCTTCGAGGGCGCGGCGTGAAAGTCAGCCGCCAGGGGACGGCGGCAGCCTGCTACTCGACCTTGGGATCGCGGGACAGCAGTTGCTCGACCGCGAGCTTGGCGGGAAGCGCGTCGAAAAGGATGCCCTTGACCGCCTGGGTGATGGGCATGTCGACTTTCAATTCGGCGGCGAGCTGCGCGACTTCCCGCGCGGTATGCACGCCTTCGGCGGTGTGGCCCAGCTCCCGCAGGATCGTATCCAGCGACTTCCCGGCCGCCAATGCCAGACCGACGCGGCGGTTGCGCGACAAGTCGCCAGTGCAGGTGAGGATCAGGTCTCCCATCCCGGCCAGGCCCATGAAGGTGTGCTGGTGCGCGCCTAGCCGTTCGCCGAGGCGGGCGATCTCGGCCAGCCCGCGGGTGATCAGCGCGGCGCGGGCGTTGAGGCCGAAACCCATGCCATCGGAGATGCCGGCAGCGATCGCCAGCACGTTCTTCACCGCCGCCCCCACCTCGACGCCGATGACGTCGTCGCTGGCGTAGAAACGCAGGCGGTGGGTGTTGAGCCCGGAGACGCTGCGCCGGGCGAAATCGAGGTCGGCAGAGGCCAGGGTCACGGCCGTCGGCAGGCCACGCGCCACTTCCTCGGCGAAGCTGGGACCGGACAGGACGGCACAGTGGGGCCAGCCGGGGAGCTCCTCGTCCACCACCTGGTGGGGCAGCTTGCCGCTGTCCGCCTCCAGCCCCTTGCAGGCCCACACCACGGGAATCCGAGCGCACGCCGCAATGCGCTTGAGCGTTGGGCGCAGGCCCGCCACCGGCGTCGCGACCAGCGCGAGTTCTGCGCCATCGACAGCGGCATCGAAATCGCCATCGACACGCAGGGGCTCGGGAAACGGATGGCCGGGCAGGTAGCGCCGGTTCTCGCGATCCGCTGCCAGTGCAACAGCCTGGTCGGGTTCCCAGACCCACAGCGAGACCGCGTGGGCGCGGGAGAAGGTCAGCGCCAGCGCCGTTCCCCAGGCGCCGGCCCCGAGTACCGCTATGCGCATGACGTCGCCATGGCTAGAGGCCCCACACCTGAGTCACGCGCACGAAGCCGGTCTGGCCATCGCGATGCCTGACCTTGGCCCAGCCTGGCGGTGCGGCCTCCAGCAATTCCAGCACGACGTCCTTGTCGGCCTCGAAGGCCAGCGGCGCCTTTTCGTCCGGCTGACTGCGGACCTCGCCGCGGGCGGCGGTGACGATCAGGGTGCGCTGATCGGCTATGAGGCGCTTCTCGATCCAGGCGATGTCGCCGGCGGCGTCGCGCACCTTGGTCCAGGCCTCGACGGTGACGACGACTTCCACCGGCGTCTGGCGGGCCATCACGTACAGGCGCTTGGCCTGCCGCGAGGGCGCGTCGTAAAGGACCGCCGCATCCGCGATCGACCGGAACTCCAGCGCCCAGGCCGGAGCGGACACGCCCAAGACGAGCAGCAGCGCACCGATGCGCCGGATCGCGGTAGCCATCGGGCGCAGGGGCCTTACTGGATCGGCACTTCGGCCGGACGCTGCTGCTGTTGCTGGCGCTGCTGATAGACCGCCTCGAAGTTCACCGGCGCGAGCAGCACCGGCGGAAAACCGGCGCGGGTCACGGTGTCGGAGATGGTTTCGCGGGCGTAGGGAAACAGGATGTTGGGGCAGGCGATGGCCAGGATCGGCTCGATGTCCGGCTCCGGCACGTTGCGGATCTGGAAGATCCCGGCCTGGCCGGCTTCCACCAGGAACATCGTCTTGTCCGCCATCTTGGCGGTCACGGTGACGGTGAGGGTCACGTGGTACATGCCGTCGGACAGGCCGCCGCCGTCGGTGTGCAACTGGACCGAGATCTCGGGCTGGTTGCGCTCCAGAAAGACCATGGGCGCATTGGGAATCTCGAGGGAGAGATCCTTGACGTAGATCTTCTCGATGGCGAAGAGCGGTTGCTGGTTGTTGGTCATGGGCGAATCACCGGATTGGGTTGCAATGACTGGGGGCAAGGCGATCAGGCTTCGAGGAGCAGCGGGTCCAGCCCTCCCTCGCGGTCGAGGGCCGAGAGGTCGTCGAAGCCACCGACGTGGCGCTCGCCGATGAATATCTGCGGCACGGTGCGCCGGCCGGTGCGGTGCATCATCTCCACCCGGCGCTCGGGCTCGAGGTCGACCCGGATCTTGTCGATCTGGGTGACGCCCTTGCGGTGCAGGAGCTGCTCCGCCCGAACGCAATACGGGCAGATCGCCGTGCAATACATGCTGACTTTGGGCATCGGATGGTGCCGCCGTGCTTGCTCTGTGCTTATTTCTTCGTGACCGGCATGCCGGCCTGCTCCCAGGCTGCAATGCCCCCCGAGAGATTGTAAACCTTTTCGAAGCCGCTCTTCTCCAGCGCGTTGCACGCCGACGAGGAGCGATTGCCGGAATGGCACACCACGATCACCGGCTTGGCCTTGAGCTTGTCGAGTTCGCCGATACGCTGGGCGAACTGGCCGGCCGGAATGTGACGCGCGTTCGGCAGATGGCCGGCGGCGAATTCGTGCGGTTCGCGCACGTCCACGACGATGGCGTCCTCGCGGTTGATCATCAGGGTCGCCTGCATCGGCGAGACGCCGGCGCGTCCGCCGCCACGCACCGACTGCCACAGCAGCATGCCGCCGGAAATCACGGCGACGGCGATCCACATGACGTTCTGCTGAACGAACTCCATGGGGATCTCCATCAGCGTGTCGGCACGCCGCAGAACACTTCCCGCATCAGCACGATGAGCTGCAGCGTGCGCGGGTCGCCCACCCGGTAGAACACCCGGTTGGCGTCCTTGCGGGTGAGCAGCACACCCTTGTCGCGCAGAATGGCGAGGTGCTGGGAGATGTTGCTCTGGGAGGTACCCACCGAATCGACGATTTCCTGCACGCAGGCTTCCTGGTCGCCGATGACGCACAGGATCTTCAGCCGCAACGGATGGGAGATCGCCTTGAGGGCGCGGGCAGCGGTTTCGATGTGCTCGCGCTTGTCGATCAGGTCGAGGATGGCATGCGCACTGTCAGTGTTCGGTTCCACGGTCGGGCCCCTGGTCGGATCAGTATTTGAATATTATAAAATATTCCGCACGAAAGGCGCGCACGCTTTTTTTGAGTTCCGCGCCGTCACCTGAGAGAATCGACCTGTCGCAAGTCACTCATCCCGAGGGTTTCCCACCATGAACAAGATCGTATTGCTGCGCCACGGCGAATCCACCTGGAACAAGGAAAACCGATTCACCGGCTGGACCGACGTCAACCTTTCGGAAAAGGGCCGGAGCGAGGCCGCGAACGCCGGCCGCCTGCTCAAGGAAAGCGGCTTTGCCTTTGACATCGCCTACACCTCGGTACTCAAGCGCGCGATCCGCACCCTGTGGATGGCGCTGGAGGAACTCGACCGCATGTGGATCCCGGTGCACCATTCCTGGCGCCTCAACGAGCGGCACTACGGCGGCCTGCAGGGGCTGAACAAGGCGGAAACGGCGGAAAAGTTCGGCGATTCCCAGGTCAAGCTGTGGCGCCGTTCCTACGACGTGCCGCCGCCGGCCCTGGACGACGGCGATCCGCGCACCGGCGCCGGCGACCCCCGCTACGCCGACATGTCGGCAGCCGAACTGCCGCGCACCGAATGCCTGAAGGACACCGTCGCGCGTTTCCTTCCCTACTGGCACGAGACGATCGCGCCCACGGTGAAGTCGGGCAAGAGCGTGGTGATTGCCGCCCACGGCAACAGCCTGCGGGCACTGGTGAAGTATCTGGACAACATCTCCGACGAGGAGATCGTGGAGCTGAATATCCCCACCGGCCAGCCCCTCGTGTACGAGCTCGACGCCGAGCTCAAGCCGCTGCGCCACTACTACCTCGGCAACGAGGAAGCGATCCGCGCCGCGATGCAGGCGGTGGCCAACCAGGGCAAGGCCAAGGCCTGAGTTCGGCGCTTCGCGCGCCCTGCCCCGGACAGGCGGCAGACTTTCGCTCGGTGGCTATCCGCCTGACTCGCAGTGCGGCAGGGCTGCTGCTGGCCTGGGCGATGGCATTCGCCCTGCCCGCGGCTCCCGCCCAAGCGCGAAAGGCGCCCGACGTCCAGGAAAAGCGCGGTGAACTCGATGAATTGAAGGGCCGCATCGACGCCCTGCGCAAGGAGGTCGCTCAAGCCGAGGAATCCCGTGCCGACGTCGCCGACCAGCTCGAGGGGACCGAGACTGCCATCTCCGAAGCCAACCGGCGGCTGCGCGGGCTCGCCGAGCAGCGCGGCGGCACCCAGGGGGAGCTGACGGTGCTGGAAGCGCAGGCGCGGCGGCTCGAAACGCAGGTGAGTGCCCAGCAGGCTCAGCTTTCCAGGCTGCTGCGCGGTCGGTACATGGCCGGCGAGGGGGAAAGCCTCCAACACCTGCTCCAGGGGCGGGATCCGAACCAGCTTGCCCGGGACAGCCATTACCTGGCCAAGCTGTCCCAGGCTCAGGCAAGCCTGATCGCGGAACTGCGCCAGAGTCTCGAACGAAAGCAGGAAGTAACCCGGCGGGTTCGCGAGAAGAACGACCAACTGGCGGGAATCGAGCAGGAGCAGCGCAAGGAGCGCGCCGAACTGCTGGCCCAGCAGAACAAGAGGCGCAGCGTGCTCGAAAGCATCGCCGGCCAGATCAAGACCCGACGCCGCGAGATCGAAAGCCTGAAGCGCGACGAGCAGCGGCTGGCACGCCTGATCGACGGCCTGAGCCGCATCTCGCGCAAACCCCCCAAGTTGGCCAGGGCGCCGGTGCCGCCGGTAGCAGCACTCGCCGCAGCACCGGCAACCCGGACGCCACCTTCGGCGCCCGTTGTGGGCGCCGCCCCCGAACCGGCCACCACGCCGCGCTCAATGGCCGACGAGCCGCTCGCACCGGCGAGCCTGGCCCAAAACGACCGGACCCCCGACGAATCCCTGGACGGGCGCGACTTCGCCCGCCTGCGCGGCCAACTGCGCCTGCCGGTCCGCGGCGAACTAACCAACCGCTTTGGTGCTCATAGGCAGGACGGCGGCACGACGTGGAAAGGCATCTTCATCCGTGCCGGCCAGGGTTCCGAGGTTCGGGCCGTCGCTTCAGGACAAGTGGTGTTCGCCGACTGGCTGCGCGGCTTCGGCAACCTGATCATCCTGGACCACGGATCGAGCTACCTTTCGGTGTATGGCAGCAACGAATCGGTGTTCAAGGCAGTCGGTCAGAACATACGGGCGGGGGAAGTGATCGCTGCCGTGGGCAACAGCGGTGGCAACGCGGAAACCGGTTTATACTTTGAGTTAAGACATCAGGGTCAGCCTCTCGACCCGATGAAATGGGTCAATCTTCGGTGAGGAGTCAGGCGACGGCCGCGCGGTGTGGGACGCGCAGAAATCGCCCCAATCGTCACTCCTTGCATCTCACGGAGTCAGTCATGCGGTCCCGATTGCAGCAAGCCGGGCTGGTGCTGGTGGGTCTTCTCGCCGGCATCCTCGTCAGTCTCAACTTCTCCGCCAGCGCCAACCGGGAGGCCGCGTCGCCGCTGCCGGTCGAGGAACTGCGGACCTTCGCCGACGTGTTCAACGCCGTGAAGAACGGCTATGTCGAACCGGTGGAAGACAAGAAGCTCATCACCCATGCGGTGAGCGGCATGCTCTCGGGCCTCGACCCCCATTCGGCCTACCTCGACCAGGACGCCTTCAAGGATCTCCAGGTCGGTACCCAGGGCGAGTTTGGCGGCCTCGGCATAGAGGTCGGCATGGAGGACGGCTTCGTCAAGGTGGTGTCGCCGATCGAGGACACCCCGGCGTTCCGCGCCGGCATCAAGACGGGCGACCTGATCATCAAGCTCGACGAAACGTCGGTGAAGGGCATGACCCTCAATGACGCTGTCAAGCGCATGCGCGGCAAGCCGAAGACCCAGATCACCCTGACCATCGCGCGCAAGGGCGAAACCAAACCGATAGTGGTCACGCTGACCCGCGAGGTGATCAAGGTCCAGAGCGTCAAGTCCAAGCTGCTGGACGACGGCTACGGCTACGTCCGCGTAACGCAGTTCCAGGAAAGCACCGCCGCCACTCTGGTCAAACATCTGAGCGATCTCACCAAGCAAGGGAATCTCAAAGGGCTGGTGCTGGATCTGCGCAACGACCCGGGCGGACTGTTGCACGGCGCCATCGGCGTCTCCGCCGCCTTCCTGCCGTCGCGCGCACTGGTGGTGTCCACCGACGGCCGTACCGAAGATGCCAAGCGCAAGTACTTCGCGGTCAGCGAGGACTATCTGCGCGGCACGCGGGAAGACTACATCAAGAATCTGCCGGCATCGATCAAGACCGTGCCTATGGTGACCCTGGTCAATGGCGGATCTGCCTCCGCCTCGGAGATCGTGGCGGGCGCGCTGCAGGATCACAAGCGATCCATCGTCATGGGCACGGCGACCTTCGGCAAGGGTTCGGTGCAGACCATCCTGCCGCTGGCGAACAATACGGCGATCAAGCTGACCACGGCGCGCTACTACACGCCCAACGGCCGCTCGATCCAGGCCAAGGGCATCACGCCGGACATCGCCGTCGAGGAAACGCCCAACGGCGACACCCACCAGCGCCTGCGCGAGGCCGACCTCGAACGCCACCTGATGAACGACAAGGAGGACGAGGCGGCGCCCTCGACCAAGCCCGACGCCAAACCCGACGCCAAGCCCCAGAGCAAGAAGGACGCGCCCAAGGGCAAGCAGGCCAAGGAAGACGGCGAAGAGGAGATGAAGCCGCCCTTCGAATTTGGCGGCAAGGGCGACTACCAGTTGGCCCAGGCAGTGAACCTGCTCAAGGGATTGCAGATCATCCAGGCCAAGTAGTGCCGCGTCCGCCTGGTCCGGCAGGGGAGCACGCGATGGTCAAACAGTCGGTCACCGAGGCACAGCCGGCGCGCAGCCAGTTCCCGCGCCAGCCCGGAACCACCAAGCAACGCGAGATCCGCTTCGGCAAGTTTCCGCCGGGGCAGGCCGAGAAGGCTCTCGCCCTGCTCTCTGGCCTGGAGGGGCTGGCGATTCAGCCCAGTGCGCGCCCGAACACCATCCATGTGCAGTACGAGGTCACCGACTACACCTTCGAGGGTCTGGAGGCGGCGCTCGCCGACCAGGGCTTCCACCTCGACAACACCCTCTACACCAAGATTCTCCGGGCCATCGTCCATTACTGCGAGGACACCCAGCTCTGCAATCTGCGCTCGCCGGAACGGCTGATCAAGAAATCGAGCGAGGTTTACGTCAAGGCCTGGGATCACCACCTCCACGGTGACCACGACGAAACACCGCCGGAGCTGCGGGAATACAAGTGAGGATTCAGGATTCGGATCCAGGATCTAGGACTGACCATTCTTCGCGCCGGTTTCGCCGGCGCCAAGAATGTGCTGAATCCTGAATCCTGGATCCCGAATCCTGAATGAACGACTCTCAACTCCTGCGCTACAGCCGCCACATCCTGCTGCCCCAGGTCGGGGTGGAGGGGCAGGAGCGGCTGCTGGGCTCTCGGGCCTTGGTGGTTGGGGCAGGCGGGCTCGGATCGCCGGCGGCGCTCTATCTTGCAGCGGCGGGTGTCGGCCGCATCACGCTGTGCGACGCCGACACGGTCGATCTCACCAACCTCCAGCGACAGATCCTGCACCACACGCCATCCATCGGCCGGCCCAAGGTGGCCTCGGGCCGCGACACGCTGGCGCTGATCAATCCGGAATGCGAGGTCGTGGCGCTCGAAAAGCGCCTCGAAGGCGCACTGCTCGACGAGCAGGTGGCGGCGGCGGACGTGGTGCTCGACTGCTCGGACAACTTCGCCACCCGCCACGGCATCAACCGCGCCTGCGTGCGCCACGCCAAGCCCCTGGTATCCGGCGCCGCCATAAAGTTCGACGGACAGGTGGCGGTATTCGACCGGCGCAATCAGGCCAGTCCCTGCTACCACTGCCTGTTTCCCGAAGGCCAGGAGGTGGAGGAAGTGCGCTGTGCCGTGATGGGGGTGTTCGCACCCATCACCGGCATCATCGGCGCGGTGCAGGCGGCAGAAGCCCTCAAGCTGTTGATCGGCTGCGGCGAAAGCCTGGACGGGCGCCTGCTGCTGCTGGACGGGCTGGCGATGGACTGGCGCTCGATCCAGCTCGCGCGCGACCCGGGATGCGCGGTGTGCGGCGGAGCACGCACGCGCCTGATCCCAGACACCCCGAGGTAGGGTGCGCCGTGCGCACCGGTCCAGACTCATGAACTGGCGGCCATGGGCCGCCCTACGGAGCGAAGCGTGCCAGCAGCCGCAGGTCGTCGCCAACCTGTCGCAGTTCGCGCCAGATCAAGCGCCGTTTCCCGGCCAGGCTCTCCAGCGGCGGCAGGTCGAAAATGCCGCGCGCCGCGTCGCCGACCAGGCTGGGCGCCAGATAGATCAGCAACTCGTCCACGCAGCCTTCCCGCAGCAGCGAGCCGTTGAGTTTGAACCCGGCCTCGGCCAGCACCTCGTTGATGCCGCGTTGGCCGAGTTCCAGCATCAGCGCAGGCAGGTTAACCTTGCCCATGGGATTGGGTAGTTCGACGATCTCCGCGCCCTTGTCGCGCAGCACAGCGGCGCGTGCGGGATCTGCCACCGCACAGCCGATCAGCACCGGGCCGTCGTCGAGAATCTTCGCTAGCGGCGGCGTCTCCAGCCGGCTGTCCACGATCACCCGCAGCGGCTGGCGCTCGCAGGGCACATCGCGCACCGTGAGGCGCGGATCGTCGTCCTTCACCGTGCCGATGCCGGTGAGCACGGCACAGGAGCGGGCGCGCCAGGCATGGGCATCGCGCCGTGCATCGGCGCCCGTTATCCACTGACTTTGGCCGTTGAGCAGCGCCGTCTTGCCGTCCAGGCTCGCCGCCGCCTTCAGCCGCAGCCACGGCCTGCCGCGGGCCATGCGCGAGACGAAGCCGATGTTGAGTTCCCGCGCCTCGTTTTCCAGCAGGCCGCAGTCGGCCCGCACGCCGGCTTCGCGCAGCCGCGCCAGCCCCTGCCCCGCCACCTGCGGATTGGGATCCTCCATTGCCGCCACGACGCGGCCCACGCCGGCGGCGATCAGGGCGTCGCTGCACGGCGGCGTGCGGCCGTGGTGATTGCAGGGCTCCAGCGAGACATAGGCGGTGGCACCGCGGGCGGCCGCGCCCGCCATCCCCAGGGCATGGACCTCGGCATGGGGCTCGCCGGCGCGCCTGTGCCAGCCCTCGCCGACCACCGCGTCGACGCGCACGATGACGCAGCCGACGCGGGGATTGGGAGTGGTGGTGTCGCGGCCCAGCGCCGCCAATTGCAGCGCGCGCGACATGTGAGCGTGATCCGCCGCCGAAAACATGGCCGAAGCCGAAATCAGGCGCGGCTGCGGGTAGGCGGCCGCCGCACTTCGCGGATCACCTCGGAGAACTCTTCGACGTCCTCGAAGTTGCGATACACCGAGGCGAAGCGGATATAGGCGATCTTGTCCAGGCGCTTCAGCTCGCGCATCACCAGTTCGCCGATCTTCTCGCTGGGGATCTCGCGCTCGCCGTAGGACAGGAGCTTTTCCTCGATGCGGTCGATCGCCGCGTGTACGCTCTCGGTCGTCACCGGCCGCTTGCGCAGCGCGAGCACCATGCTGCCTTCGAGCTTGTCGCGCTCGTAGTCGGTGCGGGAACCGTTCTTCTTCACCACCTGCGGCATCTTCAGCTCCACCCGCTCATAGGTGGTGAAGCGCTTGTCGCAGGTGATGCAGCGCCGCCGCCGGCGCACCGTGTCCCCATCCTCGTTTTCGCGGGTATCCACCACCTGGGTGTTGGGATCGCCGCAGTAGGGGCACTTCATGGCCGGCTTTCAGGAGTCAGTGTTCGTGAGGCGGCGCGCAGCGGCTGCACCGGGCACCGCAGGGCGTTTCACAGTGTATTTCGGCGCTCCCCGGAGGCTGACTTTCGCCGGATCACTTCCCATACACCGGAAAGCGCTTGCACAGCTCGGCCGTCTTGCCGCGCACCGTTTCGATCACCTTCTCGTCGCCGGGGGCGTCGAGCACGTCGGCGATCAGGTGCGCCACCTTCTCCGACTCGATCTCGGTGAAGCCGCGGGTGGTCATGGCGGGCGAGCCGATGCGGATTCCGCTGGTGACGAAGGGCTTCTGCGGGTCCTTCGGTATCGCGTTCTTGTTCACCGTGATGTGGGCGCGGCCGAGCAGCGCCTCGGCGTCCTTGCCGGTGATGTTCTTGGCGCGCAGATCGACCAGGAACACGTGGGACTCGGTGCGCCCGGAAACGATGCGCAGCCCGCGCTCCTCGGACAGCACCCGCGCCATGACGCGGGCATTGGCGATGACCTGTTCCTGATAATTTCGGAATTCCGGGGTCAGGGCCTCCTTGAAGGCCACCGCCTTGGCGGCGATGACGTGCATCAGCGGCCCGCCCTGAAGGCCGGGAAAGATCGCCGAGTTGATCGCCTTCTCGTGCTCCGCCTTCATCAGCACGATGCCGCCGCGCGGGCCGCGCAGCGTCTTGTGGGTGGTCGAGGTGACGACGTCGGCATGGGGCACCGGATTGGGGTAGAAGCCGGCCGCGATCAGTCCCGCGTAGTGCGCCATGTCCACCAAGAACGTGGCGCCCACCGCCTTCGCCACCCTGGCGAAGCGCTCGAAATCGATGCGCAGCGCATAGGCCGAGGCGCCGGCGATGATCAGCCGCGGCTTGTTCTCGTGGGCCAGGCGCTCCATCGCCTCGTAGTCGATCTCTTCGCGCTCGTTCAGGCCGTAGGCCACCGCCTTGAACCACTTGCCGCTCATGTTGAGCGCCATGCCGTGGGTGAGGTGCCCGCCCTCGGCGAGGCTCATGCCCATGATGGTGTCGCCCGGCTTGCAGAAAGCCATCAGCACCGCCTGGTTGGCCTGCGAGCCGGAGTTGGCCTGCACGTTGGCGGCCTCGGCGCCGAACAGCTTCTTCACGCGGTCGATCGCCAGTTGCTCCGCCACGTCCACATGCTCGCAGCCGCCGTAGTAGCGCTTGCCGGGGTAGCCCTCGGCGTACTTGTTGGTGAGCTGCGAGCCCTGGGCCTCCAGCACCGCGTAGCTGACATAGTTCTCCGAGGCGATCAGCTCGATGTGATCCTCCTGGCGGCGGTTCTCGTTCTGGATCGCGGTCCACAGCTCGGGATCGACCTTGGCCAGGGTGTGCTGTTTGGCGAACATGGCAAATGCTTGAATAGTCAGGGGGAAGGCACGATTCTAGCACGCGGTCCGGGGGCCACGGCCCGCGCCACGGGCTGGCATTCCGGCCCCAGGAACAGCGCCTCCTCGCCATTCAAGGGATCGATGACCCAGCCCAGGCTGTATTCGTGAGCAAAGAAGGCGCGCTGCGTCTGCCGGTTGACCTCGCTGAAGAAGGCAGTCAGGCCGGGGTGGCTGTGGTACCAGCCGACTATCAGTTCGCCAGGCTGCAACAGTCCGCGCGCTGCCGACCACACCGAGGTTTCCATGCGCAAGGCGAAGGCGCTGCCGCTGGCATCCCCGGCCGGGATCGCCCGCGTCACCTGCACCCGGGTCAGCGCACCGGGGGATTCCTCGCTGCCACCGCGCCAGGCGCGGCCGATCAGCAGCCCGCCCTGTTCCACATCGAGCGCACGCAGATGCGCCATGACGGCAGCTTCGACCACCGGATCGATCCCGACCGCCAGCGCACCGTCGCTGCCCGGCAGCACGGGCAGGGGATCGGGGGCAGCGTCGGTCCACCGGATCGCCATGGCTGACTTTCAGGTTTCGATTTCCACGCTGCGCCCGCAGACCGGGCAATCGACGCGACCACGCCGACCCGCCGGAAGTCGCAGCCCGCGTCCGCAGGCGGGACAGGGCCGCACCACCCGCTCGCCGCCCCACACGACCCGATCCGTGGGAAAGGCGTCCGGCGTGGCCGCCCGCTGCGCCATGTACCAATTGGCGGCCCGCCCATTCGCCGCCGAGCCCGGATTGACGTGGGCCGGGTCGAAGCTCACCAGCCGCGCCATGCGCTGCACCAGCAGGTCCAGCCCCTCCGAAGGCAGCCACTGGTCGCCCTGGCACACCACGCCATTGTCGAAGACATTGGGATGGAAGATGGGCGTTTCCACCGACACCACAGGCCGCTCGAAGGGGTAGCGCGCCGGCAGATCGATGCGCAGCGTCACGCCTTCGATCGCCCGCGCCGGGTAGCCCTCGCCACCGGCGGTACGGCAACGCAATTGCAGACGGATCGGCGCGCCGGGCCGTTCGCTGCCTTCGAGCAGTTGCAGCCGCCCGCCGCTCGCCGCCGCCAGCGCCCGCAGCCGCTCCAGGTCAGAAGCGCGCCGCAGTTGGTGGGCGCTGCTCATCAACCGGCAACGAGCACCGGCTGCACCTCCAGCACGTCGCCGTCCTTGACCAGCCCCGAGAGCGACGTGGACGGCACCAGCACCCGGCCAGTGGTGGTGTTGACCAGCGTGTAGTCCATGTTGGCAGGCAGCGCCCAGTTGTCCACCGCCGCCTGAAGAACCTCGGCGCCGGTGCTCTCGTCGTCCAGCGCGATGTCGGCGCGCCGCGTCTGGTCGGCGCTTTTCACGATCAGCTTGCGTTCAGCCATTTCCATCCTCCGGGCCGGTCAGATCAAACAGTCGGTCGCCAACGCGCACAAAGGCGAGCGGCAGCTTGCACGCGCCCAACTCGCGCGCGAGTTCGTCGACGCTCAGGCAATCCGCAAGATCGATGCGCACCGCCTCGGCGCCGCAGCCGAAGCAGAACATGGCGTTCGCATCGACACTGCGCGCCGCGCGGCCGATCAGCGCCCGCGTGGCGGCGGTCGGCCCGCACCGGGTACAGGTCGCGGCGCGCACCACGGCATCGGAAAGCTCGATAGTTTCCACCTCGGGGCGGCGCCGCCGCAATTCAAGCGCCAGCGCGGCGCCGGTGGTCGCGGCGATACGTTCCACCATGGCGGCGGGCGCATCGCCGCAGCCCGGGCAATCGACGCGGCGCGGGATCGTCGCGCTGCTCGCCGCGCCGGATTCGCTGTCCATCAGCCAGCGACGGGCCTCGCGCGGCAAAGTCAGTGCCTGCGACACGGTGAAGGCGGCGGCAAGGCTCGCCGTCACGGCGGTGGTCGGCACCACGCGCTCCTCGCGCCCCACCGCGGCGAGCCCGCCGCAGGATCTGCGCTCGGCGAGTTTCACGTACACCGAATCCGGCAGCCCGCATTCGTAGCAGGCGGCACCGTCGCCCATCGGAAAGGACTCGACGCTGGCATGACGGCTGTCGATGGCGGCATTGACCCAGGGCGTGGCGGTCAGATGGCAGAGGCGATTGACGCGGATGCGCGCCTCGAAGTTGTCGAGCGCGCCGATGGCAACGTCGTAGCCCGCGAGTGTGGCCGGCCCCAGGGATTCGAACAGGTCGCCGGGAACGGCGTGGACCTTCACGTTCGGGTCGATCTCCGCCGCCCGTCCCGCCACCGCCTCGGCCTTTGCGCGGCCGACATCGGCCTCGCGCAGCAGGATCGAGCGCGTCAGGTTGTGCAGCTCGACGGTGTCCAAGTCGTAGACGTCGATGAAGCCGATGCCCAGCAGGCACAGGTTCTTCACCACCTCGTTGCCGATGGCGCCGGCGCCGAACACGGCGATGCGCATGTCGTGCAGCCGTTGCTGCGAGAAGCCGGCGATGGCACGGTGCCGGCTATAGCGGTCGGCATTCATTGCCGGCCGACCACCTCCACCGCCACCCGCTCCTGACTGCCGCAGGCGATGCAGCGCGCGCCGTTCTCCTGCGCCAGCGCACGCACGCTCGCCACCGAGTAATAGGCCTGGCAGTCGGCGCAGCGGAAAATCTCCTGCCCAGGGTCGAGCGCCGCGCCTGACAAGGCGTCGCGAGTGCGGGACAAGGTCTCACTGTCCACCCGCACCGGTCCGGTTTCAGTATCGCCCATGCGCCACCAGCGTTTTCCCCGCGGCCGGTACCGCGCGTCGTCATCGGGCCGCGCCTCCTGCACCGCACGCCAGGTCGCAAAGGCGGCGACTCCGCCGATGACCAGGGAGAACAGCAGTCGAGGGAGCAGGGGATTGATCATAGGATCACCGCGAACGGGTTGATCGAGAAGGCTAGCCCAAAACGCGATTGCACGTTGGGCAGTTGACAGTTCGGGCCGCGGCGCGCCCGGAGCGCCGCGGCCCCGCGCCGCAATCACTGCGTCTGAAGCCCCCCAGCACCGCCTGAACCTGCGCATATCGATCCGGCGAAGGCCGCGTCCTGCACGAGCGGGTTCTCGGCCAACTGCCGCGCATCCATCGCTGGTGTGTAACGCCGGATCCGCTCGATCGCGGCGAGGATGTGAAAAAGATAGTCCGCGAGCCGGCCGGGCTCGGCGCTCATAGCGAAACGGCCTCGACGAGTACCCGCGCCCTGAATTTCCCGGAAAGCGCCTTCGGCGTCGGTACGTCCACCTCGATGCCGAGCAGCCGGTGAAGTTCGCGACGAATCGCTCCGATATCGTATTGATCGGTCACCGCAACGCGCGATCTCGCCCCGCTCTGAAGACTTCAGCGCGGCGCCCAGTGCCGTGAGGTCATCGGCCGAAGGCGCTGCATCGTAGTAGGGCGACAGTTCCCACGGATACTCAAGCACCTCCGGGTCGTCGAACAGTTGCAGCTCGCCCTGTACACGCAAAGCCAACTGCGGCACGCGGAACCGTTCCCCCAGTTCAGCCGGCGTCTGGAAGAACTCGATGGCCGTGGTGCGGCTGACTTCGGCCGCTTCCACAATTGCCGCAGCCGCCGTTTCGGAGCCGACCGATACCTTGAGGATTTCAGCCTCATCAGCAGTCAGTGGCGTGCTGATGGTCAGGGTATTGAGCTTTCCGTCCCAACTCACCTTGTCGCGCACAGGCTTGGGCACGCCCTTCAACTCGGGCTTTTCCGACAGCGTAATCGTCACCGGCCGAACGACGACACGCCCGGCGTGCCCATCCAGGTCCAGCCGCGCCTGCTCGGCCCTGGCGACGGTGACGAACTCTGTCACCTCACGCCTTTCAAACCCGGCGCCAGCTACCAGGCGGTCACGCAGCGCACCCGCCGTTTCGGCGAAGTTGCGCCACACCACAAAGGCGTAGGACTGATTCAATGCGCAAGCCTGTCGATGGCTGGCACCGGGCTGCCGCAACACACGCCCGAGCAACTGTTCCACCGCCGTAGCCGATGACAGTGACGCCATGCTGACCAGGAGGTAGGCAAAGGGGCAGTCCCGTCCCTCCGCCAGCGCCTTCTGCGTGATGACAAACCTCACCGGGCTGGCCGGGTCGGCGATGCCCAACCTGCAGTCGGCGTCGATCTGCTCCAGGCCCTTTTCTTCACCGGTGGCCACCACGATTTCACGGGCGGGAATACCTTGATTGGCGATCAACTCGTTGCGGACCGTCTCGAAATCCAGCGTTTCCACACCGGCACGGCGGGGCTCCGCCTGAATCAGTACCACCGGCCGCAAGTAAGCAGCACCGGCACGGCGCTCTCCATCGGCCAGTTCATCCAGCGCATCGCGGCGACCGATGGCATCCGCCAGACATTGCTGCCAATTCGGCTCGGTTTCCAGCACCACCGGCAGCTTGATCATTTCCTCGGCCTTCAGTTCGGCGGCCGAGACACTGTGCAGGGTGTTGCTGGGCGTGCGCTCACGGTCGGGCGTGGCGCTGCAGTTCCATCACGCCGCTGGGCCGGAAGCGCGCCAGCATGTCGAAGGCCAGTTCGGTGCGGCTGTTGTGCGCTTCGTCGACAATCACGAACGGCCGGCGCAGCCGCAGCACATTGGCCAGCGAATAGGGCGTAGTACGTTCCGCGCCGTTGCCCTCGCTGAGCAATTGGTCGCGCTGGGTCGGTGACAGGTTGTCGAAGTGATGCATCAGCGCGCCGCTGGACGGGTAAACCTTGCGGCATTCCTCCTCTTCCACCTGAAAGGCCTGCCGCGTCGCAACGATGATTGTGGTCGAGGTGTCCAGCGTGGCGCGGGTCACGCCCTTGGCCTCTTCCAGGTCGATCACGCTGATGGGACCGGCCTCGCGCAAGGCGGCGTGGTTGGGGGTGGCGGCGGCCCTTCAACGCCTTGAGGGTCTGTTCGCGGATCGGCTTGCTCGGCACCAGCCACAAAATCACGCCGAGGTCGCTGCGCAGCAGATGGGTGTTGACCAACGCTCTTGGCCGCCAGCCGGTCTTGCCGCCACCGGTGGGAACGCGCAGACAGAAGTACGGCATGTCCGGCGGGAAGCCCGACAGCCGGTGGTACAGGTTGCCGCGCCCCCACAACCGCTGCGTGGTGGCAGTGTCGGCAATGGAAGGCGAAGGCAGTTCGTGACACGCCTTGAAGTAGGCCTCGACACGGTCGAGGACTTGCTGCTGGCAAGTCTTGGGCGCGAATGCCGTCATGGTTTCCCGCCGTAGCCCGCCTGCGCTTCGGCCAAGCCCGTTTGGGGCCCGGGCTTGATCCGTTCGATCACCCCGTTGCGGCTGACGATCAATTCGGTGCCGGTACTCGCGGCCAAGTCGCGCGCCCGTTGCGCCGCGCGCTGCAAGGCCTGCCACGAGCCGCGCAGATCGGCATTGCGCGCCGTGTCGATGGGTTGGTCGTTCATCGTTCGCTCCAGTCCAATAAGACCGGCGCTTCGCCGGCATTGTCGTACAGCGCCCAGGCATCGACCGCCGGCGCATAGAAGCGGTGGAAGTTCTCCAGTCCGGCGGCAAACCGCCGCCGGACCACGTCCGCGGGAACGTCGTGTCCGCCCTGGCGCACCCGCTGCTGCACCCGCGCCAAGGCCTCCTCGACGCTGTCGAGCCGCAGGAAGATCAGTTCCACGCGATAGTCCGCCACCTGCCATTGGCGGATGTGGCGCAGGTAACTCCGGCCCGACAACGTGGTTTCAAACGCGAAGCTGCGGCGCGCCTCGAAGTGGCGCGCCAGCGCGCCCAGCATCAAACGGCCGGCCTGCACCGCCGCCGTTTCCGGCGCGAAGGGCGCCAAGCCAGCGGCGATCAGGTCGGCATTCACGAACACCGGGCAACCGGCTTCGTTGGGCAGAAACTCGCGGGCGAAGGTGGTCTTGCCCGCACCGTTGGGCCCGGCGATGATGACGACCTTCAACTGGTCTGTCATCTCATATTTCCAGCGCGTAGGGCGTTTGCTTGAAGGTGATGCCCTCGCGCGCGGCGCGCGCGCCCATGCGATTGGCGGCGGCATAAATCACTTTCGGGCCGCCGAACTTCGGCAGCAGGTCGAACACCGGACCGGTCAGCACGTTGCCGCCGCCAACGGACTTGTTCTTGAGGATGCCGCTGTACAGCAGGTAGATGGTGCGGCCCTCGTGCACACCCTGGAGCGGGCATTCGGCAGCGCCGGAGTAGCCGGTACCGGTTTCGACAAACCAGACGAATTCGGCGCAATTCGGCCAGTTGGGCAAAGCTCACGTCGCTGCGGATCTGGCCGTGAGCGTCGAAGATCTCGGGGCTGTTGACGTTGTCGTTGTAGGCCCAGCCCTCGTTGCCGGTGTTGTATGGCGGGTCGATGTAGATGCACTTCACCTGACCGGCATAGCGCGGCAGCAGTGCCTTGAGGGCGTGCAGGTTGTCCCCCTGCACGATGAGGTTGCCGCTGTCGCGGCCATTATTGTCGCCGCAGGAGAGTTCCGGCACCGGCTCCAGCAAGCGGAACGATACTTCCTTGTGGTGTTTGACGACGGCTTCCTTGCCGATCCAGTTCAATGTTGGCATTCAGCCCATTCCCTCAAGCGGTGCGCGATGACAGCAAGCCATCAAGCCTCGACAAAGGCCAGCGGCGAAATCACCCGCGCTCGCATCGCCGCGTCGCGCAGCGCCACCTTGTCTCCAGTGACGAGCAAGAGATCCTGCTATCAAGAAAGTGCGCAAATATGCGCACGGTTCTTTTCCTGCCCCGACGTGTCTTGCTGACCACATTCGTATTTGACAGGCGTGACTTTCCCGGCTGTCTCTGGAACCATTCCAGAGGCAGCGCCGCCGTTGCCGGACGGACTCGCCACGGGTAGGGCAGTTGCGGTTGCCAGCCGTTCGAGGTTGCGTGCCGCGTTGAGATCGCGGTCATGGTGTGTGCCGCACTGCGCACACGTCCATTCCCGGTCGCGCAAGGCCAACGCCTCGTTTTTCCAGCCACAGACCGAACACAAGCGGCTGCTCGGATACCAGCGATCAGCAATGACCAGCCGGGTGCCGTAACGTTCAGCCTTGTATTCGAGCTTCAAGCGAAACATCCCAAAGCCCACGTCGCTGATGGCGCGGGCGAGTTTATCGTTCGCCAGCATGCCCTTGACGTTCAAATCCTCGATCACCACCGCTTGGTTTTTGCGGCAGAGCCGGATCGTGAGCTTGTGGGTGAAATCCGCTCGGACATTGGCAACGCGGGCGTGCAGCCTTGCCAATGTCGCAGCAGACTTCTTGCGATTGTTCGAAGCAGGAAGTTTCGTGCCTTTGGGCAGATTGGCCTTGGGTACAAACCCGGCCTTGACCTTCGCCGCTTCCACTTTGCGGCTCAGACGCCGTCCACGAATCTTCAGCCGGCGCAACGCCGCCTTGAGCGGTTTGGGTGCCTCAATGGCCTCGCCGCTGGACAGCGTGGCTGCGGCCTTGATGCCCAGATCGACGCCTTCAATCGCATTGCCATTGCGTTGTCGGTAAAACACGGCATCGGGCACCTCGACCTGGATGGCAACGAACCCGCGCTCGGCAGTGCGCGATACCGTTGCCCCGAGAATCTTTCCCTTGAAACGCAGCGCCTCACGCATCGACACATCGCCAATCTTGGGCAAGCGGATGGTTTTCCCATCTACTTTGAACTTGTCGTTGGCGACGTAAAAGCTGTCCAGACACCGCCCCTTCTTCTTGAAGGTCGGCGGATACGCCAACTTCACGCCCTGCTGGCGCAGACTGCGGCGCAGGTGTTTGCAATCAGGGGCGATACGCGCTCCTGCCTCGATGTCGGCAAAGAACCGTTTCCATGCACGAGCCAGATGCTCGAATGGTTGGGCGTGGCTGTCGCGGTGCATATCCTTGAGCCAAGGGAACAATTGGTATTTGACCGCGTTGAATTGTTTTTTGAGCGCCATCGCGTTGGGCTTTTGGCCCGCCGCGTATTGCTTGTTCCACTCATCCAGCGCCCAGTTCCACACCTTGCGCGCCGTGCCGCAGGCGCGGGCGAAGTAGTTCCCCTGTTCTTGCGTTGGACAAAGTGCGATCTTGTGGGTCAGTTGCATCGCCGGGCCTGTTCGATGGCCATTTGCGCCACACCCGCCGCAAGAATCTCGCGGGCACGCATGACCGATGCTGCCTGCGGTGCGTCAGGCCATACATCGCGATACCCCCAGAACGATGCGGCGGCGTACATATCCTCCACGCGAACCTTGCCGGGTTGCAGTGGCGCAAGCTTTGCTTCGCACTCAATCCCGTCCAGCCGGGAATGACATAAGTAATAATCGGCCTGATGAACCTTGCTCTTACGTAACGTCACAAAGCGCCCGCATCCACCGTGGCAATAGATAGTCACTTTCTCAGCTTGGCTCATTGTTCGCATCCTTCTTCAATGCCTCGTCCAGCTTTTTTCGGTAGTTCCTCAGACCGTATAACCGGGACGAAAAGCAATCCACGATGGTCATCAAGTCCTGCACCATTTCCTGCTCGGGAGAAAGACGTTCTTGATTGAGCACTAGCAGTTCGCAGCCATTGATTTTGGCAAAGTGCTCGAACCACTCGAAGCCGAACCGGGTCAGCCGATCCCTGTGCGCCAGAATCAGTGTCTTGACTTCGCGTCGGCCAATATCTTCCATCAGCGCCAGAAACCGCTTGCGCTTGAAGTTCAGCCCGCCGCCCACTTCCTCGACAAACTCGACGTTGGCAAGACCTTTGGCCACCACGAATTCCTCCAGCACTTTGCGCTGATTCGCCAAATCCGGTTCTTGCGCGGCACTGGAGACGCGGCAGTACGCCACCAGCCGGATCGGCGTATTCACCGACTGGCGCAGGCCGATGAATTCGC
Organism: uncultured beta proteobacterium; assembly: GCA_963696505.1. Taxonomy (GTDB): domain Bacteria; phylum Pseudomonadota; class Gammaproteobacteria; order Burkholderiales; family Rhodocyclaceae; genus CAVOKN01. The sequence continues at coordinate 148,876 of CAVOKN010000023.1, read as the reverse complement.
GAATCTGCGCTTCGGTATACAGGCGCCGATTGCTGTCGGTGCGCGCCACAGCAGTGAGCCGCCCCTCGCGCTCCCAGCGCTGCAAGGTCTTGACCGAGACGCCCAGCAGCTTCGCCGCCTTGCCTGTGCTCATGGTGTTTTCCATGAGCCAATAGTACATTATTGCGCATTATTTGTAATGGTAGAGTCAGCCTCCCTGGCAGCGAGTAGATCCCACAGCAGTTGATCGCCGGCTTCGGGCGCCGGCGATCCACGGCCCGGCGCCAGCACGATGGCGTGCTGGGCGATGTCGGTAAGCAGCGTCTCGACTTCGGCCACCCTCAACCCATGGACCTTGCGCAGAGCGGGCCGCACGAGGACCGCTCGGTATTCGGCAAGCAAGGCCTCGGACACGACGAAGGGAAAGGCCGCCGCCAGCATGCTGTCCAGAATGCGCGCGACGGGCGACGCTTGGTTGCCGGTCAGCAGACCCGCGACGACAACATTGGTGTCGACGACGACGGGCTGGCGGCTCAAGACTTGCGCCGCAGCGCACGCACCTGCTCTTGCGCCACCGCCATGGCCTGATCCTCGGCAAGCTCGCTGCGTGCCCGGGCACGACGCACCAGATCGCGGGCGTCTTCGCGGGACTTGATGCCGTAGAACTCCAGGCTCTCGTCGATCAGTTGCCCGATGGTCTTGTCACGCTGCACGGACGCTTCCTTGAGGGCCTTGTAGCGGGCCTCGGACAAGGTGATGGTCAGTCGGCTCATGTCAGTCTCGCTTTGGTGCTTACTTTGGTGCTCAGTGCGGTGCTTTAACACCAATATGATAGCGCACCGGGCGTACGCGCCAAACTCTGCAACCCCCGCTCAGCGCCCATCGGAAAGGGGTCCCGGCGTTACGCTGCAACGCGCCCTTCAGTCCTGGAGCTCGCCCTGATCCGATTCCGCGCCGCCCATCCAGTAGCCCCGCAGCGGGCCGGCTCCCAGGTTGACCGCCTGAGCTTCAGGCCGCCGGCCTGCCCACCGCGACCACCTGCAGCGAAACCACCTTCGCACCGCCCGCCACGCACTGACTTCCGACTTCGCGGAAACCGAACCTGGCATGAAACCGCCCGGACGCCACGTTGGGCGGAACGATGTCGTACTCGCAGGCGACGAGGGGAACGGATGCAGCTGCGGCGAACGCCAGGGTATCGCGGTAGAGCAGCGCGCCGGCACCCTTACCGCGCGCCCGCTGCGCGACCACCACACGGTCGATGTAGAGCAAGCGTGGGTAGCGCTGGGCGAACCAGGTGTAGTTGGGGCTGTCGTAGTCGGCGCCTTCGCGCAGGGCGAGCACGAAGGCGACGACTTCACCCTGTTCCTCGACCACGCGGTGCAGCGCCGCCTGGGCGTGGAGCTTGGCGAGGCGGCCTTCGTCCAGCGGGCTCAGCCAGGCGACCGACTCGGCGTTGAGGCCGAGGATCGCCGGAAAGTCAGTCACTGTGGCACGGCGGATTTGCATGGCTTCGGCGTCACCCGGTTGGCATCGATGCTCGGCAATCGTCAGGTGCGGTCTGCCCCCTCACCCCAGCCCTCTCCCACGAGGGGAGAGGGTGCAGGCCCCGCCCCTGCAGTTGCCCGCCGATCAGAAATCGCCGCGGGCTGCCCCCGTGATGACGGCATTCAGCGCTTCGCGTACCTTGATCGCGCTTGCCTTGAGCTCCGGAGGCAGGGGCTTGCCGCCATGGATCAGCATGTCCAGATCCATCATCTGTAGCCACAGGCTTCCGTCCGGATTCTGCACGAGTGCGATGCGGCAGGGCATGAAGGCGGTGTAGGTGTTGTTGTAGTCCGCCATCTGGGCACCCACCCGGGCGTCGCAGAAGGAATAGAAGGCGATGAAGCGGTAGGGCTTGCCGGTGACCGCTTCGACCTGCTTGTAGAAGGGGGCCTCCCCGACGAAGAACAGGTTCTGCTGTGTCGCGAGGCTCTTGAGCGAGTCCGCCACGTCCTGCGGCGAAAGGCCGTCCTTTACGCGCTCGACGCGCACGAAGGCATCACCCGGATCGAGGCCCTTCATGAACTTCGTTCCGACCTCCTGGTAAACGCGCACCGCCTCGGGATCGAGGCGTGCCAGGAAGCCCTGGACCGAAACCCAGGCGGCGACGCCGCCAACGATGGCCAGCAGGCCGACGAGCGCCAGGATGTTGCGGATGAATTGCATGGTGTTCCCTCCCTCTTGATTGACGTCTTGTGGTGGCGAAATCCCCAGCCGGGCGACCACCTGCCCCAGTCCGGCAATTGTCCCTGCAAATCGCGCGGGCAGAAGCCCGATGGCGCGCAGGCGTCAGCCGCCCCCTTGCGCCACGCTCCGCCCCGCCGCACTCGAGTCCGCCTCGCCGCACAGCCGCAGCATTTCGGCGCGTGCCTCGTCGCGCAGGCGGATTGCCGTGGCCCAGTCCGCACCGCTCGCCGCCAGGGTGGCGCCGACTTCCAGTTCGACCGGCGTACGCCGTGGCAGCCAGCTTCCTTCGCGCAGCATGCCGCGCACGCCGCGCAGGCCCGCCACCGCCACCGGCACGCTGGAGCGGGCGGCGGCGGCAAAGGCGCCAGCGCGGAAGCGGCGCAGGCCCGGTTCGCGGGTGAAGGTGCCCTCGGGGAAGACGATGACGCTGTCGCCGCCTGCGAGGGCGGCGGTTATGCCCTCGGCGTCCTCGACCCCCTGGCGCGAATCGAAACGTTCGACGAAGAGGGCGCCGATTCCCTGGAAGAACAGCCGCGGCAGCCAGTGATCGAGGAACTCGCGCTTGGCGACGAAGCGGTAGCCCGCCCGCGGCGGCAGCGCCGCCACCAGATACACGGCATCGGCATAGCTGGCGTGATTCACCACCAGCACGTGGCCTTTCGCCGGCAGACGGTCGAACCCGATGGCGCGCCACGTCAGTCCCGCCAGCCGCAGCATGAGGCGCGCAGTCCAGTGGCATGCGCGGCGCCCCAGGTCCGGTCGCTGCAATGCGGCGACCACACTCCACAGGGGTACGGCCAGCACGAAGTAGAACACTCCAGAACCAGGCGGCATAGAGCCTGCCGAGCACGCTGCGCGCGGCGAGGCGAAGGCGCGCCAAGCCGGCCGAGGTGGCCAGCCTGGCGAGCGTCAGCCACAGCGGCGCGCCGGCGGCGCCGATCAGGCCCTGCTGGTAGAGCTCGCGCGAGGCGGCGCGGCGGATCTTGCCGCTGGAGGTCTTGAGCACGGCGTGGGGCGGCGCCAGCACGACCTCGTCGGCGGGCATGCCCATGACATCAGCGGCGGTCTGGTTGATGGCGTCGCGCAGGCGTTCGCGGGCGGCATCATCCGTCTCCCGCGTCTCGGCGACGACGACGATGCGCTCGGTGGCGCTGTGGGGGTCGGGGCAGCCGAACACCGCGACACAGCCCTTGCGCACCCCAGGCAGCGCGCCCACCGCCTGCTCCAGTTCGTAGGGATAGAGGTTGCGGCCGCCACGGATGATGAGGTCCTTGACGCGGCCGGTGAGGTAGAGCTCGCCCTCGGCAAGATAGGCGTAGTCGCCGGTCTCGCGCCATTCTCCGACCACCAGTTTGCGCGTCGCCTCGGGGTTGCGGTAGTAGCCGGCGCTGGCGGACGGGCCGCGGAATTGCAGGCGCCCGACGTGGCGGTCCGGCAGTTCGCCGCCGAGTTCGTCCACCACCCGCAGCGCGTGCTGCGGGATGGCGCGGCCGCAGCCCACCACCTCCATGGCATCGGCAAGGGCAAAGTCAGCCGCCACGGCACGGCGCTCCTCGGTGAAATGACGCCGGGAAATGCGGTCCACCAACGGGCCGCGGCCCACCGGCGGGAAGGCCAGCCCGACGCAGCATTCCGCCAGGCCGTAGGCAGGGAACAGCGCGCCGCGCGCAAGGCCGAAAGGCGCGAAGCGTGAGGCGAAGGCTTCCAGCGTCGGCGCGCTGACGGGCTCGGCGCCGTTGAGCGCGATGCGCCAGCTCGAAAGGTCCACACCCTCCAACTCGGCATCGCCGATCTTGCGCGCGCACAACTCGTAGGCGAAGTTGGGCGCCGCCGAGATGGTGCCGCGGTGACGGGCAATGGCCTGGAGCCAGCGCGCCGGCCGCGCCAGGAAGGCAAGCGGGCTCATCAGCACCGTCGGTATCCCGAAGTACAGCGGCGCCAGCCACACGCCGATCAGTCCCATGTCATGGTAGAGGGGAAGCCAGCTGACGAACACGTCGCCGCTGCCCAGCCGCACCGCCTCGCCCATGCAGCGCAGGTTGGCGAGCAGGTTGGCGTGGGTCAGCACCACGCCCTTGGGGTCGCCAGTGCTGCCGGAGGTGTATTGCAGGAAGGCGATGTCGTGGGGCGCCGCCGGGTGGATGCCGGCTTGAGGCTCGACGCGCAGTTCGTCCGGAGTGAGGATTTCGCGCAGCGCCGGGACCGCGGCGCGCAGCAGCCGCGCCACGGTCTTGGCCTGGGGCACGGTGACGAGGAAGGGGCACTGGGCGTTGTCGAGGATGCGGGCATGGCGCCGCAGGTGGTCCTCGATCTGCGACAGCCGCGCCGGCGGGTAGATCGGCACCGGTATGCCGCCGGCAAGGATGGTGCCGATGAAGCTCGCCAGGTAGTCGCGCGAGGTGGGCAGCATCAGCGCCACCGTCTGGCGCGGCCTGAGCCCGGCGGCGACGAGGCCGGCGGCAATGCTGCGCGCCTCGTGCCACAGATCGCCGTAGCTGATGGCCTGCGGCTCGGCGCCGTCGCCGTAGAGCAGCACGTGCGTGCGGTCGGGGTGGCGCTCGGCGTGCCACTCCAGCGCCGCGCCCAGGGTTTCGATGGCTGCGGGCACCGCGTCGCCGGAAGTCAGTGCCTGGAGAGCGGCGGCACCGGGCAACGCGGAGGCGGCGCGCGTCTGGCTCTCGGTCTGGCCGAGGTAAGGCAGCAACGCGCGCGGCGTCTGGGCTTCGCCCAGCGCCGCGTCCGGCAACGTGATGCCGAAGTGCTCGCCGACGCGCAGCAGCAGTTCGGCGCGAGCCAGGCTGTCCAGGCCCAGGTCGCGTTCGAAGTCGCTGTCGAGACCCAACAGTTGTTCGCGCCCCGGATGGGTTTCGGCGACGACGCCGGCGATCACGGCGAGCAGTCGCGCCGGTACGTCCGTCTGTTGCGAATGGGGGTCGGTCATGCGGACGCGATGTCTGGATTGGCGGGCGCTCGAGATGGCGACATTGACCGCTCAGCCGGACAGTTCGTCGAGGGCGGCGACCAGGTGCGAGCGGTCGGCCCAGGCGAGCAGCGACCAGTCCTCAGCATCGACTTCTATCCAGTTGAGCGCCGCGTTGGGGATCTCGCATTCCCGCGGCGCGTCGAGGCCGCGTCCGGTGGCGCGCCGATACAGCATGTCGAGCACGCCGCCGTGGGTCGCCACCAATACCTGGGCGCCGGGATGGCGCAGCGCAAGCTCGGCCACGCTGTCCAGCACCCGCCGGCTGAACTGGCCGAGGCTTTCGCCGTCGGGAATGGCGAAATCCGGATCCCGCGCGCGCAGCCGTGCGTGCTCGGCCGGGTAACGTCGGGTGCATTCCTCAAAAGTCAGTCCCTGGAACACGCCGAAATTGCGCTCCCGCAGCGCGGGCAGTACGCGGACCGGCAGGTGCAGCACGTGGGCCACCGCCTCCGCCGTGTGCCGCGCGCGCTCCAGGTCGCTGCTGTAAAGCGCACCAAAGGTTTCCCCCAGCAGGCTGTTGGCCAGCGCCCGCGCCTGGGCGATGCCGTTGGCGTTGAGCGGCAGATCGAGGTGGCCCTGGATGCGGTGCAGCGCATTCCAGGCGGTCTCGCCATGGCGGACGAAGCAAAAGCGGGTGCTCATGAGATCGGCGGACGCGGCGTGTCGGTTTACCCGTATTCTGCTTGAAGCCTGTGGCAAACGGGATCGATCCTCGCTACCCTACGGCTCAGAGGCGCCGGCCGCCCCAAGCCGAGCCCCAGGTCGTATGCTCCCGCCCACCGGGACACAATGCCGAAGGAGAATAAATGAACGCATTGCTCGGATTCTCGCGCCTGGTCAACGCGATCAACGAACGCATAGGCAAGGCGGCGATCTGGCTGGTGCTGATCGCGGTGCTGATCAGCGCCGGCAACGCCATCAGCCGCAAGGCCTTCGACCTCAGCTCCAACGCCTTCCTCGAAATCCAGTGGTATCTGTTCTCGGCGATCTTCCTGCTCGGGGCCGCCTGGACGCTGATGCGCAACGAGCACGTGCGCATCGACGTGGTCACCGGCCACCTCTCGCCCCGCGCCCAGAACTGGATCGACGTGTTCGGGATCCTGTTCTTCCTGATGCCCATGGCATTGATCATCCTTTACCTCTCCTGGCCGGTATTCCTGATGGCGTGGAACTCGGGCGAAACGTCCGCCAGCCCCGGCGGCCTGACCCTCTGGCCGGTGCGGCTGCTGGTTCCGGTGGGCTTTTTCCTGCTGATCCTGCAGGGCATCGCCGAACTCATCAAGCGCATCGCCTTCCTCCAGGGTTTGATTGCCAACCCGCTGGAAAAGTACAAGGGCCCCAGCGCCGAGGCGGAACTGGCGGCGGAAATCAAGAAGCATCAGGTCGGCCCCGGTGTCGCCAGCTTCGTCCATAGCGCCCACGACATGATCGACGAGAAAAATCCGAAGGGGGACGCGAAATGATCGAGTTCCTCACCAACAACATGGCGCCGATCATGTTCGCGGCGCTGGTCGTGTTCCTCATGCTCGGCTACCCGGTGGCCTTCGCGCTGGCGGCCAACGGCATCGTCTTCGGCTGGATCGGCATCGAACTGGGCCTGCTCCAACCTTCGCTGTTCCAGGCCCTGCCGGAGCGCATCTTCGGCGGCATCATGAACAACGACACGCTGCTGGCGATCCCCTTCTTCACCTTCATGGGGCTGATCCTGGAACGTAGCGGCATGGCCGAGGATTTGCTCGACACCATCGGCCAGTTGTTCGGGCCGATCCGCGGCGGGCTCGCCTATGCGGTGATCTTCGTCGGCGCCATGCTGGCGGCGACCACCGGCGTGGTGGCGGCCTCGGTGATCTCCATGGGCCTCATCTCGCTGCCGATCATGATGCGCTACGGCTATGACAAACGGCTCGCCACCGGGGTCATCGCCGCTTCCGGAACACTGGCACAGATCATCCCGCCCTCGCTCGTGCTGATCATCATGGCCGACCAGCTCGGCAAGTCGGTGGGCGACATGTACAAGGGCGCTTTCGTCCCGGGCTTCATCCTCGCCAGCCTCTACGTTACCTACGTGCTGATGGTCACGGTGTTCTTCCCCAAGGCGGCGCCGGCGCTGCCGCTGGAGGCGCGCACCCACCGCGAGCCCGACGGCAGCACCGGCAACACCTCGCTCGCGATTCTGGCGGCGGTTTCCACCGCAGCCGGCCTCGCCTATGCCTACGGAATGGCGAAGGACCACCCGGTGGACGAGACCATCGTCGGTGCCATGTCGGTCGGCGGCGGCGTCGCCTTCGTGCTGGCGGTAATCAACCGGGTGTCGGGCCTGAAGCTGTTGTCGCAGATGGCCGAGCGCGTCACCTTCGTGCTGATCCCGCCCCTGGCCCTGATCTTCCTGGTGCTGGGCACCATCTTCCTCGGCATCGCCACCCCGACCGAGGGCGGCGCCATGGGCGCGAGCGGAGCGCTGGCGATGGCGGTTGCGCGCAGACGACTGGACTTCAAGCTGCTCAAGCAGGCGATGGAGTCGACGGCGCGGCTCACCACCTTCGTCGTCTTCATCCTGATCGGCGCCCGGGTGTTCAGCCTCACCTTCTATGGCGTGAACGGCCACGTCTGGGTGGAGCACCTGCTTACCGACCTGCCCGGCGGCGAGGTCGGCTTCCTGATCGTGGTGAACATCCTGGTGTTCCTGCTCGCCTTCTTCCTCGATTTCTTCGAACTGGCCTTCATCGTCGTGCCGCTGTTGGGGCCGGTGGCGGACAAGCTGGGCATAGACCTGATCTGGTTTGGCGTGCTGCTGGCGGTGAACATGCAGACCTCGTTCATGCATCCGCCCTTCGGCTTCGCGCTGTTTTACCTGCGCTCGGTGGCACCCAAGTCGGTGAAGACCACCGAGATCTATTGGGGTGCAGTGCCCTTCGTCGTGATCCAGATGATCATGGTGGGCCTGGTAATCGCGTTCCCCAATATGGTCCAGTACGAGGGCAAGGTCGCGCCCGGCCAGGCGATCGAAGTTCCGGCCTTGGAAAACGCCGGCGACGGCAGCACCCCTGGCCTGCCGCTCGCACCGCCAGACCTGCCACCGGCCGCGCCGGCTCCCGAGTCCGCCGCGCCACCGGCGCCGGGCAGCCAGTTGCAGCCTGCCGATCTGCCGCCGCCGGCGCCCGAGCCCCGATCCGAGGCGCCGAAGGAACCGGACATCGGCGACCTGCTGCGCGCCACCCAGGACGCGCAGAAGAAGTAGCGCCGCCCGGCACCAAAAACAAAACCCGCGGTTCCCGGTTCGTCCGGGCCGCGGGTTTTGTGTTTCGGGCGCCGCTCTCCAGCGCCTGACTTTCGACCTTCAGCGTGCCTTCTGCATGAAGCCGTCCAGCGCCGCTTCCGCATAGCTGAACCAGGCGGTAGTCTGCTTGCGGTACTTGTCCCACTCTCCATAGATCTTCTTGAAGGCGGCATTCTTGCCGGACTCGTCGGCGTACAGGTCAAGGGCCGCCTTGTGCGCAGCCTTGAGGATTTCGTCGGAGTAGCGGTGCAGCTTGACACCGGCCTGCACCAGCTTGGCGAGCGCCACCGGGTTCTTGTGGTCGTATTCGGCCATCATGGTCACGTTGGCTTCGTAGCAGCCGGCGATCAGCGCTTCCTGGTACACCTTGGGCAGCTTCGCCCAGGCGTCCTTGTTGACGAAGGTGTGGATCACCGGGCCCGCTTCCCACCAGCCTGGGTAGTAGTAGTTCTTGGCCACCTTGTAGAAGCCGAGCTTCTCGTCGTCGTAGGGGCCGACCCACTCCGCCGCGTCGATGGTGCCCTTCTCCAGCGCGGGATAGATGTCCGGACCGCCGATCTGCTGCGGCACCGCGCCCATTCCGGCATACACCGCACCGCCCAGGCCGGCGATGCGGATTTTGAGGCCCTTGACGTCGGCCACGGTATTGATTTCCTTGCGGAACCAGCCGCCCATCTGCACCCCGGTGTTACCCGCGGGGAAGGAGACGATGTTGTAGGCGCTGTAGAACTCGTCGAGCAGGGCCTGGCCGCCGCCGTAGTAGATCCAGGCGTTCATCTGGCGGTAGTTCATGCCGAAGGGAACGGCGGTGCCGAAGCCGAAGGTCTTGTCCTTGCCGACGTAGTAATAGGAGCAGGTGTGGCAGCACTCGACGGTGCCGTTCTGGGTCGAGTCCAGCGCCTGGAGCGCCGGGGTGATCTCGCCGGGGGCAAAGACCTGGATCTGGAATTTGCCGTCGGTGAGCTTCTTGACCCGTTCCGCCATGACGTCGGCGCCACCGTGAATGGTGTCCAGGCTCTTGGGAAAGCTCGAGGTGCAGCGCCACTTGACCGCCGGGGTCTGTGCATGCACGGCGGGAGCCACGCCAGCAGTGAGGATTCCGGCGAGGCCGGCGTGCTGCAAAAACGAACGACGTTCCATGCAAAGTCTCCTTTCAGCTTTTTGATGTCTACGCCCGGAACCGGGCCTGCCCTCCTCGGCACGCCGAGTCGTGGCGCGATGGTACTCCTGGCTCCATGCCGGGCAACTTACGGCTTTCCACAGTCGGAAACGCCCATTTCGTCAGTTTCCTGCAACCGTCATGCGATCGACAAGAATCGAACCGCACAGCTTGGAGCCGCGCACCAGGGTGTCGGAGCCGACGGCGGCGATGCCGCGGAACATGTCACGCAGGTTTCCGGCGATGGTGATCTCCTGCACCGGATAGCGGATCTCCCCGTTCTCCACCCAGTAGCCGACGGCGCCACGGGAATAATCCCCGGTCACGTAATTGACGCCATGGCCCAGCACCTCGGTCACCAGCAGGCCACGACCCATCAGGCGGATAAGGGCCTGGAAGTCGTGCTCGCCCGAACGAACGATCAGGTTGTGGCTGCCGCCGGCGTTGCCGGTGGTCGGCATGCCCAGCTTGCGTGCGGAATAGGTGCCAAGGAAGTAGCCTTGAAGTTGGCCGCCCGTCACCACCTCGCGGTCGCGCGTGGCTACGCCGTCGTCATCGAAGGGGCTGCTCGCCATGCCCTTCGGCAGGTGGGGTCGTTCGCTGATATTCACCAGCTTGGAGAAGACGTGCTTGCCGAGGCTGTCGACGAGGAAGGAGCTCTTGCGGTAGAGGCTGCCGCCGCTCGCCGCATGGACGAAGTTGCCGATCAGGGTCGATGCCAGGGGCGCCTCGAACAGCACCGGCACCTTCACCGTGCCGAGCTGTCGCGCATCCAGCCGCGCCAGGGCGCGCCGCGCCGCGTACTCACCCACCGCTTCCGGAGCGGCCAGATCCGCCGCGACGCGGCGGCTGGTGTACCAGTCGTCGCGCTGCATGCGCTCGCCCTCGCCGGCGATCACGGCACAGGAGACGTAGTGGCGCGACGTGGCGTAGCCGCCCATGAAGCCCAGGCTGTTGGCGGAGGCGAAGTGGGACTGCTGGGTCGAGATCGAAGCTCCCTCGGAGTTGCGGATCTCCGGGCTCACGGCGAACGCCGCCGCCTCGCAGCGCCGCGCCAGTTCGATGGATTCCCCGATCGACAGTGGCCAGGGATGGTAGAGGTCGAGATCCAGCGCCTCTTTCGCCAGCAGGTGTTCCTCCGGCAGGCCGGCGCAGGGATCGGGGGCGGTGAAGCGGGCGATCGACAGCGCCGCATCCACCGTCGCCCGCAACGCGTCGCGGGAGAAGTCGGAGCTGCTGGCATAGCCGCGACGCTGGCCGAGATAGATGGTGACGCCTATGCCCTTGTCACGGTTGTACTCGATGGTCTCGACTTCGCCCTTGCGCACCGTGACCGACTGGCCGAAGCCCTCCGACACGTCGGTGTCGCAAGCGCTGGCGCCGCGCAGTTTCGCGTACTCGAGAATCTCCGCGGCGATGGCGCGCAGCCGCTCCTGGGGAAAGGTGAAGTCCTTGTCTGACATGGGAGCCCGATCGCGAAAAGCTATAATTCTAGACCTAAAGAATTTTCATTATGGTCCCCCACCGTCTTCCCGCGGAACCCGCAGCACCCGAGGCGCCCAGCAAAAGCCAGCGCAAGCGGGACATGCACGCCCTGCAGGACCTGGGCGAACGGCTGGTCGAACTCTCCGCCGAGCGGCTGGAACGTATCGCGATGCCGGACGAACTGCGGGAAGCGGTGAGCGAGGCGCGCCGCATCACCAAGCACGAGGCGCGGCGGCGCCAGATGCAGTACATCGGCCGTTTGATGCGCGAGGCCGATCCCGAGCCGATCCGGGACGCGCTGGATGCCCTGGCGGGCAATTCGGCAGCCGAAACCGCGCGCATGCACCGCGTCGAGAGGCTGCGCCAGCAGTTGCTGGAAGACGAAACAGTCCTGAGCAATATCGCCCTCGATCACCCCGGCGCCGACCTCCAGCACCTGCGCCAGCTGCGCCGCAATGCGCTGAAGGAGCAGGAACAAGGCAAGCCGCCCAAGGCCTTCCGGGAGCTGTTCCGAGCGCTCAAGGCCCTAAGCGAGCAGCCAAGCGCAAAGAATGGTACGGCGCCCCCTGAATCCTGAAATGTCCCTTCAAATCGGCCTGGTCTCCATCAGCGACCGCGCCTCAAGCGGCGTGTACCAGGACGAAGGCATTCCGGCGCTGGAGGAATGGTTCGGCCGCGCGCTGGCCTCGCCCTGGTGCGTCGAGAAGCGCCTGATTCCCGACGAACAGCCGCTGATAGAGAGCACGCTGATCGAGTTGTGCGACCAGGCAGGATGCCATCTGGTATTGACCACCGGGGGAACCGGCCCGGCGCCGCGCGACGTGACGCCGGAGGCCACCCTGGCGGTGGCGCACCGGCTGATGCCGGGCTTCGGCGAGCAGATGCGCCAGATCGGCCTGCACTTCGTGCCGACCGCGATCCTGTCGCGCCAGGTCGGCGTCATCCGCGGCGGCACGCTGATCCTCAACCTGCCGGGACAGCCGAAATCGATCCGCGAGACGCTGGAGGGCCTGCGCGATGCCGACGGCAAGACGATGGTGGCGGGAATCTTCGCCGCCGTGCCCTACTGCATCGACCTCATCGGCGGGCCCTACGTCGAGACCAACGAGGCGGTGGTCAAGGCCTTCCGGCCAAAGTCAGCGATCCGGCGATAACCCACTGATTGTCGTTACACCTTTCTCCACGAATCGGGGCGGCTACTCACAGACCTACTCACGTCGACCGCGGCTCCGTGTCCCACCAGCCCCGACCGAGCAAGACCGTCTCCCGCCGGTAGCGCCGCACATCGGCGGCCGGGATGCGCTCCACCTCCGCGCCGTTGCAGTGCAGGATCAGCCCGCCGGCTCCGTCGGGTTCTTCGCGGTCAATCAACATGATCTCCAGTGCCCGCCCCGTTGCACGGCCGCGCTCTCCAATCGCTCTGCACCCGACGTAGCAGCAGCAAGCTCATGTCTGCCTCTCCGCTTCGTCATCGCTCGCCGTGCTCCAGGCCGATCAAGCGGCGCTCGATCTCATCCAGTCGCAGCGCCTCCAGGATGCAGCGCAGGATGTAGGCAGCGGCCTTGGCCTTCTCCATGTCGACTTCGTTGTTGCGCAACTCGGCATAGAGCCCGGCCAATTCCTTGCGCACTCCGCGCACGGTGGTCAGTGCGAATCGCCGCCGCTTTGGCATCCTCCCCACTACCGCAGGAAGGAATTCCCCTTCAATCGCTTTGACGGTGCTCATGGCAGCATTTCGCGGGCATTGGCGAGCGTCTCGAACCCATAGCCTTCCGGCGCCCCGGCGTAGAAAACATCCTGCCACGGCTCGCCGTTGAGTACCCGCTGGAGCTTCGCCCGGCTGCCGAGCACCCGTGCGGCCTCATCCTTCGGCAGCCGCCGCAGCCAGGCGCGCTCGGCGCCCTGCGCTTCGGTAGCGCCGGCCGCGCTCTTGGTGCGCACCGACAGCGCGGCGCACCTGCAAAACGGATGGAATCCCGGTTTCGGCGCCAGCGCTTTGGGGTAGAGCCCCGGCCCCAGACCGTAGCGGTTGACGCTGGCAATCAGATCGCATACGTCGCGCTCGGGGTGGGTGGCGCTCATCTTGATCCGCACGACCTCTATCGTGTCGTCCGCCATGATCTCGGCGGCCTGGCGGTTGCTCCATGCCCGATGCAGTTCGGTTTGTGCGATCCGGTTGCCGTAGTAGCGGTTTCGCTCGTACCACGCCACCTCCAGCAGCTTCGCTAGCCGCTTGATCCCGGCGCCTTGCTCCAAAGCCGTGATGGTCTGCATGTATGCGGCCTTCATCGCTGCAGTGCGGATCACAGCGGCGCGCGCTCGGGCGTAGGCCGATGCGAGCTTCGGCCCGATCTGGAATTGAGACGAATCCCCTGCGAGCTTCAGCAGTGCCGCCCCGGCGTGCTTGTTCCAGGCGCGAATGAACGTCTGGTCCCCGCCGAAAAGATCGCGCAGGTACTTCGGCAGCGGCACCTTCGGCGAGAGCAAGTCGCCGTGCGGTCGGAATCGGTAGCCTTCGTACAAGTCGAAGGCGAGCGCGCGCGCCGCGTGCCAGCCGGCCAGGTGCTCGCGCACGAGAAGTAGCGCCGCGGCGGATGTCTGCCGTGAATGCGCGTAGAGCGATCCTGAGAGCGTCACCTGGCCGACCGTGTAGGCGAGCATGTCCGCGCGCCCGATCGCCGCGCCCAGCGTCTCCTGTAGCGCCTGGCGCAGGGTGTTGACGTACTCGGCGCGCCACAGCTTCTGAATCGCCTCGATAGCCGCGCGCGGGTCTTCGCCGGCGCGGATGCGCCGCAGCAGCTCGGCAAAGGATTCGCCGGTAATGCGCTCGATCTCGGCTGCGGTCAGATCGAGGTGGCGTTCATGCTCGGTCATCGTTCGAGCAGTTCGGCTGCGATGTGCACGATCCGCCAGGCTGTGATACGGCTCACGCCGTAGCGCTCGATCACCAGCGCGCGCGCCGTGGTCAGGGACACTCCGTTGTTGATCATCCGCACGGCGGCCGCCACGCGGGCCGCGCGCACGACAGCGGCCGGGGCAACACTCATCAGCAGCAGATCGCGGTTGACGCAGCTCACGCCGGCCGGGCACCTCGCGGGGGCCGGCGTGGATCGCGGCTGCGCGGCCAGGTCCGGCGCAGGTCTTCCCGCCGTGGCGCGGGAGCCTGGCGCCGGCCCTGGCGACGCCGCGCGCGACTCATGCCGATCAGGCATCCACGGCGCGCACAAGCCAACTATGATGCTTGAATCCGGGCTCGCCATGCGCTTGGACTGTTTTCGGCTCGCCAACGGCCGCGAGCAGCGCCGCAACGGCGTGCACGATGCGCTTGTACTGCGGTGTCGCCAAGTCATCGGGAAGTCGCCGCATCAATCCCGAATCCCGCTGGGCGCACGCAGCGGCCACGCGATCCGAACCGAACCAGATCAGGTTGACAATCACGCCCAGCAGCCCGGCCGCACCCCACCAGCCGCGCAGGTCAGCAGGCATCGCTTGCGCGGCCCGGCGCATCATCAGTTCGGAATGCAGGTCATCGGAGATTCCCGCGGCGAAGGCATCGGCGCGCAGCACGGCCGCCAGGACCGGGGAATCCGGATTCTTGCGAACCAGATCGGCCAGGAAGACCAGCCGCTTGATCTCGTCCGGCAGCGCGCGCACCGTGGCGCGATAGTCCGCGTCAAGAATCGCTTCCTTGGCGTCCCGCGCGGGCAGCGGCCGGACAATCTCCTGCATTGATTCGTACAGCATATCGAACTGTTTGGGCAGCTCCACTACGTAGGGCAGCGAATGCGCGATCCACTTGTCCCACTCGGCAATCTGGGCAGCCAGACGGCCCTGATCGGAGTAGCGGTTGTCGCGGCTGATCGTAATCTGCCGCTCTACGGTGCCGCGCAGGAAGTGCACCAGAGAAGACAGCCGCGAGCGGCCCCATTGCTTCACCAGCGACACGGTATCGGTGTCGTCTTCCGTCGGGCCGAAGCACACGGGGATGTAGGGAATCGGCAGGCGTCCGCCGATGGCGTCGATGGGCCTATGGACATCGTTGGCCCACACGGGATCGAGCCCGAGTTGTTCTTCGGGAAAACCAAGGGAACGCGCGACGGGTTTGCTGGTGTTCGGCGATTCAATCAGGAACATGGCGCAGCCTTTCAGGGTGATTTGCGCGCAGTGTGCGGCCTGGTTGTTTCATGGCGTGAAATGCAGACGGGTTTTCCGACACGATATGCAGCGCGCGGCCGGGTATGGGTGCGCATATTGCGGTCGGCTGCTTTGTCACGCCACCGGACAAAGCAGCTTTCGCTTCTTCCAGCGCTTGGGCGTAGGGGGATTTCTCCGTTGCCACGGTGCCGGACAACGGAGACACCTGCCCACGTTTCAGGCCGGAGGTTTGCGCCCGCTCCAGTTCCCTGAGCAGCTCCCCGCAGCGCCGCTCGGCGCGCAGCTTTGACGGGTGCGTCACTCGGGGGTTCTAGGGACTGACAGGCAACTGTGCAGGCGGTAGGGGTGGTCAAGGTTCATCTTCATGGTTGCCTAAGGGAAAGGTGCCGGGCACGGGGTGATCGCGCTATGTCTGGCATCTCTGCCTTACGCGCGCGGGGAGTAGTAGAAGAAAGGGGGGGATCCACCTTTTTCCACTTACGCGCGCAAGGCAGAGATAACAGAAATGTGGAGTAATCACTAACCCAGCCTCACTCCAACTGCTCGCGCACAGCCGCCCGCCGCTCCCGATGCGTGGCGCCTTCCTCGGCGTAGCGGTCGAAGACGGCCGGGTTAACCTGCCACTCGGAGGAGCCCCATCCGCCGTAGGCGCGCGACTCCTCGTCCGGTCGTAGCCAACGTGCATCCTCGATGCCATGACGGCCAGGCGCCGCGGGAAGTCGTCCGCGGAGCGGAAGGCGCGGCAGTGTTGCACCATGTAATTGCGCCCGATGCTCGCCGGTTTGCCGCCATCCGCCGCAATGGCGCGGGCCAGCGCGCGGGCCACCTCCATGACGTGCGAGGATTCCAACACGTGCATGTACAGCGCCGCGGCATGCCGGCGCACCTTGCGCATGAAGCGAGCGGCGGTTTGCATCGTGTCGCCTTCGATGGCATCGCCTTGCCGGCCGTCGATCACGTGGAAGGCAGCCGCCACCCGCGCCAGCATGCCGGGGTGCTTGCCGATGTGACCGGCCAGCGCCGGGGAATAGTCGTAGAACGCGTCGATGTTTTCGCGGATCGACTTCGCCTCCGCGTCGAAAACGACCCGCGCATTCGTGTTGATGCGAAGACCTTGCTTCACTGTGGCGCAGGTTGTAGCCTCGAATGCCGCGCGCAGCCGCCGCTCCCACTCTGCCAGGGCCTGGCGTGCGCTCCCGGCCCGCGGTTGCGTGGCAGGTCGAAGCAGTACCGGCATGAAGCGTTGTATCAGTCCGTCATCCGGCAGTTTGCGCAGCGCATCGCGCAGACCGGCCGGCGTACAAGCCGCCAGAACGGTGGCGCCCCAGTTCGGCAGGAGGAAGGCGCCGCGCTTGACTCGGTTCACCTGGTGGGGGCCGCCGTCGTACAGTTGCAGCCACTCGCCACGGTTTTTCGATCCCGCACCGTCCCGGTAGGCATCGATGCCGCCGATCCAACTGGCAAACTCCTCAGTCACCATCAGCACGCCGCGCGGGTTGTCGCGCAGAACGTCCGCCAGCGCCTCGACAGTCGCATCCGATGTGTACAAGCACGGCAGCGGCTCGCGCTCATCCGGCTTGCGCCCCTCGTTCGCCTTTGCCCATACGGCGAAGCTTTGCCCATGCATGGCCTTGATGGGGTCGGTTGCCGCGCGGATTGTCGGGCTCTTGCCAGTGCTTGGGGTGCCGATCAGCACGGCCCATAGGCGAGACGATTCAAACCATTCGGAATTCGGCTGCACAGACAGCCGGTAACGGTCGTCAATGACGCTCGCAACGGCAACGGTTGCCGCTACCACGGCACCCGAGTAATCGAAGCCCGTTGCGCCGCTGAAGGCATCGGCCATTGCATGGATCGGCGCAGGCACGTCCGTCAGCTCGAATGCCGGGGCCGATGCCTCGCGGAAGATGTTGTCCGGTTCGCCCCAGACGAACGGCTTCCTGTCTGACTTCGGGCTTGGCAGCCAGACGGACCCCCTTGCCGGCCGCGCCAGGCTCGCCACAGCGCGCGCCTGTGTGTCCAGAAACGACTGCCCCCGCTCCAGTGCAGTTTCAGCCATGACGCACCCCCGCGGCCGTCAACGCGGCATGGATGCGCGCCACGGCATGCGTCAGGCGCTCCAGATCTGACAGCGGTAACGGCGCGCCAGTCTGCAACTCGGCAGCCGCGAGACTGACGACAGTAGCCTAGAAGGCGATGGCGCGCAGCACATCGGCTGCGGGGAATGGTTGGCGCTCGCCGCACACGTGATCCGCGAGCCGCCGCGGCATGATGTCCGAGAAGCTCAGGCCAATGGCGTCGAGTACGTCTTCAGGGGAGCACCCCGCGAAGCAGTGAATCAGCACGCGGCCGTCATCAAGCTCACGCACCGACAGCGATGGCCCGGCGTCATCATGTGCAGAGCAACGCGCGATCCAGCGACCTGGTCCAGTGCGCCGCACCCGTTCCAGGCGCGAAAGCAGGGATTCGGCGGTCATGGCTTCGGCCTCCTGGCACGCGGGTTGAGATGGAGCACGTTGCCGTTCGGCCGGTCCCCATTTCTCACGGCCGCCGCAGCGATTGCCGCCTCTACACTCTTGCCACTGTCGCGCAGAGAAT
The DNA here is from genome assembly GCA_963696505.1 of uncultured beta proteobacterium. Taxonomy (GTDB): domain Bacteria; phylum Pseudomonadota; class Gammaproteobacteria; order Burkholderiales; family Rhodocyclaceae; genus CAVOKN01. The sequence goes on along the minus strand of CAVOKN010000023.1, from coordinate 131,008 downwards.
CGGCCCTGCGCAGCCAATCCAGGGCATGGGCAATCTCGCGCATGCGGTAGGAGTAGAGCGGTTCGCCGCCGCTCGCGTCAACGATGTTGAGGTAGGCCAGAGCTGGCACCAGCCGCAACACCCGCACGTCTTCCGGCGGGGGCAGCAGCGCCAGGCTAACCGCTGTCTTCGGGTTGCGGGTCATGGCGCATCCCCCGTCGCTGCCATCCGCAATGCCGCGATGATCTGGGGTAGCAGTTCGGCTTTGATCGCAACGCCCTTGCCGGGGCGCGGCTCGCCGGTGTCCGGGTCGTCATACCAGACGCGCACGTCCACCAACCGGTAGCTCTTGAATGTGCGCCGGGTGACGCGGTAGACCTCGCGGCTGTTCTTCTCGATTTCCGCCACCAGAATGCCGTCGTCCCATCTGCCGGCCGGTGCCGTTCGCTTCGTGTTTGTCATGGCGCCGGCCTCCGCGCCCATCGCCGGGCCAGAACGCGGCGAATCGTGCGGCCCCATCGCCGGCAGACGAGACAGGTGCCGCTTGCACGGCACAGGCATGGGGAGGGATAATTCGCTGGCGTGCTGCTGTTGTATCCAGCCCTCACGGTCTGCCGGGACCGTGGGGGCTTTCCGTTTCTGGGGGTCATCGTGTCCCCCCTTCGATCAGGGCAAGCACATCCTCATAGCGCCAGAAAGACCGGCGGCCGATCTTGATCGGCTTCGGCGCCCTTCCTTCCCGGATGTGCCCCCACCATGCCGAACGCGACATGGGGATCATCGGCGCAATCTCGGGACGGGGCTTTCTCGGGGCGGTCAGGCGCACGCCACGACGGGCGGCCTCCTGTGCTTCGGCCTTGTTGCGCTCGGCCTCTTCGGGACTGACGGCCGGACGGCCTAGAATCTGGTCAAGCTCAAGAAGTGTCATGCGAAAACTCCCACAGCGGGTTGTTCTCGCTTGCGCCACGCCAGAAATGACAAAGGGGACGGCGCAAGCATCTTCGCTTTGCCATCCCCTCTCAGGGCTTCGGAATTCGACCTAGGCGTCCCGCTTCGGCTCTGCCATCCTACTCGATATTGATCGCGTTGCCTCCCGCTCAGGGGTTCAACCACTTCGGCCTCCCGCCTACTCTGTGGCAGCCATCCCCATCAGCCAATCAATAGCGGCGTGCACTTTTATTCTATTCCGTGCAGGTAAGGTTTTGTCAAGCGTCTTTTTCCGGAATGTCCTTTCCTGGAAGGCGCCGCGCCATCGCCGGCAGGGTGTCCGGCGTTTTCGGGGATCAGCCTAGGCGCGGCGGTTGCTCGTTACGCCAGCCGCACCCGGCAGGCGGCCTGGCGCTCGGCGGAGGTTCTAGGCATGGGACGCCCCTTACAGGTTGCGCAGCTTGCGCCGGCGGTCCGCCAAGTGCGCGGCGTTGTAGCGTTTCCAGGCCTCGATCGCCGCACGGGCTCGGCCGGTTACGAATTCCGGTCGCTCCTGGTGTTCCACCTGGTGTAGCAGGTCGCGCAGGGCTTCGGCGATTTGCGCGGATGGATCGGCGAATTCGCCGGGGGCTGTAGAATGCTTCTCAGCCATGATTCGATCTCCTGTGGATCGGGTTGTGGTCAGGGCCGGCGGGTGTTTGCGCATCCGTTCGGCCCGCTTCCCGGCGATACCCGCGCCGGGGTCGGGTGAAACTCGCCTTCAGCCGTCCGACAGTTCCAGCCGCCGCTCGATACGCTCGACTCGCTCCTTGAGCTTGTTGACGCTGTGGCGGTCTTGAACGATCTCAGCGTAGTTCATCGCCTCGTCTCGCGTGACACGGGCAAGCCCGCTCTCGATATTCGCCAGGCGCATCAGGATTTCAGCATCGCGTTCCTTGCTTGCCGCCAGTTCGGCCTGAATCCGCTTCAGGTGCTCAAGAATCAGGTTCTCGACGTTCTCGGTCATGGTCTCGGGTCCGGGAAGAGGGTTTCGTCAGTTTTGTCGGTGCCGTGGTAGGGAAATGATCGCTGTGCACGGGGGTGTCAGGCATCGCCGCCCCCGCCGTCCGCCGCCTTCACGGCAGCCATCGGCAGCGCGCCGACTTCAGATGCCTTCGATGCCCGGTCACTCATGCCGCCCCCACCCGCAGCGGAATCACCCGCGCGCCTTCCTTCACCTGGTCCAGATGATCGGCCCATTCCTGCATCAGCGCGAGCCGTGCCGGCAGACGTTCGGCATGGTCGTAGGCGGCCCGCACCTTGTCGCGCTCGCTGTGCGCCAGGCACAGTTCGATCACCCGCGAGTCCGCGCCCCGCTCGTTCGCCCAGGTGCTGAAGGTGCTGCGCGCACCGTGGGGGGTGGTTTCAACTCCGGCAAGCCGCGCCACACGCCTCCACAGGTCGCGCACCCCTTCGTAACTCAGGCTCCTGGTCGGGTCCGAGATTGACGGGAAAACCGGCGGGAATGGGTACGCCGACTCCTTCAGCAGCCGCAGCAGCGCCACGGCCTGACGCGACAGCATCACGGTGTGAGGCTGCCTCATCTTCATCCGCGCCGCCGGCACGTTCCAGCGTCCGGCGTCGATATCGATCTCGTCCCAGGTGGCCTGCGGCAGTTCCTTGCCAGGACGAAGCAGCGTCAGCAGTAGCAAGCGCACGGCAATTCGGTTGACGGGTGCGGCAGCCGTCATGTTTACCGCGCGCAGGAAGGCACCGAGTTTTCCGGCGGGGATCGCCGCATGATGGACGGTCTCGGGCACCGTCACGGCGCCGCGCAGGGCGACCGTCGGATCGTTCTCGCACAGCAGCCGCGCCACGCCATAGCGGAACACGGCGCCAATCAGCGCGCGCAGCTCGCGGGCCTGAACGGCAGAGCGCTGTGCGTACTTGTCCACGCACGCCAGCACGTCGGCAGGCGTCACTGCGGTCAGCGGCAGGCGGCCAATCTTGGGGAAGGCGCGATTCTCCAACATGGCGGCCATCTGGCGATAACGGCTTTCGGACAGGGCGGGGGGCTCGCGCGTTTTCAGCCATTCGCGGGAGACAGCTTCGAAGGTGCGGGCTGCGTCGCCGGCCGCGCGCATCCGCTCTATCTCGCGCTCTCGGGCTGGGTTGCGCTCGTCGGCAACGTGCTTGCGCGCCTCGTCCCGCCGCGCGCGGGCCTGAGCGAGCGAAACGGCCGGGTAGTTGCCCAGGCTCATCATGCTGGCCTTGCCGGCAACGCGGTAGCGGTAGCGCCATAGCTTGGCGCCAGCCGGCGTGACCTCAATGCACAGCCCGCCGCCGTCCGTAACGCGATAGGTTCCCGCGCGCGGCTTCAGCCCCTTGACCGCCGTATCCGTCAATCGCTGTTTCACGTCCTACTCACAATCGCACCAAAGTCAGCAGTCCAATCTACTCACAATCCTACTCACATTCGGAGCGGATTGCAATGGACGAAGAAATATCAGCAAGGATTGAAAGCCCTTGCAGATCAGTCTATTGGTGCCCTTGGAAGAACCTAGATGGACAGCGGCTGCGACTTCCGGCCAAAGTCAGCAATCCGGCAGCGCCCCTGACACGGGTCGGCGCGCATAGCGCGCCCGACTTCCGGGCGCGCCGGTCCCTCTACGACTGCGCCAGCACGCGGTAACGCACCAGATCGAACTCGACGCCCCGCTCGACCAGTTCCACCGGCTCCAGGTCGAGCCTGGTGCCGAGGACGTCGCAAACGACAGGCCGCCCCGCTTCGTAGGTGACGGCCGCCACCGCCACGCGCATCGTCTCGCCTTCCTCGGGCGGATCGAGCAGCAGGGCCGGGGCAGGATTCTCGCCCGCGATCGTGGCGCAGATCGGTTTGCGCGATAGCGTCTCGACGCCGGCGCTGGCCTGCATGTCGCTGCTGCGGGCGACGCGGCGCACCACCCCCACCAGCCAGTTGTCACCGCCCTCCGGCCGCATGCCGAGCAGCGAGCCTATGCGCAGTTGCTCCTCCGGCGCCATCGGCAGGCGCGCACGGATGCCGCCTATGCTGACGTTCTCGACGGTCCAGGTCGCCGACTGAACCGCCAGGCCGCGCGAGGCGATGCTGCGATGGGCGGCGTCCAGCCCCGTGACCACCGCAAGCTGGGAGCGCACCGGATAACGGTTGTGCTCGCGCTTGGGCGGTTGGGCCGTCCAGTAGGCCGCGAGATGCCGCACCACCGGCAGGATGATGCGTGGCGAGCGATAGCGGGCGAGATCGATCTCGGCCGGCATCTGGCCGCGCTCCAGCATCTCCTGCAGTTCGAGCAGCGGGCCCAGCGCCCGCGACGGGCTGAAGTAGAAGCGCGAAAGACTGGGCTCCAGCTTGCCGACCGCCCGACCCGGGGCGCGCCGCTGCTCCGGGTCGACCCAGTAAGCCGCGCCCGACTCGGCCTCGGCCTCGGTGCTCAGGGAGAACCGCGGCAGGAAGTGGGCAATCAGCTTTTCCGCTATCTCGATCTCGAAGGGCAGCAGGCTGTCCATGGCCGAGATGTGGAAAACCAGGGCATGAAGATAGCCGTCCTCCACCGTGGTCTGCTGGCGCTCGCCGGGATAGGCGCTGACCTGGCGCCGCGCGAAGCCGTTGTCCAGCGCGTAGAGATAGGCACGGCCCATGTTCTGCCACAGCACCTCGGAGGCTGGCCAGTAGCGAAACTGGTCCCACTTCAGCCGCGCCCCGTAGGCCCGCATCAGGCGCACCGTCAACCGGGTTAGTTCGGGGCGATGATCCTCGGGCTTCTCCGCCGAGCGCATGAAATCGCCCAGGCAGGCGTTGTAGGTCGCCGCAAGCTGCGTCCAGAAGCCCCGGGCCGCCCGCCACAGGCGAATCTCCTCCTCGTCGGAGAGATGGGCCATGGTCAGGTATTCGCGGCCGAGAATGCGCGCCGAGCCCTGCGCGACGTCGTCGATCTGCCGCGCCAACACGGCCCGCGCCGCAAACGGCATGCCCCCTGCATCGACCAGGGTTCTCAGCCATTCGACGGCGTCCTTGAGCGCCGTGGGGGCGTCGGCACTGGCGATCTCTCCCAGGACTCGCTGCCGTTCCTTCTCGTCCGTCAGCGGATGGGTCGGCTTAGGCGTAAACAGCCCCAACATGGCACTTCTCCTTCTTCTGCGGATCCGTCCCGCCGGTTTCTTCTTGTTGCCGGACAGCCCCTCTGCATTCCAGCGCATCCGGGCACGATGCGCGCCGGGCGGCGGATTCCTCTCCGCCGCTGACCCCTCGCGCCGCAGTATAAGCGCGCCACAGCCTTTCCGATAGAATCCACCGGACAACCGGAACCGGGCAAAGGACATGCGGCAGTACCTGGATCTCATGCGCCACGTGATGGCCCACGGCCACCGCAAGAGCGATCGCACCGGCACCGGCACGCTGTCGGTGTTCGGCTGGCAGATGCGCTTCGATCTGGCCCAGGGCTTTCCCCTGCTCACCACCAAGAAGCTGCACACGCGCTCGATCATTCACGAGCTGCTGTGGTTCCTGCGCGGCGACACCAACATCCGTTACCTGAAAGACAACCGGGTCTCGATCTGGGACGAGTGGGCCGATGCCAACGGCGAGCTGGGGCCGGTGTACGGCGCACAGTGGCGCGCCTGGCCGGCGCCCGACGGGCGCCGCATCGACCAGATCGCCCAGCTTGTCGAGGGACTCAAGCGCAATCCCGACTCGCGCCGCCACGTCGTATCTGCCTGGAATCCTGCCCAGGTAGACCAGATGCGCCTGCCGCCCTGCCACCTGCTGTTCCAGCTCTATGTCGCGCCGCCGGCGCCCGGCGCGGCCGACCCGCGGTCGCGGTTGTCCTGCCAGCTCTACCAGCGCAGTGCCGACATCTTCCTCGGCGTGCCCTTCAACATCGCCTCCTACGCGCTGCTGACGATGATGCTGGCGCAGGTCTGCGACATGCTGCCGGGGGAGTTCGTGCACACCCTCGGCGATGCCCACCTGTACTCCAACCACCTCGAACAGGCCGCCCTGCAACTGACCCGCGAGCCGCGCGCGCTGCCGACTCTGCGGCTGAATCCCGAGGTGCAGGATCTGCTCGCCTTCCGCTTCGAGGATTTCACCCTTGAAGGCTATGATCCCCATCCGCATATCGCTGCTGCGGTGGCGGTGTAGTTCTCCGGACGCCGTGCCGTCCCCTCGATACTTGGAGTCCCCATGACGACGGACGCGGCGGAACCCGAAAGTCAGTTGCTGCTGGCCGGCGACATCGGCGGCACCAAGACCTTGCTTGCACTGGCGCGATCCGACGGCGCCCTGCCGCGCATCCTGTTCCAACGACGTTATGCCAGCGGGGAGCAGCCGGCGTTCGAGAGCATGCTGCAGTCCTTTCTCGCCGAAGCCCGCGCCGCCGGCATGGGGAACCCGCCGATTGCCCGGGCCTGCTTCGGCGTCGCGGGTCCGGTTGCCGGGCGACAGGCGAAACCGACCTACCTGCCCTGGACTCTCGATGCCGACCTGATGGAGGGCCGATTCGGCATCGGCAGGGTAGCATTGGTGAACGACTTCGCGGCGGCAGCGGCAGGCGTGCTCACGCTCGACACCCGCGAACTGGTCGCTCTTCAGGAAGGCGATCCCCAGGAGCATGCCCCCCGTGTCGTGCTCGGCGCCGGCACCGGACTGGGCGTTGCGTTTCTGTTCTGGACGGGCGCCCGCTGGCAGGTGGTCTCGGGGGAAGGCGGGCACGTCGGCTTCGCGCCGGTCGAACGAAGAACAGGTGGACCTGTGGCGCTGCCTCCAGGCGCGCCACGGCCGCGTCACGGCGGAGCGGGTAGTGAGCGGCGCCGGACTGGCCGAGATTTACGGCTGCCTGGTGCAGGCCGGGCTCGCGCCCGAGTCGCCGGACCCGCTCGCGAGTGCAGACCCGCCTGCCGCCGTCGCCCGGGCCGCGGATCAGGGCACGGGTAGCGCAAAGCGGGCGATGCAAGTCTTCGCTCGCGCTTACGGCGCCTTCGCCGGGGATCTCGCCCTGACCGTGCTGGCGCGCGGCGGCGTCTTCCTGGCCGGAGGTGTCGCCCCGAAGATCCTTCCCTGGCTACAGGATGGAAGCTTCTGCGCGGCCTTCGATGCCAAGCAGGGTCACGGCACCCTGAACCGCCGCGTACCCGTATACGTCGTCACCAACGAGCATCTCGGCCTGCAGGGCGCGGCGTGGCTCGCCGCCCAGGGCAGCCAGGGCCGATGACGTTCGCATCGAGCGCACGGAGCCGCATGCGCCCGTCAGAATTTTGTGATATTTTTCGCACATAATCACTGAAGAAATCCATCCACACTTTGAGGGAGTACAGCACCCATGGCTTCACGCACCACTGGCAGCACCCAGGATTCCACCTCGGCGGACGCCGTCAAGAGCACCAAGGCCGCAGCCAAGCCCGCCACCCGAAAGACCGCCGGCACCGACATCCCGACCGCCCCCAAGGCGGCGGCCAAGACCGCCGCGCCGCGCAAGAAGAGCGCCCCCCTTGCGAGCGGCGGCAATGCCGTCCAGCTCACGCCGGAAGAGCGGCAGCGCTTTGTTTCGGAAGCGGCCTACTTCATCGCCGAACGCCGTGGCTTTGCCGCGGACAGCCACGTCGATGACTGGCTGCAGGCAGAGTCCGAGATCGACCAGATGCTGGCCGGCACCACTCGGCACTAAGCGGGCACCGAGCTAACCGACCCCGGCAGACGCTAGCGCAGTTGGAGGATCACGCCCGCCAGCGGCGGTAGCGTGATCTCTATCGAGGCGGGTCGCCCCATCCATGGCTTCGGTACGGCAGTGATGCCGCTGCCGTTGCCGACATTGCTGCCGCCGTAGAATGCCGAATCGCTGTTCAGCACTTCGGCATAACTGCCGGCTGCCGGCACGCCCAGGCGGTAGGCCTGGCGGGGAATCGGGGTGAAGTTCAGGATGACGACGGCAAAGCTTCCGTCCCGTCCCCAGCGCAGGTAGCTGATTACCGATTGGTCGGCGTCGTGGCAGTCGATCCAGGCAAAGCCAGCGCTCTCGAAGTCCTGCTGGTGTAGCGCCGGCAGGTTCTTGTACAGCCGGTTGAGATCGCGCACCAGTTGCTGCACCCCGCTGTGGCAGGGATAGTCGAGCAGGCTCCAGTCGAGGGCACGATCCGGCCGCCATTCGATCCACTGGGCGATTTCGTTGCCCATGAAGCTGAGCTTCTTGCCGGGAAAGGTCGCCTGGTAGGTCAGCAGCAACCGCAAGTTGGCGAACTTCTGCCAGACCTCGCCCGGCATCTTGTCGAGCAGGGCGCGCTTGCCATGCACCACTTCGTCATGGGAAAGCGGCAGCACGAAGTTCTCGGTGTACGCGTAGAGTTGGCCGAAGGTGAGCTTGTCGTGATGGTATCGGCGGTGAATGGGGTCGTGCCCGAAATAGGCGAGCGTGTCGTTCATCCAGCCCATGCTCCATTTCATGGAGAAGCCGAGCCCGCCGAGGTAGGTCGGCCGCGAAACCATGGGCCAGGCGGTCGATTCCTCGGCGAAGCTCAGGGCGCCGGGAAACTCGTCGTGCACCATGACGTTCATTTCGCGCAGGAACTCGATCGCCTCCAGGTTCTCCCGGCCGCCGTAGCGGTTGGGGATCCATTGCCCCTCGCGGCGCGAGTAGTCCAGGTAGAGCATCGACGCCACCGCGTCCACCCGCAGGCCGTCGATGTGGAACTCCCGCAACCAGAAGTAGGCACTCGACAGCAGGAAGCTCTTGATCTCGCGGCGACCGTAGTTGAAAACGTGGGTGCCCCAGTCGGGATGCATCCCGAGCCGCGGATCCTCGTGCTCGAAGAGCGCTGTCCCGTCGTAGAGGGAAAGCGCCCAGGCATCCTGGGGAAAATGCCCGGGAACCCAGTCGAGGATCACGCCCAGCCCGGCCTGATGGCAGGTGTCGACGAAGTACCGCAGGTCGTCCGGCGCACCGAAGCGACTGGTGGCGGCGAAATAGCCCGTCGTCTGGTAGCCCCAGGACTCGTCCAGCGGGTGTTCGGTGATGGGCATCAGCTCGATATGGGTGTAGCCCATGTCCGCCGCGTAGGGCACCAGTTCCCGCGCCAGGTCGCGGTAGCTGTAGAAGCTGCCGTCCGTATGCTGCCGCCAGGATCCCGGGTGCACTTTGTACACCACCATGGGGGCGCGCAGCCAATCCGTGCCCGCCCTCCGGTTCATCCATTCGCCATCGGACCACAGATGGCCCGCCGGATCCGTCAGCATCGCCGCCGTGGCCGGCCGCAGCTCGAAACGCTGGGCGAAGGGATCGATCTTGGTGAGCACCGCGCCGCTGTCGCGGTTGCGCAGTTCGAACTTGTAGAGCGCGCCCGGATCGAGACCGGGTATGAACAGTTCCCACACGCCGCTCGCGCCGAGCGAGGCCATCGGATGCACGCGCCCATCCCAGCGGTTGAAGTCGCCGACCACCGACACCCGCTCCGCGTTGGGCGCCCAGACGCGAAACAGCCCGCCACACACGCTGTCACGCTCCGTGACGTGGCCGCCGAGCAGGCGGTAGGACTGGTAGTTGCGACCTTCGCTGAAAAGGTAGAGATCGTGCGAGGAGGATTGCGGCGGGAACGCGTAGGCGTCGAACTGCACCTGCTCGCGGCCGCCGCAATTCACGATCAGCCGATAGGGGAGAGCCGGTTCCCGGGCGCCGCGCCATTCGAACACCCCGGCCTTGTGCACCCTGAGCATGGGCTCGGCACCGCCGCCGATTTCGAGCTTCACCCCGTCGGCGTCGGGCTGGAAGGTTCTGACCACCCAGTGTTCGCCGTCGCGATGGCGGCCGAGGAGGCGGAAGGGATCGTACTCGCGCGCCCCGACCAGGCGCGTGAACGCTGCATGATGGGTCTTGGTGGCCACGATTTTCATGTTTTCAATTGACTCGCGTGCCTGTATTGTATTCCGAGGGGAGAAACCGCAATGGACAGAGATACTGATTACGCCGCGACGAGTTCTTATGCAACCCGCGGCGATCCGCGCCACGTCAGCCATCTGACCAAGTCGACCTTTGCCATGGTGCTTGCCGGCGGGCGCGGCAGCCGGCTCAAGCAGCTCACCGACTGGCGCGCAAAGCCCGCAGTGCCCTTCGGCGGCAAGTTCCGCATCATCGACTTCACGCTCTCCAATTGCGTGAATTCGGGCATCCGCCGCATCGGCGTGGCCACTCAGTACAAGGCCCACAGCCTGATCCAGCATCTGCAGCGGGGCTGGAGCTTCCTCGACGGCCGCTTCCATGAGTTCATCGAATTGCTGCCGGCACAGCAGCAGATCGAGGAGGCCTGGTACCAGGGAACCGCCGACGCGGTGTTCCAGAACCTGGATATCATCCGCCGCAACCGCCCGGAGTACGTGCTGATCCTCTCCGGGGACCACATCTACAAGATGGACTACGGCCGCCTGCTCGCCGGCCACGTCGCCAAGCAGGCCGACCTCACCGTCGCCTGCCTCGAAGTTCCGCTGGACGAGGCGCGCGCCTTCGGCGTCATGGGCGTGAACGACGACTGGCGCGTCACCAGTTTCCTGGAGAAGCCGGAGAATCCGCCGCCCACCCCGGGGCGCACCGACGAGGCGCTGGCCAGCATGGGCATCTACGTGTTCAACGCCGAGTTCCTCTACGAGCAATTGATCCGCGACGCCGACGACCCGCGCTCGACCCATGACTTTGGCAAGGACATCATCCCTCATATCATGCCGCGCTACCGGGTCTTTGCTCAGCCCTTCGCCGACAGTTGCGTCGGCATGACCGGCACCGTGCCCTACTGGCGGGACGTGGGCACCATCGACGCCTTCTGGGAGGCGAACATGGAGCTGACCAAGGTACTGCCCGAGCTGAACATGTACGACACCGAGTGGCCGATCTGGACGCACCAGGCGCAGCTTCCCCCGGCCAAGTTCGTGTTCGACGACGACGCCCGGCGCGGCATGGCGGTGGACTCGATGGTCTCGGGGGGCGACGTCATCTCCGGTGCGGTGGTACGCCGTTCCCTGCTGTTCTCCAACGTGCGCGTCAACAGCTACTCGCTGGTGGAGGATTCGGTAATCCTTCCTGACGTCAACATCGGCCGCCGCGCCACCCTGAAGAAGGTGGTGATGGACAAGAACTGCCGCATACCCGAGGGCATGGTGGTCGGCGTCAACCCCGAGGAAGACCGGCGCCGCTTCTACGTCACCGAAAAGGGCGTCACCCTGATCACGCCCGAGATGCTTGGCCAGCGCATCCACCAGGTGCGCTGAGCGAGAACAGAGACGGAGCGCGATGGCGGCAGACTCGAAACTGGATCTGGTGCTGATGTGGCACATGCACCAGCCGGACTACCGCGATCACGGCACCCGCGACCGACCCGGCGAATTCGTCCTGCCCTGGGTCTATCTGCACGCCATCAAGGACTACAGCGACATGGCGGCGCACCTGGAGCGCCATCCGGGCATCCGCGCCGTGGTGAATTTCGTTCCCGTCCTCGTCGAGCAGATCCAGGACTACGTCAGCCAGTTCGAAACCGGCGTTTTGCGCGATCCGCTGCTGCGGCTGCTCGCCAAGCCCGACTTCACCGCCCTCGATGAGGCTGAGCGCAAGCTGATCCTCGACAGTTGCTTCCGCAGCAACCACGCCACCATGCTGCAGCCCTTCCCCCGCTACCAGCGGCTGCACGATCTGGTGAAGAACCTGGAAGGCCAGGGTGAGGGGGCGCTGCGCTACCTCTCGGGGGACTTCTACGCGGACCTGATCACCTGGTATCACCTGGTGTGGTTCGGGGAGGCCGAACGCCGCCGCGAGCCGGTGGTGGTGGAGATGCTGTCGAAAGGCGAAGCCTTCGATTTTGCGGACCGGCGCCGCGTATTCGATCTCGTCGGCCGACTGATGAAGCAGATCCTGCCGCGCTATCGCGCCCTGGCTGCCGCGGGCCGCATCGAGCTCTCGGCCACGCCCTACTCCCATCCCCTGGCGCCGCTGCTGATCGACCTGAAGTGCGCGCGGGAAACCTTGCCCGACACCCCGCTACCCCATGCCGAGGCCTATCCCGGCGGCCGGCAGCGGGTCGCCGCCCAGATCGAGCACGCGCTGGCCTACCACGGCCAGAACTTCGGCATTCCGGCCCAGGGCATGTGGCCCGCCGAGGGCGCGCTGTCCGACGCTCTGCTCGGCCTGATGGCGGCGCAGGGCGTGCATTGGGCGGCGAGCAGCGAAGGCGTTCTGGCCAACAGCCTCAAGCAGGCCGGCTCGCTGCCGCCGCGTCCGCAGTACGTCTACCGACCCTACCGCGTCGGCGACATCGTGGGGATGACCTTGTTTTTCCGCGACGAGAAGCTGTCGGACCTGATCGGCTTCGAGTATGCCAGGTGGCACGGCCGCGACGCCGCAGCGCACTTCGTCGCCCAGCTCGAAGCGATCCGCCACCAGGCGCCTCCCGGCGAAACGCCCCTGGTGTGCGTAATCCTCGACGGCGAGAACGCTTGGGAGTACTACCCGTACAACGCCTACTACTTCTTCGACGATCTCTACGCGACGCTGACGGACAACCCGGCGATCCGCACCACCACGTTTTCCGAGTATCTGGCGCGCAAGGACGGCACCAGCCAAGGCCACCTGCCGCGCCTGGTGGCCGGCAGTTGGGTCTATGGCACCCTTTCCACCTGGATCGGCAACACGGACAAGAACCGCGCCTGGGATCTGCTGTGCGCCGCCAAGCAGAGCTTCGACCTGGTGATGGCGAGTGGCCGGCTCGGCGCGGCCGAGCGCCAGGCCGCCGAGGAGCAGCTCGCGGTATGCGAGAGTTCCGACTGGTTCTGGTGGTTCGGCGACTACAACCCGCACAACGTGGTGGAGGGTTTCGACCGTCTCTATCGCCTCAATCTGCGTCGGCTCTACGAGTTGCTGCAGCTGCCGACGCCGGCCGCGATCACGCTGCCGTTGAGTCAGGGGCATGGCAGTCCGGAGTCGGGGGGTACGATGCGGCGAGCCTCGTAATCGCCGCCGCTCAGGGCAATCCACAGGCGCGCGCCTCAGGGCTCGCGCCGCAACCCGGCATCCGATGCCGGATGAATTGAGAAACCGAGACCGCAGACCACACATGAACCCACCCGTATCGCTCCTGCTCGGCGTGCACGCCCACCAGCCGGTCGGCAACTTCCCCGAAGTCATCGACGAAGCCCATCTGCGCTGTTACAAGCCCTTCCTCGAAACGCTGCACCGCTTCCCGGAGTTCCGCTTCGCCGCGCATTTCTCCGGCTGGTTACTCGACTATCTGATCGACAAGTTCCCCGAGGACATGGCGCTGCTGCAGGAGATGGTGGTGCGCGGTCAGGTGGAACTGTTCAGCTCGGGCCACTGCGAGCCGGTGCTGGCCTCGCTGCCGTCGCGCGACCGACTCGGCCAGCTCGCCGCCGCCGGCAAGCGCATCGAGGACTACTTCGGCCGCCGGCCCCGAGGCGCCTGGCTCACCGAACGCGTCTGGGAGGCGACGGTGGTGCCGGCGCTGGCCGATTCGGACATCCGCTACGTGGTGGTGGACGACTACCACTTCCTGTGCACCGGCAAGACCAACCGCGAGCTCGACGGCTACTACAGCACCGAGGAGGACGGCCGCAGCATCGACCTGTTCCCGATCTCCGAGGCGCTGCGCTACCGCCTGCCCTTCTCGCCCGCCGGCGAGACCGTGGGCTACCTCGAAAGCCTGGCGGACCAGGGCCATCAGGGCGCCATCTATTTCGACGACATCGAGAAGTTCGGCATCTGGCCCGAGACCTACGAGTGGGTCTACACCAAGGGCTGGCTGGAGCAGTTCATCCGCGGCGTGCTGGGTTCGCCGAAGATCCGCACCGCGACCTACGAGCAGTTCCACGCCGACGCCCGCACCCGCGGCATCGTCTATCTGCCGACCACGTCCTACATCGAGATGAACGAATGGACGCTGTCGGCAGCGGCTGCCGACACTTACGCCGCGCTGCTCCAGCAGGAGCGCGAGGCAGGACGCTTCGAGCAGACCAAGCCCTTCCTGCGCGGCGGCATCTGGCGCAACTTCTTCAGCCGCTACCCCGAGTCCAACTGGATGCACAAGCGCATGCTGCAATTGTCGCAGCGCCTCGACGCACTGCCGGCGGCCCATCGCCACGACGGCATGCGCGACGCGCTGTACCGCGCGCAGGCCAACGACGCCTACTGGCACGGGCTGTTCGGCGGCCTCTATCTCCCTCACCTGCGGCGCGCCATCTGGAACAACCTTCTCGAACTGGAACAGGCACTCGACGCCGCCGCGCCGCGCCAGCCGATCGCCCGCGCCGACCTCGACCACGACGGACGCGAGGAGGTTGCGCTGCACAACGCCAGCCTGCAGTTCCTGGTGCGGCTCGACGGCCTCGCCGCCCCCCACGAGTTCGACAGCTATGCCCTGCGCCACAACTTCGGCGACACCCTGCGCCGCATCCGCGAGCATTACCATGGCCGGATCGACGGCCTCAAGGAGACGCGCCACGAGGGCACAGGCATCGCCTCGGCGCACGACCGGGTGCAGTTCAAGCACGAGATCTCGGCCGCGGACCTCGCTGTCAACGCGCGGCCGCGGGCGATACTGGTGGATACCTGGATGCAGGCCGACAATACACGGCACGAGCTCGCCACCTACGAACTGGTGCAGGCCGCCGCGCCGCTGCACATGCTGCACTTCGTCGCCACAGTGCCCGAAGGCCGGGTCGACAAGCACCTGTCCCTCGACGGGACCAGGTTCACCGCGAGCTGGCACTGCCAGTTCGCCGGCCAGCGCGGCGGGCGCTTCAGCACCCAGTTGAACCTCGCGATGCCGAGCTGCGACGGCTTCGCCGGTCGCTACGTGCTGGAGGATGGCTCGGTGCCCTGCGGCTTCGGCCAGCAACTGGTGCTGGCGGGCTTCCGCCACATCCGACTGGAGGACGGCGTGCTCGGCGGCGCCGTGCTGATCGGCGCCACCCGCCCGGTGACCCTCAACGCTGCGCCCTACCACACCGTGTCGCTTTCGGAAGCGGGCTTCGAGAAGATCATGCAGGGGGTATGCCTGAACCTTTCCTGGCCGCTCGACGGCCCGCCCTGCGAGATGACGCTCACCCTAGATGTTCTGCCGGGCGGCGGCTCGCGGGACTGAGCGCACCGTCGTTCGCCGCAATCCGGGGCGCGGCGCTCGCCATGCCCCGGCGTTTCCGGTGGCGCATGCCGGTGATAAGATGCACCGTCGTTTTTTCGGGAGGGGAATCATGACCGACATCGTCAAACTGCTCGGCAACGACGCCGACGCACTGCTCAACCACACCTGCAAAGGCATCCCGAAGGAGCATCTGCACCTGCCGGGCCCCGACTTCGTCGATCGTGTCGTCGCGGCCAGCGACCGCAAGCCGCCGGTGCTGCGCAGCCTGGCGCAATTGTTCAACCACGGGCGGCTTGCCGGCACCGGCTACGTGTCGATCCTGCCGGTGGACCAGGGAATCGAGCACTCCGCCGGCGCATCCTTCGCGCCCAACCCGGCCTATTTCGACCCCGAGAACATCGTCAAGCTCGCCATCGAGGGCGGCTGCAACGCGGTGGCCTCGACCCTGGGCGTGCTGGGAGCGGTGTCGCGCAAGTACGCGCACAAGATCCCCTTCGTGCTCAAGTTCAACCACAACGAATTTCTGTCGCACCCCAACACCTACGACCAGTCGATGTTCGCGTCGATCGACCAGGCCTTCGAGATGGGGGCGGTGGCGGTGGGCGCGACGGTGTACTTCGGCTCGGCGGAATCGCGGCGCCAGATATGGGAAGTGTCCCAGGCGTTCCAGCGCGCCCATGAGCTCGGCATGGTGACGATCCTGTGGTGCTACCTGCGCAACAACGCCTTCAAGCAGGACGGCACCGACTACCACGTCTCGGCGGACATGACCGGCCAGGCCAACCACCTGGGCGTCACCATCGAGGCGGACATCATCAAGCAGAAGATGGCGGAGAACAACGGCGGCTTCAACGCCGTCAAGTTCTCCAAGACCCACCCCAAGGTTTATAGCGAGCTGACCACCGACCACCCGATCGACCTGGTGCGCTACCAGGTGGCCAACTGCTACATGGGGCGTTCCGGCCTGATTAATTCCGGCGGCGAATCGAAGGGCGCCGGTGACCTGGCGCAGGCGGTGCGCACTGCGGTGATCAACAAGCGCGCCGGGGGAACGGGGTTGATCTCGGGGCGCAAGGCCTTCCAGAAGCCGATGGGCGAAGGCGTGGCGCTGCTCAACGCAATCCAGGACGTGTACCTGGCGCCGGACATCACGATCGCCTGAGGCAACACTCGGCCGCCGCTCGCCGGCGGCTGACTTTCGGTCGCGGGCCGAGCGCAGAACGCCCTCGATTCAGTTCCACCACTTCCGTCGAAAAACAAAATGCCTGGCACCCCTTACCTCCTCGAAGTAAACCCCAACCTGCCGCAGCGTCTGGCGCGGCTCGAAGACCTCGCCAACAACCTCTGGTACAGCTGGGACCGTCCCACGCGCTCGCTGTTTGCGCGGCTGCACCCCGGCCTCTGGCAGTCGGTGGGGCACAGTCCCAAGGCCTTCCTCAAGCGCATCGACCAGCAGCGGCTGATCGACGCCGCCGACGATCCGATCTTCCTCGGCTCCTACAACCGGGTGCTGTCCAGCTACGACACCTACCACAA
The DNA here is from genome assembly GCA_963696505.1 of uncultured beta proteobacterium. Taxonomy (GTDB): domain Bacteria; phylum Pseudomonadota; class Gammaproteobacteria; order Burkholderiales; family Rhodocyclaceae; genus CAVOKN01. The sequence goes on along the minus strand of CAVOKN010000023.1, from coordinate 114,427 downwards.
CGAGCCGATGCGCCACAACGGCGCCGAGCGGCTGCGCCAGTCGGACCTGGTGGCCTACTTCTGCGCCGAGTTCGGTTTCCACGAGAGCCTGCCGATCTACTCCGGCGGCCTGGGCATCCTCGCCGGGGATCACTGCAAGGCGGCGAGCGACATGCGTCTGCCCTTCATCGGTGTCGGGCTGCTCTACCGCCAGGGCTACTTTTCCCAGACCATCGATGCGGAAGGGCGCCAGCACGCGCAGTACGGCGACTCCGACTTCGACGACCTGCCGATCACGCCGATGACCCAGGAGGACGGCAGCGACGTGCGCGTCACGGTCGAGATCCTCGAACGCAACGTCGCGGTCAAGGTATGGCAGGTCCGGGTGGGCCACGTGCGGCTGTTCCTGCTCGACACCGACCTCGACGAGAACACGCCCCATGACCGGGACATCGCCCACCGGCTCTATGGCGGCGATCGCACCACCCGCATCGAGCAGGAAATCATCCTCGGCGTCGGTGGCGTGCGAGCACTGCGCGCACTCGGCCTCAAGCCCACCGCGTGGCACATCAACGAAGGCCACGCGGCTTTCCTGATCCTGGAGCGCATGCGCGAGCTGGTCAGCCAGGGAATGAGCCTTGCCGCCGGCCTCGAGGCGGTGGCGGCGAACACGGTGTTCACCACCCACACGCCGGTTCCCGCCGGCCACGATCATTTCGCCGAAGACATGATCCGGCGCTACTTCGACCGCTGCTGCCAGGACATGAAGGTGCGCACCGACGAGCTGATGCCGCTCGGCCGTGCCGAGGGCAGCGGTGACTTCAACATGACTTCGCTGGCGGTGCGCGGCTCGCGCTTCCAGAACGCCGTATCGCGCATCCATGGCGACGTGTCGGCGGAGATCCTGTCCCACCTCTGGCAGCAGATCGAGCCCGAGGACAACCCGGTCACCTACGTCACCAACGGCGTACACGTGCCTACCTTCCTGGCCCAGGACTGGCACGAACTGTTCGACCGCTTCCTCGGCCCCGGCTGGAGCCAGCGACTGACCGATCAGGCCTGCTGGGACGGCATCAACTCGATCCCGGACCAGCTCTTCTGGAGCATCCGTCAGTCGCTCAAGGCGCAGATGCTGCACCTGGTGCGGCGGCGCATCGCCGACCAGCACCTGCGCAACCAGGGTTCCGAGGCCCACCTGGACCGCATGCTGAAGTGGGCCGACCCGGCCAATCCACACGTGCTGACCATCGGCTTCGCGCGGCGCTTCGCCACCTACAAGCGCGCCACACTGATGTTCGAGAACCTCGACTGGCTGCGGGAACTGACGTCCGACCCGCAGCGCCCGATCGTGTTCATCTTCGCCGGCAAGGCCCACCCGGCCGACCAGCCCGGCCAGGAGGTGCTGCGCCGCGTTTCCCAGGTGTCGCGCATGCCCGAGTTCGAGGGCAAGATCCTGCTCGTGGAAGGCTACGACCTGCGCCTTGCACGCCGCCTCGTCTCGGGCGTGGACATCTGGCTCAACAACCCGGTCTATCCGCTGGAAGCCTCGGGCACCTCAGGGATGAAGGCCGCGTTCAACGGCGTACTCAACCTGTCGGTGCTCGACGGCTGGTGGGGCGAGGGCTACGACGGCAGGAACGGCTGGGGCGTGAAACCCGCCTCCGACGCGCTGGACGACTCGCGCCGCAACCAGGAGGAAGGGCGCACACTGTACGAACTGCTTCAGGACACCATCATTCCCCTGTACTACAACCTGGGCCCGATGGGTTTCTCGCCCGGTTGGGTGCAGATGAGCAAGCGCGCGATCGCAACCCTGCTGCCGCGCTTCAACACGGCGCGCATGGTCGGCGAGTACGTGAGCAAGTTCTACCTGCCCGCGACCCAGCAATGGCGCCGCTTCAGCCAGGACAACTTCGCCGGCGCCAAGGAACTGGCGAACTGGAAGGCCAAGGTGCGCGGCGCCTGGAACGAGGTACGCATGCGCCGCATCGACACACCGTCGCGGCGCATCGGCTTCGGCGATTCGGTGCGCTTCGAGATATCCGTGAACCTCGGCGGCCTTTCGCCGGAAGACGTCACGGTGGAACTGCTGGTGGGGCGCCCCTCCAGCGACGGTCAGACCAAGGGCGCCAAGCGCTTCACCATGGAGTACTCGGGACGCGCCAGCGGGAGTGAGCACCTCTACGAGCTCGAACTGACCCCGGAGATGTGCGGCAAGATCGAGTACAAGTTCCGCCTCTATCCCTCCCACGAACTGCTCACCCACCCCTTCGAAATGGGGATGATGGTGTGGCTGTGAGCGTGCAGCGCCGGCACTGAATTAGCATGCGAGTCCTGTTCGCCACTTCCGAGATCGCGCCCTGGGTCAAGACCGGCGGCCTGGGGGACGTGGCCGGTGCGCTGCCTGCAGCACTGCGCGCACTGGGCATCGACGCCCAGGTCCTGGTGCCGGCCTACCCGGCGCTGGTCAAGGCCTTCCCCGAGCGCGTTCCAGTGGCCGGGATCGGCCATCCCGCCGGCATGCTGCCGCCGTCCACCGTCTACCAGGCACTGACTTCAGGCGGTGTGCCGCTGCTGATGGTGGACTGCCCGCCGCTGTTCGACCGCCCCGGCGGCCCCTACCAGGATCCGGGTGGTTTCGACTGGACCGACAACTGGCTGCGCTTCGGCCTGCTGTCCAAGGTGGCTGCGCTGCTGGCGAGCGGGGTCTCGCCGCTCGCCTGGAAGCCGGACCTCCTCCACTGCAACGATTGGCAGAGCGCGCTCGCCCCCGCCTACCTGCGGCTGCGTTTGCCGCAGCCGGCGCCGAGCGTGGTGACCATCCACAACCTGCTGTTCCAGGGACTGTTCCCGCTCGCCACGATGGCGCCGCTGGATCTGCCGGCAGACTCCTTTCACATGGAGGGGGTCGAGTTCCACGGCAACCTGTCCTTCCTCAAGGCCGGCTTGCAGTATTGCGAACGCATTACCACGGTGAGCCCGACCTACGCCCGGGAGATCCAGACGCCGGAGTTCGGCTATGGCCTCGACGGCCTGTTGCGCTTGCGTGCCGGGCAGCTCACCGGCATCCTCAACGGCATCGACGAGGCCTGGGAACCCGCCCACGATAGCCACATTGCCGCGCACTACCGCGCCGGCGACGTCGAACCCAAGGCGCACAACAAGGCGGCGCTGCAACGCGAACTCGGCCTGGACGTCGATGCGGCAGCACCGCTGCTCGGCGTGGTCAGCCGCCTGACTTACCAGAAGGGACTCGACCTGCTGGTGCAGATCGGCGACCAGCTCGCCGCCCGCGGCGCGCAGCTCGCCCTGCTGGGCAGCGGCGAGCACGGGATGCAGGACGCCTTCCTCGATCTCGGCGAGCGTTACCGCGGACGCTTCGCCGCCGTGATCGGCTACAACGAGGGCCTCGCCCACCGCATCGAGGCCGGCGCCGACATCTTCCTGATGCCCTCGCGCTTCGAGCCCTGCGGCCTGAACCAGATGTACAGCCTGCACTACGGGACCCCCCCCGTGGTGCGCGCCACCGGCGGGCTCGCGGACACGGTGGTGGACGCCAACGAATCCACCCTCGCCGCCGGCACCGCCAACGGCTTCGCCTTCGACGCGGCCGACGCCGCCGACTTCCTCGACGCGATCGACCGCGCCATCGCCGCCCGGCGTGATCCGGCGGCATGGCGCCGCATCCAGGACACGGGCATGACGACCGATTTCACCTGGCAGCACGCCGCCGCGCAATACCTGGCGGTCTATCGCGAGATTGCTCCGGGCGCCTGAGCGGGCGGAAAAGCACAGCGCCTTCGGCCACCCGGACATTCATCTGGCACGCGGGCAGGATCGGAAAGTCAGCCTCCGCAGGACGCCTATCCCTTGGCGAAACCTCAGCCCTTGCGCCGCCGCCCCTTGGCGTGCGCCGGCTTGGTCTCCAGCCAGCGCCTGAGCAGTTCCACGCCCCAGGCGACGCCGAAGCCGGTGACGTCGCTCGCCACCGCGCCCAAGGCCACCGCTGCTGTTGGAGGCGGAAAGATCCACGTGCAGCCAGGGCTTGTCGTGGGTGAAGCGCTTGAGAAAGCGTGCCGCCAGGATGTGGTCGGCGTCGCCTTCCAGGGTGCATTGCTTGACGTCCGCCACCTTGGACTCCAGCGCCGCCTCGTAGTCGGCATCCATCGGGAACCGGCAGACCCGCTCGCCGCTGGCCTGGCCCGCCGCGACCGCCAACTGTCCGAGCCCGTCCTCGCTGGCGAAGATGCCGGAATAACGCGTGCCGAGGGCATAGTGCATGCTGCCGGTGAGGGTGGCGAAGTTGACGATCAGGTTGGGCGCCTCGCGGCTCGCCATGGTCAGCGTGTCGGCCAGCACCATGCGCCCTTCGGCGTCGGTGTGCATGATCTTCGATGGTGGTGCCGTCCAGCGCCGTGACGATGTCGTTCTGCTTGTAGGCGGCGGGCGACAGATGGTTCTGCGCCAGCGCCAGCCAGGCGTCGACGCGCAGCGGGAAGTCCTGCTCCGCCAGTGCCTGCATCAGGCCCAGCGCCACCGCCGACCCGTTCATGTCCTCGTGCATGCCGGCCATGTATTTGGCGGTCTTGAGGTTGTGGCCGCCGGTGTCGAAGCAGATGCCCTTGCCCACCAGCGCCACCGTGAGCTGGGCGTTCTTCGGCGCATAGCTCAGATGCACGATGGCCGCGTCGCGCTCGTCGCTGCCCTGGGCCACGGCAGTGAAGGCGCCGGCACCCATCTTGGAAAGCTTGCCGTAGTCGAACTCCTCGATGTGCCAATGCTGGCTGCGGGCGATCTGGCGCAAGCGTTCGCGGTAGCGCTTGGGGGTCAGCTCGTTGGGCGGCAGCACCGTCAGTTCCCGCGCCAGGGTGTTGGCGCGGGCAAGTGCCGCCAGGTCGTCGAAATCGCCGCCGGCGCCGAACAGGCTGATGCGCTCCAGGGGACGCCCTTCGTCCTTGCTCTTGCGCACCGGCAGACGCACCCCGTTGATCCAGGCGACATAGAGCGCCTCCCGCGCCAGCACCTGGCGCAGTGCCTCGTCGCCGAACACACCGATGGCGATGCCCCGCGGCTGCTCATCGAGCAGCGATGCGATCGCCTTGCGCAGCGTGGTGAGTTGCTCGAAGCGCGGCTTGTTGCGGTCGACCATGACGTAGGCGCACAACCCGCCGTGCTCCAGATGCAGCGCGAGCGGCGTCTTGCCGAGATCCTCGAACTTCATCTTGCGCCGCCTGAGGGCCGCCTCGAGGCGGGCACGCTGGGGAAATTCAGGCAGTGCATCGGCATCGCGACCGAAGGGCAGGACGATCAGGGCGTGGTCGAAGCGTGTCAGTGCGGCGTCGTCGAGCAGCGCTCGGCTTCGCTTCAGTCGGGCCAGCATGGGAAGGTCCTCGGGCAGGGGGCGGCCGGGCGATTATAGCAACGCGGATTTCGCCGTCGCCGCCCTGGCAGGCCGGAGTTGTCCCGATCGGCAAGGGGAGCATGGTTGCAGTCTTATTGCGGTGCAGGGAGAAAAAAATGGCGCGGCGTTTCCGCCGCGCCCGTTCGCTCGCGGCTCCCGTGCGAGCAACTACCCATCAAACCTTGGCTGCTGGGATCCCCCTCCTCGACCCCACACGAATCCGTTTTCAGTCCGGCGTGTTCAGAGCGCCGTTCAGGACACGCACCTTGTCGCCAACGCTGACGTCGGGGCGCACGGACGCATACACTGCGTGTGTGCCGCCATCGTCCATGCGCACCGTCACCCGGTAACGCGCGCCGCGCTCATTGAGTTCCGCCGCATTTCCACCGTAGGCCCCGCCAACGGCACCCAACACGCCAAAGGCAGTTCGACCGTTGACCTTGGCCGGCTGATTGGCCGCCGTTGCCGCCACCGCAGCGGCGCCTGCCGCTTCGCCAGAACCATCCATCGCACGGACCGACTCGACCACACCGCAGCCGGCACAAGCGCTGGCGGTGGTCCCTGCCGCAGCCGAATCCGACCGGACGTGTTTCCCGGTGTCGGTCCCACCCGCCTCCGCCACGCCAGTCACCCGATTAGCGAGGTCGGCCGCCCAGTTCGGCCCGGAAATCCACCCGAGCGCCAGGCCGACTGCCACCCCGCAAGTCACAAGTGCGGCCACGATGGCGATCCCGAACAGTGCATTCGGTCGTGCGCGTCGGCTTGCCAGTTCCATGCTCGTTCAGGCATCCCGGTTTCGACCGCCGGACTCGGCAGGTGCCACGGCTTTCGCAAACGCCATGCCAGCAATGCGAAGTCATTCACAATCAATTAGTTGGAGGAGTTTCGGAGGCTCGTGCAAGGCGCCCCGTCGAGTGCATCTGTTGCGAAACCCCGACGGCAATCCGCGAGGAATTCGTAAGCGGCTGAAATTGCAGAGATATCGCTGTCGCTTTGTGGCGACAGCGATATTCGGAGTCGATCAGGCCTTCTCAGCCTTGAAGAGGGCGGGCGTGAGGTGGTGACGCTGCAGCAGTTTGTAGAACTCGGTCCGGTTACGCTGGGCGAGCCGCGCCGCCTGGGTGACATTGCCGCCAGTGGTCTTGAGCAGGCGGACCAGGTAGTCGTGCTCGAAGGCGCGCCGCGCCTCGTCCAGGGAAACCAGGCGCTGGGCGTCGTCGCGCAGGGCCTGCTGCACCAGGCTAGGGGGAATGATCTCGGTCGTCGACAAGGCGACCGACTGCTCGACCACGTTGAGCAGTTGGCGCACGTTGCCCGGCCACGGAGCATTCACCAGCGTCTCCATGGCATCGGGGGCGAAGGCGCGGGCCAGCTTGCGATCCCTTGCCGCGAGCTGACGCAGGAAGTGGCCTGCCAGCAGCGGGATGTCCTCGCGCCGCTCGGCGAGACTGGGCAGGCGCAGGCCGACCACGTTGAGCCGGTAGTACAGGTCCTGGCGCAGCGCGCCCTCCTCCAGTCGCGCGTCCAGATCATGGTGGGTGGCTGAGATGATGCGCACATCCACCGGGATGGTTTCGGTGGAGCCCACCGGCCGCACCACCCGCTCCTGCAGCGCCCGTAGCAGCTTGGGTTGGAGCGCCAGGGGCATGTCGCCGATCTCGTCGAGAAACAGGGTGCCTCCGCTCGCTGCCTGGAACAAGCCCTTGTGGGCATTGATGGCGCCGGAGAACGCTCCCTTGGCGTGGCCGAAGAGTTCGGACTCGAGCAGATGCTCGGGAATCGCCGCGCAGTTGATCGCCTGGAAGGGGCCGCGGGCGCGGGAGCTCGCCTGGTGGATGGCCTTGGCGAGAAGCTCCTTGCCACTGCCCGAGTCGCCGGAGATCAGCACGCTGGCGTCGGTAGCAGCCACCAGCTGGGCCTGGCGCAGCAGTTCTTCCATCGCGTGGCTGCAGGTGATGATGGCGGCGCGCCAGCCTTCGGGCACCTTGGCGTCGGGACCGCCCGCCGAAAGCCGGATCGCCTGCGCCACCTGGGCGAGCAATTCCTTGGCATCGAAGGGCTTGGTGAGGAAGCCGAAAACGCCGCGTCGCGTTGCGGCGACGGCATCCGGAATCGTGCCGTGGGCGGTGAGCAGAATCACCGGCAGCGTAGGCTGGGTGGCATGGATGCGCTCGAACATCTGCATCCCGTCCATGCCCGCCATGCGCAGGTCGGTGATCACCAGGTGGGGTCGGCGCACGGCCAGTTGCCCGAGGGCCTGTTCGGCGCTTTCCGCTGTCTGAACCTGGTAACCGGCGGCGCTGAGTCTCAGGCTGATGAGCTTCAGCAGATCGGGGTCGTCATCGACCAGAAGAATTTCGTAGATGGTATCAGTCATGGTGGGTTAGCCCAAAGCAAGCATCGGGCCAACTGGCCCGCTCATCTGGATGAGGGCCGCGGTGCCCGAGTACGCAGTTCCCGTTCGATGGCGAGCAGCTTGTCCAGTTTTTCCTGCAGTTCGTCGCTTCGCTTCTGCAGGTCGTCGGCGCGCTTCTCCTGCTCCTCGGTGCGGCGCTGCTCGTCCTTGACTTGCGCTTCGAGCTTCTTTTGCTCGTCTCGCAACAGAGACCCCTGACGCTGGCGTTCGGCGGTGAGACGGGAGAGCAGCGTCACCAGATGGCGGCGCGCCGAATCGGGCGCGCCGTTGCGGCTGGTGGCGTTGTCGAGCAGGCTGGCGAGGCGCGCTTCGTCGCGGAACGAGGCATGCGGCAACGACATCAGCAGCGCCAGCCTGAGCCTCGCGTTCTCGCTCTTGTCGCGAGCGAACGCCTGGCTCACGGCGTTGAACTCCTTGCGCTGCTCCTCCGACGCTGCCGCAGCCATGCGATGGTAATAAGCCAGCAGCGCGAGCACTTCCTCGCCCTCGATCTCCGCCGCGCTGCGCCAGAGGCTCGCCGCCTGCGACCATGGATCGACCGCCGTGACTTCGCTCCCCGGAGGCGGCGCAACCGTGAACAAGCCACAGCCGTTCGCCAGCAATGCCGCGACCAACGCCGCCGCGAAGGCTTTCTTGTTCATCCCGGAACACGCTCTTTTCGGACCTTGGGCAGCGTAACACGAAAGTGTCCGCCCCCTTCCGGGCTCGCCAGCACCTCGATCCTGCCGCGGTGCGCGCTCGCGTACTCGCGCGCAATGGCGAGCCCCAGGCCGCTGCCCTCCACCCCTTCCCGGGCACGCTTGCCGCGAAAGAAGGCATCGAAGATGCGCTCCCGCTCGGCCTCCGCGATACCCGGCCCCTCGTCGATGACGTCCAGCACGGCGTTGCCCGCCTCGCTCTTCAGCATCACCCGAACCACGCCATCTCGCGGCGAGAACTTGATCGCGTTGGTAATCAGGTTGTCGATCACCACCCGCAGCTTTTCCGCATCGCCCTCGACCTGCACCGGCGGCAGCACCTTCTGCACACGGATCGCGCGCGACTCCGCGGCCAGCCGGTGGGTCAGGAGCACCTGGTCGGCAAGCACCTCCAGCGCCACCGGCTTCATTTCCAGCTTGCCGGCGGCAAGGCTCGCCTGCTGGTAGTTGAGCAGTTCCTCGATCAGCGCCTGCAGGCGCAGGCTGTTCTGCGTCATGATGCCGACGATGGTGCGCTGGCCTTCGTTGATCGGGCCGGGTACCTCGTCCGCCATCAGTTGCGCGCCTTCCCGGATCGCGGTAAGCGGCGTCTTCAGCTCGTGCGACACGTGGCGCAGGAAGCGGCTCTTCTGCTCCTCCAGGTCGCCGAGGCGCTGGCGCAGCCAGTCGAGACGCTGGCCGAGGAAGGCAAGGTCGTCGGGGCCGCTCACGATGATTGGATCGGCATAGTCGCCGCGACCGATGGCGCGGATCGCCTGGTCGATCTGCGTGATCTGCGCCGAAACGATATTGCGGAACCACCAGGCGATCGCCAGCGCCAGCGCCAGCGCCGCCACCAGCGGCAGCAGCAGCGTGTCGCGCGCCCGGCTCGCCTCCTGCTCCAGGCGCGCCACCTCGGCATCGGCCACGGCACGCGCCGCCTCCACCACCGGCAGGGCGTCGTCGCCCATGGCCTGGAACTGGTCGACCAGATTATCGACCGTGGCCTGGGATGCGCCGCTCTGCACGAGCTGACTATGGATCGTGCGTTCCCGCTCGAGCAGCGAACCGATGCGGTTGCCGCTGGCATTGTCCAGCGGCGAGCCGGCAAGCTCCCCGGCCACCCGCCGAAACTCGGCGCTGAGCCGGCGGTAGTCCTCCACCAGTTCCGCGTCGCGCAACACCGCGTATTGGCGCAGCGCGCGCTCCATGCCGATCAGCGACTCGGCGAACTGGCGGCTGGCACGCGCCGCACTGGAGGCGCGCTGGACCGCCTGTTCGCTCTGCGCGGCCAAGCCCTGAAGGGTGAACACCGCGTAACCGATGGCCAAGGCCAGCGGCGTCGCCACCAGCAGGAAACCGGTGAGGATCAATCGCTGGAAGGATTTGGGGTAGCGCCTGTTCAAGAAATGCGGCCCGCGCAGGTTGAATATAATGGCGTCGCCGCCAACTATACCGCTGGGATTCCACCGTGACGCGAAGCGCACCGTCCGACCCCTCCCCTGCCGTCGAGATCGTCGTCGCCATGGCCCGCAACCGGGTCATCGGCCGCGACAACGCCCTGCCGTGGCGGCTGCCGGAGGATCTCCGGCATTTCCGCGCGCTCACCATGGGCCACCCGATCGTCATGGGACGCAAGACCTGGGAATCGCTCGGTCGGCCCTTGCCGGGGCGGCGAAACCTGGTGGTGTCGCGCGACCCGTTGCTCGCCGCCGGCGGCTGCGAGGTCTTTCCGACCCTCGCTTGCGCGCTCGAAGCCTGCGGCGGCAACGACCGGATCTTCGTCATCGGCGGTGCTCGGCTCTACGCGGCGGCGCTGCCCGTAGCATCGCTCCTGCATGTCACCGAGATCGATGCCGACTTTGCCGGCGACACGTGCTTCCCTGACGTCGATTGGAGGGCATGGCGCGAAGTCGGGCGCGAGTCCCGTCGCTGCGCGGAACAGGGCTTCGACTACCACTTCGTCACCTACGAGCGGCCCGCGAACCGGGACTAGCATGCCGCGGGCCGTCGCGCCTCAGACCGCCGCCACGCAATCGACGAAGTAGCGCACCGGCCCCTCGCCCTTGTCCTCGACCAGACCGTGGATGTCGGTCTCGAAGCCGGGGAAGCGCTCGTTGAACTCGCGCGCGAACTGCAGGTAGCGCACGATGGTGCGGTTGAAGCGCTCGCCGGGAATCAGCAGCGGTATGCCCGGCGGGTAGGGGGTGAGGAGCACGCTGGTGATGCGGCCCTCCAGTTCGTCTATCGGCACGCGGTCGATCTCCCGATGCGCCATCTTGGCGAAGGCGTCCGCCGGCTTCATCGCCGGCACCATGTTCGAGAGGTACATCTCGGTGGTCAAGCGCGCCACGTCGTTGGCCTTGTACAGGCCGTGGATCTGGTCGCACAGCTCGCGCAGCCCGACCTTCTCGTAGCGTGGATGTGCCTGGATGAATTCCGGCAGCACGCGCCACAGCGGCTGGTTGCGGTCGTAGTCGTCCTTGAACTGCTGCAGTTCGGTCACCAGCGTATTCCAGCGGCCCTTGGTGATGCCGATGGTGAACATGATGAAGAAGGAATAGAGGCCGGTCTTCTCCACCACGATGCCGTGCTCGGCCAGATACTTGGTGACGATGGCTGCCGGAATGCCGCGCTCGGCGAACTCGCCGTCCACGTCGAGGCCCGGGGTGATGACGGTGGCCTTGATGGGGTCGAGCATGTTGAACCCCGGCGCCAGATTGCCGAAGCCGTGCCAGCGCTCGCTGTCCTTGATCATCCAGTCGTCGCGGCTGCCGATGCCCTCCTCGGCCAGGTAGTCCGGCCCCCATACCTTGAACCACCAGTCGGCGCCCCACTCCTCATCCACCTTGCGCATCGCGCGGCGGAAGTTCAGCGCCTCGAGGATCGACTCCTCCACCAGCGCAGTGCCGCCGGGCGGCTCCATCATCGCCGCCGCCACGTCGCAGGAGGCAATGATGGCGTACTGCGGGCTGGTGGAGCTGTGCATCAGGTAGGCTTCGTTGAAGATGTCGCGGTCGAGCTGGCGCGTCTCGGATTCCTGCACCAGGATCTGCGATGCCTGCGACAGGCCGGCGAGCAGCTTGTGGGTCGAACTGGGTGGCGAACACCATCGACGTGTGGCAGCGCGGCCGATCCTTGCCGATGGCATGCATGCCGACGTAGAACTCGTGGAACGTGGCGTGGGGCAGCCAGGCCTCGTCGAACAGCAGCGTGTCGATCCGCCCGTCCAGCATCTGCTTGATGGCGTCCACGTTGTAGAGCACGCCGTCGTAGGTGCTCTGGGTGATGGTGAGAATCCGCGGCTTGGACTTGACACCGCGCGCAAAGGGATTGGCGTCGACCTTCTTCTGGATGTTCTCGGGGCGGAACTCATCCAGGGGGATGGGCCCGATGATGCCGTAGTGGTTGCGCGTCGGCATCAGGAACACCGGGATCGCCCCGGTCATGATGATCGAGTGGAGCACCGACTTGTGGCAGTTGCGGTCCACCACCACGATGTCGTCCGGCGCCACCGTCGAGTGCCAGACGATCTTGTTGGAGGTCGACGTGCCGTTGGTGACGAAGAACAGGTGGTCGCAATTGAAGATGCGCGCCGCATTGCGTTCCGAGGCCGCCACCGGCCCAGAGTGGTCGAGCAGTTGCCCCAGTTCGTCCACCGAGTTGCACACGTCGGCGCGCAGCATGTTCTCGCCGAAGAACTGGTGGAACATTTGTCCCACCGGACTTTTTAGGAAGGCCACGCCCCCCGAATGGCCGGGGCAGTGCCAGGAGTAGGAGCCGTCCGCCGCGTAGTGCGTGAGCGCCCGGAAGAAGGGCGGCGCGAGTGAGTCGAGGTAGGCGCGCGCCTCGCGCACCACGTAGCGCGCGATGAACTCCGGCGTGTCCTCGAACATGTGGATGAACCCGTGCAACTCGCGCAGCACGTCGTTCGGAATGTGGCGCGAGGTGCGCGTCTCGCCGTAGAGGAAGATCGGGATGTCGGCGTTGCGAAAGCGGATTTCCTTTACGAACCCGCGCAGCGTGGCAAGGGCCGCCTGCGTTTCCTCGGGCGAACCGGCACCGAACTCCTCATCGTCTATCGAGAGGATGAAGCACGAGGCGCGGGACTGCTGCTGGGCGAAGGAGGTCAGGTCGCCGTAGCTCGTGACCCCCATCACCTCCATGCTTTCCTCCTCGATCGCCTTGGCCAGAGCGCGAACGCCCAGCCCGCTCGCGTTCTCGGAGCGGAAGTCTTCGTCGATGATGAAGACAGGAAAGCGGAAACGCATGGCGTGCTCCTTCGCGCGTCAGGACCAGCGGGGAAAGAAAAGGGGCGAAGTATAGACCCGCGACGGGTCAGGACACAGCGGGCAGGAAGCGCGGGCTCAGATCTTGGGCAGGGTGACGCCCACCTGCCCCTGATACTTGCCGCCACGGTCCTTGTAGGAGGTCTCGCAGACCTCGTCCGATTCGAAGAACAGCACCTGGGCCACGCCCTCGTTGGCGTAGATCTTGGCGGGCAGGGGTGTGGTGTTGGAGAACTCCAGCGTCACATAGCCTTCCCACTCCGGCTCGAAGGGCGTGACGTTCACGATGATGCCGCAGCGGGCGTAGGTGGAGTTGTGAACCACGAAACCATTGGCCAGAAAATTGTGAGCCCGTGGTACGCACAGATCGAACACCTCTTCTTCCCCGGCGGGCTCAATGCAATCCACCACGTCCCACAGCGGACCTTCGGCGAGCGCGGCTAATTCACTACCGGCAGCGACGCGCGCCAGCGATTCCGCCAGCCTCAATGGAACCGACTGGGCGGGCTGGGTGCCCGATACACCGGCGGCGCGCAAGGACATGCCCACCGCCGCCACCGCTGCACGCACCTGGACCCAGGCTTCCCGCGGGAGCGTGTCGAAGTTGCTTCGCGTCCGCTGGGCACCCAGGGCAGGCAAGATCTCGTTTTCAAGCCGCTCCTGTTTGATCGACTCCGGCCAGAAGCCGATCTCTTCGGCAAACCGCCGAATGTGCTCCCGGTCGGTTATTTGCACTCTGTGGGCGATCGTGCCCAGATGGGTCTTCTTTTCCCGCATCAGGGAAACGATGCCGAAGCGCAACAACAAGTGATGGACATCTTCGACCAGACGGCGCGACATGGAGTAGTACTCCAGAAAGAAGCTATCGCGTGAACGGTAGATGCCCCCATCGCCGGAAAACAGGGCCCGCAAGAACCGGCTCACGTTTGCTCTGGGGGCCGTGAAAACCGATTGCGGGACGAATTTTTGCGCCGCATTCACGTCCAGGGCGTAGCCCCGCAGCCACAGGCTCGCGCGATTGCGCATCGCCCGCCCTCCCCGGCCGACTCGATTCACCACGCGATAGCCGTAGCGGTTGCGCGGCGTCACACAACCGAGGCCACCTTCCGCGACACATTCCTCGAACAACCGAACCAGCACCGGATCAGCCGAGGTGAATGAGGGACTGTGGCCGGGGGTTCTGCATTGGCCCTCGGAAATCATCAACCCCAGCAGGGCCGTCTCCCACTCCGGAAGCGCCTGCGCGCCAAAAACCGGCACGCTTCGGGCGACTGCAATGCGGTCCCCAGGACGCAAGGCCGCGAGCTCTGTCCACCCATCCAGTTGCCGGAACGGATGGTTCGCCGTGGCCTTGATGCGCAACCCTGACTTGGTCCGCAACCGGAATACGGGCTTGCGTCCTTGCGGCACAAACTCCGCAACTTTCGCCGGCTCCAGGCGCCAATCGCGCATCGCCAACGTAGTGCGCCCCCAGCCCAACTCGGTGATCGGGACATAGGCGCCGGTTTCCGCATCCACGACGCGTGTATCGCCAGTAAGACACTTGCCCAAGCAAATGGTGAGCACGTTGCGCGGAATGCGGAAGTACTCCACCGTGCGCGCCAGGGCGAAGGAGTTGGGCGGGATGATGCAGTAATCGGCGTTCACCTCGACGAACGAGTTCGGGTCGAAGTTCTTGGGATCGACGATGGTGCTGTTGATGTTGGTGAACAGCTTGAATTCGTTCGAGCAGCGGATGTCGTAGCCGTAGCTCGATGTGCCGTAGGAGACGATCTTGCGCCCGCCCTCCTCCCGTACCTGCCCTGCCTCGAAGGGCTCGATCATGCGCTGTTCGAGCGCCATGCGGCGGATCCACTTGTCGGATTTGATGCTCATGGAGTGCCCTCGGCGGGAAAGAGCAGATTCTGGAACGGTTCGCGATACTTCCAGCGGTAGGCGCCGAAGTCACGCTCGTCGGTGGACAGGATGCGGCCGTGGCCCAGGCGCTCGGCCAGTAGCACCAGGGAGGCGTCGGCGAGATCCATCGGCAGGTCGGCATAACGCCGCATCAGGGCCAGCGCCTTGGGCAGATCGTCCCGGCTCAGATCGACGAGGTCCAGTCCCCCGCGAGTCTGGAGTTCCAGGAAGCGCAATTGCGCTTCCACTCCCAAGCGGCGCAAGAACAGGTGGCTCGCCTCGCCGACCACCAGCCAGGTGGTAACCAGCGGCTCGGACAACGCGGCGAGCGCCGCCACCGCGCGATCGTGCCAGCGGTCGCGGCGATTCGCCACCGCGAGGAAAAATCCCGTGTCGGCGATGATCACTTCAGCGCGTGCTTCTGCACCAGCGATTCGCCCAGGTAGTCCTTGTAGCGGCTGGAGAGATCCGGCGGGCCGTCGGCGCAGCCGATCAGGCCGGCCAAGCGGAACAGATCGAGCGCGGGCTGGCTCGCGCGCTCGGTCTGCTGCCGGTAGTAGCAGTGGATGGCGTTCTTGACCACTTCGGTGACAGTCTGGCCGCCCGCCTTGACCAGGGCGTCGAGTTCCGAGGCTGTCTGCGGGTCGAGGCGGGCGTTGATGCGCAGCGCGGCCGGCCCCGCGACGGGGTAGTCGGCCACATGCTCATTGACAACTCGCTCCTGGGGTAGCCGCGTCATACGGCGTATGATAGGCCGCACCGCGGGGTTCTGCAAGCACTTCCCGCAACGGACCCTCAGGTGTTCTGGATCACAATGCTCGGGAACTTGGCGCTCATGTCCTTCGCCTTTTCGGCGATCTTCACTGCCACGCGGCGGGCAATGGCGCGGTAGATCTCGGCGATGCGGCTATCCGGTTCCGCCACCACGGTGGGCTTGCCGGAGTCCGTTTCCTGGCGGATGCGGATGTCCAGCGGCAAGGCGCCCAGCACCTCCACGTCGTAGTCCTTGGACATGCGTTCGGCGCCGCCGGAGCCGAAGATGTGTTCCTCGTGGCCGCAATTGGAGCAGATGTGGATGCTCATGTTTTCCACGATGCCGAGGATAGGAATACCCACTTTCTCGAACATTTTCAGTCCCTTGCGGGCATCCAGCAGGGCGATGTCCTGGGGCGTGGTGACGATCACGGCACCGGTAACCGGCACCTGTTGCGCCAGCGTGAGCTGGATGTCGCCGGTGCCCGGCGGCAGGTCCACAACCAGGTAGTCCACGTCCTTCCAGTTGGTGTCGCCCAGCAGTTGCTGCAGCGCCTGGGTCACCATCGGGCCGCGCCACACCATGGGCGTCTCGACGTCGATCAGGAAGCCCACCGACATCGCCTGCAGGCCATAGGCCTCCATCGGCTCCAGCGTCTTGCCGTCGGCCGATTCCGGGCGTGCGGTGATGCCCAGCATCTGGGGCTGGGACGGGCCGTAGATGTCGGCATCAAGAATCGCCACCTGCGCGCCCTCCGCCGCCAGCGCCAGCGCCAGGTTCACCGCCGTCGTGCTCTTGCCCACGCCACCCTTGCCGGAGGCGATGGCAATGATGTTCTTTACCGCGGGCAGCAGCTTGACGCCGCGCTGCACGGCGTGCGAAACAATCCTCGAATAAACGTTGGCGCTGACGTTGCCCGCGCCGGGAATGGCCTGCAGCTTGGCGATCACCGCTTCGCGTATGCCGTCGATCTGGGTCTTCGCCGGGTAGCCAAGTTCGATGTCCAGCGAAACGTCGGCCCCGCTGATCTTGATGTTGCGGGCGCAGCGAGTGCTCACATAGTCCTTGCCGGTGTTGGCATCGGTCAGTTCCTTCAGGGCCGTCTGGACTTGCAGTTCCGAGATGCTCATGGTGTCTCCGCCAATATCCGATAAATTTGCTCAAGTATAACCCAACTTCCGCCCGGCGCGCGCGCCGCTCCGCTCAAGTTGGTAGAATCATCGTTTTTTCAAGACCTTCCAGACATGTCCCCGCGCAAGATCCTGGTCACCAGTGCTCTGCCCTACGCCAACGGCGCGATCCACCTCGGCCACCTGGTTGAATACATTCAGACCGACATCTGGGTGCGCTTCCAGAAGCTGAGGGGCAACGAGTGCTGGTACGTGTGTGCCGACGACACCCACGGCACGCCGATCATGCTGCGCGCCGACAAGGAGGGCATCGCACCCGAGGCGCTGATCGCGCGCGTACATGGCGAGCACACCCGGGACTTCGCCGGCTTTCATGTGGGGTTCGACAACTATTATTCAACCCACTCGACGGAAACCCGGTACTACTCTGAGGACATCTACCTCAAGCTCAAGGCGGCCGGCCTGATCGAGGTACGCGCGATCGAGCAGTTCTACGATCCGGTGAAGGAGATGTTCTTGCCCGACCGCTACGTCAAGGGCGAGTGTCCCAAGTGTGGCGCCAAAGATCAGTACGGCGACTCCTGCGAAGTCTGCGGCGCGGCCTACGCCCCCACCGAACTGAAGAACCCCTATTCCGCGGTGTCCGGCGCCGCCCCGGTGCGCAAGAGCTCCGACCATTACTTTTTCCGCCTGTCGGACCCGCGCTGCCAGGCCTTCCTGCGCGCCTTCACCCAGAAGGAGGACCGGCTCCAGCCCGAAGCCGCCAACAAGATGAACGAATGGCTGGGCGACGAAGGCGACAACCGCCTCACCGACTGGGACATCTCCCGCGACGCCCCCTACTTCGGCTTCGAGATTCCCGACGCGCCGGGCAAGTATTTCTACGTCTGGCTCGACGCGCCGATCGGCTACTTCGGCAGCCTGAAGAACCTCGCCGCCCGCAACACCGCCATCGACCTCGCCGCCTTCACCGAGGCGGCGGCGGCGCAAGCCGCGGGCACCGAGATGTATCACTTCATCGGCAAGGACATCCTCTACTTCCACGCCCTGTTCTGGCCGGCGATGCTGGCCCATTCCGGCTACCGCGTGCCGACCCGCATCTTCGCCCACGGTTTCCTGACGGTGGACGGGCAGAAGATGTCCAAGTCCCGCGGCACCTTCATCACCGCCGAGAGCTACCTCGCCGAGGCTCTCAACCCGGAGTGGCTGCGCTATTACTATGCCGCCAAGCTCAACGGCAGCATGGAGGACATCGATCTTAATCTGGACGACTTCATCGCCCGGGTGAACAGCGACCTGGTGGGCAAGTACATCAACATCGCCAGCCGCAGCGCCGGCTTCATCAGCAAGCGCTTCGGCGGCCAACTCGGCGCCGTCACCCTGCCCACGCTGCTGGAGCGCCTGAACCATTACGCAGCCACCGTGTCCGAAGCGTACGAGGCAAGAGATTTCGCCCGTGCGCTGCGGGAGATCATGGGCCTGGCCGACATCGCCAACGCCTACGTCAATGAGCGCAAGCCCTGGGAACTGGCGAAGCAGGAGGGGCGCGAGGCGGAACTGCTCGAAGTCTGCAGCAATGCGCTCGCCTGGTTTCGGCTGCTCACGCTGCTTCTCAAGCCCGTGCTCCCCAAGCTCGCCGCGGACGTCGAGGCCTTCCTCGACATCCCGCCGCTCACCTGGCCCGACGCTGCACACCCGCTCCCCGCCGGCCACCGCATCAAGGACTATCGACACCTGATGACCCGCATCGAACGCAAGCAAGTGGACGCCCTGCTCGAAGCGAATCGCGAATCCCTCGCCCCAGTGGTTGCGCCACCGCATTCGCCACAGCGGCATGCGCAGCATCAGGTGCATGGGACAGGCACGGAAACGACGAAAGTCAGTCCCCACGAGGCGGCGATAGCCCCTCGTCCCCAAGCCCTCTCCCAGGTGGGGAGCGACTCCCCCCTCTCCCCCGGCCCCTCTCCCGCGGGGGGAGAGGGGAGCGTCGAGCGCGCTACTCGGATGGGGGAGCTTCGTGGCGGCGCTGTCGCGCCGGCCGACCCTCACCCCCAACCCCTCTCCCGCGAAGGCAGAGGGGAGCTTCGTGGCGGCGCTGTCGCGCCGGAAATCACTATTGAAGACTTCGGCAAGGTGGACCTGCGCGTCGCGCGCATCGTCAAGGCGGAGCACGTGCCGGGTGCCGACAAGCTGATCAGCTTGAGCCTCGATATCGGCGAAGCCGAGCTGCGGCAGGTTTTCGCCGGCATCAAGTCGGCCTATGACCCCGCGGCATTGGAGGGACGGCTTACCGTGATGGTCGCCAACCTGGCGCCGCGCAAGATGAAGTTCGGCCTGTCCCAGGGCATGGTGCTGGCCGCGTCGGGCGAGGGCCCGGGTCTTTTCCTGCTCTCGCCGGATCAGGGCGCACTGCCGGGAATGCGGGTAAAGTAGTACAGTGTCTTGTCCTGGCGTGCCCGACAACCAACGGCCATGAGGTACTTCGAAGCCTCGTCTTCACCCGACCCATCCGGGCGGCGCCCGGTCGGCCGGCTGCTCGCCTATGCGGCGCTCGACCTGCTCGGCGTACTGGTGCTGGTGGCAGGCGTCGCACCGCTGATCGATGGCATGCCTCTGTTCTTTTTCCCGGCCACCACCGGCCAAGCCCTGGCCTGCGTCGTCGCAGGCATTGCGCTGACCGGCTTCGCGGCACTCAAGATGGTACGGGAAGTCATGAAGCAGGCGCGGCGCGACGCCGCCGAAGCCTGAAGCCCTGAAATGGCCGCAAGGCAGTTGCGCATCCACGGTCGGGTTCAGGGTGTCGGGTACCGCTGGGCGATGGCGCGCCATGCCTATGCTATGGGCATCACCGGCTGGGTGCGCAACCGCAGCGACGGCAGCGTCGAGGCGGTCGTCGCCGGCAGCGCGGAACAGCTCCCGGCGATCATCGACTGGGCCCGTCGCGGCCCGGCCGGAGCCCGCGTCACCACCGTCGAGGTGACCGAGATCGCGGGCGAATTCTCCACGTTCGAGCAGTTGCCCACGCTGTAGCATGGCCACACCGCCCAAACAGGATCACGAATCGTGAAACCGCTTTCCCGCCGCAATACCCTCCTGATCGGCGGCATCGCGTTCATCGCGGCGCTCGCTGCGGCTTGGTACTTCAGCGACGGCGACAAGCCCGATGCGGAGCCCGTGGTGGAGGTGGCCGCGCGGCCGGCTTCGGTCCAGGCAGGCCCGACGGCACAGCCGGATGCCACCCGGCTCGCTCTGAGCCAGACGCCGCGCCTGAGCCCGCCGACCGGGGGTCAGACGCGCGACATCTTCGCTACCAAGGACTGGACACCTCCGCCGCCTCCACCGCCACCACCCCCACCGCCGTCCCCGCCGCTGCCGCCGCCTCCGCCCCAGGCGCCGCCCCTGCCTTTCGTATTCATGGGGATGCTGAGCGAAGAAGGGGGGCGCAGCACCTACTACCTCGCCCAGGGCGACAAGGCACACTCGGTCATTGATGGCGATGTCATCAACAGCACCTACCGCGTGAATGGCTTTGCCAGCAATCAGCTCAAGCTCACTTACCTGCCGCTCAACATCGACCAGACCCTGTCGATGCCGGCCGCTGGCGCGAGCACCGCCATAGCCATTAGCGGCCGCCAGCCGGGGGCCGCCGCGCCGCCCGCCCCCGGGCAAGCGGCCCCGGAACCCGTTCAGCCCGTGCCGCCCGGTGCGGCCGCCACACCGGCGACAGGTTTCACCGCGGCGGCGGCCGAACGAAGGGCGCGGCGTGGTGCGGGTGCCGCGGGTGCCGCCGGGTGCCGCAGGTGCCGCCGGTGCCACAGCGCCCGCCGCGCCGGCGCCACCCAGCGGAATCGGCTCGGTCACTTTCAGCGCGCCACCCTCCTTCCAGCCGGCAGCCCCGGCGTCGCCCGCGGGGTCGCCCGCCAATGCGCCCCCGCCACCACCGCAGGATGACGGCACGCAGCAGGATCTGGCCCAGGACAACGAATAACCAAGCGTGTCCCCGTCGGGCTGGCGTTGGCAAGCAGGGGCGGATGCGCGACGTTGGCTGCGGGGGGTCGATGGCCCGCCCAGCGCATGCGCCGGGCATCAACGGCTGGATCCTCAAGCCTGGCCAAAGCAGCACCGAATCGGTCGTCGCCGGCATCCACCGGCTGCTGCCCCTGATCGGGGAATCCGCGCGCCTCGGGCCGGATGGTGCCCACATAACTTTGGCAAACGTGGCCCAAAGTGCCGACGAGTCCGTCACGTTCGAACCACGACCTGCGGTGTAGCATGTCTTCAGCGCCAAGACCCCGTATTCCTTCGTGAAACCCCTTTCCCGACGCGACGCCATACTCATAGGTGCCGCCGCCTTCGCTGCTGCCGTGGGCGGCGCCTGGTTCTTCAGCAACGGCGGCGAGCCTGAGCCGGCCGCTGTCGTCGATGTGGCGGCACGACGCGCGAATGCCCCTCCGCCGGGAGCGGACGCTCCTGCCCCGACACAACTCGCGCTCAGCCAGGGGGAGCGACTGAGCTCACCGGCGCAGGGCAGCACAACGACGCTTTTCGCCACCAAGGACTGGACGCCCCCCCGCCGCCGCCGCCGCCACCACCGCCGCCGCTACCGCCGCCACCGCCACCGCCCCCCCAGGCGCCGGTACTGCCCTTCACCTTTATGGGTATGTTGAGCGAGGACATGGGACCCACAACCTACTACTTGGCGCAGGGCGAAAAAGCGCTCGCCGTCATTGATGGCGAAGTCATAAACAACACCTACCGGATCAATGGCCTCAAGGGAAGCCAGTTGAGCCTGACCTACCTGCCCCTCGGCATCGACCAGGTCCTTTCCATGCCAGCTGGCGCAACCGGGAGCTTCCAGGCGATGTCTGCCGCGCCCCAGGCTGGAGGGCAGGACCCCGGCATGGCAGGCGTCGCCGCGGCACCTCAGCTGCCACCGCCGTCGGGGAGCATCAAGGAGCAAGTGCTGGAAATGATGCGGCGGCAGAACCCCGGCCAGCAGGTCCAGCTTCCCGTTGTCCAGGCCGCCCCGCCTTCGGCGCCGGCATCGGTCGTATTTACCCCCCCGGCGACGTTCGGGGCCGCACCGGCGCAGCCCACGGCCGCGCGTCCCGCACCTACCCAGCCCCCGGCCGCGCGTCCCGCACCGGCACCTGCCGCTGCGCCCGCGCCGGCCCCGGAAGAAACCGACGAAGGAGATCAGCAGTGAAATCGCGCATCATCCCGATGGCAATCGCTTTCGGCTTCGGCCTCGGCGCCCAGGCCGCCCCGGTCACTTACGACGACATCGCCCCGGTACTTGGCGCGCGCTGCGTCATGTGCCACAACGGGCCCGCCGCGCCGCGCGGCCTGCGCCTCGACAGCTACGATGCGCTTGTCAAGGGCGGCGAGCGCGGGCCGGTGGCCCGCAGTGGCGATGCCGCGGGGTCGGAGCTGATCCGCCGCCTCACCGGCCAATCGCAGCCGCGCATGCCGATGACCGGCCCGCCCTTCCTGACCGACGCCGAGGTCGCCCTGTTCGAGCAATGGGTTGCCGGTGGCATGCAGCGCGGCGGCGCGAAGCCTTCCGCGGCGCCGGCACCCGCCCGCCTTCCCGGCCCCGGCGAGGCGGTCACCTACGCCCACGTCGCCCCGATCTTCGCCACGCGCTGCGCCAAATGTCATACCGACAACGGGATCATGGGCCCAGCCCCTGAAGGCTATCGGCTCACGTCCTACGAAGCGACACTGTCGCCTGCCGACCGGGTGCGCGTCATCCCGGGCAACCCCGCCGCGAGCGAACTGCTGCGGCGGGTAAAGGGCCAGTCGCAGCCGCGCATGCCCTTCGACGGGCCACCCTTCCTGTCCGACGAAGAAATCCGCGTCATCGAAGCGTGGATTGCCGGCGGGGCACGATCTGCTTCAGGGCAGCCGGCAAAGGTACCCGTCGGAGCACGGGTCCGGCTTCAAGGTGTGCTCGAGCCAGACTGGCGCCTGGATGGCCTGCCGCTGGTGGTGGACGGCGCGCGCATCGACAAGCGGCCTCGCACCGGCGACTACGTCGAGGTTCGGGCGAGCGTGGGGCCCCAGGGCGAAATCGTCGCCGAGCGAATCCGCCGGCGCTAATGTGTCCACATAACTTAACGGTTCCCGTAGTTGGCGCGCCGTCTGGGCGTGTAGGGTTTTCTCTCTCGCGGCGCGCTCGATTTTCACGCAAATGCCATCATTTGCTTTTTTGTTCAGGCTGTTGCATGATTCGCCCATCAGCCAGCGGGGGGGTCGTAGTCGCCAGTTGAACGGAGCTTGATTGATCGAATGTGGTGTGGTATTTTTTCCCACGATCTGTCAGTCCAAGCGAAGCCTTGAGGTCAGCGGGGTTACCGTTGAAGCTGTGCGGGCCAAACGGCACACGGGTTGATATTCGTCGTTCCTTTCTTTTCTTACTTCTTCTGGGAGAAGCCATCATGATTCACAAGTACGTCAAGTCCGGTGTTGCAGCAGCCCTGTTGTGCGGAGCCCTGGTTTCCGGTTCCGTTTCCGCCAGCCAGGAAGAGCAGTTCGGCGCCCTCCAGGGCATCGAAGCGCAAACCCTGTCGGTTCAGGAAATGGACGCCATCCACGGCGCCGTCCTGACCCCCACCGAGGCGACTTACCTTGCCAAGATCGACGCCGCCATGACGGCCGTGATCGGCAAGGTCGCGGTGAAGAACCCCGCCCTCGCGGAAAAGCTGACCGCCTCCTGGACGGCGGCGCTGGCCAGGGTGACTGCCATCCTGACGAAGTACTGATCCAGCGGGCCCGGACGGGCCCGATCGGTTAGGAATTGGGGGGAACACCCTGGGGTGTTCCCCCTTTTTGCGTGCTGTCTCACCCAGTACAATCGCCGACCATGCGTTACGCGCTCCTTCTGCTCGCCCTGATGCCACTGACCGCCGGTGCCGAACAGGCCGTCGCGCGTGTAAGCAGTGGCTTGACCACGCTTCAGGTGCCGCTGCGCTCGGCCATGGATATCAGGCGCAGCGGCGTGGTGATGCAGGGCTTCGACTATTCCTGCGGTGCGGCCTCTATCGCCACTTTGCTCACCTACGGCCTCGACGATCCGGTGGACGAGGTTCCCATCCTGCAGTCGATCATGCAGTCGGCCAACGATGGCGAGCGCGCCCAGCTCACGCAGAAGGGGCTGTCGCTGCTCGACCTGCAGCGCATCGCCGAGCAGCGCGGCCACAAGGCGCGGGGCTTTCGCATCCGGGCCGACCAGTTGGCGAAGCTGAAGCGGCCGGTGATCGTCTACATCAAGCCGCGCGGCTACGAGCATTTCGCCGTGTTCAAGGGTGTGCAGGGCGACCGGGTCTATCTCGCCGACCCGGCCCGCGGCAACGTGCGCATGCCGCTGTACCAGTTCTTCGACATGTGGGCCGACGAGAACGGCCAAGGGGTCGTGTTCGTGGCCGAGCGCAAGGACGGCCAGTGGCCCGAAGCCTCGCCCCTGGCGCTGACAGCCGCCCCGGGTCTTCAACTCGAGCAGATCAGCGCCCGAGAGATGTCCGAAATCGGAAAGCTCTACCCGCTTTCCATTCCGAATTTCATTCTTCGATAAGGCCGTGACCGCAATGACCCGCCTGAAACCTGTCGCGCTCCTGCTGCTGGCCGCCTGCGCAGGGCCACTCGCCGCCGCCGAAACCACCGTCGAGGAAGACGTGCTCACCCTCGGCGAAGCGTCCCGCCTGCTGCGCGTGCCGCCGAAGATCGTGGTCAAGCTGGCGCAATCCGGCACCGTCCCGGCGCGGCAAGTCGGCAAGGAATGGCGCTTCAACCGAGTGGCGCTGATGGAATGGCTGCAAGGCGAGCGCTACGCCTTTCCCGCCGTGGTGCAGAAGGCCGGCGGCAAGACAATCGCCACAGCCGACGCCGCGACGCCCCCCGCGCCAGACCGCAGCGCTGCGCAGATGCCAGACGAACTTCGCGCCGACCAATTGGCGGCTCTGTCCGGCCGGGGCATCGGCGGTCGCGATCCACAGCGCCTGGCTCAGGCAACGCCCACAACACCCGCTGCACCGCCGGCGCCCGCCGCGGCCCCCACCCCGGCGAAGCCGATAGGCGAAGGCCCCTCCGGGCTCACCGCCGAGGAGGTCGCGTTGCGCGACCAGGGCGTGCTGCTGAAGCGCGGCGCCACCACCCTGGAACTCGGCCTGTCCTATTCACGCCAGACGCGGGAGAGCTTCCCCGTGCTGCGAGTGGAGCAGAACACGACGACCGCCAGCCTGGCCGCGCGCTATGGCATCCGCGACGACCTGCAGGTTTCGGCGCGAATTCCCGGCTTCTATCAGCGTACCGCCACGTTCGCCGACGAATCCCTGGGCAGCGGAATCTCGCGCAAGGACACCGACAGCTATGCCGGCGACCTGGCCCTGAGCCTGCAGGGCGTGGCGCTGCCTGAGCGCGTCGGCCGGCCGAACATCACCTGGAGCCTGGACGCGGTGGCACCCACCGGCCCGGGCGACACGGGCCTGGGCGCCGGACTGATCCTGTCCAAGACCTACGACCCGGTGGTGATCTACGGTGCGCTGAACTACATGTACGGCTTCGACGCCGACCGCAGCGAGCCGCGCCGCGTGCTGGCCACCAACAACTGGAGCTTCAACCTCGGCTACGCCTACGCCATCAACGATTCCCTCGCCCTCTCGGGCGCCTTCGCCGGCTTCTACCGCACACCTGCCGAGGGCAGCGGCGGCTCGATCCCGCCGGAAAAGGAGAGCTATCTGCTCCAGCTCGGCATGACCTGGCAGCTCACGCCCAAGCTGTTTGTCGAGCCCGCCATCGCTTTCGGCCTCGGCGGCACGGCGCCCGACATGAGCTTCTCGCTCAACCTGCCCTACAGCTTCTGACCGGAGCAAGCCCGCGCCAACACTCCGCCGGGACCGCTTCGCCCGGCTCACCAAAGCAATCCTCAGCTATCAATCCGTAGGGCGGGCCCTGCCCGCCGATTCAACCACCGGTGCGCACGGCGCACCCTACCGGGTAATGCCAGGTCCGCGAGGGGAGAATGAGTGCCTGGGTTCATTGCCCGTCAGGATCCAGGTCAAGAAAAGGGCCGGCAGATGGCTCTGCCGGCCCTTGATCGACGCGAGGGGACGAGCCCCTCGCGCACAGCCTGATTACTGAATCACTACGGTCGTCGCGCTCGCGCTATCCACGTCCGGGTCCTGGTCGGCGATGGTCGCCGTCCAGTTCACCGTTCCCGTCTGGGCCGGGGTGAAGTCCGGGAAGCGGAAAGTGGTGGTGACACCGGGCGCACTGCTGACCTGCAGGCTACGGTTGTACACCGTCGCGCCGTTCAGGACGCCCACCACGGTAGCGGGCGCCGTTCCGGTGGTCACCGTGCTGGGGTTGGTGACCCGCAGGCTGACCACCACCGTCCGGTTGACCCGCTGGGTGGAAGTCACGGTGAAGCGGTTGATGTCCAGATCCAGCAGGTTCGGCTGCGGCGCCGGGGCGACGGTCACCGTGAAGCTCTGGGTCGCGGACAGCGGCGGAACCGCGTTGTCGCTCACCTGCACCGTCACCGCGTTCGGACCCACCTGAGCGGCGGTCGGCGTCCAGGTGATCAGCCCGTTGGCGTTGATCGCCATGCCGGCCGGCGCGCCGACGAGCGCGTAGCTCAGCGCGTTGCCATCCGGATCGACGGCCACGACCTGGTAGGTGTACTGCACGCCCGCCGTCGCGGTAAGCACCGGTGCCGAGTTGATCACCGGCGCGCCGTTCGCTGCCTGCCCGACGGTGATCGTCACCGTCGCAATGTTCGACAACAGCCCGGTGTTGTTGACGGCCTGGTAGGTGAAGGCGTCGTTACCGACGAAGCCCAGATCAGGGGTATAGGTGAAGGAACCGTCCGGCGAGAACGCAACTTCACCATTCGCCGCTTGCGTAAGCAGATTCGCGGTGAGCGTGTTGCCCACATCCGCGTCAGTGTCGTTGACCAGCACACCGGGCACCGCGACCGTCAGGACAGTGTTGAGCGTCGCGAGGTAGGGACCATCGTTGACAGCGACTGGAGCGTTGCCCAGTGGCGGCGCCCCGCCCGGCGCCGTGGTCGCAAAGGATCCATTGCTGTTGAGCACCGTGACGTTCGCGGGGCACGCGGCGACGTCGAAGCGCACCAGATACTCGCAGAAAGCGGAAGGCGGCACCGTCGCCAACACGGTGCCGGTGCCGAAGACGATGTTCGGGTCTGCGGCATTCACGAACGTGAGGGTCTCGTTGCACGCCGCCGGTGTGATAGTCGACGGCGTAAAGGAGCCGCCAGTCACCTGCAAGCGACCGGGTGCGCCGACCGGGCCGCAACGCACGTCGATGATGCCGGTCTGCGCGACGTTCAGCCGCGGCGTGCCGCCGGCCACATCGACCGACCACACGTAGTAAGTACCATCGTTTGCGAAATAGCCCTCGAGCGCGGCGTTGGCGCCCAGGGGTATCGACTCGGTCGTCACGGGAATGCCACCGCGGGTCCAGGTGCCGACCACGGCTCCGTTGACGGTTACGGTCGGTCCCGGCATGCGCGCGTCGGTCAGCACCGAGACCGGCGTTCCCAGGATGCTGACTACTGTGCCAGTGTTTGCAGAAACCGCGCCCAGCAGCACATTCTCGTTCACATCCGAGATCACGTCGCCGGCGACGGCGAAGGGCTGCGGCAGTACCGGCGGCGTCGCGGCGGGGTCACCCGCGGTGAACTTCACGCAGCCATTGGCGGTCACGGTGGCGCCGATGAAGCCCGGCTGGTCACGTCCGGGGAAGGGCGTCTGGTCGGCGAAGCCGGCCATGCCGAGTTCGCTGTTGGTGGGCGTGACCACCGGGATGCCCGGCGGCACCTGGAACGTGACGCCCATGGCGGTGATGGTGCCGACACCGTTGGCATCCGGAGGCGTGACTGCGCTGACCGGCCCTTCAACGAGGAATACCGGGTCGCCGGCCGCGCAGGTGACAACCTGGGCCGAGGCGCCCGAAGCGGCTCCCAGCATGAGCAATGCCGATGAAATGACACTCAACTTCGAATTGAATCGCATGTCCTGCTCCTTTCGTCGCAAATCTCACAATCCACTCAGCATCCCACGGCGGCCCTTGCGTTTCCGCAGGGCACTCGCGGGTTGCGTGGCGTTCGCGCACCTGTCGAACCGGCGCGCGAGAGAAAGGCTGGCAGCCGCTAACGGCCGTGGACGCGCCGGACGACGGCCGAAGCGCCATCACCGGACGAAAGACGTCCCTTAAAAATTGCCAGACCTCCGAATCAGGAGTGCCGCCCCGTGCTGCGAACTAACGGGGAGCGGAGCGGCCTCCTGCACCTCATGTCACATGCGCCCGAGGATCCCCGCTACTCGCGGGCCTGTCTTGCCGCACCCTTGCATCTTCTTGGTCGGATGCAATGCGGCGGAGATCCGGGGCGGGCGGAACTGTCATCCCGCTCGTCGTTTATGCCCTTGTTGTTCGAATCCTCCCTTCAAGCCCGATCGCACTGCCAGCGTGCAGTGCGATCGGGCCGACGCCCGTTACCCAAGGGGATATTCCGATCGCCGCCGAGAATTCCCCACTTTTTCCCTTCGCTGGGCAATGAACGCACACAGCATGCCGGATTCGATGTCATCGAACGGCC
Source organism: uncultured beta proteobacterium (assembly GCA_963696505.1). Classification (GTDB taxonomy): domain Bacteria; phylum Pseudomonadota; class Gammaproteobacteria; order Burkholderiales; family Rhodocyclaceae; genus CAVOKN01. The sequence goes on along the minus strand of CAVOKN010000023.1, from coordinate 86,265 downwards.
AGTCGTGACGCAGATCACATTGCAGCGGCGATATCCCCAACTCGGGGCGCAAGAGGCAGCAACTCGGGATCGATATGCCGGGCGGCACACGCGCAGGGCGTGCACTTTTTCACACCGCGGCGAACCTGCCGCAAGGGGCGGGAGGGTTCAACCCCGGCCCGCGGCGGCAAATCCCCCTGCAGATGGGGAGATTCCCCAACTGTAGTTCCCCAAGGGTGGGGGGAGATACCCAAGCCGCAAGCAAACACGCATGCGACTTGGCCTCGGCCGGATAAGCTGCCGCGTACCAACAAGCATGTCGGCTCCGCGCTGCGGGCTTGAGCCGACCTGCGGGCTAGGGGATGGGTGGGCGGTCAGGCCGAAACATCGCGCGCTCGGCCCCGGGTGCGGAGAAGGGCCGGGGGGACGAACGATTCTTTCAGGGGAACGCCGGGCCGCCGCAAGTTTCCTTGCCCCCTCGGTGGGCGGGGGCGTGGCCCGGCCCTGGGGCGCTCAGAACTCGCGGTTCTCGAGATAGACCAAGATCTTGATCTTGGCCAGCGCCCGCAGGTCATCGACGAGTTTCTTCGCCGCGATGTTGCGCTTTTCCGTGGCCAGCGCCTTGCGGATGCGCTCCTTCACCTCGTCCAGGGGCTGCGTTCCCGCCGGCGTGTAGGCGTCGAGCCGGATGACGTGCCAGCCGTACTCCGTCTCCACGGGGCCGGCAAGCTCTCCCGGTTTCATCGCGAACACCGCGTCCTCGAAGGGCTTGACCATGTCGCCGCGGCCGAACTCGCCCAGATCGCCGCCCTTGCCGCGGCTCTTGGTGTCCTCGGAATAGCGCTCCGCCAGCGTGGCGAAGTCCTCGCCTTTGCGGATGTCATCGAGGATGGACTGCGCGCGCTGCTTCGCCTCGGCCTTGTCCTTCTCGCCGGCGTTGCTCTCGACCCGCACCAGGATGTGGTGCGCCTTCACCTTCTCCGGACGCGCGAAGTGGTGCGGCTTCTCCTTGTAGAAGGCGGCGATCTCCTCCTCGCTCACCTCCGCCATGGGCACCTCCTGCGCGACGTACTTGCGGCTGGCCAGCTCCTGCCGCACGTATTCGGCATAACTCTTCTCGTCGAAGCCGGTCTTCTCCAGCTGGCGCAGGTAGGCCTCGCGGTTTTTGGCTCCGGCCTGCATCTCCTTCAGCGCCGCCTGCACCTCGGCATCCTCGACCTTCACGCCCTTGTCGCGCGCCGCCTGCCACAGCACCTCGCGGTCGATCAGCTTGTCGAGCGCCTCCTTCTTGAGCGTCTTGTAGACCCGCGGGTTGATCATCTTGCTGATGTTGCGCCCCTTGTCCTTGACGTACTCGTCGAAGTAGCGCTCCAGCCGCTCGTTGGTAATGTAGACGTCATTGACCTGGGCGGCGTTGCCGTAGTAGTTTTGCGCCGTAGCCGGCGTTTGCCAGAACATGCTCGCAAGCACCAGGCATACGAAAATTGCAACGCGCTTCATGTCGGCCTCTCGAATCAGATTGAATCTGGATCGGTGCGCACGGCGCACCCTACGCCTCGTCGCGATGTAGAACGCCCCCGGTTCGCCAACGCCGCAGGGCGCGCCATGCGCGCCGATACACCATCAAGACCTGCGTCTGCCTCCCGAATCGCTGTCGGATGCAACCTGCCCCCGACCCCCACTTTTCAGTCCAGGCGCATGTAGCGGCCGGTAGGCCGGAAGCGGTGCCCCGTCAGGTCCGCCGCGACGATGTGGGCGCCCAGCGCGCCGATGCGCCGGCTCGGCCCGTAGGTGATGGTGGGAGTGATGCCGGTCTCGAAGCTGTACAGGTTCTCCAGCGAGCTCAACAGCTTGGCGCGGGAGAGGTCGCGCCCGGCGCGCTTCAGTCCTTCCTCCAGCACCAGGATCGCGCCGTAGGCGGCGACCCGCGCCGGCTGTTGCCGCATCCCCGACTGCGCCTTCTGATCCAGAGCGTCGAGGGCAACCGCGCCCTTGGGCGTGACGTCGCCCGGCAGCGTCGGGTAGGCGAGGAACACCCGGTTGCCGAAAGTGGTCGGCAGATCCACTGCGGCGCGCCCGGCGCGCGCGCCCAGCGCCAGCAGGTAAGGGGTCCAGATGGCATCGCGCACCTGTTTGCCCAGGGTGGCGAGGTCGGCGTCGCCGCCGAGGAAGAAGATCGCCTGCACACCCTTCTGCTGCAGCTGCGCCACCAGCTTGCCGGCCGCCATCCCCTGGGGCGGATATGCGGAACGAATCACCTGGGTCCAGCCCCGCTCCTTCAACTGGTCCTCGACGCCGGAGGCGATGTCGGCATCGGCGGGGCTATCGGGGTACACCACCGCGGCGACCGTCTTCTCCAGCTTCAGCTCCTTGAACGCGAACTCCACCAGCGCGCGCGCCTGCTCGCGCAGCCCGGACAGCAGGTAGAAGGTGTAGCGGTTCACCGCCAGGCTGGCGTCGGGCGACAGCGTGAACGGCCCCACCACCGGCACTTTCGCTGGCCTCCGCGGCCTCCGCCATGCCTTTCTCGATGCCGGCGGAGAAGGGGCTCACCAGCGCCAGCACCCGCTCCTCGCGCATCATGCGCTCGGCGTTCTTCGCGGCGGCGTCCCGGTCCTCGGGCAGGTCGCCGACCACCAGCTCCAGCTTGCGGCCGAAGATGCCGCCCTGCGCGTTGATGACGTCAACATGGCCCTGGAGCGCCCCGCGCATCACGTTGCCGATCTCGCCCATGCGCCCAGACGCCGGCAGCAGCGTGCCGATGCGCAGCGCCTGGGCGCTGATCCCTGGATCGAGGTCGGCGTCCATGCGCTTGATGTAGGCCAGCAGCGCCGCAAGGTCGGCGTTCGCCATGACGTAGCGCGGCATGGTGACGTCGAGCCGGTTGCCCGCCGGGTCGGTGCCGAAAGTCAGCGCCTCGCTGAAGTTCCGGTCGTCGAAGGGCCCGTGCTCGCGCCCGTTTTCGTGCCGGTGGCCGTAGGACTTGGTCAGCTCGGGCCAAGTGATGTTGGAGGGTTTGACCGCGCCTTCGGGCCGCCCGAGGCCGTCGGCGCCGTGACAACTGCCGCAGGGCAGCGTTTCCCCGGACACCGACGTCGCCGCTCTGGCCCACCAGCGCCTGGATCGGCGTTCCCGAGGGGCTGACTCCGTCGAGGTAGATCTTCTTGCCTGCCTCCTCCTGGGGCGAGAGGCCCGTGGCGGAGGCGTTCACCGCCAGCAGGGCGAGGGTTAGCAGGAGGACCCGCCGTAGGCTGGCAGGCATTACGCGGAACCCAGGGCGACGGATTCTGCCCCCGCCCTCGCCCTCTCGCAGGGGGAGCAGGCGTAGGGTGCGCCATGCGCACCGATCCAGACCCACGAACGGTGCGCATGGCGCACCCTACAGGCTTGGATGAGGGAAGGAGACATCAGTTTGCCTTGGGCACGCTGCCCCAAGCCCGGCAGCAGGCTTTCGTCGCTCGCCAGCAGCTTGATCTGGGCAGCGATCGATTCCGGCGGAACGTTGGGCAGCATCTTGCGCCCCTTGTCAGTGTTGAAGTTCCACGCGATCAACTGCGTCGAATGGGCCTCCACGTCCGGCGACCATTGGCCGAGCTTCTTCAGGATGTGCTCGATGTCCTCCTTCTTGCCGGTAAGCCAGATCCATCCCGGCACGTCGGCCTTGTGCTTCTGGGCGAACTTCTTCATCGCCTGGGGCGAATCCCGCGCCGGATCGGTGCTGATCGAGACGAAGTAGAACGTCCTTGCCGAAGGAATCGCCCAGCGCCGCGCGCACCCGCGTCATCTGCTCGGTGATCAGCGGACAGGCGTCGGGGCAATTGGTGAAGATGGTGTTCATCACCACCAGCCGCCCCTTCAGCACGTCGCTGTAGAAGCGCTGCTTGTTCCCGTTCTGGTCGATCAGTTGCCGGTCGGTGAAGTAGGCCTGGGGATCCCGCTTCTTCACCGGATTGGCGCAGCGGCGTCGACGCCGGTGCGTCCGCCGCGGGCGGCGCAGCGTGCCCGGCGTGGCCCTCGTGCCCCTTGTGCTCGTCGGCCGCCTGCGCCGCGGCGCTGGCAAGGGCCAGCAGGCCCGCCAGCATCATGCCTTTCATGTTTCATCGCCATCTCCCTCAATTCTTGTGGCCGTGGCGGGCGTGGGTCAGCTCGTCCACCTTGGCCACGATGTCCTTCGGATCGGCAAAGCCGAAAAAGCGCGTCCAGTTGTTGGTCTTGGGATCGCCCACCAGCACCACCGGCGGATGGTCCTCGAAGTTGGGCGCGTAGGCGCCGAAGCCCTTCAGTACCTCGTTGACCGTTCCCGTCGGGCCGGTGAGCCAGGCCCAGCCCGGCTTGGCGCCATACTTGGCGCCGTACTCCTTCATGCTCGCCCGGGGTGTCCCGCGCCGGGTCCACCGTGTATCGTCACCAGCACCACGTCCTTGCCCTGGCGCGCGCCGAGTTGGTCCTGCACCTTGACCAGTCAGCGCGGTCAGCACCGGGCAGATGGTGGTGCAGTTGGTAAACGCGAAGTCCATCACCACCAGTTTGTCGCCGAACACCTCGCTCTTCAGCTTGAGCTTGCGGCCTTCCTGGTCGACCAGCACCGTGTCGTCGTACTTGACCTGGACCGCGGTCGGCTTCTCGGCGCCCTTCTGCGCTGCCTGTTGATGGTGCTGATGGTGCGAATGGTCCTCCGCCGCCAATGCGGGCGCAGCCGCGAACAGGCCGGCGACGACGACCGCCGTCGCTCCGACTGCCGGAAAGCTCATGCCGTTCTCCTTGAAACGTTATGGGTATGGGTAAGCCGAAACAGCACGGCCGCCCGGGAAGCCCCGCGGGCCCCCCGGGAAGCGTGCTCAGCCCTTCTTCGGAGCCTTCTTGGCCTTGGCGGGTTCCGCCGGGGCAGGCGCGGGCAGCACCGCCGGCGCCGACTGATCACCCTTGGCCATCAGGCTGAAGAAAGCGCTGTCGCTGTAGCCGAGCTTGAGCGAAGGTACGCTGACGTAGATGTAATAGACGCCCACGTCAGGCATGGTGACGGGCGCCTCGTAGATGCCCTCGGAAACCTCCGCCGCGACGACATCGGTCGGGGTCGACGCCGGCACCAGGAAGTAGCGCACCAGCACGTCCTTCAGCCCCAGCCTTCGGCGCACCGGTACCCTCGATGATGCGGAAGCGGATCTTCACCGTATCCTTGGGTTTGAATATCGCGGCCCTGGGGCAGGAACTCGACGGCAACGGTCATGCGCTCCGCCTCCAGCACCGGGCTCGGCTTGGCGTCGGTGGAGAAGCAGTGCACCATCTGCGGCTGGTCGAGGGACAGGGCGACGTCGAAGTGCCCCGCCACCGGCATGCGGAAGCGGCCGGCGAACACACCCGGCTCGATCTCGCGCAGGCTGCGGTCTACCACCGTCACCGCCCGGGCGTACTTGCCGCGGCTGGGGTAGCTCGACATCGGGGCGTTCATGCCCTCCATGTAGAAGTAGGTGGTGTTGTCCGCCGGGCTGACGACGAAGGCCGCCGCCTCGCCCAGGCCCGCCACCATCGTGTCGGCCAGCGGCAGGTCGCCGCCCTTCTTGGGCGGTAGCTGCCGGCGGGGAAGCTCTGCACGAACGGCTCCTTGCCCTGCCCCAGCGAGCTGAGGTTGATCATCGTCACCCGCTCGCTGCCCAGGCTGCGCACGTAGGCGAAGTCGCGGGTATAGGTCACCTGGAAGGGCTCCGGCTGCACCTTGGGGCTGTGGATGATCTCGTTGGTGCCGGGGTCGATCACGTTCACCACCCCCTCGGGCGTGTTCACCACCATGCCGAAGCGCCCGTCCGGCGTGAAGCGCAGCGGGCCGAGGCCGGGCTTGGCCTGGATCGTCTTCATCACTTCCAGCTTGCCGGCGTCGATGACGGTGATCGTGCCATCCTTGCCGTTCGAGACATAAGCGGCGCGGGACAGGTTGGACCAGGCGATCGAGAGCGGCAGCGCGCCGGTCTTGACGTCCTTCAGCTTCTTCAGCGTGCCGACATCGAACACCGTCACCGTGTCGTCGTCGCGGTTGGTGACGAAGGCCAGCCGGTTGTCCGAGGAAATGGCGATCTCGTGGTGGCCGCGCCCGGTGGGCACCTGCATCACGATCTTGAAGTTGGTGGTGTCGATCACCGTCACGCCGCTGGTGGCGGCGTCGCGGGTGTTGTTGCCCACCCAGAGATAGCGGCCGTCGGGCTGGAGCACCATGCGTGTCGGCTCGGGGCCGGCGGCCACGTTCTTGTCCACCTTGAAGGTTTCGGTGTCCACCACCGCGATCTCGCCGGCGGAGGGCATGCCGACGTAAAGCCGCTTCACGTCGCCGTGGTTCACCCAGTCCATCGCCGGCCCCTTGAGCTGCACCGAGGTCAGGGTGCTGGTGCGGCCGGCCATCGACACCATGGGGTCGAGCACGGTGATGCTGGCGTCCTTGTTCATGACCAGCAGGTAGTAGCCGTTGAGGTCCACCAGCGGCCGGATGCCCACCGCCCCCTTGAGGTAGAGGCCGATCTTCTCGATGCACTGTTTCTGCACCCATCCGCCTGGGCCTGGATGTTGGCGCTGGCGTCCATCCAGGCGCCCATGCGGCTGCCCGCGATCGGCTTGCCGGTGTTGGCGTCGGCGATGCGGAAGCGCACCTCGGTGAGGCCGCCTTCCATCAACTCGTCGCCCTCCAGCGGCCGCGCCTCGAAGTCGATCGCCACGCCGTCGCGCACGATGCGCTTGCTCGGATCGGCGCGGCCTTCTCCGCCACGCCCGGCACCTTGGGCGTCGCCGCCTCGGCTTGAGTCCCCGGCTTATCGGCGGCCGCGGCTGCACTGATGAAACCCGCCGCGACCAGCGCGGCGGCAATTGAAGCTATCGACATCCTCACGACCTATTCCTCCGATTGTTCGTTCCGGCAGTCCGCTCCCGGAGCGGGTGCCGCATGTTACCAAACCCACAGTGTTCGCCAAGTGTGACAAATCACAGTGCAAAACGATCCCCGCCCTCGTTCGGCGCCAAACCCAAAGTCAGCCGCCAGACACCGGCTCGGCGCCCGGCGCGGGCGGCGGCAATTCATCCACCGCCGTGCGGTGCGCATGGCGCACCCTACATGCCGATCCCAAAGTCAGCCGCCAGACACCGGGTCAGCCGCCTGGCCCGAGCGGCGAAAATTCATCCGCATGCCGCATGCAACACACCGAGCCGTAGGGTGCGCCATGCGCACCGATCCACCCTCTCGATAGCCGCCAAACCCAAAGTCAGCCGCCGAACACCGGCTCGCACCCGGACCGAGCGACGGCAATTCATCCACCGCCGCAACGCTGCGCATGGCGCACCCTACATGCCGATCGCGAATGCCACGCCCGACACATTCAGCCGGTTTCGCAGCCCCCCCACGGGAGGCCTGCGGAACCGGCCGAAGCAATGCTTCGCTTCGACCGGAAAAAAGGAGGGTGCAGTCGAACCGCACTGCACCCTCCAGATTACTGCCGGCCGGGGGTTGCCCCCCGGCCGTGTTGCTGTTACGGATGCTACCCGCAGGATACCCCAGGCACCTGCACCGAAACCGGCCGCAGCCGTGTCGCGGAACAGGAAGTCGCCCGTCACCGCATCTGCACCACCGGCGCCGTTGAACGGCTTGATGATGTAGTGCGCGGAGCCGAGCAGGCTTTCCTGTGCACCGAAGGCCATCTGCATCGGGTTGTCGCCGACGATCACCGAACCGACGTTGTCGATGTTGGCGTTGGTCGGGAAGCCCGCCGCATCGCGCTGAGCGCCAGATACGGATCCCGCGGCCAGACGTGGCCATGCAACTGGAACGTCGTCGCACGGTTGCTGGAGTTGGGCACGGTCGCCTCGATGCGCAAGGCCTGGCCCGGCCGCGCCATGAACACCGGCGTCGCCGGATCGACGCCACCCGCGATGCACGTTGCTGAACAGGTCGCCCTGGTTCGCCACTGCGCCGAAGCAGGTCAGCGTCGAAGCCGGACCGGTAAAGGGCACCGTGATCGGCGCCGCGCAGGCGCACCACCGGCAGCCGACAGCGGCGAGATGCCAAACCGGAAGAAGGTGGGCTCGGTGCCGTAGTTCGCCGTCGCGTGCATCGTGTGCGGCGGGTTCTCCGGGCATACCGGGGCCTTCTTCGGACTCGTTCTGCACGGCGTTGCCCGAGGCATAACGATGGTTGTGCATCTTCGCCCACACCAGGCTGAAGTCGCGGTAGGTCTGCGCGGTGGTGGCCGGAGCTCCTCGCGTACCGAGGACGTTGCCCGCCCGGCGGCCAGGGCCGGCGCGCGTCACGTCAGCCTGCAGGCGGGTGCCCGGCCAGGTTGGTGAAGGTCGCACCGCGCGGTTGCACCACGAGCTGGCCATACAGCGCCTTCTGCGGTTGCTTGACGCGGTCGGCCGCCAGCACGTTGACACCACCGAATTCGACCGCGGTCGGCAGCACGGCGTCGAGGTTGAACTGGGCCGGATCCCCGATCTGCGGGAGCTCGGCCAGGCGGAGGTCACCGGCGTAGAAGGTGTAGGTCTTCGGCGCGCCGCCCGGGGCGACGGTCTGCACCGGGTTGATACCGACGTTGGTGCCGTCGGACTTGGTCACGTCGTACTCCAGCAGCTGGGTATGGAAGCCCACTTCGCTGGACGGACGGACCAGGTTGACACCGAACACGGTGGAACCTTCGACGTCGCCGCGGTCGCGCTTGACGGCCTGCCGCAGCTGGTTGTAGTTCGGCAGATCCGGCAGCCACGGCCGGGAGACGGTTGCGCAGGGTGACCTGCACGCAGTCGCCGGCATTGACACGCATCGCGAACGGCTCGACCGGCACGCCGGCCTTGAGCTTGCCGTCGGCGTCCAGATCGGACGTCAGCACGTACATCATGGCGGTCGGGTCATGCAGCGGACCCGTTTCGTCCACCGTGATGCCCTGGGCCGTGCCCTTCACCGGTCGAGGTGCGCGGGTTGGACACCAGCGTACCCGTGCCGGTCAGCGGACCGCCCGCATGCAGGGTGGTGATGTTCGCCACGTTGGCAGCAGACGGCCTGCTCGACAGCGTCGGCGTTGCCGGCCGCAGCACCTGATCGCCGGTCGGCGTGATGGTCACGCCAGGCACCTTCGGCGGGCAGCGGCCAGGTTGGCCGACACCGCGGTGATGTCGAAGGTCTTCAGCGGCGCGCCCTGCGGGCATACGGCACGGTCACCCGCCTGGAAGGCAAAGCGGTTGACCGGATGCACCGGACGCGGGTTGTTCGGCAGCGCCACCAGATTCGGCCGTGCAGGGTGTTGTAGTTGCGCATGATGCCCCAGTCGCCGTTCCAGAACCCGTCCTGATGAGCGTCCATCATGTACAGGTAGTCGGCGACGCCGCGACGCTGGCTGAAGTCCATGAACACCGGCGAAGCCAGGTTGAACTGCTCGGAAATGCCACCCGCGGTCTGGTTCTTCCAGCCGGAGTTCGGTGCGCGGCCGAAGCCGGAACCGCCCTGCAGCCACTTGACGCCATGCACGCTGATGGAGTGCTCTTCCTCGTCGCCGCCAGCCTGTGCCTTGATGCGCACGCGGTCGCCCGAGTAGGTGCGGACCATCGGCGTGAAAGGATCGCCCTGCTCGAAGCCAGCCACGTTGATATGCGGCGGGAAGACGGTCGGAGCGAGGTTGGTAGCCAGCGACCGGGAACGGACCCACCGTCGCGTCACGGCGCACCTGGGCACCATGACCACCCGGATGGCACCTGCAACGGTGCCTGTGCCGGGCATGACGTTCAGCTCGGGGATGGCACGGTCGGTACGGGTCTGCAGCGCGTAGGCCAGGTCGCCGGCCAGGCCGTCGGCCTGGGCACCGCAACCGGTACGGTCGACGTTGCAGCCGGACCGCAGTCCTTGGCCGTTGGCAACTGCATCGGGACCGGGCTTGTTCGGGTCAAAGACCCGCAGGCCCACCGGCTCGTTGCGATAGTTCACCACGAACATGCCGGGCTCGAGGAAGTCGATCGAGGTCGGGCACGGACGCTGGATGCACTGGCGGCACCTGAACCAGCAGGATCCCGTCCACGCACGGAGCACTGCCAGCGCACCATTCGCCGGAGTCACCGCCTTCTCGACCGTGAGGTCGGGGAAGATCGGGAACTTCGGCGTGACCAGCGGCGGGGCGATCGCGAAGCGGAAGGTGTTCAGGCCACCCGGGAACAGGCCGTCGGCCGGGCCGGGATGAGGTCTCGGGATAGAACAGGTCCTGCACGTCGGGCCAGCGCGGCGCAGGTAAGCCTTCTCGTCGAACGTCACCGTTGTACTCGCCGGCCGGTACCCGCACCGACATACACGCCGGGCTCGTAGGCGTGCTGGAAGTCGGTGTATTCGAAGTAGAACTCGCGATAGCTGTCGTTCTTGCCGTCGTCGTCCAGATCGCCGGTCCGGATCACCGGCTTGCCAGGAGGTCGGACCGCCGTCGTTCGGCACGCGGTCGTCACCGGCGCTCGCCGCCGGCAGCGTGTCGTTGCCGCGGTCGTGCAACCCAGACCGTTGCCGGTCTCGTTGTGCACCCAGGTCGAACGGGCGGGTTCGACGAGCACGGTGGAGTACAGGCCGATCTGCTGGAAGGTCGAAGGACCGTAGTGGTCGTGGGTGAAGATGATGCCCAGGCCGCGATCGACGTGCTGGACGTTCAGCAGCGGATCGGCGAACCAGCGCTGCAGCGTGATGCGCGCACCGAGCCAGTTGTCGCCGCCAGGGCCTGCTGCCGGGAAGAACGGGTGCTTCAGCGGATGCAGGGGCTGCCATGCCCGGGCCCGCGCGGCACCGAACTTGCACGCAGCGGCTGGCCGTTGTAGCAGTTGATTGCCTCGATGCGCTCGCGCACGGCGCCCGCGGCAAGGGTGCCGTCCTCATAGTTCCAGCCGTTGGCCGCGCCGTCCGTCGTGGTCAGGTCCCACTTCGGCAGGTGGATGTGCTGGCCGATGATGTCGGTCGGCGTACGGAGCTGGTAATCGTCCATCTCGTACGTCTCGGGCACCAGGTTGGTGTGGTGGTACATCGCGCAGTCGAAGGTGTTCAGACGCATCACCAGCGGCTCGCCCGGCTTGTTCTTCTCGATGACCGGGAGCGACGTCTTCCCACAGCGAGACGATGCGCTGCTGCGGATAGTGGTAGCCGACCTTGTTCAGCACCGCGTCGTACTGGATGTTGGCACCCTTGTAGACGCGCGGGTTGTAAGCACCGAAGGGGCCCGAGGGCAGCGGGACGATGCCGGTCGTCGCCGACTGTTCCACCGGTTGGTGCCGTTGGCCGCCACCGGAGCGCCGGCGTCGTCCTGCAGGGGTCGCTATACACGGCGCCCGGAACCGCAGGGTTCGTGTTCACCGGAAGTTCGCGGCCGGACGATCGTGCCATCGGTACGCACGCGGAACCGTCGGGATTGTCACCCTTCGAGTGGAAGACCATCGCCGAGCGCTCGACCTCGGTCCCGCCTTCCGGGAAGTACGCCGGCTTGGCCTTGGCGATGAACTTGGTCAGGTCCACCGGGCTGACGATACCGGCGATGGTCGGGCCGGCCTGGCCGCCGGCCGGACGCCGTGCAGCGCGTGGCGCGGCAGACCGCCGTGCATCTGCGGTGTAGTCGCCGGCGAGATTGACGAAGTTGGCCTTCATCGTCGGCCGAGTAGCTCTTGTACGGCTCGACGCCAGTGACCGGATCAACCATGGCCAGTGCTTCGGCCTTGGTCACCATGTCCAGCGGCGGGGTGGTCGGACGCTGGCCGATGATGCCCTGCTCGCAGGTCGGGTCGTTCGCGCCGCAGGCGATGCCGGCGATCCAGAACGGATAGCCCGGGTTCACGTCGTCGGCGGTGCCGAAGCATGCCGTCCGGACCGGCGATGGCGGCGTAGGAGCAGGCCGGCGCTGGCTCGGAGGTGCCGCCAGGAGCGGCGCCGTTGCGGTCCACCGCGACGACGGTCACGCCGGCAGCGGGCATGGGCGCGAGTCCCTTGCCGGGCAGCGGAACGACCGCGGGCATCGGCGTGCCGGCGACGATCTCGCCGTCCGGCAGCGCACGGGCGCCGGCGGCGGGCGTGCCGTCCTTCAGCGCGAAGGGCACGGTGTGGAAGCCGTTGCCGGAAACCGCCAGCTTGGTGCCGGTCTCGATCACGTCGTGGTATGCGCCACATGTACCACATGCCCTGGGCGAAGTGGGGATAGAAGTGGCAGTGGTAGATCGCGTCGCCGGACGACTTGTTGCGGTTGCCGGAACCGCCGTTGGCGATCTCGTAGGTGTAGCCCATGCCGGGGCCGATGCCCTGGGCGTCGATGTAGTTGGAGTTGTCGTCGTTCGGGTTGAACAGCCACTGGTGGTTGTGCAGGTGGAACACGTGCTGCTCGAAACCGTTGTGGGTGTTGCGGAACTTGACGAAGTCGCCGATGTAGCTGTGGTTGATGTTGGCCGGGTCGCCGGGGTAGAAGGCCTTGGTGGCCTTCGGACCCGAGGGCGGCGACGAACTCCTGTTCGGCCTGCGGACAGCGCGGGCGTCGCCGTTCTTCAGGAACGAGCAGGATGTTGAGCACGTTCTGCGGCGTGATGGTCTCCAGGCCGGCGTTGGCCGGGATGTCCACCAGTTGCGCCGATTTCGCCCACCGTGAAGTGGGTCAGGAAGAACTCCTCGTAGGCGCAGTTCAGGCAGTCGTGCATCGGGCCGACGCCGAGGCGGTTGGAGAGGATCTCCGTGCCGATGCCGCCCGAGGCGTAGTTGATCAGGAACTTGTCGCGCACACCCTTGAGCAGGTAGGCGAAGACCTGGGTCAGCGGGTCCTGGCGGCCTGGACCGGCTGCGGCGGGATGAAGCCGGCGACGTTGTAGAAGCCCGGATAGGCCTGGGCGTTGGCCACCTCGTCATGCCACACCTGCGCGAAGTCGCGGAACGGCTCCAGGCGGTTGGGGTAGGCGGGGTTGCGCCTGCCGGTGGCTTCCAGCGGGTAGGTGCTGGCCGGGAAGCTGCCGTCGGCATTGGGGCCGGCGATCACGGCATCCAGTTCGGTGTGCACGATCCGGTTGCCCTGGATCATGTTCAGCACCGTGCGGCCGCCCTTGCCTTCCCGGTTCCACGGGGCCGGTGTTCGGGTAGGTGGCTTCGTAGTTCAGCACCGGATGGCCTGCCAGCGTCTGGCAGTAGCGCAGCGCGGGCGTGCCGGTCGAACCGGGCACCACACCATCCAGGCGCGGGCAGGTTAGGGAAGTTCCGCGAGCGGTGCGGGTCGCGAGGCGCAGTTCTTCCTCGGTCACCGTGTTGCGGTACATCTTCGCGCCCTTGGGCTCGACGATGATCTGGCCGAACAGGCCGTTCGCCGTGTTGCCCTGGTTGGCGTCGGAGCCGACCAGCGCGCCGGTGTTGATGACCTGGTAGACCTGCTCCTTCTCGGCGTACAGACTGTAGGTGGTGCTCTGGCCGGGCGCCATCAGGCTGGAGGCGTTCTTGCCGACGAAGGAACCGTCGTTGGCGATGCCGCCCAGCGCGCGCAACTGCATGCCGGCGGCGTGGAAGCCGACGCGGCGCTCCAGCACCTGCTCGTCGACGAACACGTTGATCTGCGGCAGGCCGTCGGCGGTGACCGGGTTGGGGTCGTTGACCGTGATTGGGTTGCCGTTAGCGTCACACCGCCAGAAGCCGTCGCGATCGAGCGGGGCGTTGAGCGGGTTGGGAACCGGCGCGACCAGGTTCTGGAAATTGACGTCCAGGCAGTCGCCCGCCGCCACGCGCAGCACCAGCGGACGTGGCCGCTTGTCGTCGCGCAGTTTGGCGTTGCGGCGCTGCACGCCCGTCACCGGATCGGTGATGGTGGCGGTGATGTCGAGGTCGGTGGCGCTGATCGACCGAATGTCGTCGCGCAGCGCGTACATCATGCCGTTTACGTTCGAGGCACCGAGGCGGTTGTTGACGATCGGCATGTCGATCGCCACCACATCCGCGGTGAGTGTGCGGGCGCAGACGGCCTGGGCGTAGGCGCTGGGTGCGCCCAAGCCGAAGCCTGTGCCCAGAAGCAAAGCACCGAGCGCCGTCCCGCGCCACCGCATATGCAGCGGCGGGCCCCCGCGCCCGACTGTCTTCGTGAAGCTCATAGCAAGAACTCCTTGTTGTGGTATGAAACAATTCCCGCCCCACACAGGGATGCAGAACGGATTCCCGGCGCCGGTATTACCGACACCGCACCGATGCGCCGCCTCCGGTGCGGTCCCTTTCTTCGCAGCGCCTACAGCAGGGTGAGGACAGGCGCGACCGTCACGCCGACTGCCGTCCAGGCCAAGGCATTGCGCTGCTTCGAAGCCGACCACCTCCTCCCGTCGACAAAGCCGGGTGGCGGCATCGGGCATTTCGCGGAGCGCGGCGGCGGCGGATACCGCCCGACCGTCGGCGCTCGATTCGTTCGGTGAATGCGGATTGAATTGGCGGCCTGCCGCGCTTTCGCTGCGGGCGGCGCCGGAGATCGCGAACCGCGTGTTGCGGTCGCCTGTTTGATCGGACGGAGCGGGACTGGAGCCGCCGGCGGCGGCGAGGCTGGGTCGGGAAGTCGGTCACCGCGAGCGGTGGCAGCGCGGCGGCGAGCACGGCCAGAGCCAGCAACGGTGCCAGCAGCCTGCCCAGGTGCGCGATGCGGCGAACATTTCCCAAGATCTATGGACCCCAATGAGCACCCGCCTTACGGCAACAAGCGGGCACAGGGCGCGTATCTACGCGCCTTAAAAAATCGCAACACCTTCGGTCGAACCGTTAGCGAGAAGACCTGACCTCCCGCAGCAGGCGCCTTTTTAGTTATGCATCTCGCGGCGCCAAGCCATGTTTGGAACTCGTACCGAGGACTTGCCCCGACGGCTCCCTCGCAACAACTATTCCATGGCAAGACAGTCGACATTTCAGGCGCGCAAGATCGCCCGCCCTGGCCGCATGTTGCGTCGCCGCATCCGCGCATTTGTGATCAGGCCGAAGCTTGCAGGCGCCTGACCTGTCAGGCACCTGCAAGTGATTCGCGGCACCCGCGGACGCGCGATGCAATGCCTATGGGATGGTTAGGGAAAGATGCCGGACGTGGAATCCGTCGCCGTCACACCAGCGGAACAGTTTGGGGAATTTTCAGGAATTCCCCACTTTATTGACCCCACATGTGGGGAATTGTGTAGGGGATTCCCCACTTCCCCAGGTAGGGAAAACCCGCCGTCCGACGACCGGCGCAGCATCAACCGGTAGGGTGCGCCGTGCGCACCGGCCGTTGATCTGGCGCGCTTGCCGGCGCGCCGGGGCTTCAGGGAAACAGGTTCAGGACGGTGGCGCTGCGGATCGCCTCCACCGCCGGGTGGGTGATGCGGCGCTCGTTGGATATGGCGTAGAACTGCTCGCGCACCTCGGGCAGCGTGCCCACCACGCTGACGCCGTACTGGGCCTGGATGTCGTCGGCCAGCGCCGCCGCCGCCGGGAACAGGCCGCTGCCGTGGCGGGCGAAGGTCTTGAGCAGCGCCGTGTCGTCGAACTCGGCGACGAGCCGCGGGCGGATGCCGCGCGCCTGGAGCCAGGATTCGAACCTGCCCCTGAGCGCGCTATGCCGGGTGGGCAGGAGCATGGGCGCGCCCTCCAGACTGGCGGGGAAACCCGCCCGGTAGGCCGCGGCCAGGGATTCGACGCCGAACACCGCGATCTGACTTTCGCCCAGGGCGTGGCTGAACACCCGCAGGCCGGTGCCGCTGGCGGCCGGCCGGTCGGCCAGCACCACGTCGAGCTTGTGCAGGGCGAGATCGGCCAGCAACACCTCGAAGCGGTCTTCGTGGCAGGTGAGCCGCAGGCCCTGGGGCAGGCGCAGCGCAGCTTCCAGCAGGCGATAGGCGACGAGCTTGGGCACGGCGTCGGACACGCCCACGGTGAGCCGCAGGCTGCGGTCGGCGGCGCCGCTCTCGATCGATTCGCGCAACTGCTCGCCGAGCAGGAAGATCTGGTCGGCATAGCCGAGGGCGAGCCGGCCGGCTTCGGTCAGCGCCAGCCGCCTGCCTTCCGGCGCGAACAGCGCGGTGCCGAAGTCGCGTTCCAGCAGCGCGAGCTGGCCGCTGATGGTCTGCACCGTGAGGCCGAGCCGCTCCGCCGCGCGGGTGATGGTGCCTTCCTTGGCCACCACCCAGAAGTAGAGCAGGTGCCGGTAGTTGAGCGCGTTGGGCTGCATGCTTCGGGATTTCCGATAATGGGTTTCGAGTGGATTCGCTTTTTCCTGAAAGGTTTCCGCCCCACAGTGGAGCCACGCAAGCAGACGCTTGCACTTCAGAGAGGAAGCGAAAATGAGTCTTTACCCGGCCGGAAGCAGTGTTCGCACCCCCTTGTGGGCCACCCGCCACACCGCCTGCCTGCGTGCCTACGCCCACAACAGCCCGAAGGCGATGGCCAGGGTGCTGGCGGTGACGCTGCTGGCCGACGGCCTGCTGGACTCCAGCGAACTGGAAAACCTCGCCCGCGCCAACGGCTACGCCCGCCTGGGCATGACCCAGGGCGAGTTCATGCAGGTGCTGTTCGACTTTTGCGAAGACCTGCTGACCCGCGCGCCGCGCAGCAGCGAGGGCGACTGCACGCTGGAGCCGGAGCTGACGGCGAAAATGCTGGCGGAGGTGAGCGACCCCTGGCGGCGGCGCGAACTGCTGCGGCTGATGGTCGAGATCATCCGCGCCGACGGCCGCGTCGCCCGCGGCGAATCGGTGATGTTCTGGGAAAGCCTCGATGCCTGGGGCATGACGCTCGCCGACGTGGTGCCGACGGCGCAGATCTCCGGGAAGACGATCGCTTCCGCGATGCGGGGTACAGCAGCGAGCGGGCCTGCGCTGTCGTAGGGTGCGCCGCGCGCACCGGCCCAGCCTCTAGACTCCGACCCTATGCTGGGCATGGCGCACCCTACGCGGTTTGCCTGGGTGACTGTCGTAGGGCGCACCGGCCGGCCGCGCTGCCGCGGCAAGACCCCCGGCTTGATTGGCGGTAGACTGCTGCAATCGTCACCCGGCGGGTCGGGGCGAATGAATTCAAGGAGAGCAGCGGCATGCCCAGGCACTGGCTTCAGGTAAAGGGGGATCCGATGGTGCGCGAATTCCTGTTCGCGCAGCAGCGGGTGGAGAGCCTGTTCGACACCCACCTCGACGAGGTTCACCGCCTCGTCAGCGCCCTGCTCACGCGCAAGGGCGTCTTCCACTGCAAGGTGCATTACTCGTCGAGCCAGTTGAGCTGCTGGTTCTGCGACGACGTCTATCGCTACCGCATCTTCGTGCGCGAGGAGGTGCTCGATCCGGGCTTCCTCGACCAGTTCCGCGACCAGACGATAGACCACCTGCGGCCGCTGCTGAACGAGGATGACATGGCGTGCATCCTGGGCGAGTTCCGCCGGCTGCGCACGACGGACGAGACGATCTATCTGCGCAACGCTTCGATCAACCGCATCAACGGCATGATCGGCATGACGTTCTCCTGCGACGGGACCCACTACATCGACCATCGCACCTTTTTCGAGCGGCTGGAAAGCTTCGGCAAGGGCCAGATGACCGCCCAGGCGGCATGAGCGAGAGTCAGTCCGCGGGACACGGCGATCCGGCGCTGCACGCGGCCCTGGAAGCTCTGGCGCAGCGCGGCTGCCGCCAGGTGACGGAGCTGATCGCCCGCATGGAGCGCGGTGAAATGCCGGAGGAATTGGCGAGTTTCGGCCCCGACCAGCGCCAGGCGGCGCTCGCCGAATTGAAGGCCATCATGGCGGTGTACGACTCGCCCTGCGACGCGGGGTGATGGGTCGGCGCGCAAGGCGCGCCCTGCGAACCGGCGCAGCGCCAACCCGTAGGGTGCGCCGTGCGCACCGTTCCACCCGTCACGAATAGAGCACTTCGACGTTCGCCTGCGACAGCCATTCGCGCAGGCCGGCGAGGAGCTGGTCGTCGAGGCGCACGCGCCAGGCATCGCCCAGGGGAAGCTCGCATTCGGCGACGTCGTTGCGGTAGCGCACCCGCACCGGACAGGGGCCGTCGCGGAAGGGCTGCAGCAGCGCGCGCAACTTCTGCGCCGCGGCGTTGCCGCCGCCGGCCTGCTTCACCTCGCCGTTGAGGGAGAGCTTGAGCAGCCGGGCGAAGCGGCCGCGCGCTTCGGCCAAAGTCAGCAGCCGGTCGGCGGTGATGCGCAGCCCGCCGCTGAAATCGTCGCGGCTGACCTTGCCGTCGATGACGAGCACATCGTCCTCGCGGATCTTGGCGCGCTCGGCCTCGAACAGTTCGTTGAACACCGAGACTTCGAGCTGCGCGCTGCCGTCGTCGAGCATGACGATGGCCATCTTGCCGCGGCGGGTCATCTGGGTGCGAACGCTGGCGACCACGCCGGCGATGATGCCGGGCTCCTTGGCCGGCTCCAGGGCGGCCAGCGGCTTGCGCACGAAGGCGGCGAGTTCGGCGCGCACCTCGTTGTAGGGGTGCCCCGAGAGAAAGAAGCCGATCGCCTGCTTCTCGTTGAGCAGGCGCTCGCGCTCCGCCCAGGGCGCGGCCTTCACCAGATCGGGCTGGTGCGCCGCCCCGCCGGGGGAATCGAACAGCCCGCCCTGATGGGCGTTCTGCTGCGCCTGTTCCGCCGCCTCCATGGCCACCCCCACCGAGGCGAGGAGCCGCGCGCGGTCCGGCTCCAGGGCGTCGAAGCAGCCGGCGCGCACCAGCGCTTCGATGACGCGGCGATTGACGACGCGCTTGTCCACACGGCGGCAGAAGTCGAACAGGTCGGCGAAGGGGCCGTTCTCGTCGCGCGCCTTGAGGATGGCGCCCAGCGCCGATTCGCCGGTGCCCTTGATGGCGCCCAGGGCGTAGCGGATGGTCTTGCGGTCCACCGGCCGGAAGCGGAAACCGCTTGCGTTGATGTCCGGCGGCAGGAAGGCAATGCCGTTGGCAAGACAGTCCTGGTGGAAGAGCTGCAGCTTGTCGGTGTCCGCCAGTTCCGACGAGAGCGTTGCCGCCATGAAGGCGGCGGTGTGGTGCTGCTTGAGCCAGGCGGTCTGGTAGGCGACCAGGGCGTAGGCGGCGGAGTGGCTCTTGTTGAAGCCGTACTCCGCGAACTTCTCCATCAGGTCGAAGAGCTGGGTGGCCAGCGCCTCGCCCACGCCCGCGCGACTTGGCGCCTTCGAGGAAGATGGAGCGCTGTACGGCCATTTCCTCCGGCTTCTTCTTGCCCATCGCGCGGCGCAGCAGGTCGGCGCCGCCGAGGGTGTAGCCGGCCAGCACCTGCGCCACCAGCATCACCTGCTCCTGGTACACGATGACGCCGTAGGTGGGCTTGAGCACCGGCTCCAGGTCGGGGTGGAAGTATTCGGCGCGCTG
Organism: uncultured beta proteobacterium; assembly: GCA_963696505.1. Lineage (GTDB taxonomy): Bacteria > Pseudomonadota > Gammaproteobacteria > Burkholderiales > Rhodocyclaceae > CAVOKN01. The sequence goes on along the minus strand of CAVOKN010000023.1, from coordinate 66,960 downwards.
CCTGCCGTTCTTGCGCAGGATGAAGTCGTCCACCATGCCCGATTGCAGCGGGCCGGGACGGTTGAGCGCCATCAGGGCGATGATGTCCTCGAAGCAGTCGCCCTTCAGCCGCCGCTCCAGATCCTTGGCGGAGCGCGATTCCGACTGGAACACGGCGGTGGTGTTGCCGGCGGCGAACAGGGCGTAGGTGCGGGCGTCGTCGAGCGCCAGGTCTTCGAGCCGGAAGTCGTTCAGCTCGGGATTCAACTTACGCACGAATTCCACCGCCTCGTCGAGGATGGTCAGCGTGCGCAAGCCGAGGAAGTCGAACTTCACCAGGCCGATCTTCTCGACGTCGTCCTTGTCGAACTGGCTGACCACCGACTCGGCGCCGGCGGCGACATAGAGCGGGCAGAAATCGGTGAGCCTGCCGGGCGCGATCAGCACGCCGCCGGCATGCATGCCGACGTTGCGGGTGAGGCCCTCGAGCTTTTCGGCCAGCGCCCACAGCTCGGTCAACTCCTCTTCGCGCTGCAGGCGCTCCTCGATCTGCGGCTCTTTCTCCCGCGCCTGGGCAAGGCTGATGCCGATTTCGTTGGGGATCAGCTTGGCAAACTGGTCGACGAAGTTGAAAGGCAGGTCGAGCACCCGGCCGACGTCGCGGATCACCGCCTTGGCCGCCAGGGTGCCGAAGGTCGCGATCTGCGACACGCTGGCGGCGCCGTAGCGCTGCTTGACGTAGTCGATGACACGGTCGCGGCCGTCCTGGCAGAAGTCGACGTCGAAGTCGGGCATCGACACCCGCTCCGGATTGAGGAAGCGCTCGAACAGCAGGTCGTAGCGCAGCGGGTCGAGGTCGGTGATGCCCAGCGCATAGGCCACCAGCGAGCCGGCGCCCGAGCCGCGCCCTGGCCCGACCGGCACGCCGTTCCCCTTGGCCCAGTTGATGAAGTCGGCGACGATCAGGAAGTAGCCGGAAAAGCCCATCTGCCCGATGGTGCCGATCTCGAAGGCGAGGCGCTGCTCGTACTCCGGGCGCTTGGCCGCACGCGCGGCGGCGTCGGGGAAGAGCTGGGCAAGGCGCGTCTCCAGCCCTGCCGCGGCCTGCTGCGCCATGAACTCGTCCAGGGTCAGCCCCTCGGGCGTCGGGAACTGGGGCAGCTTGTTCTTGCCCAGTTCGACCGACAGCGAGCAGCGGCGCGCGATTTCCACCGAATTGGCGAGTGCCTCGGGGAGGTCGGCGAACAGTTCGGCCATCTCGGCCTGGGTCTTGAAGTATTGCTGGTCGGTGAAGTTCTTGGGCCGGCGCGGGTCGCCGAGGATGTAGCCCTCGGCGATGCACACCCGCGCTTCGTGGGCCTTGAAGTCATCGCGGTCGAGGAACTGCACCGGATGGGTCGCCACCACCGGCAGCCCGAGTTCGGCGGCGAGCCGGACGCTGCGGCCGACGAAGGCTTCCTGCTGGGCGCTGCCGCGCGGCTGGACGCGCTGCAGTTCGACGTAGTAGCCGTCAGGGAACCAGGCCGCCCACTCCCGCGCCAGCTTCTCCGCCAAGGTGTCGTTGCCGGCGAGCAGCGCCTGGCCGACGTCGCCACCCTGGGCGCCGGACAGCGCGATCAGGTTCGAGTTGTCGCCCGCCGCGAGTTGCGCGCGGGTGACTTCGGGGCGGCCACGACTGCGGTTGCCGAGGTAGGCGTCGGTGAGCAGTGCGCACAGCCGCAGGTAGCCGGCGCGGTTCTTCGCCAGCAGCAGGGCGCGGGCGCCGTTGCCGCGGCCGCCGTCGCCCGCCTGCGCCACCCAGACGTCGCAGCCGATGACCGGCTTGACGCCCTTGGCGCGCGCCGCGGTGTAGAACTTGACCATGCCGAACAGATTGGCGAGGTCGGTCAGCGCCAGCGCCGGCATGCCGTCGGCGGCGGCGCGCTTGACGGCGGCGTCGAGGCGCACCAGCCCGTCGGCGATGGAGTACTCGGAGTGCAGGCGCAGGTGTACGAAGGCGGGAGTGGGCATGGGGCGCGATTTTACCCGCCGCCCCCATGCGGCACATCAGCCGGGAACGCAAGCACCGGCGCGGGCCGTGTGGCCGCGCCGCGGCGACCCGCGGCAGACAAGGCGCTGCGGCGCGCGAAATTTGTGCAGCCGGACGTGCGAAATTTCACGACCGGCCGCAGCTTTGCCGCCTCCCGGCCTTAAGCGGCCAATGGGTCACCCGATATGGCAGGGGCAAGCCAAATCGCAACACGCACCCTTCGCCCGGAGCAAACCATGGAACTCATCGCCACCTTCGCCGCCCTCGCCTTCATCGCCGCCGTGCCGACCGCCCTCTATCTGCACCTCGCGCGCGCAGAAAAGTAAGCCGGCCTCAAACGTGACGAAGGGGCGGCCCGCGGGCCGCCCCTTCTCTCTTCAAAGAGCCTTCTCGACAGCATCCATCCCGATCTCCCTCGGCCGACGAAACGCGGAGGCAAGCTTGTTGCATTCGTGCTCCGGGACACCGAGCTCTTCAAATAGCACCCGCCATTCCCGCGTAATCGATGCGACGCGCTCAATAATGGCGGCAGCATCCCGCCTCAGCAGCCCGAAAGCGCCATAGGCATCGAGCAGGTTGTCCAGGGTTGCGAGCCGCCCCTGGGGACCAACGGACAGGTGGAGATACCGCTCCGCCGCCACCTGGGGCCTCGGCACCACGTCGTAGAGCCTGGATAGCCGCCAGCCTTTCCCACCCTCGTCCCAGACAAACGCGTGGTTGCGCAGATGATCGTCGTCGTTCGAGACGAGGATGTTGAAAGCGATGCGACCATATAGCTCGTTGCGGTCGGCCTGCACCTGACCGTCGACGCCGTAATGGCCGATGCGCTCGGATATGTCCTCGTAGCGCGCCCCCAGGGACTCCGACTCGTCCTTACCGAGCAGGGTGAGCGCGCTCACGGCATGCCGGCGCACGAAACCCGCCCCCTTTGCGCTCCGGTCGAAGCGCTCGATGAGCATCACCGCGCGGCCGTCTGCCAGCTGCACGATGTCATTTGGCGGCACGTCCAACCCCGCGCGGCGTGCGAGTTCCAAGCAGGCCCTCTCCACGACCGGCACGTCGAAGCCGTCGTTCCGGGCTGGAAATTTGGCCAGGTACTGCTCCCCTCGGTGGATGACCAATGCCTTTGGACGCGCCCCGCCCATCGTACCCCCCGTAAAGATGGGTTCGAGCTGCGCAGGGACAGGGATGCCCTGCTGGACGCGGTCGGCCGCCTCCAGCAGATATTCCAGTTGGGTGATGGGTGGCAAGAGGCCCGGCGCTTCCTCGTTGTCGATGCCCGGTCGAAAATCGAGCGCGCCGAATCGATGGGGTCCGGCCTGGAGCAGATAGACGGACTCGGGCACCGAGTCGGGCGGCACCCGGAGTCGCGCCTCGATCACGCGCCGCCCCCAGAAATCCGGGGCGGCGTCGCGCACCGCGCCAAAGAGCGGCGGATGGACCGGTTCGTAGGTCGCCTCGTCACCCGGCAGACAGGAAAGCGGCAGGCTGAGCGGGTCCACCGGTACGGCATTCGGCCGAGCCAGATAACGACGCCCATAGCCGAATCGGCTGGCGGTGGAATCCGGCCCCGCCTCATCGAGGACGAGCCTGCCCGCCGGCACGGCCTCGACCTCGCCCGGCAGATAGGCGAAGACGTAGCCTTCCCAACTCATGGCGATCAGAAGTCGAAGGCGTCGCGCTTGGCGGCACTGGGACGCGCGCGCAGGCGGACGGTCTCAGCCCGCGGCTGGACCGACAGCTCGGGAGAAAGGACGAGCGCATCCAGCAGCCCCAGGCATTCCAGCGCGGAAAGCCAAGCGCCCATGCTCACGGAAACGTCGCCGCGCTCGATCTTCATCCATGTGTAGGAGGACATCCGGGCGCGTTGCGCCGCCGCCTCCTGAGTCATGTTGCGGGCGAGCCGGGTTGTCCGGATGACCGGGGCGAGCCGCTTGGCCGCAGCCTTGGCCTCGCCCGAAACAAATTTTTCTTCCTCGCGGCGCATATTGCTTACTATTTTCCAAACGGCATTAGTCTAGTTAGTAAGCTAACTCATGTCAAACATAAGCAATATTGGTCGGGTGGCCCAGGTAAGCAGTCGGGCGGATTCAGCGCACCCAGGAAGGCCGGGGGGGCAACCAGATCGGTGACACGCGCAATAGGTGACCGGCCACCTTTGCACCAAAGAGATGCCCGTTGGCGCTCACCTTCGAGCCCTCTAACGTAAGCCTACGAAATCGCGCCGTCGGCGGCCGTGGGTCTTTTCTCAGCCGCTGAAACCCGCCTCTTTGTGGCTGCCGTCGCAGAAGGGCTTGTTCTTGCTCGCGCCGCAGCGGCACAGCCAGCACTGCATGGTGGTCACGGCGACTTCGCCGAAGGCGTCCTTCACCGTCAGCGGGCCGTCGACCTGGACCGGGCCGCCGGGAAAGACCGTGAGACGCACCGTGCCGGCAGCGATGCTTGCGCTGTCGGTCTGGCCGCAGGCACCCTCGTCGCTGAAGCCGGCACCGCGATGGCTGTTGTCGCAGAAGGGCTTGTTCCGGCTGGCGCCGCAGCGGCACAGGGCAACCCGGGTTTCCTTGGTCAGCAGCTTGCCGGCGGCGTCGCACACCTCAATGTCGCCGGTGATGTAGATCGGCCCTTCGGCGCCGATGTGGGCCTCGTTCGCGCCCGGCACCGGCAGACACTCGGCGCCGTCGTCGCGGCGCACGGACAGCGCGCCGGTGGGACAGCGCGCGACGACCTCGATGATGCGATCCGCCGCGGCCTTGTCCGGCTGGATCCAGGGCGTGGCATCGGGATTGAACACCTGCGGCAGGCCGCCGACGCATTCCGCCGCATGGATGCAGCGCCGGCTGTCGAAGCTCACCACGACGCCCGAACCGAGGTATTCCTTGATATCGCTCATTGGGCATTTCCTCTCTGGTCTGTTGGGGAAGGCGATTCTACGCCACAGGCACCCGGCGGCGCGTTTGACCGCCCGCGATCCGCGGCGTAGATTCGGGCGACCCGATCCGCAAGGCGATCCGCCATGACAATCCGCTGCATCCCGATCCTCGCACTCGCCGCCTGTCTGGCGGCCGGCTGCGGCGAGCGCCCGGCACCCGCTGCGCCCGCCCAGCGCGGCGTGTTCGACAGCCAGCTTCAGGCGATCGACAAGGCGCGGGGCGTCGAGTCGACCGTGCAGGAGCAGGCGGACGCCCAGCGCAGGGCGATCGAGGAAGCCGAGCGGCGCTGAGCCACGTTCGGCCAGGCGCCGCGCCTACGACCCGGCGGCGCTATCCACCCAGTCAACGATCGGTCGCCACTGCTCGAGATCGCGTTCCACGCGCGAAGGCGCGAGGTCGAACAGCGTCAGGCCGTGGGCAGCGGCCTGGACGTAGAGCTGGGTGTCGCGCAGAAAGCTCAGCACCGGCAGGTCGTAGCGCGCGAGGAAGCGCTCCAGTTCCTGGGCGGAGCGGGTGCGGGCATCGACCCGCATGCCGACGATTGCAACGGTGATGCTGCGGTTGCGCACCGCCTTTTCCTCGGCCAGGGCATCGAGAAAGCCGCCGGTCGCCAGCATGTCGAAGAGCGAAGGCTGCAGCGGCACCAGTACCTGGCTCACCAGCTTCAGCAGCGCGGCGAGTTTCTTGCCATGCAGCCCGGCAGGGGAATCGAGCACGACGTGGGTGGTGCCCTTGGGCGGGCGGGCCGGACGCTGCGGCTCGCCGGGCTCGATGTCCCAGGAGCGGATCGGCGGCAGTTCGGCCCCGCGCAGCCGCAACCACTGGCGGGCCGACTGCAGGCGGTCGATGTCGCCCAGCATCACCTGACGCCCGGCCTGCGCCAGGTAGCCGGCGAGATTGGTGGCCAGCGTCGTCTTGCCGCAGCCGCCCTTGGGGTTGGCGATGAGGATGGAACGCATCGCCCGAATCTAGCACAGGGTCAGCTCACCCGCTGCGGGGCGCAGAATTGCGGCACAATCGCCTCCAGCACGACACGACGAGGGAGGGAGAAATGTCTGGCAAGCTTGGCTGGCAAGGCCGTTTTTACGAAGATTTCAAGGTAGGCGACGTTTATCAGCATCCTCTCGGGCGCACCGTGCTCGAAGTGGACAATTCCTGGTTCACCCTGCTGACGCAGAATACCTCGCCGATCCACGTTGACCGCCACTACGCGTCCCAGACCGAGTGGGGCCGGCCGCTGGTGGATTCCACCTTCACCCTGGCGCTGATCACCGGCCAGAGCGTGACCGACGTGTCGCAGAACGTGTTCGCCAACCTCGGCTGGGACGAGGTGCGTCTGCCGGCGCCGGTATTCGACGGCGAAACGCTCTATTCGCAGTCGGAAGTGCTGGAGAAGCGCGAGTCCAAGTCGCGCCACGACGTGGGGATCGTCAGCGTCAAGACCACCGGCTACAACCAGGACGGCGTGGTGGTGATCACCTTCATCCGCACCATGATGATCTACAAGCGCGGCCACCAGCCCCTGGTGAAACGGCTGCGACCGCACGCCGGGGAAAACGCAACGCCGTAGGGTGCGCCGATCCAGCGACGCGAACGGTGCGCATGGCGCACCCTACTTTTGCTGCGCGGTCTGCTTGGCCTGCTCGATCGCCTGGAAGCGTTCCTGATCGGCGGCGAGAATGGTGGCGCGCTCCTCCTCGGTGAACGGCTTGCCGCGCTCCCGTGCCAGCGCCGGCAGGATGCTGACTTTCGGCGGCACGTCGCGCCCGTCGGTGGGCATCCAGTCGCGGATGCGCGCCTGGGGCACGCCGGAGACCGCCGCCGCCTTGTTGACGAAGCGCTCCTGCGCCTTGCGGATCTCCGCCTTGAGGTAGGCTGCCTGGGTGGGGGTGTAGGTGTAGCCGCGCTCCTGCGCCGCGGCGGGAAGGGCCGCGGCGAGGGCGAGAAGGCTGGTAGCAAGGAGTGTCCGGAGCATCGAGAGGGATTCGCGGTTGTTCGTGGGGCGCTATGCTAAACGCGCTTCAGCGGGTTCAGGTTAACAATACGGTCGATCCGGTGGTGCGGCGCGCCTCCAGATCCACCTGGGCCTGGGCGGCGTCCCTCAGGGCGCAGGTCTGATTCACCTCGACGCGCACCTTGCCGGCGGCGACCACCTCGAACAGTTCGCCCGCCAGCGCCTCCAGGTCGGCGCGCTTGGCCGTGTAGTGCATCAGCGTCGGACGGGTGAGGAACAGCGAGCCCTTCTGCGACAGCAGCAGCAGATCCACGGGCGGCACCGCGCCGGAGGCGTTGCCGAAGGACGCCATCATCCCCAGCGGGCGCAGGCAATCCAGGGAACCCATGAAGGTGTCCTTGCCGACGCCGTCATAGACCACCGCCACGCCGGCGCCGCCGGTGATCTCGCGCACCCGCTGGGTGAAGTTCTCCCGCGTGTAAATGACGACGTGGTCGCAGCCGTGGGCGCGTGCGAGTTCGGCCTTGGCGTCCGACGAAACCGTGCCGATCACCGTCGCGCCCAGGGCCTTGGCCCACTGGCAGGCGATGGTGCCCACACCGCCGGCGGCGGCATGGATCAGCACCGGGTCGCCCGCCTGCACGCGGTAGGTGCGGCGCAGCAGGTAGGCGGCGGTGAGGCCCTGAAGCATCATCGCGGCCCCGGTCTTGAAGTCGATGCCATCGGGCAGCTTCACCAGCCGGTCGGCGGGAATCAGCCGCACCTCGGCGTAGCCGCCCAGCGGCCCGCCGGCGTAGGCAACGCGGTTCCCCGGCTTGAGGTGGCTGACCGCGCTGCCCACCGCTTCGACCACGCCCGCCCCTTCGAGGCCGATGCCCGAGGGCAGCGGCACCGGATAGAGGCCGGTGCGGTGATAGATGTCGATGAAATTCAGGCCGCAGGCGTGCTGACGGATGCGCGCCTCGTTGGCACCCGGTTCGCCGACGCTGACTTCTGTCCATTGCAGGACTTCCGGGCCGCCGGTCTTTTCGAAGCGTATGGCATGGGGCATTTCGATTCCTCCAAAGTCAGTGCCGGCGCAGCGCCCGTTCAGCAGGCGAGCGCTGCAGTTACCACCAGCGCGGTCATGTTCACCAGCCGCCGCACCGTCGCGGTCGAGGTCAGCACGTGCACCGGCCGCGCCGCGCCGAGCAGGATGGGGCCTATGGTCACGCCTTGGCCGCTGGTGACCTTGAGTAGATTGTAGGCAATGTTCGCTGCATCCAGATTGGGCATCACCAGCAGGTTGGCTTCACCCTTTAGCGGCGACTCGGGGTGGGCGAGGTGGCGGATCTCCTCCGACAGCGCGCAGTCGCCGTGCATCTCACCGTCCACTTCCAGTTCGCCCGGGGACAGCGCCGGCAATAGCGCCGCGGCATGGCTCATCTTGAGCGCCGAGGCGGAGTTGGCGGAGCCGAAGTTGGAGTGGGACAGCAGCGCCGCCTTGGGCACGATGCCGAAGCGGCGCACCACTTCCGCGGCCATCAGCGTGATCTCGGCCACCTCGTCGGCGCTGGGGTTCTCGTTCACGTGGGTGTCGCAGATGAACAGCGAGCGCCGTGGCAGCATCAGGTAGTTCATCGCGGCGAACACGTTGCAGCCGGGGCGCTTGCCGATGACGTCGGAAATCACCTTCAGATGGCCTGCGAACTGCCCCACCACGCCGCACAGCAGGCCGTCGGCATGGCCCAGGCGCAGCAGGGTGGCGCCGATGACGGTGTGGTCGCGGCGCATCGCCGCCTTGGCCGCTTCCGGGGTGACGCCGCGGCGCACCATGAGCTTGTGGTAGGTCTGCCAGCACTCGCGGTAGCGCTCGTCGCTCTCCGGATTGACCAGTTCGAAGTCGATGCCGGGCCGCAGGTGCAGGCCGGCCTTGCGCAGCCGCATCTCGACCACGGCGGGTCGGCCGATCAGGATCGGCCGGGCCAAGCCTTCCTCGGCCACCACCTGGGCGGCGCGCAGCACGCGCTCATCCTCGCCCTCGGCGTAGATCACTCGCTTCATGTGCGCCTGCTTGGCGCAGGCGAAGATGGCGCGCATGCCGATGCCGGTGTGATAGACGAATTCCTTCAGCCGGTCGCGGTAGGCGTCGAAGTCGGCGATGGGACGGGTGGCGACGCCGGAGTCCATCGCCGCCTTGGCCACCGCCGGCGCGATCTTCATGATCAGGCGCGAGTCGAAGGGCTTGGGGATGAGGTACTCGGGACCGAACTCGATGTCCTGTCCGTGGTAGGCCAGCGCGACGTCCGCCGACAGCTCGGCCCGCGCCAGCTCGGCGATGGCATGGACGCAGGCGAGCTTCATCGCGTCGCTGATGCCGGTGGCGCCCACGTCCAGCGCGCCGCGGAAGATGAAGGGGAAGCACAGGACGTTGTTGACCTGGTTCGGGTAGTCGGAACGGCCGGTGGCGACGATGCAGTCGGGACGGGCCGCCTTGGCCTCCTCCGGCATGATCTCCGGCGTGGGATTGGCGAGCGCGAAGACCAGCGGCCGTTCGGCCATGCTCGCCACCATGTCCCGCGTCAGCACGCCGGCGGTCGACAGTCCGAGAAACACGTCGGCCCCCGCGATGGCATCGCCCAGCTTGCGCGCCACGGTGTCGCGGGCATAACGGGCCTTGTTGGGCTCCATGTTCGCGTCGCGGCCGACATGGATGACGCCCTTGGAGTCGCACACCGTCACGTTGTCGCGCCGCACCCCGAGGTGGCACCACAGGTCGAGGCAGGCGATGGCCGCCGCCCCGGCGCCGGAGCAGACCACCTTGACGTCCTCGGCGCGCTTGCCGACCACGGTGAGGCCGTTGAGCAGCGCCGCCGACGAAATGATGGCGGTGCCGTGCTGGTCGTCGTGGAACACCGGGATCTTCATGCGGGCGCGCAGCTTCTGCTCGATGTAGAAGCACTCCGGCGCCTTGATGTCCTCCAGGTTGACGCCGCCCAGGGTGGGCTCCAGCGCGGCAATCATGTCGATCAGCTTGTCCGGGTCGTTCTCGGCGAGCTCGATGTCGAACACGTCGATGCCGGCGAACTTCTTGAACAGCACCCCCTTGCCTTCCATCACCGGCTTGGCCGCCAGCGGACCGATGTTGCCCAGCCCCAGCACCGCCGTGCCGTTGGTGACCACGCCCACCAGGTTGCCGCGGGAAGTCAGTTCGCGCGCCTGGGCCGGGTCGGCGACGATGGCATTGCAGGCGGCGGCAACGCCGGGCGAGTAGGCCAGCGCCAGGTCGCGCTGGTTGGTCAGCCCCTTGGTTGGAACGACGGCAATCTTGCCGGGAGTGGGATGACGGTGGTAATCGAGGGCGGCGGCGTCGAGGTCGTGGTCCATTCCTTGTCCTAAGCCGGCCGAGCGGGAATCAAACAGGTGTCCGGCTTCGGCCCGGCCGGAAACCCTGCAATGTACGAGCCAGGGGAGATTCCCCTTGTAGATCCCGCAAACCCACCGTTCCTGCAACTCTTCGGTAGGGTGCGCCATGCGCACCGGTCGCTGAACCGGCGGGCATGGCCCGCCCTACGGATCGAGGGCTGAGGATTCCTGCTAATCACGAGGGACTATGGGGGACGCGGTCGTTGCGGGCCGCAGAGTTTAGCGCGCCGCGACCGCGGTCGTGGACCTCACCACAGCTCGACCTTCTCACCGCGGGCGCGCATCTTGTCCGCCTTCGCCTGAAGGTAGCGCTGGAACTCGGGTTCGCCGCGCCAGGCGCCGCTCGCCACGTACTCGAACGACGATGACAGATGGAAAGGCCGCAGGTAGGCTTCGATGCGGAAGGCCTCCTTGCCCGCGGTGTCGAAGAAGACGATGGACGGCGTGTAGGCGATCTTCAGTTCCCGCGCCCAGACCTCGGCATTGGTCTTGCGGCCTACGGGCGTCGTGATCTCGCTGCGGTCCGAGAGAGCGAAGCGCGCGACGTCGAACCTGGGCAGCAGCGCCTGGACCTCCTTGCGGCGGAAGCCCTCGCGGTGCATCTCGTCGCAGCCGGCGCAGTGGCGCGTCTCGAACACCACGGCGAGCGGCTTGCCGCCCGGCCTGCGGCGCAGGTCATAGGGCGGCTTCATGAAAAACGGCTGTTGGTGCAGCGTGGGGCTCGCCGCCTCCTTGGGAGCGCTGGCGAGGTAATCGGCCAGCGGCTGCTTCGTCTGCATGCGCCCCGCCACGTAGTCGAGCACCGCCTCGAAGCGCTGCGGCGGGTAGTAGCCGTTGAGCCGCGCCGCGATCCCGCCTTTCTCGTCGAGGAACAGCACGGTGGGCGTGAACTGCACCTTGAGCAGCTTCGCGAAGTCCTTCTCACTCATGCTGCGACCGTCTATCCAGGTCACCTCGCGGTCGCCCCAGATGTTGAGGGCCAGGGCGGTGAAGTGTTTCTGCGTCTTGTTGACGATGCCCTTCTGGCTGAAGTTGGTCTGGATCAGCTCCCTGCAATAGGGGCAACCGTCCTGGCCGAAATACACCATCAGCCGCTTGCCGGCCTTGCCTGCATCGCGCAGGTCGTCGCGGAAATCGAGAAAGGTTTCGGCGAACCAGGGCGGAATGTCGAAACCCTGGTTCGCGGCATCGGCCGCCCGGGCCGGATGCGCCGCGAGGAACACCAGGCTTGCACAGAGCAGAACCAGCAGGCGGGCGATCATGGCGGTGCTCCCTTGTCTCGTTGCGTCGAACCGCGCTTTGCGGTGCATGGTGCGGTGCATGGTGGATGGTGCCCATCGGCGCTCCGCCAAGGCTGACTTTGGTCGCCGCCTGCCTCGTCTTGCGGCCGGCAGTGGCGAACGGATCTGCAAGATGGATATCGGTGCGCCGAAGGTCATTCAGATCGTTGACTGTTTCCTCAATCAACGAGTTCGTAGGCCGTGCTGCGCCCGCCGCCGGCCATCTTGCGCAGCACGCCCAGCGCAATCAGATCGCCGATGTCGCGCAGCGCTGTGTCGGGGGAGCATTTGGCAATGGCTGCCCATTTGCTGCTGGTCAGCTTGCCCTCGAAACCGTCGAGCAGCCGGTTGAGCAATGCCACCTGCCGCTCGTTCAGCGGCGTGCCCGCCCAGCGCTGCCAGAAGCGCGCCTTCACCAGGACGGCGTCGAGCGCGTGCCCGGCGCTATCCACCGCCCGCTGCAGGGCGCCGAGGAACCACGACAACCATTCGGTCACATCCAGCGTGCCGTTCTGTGTGTGCTCCAGCACGTCGTAGTAGGCCTTGCGCTCGCGCTGGATCTGCGCCGACAGGCCATAGAAGCGCTGCGGGCTGCCATCGGCGCGGGTCAGGAACACATCGCCCACTGCCCGGGCGATACGACCGTTGCCGTCGTCGAAGGGGTGCAGGGTCACAAACCACAAATGCGCCAGCCCCGCTTTGATCAACTTCGGTTCGGGCGTGTCGGCGTTCGCCCAAGCCAGGAAATCGGCAACCTCCGCCTCCAGCCGCGCGGCAGGCGGTGCCTCGTAATGGACACGCTGGCGATGAACCGGGCCCGACACCACCTGCATCGGACCAGAGGCATCGTCGCGCCAGGCGCCAACACGGATTTGGGCGAGGCCGCTGTACCCGGTGGGAAACAATGCGGCATGCCAGCCAAACAGTCGCTGCGGCGTCAGTGGTGCAGCGCAGCGGGCCGTGGCGTCGAGCACCATCTCGACCACGCCCTCGACATGTCGATCCACCGGGGCAAGGGCGCCGAAGTCCACGCCGAGGCGCCGGGCAATCGATGAACGCACCGCTTCGACATCGAGCCGTTCGCCCTCGATTTCGCTGGTCTTGACCACGTCCTCGGTCAGCGCCACCAGGCTGGCCTGGTCGCGCAGGGGCATGCCGACATCCGCCAGCCGGCCCAGAAGCTGCCCTTGGGCGCGGCTGACCTCGGCCAAGGGGCCCACCAGGGCGGCGAGGTCGTATCGCATGGCCGGCCAATCGGCGAGTTGCCAGATGTAAGGCTCATCTCCGCTATTCATGCGGCGATTGTGACACCCATTCACCGCAATGGCACGCTATTCGACGCGCCAAGTGCGGCGAATGACGAGGCGATTCACCGCAGAGGCCTTCCTGCCGGCGACTGCGCACGGCGGCCGCTTTGCCACGTTCCGACCCAGAATCGTGCGCAATCCCGCGCCCGATCGGGATTCTCCACCGCGGCCGTTTACACCACCAATGCCGAAGCCAGGAAAACAAAAAGCCTCGCGGTGGTTTGCAAGGCTTCATTTGGGTGTTCTGGTGGACCGAAAGGGGATCGAACCCTCGACCTCCGCATTGCGAACGCGGCGCTCTCCCAGCTGAGCTATCGGCCCGTGTGACGGGTGCGCAGTATATCAGATGAGACCAGGGGCACCAGACGCTGACGCCGCTTGCGCTCCGGGACGGACGCACGAAGGTCGCAGAATCGTTCCATCTCCCCGCAGGCGGGAAGTGGGGCAATCCATGCGATTGCGCCGGGTTGCGCGCCTCGCAGCCGGTGCTGTCGCACTTTCTTGACGCCCCCAGTGACGGCGCCTACCATCGCGCTTTTTCCGGACGCCGCGCCTTGCTCCAGCCCAGCTTTCTCGCCCTAATCAGCGACGACATGCGCCGCGTCAACGAAGTGATCCGCACGCGGCTACACTCCGACGTCGTGCTGATCCGGCAGGTGGCCGAGTACATCATCGGCAGCGGCGGAAAGCGCCTGCGTCCGGCCCTGGTACTGCTCTCCGCCGGTGCGGCCGGTTACGGCGGCACACACCAACATACACTGGCCGCGGTGGTCGAGTTCATCCACACGGCAACGTTGCTGCACGACGACGTGGTGGACGAATCGGAACTGCGGCGCGGCAACAAGACAGCCAACGCGCTCTTCGGGAATGCCGCCTCGGTGCTGGTGGGCGATTTCCTTTATTCCCGCGCCTTCCAGATGATGGTCGCGGTGGACAGCATGCGCGTGATGCGGGTGCTGGCCGACGCCACCAACACCATCGCCGAGGGCGAGGTTCTGCAACTGCTGAACTGCCACGACGCGGACGTCAACGTCGCCTCCTATCTGCGCGTCATCCGTTTCAAGACGGCCAAGCTGTTCGAGGCCGGTGCGCGCCTCGGTGCGATCCTGGGCGCCGCACCGCCAGACATCGAAGAGGGGCTGGCGAACTACGGCATGCACCTCGGCACCGCGTTCCAGTTGATCGACGACGTGCTCGACTACTCCGGCGACGAGAATGCCACCGGCAAGCACCTGGGCGACGATCTGGCCGAAGGCAAGCCGACGTTGCCGCTGATCCACGCCCTGCATCGAGGCAATGCGGACCAGGCCGCTGCCGTGCGCCACGCCATTGAACAGGGCGGACGCGACGACTTTCCCGCCGTCATCGAGGCGATCCGTGCCACGGGTGCGCTCGAAGAGGCCAAGCGCATGGCGGTTGCCGAGGCCGACCTCGCGGTCGAGTCTCTCGCCCCGCTGGCGAATTCAAACTACAAAGATTCTCTGCTAGAATTGGCGCGCTTTTCCGTGGCGAGGGATCACTGACGGGGCAACCCGCCGGACCCGCACCACACCGCAACAGGCGGCCGGGCCAAGCGAGAGCTTGGCTCTGTTGTTCTGGAGCATCGATTCGGGGTGTAGCTCAGCCTGGTAGAGTACTGCGTTCGGGACGCAGGAGTCGGAGGTTCGAATCCTCTCACCCCGACCAATTCTGGTCTGAAATCAATCGTTGAAGCAGCCGTCGCGGCGGCGGGGGTCGTTGCCGGGCGATCCGCCCGCCGGCGCCTCTGTATCGTCGCAGGTCGCCGCTGCGCAGCCAGGGCCTCGACCCGCGCGGCGACCGCTCCGCGCCCGGCCCCGGCGACCCTCCTTCCTGACTTCGTCCTCCGCACGGCGCCGGCGAACACCGTTGCGGCATGAGTCGCGGGCGGCAGCGGTTGCGCAAACCCTGTGGCATCCGGCGGACTGAATCGCGTTGCGGTCCGGCTTCGGGCAATCGCATGAATTGCTCCCTCTCCCCCGCCATAGGGGCAGAGGGAACGCTTCCGTGACGTTCATGCCCTGCGGCCCGGCTCATCGCGGGGTCGCGGCAGGCGGACCCGTGCTATATAGTCCGCGTCCTGCTCGGAATGCGTCCCATGGGAAAGTTCATCCTCCTGCTGTTCGTGGCACTGGTCGGCTACTTGCTGTTCAAGGGGCTGAAGGCGCGGTCACGCCGCGACGAACAGACCAAGCCGCGGCGCGACCTGCCGGCCGAACGCATGGTGGTCTGCGCCCATTGCGGTGTGAACCTGCCCGAGAGCGACAGCGTGCGCGTCGGCGAACGCCACTATTGCTCCGAGGAACACCGCCGCCTCGGCGCTTAGGCGAGCAGACATGACGCAACTGGCTGCGGCGGCTGAGCTGCGCGTGCCCGACACATCCGAGTCGCTGTGGCGCTCCCTGGGTTATTTCAATTTCTACCGCCTGGTGGCGGCCAGCGTGCTGCTCGTTGCCGGCCTGGTGTTCCAGGGAGCCGGCCACGACACCCCGGACTACAAGCGCGACCTGTTCCTCTGGGTCGATGTCGGATATTGCCTCCTGGCGCTGGGTTTCATCCTGACCCATGGGCGCCTGCCGCTGCGCTTCAACGGTCTGGTCAGCCTGCAGGTAGCGGTGGATATCGTGGCGCTGACGCTGCTGCTGCATGCGAGCGGCGGGCAGAAGAGCGGTCTCGCGGTGATGATGCTGGTGATGCTCGCCGGCGCCGGCCTCGTCGGACAGGGGCGACTGTCGCTGTTCTACGCGGCAATGGCGACCATCGCCGTGCTCCTCGAACAAGCCTATCGCAGCGTCGCCGTCAGTCCGCCGGATACCAACTTCGTCCAGGCCGGCATCATCAGCATTGCCTTCTTCGCCACGGCGATCTCGGCCCGCCTGCTGGCGCGCCGGGTGATCGCCAACGAGGAGCTGGCGCGCCAGCGCGGCGTCGAACTGGACGATCAGTTGCGCATGAACCAGCGCATCATCCGCGACGTCCATGACGGTGTGCTGGTGGTGAGCTTCGCCGGCAAGGTGCGCCAGGCCAACCCGCGCGCCGAGACGCTGCTGGGCCTGGGCGCACTCGGCGGGCGCGACGTGGCCGAGTTGCTACCCGAACTCGCCGAGAAACTTCGCCGCACCGATCCCGGCGCCGGCGAGGAGGAACTGCCGATGCGTTTTGCGCCCGGGGGCAAGTCGCTGCGCGCGCGGCTGGTCGTCGGCTCGGGCGGCGATGCGCTGGTATTCCTTGAGGATACCGGCCGCCTCCAGGCCCAGGCCCAGCAGATGAAGCTAGCCGCCCTCGGACGGCTGACGGCGAACATCGCCCACGAGATACGCAACCCGCTGTCGGCCATCAGCCAGGCCGCCGATCTGATGCGCGATGAAAAGCGCACCGACATGCAGGCGCGGCTCACCCGCATCATCCGCGACAACGCGCTGCGCCTCGAACGCATGGTGCGCGACGTGCTGGAACTGGGCCGCCGCGACCGCGTCGAGCCGGAGAAGATCGCGCTGGAGCCCTTCCTCGCCACCTTTCTCGACGAGTTCACCATGCACGAGAAGGCGCCCCCCGTGCTGTTCGCGCGCGAAATAGAGGCGAAGGCGTCCTTGGTGTTCGATCGCGCCCACTTCAACCAGGTGCTGTGGAACCTGCTGGCCAACGCGGTGCGCCACAGCAGCGGCAAACCCGGCTCGATACAGCTTGCCGCGAGCAGCAATGCCTCGGCAAACCGCTGCGAATTGCATATTATCGACGACGGCCCGGGAATCGACGACAGGCTGCGGGGCCAGGTGTTCGAGCCTTTCTTCACCACCCACAGCAAGGGCACCGGCCTCGGTCTGTACATCGCACGCGAGCTGTGCGACGCGAACGACGCCAGTCTCGGTCTGCTCGACAATTCCCCGGGCGCCCACTTCTGCATCACAGGCAAGCTGAAACGATGGCAAACCGACCCGAACGCCGCACCCGCGCCGAACTAGCCCAGGTACTCGTCGTCGACGACGAGGCCGACATCCGCGAGCTGCTCGACCTGACCATGGCGCGCATGGGACTGGCGGCCGACACCGCCGGCACGGTGGCCGATGCCAAACGCCTGCTCGCCGCCAAGCACTACCAGCTCTGCCTGACCGACATGCGGCTGCCCGACGGCGACGGACTGGAACTGGTGCGCCACATCGGCGAGGTTTGCCGCGACCTGCCGGTGGCGGTGATCACCGCCTACGGCAGTACCGAGAACGCAGTGGCGGCGCTGAAGGCGGGCGCCTTCGACTACCTTTCGAAGCCGGTGTCGCTCGACCAGTTGCGGGCGCTGGTCAAGTCCGCCCTCAAGGTGTCCCAGCCGGAGGAAGTCCAGCACGCTCCGGAAGCGTATCAACTGCTCGGCGAATCGTCCGCCATACAGCAGGTGCGCACCCTGATCGCCAAGCTGGCGAAGAGCCAGGCGCCGGTATACGTATCGGGCGAGTCGGGCAGCGGCAAGGAGCGCGCGGCGCGGCTGATCCACGCCTTGTCGCCCCGCGGCAGCCTGCCCTTCGTGCCGGTGAACTGCGGCGCGATTCCCGAGAACCTCATGGAGAGCGAGTTCTTCGGCTACCGCAAGGGGGCATTCACCGGCGCGGACAGCGACCGCGAAGGCTTCTTCCAGGCGGCCAACGGCGGCACGCTGTTCCTCGACGAAGTGGCGGACCTGCCGCTGCAGATGCAGGTCAAGCTGCTGCGGGCAATCCAGGAGAAGCGCGTGCGCAACATCGGCGCCACCGCGGAGGAGCCGGTGGACGTGCGCATCATCAGCGCCACCCATCAGAACCTGCGCAGCCTGGTGGACAAGGGCCAGTTCCGGCAGGATCTGTTCTACCGCCTGAACGTCATCGAACTGCGCATGCCGTCGCTGCGCGAATGCCGCGAAGATGTCCCGCTGCTGGCCGCGAGCATCCTCGACCGCATGAGCCGCGACAGCGGCATCAGCCCCCCCGCCTGTCGGCCGCCGCGCTGCGCGCCCTGGAGGTCTATCCCTTCCCGGGCAACGTGCGCGAACTCGAGAACGTGCTGGAGCGGGCGCTGGCCCTGCTGTCCGGCTCGGAGATCGGCGTCGACGACCTGCAGCTCGCGCCGGTGGACCTGGAACCGGGAAGCGCGGGTGCCGCCGCGGAAGGCGGCCCCTTGCAGGACTACCTGGACCGGGTCGAGCGCCAGGCCATCAACGATGCGCTCCAGAAGACGCGCTTCAACCGCACCGCCGCGGCCAAGCTCCTGGGCGTCACCTTCCGCTCCCTGCGCTACCGGATGGAGCGGCTCGGCCTCAAGGAGTGAGCGGCAGCACAGCGCCCGTCGAACGCGCCGGCCGCCCCGGACGATGACGGCTGGCTGCCTGGGGCGCAGCGCGTCCTGTCGCCGAATTGCGACGACCGGCCGCCGGGCCTGGCGGTCGATCTCGCCGTGATCCATGCCATAAGCCTGCCCCCGGGGCAGTTCGGCGGCGACGCCATCGAGCGGCTATTCACCAACCGGCTCGACCCGGCGGCCCACCCCTATTACGCCACGATCGAAGGCCTGCGGGTGTCGGCCCACTTCCTGGTGCGGCGCGACGGCGGGCTGATCCAGTTCGTCCCCTGCGGGCAACGCGCCTGGCATGCGGGAGCGTCGTCGTGGAAGGGGCGCCACCGCTGCAACGACTTCTCGGTTGGCATTGAACTCGAAGGCGGCGACGAGCATCCGTTCGAGGCAGTGCAGTACGCGGTGCTGGCCCGGCTGATCGCGGCACTGCGCCGGCGCTACCCGATCGCCGACATCGCCGGCCACGCCGACGTTGCGCCGGGACGCAAGACCGATCCGGGACCGCATTTCGACTGGCCACGCCTGCATCGGCTGCTCGTCGGCGCGCCGCGTTGAAGCGGCGACGCCCGGCGCTATGCCGCCGGTGTTGTCAACAAGACACACGATTGCGCAACACCCCCCACTTGACAGAAAAAAATCTTGCGCGTTCAAAAATGACGCCCTAGAATTAGTCGCATACCGTAGTGGGGGCACTACATCTAGTGGGGTGCCCCGAAACCCAGGAGGGGCGCGGCTTGCAGGGGTGCGGCAAGAACAGGACACGGCAGGGGACGTTGTCGATGCAGGCGGCGATTGGCCATGCCCGCTTCCCTGGCGCAATGCCTCAGCCTCCCCTGCGCGCCGCTCGATTTCCTGAATCCCCCCGGCTCCGAATCCAGGATCACCCGCCGCAACGGCGCGGTGGTCGGATGTCATTGCTCCCCGCGAAAGCCGCAATCATGACGACGGCCTCCCCTCGCCATGGCGCAGGGTTTGCCGCCGGCCCGGGGCGAAACATCCACGAGTCGGGGTTGAGGCGCGAGGCCAAGGCGAAGCGCCGCCCGCGGCCCCACCCCCACCCGCGCGACGGGTGGCCGGGTCGGCGGCCAGCGAGGGATGCATGCTGAGCACCGTCGCTTGGCGCCGGGTTCGCCGCACGCCTTTCCCGCCCCCATGCCCTCGGCATTATCATCGCGATCTGCGGCCCACCCGCGTAACGACACGACACGCGTCACCGGGAATGGAATGCGCCGGCATGCGCGAGAGACCAGAGCCGCCGCGGGCGCGATGGCGCAGCGGATGGCCGCATACCGAACTTGTGAAGTGCGGGGCGCTACGCCCTGCAGCCTCTTCCTGGCGCCGTGGTAAGCGCGTCGGGGAGCGCGAAGGCGCACCAAGAATTCACTACGCGCGGTGCGAACCGGGCGGGCGAATGGCCGTGCTTGTTCAGGCGGATATCAGTTGGCTCAATCCTGTTACTTAGTTGAAGGAGGAAAGTGATGGCTGAAGCGAAGAAATCCGCCGCCAAGAAATCGGCGAAGAAGAAGTCTGCAGCGAAGGAGTCCGCGGTGAAGAAGGTCGCCAAACCCGCGGTCACTAAGGCTGCCGTGAAGAAGGCCCCTGCGGCCAAGAAGGGTGCCGTGAAGAAGGCTTCTGCGGCCAAGAAGCCGGCGGTGAAGAGGGCGGCGGCCAAGCCTGCCGCCAAGAAGTCCGCGGCGAAGCCTGCTGCCAGAAAGGCCGCAGCGAAACCTGCAGCGAAGAAGGCCGCGGGCAAACCCGTCGCCAAGAAGGCAGCAGCAAAGCCCGCGGCGAAGAAGTCCACGGGCAAGCCCGTCGCCAAGAAGGCAGCAGCAAAGCCTGCGGCGAAGAAGGCAACCGCCAAACCCGCAGCGAAGAAGGCGGCGGCCAAGCCTGTCGCGAAGAAAGCCGCGGCCAAGCCTGTCGCGAAGAAGGCAGCCGCCAAACCGGCGGCCAAAAAGGCCACGGCCAAGCCTGTTGCGAAGAAAGCCGCGGCCAAGCCTGTTGCCAAGAAGGCTGCCGCCAGACCGGCGGCCAAAAAGGCCACGGCCAAGCCTGTTGCCAAACAGGCTGCCGCCAAACCGGTGGCCAAAAAGGCTTCGGCACCCGCAGCAAGGAAACCGGCAGCCAAGAAACCCGAGGCATCACCCGCCGCCGCACTGGCGCCCGCGGCCCCGGCCGCTGCAACGCCTTCTACGGCGGCCGCACCTGGCCTCAAGTCCTCGCTCAATCCGGCCGCTGCCTGGCCCTTCCCGACCGGTTCGCGGCCGTCCTGATCCGGTGTCCGCGACAGGCGGACGGTGCAGGCGCGGCGGGTATTCCCCGCCATGCCTGCACCGTCCGTTTTTTTGACCCGTTGCGCGGCAAGCCCCGCCGTTCAGGGCGGGGAAGGATAGCGCGGAGGCCGTAGGCGCCCTTGGCGTTGGGATTCAGTGTGGCCTCTGCTGCTGGTCGATGTACTGGCGCACGATGCTGATGGGCGCTGCGCCACACGAGGCGGCGAAATAGGACGGCGACCACAGTACGCCCTACCAGTAGCGTTGCTGGATGTCCGGGCGCTCTTTGCGCAGCAGGCGGCTGGACACGCCCTTGAGGCTGTTCACCAGATTCGAGACGGCGAGCTTGGGCGGGTACTGCACCAACAGATGGACATGATCGTCCTCGCCGTCCATCTCAATCAGATCGGCCTCGAAGTCGCCGCAGAGCTTCGCAAAAATGGCGCGAAGCCGCTCGATGGCGTCGCCGTCGAAGACTCTGCGTCGATATTTCGCGACAAAGACCAAATGGACGTGCATCTTGAAAACGCAGTGCCGTCCATGTCGAATATCGTTATCATCGTGCATAAACCAAAAGTATGATTGGGCGATGCAAAGACTTCAAGCCTTCAAGTACGAACTGATGCCGGACGGTGCGCAGCAGCGCCACATGCGCCGCTTCGCCGGCGCCTGCCGGTTCGTGTTCAACAAGGCGCTGGCGTTGCAGAAGGCGCGCTACGAACAAGGCGAGAACAAGCTCGGCTATGCCGCGCTGTGCAAGCTGCTCACCGCGTGGCGCAACGGCGCAGACACGGCATGGCTGGCCGATGCGCCGGCTCACCCGCTGCAATAGACGCTCAAGGATTTGGAGCGGGCCTACGCCAATTTCTTCGCCAAGCGGGCCGAGTTTCCGCGCTTCAAGAAGAAGGGCCGGCACGACAGCTTTCGCTACCCCGACCCGAAGCAGATCAAGCTCGATCAGCTCAACAGCCGCATCTTCCTGCCCAAGCTCGGCTGGCTGCGTTACCGCAACAGCCGCGATGCGCTCGGTGCGCTGAAGAACGTTACCGTGAGTCAGTCGTGCGGCAAGTGGTATGTGTCCATCCAGACCGAGCGCGAGGTCGAGCAAGCGCTTGCGAGCGGCAGCGCAGTCGGCATTGATATGGGGATTGCCCGCTTTGCCACCCTGTCGGACGGCACGTTCTACGCTCCCCTCAACAGCTTCAAACGGCACGAAGCGGCCTTGCGCAAAGCGCAGCGGGCGATGAGCCGCAAGACGAAGTTCAGCAACAACTGGAAGAAGGCGAAAGCCCGCGTCCAGCGCATTCATTGCCGTATCGGCAACGCCCGCCGCGACTACCTGCACAAGACCACGACCACGATCAGCCAAAACCACGCGATGGTGTGTATCGAGGACTTGCAGGTAAGCAACCTGTCCAGCTCAGCCGCAGGCACCCCCGAGCAGCCGGGCCGGAAGGTTCGGGCCAAGTCCGGCCTGAACAAGTCCATCCTCGATCAAGGCTGGTTCGAGTTCCGCCGCCAACTGGACTACAAGCTGGCCTGGCGAGGGGGCCATCTCATCGCGGTGCCGCCGCAGAACACGAGCCGCACCTGTCCGTATTGCGGCCGCGTGTCGTCGGACAACCGGCAGACGCAAGCGCGGTTCGCGTGTGTGGCATGCGGTTTCGAGGAAAACGCCGATAGGGTCGGCGCGATAAATGTGTTAAGGGCGGGACACGCCCGGCTAGCCTGTGAAGTGAGCGGTGCAGTAAGACCGCCAGCAGCAGGAACCCACCGAAGCGACTCAGGGGCGACTCAATGCCGCGCCTGAGCGCCGTAGGAATCTCCGGCCTTCAGGCCGGGAAGGATGTCAACGTCACCTATCCGGCGCGGGGCAGGATTTTCTTCGTCCCCACGTCTCCGGACCCGCTCGTTGCGGCACTCGGCTTTGACCCCTGGCACCGATTTGCGTAGAATCGCGGGTTTTTCTCAGTAGCCCTTTCGGAGTCCATCATGTACGCGGTCATAAAAACCGGCGGCAAGCAGTATCGCGTTGCTCCCGGCGAGAAGATCAAGGTAGAACAGATACCGGCAGACGTGGGCACGGAAATCACCATCGACCAGGTGCTCAT
Organism: uncultured beta proteobacterium; assembly: GCA_963696505.1. GTDB lineage: Bacteria > Pseudomonadota > Gammaproteobacteria > Burkholderiales > Rhodocyclaceae > CAVOKN01. The sequence continues at coordinate 44,358 of CAVOKN010000023.1, read as the reverse complement.
GGTCGGTGAAGGCGAGTCTGTCACTATTGGCACGCCCCTGGTTACCGGCGCTCAAGTAAAGGCCACCGTCCTCGCCCAAGGGCGCGGCCCGAAGATCAAGATCTTCAAGATGCGCCGGCGCAAGCACTACCAGAAGCACCAGGGGCATCGCCAGAACTTCACCGAAATCCGTATCGACGGCATCTCGGGCTAAAGGAGACCAGCCATGGCACACAAGAAAGCAGGCGGCAGTTCGCGCAACGGCCGCGATTCGGAGTCGAAACGCTTGGGCGTGAAGCGCTACGGTGGCCAGCTCGTGTCCGCCGGCAGCATCATCGTGCGCCAGCGCGGCACCCGCTTCCATGCCGGCGACAACGTCGGCATGGGCAAGGACCACACCCTGTTCGCCAAGGTGGCGGGCACGGTCCAGTTCTCGCACAAGGGCGCGGAGCGCCGGAAGATGGTGGCTATCGTTCCGGCGGTACAGCAGTAGCGCGCGAAGCGCACCGCCCCCGCGGCAGAAGCCCTATCCCTGCGGTAGGGCTTTTTTGTTTGGCGCCTGTCCAATAAGCTGAGCCTGCTCACTCGACCGGAGGCAAGAAATGACCACCCTGACTCTGGAATACTGGCTCGACGATGGCTGGTACGTTGGACGGCTGCAGGAAGTGCCTGGCTGCTTCTCTCAGGGCGAAACCCTGGACGAACTGGAACGCAATATCGCCGAGGTATATCGCCTGCTGCGCGGGGACGACGAGATTGCCGCTCCGCCGGGTGCGATGCAGAAGCCGCTATCGATCGCCGCATGAAGCGGCAGCAACTGATACGCCTGCTTCTCGGACACAACTGCGCGCTGCACAGACACGGCGCCAACCACGCCATCTACCTGAATGCGGCCAACGGGCGCAAGGCGCCCATTCCCCGGCACGCCGAGGCCAAGGACTCGCTGGTGCGCCTGATTCTCAAGCAGCTCCACATCGACCCCTAAGCCAATCTCTCCTGCGAATCCTGCCCTGTGAAGTTCTTCGACGAAGCCAAGATTGAGATCATCGCCGGCGACGGCGGCGACGGCGTGGCCACCTTCCGGCGCGAGAAGTACGTGCCGCGGGGCGGCCCCAGCGGCGGCGACGGCGGGCGCGGCGGCAGCATCCATGGCGTCGCCGACGAGAACCTCAACACCCTGATCGACTATCGCTACACCCGCATCTTCCGCGCCCAGCGCGGCGAGAACGGCCGCGGCGCCGACTGCTACGGCAAGGGTGGCGAGGACATCGAGCTGCGCTTTCCGGTCGGCACGGTGATCGCCGATCTCGAAACCGGCGAAGTCATTGCCGACCTCGACCGGCACGGCAAATACGCGCTGCTGGCCAAGGGCGGCAAGGGCGGGCTGGGCAACCTCCACTTCAAGTCCAGCACCAACCGCGCGCCGCGCCAATGCACACCGGGTGAACCCGGCCAGCGGTTCGACCTCAAGCTCGAACTCAAGGTGCTGGCGGACGTCGGCCTGTTGGGTATGCCCAACGCCGGCAAGTCCACCTTCATCCGAGCCGTGTCGGCGGCGCGGCCCAAGGTCGCCGACTATCCCTTCACCACCCTGCACCCCAATCTCGGCGTGGTGCGGGTGGACGAGAACCGCAGCTTCGTCATCGCCGACATCCCTGGGCTGATCGAAGGCGCGGCGGAGGGCGCCGGCCTCGGCCACCAGTTCCTGCGCCACCTCCAGCGCACCCGGCTGCTGCTGCACATCGTGGACATCGCCCCCTTCGATCCGGCGGCCGATCCGGTGCACGATGCCAAGGCCATACTGGACGAACTGCGCAAGTACGACGCCGCACTGTATGAAAAGCCGCGCTGGCTGGTGATGAACAAGATCGACCTGATCCCCGAGGCGGAGCGCGAAGCGCGCATCGCCGATTTCGTCGCCGGCTATGGTCCCGTCGAGCGCCACTTCGCTGTGTCGGCGATCACGGGAGGCGGTTGCCGGGAACTGACTTTCGCGGTGATGGCGCACGTCGAGCAGACCCGGCGCGCCGCCGCCGAGACGCAAACCGATGAACCGAGCGAACATGAGATCAGCAATCCGTGACGCCCGCCGCCTCGTCATCAAGGTCGGCAGCGCTCTGGTCACCAACAACGGCGCCGGGCTCGCGCTCGACGCCATGGCCGCCTGGGCGGCGCAGATTGCGCGACTGCACGGCGAGCGCCGGCAGGTAGTGATGGTGTCGTCCGGCGCGATTGCCGCCGGCATGCAGCGCCTGGGCTGGAAGACGCGCCCCCGCGCCATGCACGAGCTGCAGGCCGCCGCCGCCATCGGTCAGATGGGGCTGGCCCAGGCCTACGAGAGCGTGTTCTCGCGCCACGGCCTGCACACCGCCCAGATCCTGCTCACCCACGAGGATCTGGCAGACCGCAAGCGCTACCTCAATGCCCGGTCAACGCTTTCCGCACTGATGGAACTGGGTGTCGTCCCGATCATCAACGAGAATGACACTGTCGTCACCGACGAAATCAAGTTCGGCGACAACGACACCCTCGGCGCGCTGGTGGCCAACCTGATCGAGGCCGACTGCCTGGTCATCCTCACCGACCAGGCCGGCCTCTACACCGCCGATCCGCGCCACGACGCGAGCGCCACGCTGGTCAGCGAAGGCCGCGCCGACGACCCCGCATACGCCGCCATGGCTGGCGGCGCCGGCAGCGGCATCAGCAAGGGCGGCATGATCACCAAGGTGCGCGCCGCGCAGCGCGCCGCCCGCAGCGGCGCGCATACCGTCATCGCCAGCGGCCGCGAGCCCGACGCACTGCTGCGCCTGTGCCAGGGCGAAGCCCTCGGAACCCTGCTCGTCGCCGAAGTGCCGCCACTGGCTGCGCGCAAGCAGTGGCTAGCCGATCACCTCCAGCTCGCCGGCAGCGTCGTCCTGGACGCGGGCGCCGCCAAGGCGCTGGCGGGCGGCAAGAGCCTGCTGCCGGTCGGTGTGGTGGCGGTGGAAGGCGAATTCGAGCGCGGCGCCGTGATCGCCTGCCGCGACCCGGAAGGCCGCGAAGTCGCCCGCGGCCTCGCCAACTACTCCAGCGCCGAAGCCCGCCGAATCGCCCGCCGTCCGAGCAGCGAAATCGAAGCCATCCTCGGCTACCTCGACGAACCCGAGATGATCCATAGAGACAATATGGTGCTGCTGTGAAGCAGCAGTACCCTATTGCGGCGAAGGCTAACTTGCCAAAGGCAAGTTAAGGCGCGAAGCGCCGGCCGTAGCCACAACCGCCAAACGCTGCTGTGAAGCAGCAGTACCGTGTTGCGGCGTAGGCGCACACGCAGCGAGCCCGCCCGGCCTGCAGCGTCCATGTGGGGTGCGCCGAGCGCGCCGATTCACGTCCGGTGCGCACGGCGCACCCTACGCCCTTGGGCCGGGCACACGCAGCGGACCCAGCCCACGCCCCAGAAAACACAACGGGCGCCGCAGCGCCCGTTGTTTCAGCCCTATGCTGACGCGTCAGAATGCGTGGCGCAGACCCAGGGCGAATGAAGAGTTGTCCAGGCCCGCGGGGGAACCCGGCAGGAAGCTGTAGAAGCCGCCACCGCCCCCGCCGTCTCCGCCTTGTCGTTGTCGATCTCGGTCCAGAAGGCATAGACCTTGGTGCGCTTCGACAGGTTGTAGTTGTAGGCGAGCGTGTACTGCTTCGCGCCGGTATCGTCGGTGCTGCTCCAGTCGTCGGCCAGGGCCGCGTTCACATGGAACTCGTGCGCGCCCACCGGCACCATCACCGCCAGGCGATAGCTGTTGCGATCCTGCGATCCGCCAACGCCGGTCAGGAATTCCAGACCGCCATTCTCCGAGTCGCTGCGCTCATAAAGAGCCCCCACCGCAACGACCTTGAAGTCGTAGAAGGCAGTCGCAGTGATGGAGCGGTCCTTGCTGTCGCCGCCGGCGAAGTTGTAGTAATCCCTCGTTTCCACCATGCCCAGGCCGAGGTGCAGCGGGCCATTGTCATAGGTCCCGGTGATCGAGTAGTGATTCGGCTTGCCGCCGCGCGCAGCGCTGGGAATCGGATTACCGGCCGCGTCCGTGGGAGCGGTATCCGAAGCCTGCTCCGACAGCATGGAATACTGGCCTTCGAGCACGAAGCCGCCGAAGCTGGGCGTAGCGTAGGTGATCGAGTTGCGGATGAACACGGCATCGTCCGGATCGTAGGCCGGGAACCACAGCAACGCATCCGACGACGTGCCGGTATCGTGGTTGTGCATGCTGATGTAATCGTGGGTGGCGTAGTACAGCGGGCTGGTGATGTAGCCCATCTTCAGCGTGCCGAAGTTGCTCTTGAGGCCGACGAAGGTATCGCGCCGCTGGCGGAAATTGCCGACGTCGGAATCGAAGCCGCCCTCGAACTGGAACAGCGCACTCAGTCCGTTGCCGAGTTCCTCGTTGCCGCGAAAGCCGATACGCGAGCTGTTGTTGACCAGGCGCATGACGCTAGGCTGGTCTTCGATCTCGGTATATTCCCACGAGGTATTGATCCGGCCGTAGAACGTCACATTGGTTTCCGCCTGCGCCGGCAGCGCGACAACTGCCGAGCCAAGGACCGCCATCGAAAGGGCCAGCGCCTTCATCCTTGCCATCTTCATTACTCCCGATCGTCGATGTTGTTGGGTTGTCCCGGTCGCGCCGCCCTGGGGGCAGTCGGTTTCAGGAATGCGGCAGTATAGGCAGGATGGGCCCGGCGATCTCCCCCCGGTGTTGCGCCGCAGCCACAGGGCGATGGCAATCACTGGCCGGCGACAGATGCAGGTGGCAAGGAATTCATCGGCAGTGCTGCCGCAACGCTCGCTCCACCACAGGAAGAGCGCAAAAAAACGGGCGCCCGAAGGCGCCCGTCGAGATTACGGCAGGTGAATCTGGTTCTTAGAAGCTGTGACGCAGGCCGACGCCAAAGCCCTTCGGATCGGCTCCGGAACCCACCAGCCCGGTGCTGCTCACCGGGGTCAGGTAGAAATCGGCGACAGAGCCTTCGTCGTTGCGGATCTCGGTGTAGTACACCTTCAGCATGGTGCGCTTGCTGAAGTTGTAGTTGTAGCCGAGCGTGTACTGCTTGAGGCCGGTGTCGTCCAGCGTGTCGCTGTCGGCCTCGGCTTCATTGGCCTGGGAGTACTCGCCGTAGATGGTGTGCGGGCCGAAGTCCTGGGAGATGCCCAGTTGCCAGGCATCCCGCTCGATCGAGCCACTACCGAGAAGTAGGCTGGGTGGAATCGAAACTGTATTTCTGATTGTCCCACATGCCGCTGAGCTTCATGCCGAACGCGAACTTGTATGAACCGGCCATACGCCAGGCCTCGAGTTCGTCATCGGCGACCACCGACCCGGTAGGCAAGCCCAGGTTTGTGCGGAAGGCATCAGATGTTCTGGCGAGAACCTGAGGATCTTCGGCCTTGTGATAGCCGATGCCGAGATAGAGCGGACCGCTCTCGTACTGGGCGGCCAACTGCCACTGGTACGCATCGAGCTCCACGGTGCCGGCCGGCGAGGTAAGTGTGCTAGCGTTTTCACCATTGATGTACGCGGCGGTGAAGGTCAGGCCGCCCATCAGCGCCGGCGTAACGTACGCCACAGTGTTTGGAGTACGGTCGTCGGTCCCGGTCTTGAGGCCCAGGATGGTGCCATAGGTTGCGGCGGTGAAGCCGATGCCGGTGGCGCCGGGCGACATGGAAACCTTGGAGCCCATGGCGCGCAGCGGATGGGTCAGATTGCCGCCGAGGATGGTGCCGAAGCCGCTGGACAGGCCGACGAAGGTGTCGCGGGCGCTGAACGATTGACCCATGCCGGTGTCGGCGCTGATGCCGGTTTCGAACTGGAAGATGGCCTTGAGGCCGTTGCCCAGATCTTCCACGCCCTTGAAGCCGAGCAGCGAGCTGTTGGAGGTCAGGCGGCTGCGACCGTCGAGGTCAGCCGCTTCGCGTAGCGCACCCTTGGCATCGACGTATTCCCACGTCAGGTCCGCGACGCCGTAGATCGTCACGTTGGTCTGGGCAAAGGCCGGGGCGGCGGCCAGACCGGCAATCGCCAGGGCGATAAGTTTCTTTTGCATGTGTTTCTCCTCTTGAGTTGATGTCGGGCGCGCTGCCCGTGACCTTGACCTTGCGGCCTTGGCCTGCCGGCTTCGGCCCTTCTACCTCTCGAATGCTGAGAGTTGAACGCATTCTGCCCAAAGACGGCGATCCGGGCCAAAGAAAAACCGGAATCGGCCAACTGCCCCGGGCACTGCTGTTGTTTTTTCCCTACAGACCTGAGATCCGTCGATGCCGAATCAAATCCGAATTCAACGTGGCCCATTCGGTGCCGCATCGCTCACGCACGCCGATCGCACGGCCTTCTCGCGCTTTCCCGCAGTCGAAGCAAGCAAACGTCTGACCAGTTCTCGCCTCCCAACCCAGCTTGGGGGTGGCGAGCATGCTGATATCACGCGCCGGCCAGAACCAGGCAGCATTCAATCCGCTCGACCAAACCGCCCGCGCTGGTGGGCGGATCGCCATGTCGCCGCGGATGCTGGCAATCTACTGCCCGCTCAGCCTGGCGCCTTCCTGCCGCAGAGTGACGCGCAAGCTGATGTCGGCAAGGTCGTCCTCGATCATCGCTATGACGGCGCAAACACGCTCGCGGGCTTGATGATCAGGTGTTGGCCGTTCCCGGTCGGGGGTCTTACGGCTCGTGCGCGCCACGGGAGGCCGGCCAATGACGAAAAACGGGCGCCCGAAGGCGCCCGTCGAGATTGCTGCAGGTGAATCTGGTTCTTAGAAGCTGTGACGGATGCCGACGCCGAAGCCCTTCGGATCGGCGCCGGAACCCACCGCACCAGTGGCCCCGCTGACCGGAGTGAGGTAGAAATCGGCAACAGAGCCTTCGTCGTTGCGGATCTCGGTGTAGTACACCTTCAGCATGGTGCGCTTGCTGAAGTTGTAGTTGTAGCCGAGGGTGTACTGCTTGAGGCCGGTGTCGTCCAGCGTGTCGTTGTCTGCCTCGGCTTCGTTGGCCTGGGAATACTCGCCGTAGATCGTGTGCGCGCCGAAATCGTAGGAAGCGCCCAGTTGCCAGGCATCCCGCTCGATCTCGCCCCTGCCGATAGCTGCGCTGGTGGAATTGAACTCGTATTTCTGGTTGTCCCACAGGCCGCTGAGCTTCAGGCCGAACCCGAACTTGTACGTGCCGGCCATACGCCACGCCTTGAGTTGGTCATCGGCGGCAAACGTCCCGGTAGGCAAGCCCAAGTTTGTGCGGAATGGCGTTAGATGCGTTGACGAGCGTCTGAGGATCTTCGGCCTGGTGATAGCCGATGCCAAGATACAGCGGTCCGTTCTCGTACTGCGCGGCCAACTGCCACTGGTAGGATTCGAGGGACACCGTGCCGCCAGGGGGGAGAACCGGGTTGGTGGCGGTACCAGGTGCTGTGACGGTAACGTTCTCGTTTCTCTCGCCGTTGATGTATGCGCCGGTGAAAGTCAGGCCGCCCATCAGCGCCGGCGAAACGTACGCCACAGTGTTTGGAGTACGGTCGTCAGTCCCGGTCTTGAGGCCCAGGATGGTGCCGTAGGTTGCGGCGGTAAAGCCGATGCCGGTGGCGCCAGGGGACATGGAAACCTTGGAGCCCATGGCGCGCAGCGGGTGGGTCAGATTGCCGCCGAGGATGGTACCCCAGGCGCTGGACAGGCCGACGAAGGTGTCGCGGGCGCTGAAGCTGGAGCCCATGCCGGTGTCGGCGCTGATGCCGGTTTCGAACTGGAAGATGGCCTTGAGGCCGTTGCCCAGATCTTCCACACCTTTGAAGCCGAGCAGCGAGCTGTTGGAGGTCAGGCGGCTGCGACCATCGAGATCGGCAGTCTCATTGCGAGCGCCTTTGGCGTCCACATATTCCCACGTCAGGTCGGCGACGCCGTAGATCGTCACGTTGGTCTGGGCAAAGGCCGGGGCGGCAGCCAGACCGGCAATCGCCAGGGCGATCAGTTTCTTTTGCATGTGTTTCTCCTCTTGAGTTGATGTCGGGCACGCTGCCCGTGACCTTGACCTTGCGGCCTTGGCCTGCCGGCTTCGGCCCTTCTACCTCTCGAATGCTGAGAGTTGAACGCATTCTGCCCAAAGCCCCCCGCCCGGGCCAACTGAAAATCGGTTTTGGCCAACCGCCACCAGCGTTCCTGTTGCATTTTACCAACAAGCCTTCCCGCCAAGAGAACGCCCGTTCACCCTTCCCCGATCCCGATCGGCGAAAGTCAGCCCCCGGAGGACGGCGCTGCGCCGAAGAGCATCCGCGCCAGAGCGGCGCCGGGATCGGCGGCGCGCATGAAGGCTTCGCCGACCAGGAAGGCATTGACGCCGCGGGCGCGCATCAGCGAAACGTCCTCTGCGCCCAGGATGCCGCTCTCGGTGACGACGATGCGCCCCGCCGGAATGCGACCTAGTTGGGAGAGCGTGGTATCGAGGCTGACTTCGAAGCTGCGCAGGTTGCGGTTGTTGATGCCGACCAGAGGCGTGGCGAGTTGCAGCGCGAGATCGAGTTCCGCGGCGTCGTGCACCTCCACCAGCACCGCCATGCCGAGGGAATGGGCGAGGGATTCCAGATCCTTCATGCGGGCCAGGCCCTCCCGGCTGCGGCCGCCGGCGAAGGCGGCGACAATCAGCAGAATGCAGTCCGCCCCCATCGCCCGCGTTTCGTACACCTGGTAGGGATCGACGATGAAGTCCTTGCGCAGCACTGGCAACGGGCAGGCGGCGCGGGCCTGCTGGAGATACTCGGGCGCTCCCTGGAAAAAGGCGCGATCGGTCAGCACCGACAGGCAGGCGGCGCCGGCGGCGGCGTAGGCGCGCGCGATTTCGGCCGGCCGGAAGTCCTCCCGCAGCACGCCCTTGCTCGGACTGGCCTTCTTGATTTCCGCAATTACCGCCGCATCGCCGGCGCCGATCTTCGAGCGAATGGCGCCGACGAAGTCCCGCGCCCGAGGCTGTGCCTCGGCCTGCGCCCGCAGCGCGTCGAAGGGAGTCAGCGCCTGCGCGGCGGCGATCTCGTCGCGCTTGACGGCGAGGATGCGTTGCAGAATGTCGCTCAAGATTCGCTCCGGCGGGCTCCCTCGCCCCGCCTGCGGGGAGAGGGCAGGGGTGAGGGGACGAGTTGATCGAGAATCCCGTGCAATGCACCCTCAGTGTTCGCAAGCACGTCGTTGTTCCAGAAACGCAGGACGCGAAACCCGCTGCGCTCCAAATAGGCCGTTCTCGCCTCATCCGCAGCGCCGTGGCCTGCCTGCTGGCCGCCATCCAGTTCGACCACGAGGTGGCCTTCGATGCAGACGAGATCGACGATATAGGGACCGATCGGGTGCTGCCGCCTGAACTTCCACCCCGCGAGGCCACGATCCTTCAGGTGATACCACAGCCGCTTCTCGGCATCGGTCTGATTGCGCCTGAGCGCGCGGGCCAGAACTTTCACAGCCCCCTCACCCCTGCCCTCTCCCCGCAAGCGGGGCGAGGGAGAACAGCAGTTCCCTCTCCCCGTTCCGGGGGAGAGGGTAGGGTGAGGGGCCTCCGGCTCAATTCCCCACTCCCGCCCTGATGATGCCGATCACCTCGTCCTCCACCGCCTTCACCGGCGCCTCGGCGGGACTGCCTTTGGCGGCAGCGCTGGGGCGGGCGAACAGCACCTTGCTCGTTCCCGCCTTGTGGATGATGGTGAGGTGCAGCGGACACAGCGCCATCATCTCGGGGTCGGCGTTCATGATTGCATTGGCATGCACCCCCTGGCAGAACACCATGGTGCGGATGCCTTCGAGCCCGGCGCGGTTGAAGTCCTCGCCCAGCTTGCGCGGCAGGCTGGACGACATGCCCTTGAACATGTCCATCTCGAAGGCGACGTACCAGCCGGCCTTGTCGAAGGCCTTGTAGACGCCCTTGTAAACATCGTCCAGCGGCGCCTTGGCCTCCAGAACGAAGACACCTGGCGACTCGGCGCGGGCCGGCAGCGCCAAGGCCATGGCAACGGCAACCAGGGCAAGCGCTCGACTGAGCATCACTTGACCCCCCTGGTGTAGGCGACGAAGCGATCCAGACGCTCGCGCGCGGCGCCGGTGGCGATCAGTTCCTGGGCGCGCTCGACGCCGTCGGCCAGGGTCGGGGCGAGGCCGGCAACATAGATGCTGGCGCCGGCGTTGAGGGCGACCACGTCCCGCGCCGCGCCGTCGCGGTTCTCCAGTGCGCCCAGCAGCATGAGTTTCGACTCCTCGACGTTCGCCACCCGCAGCGCCCGCGGGTCGTGCACCGGCATGTTGAACTGCTCGGGATGGACGCTGTATTCGTTGATGCGTCCGTCCTTGAGTTCGCCCACCGCAGTCGGGCCGGAGATGGAGATCTCGTCCAGCCCCTCCATGCCGAACACCGTCATGGCGTGGCGGCTGCCGAGGCGCTGCAACACGCGGATCTGGATGCCCACCAAGTCGGGGTGGAACACGCCCATCACCTGCTGCGGCGCGCCAGCCGGATTGGTCAGCGGGCCCAGGATATTGAAGATGGTGCGCACGCCCAGTTCGCGCCGCACCGGGGCGGCGTGCTTCATGGCGCTGTGGTGGTTGGGGGCGAACATGAAGCCCACGCCGACCTCGTCGATGGAACGGCCGACCTGCTCCGGCGCGAGGTTGATGTTCGCCCCGAGAGATTCGAGCACGTCGGCGCTGCCGGACTGGGACGACACCGAGCGGCCACCGTGCTTGGCCACCTTCGCGCCCGCCGCCGCGGCGACGAACATCGCCGCGGTGGAGATATTGAAGGTCTGGGCGCCGTCGCCGCCGGTGCCGCAGGTGTCCACCAGGTGGGTAGCGTCCGCCACCTTCACCTTCGTCGAAAGTTCGCGCATCACGGTGGCCGCCGCGGCGATCTCGCCTATGGTCTCCTTCTTCACGCGCAGGCCGATGGTGATCGCTGCGATCATGACGGGCGACATCTCGCCGCCCATGATCTGGCGCATCAGATCGAGCATCTCGTCGTGGAAGATCTCCCGGTGCTCGATGACGCGGGTCAGGGCTTCTTGCGGTTTCACTTGGCCTCCCCCTGCAGAAAGTTCTTCAGCAACTCGTGCCCCGCCTCGGTCAGTATCGATTCGGGGTGAAACTGCACGCCCTCCACCGCCAGGCTCCGATGGCGCACGCCCATGATCTCGCCATCGTCGGTCCAGGCGGTGATCTCAAGGCATTCGGGCAGGGTCTCGCGCTCGATCGCCAGCGAGTGGTAGCGCGTCGCGGTCAGCGGCTCCGGCAGGCCGCGGAACACGCCGCGACCCTCGTGGTGAATGGGCGAGGTCTTGCCGTGCATCAGGTGGCGGGCATGGATGATGCGCCCGCCGAAGGCCGCGCCTATGCTCTGGTGACCCAGGCACACGCCCAGAATCGGGAAGCGCCCGGCGAACTCCTGGATCACCGGCACCGAGATGCCCGCCTCCGCCGGAGAGCACGGTCCCGGCGAGATGACGATGTGATCGGGCTTCATGGCAGCGATCTCGGCCAACGTGCACTGGTCGTTGCGCACCACCTTGACCTCCTCGCCCAGTTCGCCGAAATACTGAACCAGGTTGTAGGTGAACGAGTCGTAGTTGTCGATCATGAGCAACATATCGCTTCTCACATCTGTCCGGTAGTTTTCTGAATCATCTGATGGAAACCTAGTAATGGCGCAGGTTTTGACGTGATCCAAGATTCCGACGATTTGAAATCGCAAGCGCGTTTTCGACCGTATCTTTGCCAGTTATCTTGGCAAAGGAGGCAGCGTCATGAATCTTGGTCGGTCGGTATTCGCGCAATTGCTGGACTTCGTTCCCTTCAGTCATTTCGAGCATCTCATCGATCGATATGCGTCGAACCATGGGATCCGACACTTCTCGGCCTGGACTCAATTTCTGTGCATCGCGTATTCTCAACTGACCCGCCGAGAAGGCTTGCGAGATCTGGTCGCTTGTCTCAATTCGCAACGCGCCAAGCTCTACCACATTGGGATTCGCGGCAAGATATCCCGCTCGACTCTGGCCGACGCCAACGAACGCCGCGATTGGCGATTGTTCGAAGCGCTCGGTCATCGACTGATTGCGACCGCAGTCGAAATCTATCAGGGCGAAGACATTGGACTGGGAAGCAAGGAACCGCTCTATGCCATGGACTCCACCACCATCGACCTGTGTCTGAGTTTGTTTCCCTGGGCAGACTTCCGCTCTACCAAGGCGGCGGTCAAGGCCCACACGATTGTCGATCTGCGTGGCTCCATTCCCGTCTTCGTCCATATCACCACCGGCAAGGTGCACGACGTCAAGATCCTCGACATGATTCATTGGCCTGCGGGAGCCATCGTGGTCGTCGACCGCGGCTATCTCGATTTCACCAGACTGCAAGCGCTGCATCAACGACAGGTCTCATTCGTCATCCGCGCCAAGGACAATATGCGTTACACCCGGGTCGCCTGGCGCGAGGTCGACAAATCGACCGGGTTGCGCAGCGACCAGAGCATCCTGCTTGCCACACCCAAGTCGCGGCTCGCCTATCCAGATCGCCTGCGTCGCGTTTCTTACCGCGATCCCGAAACCGCCAAGTTCCTGGTGTTCCTGACCAATCGATTCGATCTGCCCGCACTGACCATTGCAGAGATCTACCGCAACCGGTGGGCGGTCGAGACCTTTTTCAAATGGATCAAACAAAACCTCTCGATCAAACATTTTTTCGGCAACTCCATCAATGCCGTCAAGTCGCAGATTTGGATCGCCGTCTGCGTCTATCTTATCGTCATCATCGCGCGCAAACGCCTGAATCTGCCGGCATCTCCGCAACTCCTGCTCAACATTATTGAGGTCAATATGTTTGAGAAAGTCCAACTGGATAAGCTTGTTTTCGATGCCGTATCGCACTTTTCGGATGACCCCGCCGATAAGCAAATGATTTTGCTATGAAATCAACCGGATAGATGTGATCGCTTCTAATCCTCTGAATTTGCGAGCGCCGGCTCCACTTGACGCTTTGCGATACCCGCTCAGATACCCGCTATTCCATTTGATACCCGGCCTGCGATGGAACCGAAAACACGAAACCGCCATTTTCCCCCATTACTCAGTGCGATGTAACCTGCGATGGCGCACCACTCGGCGAGGCCCGGTACTGAAGTCGGTCATGGCTGTCCCGCCGTCAGCGACACTGTCAGGCCAGCACCTCCAACCCCTTGCGATCGATCACCGACAACAGTCGCAGGGCCGCACCGCTCGGCTTCTTCTCACCGTTTTCCCACTTCTGCACGGTCGAGACGCTGGCGTTGAGGTAGGCGGCAAACACACCTTGGCTGACATGCAGGCGCTCGCGCAAACCGCGAATGGCGTCGGCGGTGTAAGACGGCGGCGGCAGGGCCTGCGCCTCGAAATCGCGCAGGGTCTGCTTGTCAACAACGCCGATCTCGTGTAGATCGCGCATGGTTTCCAGTGCTTCCTTAATCATTCTGCTCATGGCCAATCTCCAATAGACTTCTGCGCACCAATGCCGTGGCCAGATCATCATCCGCAAGCCCCAGCAGTTCATGCGCCACGTCCTGCCAGACCCGCAACTCACGGCCGCTTAGATTGTCGCGGTTGCTCTTCTCGAACCCGTACAGAAAGAACAGCATCCCGGCAAACCGTGTGGCGACTATGGTGCGCGTGCTGCCGCTTTTGCAGCGCCCCGGCAGCGCCACCCGTTGCTTGAACAGGTTGCCGCCGAGGTCGGCGTCGATCAGACCACGTTCCATCTGCGCCACGGCATTCAAGAGCGCGCCATCGGTAACGCCGGCCTTGCCGGCCCAGCGATCGAAGGTCTTGGTCTTGAATACTCTCATGCGGCATTGTAGCACTAAGTGCTATAGCCACTAACCGGGTGTTGCGGGACTTGCCTTTCCGTGCCCAGGCTTTGACTTGGCTGCGGCGCGGTAACCGGCCTCGTTGAAAATGGTGGAGGCTGTCGCCCGAAAACCATGCGCGGAAAAACCTATGCTGTCCTTGATCATGAGCAGCATGGCAGCCCCCTCAGTCCAGACGCGTATCGAGCCCGCTTTCCGCCATCTCCGCGGCGCGCAGCAGGGCGCGGGCCTTGTTCTGGGTCTCCTGCCATTCGGCGTCGGGGTCGGAGTCGGCAACGATGCCGGCACCGGCCTGGACGTGAATCTGGCCGTCCTTGACCACCGCGGTGCGGATCGCGATGGCGAGATCCATGTCGCCCTGGAAGCCGAGGTAGCCCACCGCGCCGGCGTAGATGCCGCGCTTGACCGGCTCCAGCTCGTCGATGATCTCCATGGCGCGCACCTTGGGCGCGCCCGACACCGTGCCGGCGGGAAAGGTGGCGCGCAGCACGTCGAGCGCACCCAGCCCCCCCTTCAGTTTCGCCTCTACATTGGACACGATGTGCATTACATGGGAGTAGCGCTCGATGACGAACTGCTCGGTGACCTTCACCGATCCGACCTGCGCCACGCGTCCGGCGTCGTTGCGGCCGAGATCGAGCAGCATCAGGTGCTCGGCGCGCTCCTTCTCGTCGGCCAGCAGCTCGGTGGCGAGATCCGCATCCTCCTCGGGCGTGCGGCCACGCTTGCGGGTGCCGGCGATGGGACGCACGGTGACGCGCTTGTCCTCACCCTCGTCTTCCAGCCGCACCAGGATCTCGGGCGAGGCGCCGACGACGTGGAAGTCCTCGAAGTTGAAATAGAACATGTAGGGCGAAGGGTTCAGCGTGCGCAGCGCTCGGTACAGTGCCAGCGGCGAGGCGGCGAAGGGCTTGGACAGGCGCTGCGACAACACCACCTGCATGATGTCGCCATCGACGATGTACTGCTTGGCGCGGCGCACCGCCGCCTTGAACTGTTCCTCGCCCCAGCCCGAGGTCGCCTCGCAGGGCGCGGCCGCCGTGTCCGCGGGAATCTCCACCGGCGCGCGCAGCCTGGCCACCAGTTCCTTCAGGCGCTTCTTCGCCAGCTTGTAGGCGCCGGGAACGCCGGGCTCGGCATAGACGATGAGCTTGAGTTTGCCGGAGAGGTTGTCCACCACCGCAATCTCTTCCGACAGCAGAAGCAGGATGTCCGGCGTGTCCAAGGGATCGGGCTTGTCCACCTCGGCCAGCTTGGGCTCGATGTAGCGCACCGTGTCGTAGCCGAAGCAGCCCACCAGCCCGCCGCAGAAGCGCGGCAGGTCCGCGCTCTTCGGCACGCGGAAGCGCGACAGGAACTCGGTGACGAAGGCCATGGGATTGGCATAGTCGCGGCGGTCGGCCAGCCGATTGCCGGTGAGCGCCAGCACGGTTCGGCCGTAGACCGCCACGCGGGTCGGCGAGGCCAGACCGATGAAGGAGAAGCGGCCGAAACGCTCGCCGCCCTGCACCGATTCCAGCAGATAGGTGTTGGGCTGGTTGGCGAGCTTGAGGTAGATCGAGAGCGGGGTGTCGAGGTCGGCGAAGGTTTCCAGCATCACCGGGATGCGGTTATAGCCCTGCTCGGCCAGACGATTGAACTCGGCTTCGGTAATCATGTTCCACCTTGCGACTGACAAAGGATCACTGCGGGTGCGGCCGGGGCCGCTGAACGTGCGGGGCGCGCGGAGTCGCGCAACGCACGACGGCGCCGAGTCAGGGGCGCCAGCGACGCCAGCGGCCGCGGCTTCGGGCCGCAGCGCCGGCCGGGTCAGTGCGGCAAGGCAGGAGGCGGATCACGTTCGAATGAATGGAAAAAGAAAGTCAGGCCCTGGCGAGCGGCTCTCAGGCGGACCTAGGAAGCTGCGGCCAGCCGCAGCGCCACGTCGTCGAGTCGAGAGACTATAGCATCGCAGTCCAGATCGTGGACGTCGGCACCCTCGTTGTAGCCGTAATCGACGCAGAACACCGGGCAGCCGGCGCGGCGCGCGGCCTCGACGTCGTTGCCCGAATCGCCGACCAGCAGTGCGTGGGCGGGTTCCACGCCCAGTTCCCGGCAGATATGCAGCAGCGGTGCCGGATGGGGCTTCTTCTCGGGCAGCGTGTCGCCGCTCACCACCACCGCGAACCAGCCGCGCAGGCCGACGGTTTCCAGCAGCGGCTCGGTGAACGAGGCCGCCTTGTTGGTGACGCAGGCGAGCTTGAGGCCCTGGGCGCGAAACGCAGCCAGCCCTTCCATCACGCCGGGATAAATGGTGGTACCACGGCCATTGACGGCTGCATAGTGGCGCTTGAAGATCGGCAGCACCCGATCGAGCTCGTCGGCGCTGGGCTCCGTGGTCCCGTCCAGCGACCCGGTGAGGCAGCGCCTGACCAGGTTCGGAATCCCTTTTCCGATATAGCTCTTGATCGTCTCCACGTCCAGGTTGGGGCGGCCGATCTCGGTGAGGGTGGCGTTGGCCGCCGCGGCGAGGTCGGGAACGGTGTCCAGCAGCGTGCCGTCAAGATCGATCATGACGGCCTTGATGTATTTCGGATTCATGGAAGGGAACCTCTGCTGCATTGCATCGGCATGGATGCGGAAGATGCGTCTTGGGGAATGGAAAGTGGCCGCTTGGCGGTCCCCTCTCGGGAGAGGGACAGGAAAGGGGGCAACGCCCACCCCCTCCTCCTGCCCCTCTCCCATCGAGGGAGAGGGGAGAATCAAACCTTCGCCAGTTCGGCGCGCAGCGCGCCGATGATGCTGTCGTAGCGATGGGGATCAGACTCCTTGCCGGCGCCAAACACGGCGGAACCGGCGACGAAGGTGTCGGCCCCGGCACGGGCGATTTCGGCGATGTTGTCGGTCTTCACCCCGCCGTCTATCTCCAGCAGGATGTCGCGGCCAGTCTTGTCCTTGTAGGCGTCGATCCGGCGCCGCGCCTCGCGCAGCTTGGTCAGTGCTTCGCCGATGAACTTCTGGCCGCCGAAGCCGGGGTTCACCGACATCAGCAGAACGATGTCGAGCTTGTCCATGACGTGATCCATGTAGTGCAGCGGCGTGCCTGGGTTGAACACCAGGCCGGCCTTGCAGCCGCTTTCCCGGATCAGGGCCAGCGAGCGGTCGATATGCTCGGAGGCCTCGGGATGGAAGGTGATGACGTTGGCGCCGGCCTTGGCGAAGTCGGGAATGATCCGATCCACCGGCTTGACCATCAGATGCACGTCGATGGTCGCCTTGGTGACCGGACGCAACGCCTCGCACACCAGCGGACCGATGGTGAGGTTCGGCACGTAGTGGTTGTCCATGACATCGAAGTGGATCCAGTCGGCGCCCGAGGCGACGACGTTGCTCACCTCTTCGCCGAGGCGGGCGAAGTTGGCCGAAAGAATGCTGGGTGCGATACGGTACATGAGAGGCTCCCGGAAGGCGTGAACCGACGAATTCTATACACCTCGGCGCAGTGCACAACCAGAAAATTTTGATCCCGCCCTAAGCGCCGCTTGGGAAGAGATCCTCTTGCGGGATTCCTTGCCTCGTGCCCGGAAATCCGGTCAAATGCCGCCATGGCCGAAAGCAAGAAACTCGAGATCGGCGTCTCAGCGGAGACCCAGTATCTCCCCGAGCAGTCCGACGTGAGCAGCGGGCGCTACGTCTTCTCCTACACCATTACGATCCGCAACACCGGCACCGTCGCCGCGCAGCTCATCAGCCGCCACTGGATCATCACCGACGCCGAAGGCCAGGTGCAGGAAGTGCGCGGGCTGGGCGTGGTGGGCCACCAGCCCTTCCTCAAGCCGGGCGAGAACTTCGAATACACCAGCGGGTGCGCGCTCGCCACCCCGGTGGGCACGATGCGAGGCTCCTACCAGATGACCGCCGAGGACGGCACCCAGTTCGAGGCGCCGATCGCCGAGTTCACGCTGGCGATGCCGCGGGTGCTCCACTGAGCGACCCGGGGCTTCGTAGGGCGCGCCATGCGCGCCGGTTCAACGAGCGGGGCGCGCGGCGCACCCTACTCCCTGCGGCGTAGCCTGGCTAACTACGGTAATCCGCGTTGATCTTGACGTAGTCGTAGGAAAAATCGCAGGTCCAGGTGGTGGCGCTGGCCGCGCCGCGGGCGAGGTCCACGCGCACCGTGATCTCCTGCTGCTTCATCACCCGCGCGCCGTCTTCCTCGCGGTAGTCGGGATGGCGACCGCCGTCGGCCGCGACCAGGACGTCATCCAGCCAAAGCCTTATGCGATTCACATCGAGGTCGTCGATGCCGGCGTTGCCTATGGCACCCAGGATCCGGCCGAGGTTGGGGTCCGAGGCGAAGAAAGCGGTCTTGACCAGAGGCGAATGGGCGATGGCATAGCCCACCTGCTTGCACTCTCCGACGGTTCCACCGCCTTCCACGGCGACAGTGATGAACTTGGTGGCGCCCTCGCCGTCGCGCACGATGGCCTGCGCCAGTTCCTGCGCCACCGCGGTCACCGCCAGGCGCAAACCGAGGTAGCCGGGGGACGAGGCCTGCGCGATTTCCACGTTGCCCGCCTGTCCGGTGGCGATCAGCACGAAGGAATCGTTGGTCGAGGTATCGCCATCCACTGTGATGCAGTTGAACGAGGCGTCGGCCGCCTCGCGCACCAGGGTTTCCAGCGCCGGCTGCGCCACCGCCGCGTCGCAGGCGATGAAGCCGAGCATGGTGGCCATGTTGGGCTTGATCATGCCGGCGCCCTTGGCGATGCCGGTGACCGTGACCGTGCGGCCATCCAGTTCGATGCGCCGCGACGCGGCCTTGGCCACGGTGTCGGTGGTCATGATGGCGTGGGCGGCATCGTGCCAGCCGTCGGGGCGCAAGTTCGCGGCACAGGCGGGTAGGCCGGCGGCGATGCGCTCCACCGGCAGCGGCTCCATGATGACGCCGGTCGAAAACGGCAGCACCTGCTTCGCCTCGCAGCCCAGCAGCGCCGCGGCGGCGCCGCAGGTGGCGCGCGCCGCCGCCATGCCGGGTGCGCCGGTGCCGGCGTTGGCGACGCCGGTATTCACCACCAGGGCACGTATCGCGCCGCCCGCGAGATGCTCCCGGCACGCCGTCACCGGCGCTGCGCAGAAGCGGTTGCGGGTGAATACGCCCGCCACGCGACTGCCGGCGGCCAGTTCGATCAGCAGCAGATCCTTGCGCTTGGGCTTGCGGACGTAGGCCTCGGTGATGCCGAGGCGAACCCCGGGGACAGGCAGCAGTTCAGAGGCAGGTGGGGTCTGGTAATTGACGGGCATGGCAGGAACTCCAAGCGGTGTAGCGCACGCCACCGCGGATCCGGATTGGTTTCAGGTGCAGCCATGCCCCTGGCGCAGGGTGCGCCGTGCGCACCATTCCGGCGCTTGCGTTGCGCATGGCGCAGCCGCGGCATCAGTGGTGATCGGGCGCGGCGGACCCGACATCCGGCGACCGACTCAGCTCAGCTTGCCGTGGCAATGCTTGTACTTCTTGCCCGAGCCGCAGGGACAGGGGTCGTTGCGGCCGACCTTCTGGTTGGGGCGCACGAAGGGCTTGTCGTGGGGCTCCGGCGCGGCGGCAGCCAGCGCCTCGTCGTAATCGGCGTGGTGGTACTGGACATTCTCCACCGCCGGCTGGGGCTCGGTTTCCTCGATCTGCTCCTGGGAGCGGATCTGCACCGTCATCAGCAGCCGCGTCACTTCCTGGCGTATGGTCTGGAGCAGGCCCTCGAACAGTTCGAAGGCCTCGCGCTTGTACTCCTGCTTCGGGTTCTTCTGGGCATAGCCGCGCAGGTGGATGCCCTGGCGCAGATGGTCGAGCGCCGCCAGGTGCTCGCGCCAGTGGGTGTCCAGGCTCTGCAGCATGACGTTGCGCTCGAAGTGGTGGAACGGCTCGGCGCCCACCAGTTCGACCTTGGCCGCATACTCCTTGTCGGTGGCAGCGATGATGCGCTTCAGCAGCTCGTCGTCGGTGAGGTCGGGTTCGCTCTTGAGCCAGCCGGCGACCGCGAGCTCGACCTGATACTCGGCAGCCAGCGCCTTCTCCAGCCCGGAGATGTCCCACTGCTCCTCCACCGTGTCCGCCGGCACATAGGTGCGAAACAGGTCGTGGATCACCCCCTGGCGCATCGCCGTGATGGTCTCGGTGATGTCCTGCGTTTCGAGCAGCTCGTTGCGCTGCTGGTAGATGACCTTGCGCTGATCGTTGGCGACGTCGTCGTATTCCAGCAACTGCTTGCGGATGTCGAAGTTGCGCTGCTCGACCTTGCGCTGCGCCGATTCCAGCGAGCGCGTCACCAGCGGGTGCTCGATCGCCTCGCCTTCGGGCATCTTCAGCCGCACCATGATGGCGTTGAGGCGCTCGCCGGCGAAGATGCGCAGCAGCTGGTCTTCGAGAGACAGGTAAAAGCGGCTGGAGCCCGGGTCGCCCTGGCGCCCGGAACGGCCGCGCAACTGGTTGTCGATGCGCCGCGATTCGTGGCGCTCGGTACCGACTATGTGCAGTCCGCCGGCGCCAACCACCAGTTCGTGCAGGTGCTGCCATTCATCGCGCAGCTTGGCGATGCGCACCTCCCTGTCTGCTTCCGCCAGCGAGTCGTCGGCATTGAGGGCGTCCACCTGCTTCTCGACGTTGCCGCCGAGCACGATGTCGGTGCCGCGGCCGGCCATGTTGGTGGCGATGGTGATCATGCCCGGCCGGCCGGCCTGGGCGACGATCAGCGCCTCCTTGGCGTGCTGCTTGGCGTTGAGCACCTGATGGTCGAGTTTTTCATTGCCGAGCAGGCCGGAGAGCAGCTCCGAGTTTTCGATCGAGGTCGTGCCCACCAGCACCGGCTGCCCGCGGGCATGGCAGTCGCGGATGTCGGCGATGATCGCGGCATGCTTCTCGGGCGCCGTGCGATAGACCTGGTCCTCGCGGTCGTCGCGGATCATCGGCTGGTTGGTGGGGATCACCACCGTCTCCAGGGCGTAAATCTGGTGGAATTCGTAGGCCTCGGTGTCGGCGGTGCCGGTCATGCCGGCGAGCTTGCCGTACATGCGGAAGTAGTTCTGGAAGGTGATCGAGGCGAGCGTCTGATTCTCGTTCTGGATCGCTACGCCTTCCTTGGCCTCCACCGCCTGGTGCAGGCCCTCGGACCAGCGCCGTCCGGGCATCATGCGGCCGGTGAACTCATCGACGATGATGATCTCGCCGTTCTGCACCACATACTGCTGGTCGCGGTGGAACAGGTTGTGGGCGCGCAGCGCGGCGTAGAGATGGTGGATCAGCAGGATGTTGGAAGGCTCGTAGAGGCTGCGCCCCTCGGCCAGCAGGCCCTGCCGCGCCAGTATCTGCTCGGCATGCTCGTGGCCGATCTCGGACATCAGCACCGAGTGGGCCTTCTCGTCCACCCAGTAGTCGCCCTCGCCGTCTTCCTTGTCCATGCGCGTCAGCAGCGGCGCAACGGCGTTCATCCTGACGTAGAGGTCGGTGTGGTCCTCGGCCTGGCCGGAGATGATCAGCGGCGTGCGCGCCTCGTCGATCAGGATCGAGTCCACCTCGTCCACGATGGCGTAGGCCAGGGGGCGCTGCACCCGCTCGCTGGCCTGATAGACCATGTTGTCGCGCAGGTAGTCGAAGCCGAACTCGTTGTTGGTGCCGTAGGTGATGTCCGCCGCATAGGCCGCCTGCTTCTCGTCGTGCGGCATCTGGGACAGGTTGACACCGACCGTCAGGCCGAGGAAGCGGTAGATGCGGCCCATCCAGTCGGCATCGCGCTGGGCGAGGTAGTCATTCACGGTGATGATGTGCACGCCCTTGCCGCTCAGGGCGTTGAGGTAGGCCGCGAGCGTGGCCACCAGGGTCTTGCCCTCGCCGGTGCGCATCTCGGCGATCCTGCCGTCGTGCAGCACCATTCCGCCTACCATCTGCACGTCGAAGTGGCGCATGCCCAGCGCGCGCTTGCCCGCCTCGCGCACCACCGCGAAGGCTTCCGGCATCAGGTCCTCGAGGGAGGCGCCGTCGGCCACGCGCTGCTTGAGCTGCGCCGTCTTGTCGCGCAGTTGCTCGTCGGAGAGCGCACCGATCTCCGGCTCCAGCACGTTGATGGCGCGAACCCTCTGCGCATAGCGGCGGACCAGCCGGTCGTTGCGGCTGCCGAAAATCTTCTTGAGTAGGCCGGAAATCATGCGGAAACTGCGGCGGGCAGGGCGAGAAAAGGCGCGATTCTAGCACGCGCTCCGCGGCCGGCCGGCCCGGCCCCGCCGGCCGCAGTGAATGCCGACAAGCCGTAGCCGGCCGAGCCGCAACCAAACGGGCATGGACCTTGGCCTCGGCCGCAAAACCTGCCCTGTACCAACAAGAGGAGATCCCCCTTGTATATCCCCCGAGGACGAACAAGGGGGCGAGCCCCCATGCGAATCCCCAACTCCGCCGCCCCGGTAAGTCTTCGCCAGAATTGTCGCGATTGCGCCCTTAAGCGGCTAATCGGCGAGCGATGCGAACAGTTTGTCGCCCGAACGAGCCGCTGCAAGGAATCGCTGCGGATTCTGCGCCACGCCCTTGACCCTGACTTCGAAGTGAAGATGTGGTCCCGTGGAACGGCCGGTGGAGCCGACCTCGGCGATCTTCTGTCCGCGCCGCACGACGGCGCCCTCCTTCACCAAGATGCGCGAGGCATGGGCATAGCGGGTGCTCAGATCGTTGCCGTGATCGATTTCGACCAGGTTTCCGTAGGCTGAGTGATATTCGGCCGCCACCACGACGCCGCCGGCCGCCGCGAGGATGGGTGTGCCGGTATCGACCGAGAAATCCACGCCCTCGTGCAGTGCGCGCTGACCATTGAGGGGATCGCGCCGCCAGCCGAAACCGGAGGCGTTGTCGCCACCGGCGATCGGCAGCGTGGTCGGCAGCAGGCTGAGGCGCACCCGTTCGTCGAGCAGCCGGGTTTCCAGCAGGCCGAAATGGTCGCCACGGGTTTCCAACTGGAAGGCGAGAATCTCGATCTGGCGCTGGAGGTCGGTTTCCGTCAGCGCCGCAGGCAGCATCACCAGCGGACCGCCTTTGCCCGCTTCGACCGAAGCCGGCTCCTGATGCGGCACCTCCGGCTTGATTCCGGTGAGCCGCGCCAGACGCTCGCCCAGGGTGTCGAGCCGCACGATCCGCGCCTGCATTTCCCCCAGTTTGACCGCCATGGCATTGAGGTTGTCGCGGACGATGTCCTGCGTCTTCCGGGCTTCCTGGTGGCGCAGGCTCAGCAACAGGCTCTGCGCATAGGGCAGCGGAATGCTCTCGATGTGCTTGAGCGTGACGAAGGAAGCCAGCGACGAGAACAGCAACACCAGTCCTGCCAGCACGGCGCAGCCGGCCAACACATGACGCTTGGTGAGCGTGATGGTCTTGGCGGTTGCCATGCGATCGGACACGAGAATAATATGCATCCTGCTCCTCCCAGATGATCCCCGATGCAAGCGCCCGATTACCGCCGGAGCCTGGACACCTACCTCAGATCCGCCAAGGACTTGGCACGATTGGCTGCGCATGCCGATCGATTGCTGGCGCTCCAGCAGATTTACGCGCAGATCGCGCCCCAATACCTGGCCGAAGCGAGCCAGGTGGCGAACTACAAGTCGGGGAAGGTCGTTATCCACGCCACCAACGGCGCGGTCGCCGCGAAACTTAACCAGCTGGCATCCAGCCTGCGCGACGAATTCTGTAAAAGCGGCTGCGAGGTTACCGAAATCACTGCCCGTGTGCAAGTCCGCACCGAACCCGTCGCAGCGCCGCGACGGGCTCCCCCGCGCGAGATTTCCGTAGCCGCCGCCCGCGGATTGGCGCAATTAGGCAGTGCGCTGCCCGCCGACTCGCCCCTGGGGGCCGCACTAAGGCACCTGCTACACCACTCCCGCCACGGGCGCTAGGACCCGTTCAAGAAACATCAGCGACAGCAGGACGAAAACGAAGATCAGCGTGAACTTGGTGATGCGCCAGGCGATCGCGAGGTAGCGCCGGTCCTGCGAAAACAGGTAGGCGAGGAGGCACGCGCCGACCGCCGCCGCGACCAGCACCAGCACCACGCGCAGAATCAGCACGGCAGGCGCGCGGCTCAGGCCGCCAGAAGGTCGAACAGGTGCGCCACCCGCGGCGGCACGTGCGCCTCGTCGGTGAAGCTGACCCTTTCCCAGGCAGATTCGTCCGCCAGCAGCGCCCTGAGCAACTGGTTATTGAGCGCATGCCCCGACTTGTGTGCGGAGAAGGCGGCCAGCAGTGGGTGACCGAGAAGGTAGAGATCGCCCACGGCGTCGAGGACCTTGTGCCGCACGAACTCGTCCGGCAGGCGTAGGCCGTCCTGGTTGAGGACCCGGTACTCGTCCATGACGATCGCGTTGTCCAGGCTGCCGCCGAGGGCCAGGCCCATGGACTGCATGGCCTCCACGTCCTGCATGAAACCGAAGGTCCGGGCGCGCGCCACTTCCTGCACGTAGGCATCGTCGGCGAAGTCGACGGTCACGGAAGTGCCCGACTTCTGCATCACCGGATGCTGGAAGACGATGGAGAACGTAAGCCGGAAACCCTCGTAGGGATCCAGCCGCGCCCACTTGTCGCCGTCCTCGACTTTAACCGCCTTCTTCACCCGCACGAAGACCTTGGGGGCATCCTGCTCCTCGATGCCGGCGGAGCGGATCAGGAAGACGAAGGGGCCTGCGCTGCCGTCCATGATCGGCAGTTCCGGCGCATCGACATCGACGTAGCAGTTGTCGATGCCGAGGCCGGCGAGGGCCGACATCAGGTGCTCCACGGTGCCGATGCGCGTGCCGTCCCGCTCCAGGCACGATGCCAGCCGCGTATCCCCTACGCCGTACGGATCGGCGCGCAGATCCACCGGCTCGGGCAGATCCACGCGACGGAACACGACGCCGGTGCCGGGCGCGGCCGGGCGCAGGGTCATGGTGACCTTTGCGCCCGAATGCAGCCCGACGCCGGTGGCGCGGATCAGGGACTTGAGCGTGCGTTGCCTGAGCATGACGTTGGACACCATGGTAAGGAGGCGAATTTTACCATGGGGTCACAACGCCCCGTTCAATGGCGCGCGCCCGGCCGGCGAGACGCCCCGCAAAGACATCAATCCGCCTGTTTGCGCAGGAAAGCCGGGATGTCATATTTGTCGAACTCCGCTCTGCTGCAGGGCGTCGATGGTGGCGTGGGCACGGGTGCGGAACACCGCGGGCCGCTCCAGTTCGCCAAAGTTGACCTGCGCCTGCGGCTCCATGACGAAGTTGTCGGTTCCCGTCTTGATGCCGTGAACCAACTGCACCGTCGGCTGCTTCTGCACCTTGAGATTGCCCAGGCCGGTGGCGACCACGGTGACGCGCAACTGGTCCTGCATCGCGTCGTCGAACACCGCGCCGAAGATGATGTGGGCATCCTCGGCGGCGAACGCACGGATGGTGTTCATCACCTCGTTGACTTCCTTCATGCGCAGCGAGCTCGACGCGGTGATGTTGACCAGCACGCCACGGGCGCCGGACAGATGGATGCCTTCGAGCAGCGGGCTCGCGACGGCCTGCTCGGCGGAAAGGCGCGCGCGATCGACGCCGGCGGAGAATGCCGAGCCCATCATCGCCATGCCCATCTCGCCCATCACCGTGCGCACGTCCTCGAAATCCACGTTGACCAGGCCGGGGAAGTTGATGATCTCCGCGATCCCGCCGACGGCGTTGCGCAGCACGTTGTCCGCCGCCTTGAACGCCTCCTGCACCGAGACGTCGTCGCCCAGCACTTCCATCAGGCGCTCGTTGAGGATCACGATCAGCGAGTCCACGTGCTTGGAAAGCTGCTCCAGACCCGCTTCGGCGATCTTCATGCGCTTGCCCTCGAACTGGAAGGGCTTGGTCACCACGGCGACCGTCAGCGCGCCCATCTCGCGGGCCACCTCGGCCACCACCGGTGCCGCGCCGGTGCCGGTGCCGCCGCCCATGCCGGCGGTGATGAACACCATGTGGGCGCCCTTCAGCGCCTCGGCGATGCGCTCGCGCTCTTCCTCCGCGGCGCTGCGCCCCGCGTCGGGCTTGGCCCCGGCGCCGAGCCCAGTCCGACCCAGTTGCAGCTTGGTCGGCGCCTGGCTGCGGTTGAGCGCCTGGGCGTCAGTGTTGGCGCAGATGAAATCCACGCCCTGCACGCCCTCGCGCATCATGTGCTCGACGGCATTGCCACCGGCGCCGCCGACCCCAATTACCTTGATCACCGTCCCGTTGGGTTCCTTGTCCAGAATCTCAAACATCATTCGCCTCCTTCGTCGTCACTACCAATGAAAAATGAACCTCACCGCAGAGGCGCGAAGGCGCAGAGATTTCGCAAAGATGTTCTTTGCGCCTGCTTTGCGTTCTCTGCGCCTCTGCGGTAAAGCATTCCGCTCTCAAAAATTCCTCTCGAACCACGACTTCATGCGCGCCAGAATCTGCTTGAAGGTGCGCGTCTCCCGCGCCACGATGCCGCGCCGCTTCTGCACCACGCCCTCGACCAGCAGCCCCATCGCGGTGGCATAGCGCGGATGCTGCACCACGTCCGCCAGGCTGCCGTCATACTTTGGAACGCCGATGCGCACCGGCATGTGGAAGATCTCCTCGCCCAGCTCGACCATGCCCTGCATGATCGAGGAGCCGCCGGTGAGCACGACTCCCGAGGACAGCAGGTCCTCGTAGCCGCTGCGCCGCAGCTCCGCCTGCACCAGTTCGAACAGTTCCGACACCCGCGGCTCGACGACGTCGGCCAGCGCCTGGCGCGACAGCTTGCGCGGCGGGCGGTCGCCGATGCCCGGCACCTCGATCATCTGCTCCGGATCGGCCAGGCTCTGCAGCGCGACGCCGTGGCGGATCTTGATTTCCTCCGCCTCCAGGGTTGGCGTGCGCAGCGCCATGGCGATGTCGTTGGTGATCTGGTCGCCGGCGATGGGAATGACGGCGGTGTGGCGGATCGCGCCCTGGGTGAACACCGCGATGTCGGTGGTGCCGCCGCCGATGTCCACCAGGCACACGCCCAGGTCCTTCTCGTCGTCCGACAGCACGGCATAGCTGGAAGCCAGCGGCTGGAGCACCAGGTCGAGCACTTCCAGCCCGCAGCGGCGCACGCACTTGACGATGTTCTGGGCCGCCGACACCGCCCCGGTGACGATGTGCACCTTCACTTCGAGGCGCACTCCACTCATGCCGATCGGCTCGCGCACGCCGTCCTGGCCGTCGATGATGAATTCCTGGGTCAGGATGTGCAGGATCTGCTGGTCGGCCGGAATGGGCATCGCCTTGGCGGTTTCGATCACCCGGTCGATGTCCATCGGGGCGACCTCCTTGTCCTTGATCGCCACCATGCCGTTGGAGTTGAAGCTGCGGATGTGCGAACCGGCGATGCCGGTATAGACGTGCTTGACCTTGCAGTCGGCCATCAGCTCGACTTCCTGGATCACGCGCGAGATGGCGTTAACCGTGGCTTCGATGTTGACCACCACACCCTTCTTCAGACCCTTCGAGTCCTGGGAGCCGAGGCCGAGGATCTCCAGCCGGCCCTCCGGGGTCAGCTCCGCCACCAGCGCAACGATCTTCGAGGTGCCGATGTCCAGGCCGACGATCAGGTCCTTGTTCTCTTTGCTCATCGCTTGCTCTTGCTTTCCGGTAGTTCGCCCTGGAGGCGCACGGTGAAGCCGCTGGGATAGCGCAGGTCCACCACCTGTGCCGCGGCGGGCAGCCCGGCTATGACTTCGCGATAGGCTGCGACGAATCGCTGCAGCCGCTGCGCGGCCGGCGACTTGGACTGGTCGCGGCCCAGTTCGACCACCAGGCCATCGTCCAGCCTGAGCTGCCATGCCAGGCGCGAGGACAGGGCCACCGCCTCGGGACGGCGCTGGACCGGCGCGAGGGCCTCGGTGAATTCGCGCAGACGTCCCAGCACCTCCGCTGCCGTGCCCTCCGGCCCGGACAGGCGCGGCAGCCCGCGGCTGCTCGTTCCGCTGAACACCTCGCCGTAGGTATTGACCAGCCGCGTGTCAACGCCGCGCCCCTGCCAGACAGCGGCAGCCTCGTGCTCCTCGATCGCCAGTTCGATGCCGTGGGGCCACTGGCGGCGCACCTGTGCGCGACGCACCCAGGGCAGCCTTTCGAAGGCCTGGCGCGCGGCGTCGAGGTCCACGGTGAAGAAGTTGCCGGCCACCGCACGGCGCGCCGCGTATTCGAGCTGCTCGGCACTCACCTGCCCGGGACGGGTCACCAGCACCACCTCGCGCAGCGGAAAGAAGGGAAGACGCACCGCCCACAGCAGGGCTGCGTAGGCCAGGGCCAGGGTGGCGCCGAGGATCAGCACGTCAGATGCCATGTCCATGAGCTCCGGCCTCTGCCACAGGCCATTGCCTTGCTGCTGGCGCGCGCTGCGTTTCATTGCGTCTCATGCGTCCAGGCGAGCCTCGGCCAGAATGCGCAGCACCAGGTCCTCGAAGCCGATGCCGGCGGTGCGCGCCGCCATCGGCACCAGCGAATGCCCGGTCATGCCCGGCGCGGTGTTCATTTCCAGCAGGTGAAAGCTGCCGTCGTCGCGCAGGATCAGATCGGCCCGGCCCCAGCCGCGACAGCCGAGAAGCCGCGCCGAGCGCAGCACCACGGCCTGGATCTCCCGCTCCTGTGCCGCCGGCAGGCCGCTGGGACAGTCGTAGCGGGTCTCGTCGCTGAAGTACTTGTGCTGATAGTCGTAGTTGCCTTCGGGCGCGACGATGCGCACCAGGGGCAGTGCCTGGTCGCCGACGAAAGCGCAGGTCAGTTCCTGCCCCGCGACGAACTCCTCGGCGAGGACCAGCGGATCGTGCTTCACCGCTTCGCGGAAGGCCTGCTGCAGCGCGTCGGCGTCTGCCCCCGACACCTTCGTGGCGCCGACGCTGGAGCCTTCCCGTGCCGGCTTGACGAACAGCGTCGGCCCCAGTTCGCCGAACACGCCGGCCCAGTCGGTAGCCGCTTCGAGCAGGCGGTAGCGCGGCGTCGGCAACCCGCCTGCAAGCCACACCAGCTTGGTGCGCCATTTGTCCATGGCCAGCGCCGAAGCCATCACGCCGCTGCCGGTGTACGGGATGCCCAGCAGTTCGAGCATGCCCTGCACCGTGCCGTCCTCGCCACCGCGGCCGTGGAGGATGACGAAGGCGCGCGCAAAGCCTTCGTCCTTGAGCGCGCAGAGCGAGCGCTGCGCAGGATCGAAGGCATGGGCGTCGACGCCGCCGGCAAGCAGCGCCGCCAGCACCGCATTGCCCGAGAGCAGCGAGATCTCGCGCTCGGCGCTGCCGCCGCCCATCAGCACGGCAACCTTACCGAGAGCCGCCGGATCAGTTCGGTCTGTCATGTTGCTCCCCGACTATCCTCACTTCGCGCACCAGGGCAACGCCGAAGCGCTCCTTCACCACCCCGCGGACGTGCTCGATCAACTGCTCGATGTCCGTCGCAGTAGCGCAGCCCTCCGCGTTGACGATGAAGTTGGCATGCTTCTCGGAAACCCTCGCGCCGCCGATCTGCATGCCCTTGAGCCCCGCCGCCTCGATCAGCCGCGCGGCGTGGTCCTCGGGCGGATTGCGGAACACCGAGCCGGCGTTGGGCAGTTGCAGCGGCTGGGTCGCGATGCGCTTTTCCAGCAGTTCGGTGATGCGCGCCCGCGAGGTGGCGGCATCGCCGGCAGGCAGGTCGAACCAGCCGGCGGCGAACCACTCGTCGGTCGCCGCCTTGAGGCCGACGTGGCGATAGCCCAGTGCGAAGTCCTCCGCCGTGCGCGCGTGCAGTTCCCCTGTGCGTTTCACCATCAGCACCTTGCGCGTAATGCCCCAGGTCTCGCCGCCGTAACAGCCGGCGTTCATTGCCAGCGCCCCCCCTACGGTGCCGGGGATGCCGGCAAGGAACTCGGCGCCGCGACGCCCCTCATTGGCGGCGAAACGCGCCACCTTGGGCGCAGCGACACCCGCCTCGGCATAGATCAGGCCGTCGGCCTCGGTGCGAAGCGTGCGCAGCGCGCCGTGGGTGAACACCACCGTGCCGTCGAAGCCGCTGTCGCGCACCAGCAGATTGCTGCCCAGGCCCACCACCAGCAGCGGCTCGTCGTGGCGCAGGTGGCGCAGGAACTCGCACAGGTCTTCGAGATCCGCCGGGAAGCAGGCAATGCGCGCGGCGCCGCCGGCGCGCCAGCTCACATGCTTCGCCATGGGCTCGTGTTCCCGGATCTCGCCGCGCAGAGTCATTCCCGACAGTCCTCAGCCAAGAGTCAGTCTCCCGGGAACGGCGCCGATCGATCCCGCGCCCATGGTGATGACAATGTCACCGTCCCGCGCCGCATCGAGGATCGCCTGCGGCATCTCGGCGATGTCCTCGACGAACACCGGTTCGACCTTTCCCGCCACGCGAATCGCCCGCGCCAGGGTGCGGCCGTCGGCGGCGACGATGGGCGGCTCGCCGGCGGCGTAGACCTCCCCCAGCAGCAGCCCATCGACCGACGACAGCACCTTGACGAAGTCTTCGAAGCAGTCGCGGGTGCGGGTGTAGCGATGGGGCTGGAAGGCGAGCACGATGCGCCGGCCCGGGAAGGCGCCACGCGCCGCCGCCAGCGTCGCCGCCATTTCGGCCGGGTGATGGCCGTAGTCGTCGATCAGTGTGAAGCTGCCGTTCCCCGAGGGCAGCGCCACCTCGCCGTAGCGCTGGAAGCGCCGGCCCACACCCTTGAACTCCGCCAGCGCGCGCGCGATGGCGTCGTCGGCAATGCCGATCTCGGTCGCTACGGCGATTGCCGCCAGCGCGTTCTGCACGTTGTGCATCCCGGGCAGATTCAGGGTGACCGGCAGCCGCGTCACCGATCCGTTGACCCGCAGCACGTCGAAGCGCATGCGGCCGGCATCGGCGACGATGTTCTCGGCGCGCACCTGGGCCGTCTCCGACAAGCCGTAGCGAATCACCGGCTTGGAGATGAAGGGCATGATCTCGCGCACGTTGCGGTCGTCCTCGCACAGGATCGCCGCGCCGTAGAACGGCAGGTGCTGGACGAAATCAACGAAGGCCTGCTTGAGCCGCGCGAAGTCGTGGCCGTAGGTCTCCATGTGGTCGGCGTCGATGTTGGTCACCACCGCCACCACCGGCTGGAGATAAAGGAAGGAGGCGTCGGACTCGTCCGCCTCGACCACGATGAAGGCGCCGGCGCCGAGCCGCGCATGGGTGCCGGCGGAATTGAGCCGGCCGCCGATGACGAAGGTGGGATCGATGCCGCCCTCCGCCAGGATGCTCGCCACCAGGCTGGTGGTGGTGGTCTTGCCGTGGGTGCCGGCGATGGCGATGCCCTGCTTCAGCCGCATCAATTCGGCCAGCATGATGGCGCGCGGCACCACGGGAACGCGCGCGGCGCGCGCGGCGATGACCTCCGGATTGTCGCCCTTGACCGCGGTGGAGGTGACGACGGCGTCGGCCCCGGCGATGTTGGCGGCGGCGTGGCCGAGCGCCACCTTGGCGCCGAGGCCGGCAAGCCGGCGCGTCGCCGCGTTGTCGGCAAGATCGGAGCCGCTCACCTGGTAGCCCAGGTTCAGCAGCACCTCGGCGATGCCGCTCATGCCCGAGCCGCCGATGCCGACGAAATGAATGTGTTTGACTTTGTGTTTCATGTTTTCTTGGCGAGGAATCAGCGGCGAGGCGTTCTCACTCGATCCTCGATCCTCGATCCTTCAGCAATTCAACGCATGCCTGCGCCACGATCCGCGTCGCCTCCGGCTTGGCCAGGGCGCGCGCCTTGAGCGCCATCTCCAGGAGTTTCTCGCGCGACAACCCGCGCACCAGTCCGGCCAGCCGCTCGGGCGACAATTCCCCTTGCGGCAGCAGCACCGCCGCGCCGGATTCCGACAGGAAGCGCGCGTTGGCGGTCTGGTGGTCGTCCACCGCGTGGGGGAAAGGAACCAGCACGCTCGCCACCCCCGCTGCCGCCAGTTCCGCGACGGTGAGCGCACCGGCGCGGCAGATCACCAGATCCGCCGCGGCATAGCGCGACGCCATGTCGTCGATGAAGGGCAGCAGTTCCGCCTCGATACCGGCCTGCGCGTAGGCGGCACGCAGTGCTTCCACGTTGTTCGCCCCCGCCTGATGGGTCACCCGCGGCCGCTGCGCCGGCGCAAGCAGCGCCAGCGCCTGCGGCACGGTGTCGTTGAGCACCTTGGCGCCGAGGCTGCCGCCCACCACCAGCACCGAGAGCGGACCTTGCCGTTCGCCGTAGCGCTGCGCCGGGCCGGCGATCGCGGCGATGTCCGAGCGCACCGGATTGCCGCTCCACTGCGCGCCGGGCAGCGCACCGGGAAAACCGGTGAGCACCCGGTCGGCGAGCCGGGCCAGGACGCGGTTGGCCAGACCCGCCACCGAGTTCTGCTCGTGCACCAGCAACGGGATGCCGCGCAATGCGGACATCATTCCGCCGGGGAAGCTGATGTAGCCGCCCATGCCCAGCACGACGCCGGGGCGGAAGCGGCCGAGTTCGCGGAAGGCCTGCCAGAAGCCGCGCAGCAGGTTGAGCGGCAGCAGCGCGACGCGCAGCAGCCCCTTGCCGCGCAGGGCGCCGAAGCGCACCCAGGCCATGTCGTAACCGCGCGCCGGCACCAGCCTGCCTTCCATGCCTTCAGGGTTGCCCATCCACACCACCGTCCAGCCGGCGTCGCGCAGGTGGTCAGCCACCGCCAACCCGGGAAAGACGTGGCCGCCGGTGCCGCCGGCCATGACCATGAGCGTGGGTGAGGCGTGAGGAGTGGACAGAGCGGCGTTCAAACTTTCACCCCCCGCATCAGGGCGCGGTTCTCGAAGTCCACCCGCAGCAGCACCGCCAATGCCAGGCAATTGGCGACGATGCCCGAACCGCCGAAGCTCATCAGCGGCAGGGTCAGCCCCTTGGTCGGGAGCAGGCCCATGTTCACGCCCATGTTGATGAAGGCCTGCACGCCCAGCCACACGCCTATCCCCTGGGCGACAAGACCCGAGTACACCCGCTCCAGATTGAGCGCCTGGCGACCGATGGCGAAGGCGCGATGAACGATCAGCGCGAACAGCAACAGCACCACGACGACCCCGATGAAGCCCAGCTCCTCCGCGATCACCGCCAGCAGGAAGTCGGTATGCGCTTCGGGCAGATAGAAAAGCTTCTCGATGCTGCCGCCCAGCCCCACACCGAACCATTCGCCGCGGCCGAAGGCGATCAGCGCGTGGGAAAGCTGGTAGCCGGTGCCGAAGGCGTCCTGCCACGGGTTCATGAATCCCAGCAGGCGAACGCGGCGGTAGGGCGAGAGCCAGACCAGCAGCACGAAGCCGACCACGGCCACGATCGCCAGCAGGGCGAAGAGCCGCCAGTTCAGGCCACCGAGGAACAGGATGCCGAAGGCGATGGCGGCGATGACCACGAAGGCGCCGAAATCCGGCTGCATCAGCAGCAGCCATCCGACCAGCACCGTGGCGACGGCCATGGGCATGAAACCGTGCACAAACGATCCCATGACGGCCAGCTTGCGCTCGGTGTAGTCCGCCGCGTAGAGGACGGCGAAGAGCTTCATCAGCTCGGAGGGCTGGAGATTGGCAAAGCCCAGCGGCAGCCAGCGCCGCGCGCCGTTGACCTCCTTGCCGACGTGGGGAATGAGTACCACCACCAGCAGCAACACGCCCACGGCGAAGAGCACGGGGGCGAGCTTCTGCCACGCCCGCATCGGCAACTGGAACGCCGCCACCGCCACGGCAAGGCCCAGGCCCACGAACAGGGCATGGCGAAGGAGAAAGTAATGGGACTGGAAGCCGGTAAAGCGGCTGCCCTCGGCGGTCGCGATGGACGAGGAGTAGACCATCACCACGCCGAACAGCAGCAGCGCCAGCGCCGACCACAGCAGCGTGTGGTCCAGTTCGGGCGGCGGGGCCGGCGGGCCCGCATAGCGGCGGGTCAGCTCCACCGGAACGGCTCCCGGGGTTGCAGCGTGCGCACCGCCGCGACGAAGACTTCGGCGCGGTGGGCATAGTTGCGGAACATGTCGAAGCTGGCGCAGGCCGGCGACAGCAGCACGGCGTCGCCGGCCCGCGCCGCGGAGAATGCCTGGCGCACCGCGTCGTCCATGTCTGCGGCATGAAGGCGCGGCGGTTCGGCGCCGCGTATCGCCGCCTCGATCAGCGGCGCGTCGCGCCCGATCAGCACCACCGCGCGGGCATGGCGCGCGACGGCGTCGCGCAGCGGCGAGAAGTCCTGTCCCTTGCCGTCGCCACCGGCGATCAGCACCACCTTGCGTCCCAGGCCCTGGAGCGCCGCCACCGTGGCGCCAACGTTGGTGCCCTTGGAGTCGTCGTAGAAGGCCACACCGCCGAATTCGGCGACCTTCTCCACCCGGTGCGGCAGACCGCGGAAGGATTGCAGCGCCTTGGCGAGCGGCGCCAGCGGCAGGCCGGCGCCATGACACAAGGCTAGCGCCGCCAGCGCATTGGCCGCATTGTGGCGGCCGGCGAGCGGCAGTTCGTAGAGCGGCAGCACCGGCTCGGCACCGCGCGCCAGCCAGTGCTCGCCGGCGTGCTCGATCACGCCGAAATCCGCCTCGCCGGGCGGCTGGTCGAGCCCGAAGGTGACGGCGCGGCTTGCTGGGCGCGCCATCGCCATGACGCGCGGATCTTCGCGGTTGAGCACCTGGAGTCCGCAGCCGTCGAAGATGCGCGCCTTGGCGGCGGCATAGGCGTCGAGGCCGTCGTAGCGATCGAGGTGGTCGTCGCTCACGTTGAGCACCGTGGCTGTCTCCGCCGCCAGCGTCGCCGTGGTTTCGAGCTGGAAGCTCGACAGCTCCAGCACCCAGAGTTGCGGCGCCTTGCCGGCGTCGGCGCGACGGCTCAGCTCGTCCAGCGCCGCCGGCGAGATGTTGCCGCACACCGCGGTATCCAGCCCCGCTGCCGCGCCCATGGCCCCGGCGATCGAGGTGACGGTGGTCTTGCCGTTGGTGCCGGTAATGGCGATGAGCTTGCAGGACTTGCGCCAGTCCAGATCGCGCAGCGCCTGCGCGAACAGTTCGATCTCGCCGGTCACGGGTATGCCGCGGCGGCGCGCCTCCCGCACCACGGGTTCGGTCTGCGAGAGGCCCGGACTGATGGCGAGGACGTCGATGCCGTCGAGCAAAGTCAGTGCGAAGGGACCGGCGATCACCTCGACCGCGGGCGCGCGGCGCGCCAGCACTTCGGCATTCGGCGGCGCAGCGCGCGAGTCGGCGGCGCGCACGCTGGCGCCGCAGCGTGCCAGCCATTGCGCCATGGCCAGCCCCGACTCGCCCAGCCCCAGCACCAGTACCCGCTTGCCGCTCGTCTGCATGGTGGCTGTCACCGCAGCTTCAGAGTGGAAAGGCCGAACAGCACCAGCAGGATGGTGATGATCCAGAAGCGCACCACCACCTGGGTCTCCTTCCAGCCGCCGAGTTCGTAGTGGTGGTGCAGCGGCGCCATGCGGAAGATGCGCCTGCCCCCCGACCACTTGAAGTACAGCACCTGCACCATCACCGACAGCGTCTCGGCGACGAACAGCCCACCCATGATGAACAGCACCACTTCCTGGCGCACCACGACGGCCACCGTGCCCAGCGCCGCGCCCAGGGCGAGCGCGCCGACGTCGCCCATGAACACCTCCGCCGGGTAGGCGTTGAACCAGAGGAAACCGAGCGCGGCGCCGCCCAGCGCGCCGCAGAACACCGCCAGTTCGCCCGCGCCGGGGATGTGGGGCACGCCGAGGTAGCGCGAGAACACTGCATGGCCCGCGACGTAGGCGAAAATTGCCAGCGCCCCGCCGACCATCGCCGCCGGCATGATTGCTAGACCGTCCAGCCCGTCGGTGAGGTTCACCGCGTTGCTGCTGCCGACGATCACCAGGTAGGTCAGCACGGCGAAACCGAAGGCGCCGAGGGGATAGCTGAAGGTCTTCAAGAAGGGGACGATCAGTTCCTGGGCCGCCGGCACGCTGGGGATCACGGCAAGATAGAGCGCGGCGGTCAGGCCGATCAGCGACTGCCAGAAGAACTTCCAGCGCGCCGGCAGTCCCTTGGGGTTGCGATGCACCACCTTGCGCCAGTCGTCCACCCAGCCCACCGCACCGAAGCCCGTCGTCACCAGCAGCACCAGCCAAAGGTAGCGGTTGCCGAGGTCGCCCCACAGCAGCGTGGTGACGCCGATGGAAATCAGGATCAGCGCGCCGCCCATGGTCGGCGTGCCGGCCTTGGTGAGATGGGACTTGGGGCCGTCGTCGCGCACCGCCTGGCCGATCTTCCTGGCGGACAGCCAACGGATCACCGGCGGGCCGAATACGAAGGAGATGATCAGCG
The DNA here is from genome assembly GCA_963696505.1 of uncultured beta proteobacterium. Classification (GTDB taxonomy): domain Bacteria; phylum Pseudomonadota; class Gammaproteobacteria; order Burkholderiales; family Rhodocyclaceae; genus CAVOKN01. Next base: position 8,168 of record CAVOKN010000023.1, on the reverse strand, counting down.
CCGTCATCGCCGCCAGCACGGTGCGCAACGTGATGTAGGTGAACACGTTGAAAGCGCGGATGTCCTGCGCCAGCCACTGGGCGAGTTCAAGCAGCATGGGAGCCTCCCGCCTCGTCCAGTGCGATGGCATCGGCCACGCGCTCCATGCGCATGAAGCGCGAGCCCTTCACCAGCACCACGGTGTCGGCGTCGAGTTCGGGCCTGAGCGCTGCCACGAGTTCGTCGACGCCGGCGAAGTGGCTGCCGCCGCTGCCGAAGTTGCGCGCGGCCAGCTCCGCAAGCTCGCCGATGGCATACAGCCGGTCGATCCCCTGGCTCTTGGCGCAGCCGCCGATCTCGTCGTGAAACTGGCCGCTGCGCTCGCCTATCTCCCCCATGTCGCCGAGCACCAGGATCTTGCGTCCCGGCGTGGCGGCGAGCACGTCGATGGCGGCGCGCAACGAGTCCGGATTGGCGTTGTAGGTGTCGTCCAGCAGCGTGGCGCCACCGATCGAGGCGCGCCGCTGCAGCCGGCCCTTGACGCCGCCGAAGGATTCCAGCCCCGCCTTCACCGCATCGAGACCCGCGCCGGCGGCGAGGCACGCCGCCGCCGCCGCCAGGGCATTGCGCGCGTTGTGCCGCCCCGGAACGCGGAGGTTGAGCCGCAGCGAGCCTTGAGGTGCATTCAGTTCGAGTTCGCTGCCCAGACCGTGGCCGACGCATGTCGCGCGGATGTCGGCGGGGGCGTCGAGACCGAAAGTCAGCGTCCGGCGACCGGCATTGAGGCGGCGCCAGTAGTCGGCGAAGGCGTCGTCGGCATTGATCACCGCCACGCCTTCGACACCCAGGCCACCGTAGATCGACCCCTTCTCCCGCGCCACCTCGGCGACGGAACCCATGCCTTCGAGGTGGGCGTGCTGGGCGTTGTTGACCAGCGCCACCGTCGGCCTTGCCAGCTCGGCGAGGTAGGCGATCTCGCCGGGATGGTTCATGCCCATTTCGATCACCGCCCAGCGGTGTCCGGCGTTGAGCCGCAACAGCATCAGGGGAACGCCGATGTCATTGTTGAGGTTGCCCCGCGTGGCAAGCACCGCATCGGCGTCGTGGCCGTCCTGTGCTGCCTGGGCACGCAGGATGGCGGCGCACATCTCTTTCACCGTGGTCTTGCCGTTGCTTCCCGTGACGCCGACCAGCGGCAGGACGAAACGCTGCCGCCAGTGGCCGGCGAGCGTGCCGAGGGCGAGCCGCGTGTCATCGACGGCGATCAGCGACCCGCTCGCCGGCGGCTGACTTTCGGCCCAGGCGCGCTCCACCATCGCCCCGGCCGCGCCGCGCTCCAGCGACGCAGCGACGAACTGGTGGCCGTCGAAGTTCCCGCCGCGCAGCGCGACGAAGAGCTCGCCGGCGGCGATGCTGCGGCTGTCGGTGGACACGGCGGTGAAGGCGCGGTCGGCGCCGAGCAGGGCGCCGGAGGTGGCGGCGGCGGCATCGCCCAAGGGCATCACGGCTGTGTCCTCCGGCGGCGAATCAGCGCCGCGGCGGCGTGGTCGAGGTCGCTGAAGGGCAGGCGCCGGCCCTGGATCTCCTGGTAGGGCTCGTGGCCCTTGCCGGCGATCAGCACCACGTCCTGCGCCGCCGCCCACGCCACGGCCTGCCCGATCGCGGCGGCGCGGTCGCGCAGGGCACCGGCGTCGCAGCCGGCGCCGGCAAGCACTTCGGCGATGATGGCATCGGGATTCTCGCTGCGCGGATTGTCCGAGGTGACGATGAGCTTGTCGGCAAGTTTGGCGGCCGCCGCACCCATCAGCGGCCGCTTGCCGGGATCGCGGTCGCCGCCGCAGCCGAACACGCAGACCAGCTTGCCGCCGCGCACCTCGGCGGTCTCCCGCAGCGCGGCCAGCGCCTGTTCCAGGGCGTCGGGGGTGTGGGCGTAGTCGACGATCACCAGCGGCTCCCCACTGCCGCCCTGCATCTGCATGCGTCCCGGCGGCGGCACGAGCTGAGCGAGCTGCGCCTCGGCATCGGCGAGGCTCACGCCCGAAGCCAGCAGCGTGGCGAGCACGGCGAGCAGGTTGGAGACGTTGAATCGCCCCACCAGCGGCGCGTCAACGTGGGCCTCGCCCCAGGGCGTGGCAGCGGTGAAGTGCAGCCCGGTCGGGGTCGCGGCTACGCGTCGCGCCGCCAGCAGCAGGTCGATGTCCACGCCCACTACCGCCGACTGAAGCGTGTAGCCGATGCGCTGCGTCGTGCTGCCGGAAAGGCGGTTGGCCAGTTCGCGGCCGAAGGCGTCGTCGAGGTTCAGCACGGCGTGCCCGAGTTCCCGCGCCTCGAACAACCGCGCCTTGGCGGCGGCGTAGGCCTCCATGCTGCCGTGATAGTCGAGATGGTCGCGGGTGAGGTTGGTGAACACCGCCACGTCGAACTGCACGCCCTCGACCCGGCCCTGGTCGAGGCCGATCGACGAGACCTCCATCGCCGCCGCCTGCGCGCCCTGGGCCAGGTAGCTCGCCAGATCGCGATGCAGGCTGAGGGCATCGGGCGTGGTGTTGGGGCTTTCCGCCAGCGCCCCCGGAAATCCGTTGCCGAGGGTGCCGACGACGGCGCAGCGCCGGCCCAGGTTGGTGAGGCAGCGCGCGATCCACTGCGTCACCGAAGTCTTGCCGTTGGTGCCGGTGACTCCCGCCATCCACAGTGCTTCGGACGGCCGGCCATGGACCAGGTGGGCGAGCCAGCCGCTCGCCTGGCGCAGGCCGTCGACGCCGAGGTTGACGACGGCTAGCGCGGGGTCGAAGTCGTGGCCCTCGCGCTCCCACAGCACGGCCGAGGCGCCCTTCTCCACCGCGGCGCGGATGTGGCGGCGGCCGTCGGCGCGCGCGCCCGGGAAGGCGAGAAACACGTCGCCGGGGACCACCGCGCGCGAGTCGGCGCAGAGGCGGCGCACCGCGATGCCGCTGGCATTGAGTCGGCGAAGGATCTGTTCGGCCATGGCGAGGCTCACAGCCCTTCCCGAAGCGGCGGCAGGTGAGCCACCTGCAGCGGCGTGAGCGGCGCGTCGGGCTTGACGCCGAGGGCGCGCAGCGCGCCGCCCATCACCTGGGCGAAGGCCGGCGCCGCCACTTCACCGCCGTAGTACTTGTCGCCGGCGGGGTCGTCGATCATCACCGCGACGATCAGGCGCGGATCGGACACCGGCGCGAATCCAACGAAGGACGCGACGTAGCGCTCGACATAGCTGCCGGCATCGAGCTTGCGCGCGGTGCCGGTCTTGCCGGCAACGCGGTAGCCGGGAATCTGCGCCTTGGGCGCGGTGCCGCCGGCCTGCGTCGCCATTTCGAGCATGGCGCGCATCTGCCGCGCGGTCCGCGGCGTGAAAACCGCCTTGCCGGCTGGCGGCGGCGAGTCGATCCGCGTCAAAGTCAGCGGCACGAGATCGCCTTCGCGGGCGAACACGGTGTAGGCGTGGGCCAACTGCATCAGGCTGACCGAAATGCCGTAGCCGAAGGACATGGTGGCCTGCTCGATCGGCCGCCAGCTGCGGTGGGGACGCAGCCGACCCGCCGCCTCGCCGGGAAATCCGAGACCCGGCGCCGCTCCGAAGCCGAGGGCATCGAAGGTCTGCCACATGTCGTGGGACGACAGGGTGGCGGCCATCTTCGCCGTGCCGACGTTGGACGATTTCTGCACCACTTCGGCCACCGTCAGGATGCCGTGGGGATGGGCATCGGTGATCGTCGAGTTGCCGATGCTCATGCGGCCGGGCGCGGTCTGGATCTGGGTCTCGGGCCGGAACCTGCCCTGGTCCAGCGCCAGCGCGGCGGTGAACGGCTTGAAGGTGGAGCCCGGTTCGAAGGTGTCGGTCAGCGCGCGATTGCGCAGTTGGGCGCCAGAGAGCTTGACCCGGTTGTTGGGGTTGTAGGCCGGCAGGTTGGCCAGGGCGAGGATCTCGCCGCTGCGCGGATCCAGCACGACGATGCTGCCGGCCTTGGCGCGGTGCTCGGCCACCGCTTGGCGCAAGGCCATGTGCGCCATGTACTGGAGTTTCGAGTCGATGGCGAGCAGCACATCGCGCCCGTCCTGCGGCTGACGAATGCTTTCCGAATCCTCGACGATCTGGCCGCGCCGGTCCCTGATGACGCGACGGCTGCCCGGCTTGCCAGCGAGTATCTTCTCGTAGGCGAGCTCGACGCCCTCCTGGCCGAGATCGTCCGCGCCGGTGAAGCCGAGAACGTGGGCCGCCACCTCGGCAGAGGGGTAGTAGCGCCGGTATTCGGGCTCCTGCCGGATGCCCGGCAGCTTCAGGTCCGCGACCTTCTGCGCCGTGTCGGGCGGAATCTGCCGCTTGACGAAGACGAAGTCGCTCTCCGACGCCAGCTTGCGGTTGAGTTCGCGCACGTCCATTTCCAGCAACTGGGCGAGCTGGCGTGCCTGGGCGGGCGTCAGAGCGACGGCATCGGGATTCGCCGCCACTGACCTCACCGGCGTCGAGATCGCCAGCACGTCACCATGACGATCGAGAACCCGGCCGCGGGTCGCTGGCACTTCGATCACGCGCGAAAAGCGCGACTCCCCCTTCTGCTGCAGGAAATCGTGGTGCACCGCCTGAAGGTACACAGCTCGCGCGGCGAGCGCCGCGAAGCCGAGCAGCAACAGGAGCAGCACGAAGCGTCCCCGGCCGGGCGGCACCTGTTGTGCGAGCAGCGGGCTGTGGGCGAACTTCACTTGTGCGCACCCGCGGTTTCAACCACCAGAACCTGGCCGGGCTGGGGCGCCTGCATGCGCAGGCGTTCGCGGGCGATTTTTTCGATCCGGGCATGGGCCGCCCAGGTGCCCGCTTCGAGCTGCAACTGCCCCCACTCGATTTCCAGTTGGCGCATGCGCTCCTGCTCGCGTTCGATCTCGGTGTAGAGCCGGCGTGCCTTGTGCTGGGCGGCGACCACACCCAGGGCGCAGGCCAGCAGCAGCAGGACCAGCAGGACGTTCACCCGGCTCATCTCAGAGCTTCTCCGCGACCCGCATCACCGCGCTGCGCGCGCGGGGGTTGCGCGTCACCTCGGCGGCATCGGGGCGTTGCGCCTTGGCGACCAGGCGCAGGCGCGGCGGCGGCAACTGATCGGCGCGCAGCGGCAGCCGTACCGGCAGCCGGCCGGGCTGCGCCGCGTCGCGCAGGAAGCGCTTGACGATGCGGTCTTCGAGTGAGTGGAAGCTGATGACCACCAGCCGTCCGCCGGGCGCCAGCGCTTCCAGGGCCTGGGGCAGCACTAGGGCAAGTTCCTCAAGTTCCTGATTGACGAAAATCCGTAGAGCCTGAAAGGTGCGCGTCGCCGGATGCTGCCCCGGCTCGCGCGTACGGACGGCTTTTTCCACGAGAGAGGCAAGCTCCCCTGTGCGTGCAACAGGTTGCCCTGCCCGAGCAGCAACAATCGCCTTTGCAACCGCTGGAGCAAACCGTTCTTCGCCATAGTCCCTGATAACCTCCGCCAGCTCTTGTTGCGTCGCCCGCGCCAGCCACTGGGCTGCCGTTTCGCCGCGCGTCGTATCCATGCGCATGTCCAGGGGCGCATCGAGCCTGAAACTGAAACCGCGCCCGCCCTCGTCCAACTGGGGCGAGGACACCCCCAGATCCAGCAGCACACCGTCCAGCTGCCCCAGCCCCCGCGTCGCCAGCACCTCGGCCAGCCGCCCGAAGGAGGCGTGCTCGACGGCGAAACGCTGGTCGGCGATCCCCCGGCCCTCATCCACCGCCTGTGGATCCCGGTCCAGCGCCAGCAGGCGCCCCCCCGGTCCGAGCCGCGCCAGGATTGCCCGGCTGTGGCCGCCCCGGCCGAAGGTGGCATCCACATAGACGCCGTCCCGCTTCACCGCCAGCGCTGCCACTGCCGGCTCCAGCAGCACCGTCGCGTGGCTTGCCGGCACGCTCACAGCACCAGGTCGGCAAAAACCCCCGGCGTCTGGGTGGCCAGGCCATCCATGCGGCTTTGCTGCGCCTTCCAGCCCTCGTCCGACCACAACTCGAAGTGCGTTCCCTGCCCCACCAGCCAGACCTGGCGGTCCAGCTTCGCCCAGTCCCTCAATTCCGGCGCCACCAGTACGCGCCCGGCCGCATCCATCGTCTCCTCCCGGGCATAGCCCAGCAGCAGGCGCTTCATGGCAGCGGAATCAGCATCGAGATTGGGCTTCTCCATCACCTTGGCGCAGGTCGGCCCCCACGCCGGAAGCGGGTACATCAGGAGGCAGTGATGGGGATGGCCAGTGAGTACTAACGTACCGTCGGAACCCGCGACCAGGGCCGACCGGTGGCGCGCAGGGATGGCGAGGCGCGATTTCGCATCCAGAATCAGCGACGCAGCCCCGAGAAACATCCCCATCCCCCATTTAGTGGGAGGCGTCTCCCACAATCATCCACTCCGTCCCACTTTAGTGGAAGAAATGGGGTCGGTCAAGCGAGAAATAGGGGCATTTTTCCGCTGCGACAACGACTTAGAAGTGCCTTGCAGCGTGCCAATCGAGCACGATTATCCTCGCAAAATAAATGGGATAGAAGATATTTCGGATGTTAAATCTGAGAAAAGCGACGGCGCTGCCCTGTCGGGGAAATTGGAAGTCCGCCGATAAGCCGGGTTCTGTCGGGCAACTTATCGTTGCCGGGCAGTCATTCCTCTGGGCGCCGCGTTACCGCGGCGCTCTAGCAGCCTACCCGGAAGCGGCGCGAGCCACGCCATCGCTTCCCTATTTGGCCTTGCCCCGGATGGGGTTTTGCCTGCCAGCCGTGTTGCCACGCCTGCGGTGAGCTCTTACCTCGCCTTTTCACCCTTGCCTGATCCCCGGGAGGGGCCATCGGCGGTGTGTTTTCTGTGCCACTTTCCGTCGCCTTTGTCCGAAGACTTATAGCGCCCGGCCGTTAGCCGGCATCCTGCTCTGCGGGGCCCGGACTTTCCTCCAGACGCGAAACGCGTCCAGCGACTGCCTGGCGGACTTCCGACGCAATTGTAACGCGGCCCGCCCGGCGTCCCGTCGCTGCGTCAGGCCACCAGCGCAGTCTGGCGCAGCCGGGCAAGTTCCTGCTCGACGGCCTTCTTCTCCAGTTCGACGGCGGCGCGGGACGTGAAGATGCGATACACGGCATCCACAAGAATGTCGTCGGACATCAGCTTGCGGTCGAGGAAGGCCAGATGCCCGATGACGCGGCCGCTGCTGCCTATGATCGGTATGCCCAGATAGCCCTCGTAGCCCGCTTCCACGGGGAACAGCCGGCCCACGCCGGCGGGAAGAAAGCAGGTACGCCCTTCGCCGACGACGGTCTCACAAGGGGTGCCGGGCAGGCCGTACTCGAAGTTGTCGTCGAAATGGTCGTCGCACCAGAAGGCCAGGGTGCGCAGGCGGGTCGCCGGCTGATCGACGCATTCCGTGATGAAGGCCACCGGCACGCTCAGGGCGGCGGCAAAGTGGCGCACCAGGGAACTGAAGAACGCCTCGCCGGAAGTGCCGGAGGTGCCGGCGATGATTTCCTGCAGCACGCTCTCGATGCGTTTGAGCGCCGTGACGTCGGTGTCGAGGCCGACCATGCGATAGGGCTTGCCGCTCGCATGGCGGATGAGGCTGCCCCGTGACAGTACCCAGCGGTAGTTGCCGTCGCTGTGGCGCAGACGGTGCTGGTGCTGGAAGCAGTCCGCCTCGTTGCCGAGATGGGCATCCAGGGCGCTGCGGCAGGATTGCGCGTCCTCCGGATGGATCAGCGCCGACCACTCGGCCTCAGTGCCGCGCCATTGCGGCGGCAGGCCGAGCATGCTGTTCCAGCGCGGCGACGGGCTGACGAGTCCGCGCTCGATGTCCCATTCCCACAATCCGTCGTTGCTGCTGCGCAACGCGAGCGCATAGCGTTCCTCGCTCACCGACAGCTGCCCGGCGCTTGCCACCCGCTCTCGGGCGCTGCGCTCCAGCGCACCGCGCTGATCTTCGATCAGCCGCCCAGCAGTCGCCATGTCGCTGGTGATCTGCGCCAGTGGATCGGCGCCGGGCGCGGCCTCCGGCAGCATCGGACGCAGCGCCGCGCGCGCCGCCAGAATGGGACGCAGGACCCCAAGGTGCAGGCTGAGGCCCGCCAGCGCCAGCACCACACCGAGCTCCACCGCGGCGGCGAGCGGCGCGGGGCTCGCCGGAGCGACGAAGACGAAGTAGGCCAGCACACCTAC
>CAVOKN010000022.1:0-45039 GCA_963696505.1 uncultured beta proteobacterium | reverse complement strand
TTCAGGACAGGCCCAGGCGCTGCCAGATGGTACTGGGGAGCCCGGCCTGGTTGAGGGTATAGAAATGCAGGCCCGGCGCGCCGCCGGCGAGCAGCCGGTCGCACAATGCCGTCACCACGTCCAGGCCGAAGGCGCGCACCGAAGAGGCGTCGTCGCCGAAGCTTTCGAACTTGCGACGGATCCAGCGCGGAATCTCGGCGCCGCAGGCGTCGGAAAAGCGCGCGATCTTGCTGAAGTTGGAAATCGGCATGATGCCCGGCACGATGGGGATCTTGACTCCGGCGCCCTGCGCCTGATCGACGAAGTGTTCGTAGGCGTCGGCGTTGTAGAAGTACTGGGTGATCGCGCTGTCGGCGCCGGCATCGACCTTGCGCACGAAATTCGCGAGGTCGTCCTGAGGGCTGCGCGCCTGGGGGTGGTACTCGGGATAGGCCGCCACCTCGACGTGAAACCAGTCGCCGGTTTCGCGGCGGATGAAACTTACCAGCTCGTTGGCATAGCGGAACTCGCCCACGTCGCCGACGCCGGAGGGCAGGTCGCCGCGCAGTGCCACGATGCGTCGGATGCCGGCTTCTCGATAGCGGTGCAGGATGGCGCGGATGTTCTCGCCGGTGGAGCCGATGCAGGACAGGTGGGGCGCAGCGGGCAGGCCCTCGCCCTGGATCTCCAGCACGGTCTCCAGCGTGCGGTCGCGGGTCGAGCCGCCGGCGCCGAAGGTGCAGGAGAAGAAGGCGGGCTTCATCTGGGCGAGCTGGCGCCGCGTGGCGCGCAGTTTCTCCACGCCTTCGGGCGTCTGCGGCGGGAAGAATTCGAAGCTGTAGGTGCGAGCGGTCATTGCTGTCGCCGGATGGGTCTGGTCAGGTTGCGGTTGAATTCCGGGTACGGCCCGATGCCGGGGCCCCACGCCAGATTCACGCGGTATCGACATCGAGCGAACCGAGATGCCGCTCTGCGGCTTCGCCCAGCTTGCGGTCGAAGGTCGCCAGCGGCGACTTGAGTGCCGCGGCGAGCCAGAGATAGGTCGCATCGTAGCCGGACAATGCGTACCGTTCGGCCAAGGCGAGCACGCTGAGGAGGTTGGCGCCATGCAGGATGATCGCTAGCCCGGAGTACCGCGCCAGTCCAGCCTCGGCGACATCGCCTCGCCCTTGGCGCAGTTTCCTGACGGCTACGTTTGCGATCTCGAAATCGAGCAGCGTGGGCGCATGCAGCTCGTATCCCTTCAGGCGTGCTTCCGCCTTGTCGCGTTCGGTCTCCTGGAACAGCGTTGCGGCGATCAGACTGCAATCGACCACCAGCGGCTGGCGCAGGGCATAGCGCAGCGGCGGCTCGGCAACGATGAGGGTCCTGGCAGATGGTTTCCCGGTACCCGGCATCAGCGTGTGTCGCGCAGTTCGCGAATGATGTCCACCGCATTCGGAACATCGGTGACCGGCTCGGGGTAGAGCGCACGCAGTTCCGCAGCGATCTCTTCGATCGTCTTCGTGCCGCGGCGGAATGTTTCCCGGCCGTGGACGACAGCCTGTGCCGGCGCTTCGCTCGCCACGGCGCCCTCGATGATGGCCATCAACTCGCCCTGCAAGGAACGGTGGTTGCGCTCGGCCCGTGCGCGCAGCTTGTCCGCCAGCGACTCGGGAACATTCTTGATCGAAAAGTTGATTCCCATAGTACGCCTCCAGAATGGCCTTATAGTGCGTCCATTCTGGAGGCGAAACGAATCCGTGTCAATCAGTAGCGGTAGTGCTCCGACTTGTACGGCCCGTCCAGCGATACGCCGATGTAGGCCGCCTGCTGCTCGGTCAGAGTGGTGAGTTGGGCGTTGAGCGTCCTCAACTGCAGCCGCGCCACCTTCTCGTCCAGATGTTTGGGCAGGGTGTAGACGCCCACCGGATACTTGCCTGAGTCGCGTTTCGTCCACAGCTCGATCTGGGCAATGGTCTGGTTGGCGAAGGAGCTGGACATGACGTAGCTGGGGTGGCCGGTGGCGCAGCCGAGATTCACCAGCCGGCCCTTGGCCAGCAGGATGATGCGCTTGCCGTCGGGAAAAATGACGTGATCGACCTGGGGCTTGATCTCCTCCCACTGGTACTTCTCGATGGAGGCGACGTCGATCTCGTTGTCGAAGTGGCCGATGTTGCAGACGATGGCCTGGTCCTTCATCTTGGCCATGTGATCGTGGTTGATGACGTGGTAGTTGCCGGTGGCGGTGACGAAGATGTCGGCCTTGTCGGTGGCGTAGTCCATGGTCACCACGCGGTAGCCTTCCATCGCCGCCTGGAGCGCACAGATGGGGTCGATCTCGGTGACCCACACCTGGGCCGACAGCGCACGCAGCGCCTGGGCCGACCCTTTGCCGACGTCGCCGTAGCCGCACACCAGCGCGACCTTGCCCGCCACCATCACGTCGGTGGCGCGCTTGATGCCGTCCACCAGCGATTCGCGGCAGCCGTATAGATTGTCGAATTTGCTCTTGGTGACCGAATCGTTCACGTTGATCGCGGGGATCTTGAGATCGCCTTTCGCGTGCATCTGGTACAGGCGGTGCACGCCGGTGGTGGTTTCCTCGGTAACGCCGCGGATCGCCGCCAACTGCTTCGAGTACCAGCCGGGCTGCTCGGCAACGCGCTTGCGGATCGCCGCGAACAGGATGCGCTCCTCCTCCGAGCCCGGCTTGCCGAGCACCGAGGCGTCCTTCTCGGCTTTCGCGCCCAGGTGCAGCAGCAGAGTGGCGTCGCCACCGTCGTCCAGGATCATGTTCGACGGCTGGCTGTCCGGCCACTCGAAGATGCGGTGGGTGTAGTCCCAGTAGTCCTCCAGGGTTTCGCCCTTGACGGCGAACACCGCCGTGCCGCCGGCGGCGATGGCGGCAGCTGCATGGTCCTGGGTCGAGAAAATGTTGCACGAGGCCCAGCGCACCTGGGCGCCCAGCGCCTTCAGCGTCTCGATCAGTACCGCAGTCTGGATCGTCATGTGCAGCGAGCCGGTGATGCGTGCGCCCCTGAGAGGCTGGCTGGCGGCGAACTCGTCACGGATCGCCATCAGGCCGGGCATCTCGGTCTGGGCGATGGCGATTTCCTTGCGGCCCCATACGGCCAGCGACAGATCGGCGACTTGGAAGTCGTGGGCGGGGGAAATGGCTTGGGGAACAGCGGACATCAAAGTCTCCTTGCGTCACGGAACGCCACAAAGCGAACGGCGCTCCAAACCGGTTAAAGGTTTGCGAGCGCCGTTTTTCCTTGCTGAGCCTGGCCGGCCTCGCCGCGATTGCGGCGGGACGGTCGCAGCGCCCCTCAGCGAGAGCGCCATTCTAGCGCGGTGCCGATGGATGGCAAAGTTGTGTGTGCCATGTCGCGGTCCAGGTTCGCCCCTGTCCTGAGAACGGGCGGCCCGGAAAGCCGTGGCGAGGGCGAATTGCCGAACCCTCGGGAAGAATAGATGTTGGCCGAAGAACTAGTTGTCTTCAATTCATCACGATGCCGCCTCACAATGTCTGCCGGAGCGTCAGAGGAGAGACAGACATGACAATAAGGATCGAAATCCAGGCCCGCCGCATGCCGCTGACGGACGCGGTGCGGCGCCATGTGATACGACGGCTCGAACACGCCCTGCGGCACTGGCGCGTGTGGGTGGAGTCCGTCGAAGTGCAGTTGGCGTGCGTGTCGCGACCGGCGGGCAAGGAGGGCAGCTTGTGTCGCGTCCTGGTGCGCCTGGCCCAGCTTCCGGCAATCGTGATCACTGACCTGGGTGCCGACCTGTACGCGGTGATCGACGAGGCCGCCGACCACGTCGGGCGCAACGTGGACCGGCGCTTGGCCTTGCGTCTGCGCACCAAGCGCCGGTTCGGCATGCTGCACGCGCGTCCGACAGGCGCATGAGGATGGCGCCAGAACTCGCGGTCCCCGAAGGGAAGTGAAAACGGGCGGCAGCGTCTGACGCGTTGCGGCTGCCCGAGCAGCGTCACACGCCGGTGGAGATTCGGCCCGCGTTCATCGAAGGCTCGGCGCCATAGTAGCCGCGCCAGAAGTGCTGGGCGTCCTCGTTCGTCAGCGCCTGCAAGGCAGCGCCGTCTGCATCGCGCCGGCCGACGCAGGTGATCAGCAGCCGCAGGTTGTTGACACTGGTGCGACCGCCGGCGGCGAATTCGCCGAACAGATTCTGCAGCGGCCCCATTTCCGGGGTCTGCCAATCCTTGGATTCGGCGATTTTGCGCAGGCGCATGCCGCAATGGGTAACCAGGTGTTGAAGGTCGAGCGTGCTCATGATGTGTCTTTCGCGGTGGGAAGCAGAACGCTGGATCCCGGCAGGGCGAGTCGGCGGCTGGCTGACCTCCAGCGCCAGGCGGGATTCGAAACTCACCGCGGCACGGCGGTCTCGGAGTCCCTTCTTTGCGTTGGACTTAGTCTAGCGCAAACGGATCGACAACGCCGTAACTTGGCTGCAACATAACGTCGCTCGAACACTGCATCCCCCATGGGTTTCCGACTCCACGACCTGCTGCCCCTGCTGCTCGCCTGGCTCGCCTACTTCGGCCTGCACTCCCTGCTTGCGTCCCTGGGTGCCAAGCGCTGGGTGGCGGCCCGTTATCCCCAGCTCATGCCCGCCTACCGTCTCGGCTTCAATGCCGTGGCGGTGATCGGGCTGATTCCTGTGGCCTGGCTGGTGTGGCGCCATCCGGGACCGATGCTGTGGCAATGGATCGGCTGGCAGGCGTGGGTCGCCAACGGTCTGGCGCTGGCGGCGATCGCGGGATTTGTCGCCTCCACCCGCGACTACGACAGCGGCGAGTTCCTCGGGCTGCGGCAATGGCGGTTGGGCAACCGCAGCGTGGAGGACCAGGAGCGCTTCCATATCTCGGACTTTCACCGCTATGTGCGCCACCCCTGGTACTTCTTCTCGCTGGTGCTGGTCTGGACGCGCGACATGGATGCAGCGACCCTGATTTCGGCACTGCTCATCAGCGCTTACCTTGTGGTCGGCTCGCGGCTGGAAGAAAGCAAGCTGCTGGTTTATCACGGCGAGCGCTATCGCCGCTACATGAAACGGGTCGCGGGGCTGGTGCCGCTGCCTGGCAGGACATTGACCCGGCGCGAGGCAGAGGATCTGGCCTCGGGCTGACGTTGTCAGCCGCCTTCGAGCACCCGCAGGGTGTGGCGCGCGATCATCAGTTCCTCGTTGGTCGGGATCACCCAGGCGGAAACCGCCGCTCCCTGGACACTGACTTTCGGGCCGCCGGCCGCATTGGCTGCCGCATCGAGTTCGACGCCGGCCCAGGCTGCGTCGCGGCATACCCGCTCGCGGATCGCCGCGGCGTTTTCGCCGATTCCGGCGGTGAACACGATGGCATCGAGGCCGCCCAGCGCTGCGGTGAGCGAACCGAGCTCGCGCCGGATGCGATACAGGTAGAGATCGACGGCCAGCCGCGCCCGCGGATCGTCACTGCCGAGCAGAGTGCGCATGTCGCTCGACAGGCCCGACACGCCGAGCAAGCCCGACTGGTGGTAGATCAGCTTCTCGATGGCGCGGGCGTCCATGCCGCGCTGGTCCATCAGGAACAGCAGCACGCCGGGGTCGAGGGCGCCGCAGCGGGTGCCCATCGGCAGGCCCTCCACGGCGGTGAAGCCCATGGTGCTGGCGACGCTGCGGCCCGCCGCCAGCGCGCACATGCTGGCGCCGTTGCCCAGGTGCAGCACCACGGTGCGGCCAGCCGCGGCGCGCGGGTCGAAGCGCGGCAGCACCTCGGCGATGTACTCGTAGGACAGCCCATGGAAGCCATAGCGCCGGATGCCGGCGTCGTGGAGATCCTGGGGCAGGGCGAAGCGCTGGGCGATCTCGGGGTTGCTGCGGTGGAAAGCGGTGTCGAAGCAGGCCACCTGCGGCAGTTCGGGCTGGCGTTCGAGCAGCAGCCGGATCGGTCCGAGGTTGTGGGGCTGGTGCAGCGGCGCCAGGGGGATGAACTTCTCCAGCGCGGCGAGGGTCGTCACATCGACCCGCACCGGACTGTGGTAGTCGAGCGCGCCGTGTACCACCCGGTGGCCGACGCCGACCAGTCGATCCCCCGCCAGTTCGCCTTTGAGGAACTCCAGCAGGTGGTCCAGTGCGCCGGCGTGGCCCAACTCCTCGCCGTCGCCCCAGCGCTTCTCGGCCCGGATGCCGTTGGCCGGATCGCGGGCGACGAAGTGGGGCGCGGTGTAGAGCCCCTCGATCTGGCCGCGGGCGTGCAGGTCGAGTTGCCCCTCATGCCGGGCGAAAAGGGAAAACTTGATGCTGGACGAACCGGCGTTGAGGACGAGGATCGCGTCGGCCAAAGTACACCTGGATTTTCGGGAATGCGGCGCGCAGTGCGCCGTGGCGTGCGGCATTGTGGCACAGGCGGCCCGGCCGCGCCCGTCGCCGGCGTCTCTGTCCGGGCCGCTATAATCGCGCGTTTCGTGCACCCGGAGGAACTGGCATGGCATCGAGCAAGACGGCACCGGCACCGGCTATCGTGACGCTGAGCGTCCTGGCATTGTCCATCGCGCTTGCGGGATGCCAGCGCACCGAGCCCCTGCCTGCGGAAAAGACCCTCGCGCTGATCAAACCGGTGGCGCGGGTCGAGGTCAGTGAGGCTCCGGCTGCGGTCGCGCCGGCCGCTCCTGCTTCGGCAGCGGCCGCTCCCGCCGTCGAACCCGCCGCTTCGCCCGCCGCCGCTCCCGCAACTGCACTGTCGACACCTGCGGCATCACCGGCTCCCGCTGCCCAGAAGGGTGGGGCAGGCGGACGCATGGTGCTCGGCGAGGTCGCGTTCGAGGGCAGCGGCGCCGCCCTGCCGGGAGAGGCAGGCGCGACAGTCGAGAGCGTGGCGAACTATGTCACTGCCAATCCCGGTGTTCGCATCGAGATTGCGACGCACGCCGACAAGACGGGTGCGGACCTCGCCAAGGAGCGCGCCCAGGCGGTGCGCGCCGCGCTGCTCGGCGCCGGCGTGAAGGAAGATCAGGTCGTGGTCGGGGCACCGGCCGCGGGCGACGAGAAAGCCGCGCAGCGGGTCGAACTGCTGCTGGCCGCCAACGCCGCGGCCGCACCCGCAGCGGCGGCGCCGGCCGCAGCCGCGGCCACCGGCGGCGGGTCTAAGGCTGAGGGCAAGGGCATCTACGACAAGACCTGCGTCACCTGCCACAGTACCGGCGTGGCCGGCGCGCCCAAGGTCGGTGACAAGGCCGCCTGGGCGCCGCGGCTGGCCGGCGGCGTCGGCCCACTGGTTCAGAGCGCGCTCAAGGGCAAGGGAGCGATGCCGCCCAAGGGCGGCAATGCCGCGCTGTCCGAGGCCGAGATCAAGGCCGCCGTCGAGCACATGGTGGCTTCGTCGAAATAGGGACGCCGCGTCACGCCAATTCAATGAGGGCGATTACGGCGCCTTCGGCGACGTAGTCGCCCTCCGCCACGCACAGCTCGACGATGCGTCCGGCGTAGGGCGACGGGATGTCGAGCGCAACCTTGCCGGTTTCCAGGGTGATCAGGTTGTCGGCGGCGCGGACGGCGTCGCCCGGCTGCACCAGCACCTCCAGCACAAACACCTCGCCGCTGGCGCAATTGCCGCAGGATTCCCAGCACTCGGGGAAGCGGGGCATCCACACATCGACGATCTGGCGCATCGGCAGCGGTTCTGGAAAGCCGACGATTCTACCCGCAGGAAAGTTGCCGACGCGGGCGCAACAAGTCCTTACAAAGCCTCACCGCCGCGCAACAGGTCGCGGCGCCCCTCCTGATAAGGTGCGCTCACCAAGAACGGCAACAGCCAGGAGGAAATCATGAAACGCAGATTCGTTATCGCCGCAGCATTGTTCGCCGCCTCGCTCTCGCTGACTCCCGGCGCCCGGGCTGGCGACGCCCTGATCGGCGCCTTGCTCGGGGCGGGAGCAGGGGTCGTCGTCGGGCACGCGGTCGGTGGCCAGGATGGCGCCATCCTCGGCGGCGGCATCGGCGCCATCGCCGGTGCGGCCATCGGCTCGCATCACCATCGCTCGCGCGCCGTGTATGCGCCGGTTCGGCGCAGCGTGTACTACGACGAGCCGGTGATCGTCGAACGCCGCCACGTGCGCCGTGTCGAGCATGACTCGCACTGGGAAGATTCCCACCACGGTCACCGTCCGTGGCGCGGTCGGCATGAGTACCGTGCCGACCGCTACGGGTACGACGACTGATGGGCGTAGCGCGACGACGATCCCCAACTCTGCCGGGTTTCGGCAGGGACGCTGACCGAGGGAAGCGGATCCGGCGGAGTTCCCGGCCTCTAGCGAACCGCCTCGGCCACGATGTCGCGCAGCAGGACGTCGATTGGCTCGTAGGCGGGACCGGCGGGCAGTGCCTTGCGGGCGATGAACACCTCGCCCGGCTTATCGGCCAGGGTGTAGATGGCGATGGTGTAGGGGCAGAACACCAGGTTGCGCGGGTCGGCCTCCATCATCTGGCGCGATAGCCTGGCGCTGCAAAACTCGAGAACCTCGCCGGCACCATAGATGCGGCGCGACGCGCCGAGGTCGGCGGCGGTGCGATCGAGCATTTCGGCCACCTGGGCGGTGTAGCTGATGACCAGCCCGCGGCCTTCGATCGCCTGGGTCAGGTTGTCCTTGACGTCGGCAAACTGGCCCTTGGCGCTGCGTACCTCGAACGGATCCGCGGCATGCGCCGGCACTGCCGCCGCCATCAGTAAGGCGATCAGCCACCCCAGTCGTCCCATTCCTACCCTCCCAATTTCCCAATGCCGCCCCGTTGTGGCGGCCAGATAGGCGTCAAGCGTCCACCGGACGCGTTTGGCGCGTCGCCTGCTGGCGCATCGCCTGTTCGAGACGCGCCTTCTCGGCAACGACTTTGGCGGCGTACTGCGCGTCCCGGTCGGCCAGCGCCCCGGCGTATTGCTGCAGGCCTGCCTCGAGACTGCCCATGCGGGAAATCGATTCCTTCAGCACCCGCGCGCCGATGCGGATGTTGGTCTCGGGATCGAGCAGACCGCTGCGGTCGGTGCCGTGGGCTTCCAGCTTGTCCTGGTGGAATTTCGGGATCACCTGCATCAGGCCCTGGGCGCCCATCACGCTTTCGGCAAAGGGGTTGAAGCGCGACTCGACGGCGGTGACGGCAAGGATCAGCAGCGGATCGAGACCGACTTCAGCGCCCGCTTCCTGCGCGGCCAGGACGAGCGGCTCGATGGCAAGGGTGGACACGCGGTACTTGCGCGCCAGATAGCCCGCGACGGCGCGCATGTCCGTGCGCAGCGGTTTGGCGCTGGTTTTCTGGAGACTGGTTCCCGCGGCGGTATCCGCCGGGGTCGTGGTCACAGCCTGAAGGCTGTCGTTGGACACGACGTCCTTCGCCGGGAGGTAGGGCGTAAGGGCGCCCCCGAAATAGGCAACCGCCGCGAACGCCACGATGATGCCGCTGACCAGCAGGCCACCGTGCGCAAAATGTACGAGCAGGGTGACACCGTTCAACGCGAGCTTCTTGAGACGAGACATGCTGAGCATGCTTCCTCCTTTCCAGTTCTCTTCGCTTGCCCGAAAACGAAAAGACACCCGGGCACCGGGGCCTTGACGATATCGGATTGCTACTGCGATCGGCGCTGCGTGGCGCCGGCAACTCGACCGGATCGGGCTCAGAGCCCGCGACTACCGGTCACGGACAGTCGAAAGAGCGGTGAAAGATTGGCAAAAACGCATCGCATAGTGGATTGTTGTCACCGGGCGGCGCATGGTGGATGCTGACCCCGAATTGGAATGAGCGTCCGCGGGTGCTGCGATGCGGGGCCGATTCTAAGGGACTTCGCAGCCAGCGTCAATCTGCAGTCTTGCGGATCCGCAGTCTTGCGGACCGGCGGGAGGGGGCGGACTACGGCTCCTCGTCGGTGCCGGAGCCGTAGGCGGCGCGCGCCAGGCGGTCGTTGACGGCGTCCCAGACTGCCTCCTGCGGGGGGAGTTCGACCAGAATCAGGTCCACCTCGGCGGCGTCGAGGGCACGCAGGTGGGCGTAGAGATCGTGGGCGTAGCCTGCCGGATCGGTCAGCGCGCGCTGCCAGAACTGGCATTGGTCGGGGCGGACGCAGGGATGGACCTCACGGCCGAGTACCGCTATGCGCAGGCTCTGGGCACGGCGCGCGGCAACCTCCCGCGGCAACGCGTCGGCGGCAACGAGGATCAGCGGCGTGCGGGGGGCGTAGTGGCCGGGCAGCGATCCCGAGACGCGCGGCCCTTGGTCGTCGTCCGCCGGCGGCCCGGTCGGTACCGGTCTTTCCAGCACCTGCTCGACTTCGGCGGCGGTGATGGTGCCCGGCCGCAGGATGCGCGGCTCACCGCGGCTCAGATCGAGGATCGTCGAACTCGATCCCCACCGGGCAGGGGCCGCCGTCGAGGATCAGCGGCACCCGGTCGCCGAGTTCCTGGCGCACATGCTCGGCGGTGGTGGGGCTGATGCGGCCGAAGCGGTTGGCGGAGGGCGCGGCGATACCGCCGGCGAAGTGGGCGAGCAAGTCCCGTGCAACCGGATGATCGGGCACCCGCAGGCCAACGGTGTCCTGGCCACCGGCGACGATGCCCGGCACGCGGCGCTGGCGCTTCAGGATCAGCGTCAGCGGCCCGGGCCAAAAGGCGAAGGCGAGCTTCTCGGCGGCGGGCGGCACTTCCCGCGCCCAATGGGCCAAGTCGGCGTTCAGGGACAGATGGACGATCAGCGGATGGTCGGCGGGGCGGCCCTTGGCAGCGAAGATCTTCGCGACGGCCTCGGGGTTGAGGGCGTCGGCGCCGAGGCCATAGACGGTCTCGGTGGGGAAGGCGACCAGTTCGCCGCGCCGCAGCAGGTCGACGGCCTTGGGGATGTCCTTGTGCATTTTGTTGGGCCGCGCGATCTTTTCGCGTCGACCTCTTCGTTTCAGTCGTCGATGCCGATGCGTTGCCGTGCCGCCAGGGCTGACTCCAGCACCCGTGCCGGGTCGACGCCGATCACCGTGTAGTGGCCCATCTTGCGTCCCGGTCTGGCGTGGTGCTTGCCGTAGAGGTGGAGCTTGAGGCGGGGCTCGGCCAGCAGGGTATTCCAGTCGGGCTCGCGGGCCGGGGCGTCGGCACCGTGGAACCACAGGTCGCCGAGCAGATTGACCATCGTCGCGGCGTTGTGGGCACGCGAGTCGCCGAGGGGCAGGCCGCACAGGGTGCGCACCTGCTGCTCGAACTGGCTGGTGAGGCAGGCGTCGAGGGTGTAGTGGCCGCTGTTGTGCGGGCGCGGCGCGATCTCGTTCACCAGCAGGCGGCCATCGCTTACGAAGAACTCGACCCCGAGCACGCCGACATAGCCCAGCTCCGCCGCCAGGCCGGCCGCGGCTTCCTCGGCCTCGGTGCGCAAGCCGCCGGAGACGCGCGCCGGGACGATGCTGACGTCGAGTATTCCGCCGCGATGGCGATTCTCGGCCACCGGGAAGGTGGCGATGCTGCCGTTCTCGCCGCGGGCGAGCACGCAGGACAGTTCGCAATCCAGCGACAGACGCTTCTCCAGCACGCAGGGCTCGGACTTGACGCCGCGCCACGCCGCCTTGGCCTCGCCGACGTTGGCGACCCGCGCCTGGCCCTTGCCGTCGTAGCCGAAGCGGCTCACCTTGAGCACGCAGGGGAACAGCGCGGGGTCGGCGTGCTCGATGTCCTCCTCGCTGCGGATCACCGCGAAGGGGCCGACGGCGAAGCCATGGTCGCTGAGGAAGCTCTTCTCGCTGATGCGGTTCTGGGCGATCGCCACGCATTCGGCGGACGGATGCACCGGAACAAACTTCGACAGGTGGGCCAGCGAGGCGGCGGGGACGTTTTCGAACTCGGTACTCACCGCGGCGCAGCCCTGCGCCATGCGCTCCAGGGCCGCGGCGTCGTCGTAGGGCGCCACCACATGCTCGTCGGCGATGCGTCCCGCTGGGCTGTGGGGATCGGGGTCGAGCACCGTCACCCGGTAGCCCATCTCGTGGGCGGCGATGACGAAGAAACGGCCGAGTTGGCCGCCGCCGAGCATGCCCAGGGTTGCAGGGGGAAGGATCACGCCGCCGTTACGCCCTTCAATGATCCACCAGCTTCATTTCCAGCACGCGCTCGGTCTGGCGGGCGCGGAAATCCTCGATTTTCTTCGCCAGCACGGCGTCGTGGGTCGCCAGCATCGCCACGGCGTAGAGCGCAGCGTTGGCGGCGCCGGCCTCGCCGATGGCGAAAGTGGCGACCGGGATGCCTCTGGGCATCTGCACGATGGACAGCAGCGAGTCCAGCCCCGACAGTGCCTTGGACTGCACCGGAACGCCCAGCACCGGGACGATGGTCTTGGCGGCGAGCATGCCGGGCAGATGGGCGGCGCCGCCGGCGCCGGCGATGATCGCCTTGAGGCCACGCTCGTGGGCCATGGCGGCGTAGTCGAACAAGAGGTCGGGCGTGCGGTGCGCCGACACCACCCGCGCCTCGAAGGGCACGCCGAATTCCTTGAGCACGGCCACCGCCGCCTTCATGGTGCTCCAGTCGGAGTCGGAGCCCATCACCACGCCAACCTGGGGTACATGTTCCATGACGACTCCTTTGCTCAAACCCGCCGCGTCGCGACTCGCTCGGCGCCGGCGATGGTGTTGGCCAGGAGCATGGTGATGGTCATCGGGCCGACGCCGCCGGGCACCGGCGTGATCAGCGAGGCGACCTCCTTCGCCGCGTCGAAATCCACGTCGCCGCACAACTTCCCGTCGGCAAGGCGATTGATGCCGACGTCGATTACCACCGCGCCCGGCTTGACCATGTCGCCGGTCACGAAGCGCGGCTTGCCGATCGCTGCCACCAGGATGTCGGCGCGGCGGCAGTGCGCGGGGAGATCGCGGGTGCGGGAATGGCAGACCGTAACGGTGCAGTCGGCCTGCATCAGCAGCATGGCCATGGGCTTGCCGACGATGTTGCTGCGGCCGACGATCACCGCTTCGGCGCCTCGCAGGTTCACGTTCTCGCTGCGCAGCATCTCCATCACGCCCGCCGGCGTGCAGGGCACGAAGCCGGGGCGACCCTGCATCAGCAGGCCGCTGCTGACGGCGTGGAAGCCGTCCACGTCCTTCTCCGGAGCGATGGCTTCGAGCACCGCCTCGGAATCGAACTGGCGCGGCAGCGGCAGTTGCACCAGGATGCCGTGCACCGCCGGGTCGGCGTTGAGGGCGGCGATGCGCTCGAAGACTTCCTGCGGCTCGACATCGGCGGGGTAGTCGTAGCGCAGCGAGCGCATGCCCGCCGCCTCGCAGGCTCTGACTTTGTTGCGCACATAGACCGCGGAGGCGGGATTCTCGCCCACCAGGATCACCGCCAGGCAGGGCTGTATGCCCTGCTGCACCAGGCTTGCTGCGCGCAGCGCAAGATCGGCGCGCACCTTGGCCGAGAGGGCGTTGCCGTCGAGGATGCGCGCTGTCATGGGGGCTCCAGAATCAAAAAAGGGCGCGATTGTAGCGTGTCATGTCGGAGGCGTCGGGTGGATGAGCGCCGCAGGCGCGTAATCCACCGTCGTGCCGGCGCTCTGGCGAAGCGGCGGAAGGCGGCCCTCCGGGCCTTTTCCACCTTACCCGCCTACACCAGCGCCGGGGCTGCCTTGGCGTCGGCGGCGCGGCCGGCTTCGAAGGCCTGGCGGTTGATCTCCACCAGATGCGGCTTGCGCTGCTGGAAGCGGCGCACCACGCAGTCGAACAGCACCTCGGAGGGGAAGGGCAGGTGGTCCGCCATCGCCCCCAGCATCACGGTGTTGCCCAGGCGCAGGTCGCCCAGTTCCAGCGCAATGGCGTTGGCATCGAAGGAATGCACGCGCACGCCCAGTGCCTGCATCTGGCCGATGGGGTCGGCGGGATATTCGTAGAGACCGCCCTCCACCACCGGCGGCACGAAACGCGCTGTGTTCACCAGCGCCAGCGCGGCGGTGCGCAGATGGCTCACCCAGCGCAGCGCCTCCGCCGCCTCGAAGCCCACCAGCATGTCGGCCTCGCCCGCCATGATCTGGGGCGACAGTACCTTGGGGCCGAAGCGCAGGTGCGAGGTGACCACGCCGCCGCGCTGCGCCATGCCGGCGACTTCGGTCTTCTTCACGTCGTGGCCCATCTGGATCGCGGCCTCGGCGAGGATCTCGGTGGCGGTCATGACGCCCTGGCCGCCGATGCCGCAGACCAGGATGTTGGTGATCTTGTCGGAGCCCATGATCGCGTCAGTTCGGTTTGATGAAGGTCACCGGCTGGAACGGCTGGGCGTGGACGATCGCCTCCGGCGCGCAGGGCTGCACGCACAGGCCGCAGCCGGTGCAGGCCGCTGTCTCGATGCGCACGAAGGCGAGTTCCACTTCCTTGCCGCTCGCCTTGACCGCTTTTTCGCGCCGCGTGACGTGGATCGCCGGGCAGCCGATGTCGACGCAGTTGCCGCAGCCGGTGCATTTGTCGTCGATGACCCTGTAGGGGGCGGTCTTCTCGTAGTCCTCGATCAGCACGCAGGGGCGGTTGGTGATGATGATCGAGGGCTCGTCGATCTTGGTCTCCTCGCGCAGCACCTTGAACAAGGTCGGCAGTTCGTAGGGATCGACCTCGCGCACGCGCTCGGGCTTGACGCCCAGGGCCACCGCGAGCTTGGCGAAGTCCACCCGCGGCGCCTCCTTGCCGTGGATGTCGCGGCCGTTGGCCGGGTTGTTCTGGCCGCCGGTCATGCCCACCGCACGGTTGTCGAGCAGCAGCACGGTGACGTTGCCGCGGTTGTAGGTGATGTCCAGCAGGCCCTGCATGCCCATGTGCAGGAAGGTGGAGTCGCCGATCACGGCGACGATCTTCTTGCCCTTGTCCGCCTCGCCGCGGCCCTTGTCCAGGCCCAGCGCCACGCCCATCGATGCGCCCATGGAGATGGTGGTGTCCAGCGCGTTCCAGGGATGGCCCGCGCCGAGGGTATAGCAGCCGATGTCTCCCGCGATGGTGATGTTGCGCAACTGGGAGAGGGTGTAATAGACGCCCAGGTGCGGGCAGGCGACGCACATCGTCGGCGGCCGCGGGAACACCTGCTGCGCCGGCAGCAGCTGCGCCGCGGCAGCGTCGGTGCCCAACAGCCTGGCGATAGCGGGGCGCAGTGTGTCGGGGGCGAGCTCGCCGATGGTCGGCAGCATGTCCTTGCCGTGCACGCGTATGCCGTGGGCGTCGAGCTCGGTTTCCATCAGGGGTTCGGTCTCCTCGACCACCACCACCTGGTCCACCTGGGACGCCAGGGCTCGGGCCTTCTCGAAAGGCAGCGGGTAACTGAAACCGAGCTTGAGCACCGGGGCGTCGGGGAAGGTCTCGCGCACGTGCATGTAGGCCGGGCCCGAGGTGATGAAGCCGATGCGCTTGTCGCTGCCGGGCTCGATCACGTTCAGCGGCGACTTCTCCGCCTCCTGCCGCAGCGCCTTCTCACGCTCGTACATCAAGGGGATGCGGCGCTTGGCGTTGCCCGGCACCATCACCCAGCGCGTCGGCTCCTTCTTGAAGCCGTCCGCGGCGTGCTTTTCGCGTTCGCCCATCGTCACCAGCGCCTTGACGTGGCAGATGCGGGTGGTCAGGCGCAGGATCACCGGCACCAGGAATTGCTCCGACAGATCGAAGGCGTAGCGCGTCATGTCGTAGGCCTCCTGCGAGTCCGCCGGCTCTAGGATGGGCACATGCGCGAAGCGGCCCCAGAAGCGCGAGTCCTGCTCGTTCTGGGAGGAGGACAGGCCGACATCGTCGGCGATGGCGATCACCAGCCCGCCCTTGACGCCGGTGAGCGTCAGGGTCATCAGCGCGTCGGACGCGACGTTCATGCCGACGTGCTTCATGGCGCAGAAGCCGCGGGAGCCGGCCATCGAGGCGCCCAGGGCCACCTCCAGCGACACCTTCTCGTTCACCGACCATTCGGAGTAGATGTCGGGATAGGTCGCCACCGCCTCCAGGATCTCGGTGGAGGGGGTGCCGGGATAGGCCGCGGCGACCCGCGTTCCGGCGTCCCACACGGCACGCGCCACCGCCTCGTTGCCCGACATGAGCAGGCGGCTCTGCGCCGCTGCCGGTTGCACTGCTGCCATGAATCGACCTCCGGGGAATTGCCGCGGGGAAAGGCTGCGAAGCTAACCCGCAGCCTTGATCCGGCCTTTGATGCACGTCAAAACGCGCCGGAGCATCGGCGCGGCCGAAAAAAGCTATGAATCGTAGCCGATCCGGGCCAGTCCGTGCAGCACCAGATGAGGTTCCAGCCGCGTCGGCAGCCGCAGGTGCTCGATCAGTGTCGGTGCGGCGCCGCCGCTCATGACGCAGGGCGCATCGGCCGCCCCCAGCACGCGGTGCATGCGCTCGATGGCGCCGAGTTGGGCGGCGAGGCAGCCGCTGGCGATGGCGTCCGTGGTGCTGCGCGGAATGGGGAGGAAGGCGCCTTCGGCCTCCTTCAACTGGGCAGTGTTGCGGGTGAGGGATTCGCGCATCAGCGCCAGGCCCGGCAGGATCAGCCCGCCCTGGAACACGCCATCGCCGTCGAGTACATCGACCGTGGTGGCGGTGCCGGCCATCACTACCAGGCAAGGGCCGAGCTGCAAATGGCGGGCGCCGATCAGCGCCGCCCAGCGGTCGGCGCCGAGCTGGCCGTCAGCGTAGAGGCTGGTGACGCCGCATTGCATGCGCTGACTTTTCACCCAGCGCACGAGGCGCCCCCGGCCTTCGACCGCGGCGCGGATCTCCACTGCCGCCCGCTCTCCCGCGACGTTGGACACCACGACCCTCTGTGGCAGCGGTCGGGGAAGGCGTTGCGCCAGGCTGCCCAGTTCGACGAGGCTCAGCGCGCCCGACTCCGCGAGCCGCCCGCCCTCGAACAGGCCCCACTTGAGGCGGGTGTTGCCGCAGTCCAGGGTCAGCATGGTCGCAGGCTCACGTCACCGCTGACGACGCGGCGGATTCCGGCAGCGGTTTCGAGGAGCAGCGCGCCGCCGTCGTCCACGCCGCGGCATACCCCCTCGACGCCGCCGGCCTCGCCGGCGAGGGTGACGGTGGCATTGAGGTGCGCGCAGCGCGCGGTCCAGGGTTCGCGAAACGCGCCGAAGCCGGCGCCTTCGAAGGTCGCCAGGGCTGCCTCCAGCTCCAGCAGCAGCCGCCCCAGGAGCTGGCTGCGGGAAGGCAATTCGGGCAGGGCCTCGGCCAGCGCGGCCGCCGGAACGTCCCTGGGGAAATCCGCGGGCAAGCGCAGATTGAGCCCGATGCCGATGATCGCCGCCAGGGTGCGGGTGTCGGGCGCCAGCTCGATCAGCACGCCGGCGAGCTTGCGGCCGCCGAGCAGCACGTCGTTGGGCCACTTCAGGGCCACGCCCAGCACGCCGAACGCTGCAACTGTCCGGGCCAGGGCGACGCCCACTGCCAGGCTCAGGCCTGCAGGGGAAAAGTCAGTCGCCGGGAAGCGCCACAACAGCGAGAAGGTGAGGCTGCCCTGGCCCACCGAGAGCCAGGTTCGACCGCGTCGGCCGCGGCCCGCGCTCTGCTCGCCGCAGGCCAGCACGCTGCGTCCCGGCGCGCCGCGCTCGGCCAGGTCCAGCAGCAGGGTGTTGGTGGAGGCGCAGCGGTCGCGGATGTCGAGTCCGAAGCGGGAAGCGTGCTCGCCCAAGGCCAGCGAAACGCTCAGGGCGTCGAGGGCGTCTTCGGCGAAGGTGGCTGTCGTTTTTGGGCAGGGCATGGCGTGGCGGAACGCGACATGCTCCCACCCCAACCCTCCCCCGCAGGCGGGGGAGGGCAAGGGAGAGGGCGTGGTGCGAGTTTACTTGCGAACGCGGCCCACCGGGCCGGCGTCAGCCCCGATTCGCCTCGCCCTCTGGCCCCCGACCGCCATCTATACCCAGTTCCTGGATCTTGCGGGTGATGGTGTTGCGACCGATGCCCAGCAGTTGCGAGGCCTCGATGCGACGCCCGGCGGTGGCCGCCAGGGCGCGCTCGATCAGGATGCGCTCGAATTCCCGGTTGAGCAGGTCGAAGACGTTGCCGCCACGCTGCGCGAGGAGGCGGTCGGCCTCGGAGGCCAGGGCGGTGATCCAGTCGGCAGCGCTGTCCCGGGGCGGGGCGTCGCGCAGCTCGCTGGGCAGGTCCTTGATCTCGATGGTCTGGCCCGGCGCCATCACCGTGAGCCAGTGACAGAGGTTTTCCAGTTGGCGCACGTTGCCGGGGACGTCCAGGGTGGCGAGGTATTTGAGCACCCCGTCGGACAGACGCTTGCCCTCGACACCCAGATCCTGGGCGCTCTTCAGCATGAAGTGGCGCGCCAGCAGCGGGATGTCCTCGCGCCGCTCGCGCAGCGGCGGCAGGCGCAGCCGGATGACGTTGAGGCGGTGCAGCAGGTCCTCGCGGAACAGGCCCTGGCGCACCCGCTCTTCCATGTTCTGGTGCGTGGCGGCGATGACGCGCACGTTGGCCTTGATCGGCTGCTGGCCGCCGACGCGGTAGAAGGTGCCGTCGGACAGCACCCGCAGCAGCCGCGTCTGCAATTCGATCGGCATGTCGCCGATCTCGTCGAGGAACAGGGTACCGCCCTCGGCCTGCTCGAAGCGGCCGCGGCGCAGAGCCGCGGCGCCGGTGAAGGCACCGCGTTCGTGGCCGAACAGCTCCGATTCCAGCAGGTCGCGCGGAATCGCCGCGGTGTTGATGGCGATGAACGGCATGTCCTTGCGCGGGCTGTGCCGGTGCAACGCACGGGCGACGAGTTCCTTGCCGGTGCCAGACTCGCCGTTGATCAGCACCGTGGCGTGGGACTGTGAGAGCCGGCCGATGGCGCGGAACACCTCCTGCATCGACGGCGCCTGGCCGAGGATCTCCGGCGTCAGGCTGCTGGCCTCGGGCGCGGCCTGCTTCTGCATGCTCTCGTCCAGGGCGCGGCGCACCAGATCGACCGCCTGATCGACGTCGAAGGGCTTGGGCAGGTATTCGAAGGCCCCGCCCTGAAACGCCTGCACCGCAGAATCCAGGTCCGAATACGCGGTCATGATGATGACCGGCAGTTGCGGAAAGCGTGCCTTCACCTTCTGCAGCAGCGCCAGCCCCGATTCGCCTGGCATGCGGATGTCCGACACCATGACTTGGGGCGGCGCGCTGCCGGCGTCGAGGCTCGCCAGCGCCTCGGTGGCGGAGCTGAAGCTCTGGTAGGAGATCTCCTCCCGCGCCAGTGCCTTCTCGAAAACCCAGCGGATGGAGCGATCGTCGTCAATGATCCAGACGGAGTTCATTTTTTCCAGATGCGTGAGGGTTCAGGATTCAGGATTCAGGATTCAGGATTCAGGATTCAGCAACACCGCTGGCGCTGCTCAATCCTCAATCCTCATCCTTTTCCGATCGGCACCACCACCGTGAAGCACGTATGTCCGGGCCGGCTTTCCACCTCGATCATGCCGTGGTGCTGCTGGATGAAACTCTGCGCCAGTGACAGCCCGAGGCCGCTGCCGCCCTCTCGTCCCGACACCAGCGGGAAGAAGATCCTGTCGCGGATGTCCTCCGGAATGCCGGGACCGTCATCGATCACCTGCAATTCCAGTGCCAGACGGTAGCGTCGCTTGGCTACCGTCACCTGCCGCCGCGCCCGGGTGCGCAGCGTGATCCGCCCGTGTCCCTCCAACGCCTGGGCGGCGTTGCGCACGATGTTGAGCACCGCCTGGATCAGTTGCTCTCGGTCGCCGGTCAGGTCGGGCAGGCTGATGTCGTAGTCGGCGCCGAGCTCGATGGCCGGAAACTCGGCGGCGATAAGGCGCCGCACCCGCTGCAGCACGTCGTGGATGTTCACCGGCGCCGGCTGCATTACGCGGTGCGAGGTGAGCAGCCGGTTCATCAGGTCCTGCAGCCGGTCAGCCTCCTGGATGATGACCTGCGTGTATTCCCTGAGTTGCGGGCTGGCGAGCTCCCGTTCCAGGAGTTGTGCGGAACCCCGGATTCCCCCCAGAGGGTTCTTGATCTCGTGGGCCAGATTGCGGATCAGCTCGCGATTGACCTGTTGCTGCTCGATCAGGCGTTCCTCGCGCGCGACTCGAAGCTGCTGGTCTATGGGCCGGAATTCCAGCAGCAGCCGCACCGAACCGGCTTCCACCGGCGTCACGGTGCAGTCGAGATGGAGCGCACCTGCACCAAGTCGAGGCACAGTAATGTTCTGGCCGGTGTAGCTCCAGTTGGTGCGCAGGGCATTGCCGAGGGCGGCGGACAGCCCTGGGGGCTGCCCCAGCAGCTTCGCCAGCGGGTTGCGCACCAGGTGCTTGCTGCTGACTTCGAACAGGTTCTCCGCCGCCGGGTTCGCATACTGGATCACGAAGCGCTCGTCGAGCAGCAGCACCGCCGAGGACAGCAGATCGAGGCCGGCGAAGGGCGCCGGAATGACAGGGTACTGGAGTGCGGGCATGCCTGCGAAGTCAGCAAGAAGCAGGCCCGCCGCGCCCCCGCGGCAGCCTACTTGAGGTTGCCGATCTCCTTCTTCAGCGCATCGACGTTGCGCTCGTGCAGGGCAACCTTGTCCTTGTAGGGCTGGAGGCGGTCGAGGACGCGCTGGTAGTTCTTTTCGTCGCCGAAGCGCTCGGCCTCCTGCTCGGCGAGATCCTTCTTCGCCTGTTCAAGGCTCTGTTGCTCGGAAGAAAGCTCCTGCTCCAGGATCTTCCGCCGGTCGGTGTCGCGCCGCTTCTGGGTGTCCGAGTCGACTTTGGGAAATCCCGCCGGCGTCCCGCTCTCCGGCTTGGCCGACGGCCGCGACCCGGGCACGGTGGACACTGCCTGGTCCTTCGACAGGAGGGAGCAGCCTTTGTCCGACGACTTCTGATTGGTATAGGTCACGTGGCCCGCGGCATCGGTGCACTTGTAGATGTCCGCATGACAGGTGCCGATCAGCCCCGTGGCGAGGATGGCGGCGAAGCAGGCGTTTCTGATCATGGCGTTGCGCCCGGATGAGGGAATGGCAGGGAGTGTAGCAACTTCAAACCTGCGGCATAAACGAAAAAGGACGGGCTTCCCCGTCCTTCCTCAACGCTTACGGCGCCAACAAGCTGACCTGCGGCCGGGGCCGCAGGCCGCGCAGATGCATCAGAGCGAGAAGTACATGTCGTATTCCACCGGGTGGGTGGTCATGCGGAAGCGCGTCACTTCCTCCATCTTCAGTTCGATGTAGGCATCGATCATGTCGTTGGAGAACACGCCGCCGCGGGTCAGGAAGTCGCGATCCTTGTCGAGCTCGCTGAGGGCTTCGTCCAGCGAGGCGCAGGGGTGCGGCACCTTGGCGGCTTCTTCGGGCGGCAGGTCGTACAGGTTCTTGTCCATCGGATCGCCCGGATGGATCTTGTTCTGCACGCCGTCCAGGCCCGCCATCATCATCGCGGCGAAGGCGAGGTAGGGGTTGGCCGTGGGGTCGGGGAAGCGCACTTCAATGCGGCGCGCCTTGGCGCTGGACACGAAGGGGATGCGCACCGCGGCGGAGCGGTTGCGCGCCGAGTAGGCGAGGTTGATCGGCGCCTCGAAGCCGGGCACCAGACGCTTGTAGGAGTTGGTGCCGGGATTGGTGATGGCGTTCAGCGCCTTGGCGTGCTTGATGATGCCGCCGATGTAGTAGAGCGCAAGCTCGGACAGGCCGGCGTAGCCGTTGCCGGCGAAGAGGTTCTGGCCGTCCTTCCAGATCGACTGGTGGCAGTGCATGCCGGAGCCGTTGTCGCCGACGATGGGCTTGGGCATGAAGGTGGCGGTCTTGCCGTAGCTGTGAGCCACGTTGTGGATCACGTACTTCATCCGCTGCAGCCAGTCGGCGCGCTGCACCAGGGGGGCGTATTTGGTGCCGATCTCGCACTGGCCAGCAGTGGCCACCTCGTGGTGATGCACTTCCACCTCGACGCCGACCTGCTCCAGCGCCAGGCACATGGCGGAGCGGATGTCGTGCAGCGAATCGACCGGAGGAACCGGGAAGTAACCGCCCTTGACGCCCGGACGGTGGCCGGTGTTGCCGCCCTCGAACTTCTCGCCGGAGGCCCAGGCCGCTTCCTCGGAGAACACCTTGCAGTAGGAGCCGGACATGTCCACCGACCACTCGACCGAGTCGAAGATGAAGAACTCGGGCTCGGGTCCGAAGTAGCACACGTCGCCCAAGCCGCTCGCCTTCAGGTAGGCCTCGGCGCGGCGCGCGATAGAGCGCGGGTCGCGGTCATAGCCCTTGCCGTCCGTCGGCTCCACCACATCGCAGGTGATCACCAGCGTGGTCTCGTCCATGAACGGATCAACGAAAGAACTGGCCGGGTCCGGCATCAGCAACATGTCGGAGGCCTGGATGCCCTTCCAGCCGGCAATCGACGAACCGTCGAAGGCGTGGCCCGACTCGAACTTGTCGATGTCGAAAGCCTTCACTGGAACACTGACGTGCTGCTCCTTGCCGCGGGTGTCGGTGAAGCGGAAATCGACGAATTTGACTTCCTTGTCTTTGACCAGCTTGATTATGTCTTGCGGGGACATCATGACTCCTAACAGATTGAGCGGGTATGGGATGAAGCCTGTTCGGCGGGATTAGCAGAACCTGTGCCAGGGCGCTGGCGGGAGGGGAGGCATTGTGCCACAAGCCCGGAACGGGCAATGAACCAAAGCTGTGCGCACCGGTTTGGGCCGCGGCCTGCTCGCGGTGCCCGTATTTGGTGCATCAAGCTGATCGGACGGCCCAGGCCGGGGCTGACTTATACTGCAAGTCGTGGTGAATCCCCGCCGAACCCGTCGATGATCAAGCTGAGTGAAATCCTGGGCCTGGCCCAGCAGCGCGGCAAAGAGATGAAGCTCCCCTACGAGGGTGCGCTGACACCCAAGGAGGCGTTCGCGGTCTGGCAGCACGCTCCCGGGGCCAAACTCGTCGATTGCCGTACCCGCGCCGAATGGGACTTCGTCGGCCGCATTCCCGGCGCCATCGAGATCGAGTGGCAGTTCTACCCCGGCCACGCGCGCAATCCCCACTTCCTCGACGAGTTGCGCCATGCGGTGAGCACCGAATCCCTGCTCATCATCGTCTGCCGCAGCGGCCACCGTTCGCACCACGCCGCCATCGCCGCCACCGAGGCCGGCTACCCGGACTGCTACAACGTGCTCGAAGGCTTCCAGGGCAACAAGGACGCCAACGGCCACCGCGACAAGCTCGGCGGCTGGAGGGCGGCAGGGTTGCCGTGGCACCAGGGCTGAACCGGCCAGGTTGGTAGCTGACAGGCATGTGGCTTGGACTTGGCCGGAAAACCTGCAACGTACGAACAAGGGGCGATTCCCCTTGTCTGTCCCCCCGATGTGAACGAAGGGGCTCCCGTTGGCTGGCGCCGTGGCATTTTTTCCAGCATGCTGAGTTCCGCTGAGTTCCGAAGAGACCGCAAGTTTCCCAGAATCTGACTCCTGATCCCGGACATGCAACAAGCCACCATCGCCTTCGACCGCTTCAACGCCCTCAAGGACGAGGACGCCCAGGCGCGCATCCGCGCCGCGCGGGCACAGCTAGGCAGGCGAGTGGTGCTGTTGGTGCACCACTACCAGCGTGCCGACGTCTATCTGCATGCCGACCTGACCGGCGATTCGCTCAAGCTCTCAAGGCTTGCGGCGCAGTCCGACGCCGAGTACATCGTTTTCTGCGGCGTGCATTTCATGGCCGAGGTGGCGGACATCCTGTCCAAGCCGGAGCAGATCGCCATCCTGCCGGACCTGGCGGCGGGCTGCTCGATGGCGGACATGGCGAGCTTGGCCAAAGTGGAGCGCTGCTGGCGCGAACTGGAGGAAGCGGTCGGCGACCCGGATGCGCTCTTCACCCCCGTCACCTACATCAATTCGGCGGCGGACCTGAAGGCCTTCTGCGGCGAGCACGGCGGCATCGTGTGCACCTCCAGCAACGCGACGAAGATCCTCGAATGGTCCTTCGCGCGGCGCGCCAAGGTGCTGTTCTTCCCCGACCAGCACCTCGGGCGCTGGAGCGGCCACAAGATGGGCATCCCGCTGGACGAAATGAAGGTCTGGGATCCCGATCTGGAGAACGGCGGCTTGAGCGCCGAGGAAGTCCGCGCCGCCAGGATTCTGCTGTGGAAGGGGCACTGCTCGGTGCACCAGATGTTCCAGCCGCAGCACATCCTGCGCTTCCGCAACCAGCATCCCGACGGCATCGTCATCTCCCACCCCGAATGCGCCTTCGAGGTTTGCCGGCTGTCGGACCATGTCGGTTCGACCGAGCACATCATCAAGACCGTCAAGGCCGGGGCACCCGGAACCCGCTGGCTGGTCGGCACCGAACTGAATCTGGTGCAGCGCCTGGCCGAGGAGGTGAAGTCGGAAAGCAAGACCGTACAGTTCATGGCGCCGACGGTGTGCATGTGCTCGACCATGGCGCGCATCGACCCGCAGCATCTCGCCTGGTGCCTGGAGAACCTGGCGCAGGGCAAGGTGGTCAATCGCATCAGCGTGCCACCGCACGAGGCGGAACTGGCCAAGGTCGCGCTGGAGCGCATGCTCGAAGCGTCCTGAACGAAAGTCAGGCCCTGCGGCACGGCGCCGGGCCGGTAGCGCAGCGGCGCGCAACGAGCAGTGGCCCACCTCGACCCATGAAGCGCCTGTCGATCGTCACCTACAACATCCACAAGGGCTTCTCCCAGTTCAACCGGCGGATGATGATCCATGAACTGCGCGAGCGGCTGCGCAGCCTCAATCCGGACATCGTCTTCCTGCAGGAGGTGCAGGGCCTGCACGTCGGCCACTCCTCGGCCTATGAGGACTGGCCCGGCAGCCCGCAGCACGAGTTCCTGGCCGAAGACGTTTGGCAGGAGACGGCCTACGGCATGAACGCGATCTACGACCACGGTCACCACGGCAACGCCATCCTGTCGCGCTTTCCCATCCTCTCCGCGCAGAACCAGGACATTTCGGAGCTTGCCTTCGAGCGGCGCGGCCTGCTGCACTGCCAGATCGCCCCGCCCGGGTGGCAGTTGCCGCTGCACTGCGTGTGCGTGCATCTCGGGCTGACCGCCAGCGCACGGCGGCGGCAGTTGCAATCCCTGGCGCAGCGCATGGAGCGGCTGGCCGGCAACGCGCCGCTGGTCGTCGCCGGCGACTTCAACGACTGGCGCAACTCGGCCTGCGGCCTGCTGGAAAAGCGTCTCGACCTGACGGAAGTGTTCGCCCGCCACCGCGGCAAGCCGGCAAAGAGCTTCCCCAGTTCGCTGCCGGTGTTCCGTCTCGACCGGATCTACGTCCGCGGCTTCGAGATCGAGCGCGCCCAGGTCCATTTCGGTGAACCCTGGTCGCGCATCTCCGACCACGCCGTGCTCTCGGCATGCGTCGTCGCGCGCTGAAACTGAAGTGGGCGCCGATGCGCCCGGAATTTCTGCCGGGCAACCGGGTCAACCTGCTGGAAACCGGCGCCGAATACTTTCCGGCGCTGCGCCAGGCGATCGACGAGGCGCGCAGCGAGGTCTATCTCGAAACCTACATCTTCGAGGATGACGTCACCGGGCGCCTGATCGCCGACGCCCTGATCGGCGCCGCCCGCCGCGGCGTTGCGGTGCGGGTGCTGGTGGATGGCTTCGGCGCGTGGGCATTCGCGGACCGGCTGATGCCAGAGATGCTGCGGGCGGGTGTCGAGGCGCTGGTGTACCGCCCGGAACTGGCGCGCTTCAACTTCCGCCGTCACCGGCTGCGGCGCCTGCATCGCAAGGTGGCGGTGGTGGACGGTCAGATCGCCTTCGTCGGCGGCATCAACATTATCGACGACATGCACACCCCCGGCCACACGCCGCCGCGCTACGACTACGCGGTGAGGGTGCAGGGGCCGTTGCTGGCGCCGATCCACGAATCCTCGCGCCGCATCTGGGAGATGGTGACCTGGGCGAGCTTCAAGCGCCGTTTCCGCGTGCGCCGTACCGTGCCACTGCTCACCGCGCACCATGGCGCGGTGCGTGCCGCCTTCGTCATTCGCGACAACCTGCGCCATCGCCACGACATCGAGGACGCCTACCTCGAAGCCCTGGGGGCGGCGCGCGACGAAATCCTCCTCGCCAACGCCTACTTCCTGCCCGGCCGGCGATTCCGCCAGGCACTGGCCCAGGCGGCGGGGCGCGGCGTCAAGGTCGTCGTGCTGCTCCAGGGCCGCGTCGAGTATGTGCTGCTGCACTACGCCACCCAGGCGCTCTACGGCGCGCTGCTGCATCAGGGCATACGCATCTTCGAGTACCACCGCAGCTTTCTGCACGCCAAGGTCGCCGTGATCGACCGCCATTGGGCGACCGTCGGCTCCAGCAACATCGACCCCTTCAGCCTGTTGCTGGCGCGGGAGGCCAACGTGGTGGTGCGCGACGCCGGCTTCGCCGAGCGCCTGCACCACAGCCTGCACCGCGCCATGACCCACGGCGCCCAGGAACTGCGGCAGGAGGACTGGCAACGCAAGCCGCTGCTTCACCGCATGACGCGCTGGCTCGCCTATGGTCTGGTGCGGCTGATGATCGGCATCGCCGGCTACGGCGGCAAGCACTGAGACACCGTGGACCGTAGGGTGCGCCATGCGCACCATCCAGGCCGTCGCGGTGCGCACGGCGCACGGTACGACCTGTCGGGCGAACCGAAAGGTCCGCCCGGTTAGAATCGCGCCTTCTTCCATCGACCGGGAGCCCCTCTTGTCCTTTCCGCGTAACCGCTGGCGCTTGCTCGCCGTGGCCGTGATCGTCGCCCTGGCTGCCGGCTTCCTCGGCCGCAACGCCCTGCTCGGCAAGCCGGTGGAAACGGTGGCCCTCAAACGCGGCCCGGTGCAACAGACCGTCGTGGCCAGCGGCCGGGTGGAATCGCCGCAGCGGGTGCAGGTCGCGCCGGAAGTCGGCGGGCGGGTCGCTCGCATCCCGGTGCGGGAGGGTCAGTCGGTGAAGAAGGGCGAAGTCCTGGTGGTGCTGGATGACCGCAACGAGCGCGCCGCCCTGGCCCAGACGGAAGCCGCGGTGGCCCAGGCAAGAGCACGCCTGCGCCAGATCGGCGAAGCGGCGCTGCCGGCGGCGGAGCATGCCCTGGCCCAGACCCAGGCCAACGCGGTGCAGGCGCGCCGCGCCTTCGAACGCAGCCAGGAACTGCGCAACCGCAACTTCGTCGGCCAGTCCCAGCTCGACGACGCCAGGCGCGCGCTGGACGTGGCCGAATCCCAGTTGCGCGCGGCCCAGGTGCAGGTCAAGAGTCAGCGTCCGGAAGGCGCCGAGAGCGCCGCCGCCCGCGCCGCCCTGGCCCAGGCCGAAGCCAACCAGCAGTCGGCGAAAGTCAGGCTGGAGCAGACGGTGATCCGCGCCGCGGTGGACGGCGTGCTGATCTCCCGCAACGTCGAGCCGGGGGACATCGCCCAAATCGGCAAGACCCTGATGGTGCTGGCGCCCGCGGGAGAAACCCAGCTCGTGCTCCAGATCGACGAGAAGAACCTCGCCTTCCTCGATCCCGGCCAGAAGGCCCAGGTGTCCGCCGACGCCTTCCCCGGCCAGCGCTTCGGCGCCGAGCTGTTCTACATCAACCCCGGCGTGGACGCCCAGCGCGGCTCGGTGGAAGTGAAGCTGCGGGTGCCTCAGCCGCCCGCGTATCTCAAACAGGACATGACGGTGTCGGTGGACATCGAAGTGGCGCGCCGCGACGACGCCCTGCTCGCCCCCGCCGACGCAGTTCGCGACGCCGCCGGCAAGTCGCCCTGGGTGCTCGCCCTGCGGAGCGGCCGCGCCGAGAGGGTGGCGGTCAAGCTCGGACTGCGGGGGGACGCGGTGGCCGAGATCGTCGAGGGCGTGGAGCCCGCCGAGTTGCTGATCCCCGCCAGTGCGGTGGGGGTTGCCGCCGGCGACCGGGTGCGGCGGAAGGGCTAAGTGATCGAGTCCGCGCATACTCAGCCGCCATGAATCCCCTGCTCCCCTTCGAATGGATCGCCGCGCTGCGCTTCCTGCGGGAAGGGCGCATGCAGAGCATCCTGATCGTGGTCGGCGTGGCGATCGGCGTGGCGGTGATCGTCTTCATGTCGGCGCTGCTCTCTGGGCTGCAGAGCAACATCGTGCGGCGCACACTGTCGGCCCAGTCCCACATCCAGGTGCTGCCGCCGGACGACGTGGCGCGGGCGCTGCGCGAGCCCCAGGGCGAGGCGGCGCCGGTCACCGCCATCGTGCAGCCCAAGGCGCAGCGCCTGCGCTCGATCGACCAGTGGCAGAAAGTGCGCGACCGGATCGAGAACCTGCCCGACGTGGTGGCGGTGTCACCGCAGGTTTCCGGCCCCGGCTTCGCGGTGCGCGGCGAGGCCAACAAGTCGGTGACGCTGATCGGCATCGACCCGGAGCGTTACCTGCGCATCGTGAACCTGGCGGACAAGCTGGTGAACGGGGCGGTGCGGGTGGGCGGTGGCGAGGCGCTGATCGGCACCGAACTGGCCAAGGATCTGGGCATAGGCGTGGGCGACAAGTTCCGCGTTTCCACCGCCAGCGGCGCCTCCGACACACTGACCGTTTCGGGCATCTTCGACCTCGGCAACAAGGGCGCCAACCAGCGCAATCTGTACATCGGCATCGCGCTCGCCCAGAGCATGCTGAACCTGGTGGGCGGCGTTTCGTCCATCGACATCAACGTACGCGACCCCTTCGCCGCCGAAACCACGGCCCGCGCCATCGAGGCGGAAACCGGCCTCAAGGCGGAAAGCTGGATCCAGACCAACGCCCAGTTCTTCACCGCACTGGCGGCCCAGACCTTCACCAACCGCGCCATCCGCGCCTTCGTCGCCCTCACCGTGGCCTTCGGTATCGCCAGTGTGCTGGTGGTGTCGGTGGTGCAGAAGTCCAAGGAGATCGGCATCCTGCGTGCCATGGGCACCTCCCGCGGGCAGGTGCTGCGGCTGTTCCTGATCCAGGGCGGCGTGGTCGGCTTCTTCGGCTCACTGCTCGGCTCGGCGCTGGCCTACGGCTTCCTGCTGGTGTGGCGCACCGTGGCGCGCAACGCAGACGGGACGCCGTTGTTCATTCTCGACATCGAACCCTCGCTGGTGATTTCCACCGCCGTGGGTGCGGCGCTGGTGGGCGTGCTTTCCGCCGTCATGCCGGCGCGCCGTGCTGCGGGGCTCGATCCGGTGGTGGCGATTCGTGGTTGATGCGGTGGCTGATGCGGTGGCTCAGGGCAGGGCGGGCGGCGCCGATCCCGTCCTGCATCTAGAAGATGTGCACAAGTCCTATGGCGAAGGCGAGCTTGCGGTCGAGGTGCTGCACGGCGTGAGCCTGAATCTGCAGCGCGGCGAGTTCGCGGCGCTGATCGGACCCTCGGGTTCCGGCAAGAGCACGCTGCTCAATCTCATCGGCCTGCTGGACCGGCCCAGCGGCGGCCGTTTGTCCATCGAGGGCAGGGAGACCAGCACCCTGACTGAAGCGGAGATCACGCGAGTGCGCGGCCGCGCCGTCGGTTTCGTGTTCCAGCACCACTACCTGCTGCCGGAATTCACCGCCGCCGAGAACGTGATGATGCCCATCCTCGCCGCCCGCGGCCGTCCCGACGCCGCCATGCGCGCCCGCGCCGAGGAACTGCTGGACAAGGTCGGCCTCACGCCCTGGCGCAACAACCGCGCCACACAACTCTCCGGCGGCCAGCAGCAGCGGGTGGCCATCGCCCGCGCGCTGGCCATGAACCCGGCGCTGGTGCTGGCCGACGAGCCCACCGGCAACCTCGACACCCACACCGCCGACGGCGTGTTCGATCTGCTGCGCGAAGTGAACGTGGCGAGCCGTACCACCTTCCTCATCGTTACCCACGATCCGCGGCTGGCAAGACGCTGCGACCGCATCGTGCAGCTGGTGGACGGCCGCATCGTCTCCGACACGCCGAACGAGGCGGTGCGCGAATCCGTAACGTAGGTCGGACGAGGGGGATCAGTGGAATGCGGCCCCACGGGATTACGTCGCGACGCGTACGCTGCGTGCCGCGGGGATTCGCGACGCGTCCCAGTTTGCCGCGGCCCAGCGCCACAACTCGGCCACCGTCGCGTGCGCCAACTCGGCGGGCGGAGCCTGCCCGAGGAATTCGAGGGCTGTCATGAGGGCCGTCTGAGGTCGTGCTGCGTCGATGGGCTCGGCGAGGGTCTGCTTCGACAGCTTCTCCCCATTGTCATTCACCGCCACCGGCAGATGCAGGTAGCGCGGCATGGGCAGATTGAGCAGGCGCTGGAGCCAGATCTGGCGCGGCGTCGAATCGAGCAGATCGGCGCCGCGCACGATGTCGGTGATGCCCTGCTCTGCGTCGTCCACCACCACGGCGAGCTGGTACGCGAACAGTCCGTCGGCGCGAAACACGATGAAGTCGCCCACTTCCTCGGCCAGATCCTGGCAGATGCGCCCTTGCAGACGGTCGTCGAAGCAGATGTCTCCGGGCGCCACCGGCACGCGGAAGGCGCGGGCGGCGCGGCCGTCGGGCAGGCCCCTGCGGCAGGTGCCGGGATAGCGCCGGGTGCCGTCCCGCGCCAGCGCGGAATCGGCGATCTCGCGCCGCGAGCAGGCGCAGCCGTAGAGCGCACCCCGCGCCCGCAGGACGGCCAGGGCGTCGCGGTAGAGGTCGAGGCGCTGCGACTGAAACACCACCGGGCCGTCCCATTCGAAGCCGCAGGCTTGCAGGGCGCGCAGGATGGCGTCGGTGGCGCCCGCCACGTTGCGCGGGGTGTCAACGTCCTCTATGCGCAGCAGCCATTCGCCGCCTGCGGAGCGGGCGTCGAGGCAGCTCGCCAGTGCCGCCACCAGCGAGCCGAAGTGCAGCGGACCGGTCGGCGAGGGGGCGAAGCGACCCCGGTGTTTCAGGTCATTTTGAGGGAAAATGCGCGCTCCCGAGGGACGTTAGACGATTTCGTGCCGCAATTCAGAGTGACCGGGGTCACCGAGCCGCGAGGTCGATCTAGCCGCACTCATCATTATGAAAAGGAAACAGCATGGCCACCGTGGAACTGAAGATGGAGAATTTTAAGGAATTGATCGACGACAACGGAACCGTGATCGTCGATTTCTGGGCGCCCTGGTGCGCGCCCTGCCGCTCCTTCGCCCCCACCTTCGAGGCAGCCTCCGAGAAGCATCCCGACGTGGTGTTTGCCAAGGTGAATACCGAGGAGCAGCAGCAACTGGCCGGCGCCTTCAACATCCGCTCGATCCCGACGCTGATGGTGTTCCGCGACCAGGTCATCATCTACTCCGAAGCGGGCGCCTTGCCGGCCCCGGCCTTCGATCAGTTGGTCTCCCAGGTCAAGGCGCTGGACATGGACAAGGTGCGCGCCGAGATCGCGGCCGAACAGGCTGCCAGCGACAAGGGCTGACCGGGCGCCGCGCCGCCGGCCTTGGCGGGCGTCGGCGGCACGGTAATCCTATGATTTGGAAATGAGCCTGCCCGCCATGGCACCCCATGAGCTGCTGCGCCTCGCGACCATTTCGGCCCGCACAAGGGCCGAGCGGGTGCGGCTGCTGTTTTCGATCTCCGGCGGCCTCGCGGCGGCAAACCTGGTGGCCGCCGCGTTGGTGCTGGTGCGGCTGTGGCCCGAGCCCAACGCCTTCCTGCTCGCGGTGTGGGGCGCGCTGATGCTGGCGCTGGCCTTCGCCTCGGCGTCGCTGGTGGATCGTTATCGGGCGCTGGCGCCCGCCGCTTCCCGCGCCGGGGTATGGGAACGGCGCCTGGGCTGGATCAGCGCCTTCAACGGTGCCGCCTGGGCCTGTCTGCACCTCGTGACGCTGCCGCCCCAGCCCGGCGCGGAGCAGATCTTCATCCTGCTTGCCCTGGGGGCGATCAGCCTCGCCGCTGCCGGAGCGCTGACTCCCAGCCGCGTCGCGTTCTACGGCTTCGTCATTCCGGCAGGACTGGTGCTGGCGTTCTCCCTCGGCTTGGCCGGACCTTCCGCCCTGGCGCGGGGAGGCTGGGCGATGATGGGCTTGCTGATGGTGCTGGTGGGCATCCACGAGTTGTTCCACCGCAGCCTCGTGGCCACCCTGGGCAAGCGCTTCGAGAGCGACGCGCTGGCGCAGGAGCAGCAGATCATCTTCGACACCGCGTCCGAGGCGATCGCCTTCATCCGCGACGACCGGGTGGTGAAGTGCAACCGCCGCTTCGGTGAGCTGATGGGCGCGCCGATCGAAGATCTGGTCGGCCAGCACGTGCGAAGCTGGTTCCCCTCCGAAGACGAATCGCGGACGGCGGCACGGCAGGCGCAGGCGGCGATCGAAGCGGGCGGCACGTATCGGGCGACCCTGGAACTGCGGCGCATGGACGGTGGGGCCTTTTGGTGCGAGCTGAGCGGCAGCGCCATCGACCCTGCCAGGTCCGAACGCGGCACCGTCTGGCTGGGGCGGGACATCACGGCGCAACTGGCGACCGAAGCGGCGCTGCGCAGCAGCGAGGGCCGCTTCCGCGACCTGCTCTCGCTGTCCTCCGACTGGTATTGGG
This sequence comes from uncultured beta proteobacterium, assembly GCA_963696505.1. Taxonomy (GTDB): domain Bacteria; phylum Pseudomonadota; class Gammaproteobacteria; order Burkholderiales; family Rhodocyclaceae; genus CAVOKN01. The sequence goes on along the minus strand of CAVOKN010000022.1, from coordinate 12,623 downwards.
AGCAGGACCCGGATTTCCGCTTCGTGCGCACTTCGGGCGGCGTGCCGGAACGTATCGGCCTGCCGCAGGACTTGGTGCTCGGCCGACGCCTCTGGGAAATCGAGGTCTTCAAGGCCGTGACGCCGGAACAGTGGCAGGCACACCGCGAAAACCTGGAGCGCCACGAACCCTTCCGCGACTTCGTCTACCGCTTCGAGCTGGCGGGCGCGGAACCGCGCTGGCTCTCCATCAGCGGCAAGCCGGTGTTCGACGAGGCGGGCCGCTTCGCCGGCTACCACGGGGTGGGCAGCGACATCACCGAGCGCGTGCTCAGCGCAGAGCAGTATCGCCACCTCGCCCATCACGACGTGCTCACCGGCCTGCCCAACCGTCGCCTGTTCGCCGACCGCATGGAGCAGGCGATTGCCCGGGCGCGCCGCTCCGGCGCCGGCGTCGCGCTGATGCTGCTGGACCTGGACGAGTTCAAGACCATCAACGACAGCCAGGGGCATTCTGTCGGCGACCAGGTGCTGGTCAATGTGGCGCAGCGGCTGAGAAACGGGCTGCGGGAGTCGGACACCGTGGCACGCCTCGGCGGCGACGAGTTCGTGATCCTGTTGCCCGACACCCGGCAACTGCGGGACCTTGCGCGCATCGCCGCCAAGGCGATCGAGAGCGTGCGCGAGCCGCTGGCGATTGGTGCCGGGCAGTACCGCATCGGCGCCAGCGTGGGCATCGCGCTGTTTCCCGAACACGCCGACGGCGCCGAGCGGCTGATGCAGGAGGCCGACATCGCGATGTACGAGGCCAAGCGCGCCGGCGGCTCGGCCTACCGCTTCAGCTCGGCGGGTCTGGCGGCGGGCCACGAGCAGCTGCCCCTGATCGAGGAGAGCAAGACGCTGCATTGAGCCTCGGCCGCGCGGGCGAGTCCCGGGGAGCCTGCATGGTAGACTCGCCCGAAGTCCCCGGAAGCCGAAGCAAGCGTGATCGAACTCAGCATCAATGGTGAGCGCCGTAGCCTGCAAGCACCCGTCACGGTGGCGCAACTGCTCGAACATCAGGGCTTTGCCGGCAAACGGGTCGCGGTCGAGCGCAACGGGGAAATCGTCCCCCGCAGCCGCCATTCCGACACGCAACTCGCCCAGGGCGACCGCCTGGAGATCGTCGTCGCCGTAGGGGGCGGGTAAGGTCAGTCAGGCGTGAGAGGCAGGCGTCGCGAGCAAGCTCCCGCCGTCCTCCAGCCGCTGACTTTCGCACCCCCGCCCAATCCTGAATCCTGAATCCTGAATCCTGAATCCTGAATCCTGACCCCATGACCACTGATCCCCTAGTCATCGCCGGCAAGTCCTATTCCTCGCGCCTTCTGGTCGGCACCGGCAAGTACAAGGACTTCGCCGAGACCCGCGCCGCGGTCGAAGCCTCGGGTGCCCAGATCATCACGGTGGCGATCCGCCGCACCAACATCGGCCAGGAGCCGGGCCAGCCCAGCCTGCTGGAAGTACTGCCGCCGGATCGCTACACCATACTGCCCAACACCGCCGGCTGCTACACGGCCGACGACGCGGTGCGCACCCTGCGCCTGGCGCGTGAGCTGCTGGACGGCCACGACCTGGTCAAGCTCGAAGTGCTGGGCGACGCGAAAACGCTGTTCCCCGACATGCCGCAGACCCTCAAGGCCGCCGAGACGCTGGTCAAGGACGGCTTCAAGGTGATGGTCTACTGCGCCGACGACCCGATCCAGGCCAAGCGGCTGGAGGAAATCGGCTGCGTCGCGGTGATGCCTCTGGCATCGCTGATCGGTTCCGGCATGGGCATCCTCAACCCGTGGAACCTGCGGCTGATCATCGACAACGCCAAGGTGCCGGTGCTGGTCGATGCGGGTGTGGGCACCGCGTCCGACGCCGCCATCGCCATGGAGCTGGGCTGCGACGGCGTGCTGATGAACACCGCCATCGCCCATGCCCGCGACCCGCTGCTGATGGCCAGCGCGATGAAAAAGGCGGTGGAAGCCGGCCGCGAAGCCTTCCTCGCCGGGCGCATGCCGCGCAAGCTCTACGCGGCCGCGCCCAGCTCGCCGACGGGCGGCCTGATCTCCTGAGGTCCGAGGGGCTTCACCGCAGAGGCGCGGGCGGCGCAAGGGGTGTTGCCTGGAATGGAAGCCGCCCTTCGCGAATGGTTCGTTCGATGACAAATACATCCAGCGCGCACATCCGCAGCTACGTGCTGCGCCAGGGGAGGGTATCCAATGCCCAGAGGCGGGCGGTGGACGAACTGCTGCCGCGCTACGGCATCCCCTACGCGCCGCGCCTGCTGGAGCTTGACGCCGTATTCGGACGGGATGCGCCGCGTTTCCTGGAGATCGGCTTCGGCATGGGCGAGACCACCGCGGCCATCGCCGCGGCCCATCCCGGCAACGACTACCTGGGCATCGAGGTCCACACGCCGGGCGTCGGCGCCCTGCTCAAGACCATCGGCGAACTGGGCCTCGGCAACCTGCGGGTGATCCAGCATGACGCGGTCGAAGTGCTGCGCGACATGCTGCCGCCGGACTGCCTGGCCGGCATCCATGTGTTTTTCCCCGACCCTTGGCCCAAGCTGCGCCACCACAAGCGGCGGCTGCTGCAGGCGCCCCTGGTCGCGCTGCTGGCGAGCCGCCTCGAGCCCGGCGGCTACCTGCACTGCGCCACCGACTGGCAGGACTATGCCGAGCACATGGTGGCGGTGCTCTCCGCGGAGCCCCTGCTGGCCAACACCGCGGAAGGGTTCGCGCCGCGCCCGGCGTACCGCCCGCAGACCAAGTTCGAATCGCGCGGACTGCGCCTCGGTCACGGCGTGTGGGATGTGGTGTTCCGGCGCGCCCTACGTTGACAGGAAGATTTCCAGCAGGTCGTTGAGGAAGCGCCGGCCGCGTTCGGTGGGGGCGATGCGCTCGACGCCGACCTTCAGCAGGCCGCGGCGCCCGGCCTCGTCCAACTGTCCCTGGATGCCGGCCAAACTCAGCCCGGTGCGCTCGCCGTAGAGCGCTGGAGCAAAGCCGTCGTTCAAGCGCAAGGCGTTCATCATGAACTCGAAGGGCAGCTCCTGCGCACTGACCACGCGGCTCTCCTGCAGCGGCGTGCCCGCCGCGACGGCTGCCAGGTAGGCCTGGGGATGCCTGTGCCGCATCTCGCGCCGAATGCCTTCGTGGGACGAGAGCTTGCCGTGGGCGCCGGCGCCGATGCCGAGGTAGTCGCCGAACCGCCAGTAGTTGAGGTTGTGGCGGCACCCCATGCCCGGGAGCGCGAAAGCCGAGGTTTCGTAATGGGTGTAGCCCGCTGCGGCGAGCATCTCTTCCACCGTGTCCTGCATGTCGGCGGCCAGATCGGCATCGGGCAGCGGCGGCGGGTCGCGATGGAAGGGCGTGTTGGGTTCGAGCGTCAGGTGGTAGGCGCTGAGGTGGGGCGGGCGGTACGCCAGCGCGGCATCGAGGTCGCGCCGCACCTCGCCCGGCGTCTGGCCGGGTAGCGCGTACATCAGGTCGAGATTGACGTTGTCGAAGTGCTTCAGCGCGAGTTCGACCGCGGCGCGGGCCTCGCGCGAATCGTGGATGCGCCCCAGCGCCGCGAGCCGCGCATCGGCGAAGCTCTGGATGCCTAGCGAGATGCGGTTGACGCCGGCATTGCGGTAGGCCGCGAAGCGTGCCGCTTCCACCGTGCCCGGGTTGGCCTCCAGGGTGATCTCGGCCTCCGGCAGCAGGCTGAGCCGCGCCCGGACCGCGGCCAGCAGGCGCTCGACCGATGACGGCGCCATCAGGCTCGGCGTGCCGCCGCCGACGAATACGCTCGCCACGCGTCGGCCCCAAACCTGCGGCAGGGCGAGTTCGAGGTCGCCGATCAACGCATCCACATAGGCGTCTTCGGGAATGCCGCCCCGCGCCTCGTGCGAGTTGAAATCGCAGTAGGGGCACTTGCGCACGCACCACGGAAAGTGGATGTAGAGCGCGAGGGGCAGCGTGACCGCCACGCCACCGCGCTGTGCCGCGCGCGGCGTCGCGGCGCGCAGCGGAATGACGCGGCGCTCGGCGGGCACTGACTTTGTCCCGGCGTGCTAATCCGGGTGGAGTTTCAGGCGTCCGGCAAGATGCCGCAGGGCGGCGGCGCGGTGGGAGAGGACGTTCTTGACCTCGGACGGCAGTTCGGCGGCGGTCTGCGCCATTTCCGGCAGCCAGAAATAGGGATCGTAGCCGAAGCCGTTGCTGCCCCGCGGCTCGGTGGCGATCTCGCCGTGCCATTCTCCGTCGGCGATGATCGGCTGCGGGTCGCCGGCGTGGCGCACCAGCACCAGCACGCAATAATAGTGGGCGCGGCGGTCGCTAAGGTCGCGCATCAGTTCGAGCAGCTTTTCGTTGTTGCGTTGGTCGTTGCTCGGCTCGCCGCCGAGGCGCGCGGAGCGGACCCCCGGCGCGCCGCCCAGGGCCGTGACGCACAGCCCCGAATCGTCCGCCAGCGCCGGCATTCCGGTGTGCGCCGCCGCGTGGCGCGCCTTGACCAGCGCGTTCTCGATGAACGTGTCATGGGGCTCCTCGGCCTCGGGGACGTTGAAGGTCGATTGCGGAATCACTTCGATGCCCAACGGCACCAGCAGTGCCGAGAGTTCGCGCAGCTTGCCGGGATTGTTCGAGGCGAGGACGAGTTTGGTGATCATTGGGGGGCGCCGCGTCGCGGCGGGGGCTATGGTCTGCGCCGATTATAGCCGGGCGCAGCGGCGCGAATCGGCTACGGTGCGGCGAGCGCTGCGCGTTGTGCGGCTACGATGCGCGCGATGCCGTCCTGCGCCAGGGCCAGGAGCGCGTCAAGTTGGCCGCGGGAGAAAGGCGCACCCTCTGCCGTGCCCTGCACCTCGACGAAGCCGCCCGCGCCGGTCATCACCACGTTCATGTCGGTCTCGCAGGCGGAATCCTCGGCATAGTCGAGGTCCAGCACCGGCACACCTTCGTAGACGCCGACGCTCACCGCCGCGACCATGTCCCGCAGGGGGCTCGCGCCCAGGCGACCTGCCTTGATCAGCGTGGCGACGGCGTCATGCACCGCCACGCAGGCGCCGGTGATCGAGGCGCAGCGCGTGCCGCCGTCCGCTTGTATGACGTCGCAATCGACGGTGATCTGCCGCTCGCCGAGCGCCTTCAGGTCGACGACCGCGCGCAGGCTGCGTCCGATCAGCCGCTGGATCTCCATGGTGCGCCCGCTCTGCTTGCCCTTGGCCGCCTCGCGCGCGGTGCGGGTGTGGGTGGAGCGCGGCAGCATGCCGTACTCGGCGGTGATCCAGCCCTGACCCTGGCCCTTGAGGAATCCCGGCAACTGCTCCTCGACGCTGGCGGTGCACAGCACCCGCGTGTCGCCGAACTCGACCAGCACCGAGCCTTCGGCGTGGCGCGTGTAGCGGCGCGTGATGCGCAGGGGGCGCAGGGCGTCGGCGGTTCTTCCGCTGGGTCTCAAGGGCTGTTCTCCGTTGTCGGGTGATCTACTTGGAATACTTCCTGATCGCCGACTGGATCTCGGCGATGGCGCGTTCGATGTCTTCCTCCGACAGGTCTGCGCCGGGGGTGGCGTTGCCCCGCATGCGGGCGAAGCCTTCCATCTGGGTGGTGAAGCTGTCCGAGGGCATGGCGAGGGTGGATACCAGCCCCGAGGTGTCGCCGGCGTAGGACTCCTCCCAGTTCATGGCGATGATCGACTGGTTGTCGCAGGTTTCGCCGGCCTGGGCCTCGGCCAGGTCGAGCAGGCGCGGTACCGATTCCATGACGCTGGCACCGGACAGCAGGGTCGCCAGTTGCTGGGTGCTCAACGGCCCCCACACGCCGTCGGTGGCGATCGCTACGACGTCGCCTTCGTGCAGCGGCGTGGGCGCGGAGAACTCGATCTGCGGCATTTGGCTGCCGCCGAGGCAACTGAAGATGCGGTTGCGCGCCGGATGCACCGCGGCCTCGGATTCGCTGATCACCCCGTCTTCGACCATCAGGCGCACCCGCGAGTGGTCCCGCGTCATCGCGGCGACAGTGCCGTTGCGGATCAGGTAGAGCCGCGAATCCCCGGCGTGGGCCCAGTGGGCGACGTTGCCCTGCACCAGGCAGGCGACGCAGGTGGTGCGCGGGGCTTCCTTAAGCAGGCGGTCGCCGGCGTAATCGACGATGGCATGGTGGGCGTTGTTGAGCACGCGCGACAGGAAGGCGATGGGGTCGTCGATGGTCGGCGCCGCCTCGCGCTGGAAGGACTCGGTGATGTACTGCACGGCGATCTGCGCCGCGACCTCGCCGTGCAAATGCCCGCCCATGCCGTCGGCCACCACCAGCAGCAGGGCGTCGCGGGAATAGCTGTAGGCAATCCGGTCCTGGTTGGCAGCGCGCCGGCCGATCCGGGTTTCCTGAAAGATGGTGAATTTCAAGGCCAGACCTGCTTGTTCGCCAGCTTGCGGATGCGCTCAAGGACAACGTCCAGAGGCCGCTCCTCGGGCACGTGGTGGTCGCGGCTGGCCAGCGCCTTCTGCAGAGCGAACACGCTCTGCGGCCGCTCCAGATGGTCGAGGTTCATGCACCAGTCTATGGTCTCGAGCAGTTGTGGCGAGTACTTGCCGGCCCAGCGCTTGACTGCCGGGACTATCTCGTCGCGCGACTCGCGCGCATCCGCCGCCTGCGGCGCCACGCCGGTGAGGCAGGCGTACATGCTGGCACCGATGCTGTAGATGTCGCTCCACGGCCCCAGCAGGTCGCGGCTGCCGTATTGCTCGGGGGCGGCGAAGCCCGGGGTGTACATCGGCTTGAGCATCGGCGCACCGGACGAAACCAGCGTCTGGCGCGCGGCGCCGAAGTCCAGCAGCACCGGCGCGCCGTCCTGCCGCAAGTAGATGTTGGAGGGCTTGATGTCCAGGTGCAGCAGCTTGTGGGCATGGACCTCGCGCAGTCCGTTCAGCAGGCGGGCGAACACGCCGCGGATGAAGTTCTCGCGGATCTGGCCCTTGTGCCTGCGGATGTAGTCCTGGAGGTTGGAGCCGCGCTCGTACTCCATGACCATGTAGACGGTGTCGTTGGCACGGAAGAAATTCACCACTCGTACAACGTTGGGATGCTGCAGTCCGGCCAGGGCGCGGCCTTCCTCGAAGAAGCATTTCATGCCGTAGCGGAACGCGGCCTGGTGCTCTTCCGTCACCTGGGGCTGGATCTCGCCCTCAGCGCGCAGCGCCAGGGAATTGGGCAGGTACTCCTTGATCACCACCGGCTTGTCCTCGGCGTCCGTCGCCAGATAGACAATGGAGAAGCCGCCGAGGCTCAGCTGCCGCTCGACCCGGTACTGGTCGATCTGGTGGCCGGGCGGCAGCGGCTGGTTGGTCTGCGTGGGCATGCGCGCGGAACTTGGGCAGGGTGGGCTGTGATAGATTGCCGGATTCTAATGTTTGCTCCGGCCCTGTAAAGCCGGGGCCACCGCCCCCGCCATGATCCACAGCATGACCGGCTATGCCGCGGCCTCCCTCGATATCGGTCGCGCCATCCTCCATCTTGAGTTGAAGAGCGTCAATTCGCGCTTCCTCGACCTGGGGTTCCGCATCGCCGACGATCTGCGGTTCATGGAGCCGCAATTGCGCGAGTTGATCGCCGCGCACGTTCAGCGCGGCAAGGTGGAATGCCGGCTCAACCTGCTCCAGGCTCAGAAGGCGCCGCGCGAGGCGACCCTCAATCAATCCCTCATGGACCAGTTGCGGCAGTGGCAGACGGCGGTGCGCGAGATTTTGCCCGACGCGGTCCCACTCGGTGTGGCCGAGGTGTTGCACTGGCCGGGCATGCTGGGCGACGACAGCCTTCCGGTGGAAAGCATCCAGGAGGACTGCATGGGCCTGGCGCGCCGGCTGCTGGACGACCTGCTGGCGAGCCGGTTGCGGGAAGGCGCCAAGCTGGAATCGATGCTGCGCGAGCGCGTAGCGCGCATGCGCGAACTGGTGAGGCAAGTGAGCCCGCGGATTCCCGAACTGGTGCAGGAATATCAGGACAAGCTCGGCGCCCGCTTGAGGGAGGCGCTGGCGAGCGTGGACGAGGATCGCATCCGCCAGGAGGTGGGCCTGTTCGCTACCCGCATCGATGTTGCCGAGGAAATCTCGCGCCTGTCGGCCCACCTGGACGAAGTGGCCCGCGTACTGGACCGTGGTGGCGCCGCCGGCAAGCGGTTGGATTTCCTGATGCAGGAGCTCAACCGCGAGGCCAACACCCTGGGCTCGAAGTCGGTCTCCGCCGAACTCACCGCGGTGGCGGTGGAACTCAAGCTGCTCATCGAGCAGATGCGCGAGCAGGTGCAAAATATAGAGTAGTGTTTCAGGCCGTATCAGGCCGTAGCAACGTACCCCCTAAAGCCCCGAATCACGGGGCTTTCTTGTTGCACGCTATTCCACCGCAGGTCATGGAAGTCCACCAAGGCCCGGGGCTTACAGCCCTGCATCGGCGCGTAGCGCCGATGCCTTGGGGTGATTTTGGCTCCGGCCGGCGCTGCGCGCCTTAACTTCGCTGCACGAAGTTAGCCTGCGCCGGAACGTCGCCAAGGCGCTTCGGGCAGGGCTTACAGCCCTGCATCGGCACGCAGCGCCGATGCCATGGGGTGATTTTGGCTGCGGCCGGCGCTGCGCGCCTTAACTTCGCTGCGCGAAGTTAGCCTGCGCCGGAATGTCGCCAAGGCGCTTCGGGCAGGGCTTACAGCCCTGCATCGGCACGCAGCGCCGACGCCTTGTCCGAGATTCTCCCACGTGAACTCCGGCTCGTCGCGTCCGAAGTGGCCGTAGGCGGCGGTCTTGCTGTAGATCGGGCGCAGCAGGTCGAGGCGTGGATGATGCCCTTGGGTCGCAGGTCGAAGTGCTTGCCCACCAGTTCGACGATCTTCTCGTCGCAGACCTTGCCGGTGCCGAAGGTGTTCACCATCATCGACACCGGCTTCGAGATGCCGATCGCGTAGGCGACCTGCAACTCGCAGCGCTCTGCCAGCCCCGCCGCGACGATGTTTTTCGCGACGTAGCGGCAGGCGTAAGCCGCGGAGCGGTCCACCTTGGACGGATCCTTGCCGGAGAACGCGCCGCCGCCGTGGCGCGCCGCGCCGCCATAGGTGTTGACGATGATCTTGCGGCCGGTCAGCCCACAGTCGCCATGGGGACCGCCGACCACGAAGCGGCCGGTGGGGTTGACCAGGTAGCGCACGTTGCCCTTGAGCATGTCCTTGGGCAGCACCGGCTTGATCACTTCCTCGATCACCGCCTCCGAAAGCTGGGCATGGGAAACGTCGGGGCTGTGCTGGGTGGACACCACCACCGTGTCGATCGCCACCGGCTTGCCATCGACATACTGCACCGTGAGCTGGCTTTTGGCGTCGGGGCGCAGCCAGGGTAGCCGCCCGTCCTTGCGCACCTCGGCCTGGCGCTGCATGATGCGATGGGCATAGTAGATGGGGAAGGGCATGAACTGCGGCGTCTCGTTGCAGGCGTAGCCGAACATCAGCCCCTGGTCGCCGGCGCCCTGGTCGAGGTCCAGGCCGTAGCCTTCATTGACGCCCTGGGCGATGTCGGGCGACTGGCTGTTAAGTGCCGTCAGCACGGCGCAGGAGCGGTAGTCGAAGCCGATCTCCGAGTCGTCGTAGCCGATGCGGCGCACCGTCTCGCGCGCGAGGTCCATGTAATTGATGTGTGCGGTCGTCGTGATCTCGCCGGACATCACCACCAGGCCGGTGGACACCAGCGTCTCGCACGCCACCCGCCCGCGGGGATCCTGCGCCACGATGGCGTCGAGGACGGCATCGGAGATCTGGTCAGCGACCTTGTCCGGATGGCCTTCGGAAACCGACTCGGAGGAAAAGAGGTACTCGTGGGACATGAATGCTGCTCCTTGTTGGACGTTTTCCCTGGGTTGCGGCGTTACCGGCCCAGGGAAGGGAGCAGGTGACGCTTTAGCAGTATTTGTGATCCGCCCTGCAAGTTGTCTTCTTAACTCGGCGGAGCGCGGAGTATAAACTCCGCGATTTTCCCGATCAACCGCGTATTGTCACATCGCCTCTACCCCCTCCTGTTCCGTTTCCTGGGCCGCCTTCCCCTTGGCGTGTTGCACGCGCTGGGTGGCTTTCTCGGCTGGGTCGTGTATCTCGCCTCGCCTGCCTACCGCGGCAATCTGCGCGGTAACCTGGCACTCGCGGTGCAAGATGCCACGGCGGCGCAGCGCCGTGCGGCGGTCGCCCATGCCGGTCGCCAGATGCTGGAGATGCCCTTTGTGTGGCAGCGCCAGCCGCAGGAGGTGCTGGCCCTGGCACGCAAAGTCAGCGGCTGGGAGACGGTGGAGGCGGCCCGCAGCCGCGGCGAAGGGCTGATGTTCCTCACTCCCCACCTCGGCTGCTTCGAAATTACCGCCCAGTACATCGCCTCGCGCCTGCCGATCACCGTGCTGTTCCGCCCGCCGCGGCAGGCTTGGCTGCGGCCCTTCATGGAAGCCGGCCGTGGGCGCGGCGACATGCGCTCGGTGCCGGCCGACCTGGGCGGCGTGCGGGCATTGATGCGGTCGATCAAGCACCACGAGGCGATCGGCTTGCTGCCGGATCAGGTGCCAGGCAGGGGGGAGGGAGTTTGGGACACTTCTTTCGGCCGTCCCGCCTACACCATGACGCTGGCGGCGCGTCTGTCGGAGATGCCGCGCTGCGCGGTGATCTTCGTCTATGCCGAACGGCTCGCCGGGGCTCGCGGCTTCCACCTGCATTTCCTACCGCCACCGGTGGCGATCGAAGGCAGCCTGGCGCAGCGCGTGGCGGCGATCAATCGCTGCGTCGAGGCCATCATCCGCCGCTGCCCGGAGCAGTACCTTTGGAGCTACAAGCGCTACAAGCGGCCGGCCGGAGCGGAGCCTCCGCCTGCGGCGGGCGAGGAGCCAGGGGTGAGGAGTCAGGGTGAGGAGTCAGGGTGAGGAGTCAGGGTGAGGGGGCGGCGCGGATGCTGACGCGGGTCGGCGTCGGGGTGCTGTGGCTGCTGCATTTCCTGCCGCTGTGGCTGCTGGCGCTGCTCGGGCGCGGGCTCGGGCGGCTGGCCTATCTGCTTGGGCGGGAGCGGCGCGAGGTTGCACACACCAATCTGCGGCTGTGCTTTCCCGCGATGCCCGTTGAAGAGCGCGAACGGCTTGCCCGGCGCCACTTCGAGGCGGTGGGCCGCAGTCTGCTGGAGCGCAGTTTGTGCTGGTGGGCAGCCGAAGCGCGGCTGTGCCGACTGGCGCGCATCGAGGGCATCGAGCGCCTGCGCGCCCTCGCAGGCAAGCCGCTGATCCTGCTGGTGCCGCACTTCGTCGGGCTGGACATCTTCGCGACGCGCCTGGGGCTTGAAGTCAACGGCGCCAGCATCTATTCCAAGCAGAAGGATCCGCTCATCGATCGCCTGCTCTACCGCGGCCGCACCCGCTTCGGCGACCAGTTGGTCGTATCGCGCCAGGAGGGCATGCGCTCCATCCTCCGCGCGCTGAAGCAGGGTCGCCCGCTCTACTACCTGCCGGACATGGACTACGGCCCGCGCGACGCGCTGTTCGTGCCCTTCTTCGGCGTGCCGGCTGCCACCGTCCCCGGCGTGTCGCGGCTGGCCCGGCTGACGGGTGCCAAGGTGCTGCCCTGCCTCGCGCGCATGCTGCCCGGCGGCGCCGGCTACGTTCTTGACATTCGCGAGGCCTGGAGCGACTTTCCCGGCGTTGACGTCGAGACCGACACGCACCGCATGAACGCCTGCATCGAGGGCTGGGTGCGGGAGCTGCCCGAGCAATATTACTGGGTGCACAAGCGCTTCAAGACCCGCCCTCCGGGCGAGCCGCGCATCTATTGATGCGACGCAGAGCGATGCCGCCACGTTGCTGCGGTTCCCAGTCGCGCAAGCTGCGGACAGGCAGGGCGTAACTCAAGCCGCCAATCGCCTTGCGGCGTCCGTGTCGAAAGTCAGTCCCTGTTACGCGGCGCCAGCGATGCAGCAGTAGGGTTCAGGCGCGCAACTCGTGGTACGCGTCTCGCGCGCAGCCGCGCGCGTGCGTCCCTTCAGGCTGTCCTTGTGGTCTTCGAGCAGCGCCAGGCTGCGCTGCACGTAGTCGTGGGAAGAGATATCGCGGGCGACATAGCGCCGCAGCAGGGCAAGCCACTTGGAATGAATGTCGCAGGGAGACTCGTCGCCCTCGGACAGGGGGCAGTTGGACAGCGCGTTCTGGCAAGCGCTTCGATCGCGACCTGTCGGTGCTAGCCTTTCGATACTGCGCGGCGTTCGACTCGATCCACTCCAGGGCGCGCCCCTCGCGTTCGCTGGAGGGGTAGCGGCCAACGTACTCCGGATCGCTTCGACCTGGTGGGACAGAACGCCGCATCGATCCGTTCCACCGCGCCGGGGCCGCCGACAAACCGTGAATCAAGGCAAGGCTTGAATCATCGACAACGAATGCAGACATGGCGCGAGGGAGAGAACCGGAGGCGAAGAGGCGCTCAAAATAGCAGGCAATGTTGCGACGCACAAGAGGCAATCGCAGAGGGAATCGCAGGGCCCAGCGTTGCCGGGCGCGGCCCGCGCTCGTTCCGGCGAAGATCGTGACCAGCCCTGCGATGTCGGCCAGGCGCAGCGGCGTCAGCGCACGCTCCCCCAGC
>CAVOKN010000021.1:0-240924 GCA_963696505.1 uncultured beta proteobacterium | reverse complement strand
TTGGTGTGCTGCATCCACAACTCCAGGGTGCCGACCTCGGTCACCTGCGGATGCAGGCTCACCGGCACCACCTGGCCGGCCACGCCTTCGAGCGGCGGAAGGGTCAGCGTCAGGCTGCGAGCCGTCAGAGACTTGGCGGCATTGGGCACGTAGTCGCCCACGCGGTCGCCGGCGCGGATCTCCGAGGCAAAGAAGCGGAACTCCACCGCTTCACCCGTCACCAGGCCGAACTCGCGACCCGGCAGTTCCAGTTCGGTGCCTTCCTCCGTGCCCTGGGGCACGATGCAGATGCCCTTCACCGGCGGCACGAAGCCCGGCACCGCGGGCATCGGGCTCTCCAGGCCCAGGTAGTAGGAGCGCGAGGTGCCGCGCGGATTCTTGATGTCCTTGCCCGAGGCCTGCACCGCGCCGTAGTAGGCGGCGCCGCGCGACACCGCGATGTCCAGTCCGGCGCTCTGCAACTCCTTGAGGGGCGTGCCGCCAAGCCACGACGTAAGCAAATCCAGCACACGGCGACGAAATGCTGGCGCCTCGAACACGCCGCCATTGAACAGATGGCGGTGGGGCGCAGGATGCTCGCGCCGTCGAGGTCGGCGCCGTGGCCTATGGATTGGCGCAGCGCCTCGTCGGAGCGCACGTTGTCCAGGCTGCGCTTGAGGAAGCGCGCCAGGTGGCGGGGCAGCGCCGGCTCGGTGGCGTAGTCGAGGCCGTATTCCTGCAGGCCCACCGACTTGCGCGGCGCCGGCAGGTCGTCCGCAGCGGTTAGGGGGAAATAGCCTTCGAGCAGGATCGCCGTCACGTCCTCGCGCGTCAGGCGCGTGGCGAGGGTCTTGGCGAACAGGCTGGATCCGCGGGACGGCACGGCGATCGGCGCCTCGGCCAGCGACTCGTCGCTCAGCAGCTTTTCCTTGGCGATGCGGGCGGCATGGACCAGGGCGAGGAACTGCCACGCATCGATCTCGTGGCCTTCCTCCTCCAGCCGCGCCTGAAGCGCGTAGGCGAGCGCCAGGTCCATGTTGTCGCCGCCCAGCAGGATGTGTTCGCCCACGGCGATGCGATGCAGTTCGAGCTGCTTCGACAGGCCTTCCGGCGCCTCGGCCACGGCGATCAGGCTGAAGTCGGCGGTGCCGCCGCCGACGTCGCACACCAGGATCAGGTCGCCGGCCGCTACCTGCTCGGTCCAGTGGCGCTCGCTGGCGGCTGACTCCGAATGGGCGATCCAGGCGTAGAACGCGGCCTGGGGTTCCTCCAGCAGGGTGACGCTGCCCAGGCCCGCCGCGGCGGCGGCCTCGTGGGTCAGGGTGCGGGCCACCTCGTCGAAGGAGGCGGGCACCGTTAGCACCACCTGGCAGTCCTCCGCGCGCGCATCCGGATCGTGCGCCGCGAGGTGATGCTCGAAGGACCGCCGCATGTGCTCCAGGTAACGGCGCGAGGCCTCGAAGGGCGAGACCTTGCCTTCGGCCAGGTCCGACTTCCAGGGCAGGATGGGCGCATAGCGCTCGATGTGGGGATTGCACAGCCAGGACTTGGCGGAACTCACCAAGCGGTCGGGCACCAGCGCGCCGCGCTCGCGGGCGAAGCTGCCGATGACCGATGCGGCATCGTCGGGGCCGTGCCAGGGCAGCGTCAGGCTGTCTTCCGCATATTCGCCGGGCGCCGGAATGTAAAGGGCGGAGGCCAGCAGCGCTCGTTCGCCCACCACGCCGGCGCCCAGCACCTGGGTCACGTCAATGCCGTGAGCATGGCCGCCGACCTCGCACAGCGAGAGGCAGGAATTGGATGTACCGAGGTCGATGCCGAGACTGTATTTCTTGCTCATGATGATGACTTTGACGTTATAGGGCCCGGCCGCGGACTTTGCGGCGCGGGCGAGGCGCTGCGCTCAATGCTCGGCGTTGCTGGTTCGAGCGCCGGGCGCCCCCTCTCTCGCCCTCCCCCGCGAGCGGGGAAGGGCGGGGGTGGGGAGAAACGCACGCAATTCCGAGATACCGACCACTCAACGCACTTCCACTTCGACAGGAGTGATCGTGGCCGGCTGGGTGGGATCGATGGTCCGCGTGTAGCGCGGCAGCGCCAGCTTGGTGGTACGCCAGCCGCGGTGCACCACCACCCCCTGGTAGGGACCGCTGCCGGCCAGCTTGCCCGAGAGGCGATAGCGATCCGGATCGGCGGCGGTGTCGGCGCTGATGCGCTCGCCTTCTTTGCCGGCGTGAAGCGGAGCGATGTCGAAGTACTCGCGGATCACCGCGGCGCACCCCTGATGCACCACCCGGGAGGCGGCGGCGACCTGGGCGTCCTGGTAGGCGGTGATGTCCTCCATCAGGAAATCGAGCAGACGACCCTTCTCCTGGAGCTGGGAGAGCAGCACCAGTGCGCCGCCGGCCTGGGCTGCCTCCTCTCGCGCCGCGACCACCTGCGGCGCCGGTGCTGGCACGGCTGCGGGCTCGGGCGCCGGGGCGGGCGGGCGTTTGCGAAACAGCGCGGCGACCACGATGTAGAGGGCCAGCGCCATGAACACGAAATCGCGGTAGGGCGCGAATTCGGGGGGCAGCATGCCCTCGGGCAGCGGCAGCAGGTAGAGGGCGCTCAGGACAAAGGCCGCGAAGGCGGCAAGCAGGGTTCCCATGGGTGTTCGGTTCCGGATCGAAAGGCGTCGGACGGTTGCGGGCGCAGGCGGATGCCTGAAGCTGACTATCGTTGCGCCGGGCAATTACAGGAGATCACGCGGCGCGAATCGTATCACCACTCGCCGTGGGCGGGGCGGGCACCGGACATCCACCGTCAGGCGCAGAGTCGGGTGCTATAGTGCGGCGTCGCCCGGAACCCGCATGCCATGTCCCCAGCCCAATCGCGATCGAACTCGTCCGACCGTCGTCTGACGCTGTCCGAAGTGCTCGGAGCGCTGGTCAAGGAAGGGGTGGTGAATGTCAACGACGCTGCGGTGCTTCATCGCGAGCGACGCTTCTACCGCGGCGAGACCCATCCGCTCGTCATCGTCGCCGAGCAGAAGTGGAAATCGGCCCAGCCGCCGCACCGCGTGCTGACCCTCGATGCGCT
The DNA here is from genome assembly GCA_963696505.1 of uncultured beta proteobacterium. Lineage (GTDB taxonomy): Bacteria > Pseudomonadota > Gammaproteobacteria > Burkholderiales > Rhodocyclaceae > CAVOKN01. Next base: position 237,867 of record CAVOKN010000021.1, on the reverse strand, counting down.
GGCGGAATGGCTGGCGAAGCACAGCGGCCTCGACTACGCCCACATCGATCCGCTGCGCATCGATTTCTCGGCGGTCACCGAGGTGATGTCGAACGCCTACGCGGCGCGCTTCCGCATCCTGCCGATCCAGGTCACCGCCAAGGACGTGGTGATCGCCACCGCCGAACCCTTCGTCAGCGAGTGGGAGGAGGAACTGCGGCAGATCCTGCGCAAGGATATCCGCCGCGTCATTGCCAATCCGGAAGACATCAGTCGCTACCTGGTGGAGTTCTACAACCTGGCGCGCTCGGTGAAGAAGGCGGTGCAGGCCGGCGACAAGAGCGCGGCGGGGCTGTCCAACTTCGAGCAGTTGGTGGAACTGGGCAAGTCCAACCGCCAGATCGACGCCAACGACCAGCATGTGGTGCATATCGTCAACTGGCTGTGGCAGTACGCCTTCGAGCAGCGCGCCAGCGACATCCACGTCGAGCCGCGGCGCGACCTGGGCGTGGTGCGCTTCCGCATCGACGGCGTGCTGCATCAGGTCTACCAGATTCCGGTTGCGGTGCTCGCCGCAATGATGAGCCGGATCAAGATCCTCGGCCGCATGGACGTCGTGGAGAAGCGCCGCCCCCAGGACGGCCGCATCAAGACCCGCACCGCCGGCGGCCAGGAGATCGAGCTGCGCCTGTCCACCATCCCGACCGCCTTCGGCGAGAAGATGGTGATGCGCATCTTCGACCCGGAAGTGCTGGTGCGGGACTTCTCCGAACTCGGCTTCAACGAGGAGGATCTCGGACGCTGGAACCGCATGACGCGCCAGCCCAGCGGCATCATCCTGGTCACTGGCCCGACCGGCTCGGGCAAGACCACCACCCTCTATTCGACGCTGAAGCAGCTCGCCACGCCCGAGGTCAACGTCTGCACCATCGAAGATCCGATCGAGATGATCGAGCCCACCTTCAACCAGGTGCAGGTGCAGCACAGCATCGAGATGAGCTTCGCCCAGGGTATCCGAGCCTTCATGCGCCAGGATCCGGACATCATCATGGTGGGCGAGATCCGCGACCTGGAAACCGCCGAGATGGCGATCCAGGCCGCCTTGACCGGCCACCTGGTGTTGTCAACGCTGCATACCAACGATGCGCCGACCACGATCACCCGCCTGCTCGATCTCGGCGTGCCGGCCTACCTGATCAATTCGACGCTGCTGGGCGTGATGGCGCAGCGCCTGGTGCGCACCCTGTGCCCGCACTGCAAGGCGGGCGTGGAGGCGCTCCGCGCCGATGACGAGCGGTCGTGGAACGACATGGTTTCACCCTGGAAGGCGGCGCGGCCCACCACGCTGCAGCAGCCCGTGGGCTGCCTCGACTGCCGCATGACCGGCTACCTGGGCCGCATCGGCCTGTACGAGATCCTGCTTATGTCGCCCGAGATGAAGAAGCTCGTGACGCCCGACGCCGACCTGGCGCTGCTGCGGGAACTCGCCTACCGCGAGGGAATGAAGCCGCTGCGGGTGAGCGGCGCGATGAAGGTCGCTGTGGGCGTTACCACCATCGAAGAAGTGATGAAGGTGGTGCCGCCGGCAGCGCTTGGCTGAAGCTCGCGGGACATGGGCCGCCGTGGTTTGATCGCTATGACTCTCATGATCCGGGGAGGCAGTGGCACCCGGAAAGCGGGCTGCCAAGAAAGCGTCGTGAAAGCCTGCTGATCGGCCTTATGGGAAGCTTTTCATAAGGCCGACAACTCAAACGCAGCGATCGCACAACGGGCGGCAGTCAAATGAGGATCAGCCGTCATCGTATGGCGGATCTGTGGAGTCGGCGTCTTTGCTATTCTGCCGTTCTTTTCCTGGCCAGCGCAGTTGTTTGGGCCGGTGGACCTAGTTTACGGAGTGACGCAGATGGCTTCGTTGCAGGAACAGTTCTTGAAAGCCGGCCTGATCGACAAGAAGAAAGTCAAACAGGCCAACCAGGAAAAGGCCCAGCAGAAGAAGGTCGAGCGCCGGACCGGCGCGCAGAGTGTCGATGAAGTGCGCTTGGCTGTACTCGAAACGCAACGCAAGAATGCCGAGCGAGCCCGCGAACTCAATGCTCAGCGTGATGCGGCCGCCACCCAAAAGGCGATCGCGGCACAGATTGCTCAGATGGTGCAACAGAATCGCCAGAGCAAGGGCGCCGGCGACATCGGCTACAGTTTTACCCACGACAACAAGATCAAGCGGGTGTATGTGTCGGCGAAAGTCCAGGCACATTTGGTGGCAGGGCACCTGTTGATCGTCTGCCAAGCTGGTACCACCGAACTGGTACCCAAGCTTATCGCCGACAAGATCGCGGAGCGCGATCCCTCGCTCGTCGTGCGGGTGAACAAGGCCAGCACCGGGATCGATGCAGACGATCCGTATGCCGCCTTCCAGGTCCCGGACGACTTGATGTGGTAGCTCGCCGGGCGTGCTGGGCCAGTTCCTGGCCATCAAGCAGTCATCGCTGTCATGGGGTAACGTCTTTTCAGGCCGAGTTGGGAGAATCCACGGCTGCCAGACCGGAGTCGGGTCAGTGGAGGCGACGCGGCGTTGGCGGTACCGCCCCCTTCGACCGACCGCTCGACCCTTGGCAGCCAATCTTCCGCGCGCCGAGTTGACCGACGCCGAGTCGGCCACTGCGGCCATTGGGGCGCGTCGCCCCCAATGGCTGCAAAGAAAAGGACAACGGTCTTAGCCCTGAATATCCGTCCCAATGACCTCTTGGCACTTCAGGCTACAGCCGGATCCGACCCACTGCTGACGGTTAGGCCGTCAGCGGTTCGGCAGCCGGTAAGCGCGCAGCACCGGTCGCTTAGTAGCGCAATTTTCCGGCATGGCAACCGACTGCCAGTGGCTGGCTACAGGCTACCAGTGCCCTCCTTCAAGTCACCCATTTCCATGGGCAGATGGAGTGTATTTGGCGCGCACTATTCAGGCAGCAACCAGCACCGAAACCAGACCTGCTGGGTGATTTTCCGCCTTCGGACGTATGATGATCTCCACGTCCTTGTCGAGCAGGGTAATGAAGTGCAGCAGGCGCTCCGACGAGAAACGACTAAGTTTGAAGTTGCGCAGTTCGGATACATGCGGCTGAGGGATGCCGAAGAGTTCGGCAACACGAGTCTGCGTCAGCTTCCGGTCTCCAATGAGGTCGTTGAGCCGCATAGCCAGTTGGACACGAAGTTTCCGTTCTCCTGCGTCCGCAAAGCCCAGGTCCTGGAACACGTCGCCTGTGCCGATTTCTACCGTTTCAGTCTTGCTTGCCATATCGCACCTTGTAGTCGTTGCGCGCCGTCTTCAATCGCTCATGGATGAGATCGATGTCGGTCTTGGCGGTGCGGATGCCTGATGGCGATTTCTTCTGGAAGCAGTGCAGAACGTAGAACGGCCTTGGCAAACCGCACCGTGTACGCGACCCGATAGGTGTCCCCACGAAAATTCTCCACCAACTCAAAGACACCAACCCCTTCACCCTTCCAAGACTTCGCCGTCGGAGGCTGGCCGCCCATCTGTACCACGCCAAGTGTGTAACCGAACTCATCAACTGCCTCCTCGGGGAAATCCAACAAATCGCGCTTGGCCGAGCCGACCCAATACAACGGGCGTTCGATTCGAGGAGCGGCAGTCATCAGCGAAGTATACCGTGTTCGGTATGTGTTGCAAGGGCTCCGGAATCGATGGAAGGGCGGTGTCACACCTGCCGAATGGAGAGCGTGACCGGCCGCTCCTGGTAGCGATGCAGACCTTGAGCAGTTTGATCAATCGACTCACTGACCGTCCGCTCATGGCCGCAAGCCAACGCCGGATCGTGGACGCGCCTGCCGGCGACATCTTCCGTGACGATCAAGCGGCCCCAGGCGAGCGGAGCGGGCAGCGGCTCGCAGTTCCCGTTGCTGCGGAGGGACGGGACAAAACAAGACGGCCACGGATTCCTCCGTGGCCGTTCGTGTAGTGGGAACGCGGCTTACTTGCCGCAGATCTTCTCCAGCTTCTCGGCGCGGATGAGCTGGCCGTCGAGGCCGGCTTCCTTGATGGTGCCGCCGTAGGCGATGGTCAGGAGCTGGGAGTAATAGAGCACCGGCATGTTGAGCTTGGTGCCTTGCTTCTTGTTGATCTCCGACTGATAGACCTCGACGTTGGCTTGGCACAGCGGGCAGGGAGTGACGATCATCTCGGCGCCGTGGTCGTAGGCGGATTCGACGATGTCGCGGATCTGCTTCTGACTCTTCTCCGGCTCGGAGAAGGCCAGCGCGCCGCCGCAGCAGGTCACCTTCTGGTCGTACTTGGAGAGCGCTTCGCCACCCACCGTCTCGACCATCTTGTCGAGGTACATGGGGTTCTCGAAGGACTCGCCGGCGATGCCGAAGGGACGGTTGGTCTGGCAGCCGACATAGCCGGCGAACTTGATGCCCTCCAGCGTCTTGACCGCCGGCGCCTTGAGACCGTCGTAGCCGATGTCCTCGATCAGCACCTCGACCATGTGGCGCACTTCCGCCGTGCCCTTGTAGTTCAGCCCGGCGGCGGCGAGTGCCTCGTTGGTTTCGCGCATCAAGTCGGACGATGCGTCGAGGCGCTCCTTGGCTTCGCGGGCGCTCAGCCAGCAGGCGGCGCAGGTGGCGACGATGTCCTGACCCGGCAGGTGCTGCTCGGACAACGCGAAGTTGCGGGCGTTGATCGCCAGCCGCGGCAGTTCGCCGCCTTCGGCGTAGCCGATCGAGGCGCTGCAGCAGTTCCAGTCCGGGATCTCGGTCATCTTGATGTCCAGCTTCTTGGACATCGCGTTCACCGAGGTGAGGTAGTTCGAGGCCGAGGCCTTGAGCTGCGAGGAGCAGCCGGGGTAGAACGCGTATTCCTTCTTCGCCATATGCTTGTCTCCGATACCGCACGAGTCGCGCAGCGACTCACGATGCTCCCCTCTCCCCCCAGCGGGAGAGGGGCTGGGGGTGAGGGCCTAGGCCTTGGTGAAGCCCTTGCGCTTGTCCTCGATCTCCTGTGCCTTCTTGACGATGGCGTGGAAGCCCTTGAGGTCTTTGAGGGCGTGGCCGCCGAGGATCTCCATGGGATTGATGCGCTTGGCTTTCATCATCCCCATGCCGACCTGCTGCATCGCCATGGAGGTCTTCACGCCGGCGCCGAAGCCATCCTTGAAGTAGTGCCCCAGCGTCAGCTTGAGTTCGTTCACGCGCCCCTTCTTCACCAGGTTGTTCCAGAACAGCTTGGCGAATTCCCGCGTCGGCTGGCCCTTGGGTGCCAGGCCGAGGCGGTGCGCGTAGTTCGCCAGTCCGTGCATGATGTGGGTGATCGGCAACTGCCTCGGACAGCGCACGATGCAGTTGTAGCAGGATGTGCACATCCACACCGACTCCGACTTAAGCACCTCGTCGCGCTTGCCGGCGCGGATCATCATGAAGATTTCCTGGGGCGGGTGCTCCCAGTGCGGGCCGAACGGGCAGGAGCCCGAGCAGACGCCGCACTGCATGCACATCTTGACCCAGTGGCCCTCCTCGACGTTCGCCTCGACTTCCTTGAGGAAGTTGCTGCGGTAGCGCTCGATCGCTTGCTGGTTGAGATCGCTCATCCTGTTGCTCTCCAATCCGTGGTCATGGGTTGGCCTTCGGTCAGCCGAAGCCCTTCATGGGCGACAGGCCGATCTCGTTGATCTTCGCGGCGTAGTCGTTGATCAGTTGCGGCACGCGCTTGATGTCGGTGATCGCCACCTCGTAGGTCGCCACGCGCTCGGTCTCGAGACCCAGTTGCTTGAGCGTGTCGTCGATCTTGCTCATGCGGTAGTGGGCCATCTCCGAGCCCTTGACGAAGTGGCACTGGTAGTCGTCGCCCTTCTTGCAGCCCATCAGCATCACGCCGTCGTAGCCGTTGTTGAGCGCGTCGGTGATCCAGATGGTGTTCACCGAACCCAGGCAGCGGATCGGGATGGCGCGCACGAAGGCCGAGTAGGTGTTGCGCTGCATCGCCGCCATATCCAGCGCCGGATAGGCGTCGTTCTCGCAGGCCAGCAGCAGGATGCGCGGCTTCTCGGAGAACTCGTCCGGCACGTCCACCGCCTTGACCTGCATGCCGACGGTATCGACCGAGTAGTTTTCGAAGGAGATCACCCGCACCGGGCAGGCGCCCATGCAGGTGCCGCAACGCCGGCAGCGCGATTCGTTGAACACCGGGAAGCGCCTTTCGTCCTCATCGATGGCGCCGAAGGGGCATTCCACGGTGCAGCGCTTGCACTGGGTGCAGCCTTCGAGCCGCGCCACCGGGAAGGAGAGGTCGCCGGAGCGCGGATGGGCGGCGCGGCCGAGGCCGGCGTTCTCCACCGCCTGGATCGCCTTGAGCGCGGCGCCGGTGGCGTCCTCCGTGGCTTGGAAAATGTCCATCGGCCGGCGCACCGGGCCGGCGGCGTAGATACCGGTGCGGCGCGTCTCGTAGGGGAAGCAGATGAAGTGGGAGTCGTTGAAGCCGTGCTTGAACTGCGGCATGTCCTTGCCTTGCCGGTAGTTCAGGTTGAGCACGGACACCGGCTTCACTTCCATTTTGGCGACTTCTTCTTCCGGGATGTCGATGTTGACCCCGGATACCGGCACCTGGCCGGTGGCGAGCACCACCAGGTCGGCGTCGATGGCGGTGTCCTCGTTCAGGATCAGGTCCTTGAACTTGACCTTGCAGCCGTTGCCGCTCGCCTCGACCGCAGAGGCCACGCCCTTGGTGAAGGTGACGCCCTTGTTCTGGCCACTGCGATAGAAGTCCTCGCCCATGCCCGGGGTGCGCAGGTCGGTGAACATCACCACCGTGTCCACCGCCGGGTTGGCATCCTTGAAGTACATCGCCTGCTTGATGCTGGTGGTGCAGCAGTGGCCGGAGCAGTAGGGCAGGTGCTTGCCCGAATCATCGCGCTGGCCGGCGCACTGGATGAACACCACGGTCCTGACCTCGCCGCCGTCGGAGGGGCGCTTGATGGCGCCGCCGTTGGCGGCCTTCGCCAGGGCTTCGAGGCCGGCCTGGTCAACCACGTTGGGGCTCTTGCCGCCGCCTAGCTCGGGCAGATTGGCGATGTCGTAGGTGGTGAAGCCGGTGGCCTGGATGATGGCGCCGACTTCCTCCTCGGTCGTGGCGCCGGACTCGGCCGCCACCGTGACCTTGAAGCGGCCGGGCGAGCCGGCGGTCTCGGCGACGATGGAGTTGAGGTAGATCTTGATCTTGGGGTGGCCGATGGCAGTCTGGATCAGGCCAGCCATGCCGGTGTCCATCGGCTGGTCGTAGGGCTGGCGATAGGGGGTGCGCTTCCACAGCTTGCCGGCCCAGCCGCCGAGTTGCGCTTCCTTCTCGACGATCACCACCTCGTAGCCGGTGTTGGCCGCGGCCAGCGCGGAAGTCAGTCCCGAGACACCGCCTCCCACCACCAGGATGCGCTTGTTCTGCCCCGCGGCCGTGTTGGCGGCGGGCACCTTCATCTTCTTGACTTCGGCGCAGGCCATGCGCACGTAGTCGTCGGCCATTTCCTGGCGCACTTCATCGTGCTCGGCGCCGTCGGCCACGGCCCAGATCACGCCTTCGCGCAGGTTGCCGCGGGACATGGCGACGTCGGTGAAGTTGAAGGCCTCGGTCTTGGCGCGGCGCGAACAGGCGGCGATGGCGATGTGGGTGACGGCTTCCTTCTCGATGTCGTCACGGATCATCTGCACGCCTTCGGCCGAGCACAGGAAGGCGTGGTCGCGCACCAGCGCCATCTTGCCTTCCTTCTTGGCCACGCTGGTGAGCTGCGCCACGTCGAGCTTGTCGCCGATGCCGCAGCCGCTGCAGATGTACGCAGCAAACTTGTTGTCAGCCATTTATGCGGCCTCCAGTGCGATTCGCGCGCCGCAGGCGCGCTCGAAGCTCCCCTCTCCATCGACGGGAGAGGGGCAGGGGGTGAGGGTGGAATTCATCAGAGTCATGCCGTCACCTCGGCACCGGCGGTCCTGTTGACCACCTGGATCGCGCGCAGCGCCGCGGCGGTCGCGCCCTGAACGGCGCGATTCACGTCCAGCGGCGCCTGGGCGCAGCCGGCGCCGAAGATGCCGCCGTCCGCCGAGCCCTCGATGAAGCCGCTGGAATCCGCGATCACTTCGGCCGGCACCTGGGCGCCCTTGACGCTGGGTTCCATGCCGATCGCCAGCACCACCAGGTCGTGCTCGGTGGCATAGCGGTGATAGCCCTCGGTGTCGACGCCGTGCAGGATCGGGTTGCCGGTCTTGGCGTCCTGCACGATCTTGGCGACCTTCGACTTGACGAACTTCACCGTGGGATCCTTCTGCACCTTCTGGTAGAAGTCCTCGAAGCGATCGATGGCGCGGATGTCGATGTAGTAGATGGTGGACGTGCCCTGGTCGCCGAAGGCTTCGCGCACATAGTTGGTCTGCTTGAGCGAGGCCATGCAGCAGATGCGCGAGCAGTGGCGCAGGTGGTTCTCGTCGCGCGAGCCGGCGCACTGGATGAAGGCGACGTTCTTCGCCTCCTTGCCGTCGCCGGGGCGCAGGATCTTGCCGCCGGTCGGGCCGTGGGGATCGGCGAGGCGCTCGAACTCCACGCTGGTAATGACGTTGGCAAAGCGGTCGTAGCCGTAAGGCTGGATCTTGGCCGCATCGTAGGGTTTCCAGCCGGTGGCCCAGATGACTGCGCCGACTTTCAGTTCGACCGTTTCTTCCTTCATCGCGAGGTCAATCGCACCGACCTTGCACGCGGCCTTGGCCTTCTCGCCCTCGGGCGTGCCGACGATCGACGGATCGAGCACGTAGCGCTGCGGGTAGGCCATGGCGTGCGGCAGGTAGGCGGCCTTGATCTTGTTCAGGCCGTAGTTGTACGGGTTCGGCACTTCGCTCGTCACCGCCTGGGCGCAGTCGCCGCAGCCGGTGCACTTGTCATTGACATAGCGGGGCGCGATGCGCAGGGTCGCGGTGTAGTCGCCGCGGCTGCCGGTGATCTTCACCACCTCGGTCATCGTCATGACGCGCAGATTGCGGTTGGCCTTGATGCGGCGCAGGTTGATCTCGAGGCCGCAGGTGGGGTGGCACAGCTTGGGGAAGTAGCGGTAGAGCAGCGCGGTGCGCCCGCCCAGGGTGGCATCCTTTTCCGTGAGGATGACTTGCTTGCCGCACTCCGCAGATTCCAGCGCCGCGGTCATGCCGCTGATGCCGCCGCCGACGACCAGAATGGTCTGGTTGGTTGCAATAGAACCTGACATCAGGCCTCCTTGACGATTGCCTACTAGCTAGGTGCAGACGAAAGAGGCCGAATTCTACAGCCGCAAGGGCGGCGCCGTGCCAAAGGCCGCGGGATGAATTTACCTATGTGAGGATTGAAGCCCCAAATTTGATCGGGTCGTGGGGTTTCTTCAGCGTTTGCTTATTTCGGCAGTTCGTGGAGAGCGAACTCCATGGTTCCGAGGTCGCCCAGCACATAGGTTGCCGGGGCCGCCAGTCCTGCCACCGTGCCGGGGTTGACCAGCCATGTCGCGCCGCCCTTGATGTTCGGCTCGGTGAGGATCTCCGCCTCGTGGCTGTGGCCGCAGCACACCAGGTCGAAATCGCCGGTGGCTGCAAAGGCACGGCCATAGTGGGGGTAATGGACGAGGCAGATGCGGCGGCCGGCAAGTTTGAAGTCGGCGTCGGCGCCGTAGTACCGGAGCTGACTTTCGTACTTGGCGGCCAGCCCGTAGAAGGCGCTGGGGTCGCCGAGATTGTTGCCATGCACCACGTGGATCGGGAGGCCGAGCTTGAGCGCTTGACGCAGGGTGTTGGCGCCTATCACGTCGCCGCAATGGAGCACCGCCTGGGCGCCCTGGGCCTTGGCCTGTTCCACGGCGGCGGTGAGCAGGCTGGCGTTGTCGTGGCTGTCGGAAACGATGCAGATCTTCATGGGCGGGTGGATCGGTAGCGAACCTCGGGCTCGGTAGGGCTTTGGCGGCGATATGGGTCGCAAGCAGTGGTTCAGGAGAATTTGCTCTTTACGGTAAGGCTGCCCTTGAACTCGGTGCCGGGGGCGAAGCCGAAGATTTCGTCCAGACGCAGTTCGCGGATCAGCCGGTCCACCGCGCCTTGACCGTGCTCGCGGTCGACTTCGGCAAGGATCAGTTTGGCAGCATTGGCATTGTAGGAGCCGCCGAAGTCGGCCTGCACGGCGAGCAACTGGCGCGCTTTGTCCAGGGTCATGGCGCGGCTCAGATGATGATCGGGCCGAGGTATTCCTCTTCGTCGCCCGAAGCCTTGCCCAGGCTCTTGGGGAATCTGCCCTTGAGCAGCGTTTCGTGGTCCATCTGGAGCTGCAGCAGGTTGCGCACGCAGTCCTCGATGACATCGTAATCGTTCTCGCCGATGCGGTACTGCTCCTCCTCGGTGTAGAAGAAGTAGGAGCGGTAGCGCCCCGCGCCCAGCTTGCACACCACGAACTGCACGTCGCGTTCATTCCAGTACACTGCGGGCACGGTGGTGAGGTCGTCCTTGCCCGGAACGAGCTTCAACTCCACCTCGGCGTCCTTCAGTTCCACCAGTTGGCCGTAGCGGTAGATCATGGAGGCCTCCACCGCGCGCCGCTCGCGCGCGTCGAAGCCGGGGTTCTCTGTTGTCATGGACGTTTCTCGCAAAAGTCAGTCGCTGTGGAGCGCCGAGTCTACGCGGCGCGCTGCCGGGCAACAATCACCGTCGCTGATCGGAGAATAAGAAACACTGGTTGGGCGCGGCGCGGATTATGCCCGAGCATATCGGTGAATACTAATATCGACATGCTTGCCAGCGGTCTCGCGCTGCACCATACAGGCCGTCGGCTCGGATCGGTCTGCGCTGCAGTAGTTGCTGCCCGGCGGAGGATTGGCAAGCCTGCCGGCGGTGATATTATTCGCTGCCTTCCTGACCCAGTATGCCGGCTTGCTGGCCGATTGCGGGTTCTTTTTTGCGCAGGCCGATCATCCGCAATATCACTGTTTCCAGGCGATCCAACAGGGGTCGCGCGGGAGAAAGCGATTGACAAAGCGGGGGCGCAAACGGATGATTAGAATATTAATGAACGCTCAAATACCCATTTCGACAGTGGGGTGGACCGGATTGCGTCGAACGTACGACACTTCGGCCCGCATTGCGACTTTCATCAACCAAGCGAGAGGATGAGAAATGAATTTCGACAAAGAGCTGGATGCCCGTGGCCTGAACTGCCCACTGCCGATCCTGCGCGCAAAGAAGGCGCTGACCGAGATGCAGAGCGGCCAGGTGCTGCGCATCGTCGCCACTGACCCGGGTTCGGTGAAGGACTTCCAGGCCTTTGCCAAGCAGACCGGCAACGAGCTGCTGTCCCAGGCCGAGAACAACAAGGAATTCGAGTTCTTCATCAAGCGCAAGTAAGTCTTGCCCATTCCCGCCGGCACGTAGGGTTGGCCGGCGGGCGCTCCTTCGATCAGATTCCGACCCCGATCCGAAGGCTGAGCGATCGGCTTATCCCCTTTTCCGAAGGGGGATCGCCGCTACCGCGCCCAGTTTGCCGGCGCGGCCGAATGCGCCGCGACCCGCCATGGAAACCGCCGCGCGCGAGGTATAGAATGTCGGCCGCCGAGAGTGCCGGCCCGGGTGTCTGGTGCCGTGCATCTCTCCCCTGCTCGATTCTGTCCGTCGACTAGACCGCTTTCTTCCATCACGACTCGTTCACAGGGAGTATCAAATGGCTGTGGTTCGCAACTGCAATCTGCCGGATGACCTTTTCTACAACGTCGAGAACAACACCTGGGTGCGCAAGGAAGCAGACGGCACGGTGACGGTGGGCATGACCGCCTATGCCTGCAACCTCGCCGGCGAAGTCGTGGCCTACACGCCCAAGAAACCGGGCAAGGCAATCGACAAGGACAAGTCGGTTGCCACCGTGGAGTCGGGCAAATGGGTAGGACCGGTGAAGACCCCGGTCACCGGCGAGATCGTCGCCACCAACGACGCTGTTGCAGGCAAGCCGGGCACCATCAACGCCGATCCCTACGGCAACGGCTGGCTGGCCAAACTCAAGCCCACGCAATGGGATGCCGAAGCCGCCACGCTGATCACCGGCGGCGCGATCACCGGCGCCTTCGAAGCCAAGATGAACGCCGACGGCTTCGCCGGCTGCTGATCTCAGGTTTTTTCTCCGGGCGGCGGCCCGCCGCCGCCCCGCACTGACCCGCAATCCGCAACGCCCTCGGCGCGTGTGGCAGCGGCCGGGACGGGGATCGCATGTCAGACTGGCAAGGCATATTTTCCCAGGTCGAGGCGCTGGAAGACCTAGCCCTGGAGTCCGACCTGGTGAGCGCGATGCAGCAGCGCTACGCTGCACTGCAGGGCCGGCGCGTCGGCGCGATCAACTTTTACACGCCGACCTTCAAGAGCTATGCCAGCAGCGAACTCGCGTCCTGTTCCAAGGGGGCGTGGCCGGCGATCTCGATCACCGGCGGCGAATGCAAGCTGCAGTGCGACCACTGCAAGGCCAAGGTGCTGGAGCCGATGATCGCGGCGACCACCCCGGATGCGCTGTGGCGGGCCGTCAATGAGCAGATAGGCGCCGGCGCCCAGGGCATGCTGCTTACCGGCGGCTCCAATCACCGGGACGAGGTCGAGTACGACCCCTATTACCCTGTCATCCGGCGCATCAAGGATGCCTTCCCCGGTTTCAAAGTCGCCATCCACACCGCGCTGGTGGATCGCGATGCGGCCCTGCGCATGGAGGACTCGGGCCTCGATGTGGCGATGCTCGACGTCATCGGCGCCCAGGACACGGTGCAGCAGGTCTATCACCTGAAGCGGCCGGTGGCGGATTTCGAGGAATCGCTGGACCACCTCACCGCCACCTCGCTCAAGGTGGTGCCGCACATCGTGATCGGGCTGCACTACGGCCGCCTGCTGGGCGAATGGAATGCGCTGGAGATGGTACGCCGCCACCCGCCTTCCGCGCTGGTGCTGGTGGTGGTCATGCCGTTCTACGCGCCGCCCCATCGTCCCTTCGTCGTTCCCGACAGCCACGAGGTCGGACGTTTCTTCATCGACGCCCGCGAGGCGCTGCCGGACATTCCGCTGCTGCTCGGCTGCGCGCGCCCGGCCGGCCGCGCCAAGCAGGAGATCGACGCCTATGCGGTCCTGGCAGGCTTGAATGGGATCGCCCACCCGGCGGAGGGAATGGTCGAGCTGGCGGCGCGCCTCGGCCGCGACCTGCGGGTGACGCCGGCCTGCTGTTCGATCGCCATCGGCGACGAGGTGATGGCGCTGGAATCGGACCCCTCGGGCATCCGCCTCGACATCCAGGTCATCATCGAGCAGGAGCGGCGCAAGCGCACGGCGCCCAGCCTGCACGGCATCAAGGTCGTGGCCGCCGGCGGCGGCTGCCGCGCCTGAGCCATCCGGAATGAGTCGGCGCTGGCGAGCGATCGACACCGGTGTGCGGCGCGCGGCGGAGAACTTCGCCCTGAACCGGGCGCTGCTGGAGTCGCGCAAGCGCGGCGACAGCCCGAGCACGCTGCGCTTCCTCCAGTTCCGGCCTAGCGCCCTGCTGGGCTACCACCAGAGTGCCGAGCAGGAACTGGACCTGGACTATTGCACGGCCCAGGGCATAGCCGTCCAGCGCCGCATCACCGGCGGCGGCGCGATCTACATGGACGAGGGGCAGTTCGGCTGGGAGCTGTACCTGAGCAAGGACGACGCCGGCAGTGGGGACATGGGGGCGATCGCCCGCCGCATCTGCGAGGCGGCGGCGCGCGGCCTGTCGAGCCTGGGTGTCGATGCGCGCTATCGGCCGCGCAACGACATCGAGGTCGGCGGCCGCAAGATCTCCGGCACCGGCGGCGCCTTCGACGGCGACGCGCTGCTCTACCAGGGCACGGTGCTGGTGGAATTCGATGTCGCCCGCATGGTGCGCTGCCTGCGCATTCCGTCGGAGAAGATCGCCGACAAGGCGATTGCCGATGCCCGCGAACGGGTGGTCGATCTGCGCGCTCTGCTGGGTTTCGCGCCGCCTCTGGCGGACGTGAAGGCGCGGATACGGGATGCCTTCGCTGCCGAGTTCGACGCGCAGTTCATTCCAGGCGAGCTGACAGACGGCGAGCGTGCGCTCTATGACGATGCGCTGGCGGAAATCGACGGCGACGAATGGATCCACCTGGTCCGCAAGCCACAGGCCGACCTGCCGATCCTGGAAGCGCTGCGCAAGTTCCCGGGCGGCATGTTGCGCGTGGCAATCGCCTGCGAGCGGCCGTCCGATCGGATCCGGCAGATCTGGTTCACGGGGGACTTCTTTGTCAGCCCGCGGCGCACGGTGGCAGACCTGGAGGCTGCGCTGAAGGATGCGCCCCTGGCCCAGGCACGCCAGCGCATCGGCGAGTTTTTCGCGGGAAGGCCGGTTGACATGCTGGCGCTGCGGCCGGACGACTTTGCGCTAATCGTCGAAGCCGCCGCGGCGGGCGGCCAGGAAGGGACGCAATGAAGGGGATGTACGATGTTCTGGTGGTGGGCCTCGGGCCCGGCGGCGCGGCGGCTGCCTGGGCGGCTGCCCGGCGGGGCTTGCACGTGATCGCCGTCGAAAAGAAGCGCCAGATCGGGGTGCCGGTGCAGTGCGCGGAGTTCATCCCGATTCCGGTCGGTCGCTTCGCCCGCTCCCAGGCAATACTGAAGCAGCACGTCGCCGGCATGCGCAGCGTGCTGCCGTCGGGGGAGGTGCGTCATTCCTCCTTCCCCGGCTACATGATCGACCGTGCGGCCTTCGATCAGGGACTCGCCGCGATGGCCGAGGAGGCCGGCGCCGAAGTCAGAGTGCACACGACGCTGGAGGAGCTGGACGTCGATGCAGGGACGGCGCGGGTGCGCGATGCCGAGGGTTGGCAGGTGATCCGTTTCAAGCTGCTGGTGGCGGCGGACGGGCCGCTTTCCAAGGTCGGCGATCTGCTTGGACTTCGGCGGCAAAAGGTGGTCCATTCGCGGCAGTACACCGTGCCCCTGCTGTGCGACATGCCGGACACGACCATCTGGCTCTCCGGCGAGTATCCGGGGGGCTATGCCTGGCTGTTCCCCCGCGGCCAGGAGGCCAATCTGGGGATAGGCATCGATTACGATTTCACGCGCGACGCGAAGCACCCGCTGGACAAGCTGCTCGATCAGCTTGTCGCCCAGGGCACCGTGGGGGCCGAGATACGGCGCCGCACCGGTGGCGCGATTCCCGTCGGCGGCATGCGCGAGAAACTGGCACTCGAGAACATCCTGTTCGTCGGCGATGCGGCGGGACTGACCCATCCCATCACCGGAGCGGGAATCGCCGCGGCGGTGATGTCGGGCGAGCGCGCCGGGGAAGCCGCGGCCGAGTATTTCGTCAAGGGGGCGACGGCCCTCGCCGACTATGACGAGGAGCTCCGCGACATCTACGGTCCGACGATCGAACGGGCGCTGCGGGTGCGCGATTCGCTGGCCTGGGTCTGGCAGACGCCCGCCGCCGACGACGATGCGACCCAGCGCCGCGGCTGGATCGCCTTTGAGGAATACTTCGCTTTTTGACCGTTCCCGTACGGAGACAAGCCATGAATGCCGTCACCGAGAACCTGCAGCCGGTCCAGCTCTACCGACCCAACACGCATGTGCGCACGCCGGACATGCGCTCGCCGGATTTCGTGCAGATGAGCACGGCGGCCGCGATTACCCTGGGCCTGGTTCCGGGCAAGATGCATCGCACGTCCTGCACCCACTGCCTCAACCTGCTTGTGACTTATTCGGAGGGGTGCCGCGCCAACTGCGCCTACTGCGGCCTGGCGCGTCACCGCGAGGAAGCGCGCGACTATGCCGATCGCAACTTCATTCGCGTCGACTGGCCCACCGCCCGCTACGACGACGTGATCGAGCGGGTCAAGGCGGGCGGCGACAAGGGCCGCTTCCAGCGCATGTGCATCTCGATGATCACCCACCCGGAGTCGAACGCCGACACCTTCACGATGCTGGAGAAGTGGGTGCGCGAAGTGCCGCAGATTCCGGTGTCCATCCTGTCGAATCCCACCACGCTGGAAAAGGAGGATCTGGCCAGGATGAAGGCGATGGGAGCGGACATCTTCACCGTCGCCCTCGATGCGGTGACGCCGGAACTGTTCGAGCGCACCCGTGGCCGCGGCGTCGATTCGCCCCACAAGTACGAGAAAGTACTGGCAGGCGATGGAATGGGCCGCCGACGTGTTCGGACGCGGAGAAGTTCGGCGCCCACCTGATCTGCGGCATGGGCGAGACCGAGCGCGAGATGCTGGAGGTATGCCAGCGCATCAAGGATCTCGGCGGCCACAACCACATGTTCGCCTTCTTTCCGGAACGGGGCTCGCTGATGGAGGACTGGCCTCCGGTGGACCGCGGTCAGTGGCGTCGGGTGCAACTGGCGCGCTTCATCATCGACTATGCCGGCGGGCGCATCGACGACATGCTGTTCGACGTGCAGGGCCGGGTGATCGACTTCGGTCTTGGCGAGGCGGAACTGGGAGCCTTGATCGATTCCGGCAAGCCCTTCCAGACCTCGGGCTGCCCGGGCCCGGACGACGACGAAGTTTCCGCCTGCAACCGGCCCTATGGCGACTCCACGCCGAGCGACATCCTTTCCTTTCCCTTCGCGCTGGCACGTCGCGACGTGGCGAAGGTAAAGCGTGCAACTGAAGGGAGATCCGGTGCGGGCCGGACTTTAGCGTGTCAATAAGGCAGCGCTATTCAGGCATAAGCAGAACTGGTTAGCGCGCTGAGCATTGTTTGATGAAAATCAGACAATAAGAACAATATCACTAGATACTCACCTGCTTTTAATCCGACTGAAGGAGATCGACGATGGGTGCCCTGCCCGAAGCTGCCGTACTGGACGAACTGATCAAGCAAAGACTCGACGAGATCCTGCCGCAGAAGCTCGCGGAATTGAAGGACAACAAGACCCCGTCGATGACCATCATCGCGACCCGCGGCACGCTCGACTGGGGTTATCCCCCCTTCATCCTCAGCTCCACCGCTGCCGCCCTCGGTTGGGACGTGTCCGTGTTTTTCACCTTCTACGGTCTGCAACTGCTGAAGAAGGACATCAGCGGTCTCAAGGTGAGCCCCCTGGGCAACCCCGGCATGCCGATGAAGATGCCCTTCGGCCCGCAGTGGTTCAAGGACATCAACTGGAACATTCCCAACGCCGTGCAGGCGATCGTCCCCGGCTACGAAGCCCTCGCGTCGTCGCTGATGCGCAAGACGATCAAGAACAACGGCGTGGCCGATCTCGCCGAGCTGCGCGGACTGAGTCTCGAGGCCGGTGTGAACTTCATCGCCTGCCAGATGACGGTGGACCTGTTCGGCTTCAACCACGATGACTTCATCCCCGAAGTCAAGGAGTACGTGGGTGCCGCGTCCTTCCTGCCCATGGCCAAGGACTCCGACGTGAGCCTGTTCATGTAACAGTCCTGTTGTACGTCTGCAACAACCCCGCCACGAACGGCGGGGTTTTTTTTGCCCGCGTTAAGAAGCGCGACACAGCGGGTTTAGATTGTCGGCGTCTTTCCGACGCCGATTCGCCCGGAAAATCTCAGTTGTTTTTTTGATCCTTGGGAGGGTAAGAGATGAACGTCAAGAGCAAGCTCCTCGCAGTTCTGGTCGCCGGTGCCTTCGCGCCGCTGTCGGCATATGCAACCAACGGCTATTTCCAGCATGGCGTCGGTGTCAAGGCGCAGGGCATGGCCGGTGTCGGCATCGCGCTGCCGCAGGATTCCATCGCCGCCGGCGCCAACCCGGCCGGCATGGCCTTCGTCGGCAACCGCTTCGACGCCGGCCTGACCTGGTTCCGTCCGCAGCGCGAGGCGGAGATTGTCGGCAGTCAGGCGCCCGTGAATGGTGTCTACGATGGAAACGGGGATGAGAACTTCTTCATTCCCGAGTTCGGCTACAACATGATGTACAACCCGAACCTGGCTTTCGGCGTTTCCGTGTTCGGCAACGGCGGCTTGAACACCAAGTACGACAACGGGATTCCGCTGTTCAATCAGAATCAGCAGGAGAGCGGCGTCAACCTGCAGCAGCTTTACATCTCGCCGTCCATCGCGTTCAAGCCGGCGCCGAACCACTCGATCGGTATTGCTTTAAATATCATCTATCAGACCTTCGAAGCCAACGGGCTGCAGAATTTCGACAACCCCTTCGTCAGCGCCTCTCCGGGCAACGTTACCAACCAGGGCGAAGACACTGCCTGGGGCTGGAGCGTGCGTATCGGCTGGACCGGCGAAGTCGTTCCCGGCCTGACCCTGGGCGCGACCTACCAGACCGAAGGCGAGATGGAGGAGTTCGACGACTACAAGGGGCTGTTCGCCGAGCAGGGAGCCTTCAACATCCCCTCGAACTATGGCATCGGCGCCGCCTGGAAGCCCATGCCCGCGCTGACCCTCGCCGCCGACATCATGTGGATCAACTACAGCGATGTGAAGGCGATCAATAACCCGCTGTCGAAGCTGTTCGCCGGAAATCAGCTGGGATCGAACGATGGCCCGGGATTCGGCTGGGACGACATCACTATCTACAAGCTGGGCTTGAGCTACGACATCAATCCCGCGTGGACGGTGCGTACCGGCTTCAGCTGGGGCGACAACCCGATTCCCGCCTCGGAGACGTTCTTCAACATCCTGGCGCCGGGCGTCATCGAGCAGCACTTCACCCTGGGTGCGACCTGGAAAATCGATCCGAAGTCCGAGCTTTCCTTCTCCTACATGCACGCCTTCGAGAACGAGGTTAGCGGTGCGGGTTCCATCCCGCCCAATTTCGGCGGCGGCGAAGCGAACATCAAGATGTACCAGGACTCGCTGGGCATTTCCTACGGCATGAAGTTCTAAGCGGCGTAGTACCAATAGAAAGGGGCTGCCTCGGCAGCCCCTTTTTCTTTGGGTTACGGCGGATCAGCCGAGCTTCTGCCGTTGCGCCTCCAGCTTCTCCAGCGTCGCGCGGAAGTTGCCCAGGCGCTCCCGCTCCTGCGTCACCACCTGCGCCGGCGCACGGTCCACGAAGCTGGCGTTGCCGAGCTTGGCCTGGCACTTCGCGATCTCGCCCTGAATGCGGGCGATCTCCTTGTCCAGGCGTTCCCGCTCGGCCGCGAGGTCGATCTCTATCTTCAGCATCAGCCGGTAGTCGCCGGCGATGGCCACCGGCGCGTCGGCCTCGGGCAAGGCCGCGCCGACGGCGCTGACTTCGGACAGGCGGGCCAGCGCCGCAAGGTAGGGGGCGAGCCGTCCCACGACGGCTGACTCTCCCGCCACCAGCAGCGGCACCTTCTGCGCCGGAGAGAGGTTCATCTCGCTGCGCAGACTGCGGCAGGCGTTGACCAGTTCCTTGAGCAGATCCATCTCGGCCTCGGCCGGCGCGTCGATCTTGCCGGGCTCGGCCCGCGGATAGGGCTGGAGCGAGACGCTCTCGCCGCTCTTGCCTGCCAGCGGCGCGCAGGACTGCCACAGTTCCTCGGTGATGAAGGGCATCAGCGGATGGGCCAGCCGCAGCGTCGCCTCCAGCACACGCACCAAGGTGCGGCGTGTTGCACGTTGCTCAGGCTCGTCGCCGGCGGCAATCTGCACCTTGGCCAGTTCCAGGTACCAGTCGCAGTACTCGTCCCACACGAACTCGTAGACGGCGCGGGCCAGCAGGTCGAAGCGATACTCGGCGAAGGCCTGTTCCACCGTCTGCTCGGTGCGCTGCAGCCGCGAGACGATCCAGCGATCGGCGAAGCTGAAAGTCAGCGGCTGGGACTCGGCGAGACCGACGTCCTTGTCGGCGCAGTTCATCAGGACGAAGCGGGTGGCGTTCCACAGCTTGTTGCAGAAGTTGCGGTAACCCTCGCAGCGCTTCAAGTCGAACTTGATGTCGCGCCCGGGCGAGGCGAGGCTGGCGAAGGTGAAGCGCAGCGCGTCGGTGCCGAAGGCGGCTATGCCGGCGGGAAACTCCTTGCGGGTGTGCTTCTCGATAGCCTCCGCCTGCTTCGGGTTCATCAGGCCGCTGGTGCGCTTCTTCACCAGTTCCTCGATGCCTATGCCGTCGATGAGGTCGATGGGGTCGAGCACGTTGCCCTTGGACTTGCTCATCTTCTGGCCTTCCGAATCACGGATCAGGCCGTGCACGTAGACGTCGCGGAAGGGAATGCGGCCGGTGATATGTTTGCTCATCATCACCATGCGCGCGACCCAGAAGAAGATGATGTCGAAGCCGGTGACCAGCACCGAGGAGGGCAGGTAGAGATCCAGCGCCGGGTTGGAGCGCGCCGGGTATTCCGGCGTCCAGTCCAGCGTGGAGAACGGCCACAGTGCCGAGGAGTACCAGGTGTCCAGCACGTCCTCGTCCTGCGTGAGGCGCCCGGCTTCGATCTGGGCATGCAGATGGGCGAGTCGCGCGCTCTCGCCGCCGTAGGCCTCCGGCGCCTCGCCGCGCGCCTGGCGTTCCTGCACCGTCTTCTGGAGGCTGACTATGTCCGCTTCCAGGCCGGCCTTCCATTGCCGCAGCGCGTCCTCCTCGCTCTCGGCGACAAAGATGTTGCCGTCCTCGTCGTACCAGGCGGGGATGCGGTGGCCCCACCACAACTGGCGCGAGATGCACCAGTCCTGGATGTTGTTGAGCCACTGGTTGTAGGTATTGACCCAGTTCTCCGGCACGAAGCGGATCTCGCCGCTGGCCACGCACTCCAGCGCCTTGGCGACGATGGATCTTCCGTCCGGACCGGGCTTGCTCATCGCCACGAACCACTGGTCGGTGAGCATGGGTTCGATCACCGTGTGGGTACGGTCGCCGCGCGGTACCTTGAGCTTGTGCTTCTCGATGCGCTCGATCAGGCCCTGAGCTTCCAGGTCGGCGACGATGCGCTTGCGCGCCTCAAAGCGGTCCAGCCCGCGGTAGGCGGCGGGGCCCTTGTCGTTGATGCGCCCGTCCAGCGTCAGCACGCCGATCATCTCCAGGCCGTGGCGCAGGCCGATGGCATAGTCGTTGAAGTCGTGGGCCGGCGTGATCTTGACGCAGCCGGTGCCGAAGGCCGGATCCACGTAATCGTCGGCGATGATGGCGATGCTGCGACCCGCGAGCGGCAGCCTGACTTTCGCGCCGAGTCGCTTCGCGTAGCGGGCATCCTCCGGGTGCACCGCCACCGCGGTGTCGCCGAGCATGGTCTCGGGCCGGGTCGTCGCCACCACCAGTTGTCCGCTCTCATCCTCCAGGGGATAGCGGATGTGCCAGAGAAAACCGTCCTCCTCCTCCTGCACCACTTCGAGGTCGGAAACCGCGGTGAGCAGCTGCGGATCCCAGTTCACCAGTCGCTTGCCGCGGTAGATCAGGCCTTCGCGGTAAAGGCGCACGAAGGTCTGGGTGACGGTGCGCGACAGGCCTTCGTCCATGGTGAAGCGCTCCCGCGACCAGTCGCAGGAGGTGCCCAGGCGCCGCATCTGGCGCGTGATGGTGCCGCCGGAGTACTCCTTCCACTGCCACACCCGCTCCAGGAATTTCTCTCGCCCGAGGTCGTGGCGGGAGATGCCTTCGCCATCAAGCTGGCGCTCTACGACGATCTGGGTGGCGATGCCCGCATGGTCGGTGCCCGGTTGCCACAGGGTGTTGTGGCCGCGCATGCGGTGGTAGCGCGTGAGCGCGTCCATGATCGTCTGGTTGAAGCCGTGGCCCATGTGCAGCGTGCCGGTGACGTTGGGCGGCGGCAGCAGGATGCAGAAGTTGTCGCGGCCGTCGGCCTCGGATCCGGCCTTGAAGTAGCCGCGGGATTCCCACAGCGGATACCAGTGGCGCTCGATCTGCGCCGGCTCGAAGCTCTTGGCGAGTTCCATCTCGGAGGTCAAAAAAGGAGGGGTTTATAAGGGGCAGCTCAGGGCGCGCCGCGCCCGGCGGGGCCGGACGCGGGCGGGAACATGAGGCTGTCGAGCTCCGGCAGGATCGCCGCATTGAACTCCGTGGTGAGCCGTCCGGCGATGCGCCCGGCGACGGCGTCCAGCTCCCGCGTGATGATGTCCGGCACCTCGTGCGTGAGCCAGGCGCGCAGCAGTTCCGCCATCTGCGGTTGCAACTGGGAAAGGTGCTCGGCCAGCCGCATCTGAAGGGCCTCGTCGAGGCGGATCTTCAGTTCCTCCTCGACCCGCCGCGGCAGCAGATCTTCCAGCTCGGCCGCCACCCGTTCGGGCAGCGCCTCCTCCAGCTTCGCCGGCAGCAGATCGGCGGCGCGCAGCGCCGCAGCCTGTTCGACCATGTCGGGCAGCAGCTCGGTGATGCGCTGGTCGAGGGCAGCCTCCAGCCTCGCGGGCAGGGCTGCAGCCACGGCGTCGGGCAGGGCGGCGGCGATTCGCGCCGGCAGTTCCGCCGCTATCCTGGCAGGCAGTTCGGCCGCGACGCGGACGGGTAGCTCCTGCTCGATGCGCGCAGCGACTTCTGACTCCACCCGCGCCGGCAGCAGCGCCGCGATGCGCGCCGCAAGCTGCTCTTCCACGCGCCGAGGGAGGATGTCCGCCAACTGCTCCGCCACCCGCGCCTCGATCTGCGCCTCGATCTGCGCCGGATCCGGTTGAGGGTTGGCTTCGGAGGCAAGGCTGGCCGGTTCGACTTCGTCGGTGAGGACGGGCAAGTCCTCCCCCGGGTCGCCCGCCCTGTGGCTGCCCGCGACGAAGCTGCGGCGGCGCGACATCAGGGCGTCGACCTTGCGCAGCAGTTCTTCGGAGGAGTCGATCACGTCCGGCGCGCCTCGCAGCTCTGGGTATGAAGTTCATAGCCGCGATCGCGATAATGCTTGTAGCGGCCGCGGGCCGGCACCCGATCGGCATCGTCGCAGCCGACCACCTCGATCAACTGGCGGAAGCGGCTGAAGCCCGCGGGCAGCTCGCCGTCCAGATTCACCAGCACGTCGTCATGTTCAGGCACGTCCACTGCGCCCGCCACGACGATCGGGGTCTGAGCGGCAAGCGCCGAACCCGGATTGCAGTGGGGAACGAAACCCGTCGCCGGCTGGGCCCACAGCAGGCGGTCGATAGCGGCGGCCACCGCCGGGTCCGGCGCATACACCAGCACCCGCCGTCCTGCGCGGTGGCACTCGCCGATCAGCTCGCAGGCCACGGCGAGCTTGTCGCCGGCTTCGTGGTAGAAGTCGATGCGCGTCACAGCTTGCCGCAGCGCCCCAGCAGGTAGTGGGTCAGCAGCGGCACCGGCCGCCCGGTCGCGCCTTTCTCCTTGCCCGACTTCCACGCGGTGCCGGCAATGTCGAGATGGGCCCAGCAGAATTTCTTGGCGAAGCGCGAAAGAAAGCATGCCGCCGTGATGGTGCCCGCCGGTCGCCCGCCGATATTCGCCATGTCGGCGAAGTTGCTCTTCAGCTGTTCCTGGTAGTCGTCCCACAGCGGCAGCTGCCAGGCGCGGTCGCAGGAATCCTGTCCCGCATCGAGCAGCTCGCGGGCCATGGCTTCGTCATTGGACATGAGGCCGCTCGCGACGTGCCCCAGGGCGATGACGCAGGCGCCGGTGAGCGTGGCGATGTCGATCACGCAGTCCGGCTCGAAGCGCTCGGCGTAGGTCAGTGCGTCGCACAGGATGAGGCGGCCCTCGGCGTCGGTGTTGAGGATCTCGATGGTCTGGCCGGACATCGAGGTGACGATGTCACCCGGCTTGGATGCGCCACCGCCGGGCATGTTCTCGGTGCTCGGGACGATGCCGACGACATTGAGCGGCAGATTCATCGCCGCCACCGCCTTCATCGTGCCGAGCACGCTGGCGGCGCCGCACATGTCGAACTTCATCTCGTCCATCTCGGCGGGGGGCTTGAGCGAGATGCCGCCGGTATCGAAGGTGATGCCCTTGCCGACCAGCACGATCGGTTTGTCCCCTGCCTTGCCGCCGCGATGCTGCAGCACGATGAACTTGGGTGGCTCGTGGGAACCCTTCGCCACCGACAACAGCGAGCCCATGCCGAGCTTCTCCATGTCGGCGCGTTCCAGCACCTCGACCTTGAGCTTGAAGTCGCGGGCGATTTCCTGCGCCTTGTCGGCGAGGTAGGTCGGCGTGCAGATGTTTCCAGGCAGGTTGCCGAGTTCCTTCGCCATGTTTGCCCCTTCGGCGATTGCCTGGCCCTGGGCGAGGGCTTCCTCGGCGGAGGAAAGCTCGCCGCGTCGCTCGACCGCGAAAGTGAGCTTTCGCAGCGGCCGCCGCACCTCGTCCTTCTTGGACTTGAGCTGATCGAAGCGGAACAGCGTGTCCAGGGTCACCATCGCGGCCTGCCGCACGCGCCAGGCTGTGCCGCGTTTCCTGACTGCCAGCTCGGTCAGAAACAGGACGCCGTCGAAGGCACCGGTTTCGTTCAGCGTGCGCACGGCCGCCGCGATGGCGTCGCGGTAGGCCTGGTCGCGGAACTCCTTTTCCTTGCCGAGGCCGACGAGCAGAACGCGGTCAGCCAGCGTGTTGGGGACGTTGTGCAACAGCAGGGTGGTGCCGGACTTGCCTTCCATGTCGCCACGCCGGACGATATCGGCCAGATAGCCGCCGGATGCCTTGTCGATGATCTCCGCCGCCGCCGAAAGTTTCCGCGTCGCGAACACGCCGACCGCCACGCAGGCGCTGCGCTGCTTCTCCGGACTTCCGCTCTTTATGCTAAATTCCATCCGCCGCTCCTCGGGAAAGTTGATGAAATCACGATTTTTGACGATTATCTCCGGTAGTTACGCAAAAAGTCAAAAGATGCGCCGCAGCCGGGAGCGTGCGTGATCTTCCGCAGGGCACTCCTGCGCGAGTGCGCCAATCTCGCCGGGGCGGTGTTCGTCGCGCTGCTGGCGATTCTGCTCACCACCACCCTGATCCGCCTGCTGGGACAGGCCGCCGGGGGCAAGCTCGCATCCGAGGCGGTACTGGCGCTGCTCGGTTTCGGTACCATAAATTATCTGCCCATCATACTGTCGCTGACGCTGTTCATCTCGATTCTGCTCACCCTGTCGCGCAGCTACCGGGATGGCGAGATGATCGTCTGGTTCTCGGCCGGGCAAGCGCTCACCGCGTGGGTCGCGCCGGTGATGCAGTTCGCGGCGCCGATGGTGGCGCTGATCGCGGTGCTGTCGCTGTTTCTCTCACCCTGGGCGTTGTCCAAGAGCGCCGAGTACCGCCAGGCGATGAGCGCGCGCGAGGAGACGGCGCAGATCAAGTCGGGCACCTTCCGCGAGTCGGGGCGCGGCGATCGGGTGTTCTTCGTCGAAGGCTTCGATCCCGCCTCGGGGTCGGTCAAGAACATCTTCGTCAGTTCGGTGCAGCACGGGCGGCTGGGTGTGATGGTCGCCGGCGGGGGTTTCCAGGAGACGCAACCCAATGGCGACCGCTTCGCCGTGCTGCTCGACGGAAGACGCTACGAAGGCGCGGCCGGCAGCGCGGAGTACCGGGTGATGGAGTTCCAGCGCTATGCCATCCGGATCGACACGCAGGAGTCACGGGCCGTGGACAAGTCGCCCAAGAGCGTACCCGTGAGCGAACTGCTGGCCAACCCCAGCGACAGCCATCGCGGCGAGTTGCTGTGGCGGCTGGCGCTGCCGCTGCAGGCGCTCAATCTGTCGTTGCTCGCCATCCCGCTGTCCTTCGTCAATCCGCGCGCCGGTCGGGGGAACAACCTGCTGCTGGCGATCCTGACCTTCCTGATCTACGGCAACCTGATCAATGTTTCGCAGGCCTGGGTGGCCCAGGGCAAGCTTGCTTTTGCCTACGGCGTGTGGGGCGTTCACGTGCTGATGTTCCTGATGCTGATCCTGCTCTTCTACCGGCGCATCGCCATCCATCCCTGGTTTCGCGCCCGGGCATGAAGGTCTATCGCCGCTACCTGGCGCGGGAGATTTACGGCGCCACGGCGCTGGTGCTCTTCGCCTTCCTGGCGCTGTTCGCGTTCTTCGACTTCGTCGCCGAACTGGATGATCTCGGCAGGGGCGGCTACCAGATCCACAACGCCCTGCTGTTCGTCCTCATGACGCTGCCGGGGAGGGTCTACGAACTGTCGCCGATCGCGGTGCTGATCGGAACGCTGTATGCGCTCACCAACCTGTCGCGCCATTCCGAGATCACGGTCCTGCGTACCTCGGGGCTCGCAACCGGGCGCCTGCTGTGGTCCCTGGGGCTGATCGGCGCCGTGTTCGTAGTGCTGACTTTCGTCATCGGCGAGTACGTCTCGCCGCCGGCGGAGCGTGCCGCGCAGCGCATGCGGCTGAAGGCGACCAGTTCGGTGGTCGGCCAGGAATTCCGCTCCGGGCTCTGGATCAAGGACGAAGGCATGTTCGTCAACGTGCAGTCGGTTCTGCCCGATACCCGCCTGCGGGGGATACGGATCTACGAGTTCGATGGCGACAACCGGCTGCTCGCGGTGAGCGAGGCGAGCGAGGGCGAATACCTTCCGCCCAACCGCTGGCGGCTGCAGGAAGTGGTCACAACGCGCTTCTCCGATGCGGGGGTGGCGGTGGAGCGTCTGCCGGAGATCCAGTGGCAGTCGAAGCTCAACCCCGACATCCTGGCGGTGCTGCTGGTGGTGCCGGAGCGAATGGCGATCGAACACCTCTACCAGTACATCCGCCACCTTGCCGACAACAGGCAGCGCACCGAGCGCTACGAGATCGCGCTGTGGAAGAAGCTGGTCTATCCGCTGGCCGGTCTGGTGATGATGGCCCTGGCGCTGCCCTTCGCCCTGCGCATGCACCGCTTCGGCGGCGTGAGCGTGCGCATCTTTGCCGGGGTCATGATCGGCATCCTGTTCCACATGCTCAACGGCCTGTTCTCCAACCTCGGCATCATCAACAACTGGCCGCCACCGGTGGCGGCACTTGCGCCTAGCCTGCTGTTCCTGCTGGCGGCGGCGGGAATGCTGTGGTGGACCGAGAGACGCTGAGCGGCTATTTGCCGCCCGCGGGCGGGAGCTGGACGAGGCGGGTGCCGCACAGGCGGTCGTGAAGGAACTGCCGGTCGCGGTCGAACAGCGCCCAGACCAGCCCGACGCCGTAGATCAGCAGGCTGGGCCACGCCAGCGTGTAACGTGCCAGTCCCCGGGCCAGCGTGACGACGGATCCGGTGCCCGCATCGACAAGCTTGATGCGCCAGGTCTGCATCGCCAGCGTCTGGCCGTCTTTGCGCCATAGCCAGAGGAAGTAAACGGCGAGCACCGCGTAAACATGGGCCACGAGCAGCGGTCCGGGGACGCTCACGCCCCAGGCAATCCCCAGGATCAGGTGCGGCAGCATGAATCCGGCCGCGAGAACTCCCAGCAGCAGCAGCGACTCGTAAAGCATGCTGGCGAGTCGGCGCCGGATGGATGGCGTGGCAAGCCAGCCGCCATCGGAGGCCTCGGTCATGTGATGGTTATTGTGTTGTCGGGCGATCCGCCGGCGCGGCGGGAATCTCGGCCCGGGCAGGGGCGGCGGCCGGGATCTGCGGGGCTGCTTCGCCAACCGCCGGACCCCCGGCGGGAGCGGCCGCCGGAGCTTTGGCGGCCGGCTGCGCGGTGGCAAGGCCCGCGGCCGGCCGCGGGCGGTCCGGACCCGCGCCGGGCTTGCGGGGCGCCGGCTTGGCCACACTCTCCTTGAGGCGCTGCCGCTCCGCCTCGGGCAGACTCTCGTACTCCTGCCAGCGCTGCTTCAGCGCCTCGCGCTGATCGGGAGAGATGTTCTGGAGGTTGCGATACTGGCGCCGCGCCTGGCGTCTCTTCTCGGGCGTAAGCTTGGCCCATTCCATCATCCGCTGCTGGACACGCTGCCGCTCTTCCTCCGGCATCGATGGGAAGCGCTTGGCGAGCCCCAGCCATTTGCGCCGCTGGGCATCGTCGAATTCATCCCAGTCCGCCTTCAGTGGGGCCAGGATCAACTGCTGCGCGGGATCGAGCTGTACCCAGGCCGGAGCACGCAGGTCCGCGAGATCCGCTGCATGTGCTGCGGTTCCGGTACCCAGGGCCAGAAGGAGCGCTACTGCGGCGAGGAGTGCTTGAGCCATGCGTCGAAGCCGCGGTCGAGATAGGCGTCGATCGGCAGCTCGTCGGCCAGCAGGGCAGTATCGACCTCTTCGGTTTCGGTAGCTTGCTGCACCGAATCCCAATATGAGGTGGCTGCGACGCCCAGGGCCACCAGCAGCAGGGCAATCAGCGAACGCAGCGCGGGCCACAACCAGTCGTGGGAAAGCTGGCCCAGTCCGGCAAGTCCCAGGCGCGAGGAGGTGACCGGGACGTGGGCGAGCGCTTTCTCCCGCGCGCCGTGCAGCCGGCGGGCGGTATCGCGGTCCATGGTCTCCGTTCCGTGGTCGAGGTAGTGGCGCACCCGGTACGGGAACTGCAGTTCGTTCATAACTCGATGCCTCTGGCCTTGAGTGCTGCCGCGAGCGTGTGCGTGGCGCGCGAGCAGTGGGTCTTGACGCTTCCTTCCGAGCAACCCATGGCCGCTGCCGTCTCGGCAATGTCCATATCCTCCCAGTAACGCATCAGGAAGGCTTCCCGTTGACGCGGCGGCAGGCGGGAAATCTCCTTCTCGATGGTCCCCAGGATCTGGGCCTGTTCAAACTGCTCGTGGGGCGTGTCAGGACGCTTGGAGTCGGTCTGGGCCTCCAGGGTTTCAAGGGGGTCCGAGTCGTCGTCCTCGCCGCTGCCGAAGGAGGAGAGCAGCGTGGTCCATAGCGATCGGACCTTCTGCCGGCGAAAGAAGTCGCGGATGACGTTCTGAAGAATGCGCTGGAAGAGCATCGGCAGCTCTTCCACGGGCTTGTGCGCGTACTTCTCCGCCAGCTTGAGCATGGCGTCCTGCACGGCGTCCAGGGCCGCATCCTGGTCGCGCAGCGCGAACATCGCGTGCTTGAAGGCGCGGCGTTCGACGTCAGCCAGGAAGTTCGAGATTTCGGTGCGTGAGGCCAGGTCGGTATCCGCTTGCGGGCGGCTTCAGGAGGGCGGCGAGCCGGGCGGGAAATGCCTTGACCAAAGTGGAGCGAGCCTTTATGGTTACCAGCTTTTCAGGCAATTCTTATATTTCAGGATGAAGCCATGGTCTTGACCGGTGCGGAGATTGTAATCAGGTGCCTGCAGGAAGAAAAGGTCGAATACGTGTTCGGCTATCCGGGTGGCTCCGTGTTGTTCATCTATGACGAATTGTTCAAGCAGGACACGGTTCGTCATGTGCTGGTGCGCCACGAGCAGGGCGCCGTGCACGCCGCCGACGGCTATGCCCGATCCACCGAGCGCGTCGGTGTCGCGCTGGTGACTTCCGGTCCGGGCGTGACCAATGCCGTCACCGGCATCGCCACCGCCCACCTCGATTCGATTCCGTTGGTGGTGATCACCGGCCAGGTGCCGACCGCTGCCATCGGCCAGGACGCCTTCCAGGAAGTCGACACCGTCGGCATCACCCGGCCCTGCGTCAAGCACAACTTCCTGGTGAAGGACGTGCGCGACCTCGCCGTCACCATCAAGAAGGCCTTCTACCTCGCCCAGAGCGGCCGCCCCGGCCCCGTCGTGGTTGACGTTCCGAAGGATGTCACCGTCGCGAAATGCGAGTTCAGCTATCCCAAGAGCATCAGCCTGCGCTCGTACAACCCGGTGATCAAGGGTCACCAGGGTCAGATCAAGAAGGCGGTGCAACTGCTGCTGGAAGCCAAGCGGCCGATGATTTACGCCGGCGGCGGCGTGATCCTGTCGGAAGCGTCTGAGAAACTGCACAGGCTGGGCAAGCTGGTCGGCTATCCCGTCACCAACACGCTGATGGGCCTCGGGTCGTTTCCGGCCACCGATCCGCAGTTCGTGGGCATGCTCGGCATGCACGGCACCTACGAAGCCAACATGGCGATGCAGTACTGCGACGTACTGCTCGCGGTGGGCGCCCGTTTCGATGACCGCGTGATCGGGAACCCGGCGCATTTCGCCCAGGTGGCGCGCAAGATCGTGCATATCGACATCGATCCCTCGTCGATCTCCAAGCGAGTCAAGGTGGACGTCCCCATCGTCGGCAACGTTCCCGACGTGCTGGACGAGATCATCCGCCAGATCGAAGCCAGGTCCGAGCGCCCGGATGCCGAAGCCCTCAAGTCCTGGTGGGCACAGATCGAGGAATGGCGCAAGCGCGACTGCCTCAAGTACGACCGCAACTCCGAGATCATCAAGCCGCAGATGGTGATCGAGAAGCTGTGGGAAGTGACCAAGGGCGACGCCTTCGTCACGTCCGACGTCGGACAGCACCAGATGTGGGCGGCGCAGTACTACAAGTTCGACAAGCCGCGGCGCTGGATCAATTCCGGCGGCCTGGGCACCATGGGCTTCGGCCTGCCCGCCGCCATGGGCGTGCAGCTTGCCCACCCCGGATCGCCCGTGGCCTGCGTCACCGGCGAGGGCAGTATCCAGATGTGCATCCAGGAACTGTCCACCTGCAAGCAGTTCCGGCTGCCGATCAAGGTGCTGCTGCTCAACAACCGCTATCTCGGGATGGTCCGCCAGTGGCAGGAGCTGTTCCACGGCAATCGCTACTCCGAGTCCTATATGGACACGCTTCCGGACTTTCCGAAGCTGGCCGAGGCCTACGGCCACGTGGGCCTGCGCGTGGACAAGCCGGGCGACATCGACGGCGCGATACGCGAAGCCTTCAAGCGCAAGAACGATCTGGTCTTCCTCGACTTCAAGATCGACGAAACGGAGAATGTCTATCCCATGGTCCAGGGCGGCAAGGGTCTCACCGAGATGATCCTGTCGTCCGAAGATCTGTAATCGCGCCGGGGCAACTGTCGGGGCACGCTAGGTCACAAACCGAAGTGCCGGCTCCGTGCGATACACGGCATCGCCGGAGCCGCAGGCGCCGCCCGTCGGCGGCCTGTGGTCGTCAGGGCCCTGGTTCAAGCTCACCAACCAGGCAGGCCTATCCATGCGACACGTGATTTCTTTGCTTCTGGAGAACGAAGCCGGCGCACTCTCGCGCGTCTCGGGGCTGTTTTCCGCCCGCGGCTACAACATCGAATCGCTGACCGTCGCGCCCACCGAGGATCCCTCGATGTCGCGCATGACGATGGTCTCGGTCGGCTCGGACGACATCATCGAGCAGATCACCAAGCACCTGAACAAGCTGGTCGAGGTGGTGAAGGTGGTCGATCTTTCGGAATCGGCCCACGTCGAGCGCGAACTGATGCTGATCAAGGTGCGCGCCACCGGCAAGGACCGGGAGGAGGTCAAGCGGATGGCGGACATCTTCCGCGGCCACATCATCGACGTCACCGAATCGAGCTACGTGATCGAACTGACCGGCAATGCCAACAAGCTCGACTCGTTCATCGAGGCCATCGACAAGTCGCTGATACTCGAGACGGTGCGCACCGGCGTGTGCGGCATCGGTCGCGGCGATCGCATCCTGAAAGTGTAGGGCGGGCCACACCCGCCGCATCGAATCAAGCCACCCAAAAAGAGGAGTTCCATGAAGGTCTACTACGACAAGGACGCCGACCTGTCCCTCATCAAAGGCAAGAAGGTCACCATCATCGGCTACGGCTCCCAGGGTCACGCCCACGCCCAGAACCTGAGTGACTCGGGCGTGAAGGTGACAGTGGGGTTGCGCAAGGGCGGCGCTTCCTGGGATAAGGCGAAGAAGGCGGGCCTCACGGTCAAGGAAGTGGCCGAAGCCGTCAAGGGCGCCGACGTGGTGATGATGCTGCTGCCGGACGAGCAGATCGCCGCCGTGTATCGCGAAGAAGTCGAGCCCAACATCAAGAAGGGTTCGGCGCTGGCCTTCGCCCACGGCTTCAACATCCACTACAGCCAGGTGATGCCGCGCGATGACATCGACGTCATCATGATCGCGCCCAAGGGGCCGGGCCATCTGGTGCGCTCCACCTACCAGCAGGGCGGCGGCGTTCCCTCGCTCATCGCCGTGTATCAGGACAAGTCGGGCAAGGCGCGCGACATCGCCCTTTCTTACGCGGCAGCCAACGGCGGTACCCGCGGCGGCGTGATTGAGACCACCTTCAAGGAAGAGACCGAGACCGACCTCTTCGGCGAGCAGGTGGTGCTGTGCGGCGGCCTGACCTCGCTGATCCAGGCCGGCTTCGAGACCCTGACGGAGGCAGGTTATGCCCCCGAGATGGCCTACTTCGAGTGCCTGCACGAGGTGAAGCTGATCGTGGACCTGATCTACGAGGGCGGCATCGCCAACATGCGCTACTCGATCTCGAACAACGCGGAGTATGGCGACATCACCCGTGGCCCGCGCATCATCACCGAGCAGACCAAGGCCGAGATGAAGAAGATCCTGCGCGAGATCCAGACCGGCCAGTATGCCAAGGAGTTCATCCTCGAGAACCGCGCCGGCGCACCCACGCTCAACGCCTCGCGGCGCCTCGCGGCCGAGCACGACATCGAGGTGGTCGGCGGCAAGCTGCGCGACATGATGCCGTGGATCAAGAAGAACAAGCTGGTGGACAAGGCCAAAAACTAGGATCCAGGACCTAGGATCCAGGATCTAGCAAGAGCGTTGGCTCTGCATTTCCTGGATCCTCGATCCTGAATCCTAGATCCTGAAATGAACTACCCCCATCCCATCGTCGCCCGCGAGGGCTGGCCTTTCCTCGGCATCGCGCTGGGGCTTTCGCTCATGATCACGGCTTCGGCCGGCTGGCTGTGGGCCTTGCCGTTCTGGCTGATCACGCTGTTCGTGCTGCAGTTCTTCCGCGATCCGCCGCGCGCTGTGGCGGGCGGCGCCAAGAGCGTGCTGGCGCCGGCGGACGGGCGCATCGTCGCCGTTGAAAAGACGCGCGACCCCTACCTGGAGCGCGACACGGTCAAGGTCAGCGTGTTCATGAACGTATTCAACGTGCATTCGAACCGGGCGCCGGTGGACGGCGAGGTGAAGCAGCAGTGGTACAACCCGGGCAAGT
The DNA here is from genome assembly GCA_963696505.1 of uncultured beta proteobacterium. Classification (GTDB taxonomy): domain Bacteria; phylum Pseudomonadota; class Gammaproteobacteria; order Burkholderiales; family Rhodocyclaceae; genus CAVOKN01. The sequence goes on along the minus strand of CAVOKN010000021.1, from coordinate 205,002 downwards.
TCGTGAATGCCGCGCTGGACAAGGCCTCGGTAGAGAACGAGCGCAACGCCCTGTGGCTGCGCACCGCCGACGGGCAGGACGTCACCTGCGTGCAGGTGGCGGGCCTGATCGCGCGGCGCATCCTTTCCTACGTGCGGCCAGGGGACAAGCTGGAACGCGGCCAGCGTTACGGCTTCATCCGCTTCGGCTCGCGGGTGGACCTCTATCTGCCGCCTTCGGCACAGATCAAGGTGACGATAGGCGAGAAAGTCAGTGCCGCCAGCACGGTGGTCGCCGAACTGTCTTGAGCCGCATGGTTGTGGAAAGCGACCGATGATCGAATGGTCCGGGGTGCGCACCGTCTTCCTCGACATGGACGGGACGCTCCTCGACCTGCACTATGACAATCATTTCTGGCTGCACCACGTTCCGCTGCGCTATGCCGAGCACCACGGCGTGGACGCCGAGGAGGCGCGGCGCGACATCCTGGCGCGCTACCAGAGCCGCAGCGGTACCCTGGAGTGGTACTCGGTGGATTTCTGGGCCGGCGAGCTGGGCCTGGACATCGCGCGCCTGAAGGAGGAGGTGGCGCACCTGATCGCCGTGCATCCCCATGTGCCCGAGTTCCTCGAAGCGGTGCGCGCCGCCGGCAAGCGCGTAGTGCTGGTCACCAATGCCCACCACAAGAGCCTCACGCTGAAGATGAGCCGCACCCGGCTCGACGCGCATTTCGATGCCCTGATCACTTCCCACGAACTGGGGCTGCCCAAGGAGCAGCCCGCGTTCTGGCACGCCTTGCAGGCGGTCGAGCCCTTCGACGTGGCGGGCACACTGCTGGTGGACGACAGCCTCGCGGTGCTGCGCTCGGCGCGGGACTACGGCATCGGTCATCTGGTGGCGGTGCACCGGCCCGACACGCGCCAACCGCGCAAGGATGTCGAGGAGTTCCAGGCGATCGAAAGCTTCCTCGATCTCATGCCCGGCGCTACCGCCTGAAGCGCCGCCTCCGATGGGGCCGGCCCCCATCGGCTACAATGGCGCGCCCATTCCTGACCGAGCCCCCGGACATGCCGGAGATCCGATCCCGCAAGCCGCTGTTCAATCCCGAGCTGCGCCGCCGCGGCATCTACGTCCTGCCCAACCTGTTCACAACGGCTGCCCTGTTTGCAGGTTTTTATGCCATTGTCCAGGCGATGAACGGGCTTTACGAGCATTCGGCGGTGGCGATCTTCGTCGCCATGGTGCTCGACGGCCTGGACGGCCGGGTGGCGCGGCTGACCCGCACCCAGAGCGCCTTCGGCGCCGAGTACGACTCGCTGGCGGACATGGTGTCCTTCGGCGTGGCGCCGGCGCTGGTGAGTTACGAGTGGGCGATGCGCAGCCTCGGACGCTGGGGCTGGATCGCGGCCTTCGTCTACTGTGCCGGCGCAGCGCTTCGCCTGGCGCGCTTCAACACCACGCTGGAAGTGATCGACAAGCGCTACTTCCAGGGCCTGCCCAGCCCGGCGGCGGCCGCCCTGGTGGCGGGCCTGGTGTGGGTCATGATAGACAACAACATCAGCGGCGAGCAGGCGCGCTGGATTGCCTTCGGCGTCACGCTGTTCGCCGGCATCACGATGGTGAGCAACTTCCGCTTCTACAGCTTCAAGGACATCAACCTGCGGCGCAGCGTGCCCTTCTTCGTCATCATCGCGCTGGTTCTGGCCTTCGTCTTCATCTCGTCCTACCCGCCCGGCGTGCTGTTCGTCCTTTTCCTGGTCTATGCGGTATCGGGTTACGTGATGGCGCTGTGGAACTGGCTGCGGCGGCGCAAGCGCCCGGCCCCGCCGCCGCCCGCCCAGGGCTGACTTTCGGATTTCGGGGCCTTGCACGGCAAAAACAATGCCGCTATAGTCGGGTCATGGAAACGCTTCTCGTCTTTGCTGCGTCGTTCCTCGTCCTGTCCGGCCTGCTGCTGCCGCGCTTCGCGCTGCGCTCCAAGGCCGAGCCGCTGCTGCGCCGCGCGCGCTAAATACCTCTTCTCACAATCCGGTTGTCCAGCGTCTGCCCCCGAGCCAGGGGCGGATCGGTTTCGCATATTCCCGTTCCCCGACAGGAGACGACGATGAAAGAGCATTTGGTGATCTTCGACACGACCTTGCGCGACGGCGAGCAGAGCCCCGGCGCCTCCATGACCAAAGAGGAGAAGCTGCGCATCGCGCGCCAGCTGGAACGTATGAAGGTGGACGTGATCGAGGCCGGCTTCGCCGCCGCTTCGCCCGGCGATTTCGAGGCCATCCACAACATCGCCGAAACGATCAAGGACTCGACGGTGTGCTCGCTGGCGCGGGCCAACGAGAACGATATCCGACGCGCCGGCGAGGCGATCCGGCCGGCGGCCCGCGGCCGCATCCACACCTTCATCGCCACCAGCCCGATCCACATGGAGAAGAAGCTGCGCATGAGCCCCGACCAGGTGGTCGAGGCGGCGATCAAGGGCGTCAAACTCGCGCAGGAATACACCGATGACGTCGAGTTCTCCGCCGAGGACGCGGTGCGCTCCGAGATCGACTTCCTCTGCCGCATCTTCGAGGCGGTGATCAAGGCCGGCGCCAAGACCATCAACGTGCCCGACACGGTGGGCTACAGCGTCCCCTCGGTGTGGGGCGAGCGCATGCGCATCCTGATCGAGCGTGTGCCGGGTTCCGACAAGGTGGTCTGGTCCACCCACTGCCACAATGACCTGGGGATGGCGGTGGCAAACTCGCTGGCGGCGGTGCTGGCTGGTGCGCGCCAGGTCGAATGCACCATCAACGGCCTCGGCGAGCGGGCCGGCAATGCCTCGCTGGAGGAGGTGGTGATGGCGGTGCGAACCCGTGCCGACCTGTTCCCGGTGGAAACCCGCATCGACGCCACCCAGATCGTTGCGGCGTCGAAGCTGGTGTCGCAGATCACCGGCTATCCGGTGCAGCCGAACAAGGCGATCGTCGGCGCCAACGCCTTCGCCCATGAATCCGGCATTCACCAGGACGGCGTGCTCAAGCACCGCGAAACCTACGAGATCATGCGCGCCCAGGACGTGGGCTGGAATGCCAACAAGCTGGTGCTGGGCAAGTTGAGTGGCCGCAACGCCTTCCGTGCGCGGCTTCAGGAGCTGGGCATCGTCGTCGATTCCGAGGAACAGTTGAACAACGCCTTTGCCCGCTTCAAGGAGCTGGCGGACAAGAAGCACGAGATCTTCGACGAGGATCTCCAGGCGCTGATGTCCGACGAGGCGGTCACCCCCGACCACGAGCACTACAAGCTGGTCGCCACCAAGTTCCATTCGGAGACGGGTGAGCTGCCCCACGCTTGGATCGCGCTCTCCACCGGGGGCAGGGAAGCGCGCTCGGAAGCGACCGGCAGCGGGCCGGTCGATGCCTCGTTCAAGGCGATCGAGAAGCTGGCGCAGAGCGGCGCGGAACTGCTGCTCTACTCGGTCAACAGCATCACCACCGGTACCGACGCCCAGGGCGAGGTGACGGTGCGCCTGTCCAAGGGCGGGCGCATCGTCAATGGCCAGGGCGCGGACACCGACATCGTGGTGGCCTCCGCCAAGGCCTACCTCAACGCGCTGAACAAGCTGCATTCGACGCTGGAACGCGTGAATCCGCAGCGCGAGACGGTGTGAGAGGCAGGATTCAGGATTCAGGATTCAGGATTCAGGATTCAGGATCGAGGATCGAGGATCGAGGATCGAGGATCGAGGATCGAGGATCGAGGGGAAGTCAGTCGCTGGCGACCGGGTGCTTGCCGGTCGCCACGCTGGGGCGGGTGGCTCGGGCGTAGAGGACGCAGGCGGTGAACAGGCTCAGGGCGAGGGCGAGCTCGACCATCGCGAGGCGGGCCGACGGGCCGGGGTCGGAGGTGGCTCGGACCAGCCCTTCGGTAACATAGGCCAGCGCCAGCATCGAGCACCACTGGTGGGTGTAGCGCCTGGCGTGCAGCAGTCCGGGCAGGGGCGCGAGCAGCGGCAAGACCTTCAGCACCAGCCAGGATCCGCCGGGGCGCAGCGGCGCGAGCCACAGCTCCCAGGCGAGTCCCAGCGCGAGCAGCGCCAGCAGGCTGGCAAGCGCCAGACGGTTGGATGCGGCGGGCGTCATGTAGCGAGCTTGAGCGCGGTCTGCGCCAATCGCCGGCCGAGTGCCATGGCCAACCGCTTTTCCTCCTCCTGCAGCGAGGCGTCGACCGGGACGCCGGAGACATGGGTCGGGCCGTAGGGTGTGCCGCCGCTGCGGGTGCCGTGCAGGTCTGCCTCGGTATAGGGCAACCCGACGATCAGCATGCCGTGGTGTAGCAGCGGCAGCATCATCGACAGCAGCGTTGTTTCCTGGCCGCCGTGCAGGCTGGCGGAGGAAGTGAACACGCCGGCGGGTTTGCCGGCCAATGCAGAGCGCATCCACAGCTCGCCGCTGCCGTCGAGAAAGTACTTCATCGGCGCGGCCATGTTGCCGAAGCGTGTCGGGCTGCCCAGCGCCAGCCCGGCGCATTCCTCCATATCTCGTAGTTCGGCGTAGGGGGCTCCTGCAGGCGGGATTTCAGACTCGGTTGCCTCGCAAAGCGTGGAGACCTTGGGCACGGTGCGGATGCGGGCGCCGACTCCCGGCACGGATTCGACGCCCCGTGCCACGGCATAGGCCAGGTTCTTCACCGAGCCGTGCAGGCTGTAGTACAGAACGAGGATCTCCATTGCCGCCTCCGCCGTTAGAATCGGCAGATTATAGCGAGCCGACCCAAGACTCCTTGCGAATGCCCGACCTGCTGCGCCTGATTCCTGCCCTGCTGATCGAGGTGGCGCGCCGCTTCCATCGGGAGCGCTGCAGCGACCTGGCGTCCAGCCTGTCCTTCGCCACGCTGCTGTCGCTCGTTCCGCTCCTCGCCGTGGCCGTGGCGGTGGTGTCGCGCCTGCCGATCGCCGACCAATTGGGGGCGGCGACCGAGCAGTTCGTGCTCAAGCATCTGCTGCCCGAGAAGGCCGGTGCCGTGGTGGCCAACTACGTGTTGAGTTTTTCCGAGAAGGCGTCCCAGGTGACCGTTGCCGGCAGCCTGCTGCTGGTGGCGGCCGCCGTCTTCATGACACTGTCTGTTCAACCACGCATTCAACGCGATCTGGCGCGTGACGAGTCGGCGCCGGCCGCTGCCGAGCATCGTCAGCCATGCGCTGGTGCTGGTGCTGGGGCCGGCGTTGCTGGGGGCCAGCCTTGCGGCGACGACCTATGTGGTGAGCACCTCGCTGGGCTGGGTGGATGAGCCTCGCTGGGTGCGCACCGCGCTGTTCCGGCTGATGCCCGATCTGATCCTGATCGGGGTGTTCACGCTGATCTACTTTGCCGTGCCGAACCGGCCGGTGCGTCTCGCCCACGCCGCCGTCGGCGGCGCCGTGGCGGGGATCGGCCTGCTGCTGATGCAGCGCCTGTTCAGCGTCTATGTGGTGAAGCTCCCCACCTACAGCCTGATCTACGGCGCCTTCGCCGTGATCCCGATCTTCCTGGTGTGGCTCTACCTGTCGTGGGTGGTGATACTGATCGGTGCGCTGATCGCCGCGACGCTGCCGGACGTCAAGCCGGAGCCGCCGGTTCTCAAGGAAACGCCGGACCGCCCCAAGTTTCCTTGACCCCCTCGGGGGGCGGGCTGGGCGCAGCCCGGCCCTGGGGCGCTCAGAGCGGGTAGGGATCGTCGAGAAACTCAAGCAGTTCGACGCTTTCGGTGCGCAAACTTGCCTGCACCACGCGGCCTTGCGTGATGCGGATCCTGCCGTCGTTCGCGGCCATGACGAAGCGCTGGGATGCCGCAGTCCCGCCGGGCACCAGGATGGCTTCGTGCCGGCGCATTGCAGCGACGGCCGGGAGCCAAAGCGCGGCGATCGTGGGCTGCGGCGCCGGCGCATGGCGAAACGCCACGCTCACGGCCCGCGCGCCAGAGTTGGTGGCGACGATCTGCAGGCCCACTTCGAGACGGCCGGGGCGGTCGCTGAGCACGCGGCGCACGATGCAGATGTCCCAGGGCTTGTCCGCCGTGCCGCGAATCGCCACCACCTCGCCGCTGCGGATGCCGTCGAGTTCGCCCTCGACGTGCATCAGCGCATAGCCGGACGGGCTCTCGTTGATCACCGTCCATTGGGACGAGGCCTCGGCGTCGGCGGACGGGTGGTCGGCAGTGTCGCCGAACATCCGGACCAGGGCATCGAGGCCGCTGACCATGAATACGCTGTAGCTCTGACGCCGGCGCAGGAGGTGGCGTGTCGGCGGCTCTGCCCAGGACTCGCGAAGTTTGTGCAGCAGGCCATGGAAAGGCGACCGGGCTGCTGCGGCGGGCAAGGCAAGCTGTTCCGGATCGGTGCCGGCTTCGAGTTCCCGCAAATGCTCCGCCGCCAGAGTGCCGAGTCGCGCGCAGGAGAAATAGAGCGCTTGCTGTCCGGGCGCCGGGTGCCGGCGGGCGAGGGCGATCGGTGCGGAGTCGCCGGCGACGTCTACCCAGAACAGCCGGTAGTCTGCGGTTTCCGGCGGGCGGTCCAAGATGACCACGGCCGGTGCGAAGCGCGCGAGGTAGTCGGATGCCGCGCCCACTTCGCTCGGCGAGAGCCGCTCCGGCTGGATGGCGGCGAACGCCAGCATCTCCCGGTACAGCCGGCCGAGATCCGCGACGGCCTCGGCCGATGCCTCCTTCCGACCCCCTTCGTCCATGCCGATGCGATAGAGCCGATGGGCGCGCGACCACAGTTCGACAGGTGCCGGTCGCGCCACATAGGCGGCCAGCTCCAGTCTTTCGCGCAGCGCCTTGAGGCTGCGAGCCGCCACCGCGCCGGGATCGCGGCGCCGATTGCGCACCAGGCGATGCGCGATGTCTTGCAGGACGCGGGAATACGCTTCGCTTATCCTGCCCTCAAGGTCGTCGAGGCTCTGCACAAGTTGGCGCAGGTCGCGCGTCAGCGGCTGTTCCTGCTCCCGCAGGCGGCGCTTCATGGCGGCGGCGAGAGAATCCACCCGCGACTGGAACAATTCCAGTATGCGGTGGAACTGATTGATGGAGAGCGACAGTTGGGAGAAGGTGGTGAGCCGGGCGTGGGTCTGGCGCAGGTCCCGGTCGAGGTTGACGTTGGCCGGGTGGGCCAGCCAGTCGAGGGTTTCCGCGATGCGAGCATCCGGTGCCGCGGTGGCGGGCAAGGGGGCGGGACTGGCGATCGCCTGGTGGGAGCCTGTCAGCATTGTGTACAATCGGTCGGCTAATTTGGCATGGCGCCGTGCGCCAGGAGCTGACTTCTTCGAACCCCGGTGCCGGATGTCCGTTTCCGTGTTCGCGAATCCACCCCATTCTGAGCCTTTTCCATGACCCCCGCATCCGACGAAAGTCCCATTCGCGCGCAAATTCCCCCGGCCGAGCGCCTGATCGTCGCCCTCGACGTGCCCGCTCCCGAGCCGGCGCGGGAACTGGTGCGCACCCTGGGCGATGCGGTGTTCTTCTACAAAATTGGCCTCGAACTGTTCATGGCCGGGGGCTATTTCGAACTGCTCGACTGGCTTGTTGCGCAGGGCAAGAAGGTGTTCGTCGACCTCAAGTTCTTCGACGTGCCGGAAACCGTGCGCGCGGCGGTGCGCGCGCTGGCGGGCCGCGGCGCGAGCTTCGCCACGGTGCACGGCAACCAGGCCATCATGGAAGCGGCGGGCCGCGACAAGGGCGATCTGCGCATCCTCGCGGTCACCGTCCTCACCAGCCTCGATCGCGGCGATCTGGACGATCTGGGCTTCCAGTGCGACGTCGAAAAGCTGGTGTTGTCGCGGGCGCGCCGGGCGCTGGCGGCGGGCTGCGATGGTGTCGTTTCCTCGGGCCTGGAGGCGCCCCTGATCCGGCGCGAACTGGGTAGCCGCATTCTGGTGGTCACGCCGGGCATCCGCCCCGTCGAGAACAAACCCGCCGACGACCAGAAGCGCACCGTCGATGTGGCCCAGGCCTTCGCCAACGGTGCCGACTACATCGTCATTGGTCGCCCGATCCGCCAGGCGCCCGACCCGCGCGCGGCGGCAATGGCGGTGCAGCAGACGATCGCGCGCGCCTTCGCCTGACCCGCAGCGCCCGCTCGTCCAGTCCTTGTCTTGGCGCGCGTTCCTGCGTATTATCGGCGTCTTTTTTCCGATCATGGGTAACCTGTCATGGTGGTGATTCGTCTCGCACGCGGCGGTGCCAAAAAGCGCCCGTTCTACAACATGGTGGTCACCGATTCGCGCAACCGGCGCGACGGCCGTTTCGTCGAGCGCGTGGGTTTCTACAACCCGGTCGCCGCCGCGAACGAGCAGGGCCTGCGCGTCAATCTGGAGCGCCTCAAGTACTGGCAGGACAACGGCGCCCAGTTGTCGCCGACGGTGGTTCGTCTGGTTCGCCAGTTCTCGGCCGCCCTGGCCCCGGCGCCCGTAGCCGCCGCAGCCTGATGGTGGTGCTGGGGCGGGTGACCGCCCCGTTCGGCGTTCGCGGATGGGTGCGCATCCATCCCTTCGCCGACGATCCACTGGCGTGGTGCGCCATGCCGCGCTGGTGGCTGGCCCCGGAATCGCCGCAGCCGGACTGGGTGGCGTTCGACCTGAGGGACTGCCGCGAACACAGCGGGGCTCTGGTTGCCTTGCTCGCCGGTATCGACGACCGCGCTGCGGCGCTGGCGCTCAAGGGACGGCTGGTGGCGGCCCCGCGGGAAGAGTTGCCGGCCACGGCGGACGATGAGTTCTACTGGGTCGACCTGGTCGGCCTGGCGGTGTTGAACGAAGAAGGCGAGCCTCTCGGCCGCGTGGCGGAACTGATCAGTACCGGGCCGCACGAGGTGCTCGTGGTGCGCGACGCGCAGGATGGCAGGGAACGGCTGCTGCCCTTCGTCGAGACGGTGGTGCGGGACGTGGACCGCGCCGGCGGGCGGATCCGGGTGAGCTGGCAGCGCGACTGGTAGTCAGTCTGTGGCGGGCGGCGGAGCGGGTGGCATGAGCATAGCATTCGACGTCGTCACGCTGTTTCCCGAGATGTTTGCGGCGGTATCCGAGTCCGGCATCACGCGGCGCGCGCTGGAGCAAGGGCTGTACCGGCTGGATTGCTGGAATCCGCGCGACTATGCGACCGACAACCACCGCACGGTGGATGACCGGCCCTACGGCGGCGGCCCCGGCATGGTGATGCTGGCCGAGCCGTTGGAGCAGGCGCTTGCCGCGATCCGCGGGGCCAGGGAGGGCGAAGGAGAGTCGGCTGGACGGGTGATCCTGATGTCGCCCCAGGGCCGGCAGCTGACCCACCGCAGGGTGCTGGAACTGGCCCAGGAACGGCAGTTGATCCTGCTGTGCGGGCGTTACGAGGGCATCGATCAGCGCCTGATCGATGCGCAGGTGGATGAGGAAATTTCCCTCGGCGACTTCGTCCTTTCGGGGGGCGAGATCGCGGCGCTGGCGTTGATCGACGCCATCGTGCGGCAGTTGCCGGGCGCGCTGAACGACGCGGCGTCGGCGCAGCAGGAGTCCTTCGTGGAAGGGCTGCTGGATTGCCCGCACTACACGCGGCCCGAAGAGTATCGGGGCGTAAGGGTGCCGGCGGTGCTGCTTTCGGGGCACCATGCGCAGATCGAGCGTTGGCGGCGCAAGCAGTCGTTGGGGCGAACCCGGCTGCGTCGCCCCGATCTGCTGGCGCAGCGCACGCTGACGGCGGAGGAGTCGAAACTGCTGGCGGAATTCGAACGCGAGCAGGAAGCGGCAAAGGCGGTTTGAAGGCAGTACCGAGAAACGCCCGCATCAGCCTCGCGGCTGCTCTGCGGGCAAGGCCAAAGGCCATGACAGACAGGAGCAGAAGATGGATCTGATTCAGCAGTTGGAGCAGGAAGAGATTGCCCGCCTGGGCAAGAACATCCCCGAGTTCGCACCCGGCGACACCGTGGTGGTGAACGTGAACGTGGTGGAAGGCGAACGCAAGCGGGTCCAGGCCTATGAGGGGGTGGTCATCGCCAAGCGCAATCGCGGGCTCAACTCCGCGTTCATCGTGCGCAAGATTTCCTCGGGCGAGGGCGTTGAGCGGACCTTCCAGACCTATTCGCCGTTGATCGCCAGCATCGAAGTCAAGCGCAAGGGCGCCGTACGCCGCGCAAAGCTCTACTACCTGCGCGGACGCTCGGGCAAGTCGGCGCGTATCCGCGAAAAGCTCGAAAGCCACAAGCGCGAGAAGCATTAAGTCTCCGCTTGGGGAGGGGATGGAACGGGGCCGGAGCTGGCCCCGTTTTTCGTGAGCCTTCGCGAAACTTGCGAATAAGTTCGTTCTGGTAATGCAGCAGCAAAACTTATTGGACTGCCGAGGGGGGCGCCATTACCGTGTGCGCGCCCTGCAAGTCAAGAACTCGCAACTCAACCTGAAGAGGAGGCAATAAATGCATCGTGCAATCAAGCTGGCCCTGGCCGGGATCGCGGCCGCCGCAATGTCCCAGGCATTCGCCGCCCCGGTTCTGATGTTGACGGATTGGGGCAAGGAAGCCTGCGCTGCGTGGAACAAGGATCCGATCCTGACCGACAAGCTGGCCGAATCGGGCTGGGCGAAGAATGACGGCGGCAAGGGCTTCAAGGTGATGCAGGTCTATCGTGAAGACTGCAAGGACAGCCCCAAGGTGGAATTGCGCATCGCCCTCAAGGACGGCAAGGCGATGTGCAGCTACGGCGGCGCGGTCGAGACGACCAAGCTCAATTCGAGCCACGACTACGTCATGCACGCTGAAACCACGCGCTGGATCGAGATGGGCAAGGGAGAATACGGCCCGACAAAGGCGATGATGTTCGGCCGCCTGCTGTTCGAAGGCCCGAAAATGGAGGCCATGAGCAACATGGCGCCGTTCGAGAACTTCCTGCTGCTGGTGGGCAAGGTGCCCAGCGAAACGGGTTCGTGCCCGAAGTAAGAGACTGACTGGCCAAGAAGAAAAAGGCCGGGGGAACCCGGCCTTTTTCTTAGGTGTTCGCCGCTTCCTCAGGCCTGACTCTTGTCGCGCTCGATCAGGGCGTAGGCCGAGTGGTTGTGGATCGATTCGAAGTTTTCCGCCTCGACCACGTAGGCTTCGATCTTTTCGTCGGCATTGAGGGCGGCCGCGACGTCGCGCACCATGTCCTCGACGAACTTGGGATTGTCATAGGCGCGCTCGGTGACGAACTTCTCGTCGGGCCGCTTGAGCAGGCCGTAGAGTTCGCTGGAGGCCTGCTTCTCGACCATCTCCACGATGTCCTCGATCCATACGAAGCCCTTGGTCCGCGCCGAAACGGTCACGTGGGAGCGCTGGTTGTGGGCGCCGCGCTCCGAAATCTTCTTCGAACAGGGACACAGGCTGGTTACCGGGACCACTACCCGGGTGATCTGCCGATACACCTCGCCGGGGCCGATCTCGCTGGTGAAGCTCACCTCGTAGTCCATCAGGCTCGCCACACCCGACACCGGTGCCTTCTTGTTGATGAAGTAGGGAAAGGTCATCTCGATGTGGCCGACCTCCGCCTCCAGGCGCTTGACCATTTCTCGCGCCATGGTCGCGAAGGATTCGACCGAGATTTCGCGCTCGTGGCGATTGAGGATCTCGACGAAGCGCGACATGTGGGTGCCCTTGAAGTTGTGGGGCAGTGCCACGTACATGTTGAAGGTGGCGATCGTGTGTTGCACGCTGCCTTCCTTCTCCAGCACGCGGATGGGATGGCGGATGGCCTTGATGCCGACCTTGTCGATGGCGAGGCGCCGCGAATCGGCCGCGCCCTGGACGTCCGGCATGCAGGCGGCGTCGCGGGTGTTCATTGGCATTCTCCGGACATGAGGGGTTGGGCGGAACAGTCTAGCGCAGGCCGGCGCCGATCCCGATAAGACTCGTTTAGGTGCCGATAGTTGCCTTGACTCGGGCGACGACACCGTCCTTGTCCAGACCGAGCCGGGCGAGGAGCTGGACCTGGTCGCCGTGGTCGATGAAGCGATCGGGCAGCCCCAGGCGCAGGATGCGTACCGGCGTGGCAAGTTCCTGCACCAGGCGCGACACTTCGGCGCCGGCGCCGCCGATGACTGCGTTTTCCTCGATCGTAACCAGCAATTCGTGGCCCGCCGCGATTTCCCGCAGCAGCTCCCGGTCCATCGGCTTCACGAAGCGCATATTGACCACCGTTGCGTCGAGTTCCTCGCCAGCCTGGAGCGCCGTTTCCAGCATTGTGCCGAAGGCCAGCAGCGCAATGCGCCGGCCCTGACGGCGGACCTCGGCCTTGCCCAGCGGCAGCGCCTTCATCGCCTTCACCGGCGCCACGCCCGGCCCGTTGCCGCGCGGATAGCGCACCGCGCTGGGACCGTCGAGCTGGAATGCAGTGTAGAGCATCTGGCGGCACTCGTTCTCGTCTGCCGGCGCCATCACCGTCATGTTGGGCAGGCAGGCGAGGTAGGACAGGTCGAAGGCGCCGTGGTGCGTCGCGCCGTCGGCGCCCACCAGTCCGCCGCGGTCGATGGCGAAGACCACCGGCAGGTTCTGGAGGCAGACGTCGTGGATGAGCTGGTCGTAGCCGCGCTGCAGGAAGGTCGAGTAGATCGCGACCACCGGCTTCAGGCCCTCGCAGGCCAGTCCGGCGGCAAAGGTGACGGCGTGTTGCTCGGCGATGCCGACGTCGTAGTAGCGGGCGGGGTGTTCGTCGGCGAAGCGCACCATGCCCGAGCCCTCGCGCATCGCCGGCGTGATGCCCACCAGGCGCGGATCCTGAGCCGCCATGTCGCACAGCCAGTCGCCGAACACCTGGGTGTAGCTGATCCTTCCGGCGTCCTTGCCGCCGCCTATGGCGACCTGGATGCCGGCTTCCGGAGCGAACTTCGCGACACCGTGGTAGAGCACCGGGTCGGCCTCGGCGAGCTTGTAACCCTGGCCCTTGCGGGTGATGACGTGCAGGAACTGCGGCCCCTTCCAGTCGCGCATGTTGGTGAGCGTCGGAATCAGGGCGTCGAGGTCGTGGCCGTCGATCGGACCGACGTAGTTGAAGCCGAATTCCTCGAACAGGGTGCCCGGCGTCAGCATGCCCTTGACATGCTCCTCGGCGCGCTTGGCGAACTCCAGCATCGGCGGCACCACCGAAAGCACCTTCTCGCCGGCGCGGCGCGCGGCGCTGAAGGTGCGGCCGGTGAGCAGGCGCGCCAGGTACTTGTTGAGCGCACCCACCGGCGGCGAGATCGACATCTTGTTGTCGTTGAGGATCACCAGCAGCTTGGTGTCCAGGAAGCCGGCATTGTTCAGGCCTTCGAATGCTTCGCCGGCAGACATCGCGCCGTCGCCGATCACCGCGATCACCTTGCGATCCTCGCCGCGATCGCGGGCCGCCACCGCCATGCCCAGGGCCGCCGAGATCGAGGTCGAGGAGTGGGCGGTGCCGAAAGTGTCGTACTCGCTCTCGGAGCGCCGCGGGAAGCCGGAGATGCCGTCGAGCATGCGCAGACGGGCCATGGCTTCGCGGCGGCCGGTGAGCACCTTGTGGGCGTAGGTCTGGTGGCCGACGTCCCACACGATGCGGTCGTGCGGCGTGTTGAACACGTAGTGCAGGGCGATCGTGAGTTCCACCGTGCCGAGGTTGGACGAAAGGTGGCCGCCGGTCCTGGAAACCGATTCGATCAGGAACCCGCGCAGCTCTTCGGCAAGGGTGCCCAACTGCCTGCGGTCGATGCGGCGCAGGTCGGCGGGGCTCTGGATGGGGTCGAGCAGGGGATGGGGGGTCATGGAAAGTCAGAGACAGTGAAGCGGGTGCCGCGTTCAGAACTTGCGCGCGACGATGAATTCGGTGAGTTGCCGCAGTCGCTCGGCACTCGTGCCGAAGGGGTCGAGGGCGGACAACGCCTGGCTGCGCAGGTCCGCGGCGAATTCGCGCGCTCGCGCGGCACCGAGCACCGTGACGTAGGTGGGCTTGTTGTGGCGGGCATCCTTGCCCGCCGTCTTGCCGAGGGTGGCGGTGCTGGCTTCGCTGTCCAGCAGATCATCCACCACCTGGAACAGCAGGCCGGCAAGCTTGGCGTAGCGGTCGAGCCGTTCGACCAGCGGCACTTCCAGTGCCGCCCCGCAGCGGGCGCCGAGGAGCACCGCTGCGCGGATCAAGGCACCGGTCTTGTGGATGTGCATGAACTCCAGTTCCGCCGCATCCAGGCTCCGTCCGACTGCGGCCAGATCGATCGCCTGCCCGCCCGCCATGCCGCGGGAACCTGCGGCCTGGGCCAGCAGGCGCAGCATCTCGACCCGGGTGACGGCCTCGGGATGTGGCGCCGGCTCGGCCAGCACCTGGAACGCCAGCGCCTGGAGGGCGTCGCCCACCAGCAGCGCCGTCGCCTCGTCGTACTCGATGTGGCAGGTGGGCTTGCCCCGGCGCAGCGTGTCGTCATCCATGCTGGGCAGGTCGTCGTGCACCAGGGAATAGGCGTGGATCAACTCGACGGCGCAGGCGGCGGTCATGAGGCAGGGGGCCGGCGCTGCGGCGAGTTCGCCTGCCGCATGGCACAGCAGAGGACGTACCCGCTTGCCGCCGCCCAGCACCGCGTAGCGCATCGCCGCGTGCAGGCGCTGCGGCGCAATTTCCGCAGATGGGAGCCAGCGCTCCAGCGCCTGTTCGGTGCCGGCCTGGATGGCCGCCATCCAGTCGGAGAAGCTCGCGGCGGCCGCCATTCAGGCCTCGTCTTCCGCCGAGTCAGGGAATTCGCGCTCGATTTCGCCTTCGAGAACCCGCACCTGCTGTTCGGCGCTGTCCAGTGACTGACGGCAGTGGCGCAGCAGCTCGGTTCCGCGGCGGTAGGTCGCCAGCGACTCCTCCAGGCCGAGCTTGCCGGCTTCCATGGCCTGGACCAGGGTTTCCAGTTCGGCGAGGGCGGATTCGAAGCTCTTGGGAGGGGAGGGGGCTGCCGCTTTGGCCATGAGGCGGGTCGCTGCAAAACGGCGAAAATATCCTATTCGGGGCCTTCGGGTCAAACGGCCGCTGGGGTACAATCGCGGGTTTTCCGGTTTCCGGCATCGTCTGGGGGTTGGGGATCTATGACCGATATCGCTTCCGCTGCACGTCTGGCGCCTGCCGCATCGCAGCTTCCTGTGTCGTGGTACTTCGATTCCAAGCTGTTCGAGTTCGAGAAGCGGCTGCTTTTCGACAACGGCCCCGGTTACGTGGGCCACGAACTGATGGTGCCGAATGTTGGTGACTACCACACGCTGGCCTGGATGGACCACGCCCGCATGCTGGTGCGCAACGAGTCCGGAGTTGAGCTGCTGTCCAACGTCTGCCGCCACCGCCAGGCGATCATGCTCGAGGGCCGCGGCAATGCGCGCAACATCGTCTGCCCGCTGCATCGCTGGACATACGACATGGAAGGCAAGCTGCTCGGAGCGCCGCATTTTCCGCAGAATCCCTGCCTGCATCTGAACAAGTCGCCGCTGCAGAACTGGAACGGCCTGCTGTTCGCCGGCCCGCGCAACATTGCGGCCGATCTGGCCAAGGTGGGCGTGAAGGCCGATCTCGACTTCTCCGGCTACATGCTTGACCGTGTCATGATCGACGAGTATCCGGTCAACTGGAAGACCTTCATCGAGGTCTACCTGGAGGACTACCACGTCGAGCCCTTCCATCCGGGGCTGGGGCATTTCGTCACCTGCGACGACCTCAAGTGGGAGTTCGGCGACAACTATTCGGTGCAGACCGTGGGCATCAACCGGAAGCTGCAGAAGCCCGGTTCGGCGGTGTACCAGCGCTGGCATAAGGCGGTGCTCGACTACTACGGCGGCGAGATGCCGGCGCAGGGCGCGATCTGGCTCACCTATTACCCGAATATCATGGTCGAGTGGTATCCCCACGTGCTGGTCGTCAGCACCGTGATCCCGCGCTCGCCCGAGCATACCACCAACGTGGTCGAGTTCTACTATCCGGAGGACATCGCCCTGTTCGAGCGCGAGTTCGTCGAGGCCGAGCAGGCGGCCTACCGGGAAACCGCCGATGAGGACGACGTCATCTGCCGGCGGATGGACCGCGGCCGCCGCGTCCTCTTGAATCAGGGGCGCAGCGAAGTCGGGCCCTACCAGTCGCCGATGGAAGACGGGATGCAGCATTTCCACGAATGGCTGAGACACGAAATCGAGCCCTACTATTGATCTCCTGAAGCCTGCGCGCGCGGCGCCCTCGTGGCGCCGCGCTGCTTTGTGCGAATGCAGCGGGAAATGAACGACAGCACGGTGCCGGCGGCCGGCGCGCGGCCACGATCCTCGGGCCGCCAGTCGCTGTGGATGCTGGTGGCGAGCCTGTCCTTCGCCTGCATGGGGGTCTGCGTCAAGCTCGGCGCCGAAGTGTTCTCATCGGCCGAGCTGGTGTTCTACCGCGGGCTGATCGCCACGCTGATGCTGTACGCCTATGTGCGCTGGCGCGGCTGGCGGCTGCGCACGCCGCACTGGAAGGCGCAGTTGAACCGCGGCGTGAGCGGTTTCGTCTCGCTGGTGCTGTACTTCTTCGCCATCGGTGCGCTGCCGCTGGCGACCGCCGTCACCCTCAATTACACGTCGCCGCTGTTCCTGGGGCTGCTGCTGGTGTTCTGGTCGGGCGAAAAACTGCGGGCGAGTCTGCTGCTGGCACTGGGAATCGGCTTCGCTGGCGTCGTCCTGTTGCTCCAGCCCACGCTGGATGAGGATCAGCTGGTGCCGGCGCTGGTGGGCCTGGCGTCGGGTTTGCTCGCCGGCGTTGCCTACCTCAACGTGCGCAACCTGGGGGAACTGGGAGAGCCGGAGTGGCGGACCGTGTTCTACTTCTCTTTCATCGCCACCCTCGGCGGCACGCCCTGGGTGCTGGTCTCCGATCCCTTCCACCGCTTCGACGGCTACGGCGTCATGCTGCTGCTGGGCGTGGGCGTGTTCGGCGCGGTCGCCCAGCTTGCCATGACGAGGGCCTACCGCCACGGCAAGACCATGCTCTCGGCCTCGCTGGCCTACACCACGGTGATCTTCTCCAGCGCTTTCGGCGTGCTGATCTGGGGCGAGGTGCTGCCGCTGGCGGCGTGGGCCGGCATTGCCCTCATCGTGGCGAGCGGCGTGCTGGCGTCGCTGCGTTCCCGCGCCGCCCCAGCCGAGCAGGATTGACCGGCCTCGGATATATTTGCAGCACTATCCAAGGTCCCTCATGGATTCGATCGTGATCCTTCCGGACAACACTCAGCACGCGAGAGGTTCGCGGGATGTTCAAGGGGGCTCGCCCCCTTGTACGTACCTGGGGGATATACAAGGGGAATCTCCCCTTGTTCGTACATTGCAGGTTTTTCGGCCGCAGCGAAGCCGTTGGCCTGAGTGCTTTCTGTTCGGCCGGCCAAGGAGAACCCCATGATCACCATCGACCAGAAGGACAGTCTCATCGAGGCCATCGTCCTCGCCGAATTCACCCTTTCAGATTTCAGGGAGTTCGAGGACGTGGTCACTTACAAGGCGAAGTTCCAGGGCGGCGTGAATCTGCTCTTCGACCTGCGCGAAATGGCGGACTTCACCCTGGACGTGGCCTGGGAGGAAATCAAGTTTTCGCGCCAGCATCCGCGCGACTTCGGCAAGATCGCGGTGCTGACCCGCAGCCAGTGGGTAGCCTGGAGCGCCTGGCTGAATCAGCTTTTCGTCGATGCCGATCTGCGGGTCTTCGGCGACGAGCAGGAGGCGCGGGACTGGCTGGCGACGGATGCGGAATGAGGGCGCCCTGCCGCACCCTGATCTCGGTGACGGATCTCGCCGAGTGCCTGGGCGATCCCAATCTGGTGGTGTTCGACTGCCGCCACGATCTGGCCAGGCCCGGCGTCGGACGCCGAGCCTATCTTGCCACCCACATCTCCGGAGCGCAGTTCATGGACTGCGACGAGGACTTCTGCGGCCTCAAAGGCCCCGGCACGGGGCGCCATCCGCTGCCCGATCCGGAACGCTTTGCCACCCTGCTGGCCGAGCGCGGCGTCGGCAACGAATCCCAGGTGGTCGCCTACGACGATGCGGATGGCATTTTCGCAGCGCGCCTGTGGTGGATGCTGCGCTGGCTGGGGCACGACGACGTGGCGGTGCTCGACGGCGGTTTTCCCTCCTGGGTGGAGGAGGGACTGCCGCGCGCCAGCGGCATGGAGAGGCGCGAGCCGTCCTTTTTCGGCTATCGGCTGCGCAGGAACGTGCAGGTGGATACGGCCTTTGTTCTCGCCCACCACCGCGATCCGCAGATCCTGCTGCTGGATGCCCGGCCGCCGGAGCGCTTCCGCGGCGAGAACGAGAACCTCGACCCGGTGGCGGGCCACATTCCGGGTTCGCTGAGTTGGTTCTTCGGCAACAACGTGGATGACGACGGCTATTTCAAGGCGCCCGAGGTTCTGCGCGAGGAGTACCAGGCGCTGCTGGCCGGGCGCGCGCCCGGCCAGGTGGTGCACACCTGCGGCTCGGGCGTGACGGCCTGCCACAACCTGCTTTCCATGGAGCTTGCCGGCCTGACGGGATCGAAGCTCTACGTCGGATCGTGGAGCGAATGGATCACCGATCCTTCGCGGCCGATCGCCGTCGGCCCGGAGTAGCGTCCTGCAGGCGGGGCGAGGCGGATGGCCGTGCTGCTTGCCGATGTCGTGCTGGTGCTGCACTTCGCCATCGCCGCCTTCGTCACGGCGGGCTTCCTGTTGATTCCTCTCGGGGCGACTCTGCGCTGGCGCTGGGTTCGCCGCCGTGGCCTGCGCCTCGCCCACCTCGTTGCCATCGCTTTCGTCGCCGCCGAGGCAGTGATCGGCGTGGCCTGCCCGCTGACCTTGCTGGAGGACAGCCTGCGCGGCATGTCGCGTGGCGACGGCTTCATCGAACGCTGGGTCGGCGCGGTCCTTTACTGGAACCTGCCCACGTGGGTATTCACCGCGATCTACGCTGGGGCCGCGCTGCTGGCGCTGCTGCTGTGGCGGCTCGTGCCACCGCGCGAAAGTCAGTCCTCACGGGCTGGGTCGAGAGCTAGGCTGGGTTGAGTAGGCAGCGTTTCGCGGGTCGTCGGAGTGCCGGTGTCGTTCCGCGACCCAGCCTGCGCATCTGGAGGGGGAGCGAAAGCCGGCAGAGCGGCATTGGGCGCGTGCCTGCCGATTGATGCCTAGCTACCAAGGGAGGCCCCCCGGCTATGCCGGGGAGGCAGTAGAAGTTCGAGGAGTAGCCGACAAGGCTGCCGATTTTGAGGGGTGCGAGTCCCCTTACCGCCAATTACCCGGTTTGGGCGGTTAGCGTATCCGCTGCACGGGGAGGTAACGAACCGTGATATGCGCGGATGTAAAAGCCACGGCTGCCCGGCATCGCAAGGTGTGAGGGTGGGAGCTACCGGTGTGGCGAGCAAGCGTGCGGGTCTGAACATGAGTGAATGACTGCAGCTCCGAAATCTACTGCCCAACTGAAGTGGCTGTTGGGGGATTTGTGAGGCGCCGACCCGGTTCAAACGCGGGGAAGGCCAATGTCCTGGGGGAAGAAACGGGTGCAAGCACCCTGGGGGCTACCGGAGTAGGGGTCCAGACACGTACGGATAGATCGGCAGAGATAGCGTCGGGAAGGACCGTTGCGCAGCAGGGGCTGGCCGCAACCTGCAAAGATCCCTCGCACGAGGCGAAGCCAGAAGCGGGGGGAGGGCAATGGTCTGGCGCATGGGCCCGTAGGAGCGATGAAGGTGGGGTAACGCCCACCGAGGAGATGCACGACATCTCCCACCCGGCGGTAACACCGACTGGTGGCAAAGGGGCTCTGGGCACTTGGCGGTCCCAGGGTGGTGCTCGGACTCTGAGCCGAGAGAAGCCGACCCTCGAAGCGGGGACGAGTTTGTGGGCAAACCGGCGTGAGCGGGGTGGATGTGAGCCAGCACTTGAGCATCGCTACGACTGGGCAGGCCCCCAGAGGAAAGCCAAGGTCAGAACCGGACTGGGGAAATCCCACCGTCCGGGATCGCAGGGGGGCTTGTGGAAACGTGGGCAAGATGGGAGACGGAATGAGGCCCATTGGGAAACCAGTGGATAGGCCACCGTACCCTAAGAGGCTACGCGCGCTGCATTTCTATCCCGACCATTTTCGGAAGTATTGCGCCGGTTGCGATCGCTGAGGGGTCGGTGCGGAGAAACGGCTGAAGGATTCATGCGGGGGAACGGCCATGTTGGCCTGATGCGGATTGTGATGCCCCCGATGGTTGCAGCGGAGTGAGCGGTGAAGACGACCTTCTAACCGAGAGGAATCGGTGCGACGAGTCGGTGAGGTGGCACGCGATGGTGTTGGCGCGGAGCGCCGGACCGCGTAGCGGTCCTTCAGCCGCTTTGAGCGGCTCACAACCTAATGCCCCGGCTCTGCCGGGGGATACTTACTCGTCCTGCTGCCCGTAGTGGCTGAACTTCTCCAGCACCACCGCCATCTCCGCGTCCGATAACAGCAGCGGCGGACCGATCTGCAGGGTGCGCCAGTACTGCTCGCATAGCGTCTCGAATTCGATCGCCAGATCCAGCGTCTGGTCGAGGTCGCGGCCGAACACCAGCATGCCGTGGTTGCCGAGCAGGCAGGCGCAGCGCCCGGCCAGCGCTGCCAGCGCGTGGTCGGAGAGTTCCTGGGTGCCGAAGGTGGCGTAGGCGGCGCAGCGCACCGTGCTGCCGCCGAAGCGCGCGATCATGTAATGGAAGGGCGGGATGTCGCGCCCCTGGCAGGCGAGTGCGGTGGCGAAGGGCGAATGGCAGTGCACCACCGCGCCCGCCTTGGGGCGGGCGGCGTAGATGTCGCGGTGGAAGCGCCATTCCGAGGAGGGCTTGCGCGGCCCGCTCCAGGTGCCGGCCAGCTGCATCGTCACCATATCTGCGGCGGTGCAGGCGTCGTAAGCCAGCCCGGTCGGTGTGATGACCAAGCCCTCCGCGCTGCGGGCACTGACGTTGCCGGCGGTGCCCTTGTTCAGTCCCGTCTGTGCCAGGCGGCGCGCGGTGTCGAGCAGCCGCTCGCCTAGCGCTTGCACCCCGGTCCCCGCCTTACAGCGGCGGAATGCGCAGCACCTGCCCCGGATAGATCTTGTCCGGGTGCTTGAGCATCGGCTTGTTGGCCTCGAAAATCGCCGTGTACTTGTTGGCATCGCCGTAGTGGGCCTTGGCGATCTTCGACAGGTTGTCGCCTTTGGCGACGGTGTAGTAGGTCGCCTCGGGGGCGCTCTGGTCCACGGTCATCTGGTCGTGCACGCCCTCGATACCCGCGACGTTGCCGGCGGCCAGCACGATCTTTTCCCGCGTCTGCTGGTCGGGAGCGATGCCGTACACCGTGGCGTAGCCGTCGGCGTAGGTGACCGTCAGCGCTGTGGCGGTAAGGCCCAGCGAGTCGATGTAGGCCTTGATGGCGTCGCCGGCGGCGGCGTTGAGGCGCTTGATGTTGTCATCGGAAGGCTCCTGCTTCACCGCCTCCTGCGCGGCCTTCGCCTCGCCTGTTCCGAACAGCTTCTCGCCCGCTTCCTTGATGAACGCGATCAGTCCCATGGTACCGTCCCCTTGTGTCGATGAAAGTCAGTTGTCGTGGAGCGCCTCGTGGAGCGCCGCAACGATGACCTTAGCACAAACGAGTCGGCTCGCGACCCGATGCGCACCAACCGAACCGACGCCTGCGCCCTACGACCCGCGGCCGAACAGTGCCGCGAGGGCCTCGGGCGCGGCGACGCCGCGCTCGGTGACGATGCCGGTGACGAGCCGCGCGGGTGTGACGTCGAACGCCGGGTTGGCCACCGCGGTTTCCTGCGCGGTCGTTCGCGCCTCACAGTTCACGCCGCGCACCAGGCGCAGCTCCTCGCCGCTGCGTTCCTCGATGGGGATCGCCGCGCCCGAGGGGCAAGTCCAGCTCTATGGTGGATTCCGGCGCGGCGACGTAGAACGGCACGCCTGCCTCCCGCGCCGCCAGCGCCTTGAGATACGTCCCGATCTTGTTGGCGACGTCGCCGCTGGCGGCGATGCGATCGGCGCCAACGATGACGGCGTCAACCTTCCCGTGTTGCAGCAGGTGGCCCGCCGCGTTGTCGGCAATCAGCGTGTGGCGAACGCCGGCCTGCGCCAGTTCCCAGGCGGTGAGCAGCCCCTGGTTGCGCGGCCGGGTCTCGCTCACGAAGACGTGGATGGCGATGCCTGCGGCATGGGCGGCATAGACCGGAGCCAGCGCCGTGCCGTGGGCCACGGTGGCGAGCCAGCCGGCGTTGCAGTGGGTCATGACATTGAGTCTGCGGCCGCCGGATCCGAGGGAGCGCAGCAGCGCCAGGCCGTGTTCGCCGATGGCCTGGTTGGCGGCGGCATCCTCGTCGGCGATGGCCTGCGCCTCCTGCCAAGCGGCATCGGCGCGGGCGGCGGGCGCCAGCGGCGCCAACCGCCGCTCCATGCGCGCCAGCGCCCAGGCCAGATTGACCGCCGTCGGGCGGGTCGCCGCCAGCATACGGACGGCATCGCTCATGGCGTCGTCGGAAGCGTCGCGCGCCATCGCCAGGGCGAGGCCGAAGGCGGCGGTGGCGCCGATCAGCGGCGCGCCGCGCACTCGCATTGCGCGGATCGCCTCGGCCACGTCCGCGGCGAAAGTCAGCGTCCGCCGCACGGTGCGATAAGGCAGCAGCGTCTGGTCGAGGATGGTCACGACGCCCTTGGCGGCGTGGATAGGGCTAAACGCGGAAGGATCGAGGGGCACGGTGGCGGCGAAGGAAAGATGTCGGCGGATTCTAGTCGCAGGCCACCGCGGGCGGGAACTAGCCAAGGATCGCGGCGTCGAGGTCCCGGGGGGGCGCACGGCCTTGCGTGCCGAGGCGATCGGATGCCGGTTTGCTTTGGCGCTTCGCCGGCCACGACCGCCCGTTGGCGACCCAATCCGCCGCTCGACTTCATATCTGGGTCAGTCTGCTCAGACAGCGAACCGGTTTGTTGGAAACACAAGATTTCGGACACGCTCGGCATTCGCCTAGCTACCAAGGGAGGCCCCCCGGCTATGCCGGGGAGGCAGTAGAAGTTCGAGGAGTAGCCGACAAGGCTGCCGATTTTGAGGGGTGCGAGTCCCCTTACCGCCAATTACCCGGTTTGGGCGGTTAGCGTATCCGCTGCACGGGGAGGTAACGAACCGTGATATGCGCGGATGTAAAAGCCACGGCTGCCCGGCATCGCAAGGTGTGAGGGTGGGAGCTACCGGTGTGGCGAGCAAGCGTGCGGGTCTGAACATGAGTGAATGACTGCAGCTCCGAAATCTACTGCCCAACTGAAGTGGCTGTTGGGGGATTTGTGAGGCGCCGACCCGGTTCAAACGCGGGGAAGGCCAATGTCCTGGGGGAAGAAACGGGTGCAAGCACCCTGGGGGCTACCGGAGTAGGGGTCCAGACACGTACGGATAGATCGGCAGAGATAGCGTCGGGAAGGACCGTTGCGCAGCAGGGGCTGGCCGCAACCTGCAAAGATCCCTCGCACGAGGCGAAGCCAGAAGCGGGGGGAGGGCAATGGTCTGGCGCATGGGCCCGTAGGAGCGATGAAGGTGGGGTAACGCCCACCGAGGAGATGCACGACATCTCCCACCCGGCGGTAACACCGACTGGTGGCAAAGGGGCTCTGGGCACTTGGCGGTCCCAGGGTGGTGCTCGGACTCTGAGCCGAGAGAAGCCGACCCTCGAAGCGGGGACGAGTTTGTGGGCAAACCGGCGTGAGCGGGGTGGATGTGAGCCAGCACTTGAGCATCGCTACGACTGGGCAGGCCCCCAGAGGAAAGCCAAGGTCAGAACCGGACTGGGGAAATCCCACCGTCCGGGATCGCAGGGGGGCTTGTGGAAACGTGGGCAAGATGGGAGACGGAATGAGGCCCATTGGGAAACCAGTGGATAGGCCACCGTACCCTAAGAGGCTACGCGCGCTGCATTTCTATCCCGACCATTTTCGGAAGTATTGCGCCGGTTGCGATCGCTGAGGGGTCGGTGCGGAGAAACGGCTGAAGGATTCATGCGGGGGAACGGCCATGTTGGCCTGATGCGGATTGTGATGCCCCCGATGGTTGCAGCGGAGTGAGCGGTGAAGACGACCTTCTAACCGAGAGGAATAGGTGCGACGAGTCGGTGAGGTGGCACGCGATGGTGTTGGCGCGGAGCGCCGGACCGCGTAGCGGTCCTTCAGCCGCTTTGAGCGGCTCACAACCTAATGCCCCCGGCTCTGCCGGGGGATACTTACCGCGCATCGCGCACCCTTACCCGCCCGGCCAGCGCCAGGCTGAGCAGACCCGCCGCTACGGCGATATAGCCGACCAGAGGGTAGCCGGTGAAGCGCCCGTCGGCATCCTGCGCGATCACGAAGCCGGCGAGCGAGCTGGCGGCGCCCATGGCCAGCGATTGCACGGTCGAGTTGAGCGACATTGCCGCCCCGCGCCAGGCCGGGTCGACGGCCGACGAGATCAGCGCCATGGCCGGGATCATGCGTCCCGAAACCAGCACGAAGAACGCGATGCTGCCCGGCAACCAGCCGGCCAGGCCGACGTCCTGCACATGGGTCAGCGCCAGGATCGGCACCATGGCGGCAAGCGCCAACCAGCGGAATGCCTGCAACTTGCCGACACGGTCGGCCCAGCGCCCGATCAGGCGTGCCGTGAACAAGGTCGCAAGCCCGCCGACCAGATAGATGACCGGTATCTGGCTGGCCAGCACCCCGGCGTTGCCGATCGAGTAGACCGTCAGGTAGGGAATGACCGTGAAGCCCGAGAAGATCACGCAAGCCGAGAACAGCATGGAGCGCCGCTGGTTGGCGTCGCCGAGCACCTGGCCGATGGCGGCCAGCGGGTGACGCGGGCCGTCGCCGTCGCGATGTCCGTCGAGAACCGGCAGCCAGAAACAGCCGGCAATCCAGATGAACACGCCCGCTGCGGCGATCATCAGGAAAGGTACGCGCCAACCCCACGCCTCGGCCAGCCACAGCGAAAGCGGCACGCCGGCAACGGTTGACACCGAAAAGGCCGTGGCGACCACGCCGCCGGCGGTCGCCCGGCGCTGGAAGGGGATGGCGTCGGCGAGCAGCGTTTGCACCATCGAGCCGAGGATGCCGCCGAACACCCCGGCCAGCCCGCGCGCGACGAGCAGCGTCGCGTAGTTGGGCGCCAGCCCGCAGGCCAGCGTCGCCAACGCAAACAGCGCGAACAGGACGAGCATCAGCCGCTTGCGTTCGTAGCGGTCGATGAAGCCGGCCGCCAGCAAGCCGGAGGCGGCGGCACAGAAGCTGTAGGAGGCGACCAGCAGGCCGAACTGCCGGGTGTCGATACCCAGCCCCTGCATCAGGAAGGGGCCGAGCGGCATCATCACCATGAAATCGACGATGTGGCTGAACTGGACGGCCGCCAGCGTGAGCAGGAAAAGGCGCTCGCGCTCGGATGAGAGGCCAGGGAGCGCCGCCCCGACCGGTGCGCTCAAGGAAAGGCCCGGGGTTCGGACTCGAACCGGGCGAGCAGACCGTTGTAACCCGCCGAGCGCGTGGCGAGCACTCCGCTCGCGCCGCCCAGCACTTCCTCGAAGAAGGCCAGCGTCAGATCGACCGTCGCCGCCTTGACCAGCGGATTCAGGTCGCGCCCGCCGGCGCCCAGGCGATCGGTGAACATGCTGTGCGAACCGTCGCGAAATGCCACCAGCGCCTTGCGCGCACTGCCGGTCGCCGCAAAGACGCGCAGCCGGTCCTGGTAGCCGGAGAGATAGCCGGGAATCCGAATCTCGTCGCCCGTCGCCGTAATGTGCAGCGTCGGGATGCCGATTGGCCGCACGACCGCTTCCGGGTCAGGCTCGCCGTGGAACGGAGGCGCACTGATGATGACCGCGCCGACGATACGGCTGTCGCGGTAACTCAGCGTCCCTTGCGGGCGCGCAAACACCGCCCCGGCGGCCAGCAAGGCCGTGTTGGCGCCGTAGGAATGACCGGCAGCGAGAATCCGCCCGGCATCGATCGCGCCGGCAAGCTGCGGATCGGCGAGCACCTCGTCAAGGGCGAAGCCAAGGTCGCGCACGCGGTTGACCGCCTCGGCCTCGTTCGCCGCCGATTGCAGCCGGGACACCATATCAAATGGGTGTGGCTCTTTTTGAACGCTAAGAAGACTGCGGCGCTCGATCATTTCACGCGTCGCAGGGTGGGCGGCGTGCGGGTGCGGCCTTTGATGGGCACCACGTTGCCGTCGGCATAGCGGGCGACATGGTTGCGCTGATACTCCTGCGCCACGTGGTGATCCCAGTAGGCGTCGAAGTCGCCGCTCGATCGTAGCGCTCGGAGCCGCAGCACCGCCTCCGCTCCCTTGAGGCTCCAGCGGGCGGCTTTGTCCATGCGATCGCACACCAGATGCCGGCAGGCGCCCTCGATCACGCCGGTGCCGATGGGCAGTCCCGCCGCCAGGTACTCGTGATAGCGCATGTACTGCTGGTGGTTGAGCAGGTAGCGCGCCGCCACATCCACCGGCTGGCGCTCGGCAGCGGAGAGTTGGCGCCGCGTGGCACTGCGGCGCATGCCGGCGGCGACCTGCGCCGCTTTGCCCAGCAACACGTTGTGCAGCCGTTCGCCCACCCACTGTTCGCGCTGCGGGCTCGCCTCCTCATGAAAGGCCGTCGAGGCTGACCACAGATACTCGGTGACGTGCATCAGATCGAGCACCACGGTCAATTGCACCTGGTGCTGGCGGGCGAGCTTGTTGAGCAGATCCAGCTGGGTCTTATTACCGTCGACCAGGCCCACCCAGTTCTTCTGCCGTTGCGGATCGCGCCGCAGGGCCTCGCGGAAGGCTTCCTCGAACACCGCCTCGGGCTCCTTTTCCAAGCTCGCCCATACCCGCTTGTGCTCGACCGGCGGGCGCGGCGCGGCGGGCTCGTTCCACGGTGCCAGGCTGCGCACCACCGCTCGGGGGTGCGCACATACGGCGCCACCGTATACACCGCCGCTACCGTCGCCATCCGCTTGCGGTTGCGCTTCTCGCCCTTGGCCAGCCGCTTGGCCAGCTTGTTCGCTTTGCCCTGGGCGGCCCGGCGCGTGGGCTCGCGCAGATCCCGCGCCAGCATCACCACCCCCTTGCCGTCGGCGCTCAGCGCCAGGATCGAACTGCTCACCGGCTCGGCCTCATGCTGCGTGTAGAAGGCGTCGAAGTCCACCGCCGCCCGCTGCACCAGATCCTCCACCTGGCGCTTGCCCATGGTCTTGCCGGTCTGCCGCGTCAGCGCCTCCACGGTGGCCTCGAACGACACCTGCGCGGCCGACTCGGCGGCCAGCCGCCGCACCCCCAGCGAGTACTCCCCAGCCGGCAGATTAAGCTGCGCATCCAGCGGATGCAGGCTGGCCACCCCCGCCGCCCCGTAGCCCAGCCGATTGATGCGCACCTCGCCGAACACCGTCGACAGCCCGCGCTCATGCCGTCGCTGCTCGCGGCGCTCCACCCCGTCCGCCCCGCACACCGGCTCCGCCGCCGGCCCCGGCCCGCGGCTATCCACCTGCGCCTGGAACAGCACCCGCATCAACTCCCGGCCGCGCTCATTGAGCGTGGCTTCCAGCGCCACGTGGCTGAGCTCCCGGCCCTGCCGGCTGCGCAGAAACGCAATAATCTGGGCCAACTCATCTTCCGCCATGGCGAACTCGTCCTCCGCAACCCACGCCCGTGCCGCCCTCACGCCTGACCCCGTAGCCGCGGCGCGGCATCGGCGACCAGCGGATACACCCACACCGCCTTCGGCGCCAGCCCCTCGCGCCGGTGCTCCCGGTCCATGCGCCCGCGACCGCGGGTCTCGCCCAAGCGAATCCAGTTCGCGGCGCGATAACAGTGGCCACGGTAGCGGCTCTCGTCAACCAGCGTCTCCACCAGCAGCGGCGCAAGCCCGTAGCGCGCCTGCCAGTCCCCACCCAGCCGCCGCAGCGCGCGCGACAGCACCACGCTGGCCAAGTTGGCGATGCGAACCCACGGCAGGATCAGGAACCGGCTCTGATTGACCACCCGCTGCAGGTTGGCCCGCCGGGCCGCCTCGTCCCAGCCCACCCAGCCCTCGCGCACCGCCATCCGCCAAGCCGGGCTGGAGAACTGCATCGCCCCCAGCACCTGTTGCCCGGAGTAGAACAGATAGCGCAGCTGCGCCCCAAACGCTACCGCATGCCCCAGGTAGTGGTAGCGGCCCACCAGCTCACGCAACAGCAGCCGCTGCTCCGGCCTTTGCACCAAGTCGATCACGATCGGCTCGAACGCGCCGACCTTGCCCTGCAGCACAGCAGTGGGCTCGCCGCGCGCGCTCACCGGCACCGCCGTCGTGCTGCCCACCGGCTTGGTCACGCGCTTGGGTGGCAAGCGCACCACGCCTTCCGCGTCGAGCCGTTCGAGAAACTCACGACACTCCCGCGCCTTGAGCCCAGCCCCGGGGCGTACCCAGTGCAGCAGTTCGCACACCGTGTGGGCAAGTTCCATGCGGCTCAAGTTCCCGTAGCGCTGAACGACGCCGCCGATCAGTTGCAGCTCGGCGCCACTGACCAACTGCCCGCAAAACGCCACCTCCGGCATCTCCATCCGCACACCCTGACTGTGGTTGCCCAAGCCCACAGTAGTGCAACGCGAAGAAAATGTCCGGCAGAATAGGGCGGCGGTTCTTTGAACGGCTCGACCACCGAACAGCTGCGCGCCGGGGTCCTCTATGTCACGCGCCACGGTCTATGTATCGATAGAGTTCCCACCGGACGCTCCGAGGCGGCAGCTAAGGGATCACGCATAAATAACTATTTAGTATCGGTCGTACTCATCTCATTAGCAGCACGTCACGCTTGCACGGTAACGCCGTGCATACCAGCGTACACCCCAGGGCGAACGCACTCGGACGTCATGACTGGGGAAAAATGCCAATGTAGTCAACGCAAAGAAAAACTCGTTAACAATCATCAACCTATGCATATGTCTTGTAAACTCGTTTCAAATCGGGTCCACTCTCGTCTTTTGCGCGAGATGCCATGGCCCCGAGAAAGAAGACCACGCTGGTGCAGTGCCTGTCCGAGATCGAAGACCCGAGGGTCGGCAACGGCAAGCGCCACGATCTGGTGGAAGTGCTGGTGATCGCCATCTGCGCCATCTTCGCCGAAGTGCAGGGTTTCGAGGACATGGCCGAGTGGGCGCGGGTCAAGGAGCCGTGGCTGCGCCGCTTCCTGCGGCTGGAAAACGGCATTCCTTCCCACGACACCTTCAACCGGATCTTCGGCATCCTCGATCCCAAGCACTTCGAGCAGGCGTTCCGTGGCTGGGTGCGCGGCGTGGTGCGCGCCTTCGGTGGGCAGGTGTCGGTCGATGGCAAGAGCCTGCGCGGCTCGGCGCGGGGTGGCCACAGTGCCGTGCACATGGTCAGCGCCTTCGCCACCGGCCTGGGGCTCGTTCTGGGCCAGGAGAAGGTCGCCGACAAGAGCAACGAGATCACCGCCATCCCGGCGCTGCTGGAGGCCCTGGCGATCCAGGGTTGCCTGGTCAGTATCGATGCGATGGGCACCCAGCGCGAGATCGCACGTGCCATCCGCGACATGGGCGCTGACTATCTGCTGGCGGTCAAGGGCAACCAGCCCACCCTGCACCAAGCGCTGGAAGGTGCTTTCGTCGGCCACTGGGACGAGGTCCACAACGCGGTGCAGACCGGTCACGGGCGTCACGTGTTCCAGATCTACCGCACCCTGCCCAATACCGGCGAGGTCAACACCGACGTCTGGGCCGACTGCGCGATGCTCGGGCGGGTCGATTCGGTACGAGTCGTCGGGGGCAAGGCCTCGCCCGTGGAAACGCGCTACTACATCAGCTCGCGCACCCTGAGCACGGCGGATTTCGCCGCGGCGGTGCGCGATCACTGGGGCATCGAGAACCGTCTTCACTGGAGCCTCGATGTGATCTTCGGTGAGGACGCCCGGCGTCTGACCGAGAACAACGCCCCGCAGAACTTCTCGCTGCTCACCAAGATGGCATTGAATCTGCTGCGCCAGCAGCCGCCCGAGGGCAAGAAGAAGAGCCTGCGCCTGCGGCGCAAGCGCATCGGTTGGGATGACGATGGGCGCATGGCGTTGCTGGGGCTCTCGCCATTATGATATTCGAGTGCGATCACCCTGGCGTACACCCCAGTAAATGCTCTAGTCTCAGCCTTGTTCATCGTGTGGGGCATCAAGCTCTTGTTATGTTACAGTGCCGATTATCAGCGCTTCGTATATCGGAGATGTAACATTATGCGCCCCGTTCTGTTTCCATCCAGCGCGCTGCGTCAGAAGCTCCTGCGCAGCAAGATCGCCACCCTGCCCGAGCTCAAGAACGCCCTCGGCACTTCAGTGGCGCTGACCGTCTTTCGCAAGCTCAAGCCCATGGACTACCTCACCAGCTACTCCCACGCCGGGCGTTACTACACCCTGCGTGAGATCGCCCAGTTCGATCCGCAAGGCCTTTGGTCTCACAAGTCCGTGTGCTTCTCCGAGCGCGGTTCGCTGCTCGCGACGGCGGCTGATTTCGTGCAGCGTTCGCCAAAGGGCTATTTCGCCGACGAGCTCGCCGAGTGCTTGCACGTTCAAGTGCACGACGCACTGCTGCAGTTGGTGCAACAAGGTCGGATTGCGCGCCAACGGGTCTCGGGGGCCTATCTCTACACCGCTGAGGAGGCCGCCGTGCGGCAGCGCCAGCTGCGCGCCAGAGGTGAGCTTCGCGTGTTCTCGGGCACCGCTGATGCGCGTGCCCAACACATTGCCGCCGACGAGCTCCACGCAGCGATCCTCCTTTTCTACAGCATGCTCGACGAGAAGACACGGCGTTTGTATGCAGGACTCGAAGCGCTCAAGCTCGGTCACGGCGGAGATCGCCATCTGGCCGATCTGTTAGGCTTGGATGCGCACACGGTCGCGCGCGGACGACATGAATTATTGAGCCGACAACTCGCTACCGATCGGGTTCGCCGTAGCGGGGGCGGTCGACATGCTTCCGAAAAAAAAACCCAGAAATAATCTACGCCATCGAAATGGTGCTCAATCACGACATCGCCGGCGACCCCATGAGCGAACTGAAATGGACGCACAAGACCCCAGAGAAGATTGCTCAATTGCTTCAGCAACAAGGCATTGGGGTGTCTGCCAACACCGTCGCGAGGCTACTACACAACATGAACTTCAGCCTTCGCGTTAACCACAAGTGTCTCGCCAGCTCGGATCCCGCACGTAACCAACAGTTTGAATTCATCTCCCGGCTACGAACCCGATTCGCGCGCCAGTGCTTGCCCATCATCTCCGTTGATGCGAAGAAGAAAGAGCAAGTAGGCAACTTCAAGAACCCCGGCAGAAAATGGGATCGACAAGCCGTGCAGGTCAGGGATCACGACTTTCGCTCCGACGCAATCGGCATGGCCATCCCTTACGGCATCTACGATATTGCGGCCAATCGCGGTTCTGTGTTCGTCGGCATGTCCCACGATACCCCCGCCTTCGCTGCCCGTTGCCTCGCCAGCTGGTGGCAAAAAGAAGGCTCCCGACGTTACCGCAAGGCAGACAAGCTCCTTATCCTCGCCGACAGCGGAGGCAGCAATGGCTGTCGCTGTCGTGCCTGGAAGACCGAGCTCCAAGCGCAGTTATCCAATCGCTTTGGACTGACCCTCACCGTCGCTCACTATCCCGCCGGTACCTCAAAATGGAACCCTATCGAGCACCGCCTGTTCTCCGAAATATCCAAGAACTGGGCCGCCGAACCGCTGGAAAACTACGACAAGGTTCTCAATTTCATACGTACCACGACCACCAAGACCGGATTAGCCGTCAACGCCTATCTCGATCCAAGCGACTACCCAACAGGCATCACCCCCGATGCTCAAACATACAGCCAACTTCGATTGCGTCACAACAACATTCTCCCGCATTTGAACTACACCATCAGCCCCAATATGTGAAGTTGTTCTTGCGTGTGCCCTAAGTCTATGACCAAGCAATCGAAACAGATCAACCAGAAAGAGCCACACCCATATCAAATGGGTTTCCACTCCACAGGCGACTGTCGCTGCCGGTGTGCTGCAGGTGCAGGCTGGCATAGCCGCGCGCCGCCCAGTTCGCGCCCAGATAGGAGTAGCCCTCGCGCGAGCCACCCATTCCGTGCGAGAAGACCACCAGCGGCATCGGCCCTCGCCGCACCGCCGCGGGCGGCAGGTAGAGCTTGGCCAGCACCTCGCGCTGCCGGCCGCGGTCGACCCACTGCAAGTAGCGGACTTCATAAGCGGCCGGCTGGGGAACCAGATTGGCCTCGGCCAGCGCCGCCTGGCTGCGCGCTGACCAAGACTCGATAAGCCCGCCCGCTCGCCCGTCCGGCGCTCCGGCGCAGGCGGCGAGCAGACTCGCGCACACCGCCGGCACCAGCACGGCGGTCCAACGGATTGTTGTCATCGGAGATCGCCTCCCTGGATGCCGATTTCTTCCACCGATTTTTTCCACTCACCCTCTGAGCAGCCAGCGCCGGGCAAGTTCAGCTTTCAAAGGAACTGAAACAGCTTTCTTGCGGCCAAGCCGGGCCGGCCGCGATGGATGTCCGCAGACGACCCCTATGCATAGCACTCAACTAGGCGTAGTTCGAATTGGCAGGATCCGCTTGACACAGGCGGAGTGCTACTCTTGGCGAGGTGGGACCGCAAGATTCTTTGCATAGTTTCGGGGGCCCAGTCTCGTGGTGCTGCATCGTCTGAGACTGCCATGGGAAACGTCCGACACTCTCGCTCGCGGGAGGCACCCGATACCAACTGCGGCGGGTCCGCGCGCCGGATCCAATCATGCGCTTCTTCAAGATGCTGAATCTATGCAAAGAACGCGCTGGCTCGTGTTGTTCTGTGCCATAGGGCAAGTCGTCGTTCCTCACAACGCAACTACGCCTAGTTGCGTACTATGCATAGGGGTCGTCATGCATAGACTTGCATGACGACCCAAACCGGCCAGTCGCGCTTCTCCAAACCGGCCAGTCAGCTAAGGCTATATCCTATATTGACCATACCGTTATATGCGACACTTACAGTAGACTCTTAGATGAAAGGGATTACTGATGAAGGTCGCCACGGTAGCTGAAAATGGAATTTCCGTTGAAGCCGGCCACATTGAAGATATCCGGCTTGCTTCGACCAAGATGACGGGCGCGGACCGAAGGGCGTTTCAGGCGCAGATGGCGCTGAAATATTGTGGCGGCAATCCTCGGCGTGCCGAGGACGTCTTCGGATGGAGTCGGCAGGCCGTGCGGCTTGGCCTGCATGAGAAGCGTAGCGGGATCGTTTGTCTTGGGCATCACAGGTTTTGCTGCGGCGCGAAACTGTGGGAGGACAAACATCCAGAGGTGGCGCGCGCGCTGTGGGAGATAGCGCAAAGTCATTCGCAACAGGATCCGACTTTTCGCACCACGTTGTCGTTCACCCGTTTGACCGCCGAGCAAGCCATCAAGCAGTTGCGGGGACAAGGGTTTGCCGACGACGTGTTGCCCTCACGAAGCTGCATGTCGCAAGTGTTGAACCGCAACGGCTACCGGCTGCGTCCGGTGCTCAAGGCCAAACCCCAAAAAAAGTCCCAGAAACCGACGCCATCTTCGCCAATATCCAACAACATGAGCGCGCTTGCCAAGGCCAAGCCGTCATGCGCCTGAGCATGGACTGCAAGGCGACAGTGAATATTGGCGAGTACTCCCGGGGCGGCAAGACGCGGGGCGATAACCAGGCAGCCGACCACGATATGGGATGCGAGCGAAAACACACGCCGTTTGGTGTCGTTGATGAAGACAGTGGACAACTGCATGTGTCCTTCGGAAGCTCGGCCAAGACCAGCGATTTCATCGTTGACAGTCTCTACGCGTGGTGGCAGAGTCAATCGCCTGAGCTGTGCGCTCGGGTTACGCACCTCCAGATCAAGGCTGATAACGGGCCCGAGAGCAATGGCCGGCGCACGCAATTTCTCAAGCGGATGGTTCAGTTCGCTGATCACATCGGCAAGTCCATTCGCCTGTTGTACTTTCCGCCGTACCACAGCAAATACAATCCGGTGGAGCGATGCTGGGGAATCCTGGAAAAGCACTGGAACGGGGCCAAACTAACGGATACCCAAACGATGTTGGAGTGGGCCAAGAGCATGACCTGGAAAGGCGTTCATCCCGTCGTCGAATTGAACCGTACGGTCTATGAAAAAGGAATCACCGTGGCCAAGGATGCCATGCAAGCTGTCGAGTCGAGGCTGGAACGAAACCCGCTCCTGCCCAAGTGGGACATCCTCATCCGAACGACCTGCATGGTATAAATATTCTGGGGAATTACCTAAATCCAGATTCTGCGAACTGGAATGCTCCGAAGCGGCCATTGGCGACTTCACCCTCCGGCCAATTGCCGCCATGGCCGGGCTTCGCCAAGATGTCCGGTTCAGACAGATTGCGGATACATAGCTTTCCAATCTGCCCGCTCCAAACCGGACACCGGCAAACGTGCTCTGGCCCCGCCCAGCGGTCTCGATTCGGCGGCGCGTTAGCGCCGTCCGCCGCAACCGTTTGCCATCCGGCTACTTTCCGCTCTACTTGATCTACTTGATCAACTCGATCTCGCCTGGCCGCCACGTCTTGTCGAACCAAGGTTGCAGCGGACCATAGAGACGCAGGAGCGTGTTCCAGCCCTTGCCGGGGACGGTCTGCACCCAGTTGCTCTCCTTGCCCTTCGGAGCGACCGGTCCGAAGTACACGTCCACGGAACTGTCCGGATTCACCACCAGCCCCTTGGTCTGGCTGCTGACGGCCGGCCACTGCTGGTCCGTCTGGAGCATTGAGCGGGTCTGGTTGTCGTAGAGGATCACCGACCAGAAGTTGGCAACTGGAATGTTCGGAGGCAGGTGAAGCTTGTAGCTCTTGCCACCGTCGAGCGCCCTGCCCGTCGAGTCCACGAAGGCCGCCATGTACTGCGACCCTTGGCCGACCTCCCTCGAATCCATGGCCGGCGTGACGCCGGTGGCGTAGAAGAAGAACCCCGAGTACGCGTCGAGAATGCGCGCACCGTTCTCCTCGAACTTATAGCCGCCGACAAATCCAAGGCGCCAGGCGCTCTTCGTGTCCGGGTAGTAGTAGCCCTCGGGCGAGCGCCAGCGGTACATGATGGCGCGGGCCGTCGCATCGCCCACCAGCGCCGCCTCGGTGAGGATCTTCTTCATCCGCTCATCCGGTTTGAAGGGCTTGCCCTTCTGGATGCCGATCGAAGCCCACAGGCCCAGTGTGGTGGGGTCGACCGACTCCGTCGGCTCCTCCTGCACCACCTGGTTGAGATATTCCCAGAAGGGATAGTCCGCCGGGCCCACGGTGTTGAAATCGCGGCCGGAGACGTTGACGAAATTCAGCTTCGGCGCATTGGCGGCCTGCCCCACCGGGTAGATCTTCGTGAAACGCTTGACCCGGTCCACGCCGGGCTTCGGATCGCCGTTCTCCAGGAAGGTGCGCCA
This sequence comes from uncultured beta proteobacterium, assembly GCA_963696505.1. Lineage (GTDB taxonomy): Bacteria > Pseudomonadota > Gammaproteobacteria > Burkholderiales > Rhodocyclaceae > CAVOKN01. The sequence continues at coordinate 169,596 of CAVOKN010000021.1, read as the reverse complement.
GGCGATCCAGTTGCTGTAGGTCGCCGAACGCACCACGAAGTAGCCCGGCGGAACCTCGCCCTTGTAGCCCGGGGGGAGGATCAGGTACTTGCCGCCCTCGCCCTTGTCAGGCCCCACCATCCCGATGTCGGTTACGAAGTGGTACCACATGTCGTCGAGCAGCCCGAGGACCTTCGGCGGAACCTCCACGACCAGCGGGCCGCCGCGCAGGTCCAGCCAGAACCAGGTGTATGGCGTGTTGTTATTCGGCGTGAGGAAGATCGAGCGCGCGTTCATCATCGTCTCGAAGATCGGCACGGTCGTGTTGGCCGGCCCCACCTCCAGGATGCCCTTGCGGTTCGCCAGCTGATTGACCGGTGGCAGCCCTAGCAGGTACGACTGCACCGCGCGCTGGAAGTCGAGACTGTCATAGAGTTTCTCGACGCTCGTGTCATCCGGAAAGCCGTCGAAGAATTTCAGCGTGCCCAAACGAGTCGATACCGTGTCTGGGATTGCAATACCCGCCGGAATATCGGTCGTCATCTTCATCTTCGGCGGGGTTTGCGCTTGCGCCGTGCTGGCAGCCAGAACGCACACGAACATACCAGCCACCATTGCCATCATATGTTTAGGCTTCATTCACATTTCCTCTTGAAATCCGGCAAGTGCAAGGCGTAGTCGTTTGCCAGATGCACCATAACCTCGGTACTGAATCAGTCTTTCTGCCTTGGATGCACATTTTCATTCGCTCTTCGCGTCGCGGCCGGCAGATACGACACCTGCACGGTGCAAGCGCAATCGGGCGCGGCAGACGTTTCCGAAGCCATAATTTCAGATTTCCTGATCTCGGCCAACAAAATGGGGGGATTATAGGAAACGGCGTTGGCACTATTTGTTGTTGATAGGTGCTTGCGTTGTGCATATGATGGTCGCTCAATGAAGCGAAGGAGCGGCGATGTACAAGCAGTCGTTTTTGCCAGGATTTCCGGAAGGGGCGGAGAGAATTGGTGACGCTCTCAGCATTCTGGAAAGGGACGGCACCAGGACGTATTTTCTGGGAGGCGACAACTACTATTCGCACCCGATAGGCGACCAGCAAGGCATGCGTTTTGTGCTGGCGAGTCTGATGGCCAATAGGCATGTTCGGGCGCGTGATCTGGAGCAGGCGCCGCTGTCGATCCCGCACCGGACCTTGATGCATTGGACCCGGCGATACCGCGAAGAGGGATCCGCATCATTCTTTGGTGCCGCCAAGCCGACCAAGCCGCGTGTCATGACCGCCGAGAAAAGTGCCCAATGCGGGAAGCTTCTCGATGAAGGATTGCCCCCGGTGGAAGTAGCGCGACGCGCGGGGGTTCAGGAATCCACACTGCGCAAGGCCATCAAACGGCAAGGCGTTCCGGTGTTGCCCAAAGGCAATGACGCCGTTCTGGCCCCCGTGATCGGCAGCAGCAAGAGCGAACGTAGCCGCGCCGATGCGCAAGCGGCTGCCGGCATGGGGACGGCCTGCACGCGGGCGGATGAACGCATGGCCGCCGCAGTCGGACTGGCGGAAAGCGCCACCACCCGGTTTGAGAGCGGCCATGACGTTCAGTTGGGTGGCCTGCTCGTCGGACTGCCGGCGCTGTGCGCCAATGGCTTGCTGAGCGGACTGGGACGCCACCTGAGGCTGCCGAAAGGATTCTATAGCGCCTTGCACATTCTGCTGACCCTTGGCTTCATGGCCCTGGGACGCATTCGTCGGCCCGAAGGGCTGCGCCACATCCCGCCGGGCGAATTCGGCAAAGTCATCGGCATTGATCGCGTCCCGGAAGTACGCACCTTGCGAGAAAAGATCAGCCTGATGGCGAGCACGGGGAATCCGGGTGCCTGGATGAAGGAACTGAGTAAGAGCTGGATGGCAAGCGAGCCTGAGGAAGCCGGGTATCTGTATGTCGATGCCCACATCCGTGTCTATCACGGGGCTGAGGCGAACCTGCCGCGCCGCTACGTCTCGCGCCAGAAATTGTGCTTGCGCGGCACGTCCGACTACTGGGTTAACGATGCCGTGGGGCGGCCCTTCTTCGTGGTCTCCAAGGCAGTCACCGAAGGTCTGGCGGACACCCTGCTCAAGGACATCGTGCCGGAACTGCTGAACAGTGTTCCCCAGCAACCGAGCCGTGACGAACTCAGTGCCGATCCGCAACTGCATCGCTTTGTCATCGTCTTCGACCGCGAAGGCGCAACGCACAGTCTGTTGTCGGCGCTGTGGAAACACCGTATTGGCGCCATCACCTATCGCAAGAACGTCAAGGATGCCTGGCCTGAAGCTGAATTTGCCGAGCAGGAGGTGCCCATTCCGGGCGGCGGCAGCGCGCGCATGAAACTCGCCCTGCGCGAAACCCTGCTCACCAGCGGCAAAGATTCGCTGCCGGTGAGCGAAGTGCGGCGGCTGGCGCCAACGGGGCATCAAACTGCCGTCATCACCAGCGCCAGGCATCTGGGCAGCATGGTGATTGGCGGGCGAATGTTCTCCCGGTGGTGCCAGGAAAACTTTTTCGCCTACATGATGCAACATTATGATATCGATGGACTTATCGAGTATGGCGCAGAAAGCCTTCCTGGCACCGTCGTGGTCGTCAATCCGGCACGGCGAGCGCTGGAGAAAAAGATCGCAAGCGCACGCTCCATCGAACGCAAGCTTCAGGCGGAATGGGCAAAACTAGGTCTCGCCAACGGTGCCGACGTGCAGAAAAAGGCCGAGGCGACCGAAGCGATTCAGGTGCATCAGGCGCAACTGGCGCAACTGCGTGAGCAGCGCAAGACGACACCCAAGAAAGTACCGATCAGCAGCCTGCCGCAGGCCGAGCGGCCCACACAGTTATTGCCGCTGAACAAGATGCTGTCGGACACCGTGAAAATGATCGCTTATCGTGCAGAGACAGCCCTGGTCGGTCTATTGAAACAGCATCTGACGAAAGAGGACGAAGCTCGCGCGCTGATCCGCGAACTCTTCGTTTCATCCGCAGACATCGCGCCGGACGATGTTGCCAAAACCCTGACCATCCGGATCCACCGAATGGCCAACCCGGCTCATGACAAAGCCATTGCCGCCCTGCTGGAGGAAATCACGCAACAAGAATTCCAACACCCTGAGACCGGCGCCAAAATGATCTTCGCTTTGGTGTAAAAAGTGCAAGCCCAGTTTCCGCCGAGATCAGGAAATCTGAATTTACACCTTCGTGCTCCAGACGGCGGCAGGAGGCAGTGCCAACCCATTGGATGTGCTCGGTAGCAGACCGCTTCGGATACGACTGCCGGCCGCCACAAGTAGCGACTGGCTTGAGGGGAATTGGCCTGCCTTCCAGTTGAGGCTTACCGATGACTCTTTTTCTCGGAAGCGGACGCTCGGTCGCGCTGACCGTATGACCGAGATGGGTCGCCAAGCGCCCATGATTTCCCTTGGCGTGCCGAATATCCTTGCCTCAAGGCGGCAATTGTTTGCCGACCTAGCGTGACGAGTGATGGGCAGTGTCGGTCGCATGATGCGCCGACGGTAGTCCGTGGCGGGGAGTCCCCGCCACGGACGTCCAGCAGCAGACAATGGTGAAGTTAGATCTCAGTCTGCTCTGCGATTTCCAGCGCATCATCGACCTCGATCCCCAGGTACCTCACTGTCAACTCAAGTTTGGAATGGCCAAGCAGCAGTTGCACTGCGCGCAAGTTCTTGGTACGCCGATAGATTAGCGTCGCCTTGGTCCGTCATCGAGTGGGTGCCGTAGGCCGACGAATCCAGGCCGACGGAAGCCACCCACCGATGCACGATGCGGGCGTACTGCCGGGTCAACAGATGCGGGGAGCCGTGCAACCGGCTCGGAAAGAGGAAGTCGTCGGACTTCAGCGCGGCCTTGGTAATCCACGCTGTGAGTGCCTCCCGCGTGGGCTCCGTCAGCTCGAACTGCACCGGCCGCTGGGTCTTGTGCTGCATCACCATCGTGCGGGGCAGGATCTGACTGCCGCGGGCCACATCGCGCACCCGCAGGCTCACCAAGTCGCAGCCGCGCAGCTTGCTGTCGATGGCGAGGTTGAACAGCGCCAGCTCCCGCACCTGGTGCGCCGCCTGCAAGTGGATGCGCACCGCCCAGATGTCCTTGGGCTTGAGCGGGGGCTTCTGGCCGATCAGCTAGCTTGCCCTTGTTCCATGGCTCGTGACGAATGCTTTCCATGACCAACTCCTTTCGTGGTTGAAGGGAGTCTGATTTTGGACGCCCCTTGCGGTGGAGCTCTCGTATCCGAGGGTAGCGAAACCGTTCAGCGACCGGGAAGGGACAGGATCTGACGCATCCACTGCGATCGAGGCCCCGCGTCGGCTAGCACCCGTTCCAAGCGCTTCGCGACATCGTTCGAGACGCACAGTCGTTCCGCCGACTCCTGGGCATGCCGGTAGGCTGCCAGCACGTCCAGTCCGGTGAGCTCGTAGCCGTACCCCTGGGCCATCCAGTGCAGGGCGGACACGGCGGCTTCGAGGGCAAACCGCGGCTCGCCTTCGGCGTGGTCGCGCGCGGCCCGGATGAGTGTCTTTGGATCACAGGGCGAGCGCTGGGCCAGGGCGATGGCGAAGTCAAGGCGCCGCAGCGTCTTGGCGGTGGCGAACCACTTGCCTTCCTCGCCGGGGGTGGAGGCGATGAGATCGGCGAGCAGCCGTTCGGCCGGAATCTCGGGATACTTTCTCGCCAGGGCGCGGTACGTTGCCAGATGAGTGTTCGCCGGATTGGCGGCAATGCCGAAGCGCGCGTAGGCCTCGGTGCGCCGACCCGCCGCCAGGAGAAGCTGCTCGGCAACGCTCGCCAGGGCGTACGCCGAGAAGGTGCCGCCAGCCCGCTCCTGCAGCCAGCCGATGGCCTCATCCACCGTGCCACGCGCGGCATGCACCCGCGCACCGAAGACGAGGCAGGGCCAGATCGGCCGAGGCTCCTGGGCGAGCAGGTCCAGCACTTCCTGGTGTCGGCCGGCAGCGTAGAGCGCGCTGTAGCAGGCGACCGTACCGCGGAACCACGCGAACTGTCCGGTCCCTCGCACTTTCGCCACCGCTTGCAGACCGGGCAGCAGGGTGTCGGCCCAGTGGGAGGCCAGCGCCGGTGTTGCGCACAGCGTCCCCCAGTGGTCGCCGAGCGATTCGATGTAGGGCGGATCGTCCCCCTCCAGCGCCGTGTACAGCCGCTCCAGCCATTTGTCGCGCACCGAGTCGGCAACGGGTGCGGTGCCGATCAGGGGCACCAGCGTGGCGACGGCGGCGGCGGTGGCGTTGCCGAGCGCTCCCGAGGAGCTGTCGACATCGCTCAGGGCGGGCGAGAGCTTCTCCAGGAACAGCACCGCGCCCTCGGCGCCGTGGGCCAGGTTGCTGCGCGCGGCGGCGCGGATTTCGGCCAGGGCTTCGTCGATGCGGGCGATGGCCGGCTTCGAGCCACGCCAGCCGAATGACCCGCGCCGGAAGCGGCTGCGGAACGTCCAGGGTGCTGGTTTGCCGGTGCTCATCGGCACGTTGTCCTTGGGCAATGGCTCCCGCGCCGTTGCCCGACCGAGAGCGGGTTGCCTCCGTTTGCAGCGGAAACCAACCCCCTCGTCACGACCTGTCGCGGAACAGCGCCGGCAGGTCGCGGGCGCCGTGAAGGATGCGCACGATCAGGACTTCCTTGGTGCCGGGCTGGAACAAGATGAGGTAGCGGCCGTGAGCGCAGCTGCGCAGCCCCTCGCCGAGTTCCGGCCGCGCTGGATAGGCAAGCGCAGCCTTGGCGATGCGTTCGCAGTGTCTCCGAATCTCGGACACGAACGACAGGGCTCGCTCGGGATTGTCGGCAGCGATGTAGTCGCCGATTTCCTCCAGATCCAGTTCGGCCTGGACGGTGAGGATGACACGCGTCACTTCTTGTGGCGTGTCGCAGCCAGGCCGGCGTACTTGCGTTCCAGGCGGTCGAAGACTTCTTCGGCCGGACGGCCCCTGCCGCTTGCCAATCCTTTCCTGACCTCGGCGCGCAGCGCTTCAAGGGTGGCCACGCGCCGCTGCTCCTCCTCTTCGAGCAGGCGCAGGGCATCGCGCACAACTTCGCTCGCGCTGGCGTAGCGCCCGCCCTCGACCTGGCGCTTGATGAACTGCTCGAAATGATCACCTAGGGCATAGCTGGACGGCATCGCTCTGTCTCCCGGAGACGGGTAGCCAAGATTATCAAAGATTGATAACACGCGCAATCGGCGATCCGCTGCGACCACTGCCATATCGGAAGGCTGATGACCGCGACCAGCCGCGCGCCACGTCACCCACCTGCCACCGGATTGCTGGAGCGGTTATTGAGCGACACATCCGGGGGACGAGTGGGCGAGTTGCGGCCAGTTGTGGACGGCCGCGCATGCCCAAGATCAGTCATCTGAACGACTGCTTGGCTCGAAGCGCTGCCTCGCAGCAATGCGCAACCACTCGAGAAGCGTTTCACAACGTGGCTGCACGCGATCTGCCAACCTGGGTGCCGCGCGCTACTCCGAGTAAGGGGCTGCGCCGGACACCGGTGCGGCGTCGGCCAGGATGAAGAGCAGCACGTTGCCGGGCTCCGAAGTGGCGTCACTGCGCAGGCCCCCGACAAGTCCGTTGACCGGGCCGGTGTACTCGGCCACCACTTCCCCGAAAGCGTTGCGCTGGTTGGCCACCTTTTGTCCTGGCGTGACCTTGGCGTTCAGTTTGACCAGCAATTCGATGAATCCCCCGTGGGTGGTCAGCACGGGAACCGCACTCTTCCCGATGTAAACGTTGGCATCGGCCGCGGTGCGTCCGATCGCGCCGGGAACCATGCCGTAGTGGTTGAAGACGTTCATCGTGCCTTCGACGAAGAGGGGGATCATGGCGAGATCCAGCCGCCGCGCCGCGCCGACTTCCGGCGTAAACGCGGGAATGCCGGCATCGATGTAGGCCTTGTGCAGCACACCGGGGTAAACCGGGTTGTCAAAGATCGCCGGGACGGGGTAGAGCATCATCATCGTCTTCACTTCCGGGATGCGCATGTCTCCGATGTGAAACGCGGACACGTCCAGGCCGGTGGTCCCGGTATGGAAGTCGATGGCCAGGTCGGTGTTGGGCCGGAGCAGCCGGTTGAACACCAGCCCGGCCTGGCGGCTGACGGCACCGACGCCGTTTTCGTTGCCGGGCCATTCGCGGTTCATGTCGGTCAGCTCGAAGCCGCGCCCGGAGCTCGGCCACCGGCGCTGCATGCTCTCCATCGCAGGGCGCGCGATGTCGAGCACCGCCATCACCGTGCCCCACATCTCGGCCGGGTTCAGCTGGCTCATCACGGCTTGCACGGTGTGCACCGAACTCATCTCGTCACCGTGCACGCCGCTGGTCAGCGTGATGCGCTTGCCGGGCTTGGCCCCCTTGGCCACGATCACGGACACATACCAGTGCTGTCCCGTGGACATCTGCACGCCCTGGAAGTAGAGCAGGTGTTTCTTGCCGGGCTCCAGATCACCCGTGTTCAGCGAGCTGACCACCTTCTTGCCGTTGATCACGTCGCCGGTGTAGACCGTGCTGATCTTGGCCGGGGTTGCAGGGGCGCTGACTTGGGCTTGAGCGATACCGATACCGGTCAGTGCAAACGGGGCGATCAGCAACGACTTTATGAGATTGCGGAGCATACAGCTAACCAGAGGTTCTTTGAACATCGGCAGTTCCTTGTCAAAGGTGGGAAATCTCAAAGTCCAAGAAGGATTGAAGCGCGAGTGATTGGTCGCGATGGCGTGGGCCGGGTTCGGCTTGTGCAGACGAGTGATAATTTTCTGTTGCAGCGCAAGAATCCGCAAGGTGAGCAGACCGGCCATTCGAAGTTGGTGAAGTTCAACGGCTGCAACGGGTCGGGATGCGACGGGCCTCTCTTCAGGTTCATCGCCGGAAAGCGGTCGGTGACATTTCGCTTCCGGAAAGGAGCCACTCGTCACCGCAATCTTCCGACCCACTGCCGCCTGTCACGCCATCAGCGGTTCAAAGGCAGGTAGAAAACTGAAGCGGTCATTCGAGACGAGTGGTCACTGACAAGTCGTCGGCCATAGGAGTCATCGGGCCTCGCGCGCGCTCCGACCGCAGTGTAGTCGTCAGCGGTCATTGAACTGTGCTGGCAACGCGAAGGACGGCTTGACCCGAGAATGCCGTCCGGTCCCGACCCTGAAGCGACATCCGCTGGCCTGATCTCCTTACCTCAAAGCGGCCAGTCGGACCCGCACGGACACAGCCGAAGGAGGCCTCAGCGGCGGGCGCGCGCGACAAGGAGCAACATCGCGATCTTGCCGGTCCCGCATATGGTATCTTGTATGGTATGGAGAAAACCACTGTCTATGTGCCGGCGGAGGTCAAGCGTGCACTTGGCCGATTGGCCAGCGCGCGCGGCACCAGCGAAGCCGAGCTGATCCGCGAGGCCTTGCGCAAGATCGTTGCCGCGGCGCCCGCGCCACGGCCTCGGCTGCCGCTGATCGAGAGCGGCAAGCCGATGCTCGCCGAGCACCTCGATGAAGCTCTCGATGGCTTCGGCAGCCCGTGATCGTGCTCGACACGAGCGGCCTGCTGGCTGCACTGGACGCCAGCCAGCGCCAGCATGCGCCGTGCCGTGCAGCCTTGGAAACGGCCAAAGGGCCATTGCTGCTGTCGCCCTTTGTTCTGGCCGAGTTGGACTACCTCTTGATGCGGCATGTCGGCGCGCACGCCCAAGCGGCGCTGCTGGACGAGGTGGTGAGAGGCGCATATCGATTGGAGAGTTTCACGGCCGACGATGTCGAGCGAGCCCGCGAAATCATGCGCCGCTACGGCGACTTGCAGATTGGGCTCGCCGATGCCTCGATCGTCGTGCTCGCCGAACGGCACGGGACCACTGAGGTCCTGACACTGGATCTGCGTCACTTTCAAGCACTTCGCGTCGGTGGTCGCAAGCGGTTCCGCATCCGCCCCGTCAACACCTGATCCGAGGCGCCGCGAGGGAGGTCGCGAATCCCCACTGCTGACCGTCGTAAACGGCAGTTCATGGCCGGCAGCCGCGGTTCGCCATGCTCGCCGAAAGCAGCCCGTGGGAAATCGGGGATCGGCGAAGGTCGGCTTTTCGACACTACCCCACAAGGAAACAACCGGCCAACTCCGGCGGTCCGCGGTCACCGCGGTGATTTCCCGTGTGCGGCCGTTCACGCCAGCGCGCCGAAGTCGTGGTGGCGAGGAACACTTCGTCGCCAGCACCTGTGCTGCGCAACCAACCGCTCAGCGCAGGCTACCGACACGAGCCCGGCAGCCACGGCAGGCGGCGACGACGGCATCCAGCAGGCGCGGGCCGAGGCACGCCGCCGCAAGGGTCCGGCCTGTCACACGCGGACTCAATTGGCCAGCGGCTGATACTGCTTCAGCATCTCGAGCGTACGGCGCCACGCGTCGCGATCGTCGTCACGACGATAAGCGCGCATGGGTTCACCGCGCGCACCGGATTCCAGGTTGAATCCGTGGTTGGCTTCCGGGTAAACGACGAGTTCGAACTTCACGCCGGCGTCCTTGGCGGCCGCTTCCATCGCCTGTGCGGTTTCGACCAGGCAGCAGTTCTGGTAGCGGTCGAGCTGCGCTGCCATCACCAGCACCGGAACCCGGAAGCGCTTGACGAAGAAGCTGACCTTGTCGACCCAGGTGCGCGTGTAGGGGTAATACGCGACCACCATCGAGACGAGGTCCTGCATCGGTGCCGCGTTGTAGAGCGCCCCGCCGCCGCCCAGCGAAAAACCAATCACCGCCGCTTTGCCCGGGACAGCGGCCGGCGAGCGTTGCGCCCGCTCGATCGCGGTCTTCAGGGCGGCGAGGCCGGTCAGCGCGGGATTCAGGATGTCCTTGCCGTCGAGTAGGACTGCGTAGTAGCCGAGCTTCGCCAGCTCGGCGGCATAGGTCTGATACGAGTTCGGACCAGTCTGCCCCGAGATGACGATGACGATTGGACCTTTCCCGCTCGCCGGGGCGTACGCAGTCTGGGCGGGGCCGTCCGGTCCGGCTTCGGTGAACATCCCCTCCGCGTGGGCTATCGCCGCCACGATTCCAAACAAAACGCCGAACAAGGCGTACTGCGCGGTGCGAACCAACCAAGATCCTCGAACTGATGCAAGCACCGACATCGTCGTCATGCCTCCTTCTCAGTCGCACGATCGGGCGCGGGGTGCTTCCTACGCGAAACCGATCCTATCGTAGCGCGGATACGAGTGTTTCGCCGACCGGTCGCGCAGCGCGTCGCCAGATGCTCGCTGCGGAAGTGCGCCTGTCGGCCGCTGATCGCCGCGGCTGATCTCGGCTGGGCGCGATGGTTGTCTCCCTTGTAGGCGCAATCTGAGAAGCCTGAGGCGTCTTGCTGCCGCAACTGGCACGGCGGCTCCAGTGGATTTCTATGACCGGATCGGCGCACCCTACACGACGGCTTCGGGGTCGGCCTTGGCCGTTTATCGGCGCCGCCACGACGCCCGCCGCACACGGCAACAGGCAGGTCGGCGCAGATCCCGACGAGCCGACCCGGCGAGCATTTTCACGGCCAGGGCCTCGCGGTGCCGCCCGTCAGAACGTCAAGGCTTGGGGTTCGCCTTGAGGAATTCCCAGATCAGCTGCGACGCCGGCAGGTCGGCGGGGGTCGTCTTGTCGCCCTCCCTGACCGGACTCCCGGGCCAGGTGTGGCCGGCGTCCGTGAGGTACTGGACGGTGGCCGCCTTGCAGTCTCGGTAGGTAGCGCGGCGTACGTGCGGCGTGACTTGCTCGATCTGCGGTGCGCCGCTGCATCCGTTCACGCGCGCCCACTCGTCCATCACGGCAACGGCGCCGGGGAAGTTACCCAGGACCAGAATGTGCCCGCCGCCGAAGGGCACCATCGAATCGGCGCTCCCGTGGAACTCGATGATCGGGATTGGTGCGCACCCGGGCGGGGGCTCGTAGATTCCCGAGACGGGCGCGATCGCGGCGAACAGCTCAGGGGCGGTGCAGCCCAGCCAGCTGCTCATGAATCCGCCCTGCGACTTGCCTGCTGCATAGATACGCTTGGGGTCCACACAGGTCCGCGCGCAGGTTGGCGACGAGCTCGCGCACGAAGGCGGTGTTCGCGTCGCGCGCCGATTGCACGAAACGCCAGCCGATTCCGCCGTCGGGAGTGGCGAGGATGAAGCCCTCGCGGTCACTCATCGCGGAAAATCCGCTCGCCGCATTTTGCGTTTCCGGGTTGCTCATGAACCCATGAAAGTTCAGCACGAGCGGCGTGGGTTTGTCCTTGTCGTAGCCGGCGGAGACGTGCAGCAGGTAGGAGCGGTTACTGCCGTCGACGAGCACGGTGCGCGAGGCGGTCGTGCCCGCGACGACCCCTGCGGGCAGCGCGGCGCCGCACCCAGTGCGGGCTGCGGTGCCCCCCCCTGCGGGCTGGGCCGAATTGGCGGCCGCGGCGCATCCGCACCACAACCCCGCAATGGCCAGCACGGCAATCGCTACATCCCCTCTCACACGGTGCTTCGAGTTCATGTCCGCCTCCATCGATACATCGTTTCGATCCAACCGCGCTCCCGTGCGCGGGGACCGTGTCGTGCACGCCGGTCCCCCGACACGCCGCACTCGTTGTGCGCGACCCACGCAAATCAGGGTACCTCGGCCGCCGGCGGTCCACCATGACGGTTATCAATGCACCGAGCGCCGGCCGACCGCGCCCGCAAAGTCGGCGCCGCCGCGAACCACCCGTAACGTCCTCAGCGATCATCGAAGCGCGTGCTCCTCAAAGACCGCTACGAGGCCCACGGTCCGGCGGAGCAATACCTGACGGGTCTCTGTAGGACTCAGCGTCCAATGTCCGCCATCGGCACTTTGACGATATGACTACTCCTGGCCGGGTGCTGCCTTGCGGGGTAGTGTCGGAAAGCCGGCCTTCGCCGGCACGGTCAGCGGTGGCTTCAACAACACCGCGAGCGGCACCCGCAGTACCGTGTCGGGTGGCGCGCGCAACACCGCCGCGGATGACAATAGCCAGGTACGATAAGCGCGACAGGGCTCGTGACCTCCCCTCGGAAACGAGCCCCCTTTGCCGGAGTGAGCCATGACAAGCGCGCCTCCACCGTGCGGCAATCCACCCGAAGAGTCCGCTTGTCTCTCATCACCGGGCGCGGTCCCGGTGCACAGCAGCGACGTCTTCCTGCGCTCGGCAGAGCGCCTGAGCGAAACACCGATCAAGGTGGGCGCCGAACTCGTCTATCGCGACCACTTTTCCATGGGTCTGGCGGTCGTGCACGCGGTGGAGACAGATGAATGGGGATTCCATATCACGCTGCGCGATGGGCATGCTCGGCCCGACGCCGCTGCGAAAGACATCTGGATCGTTAAGGCACCCTGGAGCATCTATACATTCCGCGGCAGGACTCTCCGCCTGAGCCATTGCCGGGACCTCTTTTTTTCACCAGAACACATCGCCGCCGCGAAGGAGGTCGCCCGCGTTTATCCGGATGCTCAAGGCCTGGAGCGTTACGAAAGGATCGAGGCGGCCTTTTGGCTACGCCATACCGGTCATCCACTGTGACGCAACGGTTGAACCCCACGCCGCGACGCCGCAGAATGACATCTGGAAACGCGTCCCGTGGCAGCCAACCGGCTCCGTCAGAACTGGAACATTCCATTCGGACGGGACTCAGGGATGGCGGCCGGTTACGCCGAACCACCATTGTTTAGCCGCGACTCGCGACGGGCGGATTCGCGAACTTCACCGGCCGCCGATCGAAGCCGTCGAGATCACACGGGGAGAAAAGCTCCGGGGTCAGCGGGCTTGAACGGGAGCGCTTGCTTGCCGTGGGTTAAGGGGTGGTGCCCTCGCTCAGGGGCAGGACGAAGCGCTCATGGTGCGGGCCGCCGGGGCGGAAGCGGGCGTCCACTACAAAGGCCCTGTCGCCCCTGACGGCGACCGACGATGGGGTATCGAATCGCGCAGGGGAGCGTGAACCGGGGTCAAACTCGCATGGATTGGGCATAGCTGTGGACTTCCAGAGGCCGACTTTGGCGAGCGTTGAAGAGGGAACTCATGTCTTGGCCTTTCAAACTGGGCACGACTGCAGAGGCTCGTCGAATCTCATCGTCCGGATCTCCTGTAGCAGCTCCGTCCGTGTCATCACGCACCTCCTTCAGGTACCTATGACAACCGGACAGATCACGTCCTACAAACCCGGACAGATCACGAACTCGCGACATACTCCCAAGCGCGGTTTGGTCGGATGTCGTGTGCGTGGTAGGATCAGTCGGGCGAGCTCACGGGTCTCTCTTAAGATAGGGAGGGTAGGAGATGGATGGGCGGAGAATCTCTCTGATTCTGTGTCTCGGCTCGCTCTGGAGCACGGGTGCGGGGGCGGCCGTGGGCGAACCCCGTAACGCTGGTCACCCGCCGGCGGCGCTGTTCGTCTACGACGCGTCGGGAAGCATGCTGCGCAAGGTCGAAGGCAAGCCGAAGGATGAGGTCGCACGCACCGTGATGAACCAGGTGCTGAGGTCCCTGGACCCGAAGGTCCAAGTCGGCCTGCTGACGTTCGGTCACCGCCGCAAGGGCGATTGCAAGGACCTCGAGGTCGTCGCGCCGATCGGAAGCGATCGAGCTGCGGTCGCAAAGAACGTCAACGCCATCCAACCCAAGGGAGAGACGCCGCTCGCCGAAGCCGTGAAGCTTGCCGTCGAGCAACTCAAAGACTACGAGGGCGAGGCCTCGGTCGTAGTCGTGAGCGACGGCAAGGACGAATGCGGGGGCGATCCGTGCGCTGCAGCGCGCGAGGCGATCGCTTCGGGGGTGCGTGTGCGCTTTCACGTCGTCGGCTTCGACGTCGCGAGGGACGAAGCGCAGCAGCTACAGTGCGTGGCGCGCGAAGGCAACGGTAAGTACTTCTCGGCGTCCAATGCCAGTCAGCTTGGAAGAGCTTTGCAGGAGGTGGAGCGCGAGGTCGGCCCGAAGCCGACGCGGAAGGAAGGCAAGGCGGGCTCGAACTGCCACCCGCCCAAACGAGGGAGCACCGGCCCGATCGCCTGCGAATGCGACGCCGAGGCGACTAAGCAAGGGTCCGTGTGGGGGACCGACCTCTACACGGACGATTCGTCGGTCTGCCGGGCCGCGGTTCACGCGGGTGTAATCAAGGAGACCGGGGGCAAGGTCACCGTGTACCCATACGGCGGACAGGATCTCTACACGGGCGGCGAGCGCAACGGCATCTACTCGAGCGACTACGGTGCATGGCCCGCCAGTTTCGGTTTCAAGGAAGGCCTGCGCCCGCGCACGGGCGGCTGTCCGGAAACGCTCTCCGGGTACTCGGACAAGAAGCCCCTGTCCTGCGATTGCACCGCAAAGGCCGCGGCCAAGGGAGCCGTCTGGGGCTCCGACGTCTACACGAGCGATTCCTCAATCTGCCGCGCTGCGGTCCACGCCGGCGCGATCAAGCCGGAGGGCGGGAAGGTGACCGTGTATCCGATGCCGGGACGCGGCTCGTACGAGGGGGAGGAGCGAAACGGGGTCGCATCGAGGGACTACGGAGCTTACGGCAAGAGCTTCGCGTTTCGGACTGACGTCGCATCCCAGACGGTTGTGCGCTGTCTGTCGGAGAACCTCGCCGAGGGCAAGCCCCTCACCTGTACCTGCCGCTCGGTTGACGTGCGCGGCACCGTTTGGGGAACGGACGTCTATACGCGCGACTCGTCGATCTGCAGGGCCGCCGTGCACGCCGGTGTCATTCCGGCTTCCGGCGGCACGCTCACCGTCAAGGCCACTGCCGGTCGCGATTCGTACTCGGGCACGGAGCGCAACGGGGTCACGTCGAACAGCTTCGGAACGTACGACGCGAGCTTCACGTTCCAGAAGTAGCGTTTCGATCGCGGGACGCGCGCAACGCATCCCCGACCTGTTTCAAGCCTCGGCGGGCCATGCCATCGGGGCTGCCGCCGCCATCGAGTTTCCAGGGAGAGTGGGCGGGCGAGGCCCGGCAAAGCCGGGCCAGCCGGACGCAGGCGGAATGCACGAGGGATCCTGGAACCGAGGAACCAACTCCATGCCGCCAAGGGCGATCTCAGCTTTCATCCCCGCTTGGGTGAGCTTCACGCCTCTCTGATCCGCACGGTGCAGGTCTGATTGAACCGCGCCTGGATTGCCGGTGGGCTCTATGGCTTGAGAAGATGGAGTCACGGGAATCCCGGGCAACGACGGCTGACCAGTACGTTGCAGCCGTTGGCGGCGCAGCGCCCAATGACCGTTCAGGCCGACCTGCTGTCCGCGAGTCGGGGTCCCAGGCAGAGCCGTGCCCCAGGTTCGCCGCCTAAGGTGATTCCCCAGAATATTTATACCATGCAGGTCGTTCGGATGAGGATGTCCCACTTGGGCAGGAGCGGGTTTCGTTCCAGCCTCGACTCGACAGCTTGCATGGCATCCTTGGCCACGGTGATTCCTTTTTCATAGACCGTACGGTTCAATTCGACGACGGGATGAACGCCTTTCCAGGTCATGCTCTTGGCCCACTCCAACATCGTTTGGGTATCCGTTAGTTTGGCCCCGTTCCAGTGCTTTTCCAGGATTCCCCAGCATCGCTCCACCGGATTGTATTTGCTGTGGTACGGCGGAAAGTACAACAGGCGAATGGACTTGCCGATGTGATCAGCGAACTGAACCATCCGCTTGAGAAATTGCGTGCGCCGGCCATTGCTCTCGGGCCCGTTATCAGCCTTGATCTGGAGGTGCGTAACCCGAGCGCACAGCTCAGGCGATTGACTCTGCCACCACGCGTAGAGACTGTTGACGATGAAATCGCTGGTCTTGGCCGAGCTTCCGAAGGACACATGCAGTTGTCCACTGTCTTCATCAACGACACCAAACGGCGTGTGTTTTCGCTCGCATCCCATATCGTGGTCGGCTGCCTGGTTATCGCCCCGCGTCTTGCCGCCCCGGGAGTACTCGCCAATATTCACTGTCGCCTTGCAGTCCATGCTCAGGCGCATGACGGCTTGGCCTTGGCAAGCGCGCTCATGTTGTTGGATATTGGCGAAGATGGCGTCGGTTTCTGGGACTTTTTTTGGGGTTTGGCCTTGAGCACCGGACGCAGCCGGTAGCCGTTGCGGTTCAACACTTGCGACATGCAGCTTCGTGAGGGCAACACGTCGTCGGCAAACCCTTGTCCCCGCAACTGCTTGATGGCTTGCTCGGCGGTCAAACGGGTGAACGACAACGTGGTGCGAAAAGTCGGATCCTGTTGCGAATGACTTTGCGCTATCTCCCACAGCGCGCGCGCCACCTCTGGATGTTTGTCCTCCCACAGTTTCGCGCCGCAGCAAAACCTGTGATGCCCAAGACAAACGATCCCGCTACGCTTCTCATGCAGGCCAAGCCGCACGGCCTGCCGACTCCATCCGAAGACGTCCTCGGCACGCCGAGGATTGCCGCCACAATATTTCAGCGCCATCTGCGCCTGAAACGCCCTTCGGTCCGCGCCCGTCATCTTGGTCGAAGCAAGCCGGATATCTTCAATGTGGCCGGCTTCAACGGAAATTCCATTTTCAGCTACCGTGGCGACCTTCATCAGTAATCCCTTTCATCTAAGAGTTTACTGTAAGTGTCGCATATAACGGTATGGTCAATATAGGATATAGCCTAACGATACGTGTGCGAACCCACGAAACGGCCTACTTGGGTATTTCGGGTAGGACAGGCGTTTTCAGCTCCGGCCAGGGTGGCTTGGAACCACCCTGGCCGGCCCACCTACCACACCATCACCGCGGTCTCGCCGGGCAACTCGGAGTAGTAGAGCCGCACGCGCAGCACGTGCTTGCTGCCTTTCTTGAGACGCAACCGGAAGTAGGCATTGCGGTCGGCACCGGAGTCGTCGTCCTCCGCGATCTGCTTGAGCGTGCCGGCGGCGTCCTCGAACAGTGCCATGACGGTGTCGGACTCGCCGAAAGTGCGGAACTCATACAGGCGCGCGCGATCTGCCTGGAAGCGGAAGTCGGCCTGCCTGCCGGCTTCGAGCGTGAGGGGAACGGATTGCCGCGGCACCAGTAGCGGCAGCGTGGCGGGCTCGATGGGCGGATAGAACTTGAGCACCCACTCCCGGTCGCGGGCCGAGATGCCACCCGCCGGGTGCAGGCCGGAACGGTATTGCGCCGGCTTGTCGATCAGCCCCGCCTCGAACGGATAGTGCATCACCGAGTCCGGGTCCCAGGACGAGCCCTGAACCTGGTCCGGCGTGATCTTGCGGATGATGTTCCAGTACGTCTTCTGCCGGTCCCAGCTATTGGGCGGCGCGGCGAGCGAGCGGTACACCGCGTCCTCGTTCCAGACTATGCCGGCGAAGGGATTCTGATGCTCGTGGGGGAAACCGAGGGTGTGCCCGATCTCGTGCATTGCCGTGTCCAGCCCCTCGCGCGGGTCCGCGGTGAGGCTCCAGCCGAAATTCATGGTGCGCGGGTCGGAGCGCGGCATTAGGACGTCCTTGCCGAGGTAGGACCAGGAGCCGTCGTTCTGATCGAAGGCGATGCGCACCTGCGCCTCGGCGCGGCTGCCGACCTCGACGAAGTTCAGTCCGATGCCGAAGTCCTTCCACATCTTGAACGCACGGCGCACCACATTCTTCTCGGCCTCGGAGGCCGTCCACTTCGCAGGCTTGTCGAAGAACCAGTAGCGCAGGGTACTGCCGTTGAGCCACTTGTTCGAGGTCTGCAATATGAGGCGGGCGCGGTCGCGATTTAGGCCGCGCGGCAGCCTGCGCTCGGGGATGCGCGGCAGGCCGCAGAAGTGGCGCGTCGGGACCACCGTGGCCGCAGCGCCGCTCTTTCGCTTGGTCGGTCCGCTCGTCCGTGGTTTCGCCCCGGGTCCCGTCGCTTTCTTCGTGCTCGTCTTGCCCTTCGCAGTGGCCATGATCATCTCCTTACGCTGCCGTTGACGTCCGCATGCTAGCGGCGGGGCCACGTCGGGGTCAATTGGACTTTCGGCCGGCCAACTTCGGTCATTCGGCGTAGGCATCCGAGTGAACCGCCCCCTTTCAAACCGGCCAAGCCGGGAGCAAGCAGGTGTGCAGCTTCGGCCTGGCCGGAGAATCAGCCCGGCATCGTCGAGGGAAGACTCGCCCTGCAAGTCCCCAGGCCCACTGTCGTGGAAAGTCTTCGCCGGCAGTATCGCGATCGCGCGCTCACGGGCCTATCGGGTCGGCGCGTCGCGCCCTGCCGGCCGACACTCTCGTTGGTTGTTCTCGATCAGCCGGCGGTCGCCGGATTCCGTTCCAGGAGCATTTGGCGCAGCTTGTCGGGCTGGGTTCGTTCCAGCACGAAGCTGGCGAAGCAGCCGCGGCGCACGTACTCCGTGTGGGTGGCGAACTCGTAGTATGACGGAATCCACCTGTGCCGTGCAGTCTTGCGCACGCTGGTGATCATGATAGCGTTCGCCCCATGCGCGAGCTCCTCATCCTCGCCATCCACCTGCTGGTCACCTTCGCGAAGCTGCTCCGCCCAGGTGGCGTGCGGGCCGTCGCCGCGGAGTCTCTTCTGCGCAAACATCAGCTTCTGATCACCAATCGATCCCGACGACGAGCACCGAATCTGACGACGCTCGATCGCGTCGTGCTCGGTCTGACCACGCTGTTCGTGAATCCGCGCCGGATTACGAAACTTGGCGCACTCATCAAGCCTGCCACGTTGTTCAAATTCCACAAGGCGCTGATAGAGCGCAAGTACCGCCTGCTCTCTTCTTTCTCGTCTCATCGCCGAAAGCCCGGTCCCAAAGGTCCTTCCGCGGAATTCATCGCAGCCATCGTCGAGATGAAGCGGCGCAATCCGCGTTTCGGCTGCGTGCGCATCGCCCAGCAGATCTCTCATGTCTTCGGCATCGCGATTGACAAGGATGTCGTTCGCCGCGTGCTCGCGAAGCACCATCGGCCCGGCGACACCGGCTCCGATGGCCCCTCCTGGCTGACCTTCATCGCGCACGCAAACCAAGGACAGCCTGTGGAGCATGGACCTGTTCCGCTGCGAATCGATTCTCCTGCGTAGCCACTGGGTGCTGGTGGTCATGGACGTGCTCACCCGCCGCATCGTCGGTTTTGGCGTTGAGCGTGCATGCATCGATGGTGTGTCCGTCTGCCGCATGTTCAACCACGCCGTTGCTGGACAGACGCTCCCGAAACGCGTCAGCAGCGATCACGACCCGCTGTTCCGCTTTCGCCGTTGGGCTGGCCAATCTGCGCGTACTCGCGATTGAGGAACTCAAGTCGGTTCCTTACACGCCCATTTCGCATCCGTTCATCGAGCGGCTCATCGGGACGGCCCGGCGTGAGTACCTCGATCGGGCATCTTTCTGGAATGCTTTGGACCTGACCCGAAAGCTGGCGGAGTTCCAGGACTATTACAACGCTCACCGCGTTCATCGCGCGCTCGCCGGCGCCACACCCGCGCAACGCGCCGGAGCGCCCCCGCTCCGGCTGCGCTTGATCACTACGCTTGGCGGCCACATTGTCGTGGGCTGTTCCTGACCCCGATCGCCGCTTGAACATCAATTCGCCACCCACAAGCTTACTTCGCGTGCCGCGTGTAGCACGCGTCCTGATAATCTTCGTAAAGCAGTGGCACAGCACTCTTAGTCATTCTTGTAACGGTACCGTGTTCGATCTCAGGAAGGCCAACTATAACGATACTCACCTTCATTACTGCGCGTTCGGCGATGTCCACGATCTTGATTGAGACCGTATCTGAACCAGGCTGAAAAGCGATATCTAGTTGGCCCTTTTGGTCGTTAAACTCCTGCTCAAGAAACACGTTTTCGATCTTCCCTTCTTTGCGCCAATATTTTAGCGCTATGTCAGGAGACGGCTTAGACCCGCTACCAGTGTTTCTCGACTGCAAAAGCCGGGCAAGTTGCTCACGCGTGTACGCATCTTTGGTTCTGTTGATGATGAAGAAGTCCACAATCAACTTCTTGCCCTCCTTCGCAACATGTGGCTCCGCAGTGCTGATTAGAGGATAATCCCCTATTCGCTCGGGAGGAAAAAGCCAGGCCCGCACCGGAGCGAAACTCAAAGAACCCAAGAAGATGAGCAAGGCAGTGCTCAGACTGACGAAAATCGGGCGGGCAATCTTCTCCGGCCAATCCGTGAAGACAATCCGAAGACAATCCCTCATGGCTCGGGACTCATTGCGCGCACTGCGGCGATTTCTCGTCGCAACTCATCAATCTGGTCCTGAAGGTATCGAGCCTCACTTGGAGGTAAGGATTGCGAAGACCTTCCATCGTCCTGAGCAGTTGCGGTAGATGCTGGCCTACAGCATTTGACGCTCTTTGCTATTGGGTAGTTGCCCATGTCGTTCCTGCCATACCCCCCTCCGTCGAAGTCCAGTTGAATGATGAACTTCCCATCAGGACACCAGTCTCCTTGATCTGAAAAGTGGGTCTTGCCATAACCAACCTCATGCCAGCTGCAGTCTTCCCAAGCAAAGCAATTCACACCAAATGCCATAGACACAATAGGTGCGGCGAGCGCGATCTTCTGTTTGATTGCCATAGTACAAACTCCTTGTGTGGGGTTAATGGGTTGTGGCTCTCAGCAAACTAAGTGGCCGAACTTTGAATTGAACGACACGAGTCTCATTTCAATTGCCGAGTGTCGCTGTAAGCCCGGTTGGTTTCGCTTCAATTCGTCCCCACTGTCGGTTGAATTCTTTGTCCGCAGATCGTGTGGAGAATGACCATGCCACGATTGCCGCAAAGGCTATTGTTGTCCATGACAATTCGCAAAGGGCTGACCTTGCCTCAAGGCGCAGTTCGTCAAGTAAATCCTCTGCGACGTCGCCCTACTCGCGGTACGGCGCAGGACGTCAGCCGACGCCTGGGTTGGTACGATCCGCGCTGAGTAGAGCCCATCGACCCTACCGTGGCTCCCCCGCTCAGGAACGACGACGCTAAACGGCAGCAAGGCGACGCGTCGCCACCGGCGGCACCGGTCGGAGCAGTGGCGGAGACTCGGCCCTTATGTGGAACACCAGCTAGGACCGAGTTGCGGCAGATCGCGGCGCCGACGTGAGCTTCGGCTTAGAGCGGTCAGGCTGACGCTCACGTAGTGGTCTTGGGCAAGGGGTGAGCGGCCGGAGTTGGCCGGCAGCCGCGGTTCGAAGTGTTTCCCGAAAGCTGCCAATTGAAAATTGGGGATCGGCGAAGGTCGGCTTTCCGACACTACGCCGCGAGGCAGCCCCCAGCCAAAATGGCAAGGTCTCCCGATATCGAGCAGCGGAAGGTACTTGCGTCTAGCAGCGAATCGCAAGCTCGCATTGTCGGATCCGAACGACGGACTGAAGCGGCTGCTCCCTCAACGCGGCAAAGCGTTCACATTCCGAAGCGAATGCTGGTGAGCCCAATGAGTGTGAGGGCGAGGTCGACGGTGACCTGGCCCGCGAACACCCCTGCTCCCACCAAGGCGGCGCGGGGCAGGGTCTTCGCCACGCCTGAGTAGAGGCCCGAGACTGAGCCAAACACGAAGCCGCAGCTCACGACCGCCATCGGCGCGCTGCTCGCTCCCATGAATGCGGCGGCAACCCAGCCACCCCCAAGGCAAAAGCCGAGAGCCAGTTTCGTCCAAGCCCACTGCTCGATATTTCGGGCCACGACCGCGAACCCAAGCGTGTACCAGGCGACGATGACTGCTCCCCGAATCGTGGCGCTCGCCATCGAAGGGTACCCGACGATCGGCTGCGAGACCCACGCATAGACCCCGCCCAAGATCGCGAGGATCGCCCACGCAACAACAAGAAACCAGTGTCTGGAGTCGATCATTCCCAAGTCAGTCCCTCAGCATGCGAACCCTTGAAGCAGTGGCCGAACACCGACACTACTGCTGAGGCAGAAGTCAGGTGGGATGATGAACCTCTCTGTGTGACCATGAAGTGTTCGTTGAAGCGGGTCAAGTCCCTGTCCGAGAATCGGCTGCGCGCCACCTTGAACCGCGGGTGGAGCGCACCGCCGCTGCCGTCCACGCCTGCCACGCAAAGGAAGAGGGCAAGCAAATTTCTGCTAGGGCAGAGCCGCATCTGCACCATCCCAATTGGCGCGCCTCCAGAGAGCAGGCGTGTCGAGGTCCTGAAATGGCCACACGCTGTCGCCGATTGAGCGCTCCCGACCCGGCGATGGTTTCGACCGCCGAGTCTTCGCCAGCGGCTACCGTGCGTCAGCGCTGCGCAATACGAACCCACGCCGCTTCCCCTGATAGTCCTGGATGGTGGTGACGATTGCAAGTCGGCCCCAAGGTCCGTTGACCGCTGGATACCTGCCGCTCGCTCGACGCAGTCGTCTGACCGGAATGGCCGATGACCGGGCCTGCGTCAGATTCACGTGAGCGGCAGCTTGATCATCAGTAAGCTGCCATCGCCGTTGAAAACGTCATCAGGCAGGTGTAAGGCGGGGACTGCCGCTGACCTGGAAGATCTGAACGGCGGATTACAAACTGATCCGGCCGTTGGCAGCGGATTTGGCGGCTCACCGTCTGGCTGGCCGCTCCAGGCTCTAAGCGGTCACTGACTTTTCGTGGTCGGCTGACGTCAGCCGACCCGTTGCTGCCATTCGCCAACCGATATCGGGACGGCCGGTTCAAGATTTTGAGCAGTCGCAGACTCTCTCCAAGATTCCATCCTTTACTTTCCCTGCGCCCACGGCTTTTTGGCAAAGTAATCGCTGAAGTAGTCGATCAGCGCTTGTACGCGTGCCGGTCTGCGCCGTCCCGGTGGCGTCACCAGATGCAGTGCGATGGGTTCGACCTGCCAATCATCCAAGGCCGTTTCCAAAGCACCCGACTGGATGTGCTGCCAAGCCAGGAACTCAGGTTGCAGGGCCAGCCCAAGCCCGGCGTGTAAGGTCGGTTCTAGGGCTTCGGCGTTATTGACCCGCAAGGGCGCCTGCATGACTTGGGTGAACTCCCCCTGCCGGGGATGCGTGAAACGCCAGCTGGCGCCGCTTGGTGAATAGGCATACTGGAGGGCTCGATGCGCCGCGAGATCACGCGGATGCTTTGGCTTGCCGTATTGCTTGAAATAGAGCGGAGAACCGACCAGCAGAATCCGGACGGTACACAAGCGCCGGGCCAGCAGGCTCGAGTCCGACAGGTTGGAAATGCGGATAGCCAGATCGAACCGGCCCTGCACCAGATCGACCAGCGCATCGCTGAAATCCATGTCCAGGCTGACCTCGGGGAATTTCGCCATGAAACCGGGCAACGATGGCGCCACATGAGAAAGGCCAAACGACATCGGCACGGCAACGCGTACTTGCCCGCGCACACTGGCTGACTGTTCCGTCAGCTCTGCCTCGACCGCCACCCCCTCTTCAAGGATCCGGTTAGCGTAATCGAGGGCAGTCAATCCGCTCTCGGTCAGCGACATGCTGCGCGACGTACGGTGGAATAGCATGGTTTTCACACGCCCCTCCAGGCGGGTAATCGCCTTCGATACGGTGCCTTGCGACAAAGCCAGTTCGTCGGCCGTTCGCGCAAACGAGCCCGTCTCGGCGACTTTCGCGAAGATCGCCCAGGCTTCCAGATCGGGAAGATTGGCCATGCCCCCTCCAGCGTGATGGTTGGATCTGATGCGTTGCAAGCCGTTACCGCTACTCGGTGCGGGCGACTGATTGAATTGAAACTGGAAACAATTCTATTCCAAAGTTTCTATTTTCTTTTGCGTGGACGACCGCCATCATGGATCCATCGCAACCTTCCAACGGAGTCCGCCATGATCGAGCATCGTCCCTTCAGCAGCCTTGGCCATGCCCATCACGGCTGGCTGGATGCCCGGCACCATTTCTCGTTCGCCGATTACCACGACCCAGAGCGCGTTCATTGGGGAGCGCTGCGGGTCTGGAACGACGACATCATTCAGCCCGATACCGGATTCCCGCCGCACCCTCACGCCAACATGGAGATCATCACCTACGTGCGCGAAGGGGCGATCAGCCATCAGGACAATCTCGGCAACCAGGGAAGGACGGTCGCCGGAGATGTCCAGGTTATGAGCGCCGGCACCGGAATTCGCCACTCCGAGTACAACCTTGAGCCAGGCGTGACCCGCATCTTCCAGATCTGGATCATTCCGGATGAGCGCGGCAGCGCGCCCTCCTGGGGATCCAAGCCGTTTCCCAAAGAAGATCGCTCGGGCCGTTTTGTTGCCCTGGCCAGCGGCATCACCGGCGATGACGATGCTCTCCCGATTCGTGCCAACGCCCGGGTTTTGGGTGCCACCCTGCGCAAGGGGGAAAGCACCGAGTACCGGATCGACCCTGAGCGGCGCGCCTACCTGGTATCTGCCAGCGGCGGAGTAATGATCAATGGCGTCGAATTGGCTGCCGGCGACGGTGCCGCGATTCGCGACGAATCAGTCATCCGGGTGTCGGCGAGCGATACGGCGGAACTGGTTCTGGTCGACGTAGCCGAATAGGCCAATCCATAAACGGTGCCGGATGAATGCGGCGTTCCGGCACAACTCTGGATGTCGGTTGTCGATTCACCGATCGCGTCCTCAAGCCGCTTACCTGTCAGCCCTTGCAAGGAGATCCACCATGTCACGCTATCTCGAGGTCCTTACCCCTCAGAACTGCCAGCTCATCTTCATCGATCAACAGCCGCAGATGGCCTTTGGTGTTCAGTCCATCGACCGCCAGACACTCAAGAACAATGTCGTCGCCCTGGCCAAGGGCGCCAAGGCGTTCAATATCCCGACGACGATCACGACGGTGGAAACGGAAAGCTTCTCTGGCCACACCTATCCGGAGCTCTTGGCGGTATTTCCGAACCACAAGATCCTCGAACGCACGTCGATGAACTCCTGGGATGACCAGAACGTGCGCGATGCGCTGGCCGCCGCTAAGCGCAAGAAGGTGATCGTATCCGGGCTCTGGACCGAGGTTTGCAACACGACGTTTGCACTCTCGGCCGCACTGGAGGGCGGATACGAGATCTACATGGTCGCCGACGCCTCGGGCGGCACCTCGGTCGATGCCCACAAGTACGCGATGGATCGCATGGTGCAGGCCGGCATCGTGCCCATGACATGGCAGCAGGTGCTCCTCGAATGGCAACGCGACTGGGCGCGCAAGGAAACCTACAACGAGGTGATCGGCATCGTTCAGGAACACTCGGGTGCCTACGGTATCGGCGTCGACTACGCCTACACGATGGTGCACAAGGCAGCGGAGCGTGTGCAGCACGGCGCCAAGCTTGGCCCGAACCCGGCCAAAGCCTGATCCTGCCGATACCTGACGGGCGGGGGGATGTCCTCTCGCCGGTCGTTTTCTCCGCTTGCCCGTCTCGATCCACATTACGTCCATGGAGCTTGCCCATGCCCGAAACCCTGCCTGAAGTCATATTTCACAACGGTCGGATCACTACGCTCGATCGCGCAAATCCCGTCGCCACCGCCGTCGCCATTCGGGACGGCAGGTTTGTCGCGGTGGGGTCTGATGAGGAAGTCCTGGCGCTGCGTGTCCATGGCACCCGCGTGATCGACCTCAGGGGTCGATGCGTTCTGCCGGGCCTGGTCGACAACCATACCCACGTCGTACGCGGGGGCCTCAACTACAACCTGGAACTGCGCTGGGATGGCGTGCGCTCGCTGGCCGACGCCATGGACATGCTGCGCCGCCAAGTGGCGGTGACGCCGGCACCGCAATGGGTGCGCGTGGTCGGGGGGTTCACCGAGCACCAGTTCGTGGAAAAGCGCCTGCCCACCCTTCAAGAAATCAATGCCATCGCGCCGGAGACCCCGGTGTTCCTGCTGCACCTATATGACCGCGCGTTGCTTAATGGCGCCGCGTTGCGCGCCGTCGGTTACACGAAGGACACGCCTGAGCCCCCCGGCGGTGAAATCACCCGCGACATCCAGGGCAATCCCACCGGGCTGCTGCTGGCCAAGCCCAACGCGATGATTCTTTATGCGACCCTGGCGAAGGGACCGAAGCTGCCGTTCGACTACCAGCTCAACTCCACCCGGCACTTCATGCGCGAACTCAATCGCCTCGGCATCACCGGCGTGATCGACGCAGGTGGAGGCTTTCAGAACTATCCCGACGACTACGCAGTGATCCAGCGTCTTGCCGATGACGGGCAGATGACGGTGCGCCTCGCCTACAACTTGTTCACGCAGAAGCCGCAGCAGGAAAAGGAGGACTTCCTGAAATGGACCGCCTCGGTGAAATACAAGCAGGGCGACGACTACTTCCGGCACAACGGCGCTGGCGAAATGCTGGTGTTCTCGGCGGCGGATTTCGAGGACTTCCGCCAGCCTCGTCCGGACATGCCGCCCAACATGGAAGGGGAGCTGGAAGAAGTCATTCGCGTCCTGGCGCAGAACCGCTGGCCGTGGCGGTTGCATGCCACTTACGATGAAACCATTTCAAGGGCGCTCGATGTCTTCGAGAAGGTGAACCGCGAGATTCCCCTGGAGGGGCTCCACTGGTTCTTCGATCATGCCGAGACCATTTCCGAGCGCTCCATCGATCGCGTGGCTGCCCTTGGCGGGGGCATTGCCGTGCAACACCGCATGGCCTACCAGGGCGAGTATTTTGTCGAGCGCTACGGCACCAGAGCCGCCGAGGCGACACCGCCGATCCGGCGCATGATCGACAAGGGCGTGAAGGTGTCCGCCGGGACCGACGCAACCCGCGTCGCCTCGTACAACCCCTGGGTCTCCCTGTCCTGGATGATCACCGGCAAGACCGTGGGCGGCATGAATCTCTACCCGCGGTGCAACCTGCTCGACCGCGAAACCGCACTGCGCATGTGGACCGAGAACGTCGCCTGGTTCTCGAACGACGAAGGCCGGCGCGGACGCATCGAGGTGGGGCAGTTCGCCGACATGATCGTGCCCAGCAAGGATTACTTCAGCGTCTCGGAAGACGAGATTTCCTTCCTGACCTCGCACCTCACGGTGGTGGGGGGGCGGGTCGTGTTTGCGGACGGAGTCTTTGCCGATCTCGATGACAATCCGCTGCCGCCGGCGATGCCGGACTGGTCGCCGACCCGCCGTTTCAAGGGCTATGCGGCCTGGGGCGAACCCGACGCGGCAGGCAGAAACTCCATGTCACCATTGAGGAAGATCGCGGCGTCCGCGTGCGGGTGCGCCAGCGCCTGTGGACTGCACGGTCACGATCACGCGCGTGCATGGGCGTCCAACTTGCCGGTTGCCGACCCGAGAGGCTACTTCGGTGCCCTCGGTTGCTCCTGCTGGGCAGCATGAGCGAGCCGGCAAATGGGGTAACGAGCCCGGCCAGTTCCGGCGATGGCGCGTTCGCACCCCTGCGCCAGAAACTGTTTGCCGTGCTCTGGATTGCCACGGTCATCGGCAATGTCGGTACCTTTGTCCGGGATATCGCCAGCGCTTGGCTGATGACCGACTTGTCACCCTCGCCGGTGGCCGTTGCGCTGGTGCAGACAGCAGCCACTCTGCCAATCTTTCTGTGGGCGATTCCGGCCGGCGTGCTGGCTGACATCCTGGACCGGCGCCGCTTC
This sequence comes from uncultured beta proteobacterium, assembly GCA_963696505.1. Classification (GTDB taxonomy): domain Bacteria; phylum Pseudomonadota; class Gammaproteobacteria; order Burkholderiales; family Rhodocyclaceae; genus CAVOKN01. Next base: position 142,095 of record CAVOKN010000021.1, on the reverse strand, counting down.
CTGATCGGCATCCAGGTTCTCCTGGCTACCGTCAGCGCGTGCCTGGTCGTGCTCTCCCTCACCGATCGGCATACGGTGGCCTCGCTGGTCTTCCTGACGTTTCTTGGCGGCGTGGGCGCGGCCCTGATGGGGCCGACGTGGCAGGCCGTGGTGCCGGAACTGGTCGCGCGCAAGGATCTGAAGAATGCGGTGGCGCTCAATTCACTCGGCCTCAACGTCGCACGCGCCATCGGGCCTGCACTGGGCGGAATGACGCTGGCTGCGTTTGGAGCTGCGGCGACCTATGGCCTGGACGTGGCGAGCTACCTCTTCGTGATCGCCGCGTTGCTGTGGTGGAAACGCCCTCGGGCAGAACCCGATGCGTTGGGCGAGCGATTCCCCGGTGCCTTTCGGGCCGGGCTGCGCTACGCACGAGCCAGTCGGGAATTGCACATCGTCTTGCTGCGCGCTTTCCTGTTCTTTGCCCTGGCCAGTTCTGTATGGGCATTGCTGCCCCTGGTCGCGCGCGATGTGCTTGGCGGTGGTGCCGGGTATTACGGCCTCTTGTTGAGTGCTGTCGGCATCGGGGCGATTGCCGGCGCGATCCTGTTGCCGGCTCTCAGGAAGAAACTGAGTGCCGACGGCTTGATGCTACTCGCTGCCGTGACGTCGGCAACCGTGATGGTCTTTCTGTCACTGTCGCCGCCACAGTGGTCTGCCGTGGCAGCCCTGCTGTTTCTCGGTGCCGCCTGGATTACCGCACTGACCACCCTGAATGGCGTGGCGCAGGCCATTCTGCCCAACTGGGTGCGGGGACGCGGTCTGGCGGTGTATCTGACGGTGTTCAATGGCGCGATGACGATCGGCAGCCTGGCGTGGGGCGTTGTGGCGAGTAGCGTCGGTGTGCCCATTGCATTGCTGCTGGGTGCGGCCGGTTTGGTTGTGGTGGGCCTTCTAGCGAATCGCGTCCAACTGCCGAAGGGCGACACCGATCTGGAGCCATCGAACCACTGGCCTGAACCGCTTACGGCATCTAACGTTGACGGAGACCGCGGCCCGGTATTGATCCAGATTGAATACCGCGTGAAGGCCGACGACCGCCCGGCCTTTCTTGATGCCCTGCATCGCCTTTCCGCACAGCGGCTTCGTGACGGTGCCTACATCTGGTCTGTGAGCCAAGACACCGCCGACCCTGAACTCCTGCTGGAATGGTTTCAGGTCGAATCCTGGGCCGAGCACTTGCGCCAGCATCAGCGTGTCTCAAGGGCAGCGGCCGCTTTGCAAGAGGAAGTGCGTAGATTCCACTGCGGGATCGATCCACCGCATGTCAGGCACTTTCTACACTCAGTCGCGTGAGCCGCGATGCAGAGCAAGGTTGTCCGTCTGGAATGATGTCGTAGCTGACCTTGGTGGACGAAGTGCGGCGAAGGATGGAACTTCTGCTTGTGGCCGGGAACGGGGGTTCGCCATGCTCGTCGAAAAGCAGACCGTGGGAACTCGGGGGGATCGGCGAACGTCGTCTTTTCGACGCATGCCCGGGAAGACAGGCCCTGGCCAAGAGACGATTCTCGGACGTCACGAACCAGCCCTTGGTAGCATCCGCGATCCGGAAGGACAGAGCCCGGGTATGAAGCTGACGGTGCACGTGCCGCAGGACGCCTACGAGCACGCGCGCATGCGCGCGCAGCAGGAAGACGGAGCAGCCTGAGACTTCGATCGCCGCGCGTCGTCACAGATCGGGAGCGGAGCGAACTCTTGTTGAGTAGGAATTGCGGCCGTGAAAGGTGGGCGTATCATGTCGGGGCTGCCTCCGCATCCGTAAGGAGCAACGCATGGACCGCACGCAGCCCAGCCTGATGAACAGGTTCATGGACAACATGCCGCCGCCCGCCGATGCGCAGGTGCTGTGGCAGCACTTCTCCGAAACCTATTTCTCCCTGAGATTCGGGCTGGCGGTGCTGGCCTTCACCTTCCCGGCGTGGCTCTACTTCTGGGGGCGCTTCGTTCACGACCTGCCGCTGCAGCCCTCGATGAGCGCGTACTTCTTCGCCGCCCGCGTATCGGTCGAGGCCGGGGCCATGCAGTGTGCCGAATTCCCGATGCGCACCTTCTTCGTCGGCGCGCTGTGCGCCATCGCGGCTGGGCTATATCTGTACAAGGGGCTCACGCGGCGCGAGAACACGCTGCTGAACACCGCGGCCATCTGCGCGCTGTTCGTCGCCGTCTTTCCGGAACGTATCACCGAGAAGGATCTTGTCGGCGATGATCGTGTCATCCAGCTGGTCAAGGACTGCCCTGCTGTGCTGGAATGGGCCGGGCGGCAGCCCGATCTGCCGATCCACTTCGCGGCGGCTGCCGCGCTGTTCGCCCTGCTCGGCATCGTCGCCTGGCAATGCGCCCGTCATTCGCTGAGCTACCTGCCTGCCGACCAGAAGCACAGGGAGCCGATGCTCAGGCGCGCCTATCGCGTACTGGCCGTGCTGATGTTCCTGTGCCCGGCGACCGGCTTCGTTCTGGCGGCACTGCTGGCCCGCGGCAGCAGCGTCGTGTTCTTCGTGGAGATGGCGGGCATCTGGACTTTCGGCGCCTACTGGGCGCTCAAGACCTGGGAGCTGTCCCTGTCCAAGCTCGAGAAGGACCCTGGCGCGGCCGTGCGCAATGTGGCGCCTATTCCGCCCGGACCCCGCTAGTGTGGTCCGCGATCTCAGCGCCGAGTGTCTGCCGCTTGATCCATCGAGGGAGCGCTGTGGGTCGTACTGGGTCCTTGGCGCCGTCGAACACCGGCCGTTGAGCCCTACACAAATCGACCGACTGCAACCAGTGGCCTTCCCGGGGCGCCATGACGATCTTGCCACCCACCGTGCGTCGGCGCGCTTCGGCGCAAGGCCCGCGTTGAACGGTGGTCATGGCGGAACCGATGCCTTGAGCAACTCGACGATGGCAGCGCGTACCGCAGCGTCATGGCCCACGAGCAGGTGGCCCCCGTCGTCAAAACCCATGAACTTCGCGCCAGCAATGCGACCAGCCGTGTACTCGGCGGCGGCATAGGTGCCGAAGCCATCATCGCGCGCGCTGACCACAAGCGTGGGGACGCGGATGGACTCGAGCGTGTAAGGGCCGAGGCTCTTGCCCAGGCGTGTGTCGTCGCGCAGCCCGGCGGCGCGGGTGGATACCGGCAGGATGCGGTCGGCCATGTCGTGCACGCGCGCACGCTCCTGCGCACTGGCGGCGGCCACCAGCTCAGGTGGTGTCGCCAGCACGTGGCGGATCAGCTGATTGCGCGCCACATCCAGCCCTGTCCAGAACAGGAAATCTGAGCCGAGCAGGCGGAGCAGCATCGCGTCTTTTTCGTCCGACACCGGCGGCGCGGAATCGGCGATGCTGCCGGGCTTGTAGGCGATGGGCACGACGAGGACCAAGGCGCTGACCCGTTCCGGATGCCGCATTGCCGTTTGCATTGCCGATGGGCCACCCGCCGATATGCCCATGACCGCCGCCTTCTGGATGCCCAGTGCGTCGAGCAGGCATACGTGTGCGTCGGCCTGCGCCTCTGGAGAAGCATCGGCCGGCCGCGGCGTGCGCAGGTAGCCGAAGCGCGACATCGCGATCACGCGCACATCCTGCTGCGCGAGCGGGCGTGCCCAGGCCATGCCCTGGTCGTGACCGCCGCCGCTGCCGTGAATCATCAGCAGCGGGATGCCTTCGCCCGCTGCCTGGTATTCGATCGGGCCACAGCGTGTCGCGGCGACAGTACTGCCCTGCGAGCTGCGCTCGGCGGCCAGCGCCAGGTCGCGCTCGAAGCGCGAGCGGATCACGAACGCCGCGCTCAGCAAGGCGACCGCAACGATCGCGAAGACCGCAGCCAACGTCGATGGCCTTGTCAAGTCAGGCTGCCTCGTCGAATCGGATACTGCGCACCGCGAAGCGGCCATAGACGAATGGGCCTTCGGGCTGGTGCCAGATCGCCTCGCCCCGCGTCGGCACGCGACGGCCCTGGAATTCGCGCCGGTCGTGCATCGGCGTTGACCAGCGCAAGCGCTTGAGGGTGCCGTCGCGCTGGGACTGGGCGCGGTCGTCCGACACGAAATTCGAGAGATCGCCGTCGGCATCGAACACGAGCGTGGCACGCACCGTGTACGGCCCGTTCGTGAAGGTGACCTCAACCTGGCGATCACCTGTCGCACGCCACTTGAACTGCGGCCCGATCAGCGACGACGGCGCCCAGAAGCACAGGTCGTTGAGCACAGTGACGGTCTCGACGCGCGCCAGCTCGGCGTCGTGCCGGTCCGCCACGTTGAACAGCCGCGCGATCCGCACCTGCATCGAGGCCTCTGTGCCGGCATAGTCGTGCAGCACGGCTATCGGAAAGTTAGCCATGCGCGTGGCCATGAAGAACAGGCGCCGCACCGGCTGCACGACGTTGAACTGCTCGGCCGGGCCGGGCAGCCCCGCTTGACTGGGCCGCTGGCTCATCACGGCGTCGTAGACGATGTGGAAACTGCGTACCGGTGGCTTGCCGATCGCGCCGCTGCGTTGCAGGTAGCGCTGCACGGGCTCTGGGAGCGCCGCGCCATGAGCCGCGGTGAGTGGCACGTCTGGCGTTGCCGGCACCTGCAGCGTCGCAGCGCGAAGCCGCGCGGCGTATTCGGCGGCAAGGTCGAGGAACATCGTGCCCGCTTCGGCACCGCATCTTCGGCGCGTTGTTTACGCCAGTACCGAGTGCACGGGCCGCCGCAGCGAAGGCGGCAGCTTGGGGCCGCGCCCGAAGCGCACGACAAGGTCGGGCCGCAGGGTGCCGAGGCCAAGATGGCTCGCGAATTTCGGTCGAAGCGCGGCCACTTCGATCGGCATGTTCAGGTGCGCGTTGCGAACGCCGAGCGCCGCCGCCTGCAGCGCGAAGCGCTCGTACGCCCGGCCGACCTCGACCCAATGCGCCCTGTCGGGCTGCGCGCCGAAGAACACTGCCGCGCCCGCCGAGCTGCGCAGATGTTTAGCGTACTTGTCGTTCTCGGCCTTGGGCGTGAAGAAGAGCCCGAACATCATCTTGCCGAGCCAGGCCGGGACGTCGGGATTGCCCGAGGAGGCCGCGTATAGGCCATCGCCCAGGCGAACCGCGTCCCTGCCACTGAAGCGGATCCAGGCCTTCAGCTCATCGACGAAAGCCTTGTCGGCCATCTGTGCGCTGTTGCCTTCGATCACGAACTCGAGCAACTTCTCCAGCGGGGCCTTCTCGGTGATCATCATCACGCGTACGCGCTCCGAGGACGCGGCGCGCTCGAGCGCGGCAAGCTCGCCGGTCGGCAGTGGCTTGCCGTCGTACTCGCCGCGCGTGCACTGCCGCTCGGCGATGGCCTTGAACAACGGCGTGACGAGCGAGGGCGCGGAGCGCAGCGTCACCCGAACCGCGTCCCGAGCCGCATCGAAGCGGGCCTCGCCTTTCAGCCCATGGGCCGAGGCTGCCTGGATCAGGTTCTCGGTGGCGCAGCCCAGCGAGACGAACAGATGATGGTCGTCCGGGTCGACCGCTGGGCAGCGCCGCGAGTAGTCCGGCAGGATGCTGATGGCCGAATCCTCGAAGGCGAACTTCCAGCACTGCGTGTTGTGGCTGGAGGGCGCGAGCGTCGCGTAGCGGACCAACTCCCGCATCAGCGGTACGCCTTCCCTTACGACGCCTTCGGCGTGGCGCCAGGTGTTCTTGACCGCCTTGCCGTAGGCATCCTCGCCATCGGCCGCGATGCAGCCCGTGCCCGCGCAGGACACGGTCGCGAGCGCCGCGGTGCGTTGCAGGAACTCCCGTCTTGCGACCATCGTCGATGCCTCGTCTGTGAACTTGATGTAAGGGACCGCGCCCTTGCCTACGATCGGTGCCGCGGTGCGTGCCGCCCGTGTGCGCGTTCGGCAACCGACTCGGCCGGCGGCGCGGCCACGTCGAACGCGACGAGCACTGCATTCCTAATGCGCTCCCAGCCTGCGTCGGTACCCAAGGGGATGCCTCCGTACACGGGGGTCGTCCGCGACCGGATCAACAGGTACTGAATCCCCGCCACCAGCAGGTTGCCCAGGGCGAGGAAGTCAGACCGGTCCTCGGCCGCGTCGGGAAGGACGAGTTCGGTCACTTCGCGGCTCCAGCGCTCGCGGATGGCGGCGAGGGTGTCGGTCAGTGCGTTGCGCTCGACCACCTCCCAGGCCAGTATTTCGATGGTCTGCGGTTGACGGCGCAGCGCGTCGAGCAGGCTGACGACGATCGCTGCGGTCCGCGTCGCGAGCGGCGCGGCGCGCAGCGTCGCGACGTCGGGCTGCAGCACCTCGTCGGCGGTCGGCCAGAAGTCGCCACGTTCGCAGTATGCCTTGAGAAGGTTCGGCAGCCCGTCGAAGTAGCGGTAGATCAGGACCTTGTCGACCCCGGCCTCGCGCGCGAGCGCGTTGACACCGAGCGCCGCGAAGCCCGAGCGCGCGAGCAAGCGACCGACCGTCTCGATCAGCCGCTGCTCGGTGAGTTCCCGGTCACGACTTGTGGCCATCGGTGCCATCCAGCAGCGAGCGAAACTCCTGTGCGGCGCGCTGGAACGCAAGTCCCGCGTGGGCGAGTCGCGAGTAGTGACCCCGGAAATCGGCGAGCGTGCCGTTGCCCGCGCTCGACAGCGCGGCAACACGTTGACCCGTTTCCACGTCGATCGCTTCGATCTCGACCGCCGCCCCACCGCGATCCAGCGGGATGAAGAGCACGGCGGTTGTGATCACGTTGAGCGCAGGCGATGGCAAGGCGACCTGGGTGATGGCGGCGCGAACGCGGAGTGTCCGGGGACTGCCGGCGGCCGACGGGCCGGTCGCGATCGCCGGCGGGGTTGCCGCGAGTTCGAGCGAGCGGCGTAAGCCAGCCCGAAGCTCCTCGATCTCGGCTGCCTCGATCCTTACGTCCGGGTCCTGCACCAGCCATCGCACGTCGTCGATCTCCCAGCGTGTCCAGGCGACGGGTTCCTGGCTCCGGTAACGCAACTCCTGCCCGACGGTTTGCTGGGGCTGTGCGGCCGTCGGCTGGATGAATCCCGACTGGGTCGGCTGCACGGTTGCGCAGCCGGCGGCGATGAGGCTCGCGACCAGAACGGCGGACGGCAACGCGAGACGGGCGCAGCTTCGGGCTGTCCGGCTGGGTTGGGGGGCAGGGAATGAGTCCATGATCAAGTCTCCACTGGGTTGGCGGCGACGACAAGTCACCGATGAGTGACATCATATGTCACCGCACGGTGACTGTCAAGGGGCCTGCCCGCCACCCGACCGGCGCCAAGTCGGAGCGAATCGCCCCGGGGGGATTTGCGCTCGGCCACGCGGGTGATCGGTCTTGTGGCGTGCGCGGGGTGAAGACCGCCCCGTGGGGTGCTGCTGGCGCAGACGCAGGAGGACACATCACGCGTGCGAGCGCGCACGCGGTAGAGCGCGTCCGACGGGTGTTCGCGCAGCGCCGTTGGCGGCATTCCGACCGGTGAACCGGTGTGCTGGCAGGTCCGTGGCTCGCAGCGCGTCACTCGTCGCGCGTCATCTTCGCAGGCGCTGTGGCCCGTTCGCGACGCGTCGCACCAAGATCACGCAACAGACCCTGAAACGCTCTCGACTCCTCCAGCAGCGTGCGCGCCGCGCCGCGAATGCGCGCCACCGTGTCGACGTCCAGGCTCCACGTCGTGGGGATTCGCATGAGTATCTCGCGCTCGGTGCGATCCGCCATCGCCGCGAAGTCCACGTCCACTAGGACGAACTCGAGATCCTCGCCCGCGGGGTCACCGGCTAGCTTGCGCTGCTCCTTGATGTCGGCCGCCCAGCGCTCGAAGTTGGCAGCGAGCAGTTCCTTGGTCTCGAAGGAGTAGCGATCGATCGGGATGTCCTTCACGGCATGAAGTACCTGGCTCAGTCCCGGCAAGGCGGCCGTACGACCCCAGCGCAGATCGGGCCCCGTGCTCGCGTGCACGACGATGAAGACGACCCTACGCACGTCGGCAATACCGATGCGCTTTGCCAGCGACCAGGCGCCGTCGCGCAGGAAGACCGCCTCCAAGGGGCTGCGCAGCCCCAGGTTGTCGGCCAATCCGCCATCGAGCAAGTGGATGTAAGGGCGCTCCGTGACGTCCAGATAGGACTGGAGCTTGTCAACCTGTTGGATCTGGCGCGACGACAGGCGGCCCTCGCGGCGAGCACGGTCGAATGAGGACAGGTCGGTGCGCGGACATCGGTCGGAATGGTTCTGGACGACGATCGGGCTCAGCAGAACCGGTACGGCGGCGGAGGCCGCGACCGCACGGCTCAACGGGAAGTGCTTCAGGTCGACGCACATCAGGTCGAACTGGTCCTGGATGAACTCGAAGCGCGTGCCGGCGGCCATGTCAGTCGCGCTGAGAATCACGAATGGAGTGGCTCGCGACAGCAACGCGCCGTAGGTTGCGCCTTCGAACAGCAATTGATCCAGGTGCTCGGCGACCAGATCGGACCGTCCGAAGCTCGGCTGCAGCATTCGGCCCAAGTCCCGCGGATTTAGCAGTCTTCGCATCAGCTCGCCTTCGACATCACGATGCAGGAAGCGGGCTTCGAAGTCGTCGAAGATGCGATCCCCGGTTAGCGCCAGGTACGCTGCGGTGACGCTGCCGCCAGAGACCGCGGATACCAGGTCAACTTCGTCGAGCAGCCGGCGACGACGACCTTCCCATTGCACGTCGATGCGCGATAACTCCTCGAGCACGCCGTACGAAAGGGCCGCCGCTCTGGTGCCGCCGCCGGAGAAGGTCAGCACGACGAAGAGGCTCGACGAATTGTCCGGTGCGCGGGCGGTATGGCCGAACCGGTATCCGCTCAGCGGGTCGGGGACATCGAGCGGCACGGTTGGCGCGGGCAGCGCGGCGCAGCCCACAACGCAATACACGAAGCACACGATCACCAGCGATTGCCAGCCGGGCACCACAACCTCCGTCGGGCACATACAGTCGAGTTCGAGTCGAATTCGAGCGCCATCGTGTCACAGTTCTCGCGCTTGGCAATGTCTTGCGTGTTGCTGCGCATTGCCGTCCAAGACCGGGCGATGGGCGGATGGACGATCACGCACCAGGTGACCACTGCGAGCGGCGATAACACCCATCCTGCCGGAGCGCAATTCCTTGACGATCAACGCTGCAGGACAGCAGGTTCGATGCCACGGACACCACCGAACGCCAATGAGCAATCGGCGCCCGATGTAGTCGTTGCGTTCCCCGCAGGGCGAAGCGCCCGGCTGAGGGGTCGTGAAGGGCCGATTTCATCGATTTCAATGCCGGATTCCAGGTTCGCAGGACTTCTGCTGGGGGTCGGATCGGAACGACTGACATCACCGAAGCCGCCGTTCAGGTTGCCGGGACGACCGAGTGACCGGTGAAGCCTGCACTGCCGACGGAGACGATCGACAACCCGCTGTCGGCTCTGGCCGAATTGTTCGCGTAGGCCGTCAGACCGGTTTGAGAGTGAAGCGGCCGATCTAGTGACTGCTATGCCGAATCCATGACTGCCGGGTCATGGGCGAGTTGAACGCAAAGTAGGTTTCAAATTGCTCGCCGCAAACCGGGCATCCAGCTGAGTCCAGAGAGAAAGATTTGGACGGCACCGCCAACGGCCGGTTTTGGCCGCAAGCGACCGTCCAATAATGGCCGCCGCGTGCGCGAGCCCAGCGGGTGAACGCGGTTCGAATCGCACGCCCGAAAGCGAGCCACATGAAAGGCAACGAACAACGCCTCCGGTAGCCCATGCGAATATGTGGATAACATCGACGCTAGGAAGCGTGGCAGCGTAACGCTGTGATTGCACGTTTCCCCGACTCGCCTGCTGCGGTCTGCGATATTGACGCGCGGCCTGGTCAAGTCGATGTCATCATCCGGCACAGCTGTCGCCTTGATCAGCCGCCAACACTGCGGCAGCCTTCGACGATACGCTGTTCAGCACCGCCCGCCCCAGACTGGCCCTGATCGAGCGCCAGCGATGCGCTTGCGCGGTCTCTTGCCTGTGAATGATTCCCCTGCGCCCACGCGCGCAGGGCGCGGCGGATGAGCTGTCGCGCTTGCGCTTCGGCGCGACGAACGAGCGCGAGATCGCAGCCGCAGCGCGGGCACGCCGGCGCCTCGGCCAGGCGGGCACGGCAGCCGGGGCAGCGCTCCATGCTCACGATTCCAGGTAGTAGAGCAGGTCGGCCAGATTGTTCATGGCCGATTGCAGCGGCGCATCCTCGCCAGCCAAGGCGTCCTTGACCGACTCGATCGCGTCGACCAGGTCTTCGGCATCCTCCGCCCGGGCCTGCTCCAGCAGGCGCTCCGCCTTTTCCACCAGGGCGTGCGCCTCCACCCGCAGGCGGCGGCCATCCCGGTCGCTTTCAATCTCCGGCGCACCGGCGCGTTGCTCCTCCTCGCCGAACAGCGCTTGCACGCGGCTGCGCGCCTCGTCCAGCTTGTCCTGCTCGAAGCGGGCGATGGCGTTGTCGATGGTGATGGAACATTCGAGGCCGGTCTGCTTCTCCCGCGCCGTCACCTGGAGGATGCCGTTCAGATCCAGGGCAAAGCTCAACACGACTGGATTGCCCGCCGGAGCGTTGCGCAGGCCCTCGACCATGAAGCGGCCGATCTCGATGTTGTTGAGGGCGTCCGGATCCTCGCCCTGGTAGACGGTCACGTCCACCTTGTCCTGGCCATCGAACATCGTGTAGAAGACATCGCTCTTGGACACCGGGATCGGGGTGTTCTTGCGGATCAGCGGGACGAAGCAGTAGGGATAGGGCTCGCCGTCCAACTCGCCGACCGCGCCCGTGCCGAAGGTGTAAGGCGTCACGTCGACCAGCACGGTCTGCGTCCGGGCGCCGGCGATGAGGGCGGCCTGGATCGCCGCGCCCATGGCCACGCACAGATCGGGATCCACCTCGCCGCGCGGCTGCAGCTTGAGTTCCTCCTCCAGCCGGCGCGCCACCAGCGGCGTGCGCGTCGCCCCGCCCACGAGGAGGATTTCGTCGATATCCGAAACGGTGAGCCGCGCGCCGCTCAAGGCCACGTGCACCGCGTCCAGGGTCTCGTCGATGTAGGGCTCGATCAGCGCCTCGTAGTCGTGGCGCGAGACTTCCAAGGACAGATGCACCGGCAAGCCGTTGTGTTCGAGCAGGTATTCCTCGGCAAGGGTGGCGTAGGGCCGGTCCGACAACGCGATCTTGGCGGCTTCGGCCGCGCGCTGTAGCCGCGCCATCGCGGTGGGGAATCCGCTGGCGTCTATGCCATGCGCCTGCTTGAGGTGGTCCAGCGCGAGATCGACGATCTTGCGATCGAAGTCGTCCCCGCCCAGGCGATTGTTGCCGTGGCTGGCGAGCACCTCCACCACGTCGCCTTCGAGGTTGACCACCGAGACATCGAAGGTGCCGCCGCCCAGGTCGTACACCAGCGCCTTGCGCGCGCCCTTGTGGCGGCTCTCGTAGGCCAGCGCGGCGGCGGTCGGCTCGTTGATGATGCGCGCCACTTCCAGTCCGGCGATCTCCCCCGCTTCCCGGGTGGCCTGGCGCTGGGCATCGGAGAAGAAGGCCGGCACGGTGATCACGGCCTTGGTGACATCATGCCCCAGGTGCGCCTCGGCGAGGCTCTTCAGCCGGCGCAGGATCATGGCGGAGATCTCCTGCGGCATGTAGTCCCGCCCGCCCATCGCCACGTGCGCGGCCTCCCCCATGCGCCGTTTGATCGAGCGCACGGTGCGCTGCGGGTGCAGGACGTACTGGTTCTTTGCCGCCTCGCCCACCAGTAGGGCGCCGTCGTCGGCGATGCCCACCACCGAAGGCAGGATGCGCACGTCGCCGGCAACCGGGATCACCTCCACGCGCCCGTCGCGCACCACCGCCACCTCGGAGTTGGTGGTGCCCAGATCGATACCGACAATCGTTTCGCTCATGCTGGCGTTTCCTTCTTGTTGACAATGACATCGGCGGCGCGCAGCAGCTCGCCGCCATGTTGGAATCCGCGCCTGGCCTCGCGCAGCACGACGCCGTCGGGAAGATCGGGCACCGCCTCGACGCCGACCGCACGCATGCGTTGCGGGTCGAGCGGCAGCCCGAGCGCATCGATGGACCGCACCCGGTAGGTTCGCCAGCAGTTCGTCCAGCCGCTGCAGCGTGAGCGTCAAGCCCTCGCTCAAGGCTTGCGCGAAGCGCGTCTCGCCCGGCACCAGGCGCGCGAGCGCGGAAGGTCGCCGCGCCGCGGCGGCGTCCGTCCCGGCCTGCAGCCGGTCGCGCAGGTCGAGCATACCCAGCAGCAGCCGGCGCTCGGCCTGGCGCTGTCCCTCGGCGGCTTCGCTGCGAGCGCGGTCAAGGTCCCGCGCGAGCCGCTCGTTGTGCGCGCGCAGCGCCTCGCCGAAGCTCTTGAGCTCGTCCAGCGCATTCTTGAACTGGCGCGACTCCAGGCGCACCTCATTTTTCAGGGCGGCCATCTCGCCAAGCAGGGTACGCAGATCCACGGGCTCGCCCTGCTCCGCGTCGTCCTCCCACTGCTCCAGGCAGGCGCGGAACTCCTCAACCAGGCGCTGCTTTTCCGCCTCTTCGAGCGGCCTCATTTGCCCCCCAGCAGCCGGCGCATGCGCTGCTCGCCAGGGCGCGCGCGGCGCCAGTCGGCACTGAGGATCTCGATCACTTCTTCCACCGTCGGCGCGCTGGTGTCGAACAAGCTGCGGGCCAGGCGGTCGCGCTCGGTGGCGATCGATTCGTAGGCGGCGCGCACCCGCTCGAAGCGCTGGCGGTCGCGCTCCGGCGGGCAGGCGCGGATCGCGGCCAGGTAGGCCGCGCGGATCGTCGCGTCGTCCGCCGTTTCGGGGACGCCGAGCAGGCGGTAGGGATCAGTCATCGAACAGGTCCTTCTGTCCTGGTTGCGGGGAGTGGCGTTTATCGCGGGGCGATGCAGTTGGGGCCGGTATTGCCCCGCCACTCGCGCCGGGAGGCAGTGGGAGGCTGACGATCAGTTCCATGAGCGCACGAGCAAACTGCTTCTTGTTGCCGCCGAGTTGGCGCCGCAGCTCTTCGAACACCTCCTTGCCGAGATCCTTGCGCGCGAAGTCGAGGAATTGGTCTTCGCCGCCGAGCGCCAGCACCGTCTCCAGCATCGCCTTTCCATCGATGCCATCCATGTCATCCAAGCCGGGGTCGCCCGGCATCGCGAAGTCCCCCATCGTCGCCGACAGTAGTTCGCTCAGGCGCAGCGCGATGCGCTGCTCGCCGCGGGCTTGGGCGAGTTCGAGTGCTTGCTCCAGAGCCCTGAGCTCGCGCGGTGGCATTTGCCATGGATTGTCGCCGTAGGCGGCTGCCGCTCTGAGATACACGAACACCGGGCGCCCCGGCCAGCGCTTGAGCGCCGCCTCGGCGTAGCGGCGCGCCAGATCGTGCTCGTTGCGCCGGTGCAGCGCTTCGCACACCAGGTGCTGGTCGGACTCCGAGAACGGCAGGGCTGCGGCGCGCCCGAGCATCGTCCGCAGCGGACCCAGCGCGGCGCGCAGGGCCTTGTCCCCCTCGCGCACGGCATTGAGCACATGCGCGAGCGCCACGACTTCTTCGGCCGCCGGGGTGCCGCCCAGATCGACGCCGGCGCGCCGCAACAGCGCCTTGGGGTCGCGCTTGGTGCGCCAGGCATCGAGCAGCAGATGGAAGCTTCCCACCAGCGTTCCCCCCAGCTCGGCGATCCCCTCGCGCAACAGCGCATTGCCCTCCTCGGCCCGCTCGTCGCCCCGCTCGTCGATGATGCCGCGCAGCAGCTTGATCGAGCCGCAGTCTGCCGCGCTGCGCAGCCACTGCGCCGCCTCGTCCAGCTCGCGGTGCGCCGCCGCCGGGTTGCTCCCGGCGATCTGCTTGCGTGCGTGGGAAAGGTGGGCATGGCCGACCACCGCTCGCACGCGCGGGTTGATCGGATCGATCGCCAGCACGCGCTTGGCCACCCCGGCAGCCTTCTTGAACGCGCCGCTCGCCAGCGCGGTTTCCACCGCTTCGAGCAGCACCTGCGCATCCTGGGGGAAGCGCGCCAGGGCGGCGTCGAGCCGAACACGCGTTTCCTTGAGGTCGGAGCGCTCACGCAGCGCGCGGATCAGCTTGAGGTGCGTTGCCCGGTCCTCGGGGTCCAGCTCCAGGCTCTGCGCCCACCAGTCCAACGCATGCTCGCATGCCGCGCCGTCCGGGCTGCGGTGGGCTGGGGTCTCGCACAGACGGCGCAGCACCAGCGCGGCGCGCCGGCGCCCGGCCGGGTCGGCCCGGCCGATACTGTCGACGAACTGCAGCCAGTGGTCTTCGGCCTCGTCCGGGCGCTGTCTGATCTCTTCCGCCAGGGCGAGGATGCGCCCCTGTTCGGCGCGCGTTAGCGATCCGAAGCTCGCGGTGTAGGTTTTCAGGCGCTGCGGTGCATGCGGCAACAGGCGCAGGCAAAGCCCTCCCGCCGCACCCTCAGGCAGGGCGCGTCGGTGACGCGCAAGCAGATCGTAGAGCGCCACCGCGGCCCCCGGAGCCTCGCTCAGCTTGGCCAGTTCGAGCAGCAGCGCCCGCTGCTCCGCCGGGCAGCCCTTGAGATCGAGCACCAGCGCCCGGCCCTCCTGGTCCAGGCTGTGAAGTGCAGTGACCCATTCCTGGCCGGGCAGCAGGCACACCCGCAGCACCCTGGCCAGCGGCTCGAAGGGACCATCGGCCGGCACGCGCGCCAAGGCCGCCGCCGCTTGCTCGAGGTCCGTCGAGTACAGCACCAGCGCCTTGAGGATGGCCTCGCAGGTCGCGGTACGGCGAGCGGAAGGGGATCGCCTGGAGCTGCTCGGCCATGGCGGCGGCGTCGCCGCGGGCGCAGGCAGCGAGCGCCGCCTGGGCCGCGGCCCGGTGGCGCAGCAGCGGGCTCTCGGCAGCCAACGCTGTGAGGGCGCTGTCCGGGGCGACCAGGACGGCAGCGGCCAGTTGTGTCTCCAGTTGCGCTTGTGTCTCGGGCGCAAGCCGCAAAGTGCCGGCCAACAGGCGCAGCGCCTGGGCGGTCTCGCCGGCCTGCAGCAGCCAGCCCAGGTAGGGTCCCTCGATCAGCGGCGCGCCGCACGCGTCTGCGCGCGTGCGCCACAGCGCCAGCGCTTCCTTGACCAAGCCCTTCGCCGCCAACTGCGCGGCGCGTCCGGCGTAGGCCGCGGCCAAACCTTCAAGCCACTCGGGGCGCCGCTCGCGCTTGAGCTGCTCCTTGTAATGCTCGATCGCTTCCTTGTAGCGTGCCGCGCCCAAGGCCGCGTCGGCATCGCCTGGAAGCGCGATGCCATTCGCAACGGGAGGCGTGGCCGAAGCCTTGGGGTGTTTTTTCTTGCGCGACATGGAATCGAAAGCGGGGGCCAGCGATGAATGGGTTCTGACAGTCGTCTCGACGGCTCACGGGCTGCTCGGCACTGGTGGCGTTGAGGGCCACGTGCGGATCCACTCCCGCCTGAAGGAGGCCGCGATGAAGTGTACTGGAATTGACTTGCACTGGCTTCTGGATCGGCGACATCAAGGTCCGCAACGACGAACTCACTGAAGCGGACGATAGCCGCCTGAATGGCGTGCTTTCGGCGTCCGCGGCTCGACGCAGAACGCGCACCGTGCGTGCCCTCGCAGGCGATCTTTGCGGCCAGAGAACCGACCGAGGCAGCGCTTGATAAACAGCACGCGTCTGCATAACATACCGATATGTTATATGGAGATCATCGTGCATTTCAACATCTACCTCGACGACGAGACTGGCGAACAGCTCAATCATGCAGCCGAGCAGGCGGGGGAAAGCCGCAATGCCCTGATCCGACATGCCGTGGCGGAGTGGCTGAAGCGCCACGGTGCGCCGCAGTGGCCCGATGAAGTGCTGGACTTCAAGGGCATGGCGGACGCGACGCCGTTCGAAGCCAGTCGCGACAGGCTCAAGCCGCCAGTTGCCGATCCGCTGGCATGAAGTATCTGCTCGATACCTGCACGGTCAGCGATTTCGTCAAGGGCCAGCCGAACGTGCTGGCGCGCATCAAGGCGATTTCGCCAACCTTCATCGCTGTCTCGGCACTAACCCGCATGGAGGTGGAATACGGTCTCGCGCTCAACGCTGAGCGGGCAAGAAAGCTGGCTCCCGTGCTGCAAGCGTTCTTCTCGACCATTTCCACGTTGCCGTTCGAGGTAGCCGATGCACTGGCTTCTGCCGCGATCCGTGCCGCATTGAAGACCAAGGGACAGCCCATCGGGGCCTACGATGTGCTGATCGCCGGCACAGCGCTGGCGAGGGGCTTGGTGGTGGTGACTTCGAATGTCGGTGAATTTCAACGGATCGGCGGGGTACAGGTCGAGGACTGGCGGTAACGCTCGAAGCCGCTCAAACCGTGATCGCGACTTGAGCGGCTGCCCAGTGGCAACGCAGCAGTGCGACTGACCGCAATGGCGTACGGCCCAACGATCCTCATGACGCGCTGCGGATTTTCAGCGCCTCGCGAAGCGGACGCTCAACCAGAGTCCCGACCGCTGCCCGTGGAACGCGAACGTTGGTTCACGCCGATGATGAAAACTCACCCGGGTGCCGTAGGACGTCCGCTTAGCGAGGTAGTGCTGACGTTCCTGACACTGATTCCAGCGGCTTGCCAATGACGGATCATGGCCGTGCGCCGACCATCGGGCGGTCGTTCTTTGCCGAGCCCCGACCGCCAGCCGCTCGCTCTACCGTACGTGCGCTCGAAGGACGCGTTCAAGCTCCGAGAAAGTCGGACAGCACCCACCTCAGCACTGTCCATAGGCCAGTGCCCCGACGCTACCACGCCATCCTGCTTGCCTCGTCGGTCCTTGCTACCAGCGTCGCCTACCAGGCGGGCAGCGCGCTATGTGGCCCCGTTCTCGCCGACGGTTCGCCCGGCAGGCGTTCTGGCCGCAGCCGCTCTATGCGCTCGGCGCACGCATGACTCGAATGCGTAGCGGAGACGCGGATGCTACTGGCCCCCCTGTCGCTTGGCGAACGAGACAGCGTATGCCGGAGAGCGGAACAGCAGCACCGGATCGTTCGTCGCCGCGATGCCCTCGCCCATGACCAGGGGGTCGAAGTTGATTTTCTCGCACGCCGCCCCCTTTTGCGGCATTGCCGAGGCAATTGTGAGTGTCCCGACCTTCATCTGGCGGCGGCTCTCGGGCCAGGCCAGCGTCGGGTTGTCCTCCGGGTCTCCCGGCTCGCCGAACGTAAGGATCATGTCCCAGCGCAGCGGCCCCTGCTTGGCGCGTTCGATCAAGGCCTGCTCCAGAAAGTTCGGTGGCGAAGACTTGAGTTCGGCGTCGGCGAGCCGCTTCTCGCCGTCCTGGGGAACGAAGCGCCAGCGTACCAGCGTGGCCTTGTCGGCGCGATTGACGAACTTGAACGTGTGAATTCCCCAGTAGGCGCTGTTGGCGTAACTGGCCGGAGGGTTGTTGTTGGCCAGAAAGTCCGCCTGAGTCAGATTGTCGGGATGACTCGCCTTGAATGCCTTGACCTTCTCCGGGTCAGGTTTGCCTGTTGCCGGATCAGGCTTCATCGCCACGACCAGATCGAAGAGGGTGCGTGGGCGCGCCGCGCCGAAGACCGGCGTATTGAGCATGGTCATGTGCTGCGCGCTGCCGTCTGGAAGCTTGAACTCCAGGGCCATGCCCCTCGCGCTCTTTGCGGTATCGGGCGCCTTGGGATTCCCGCCGGCGAGCGAAAAACGCGCGATCACCGGCACCGGGCGTCCTGAAAACAGCGCTGAACGCGAATACGCTGCGGCCTCGGCCACGCCCACGAACTCGCCCACCGCGCAGGTGCCTTTGGTGTGGTTGCGCCGCTCACCCGGCGTGACCCCAAAGCTTGCCTCCATGGCGCTTACCACCTGCTCGGCGCTCACCTCGTCGTCCGCCGCCCCGCTCGGCGGAGCGCCGAGCACCAGTGCGCCTGCGACCAAGCATTTCTGCCACTTTCTGTTCTGCATGTCGGTTCCTTTCATTTGTTGACGATGATGATTGTGCTGGCGCCGATTGTCGCTGCCGTCGCACCGTCGGGCGAGAAATCACAGCTCCGAACATCGGGGCGCCTGCGAGGTTCTCTCCGGGACAGAGTAGCTTCGGCGTTGCAGGCGCATCTTGCTCAAGCGATTCTGCGCGGTCGTGAAACGACCCGGCGCCCGCCGTGAGGGCGCTGCCACAGGGTGGCGTCGAGGATGCACTTCGACCCAAAGGAGGCTGGGTCGCAAACCTCGGCTCATAGCGCCGCGCTGACGGAATGGTAACGAAGCTGACTCTTGAGGCAACGAAATGCCGCCACATGGGTCCAAAGCCGATTCGCGCCAACGCAATGTGAGATCGTTGAGAAGTTTCACTCAAGCACATCCAGTCCAGGCAACCCGTCCTTACAGGCGTCGGACGCGATGGCACTCCGGCCGGTGCTTTGCACTGGCCGTCAGGGCGGGCTTGCTCCTGCACACCCGGGTTTCGTTGTTGCGTCATCCTGGCGCGATCCCGGGCAGGTATCATTCCTACTCAGGCCGCCAGGACTTGGACAGACGACATCGCCACGACATCGCATGAGCAGGGCGCGACGCGTTGCTGCCTTGCCAGCCCCCCCCCACAAATTGGAGATTACCCGTGATCAAGAGTCTGCTGTGGATCGTTTTTGCGCTGGCAACGGCGGCGCAAGCTGCGACGCTCGACGCGGGAGTGTCGCATCCCGCGGAGTTGAAGCCCATGCGGCAACAGTCTCAGGCGGCAAACCTGGCAGCCGAACTGCTGACCCGTCACCACTACCGATCGATGCCGCTCGACGACGCCCTGTCGGAGCGAATATTCGAGCGTTACTTGAAGTCGCTTGATCCCGAGAAGCTGTTCTTTGTTCAGACCGATATCGACCGGTGGGCTGGCGTGCGCACCAAGCTCGATGACGCCATCCGCATGGAGGAACTCACCGTTCCCTTCGCCATCTTCAATCTCTACGCGCGGCGGGTGTCCGAGCGTTTTGCTTACGCCCGCGCCTTGCTCAAAGAGGGGTTTGATTTCGGCCAGAACGAAGACTACCAATACGTGCGCGACAAAGAGGCATGGCCCAGGTCTGACGCGGAAATACTCGAGGTGTGGCGCAAGCGGGTGAAGCACGACTGGCTGCGGCTGAAACTTGCGGGCAAGGACGACAGGCAAATCGTCGAGACTCTCGACAAGCGCTATGCCAACGCTCTGAAGCGGACCAGCCGCCTCAAGAGCGAAGACGCCTTTCAGACATTCATGAACGCCTACACCATGACCATCGAGCCCCACACCAACTACATGGGGCCGCGGGCGGCGGGAGACTTCGACATATCCATGAAACTCTCCCTGGTGGGAATCGGAGCGGTGCTGACAGAGAGGGACGACTACACCACGATTCGGGAGCTTGTGCCGGGCGGCCCGGCGATCCTGTCGCGACAACTGAGAGTCGGGGATCGCATCCTCGGCGTCGCCCAGGGCGAAAGCGGCGTCATGACGGACGTCGTGGGCTGGCGTCTGGACGACGTGGTTGCGCTGATTCGCGGCGCCGCGGACTCGGTCGTCCAACTCGACATTCTCCCCGCGGATGCCGGCCCGGACGGCAAACATAAGTCCGTTTCCCTCATTCGCAAGAAGATCACTCTTGAAGAGCAGGCCGCCAAGAAATCTATCCTCTCCGTGATCGACGGGCAGACGACACGTCGCATCGGCGTGATCGCCCTTCCGACCTTCTATCAGGACTTCGACGCCCGTACGCGCGGCGCCGCGGATTTCAAGAGCGCGACCCGCGACGTGGCGCGCCTTCTGGACGAGCTGAAAAAGGAGAAGGTCGATAGCCTACTGATCGACTTGCGCAACAACGGTGGCGGCTCGTTGGTGGAAGCGATCGAACTCACCGGCTTGTTCATCGACAAGGGGCCCGTGGTGCAGCAGCGCGATGCCCGGGGTAACGTCGTCGTAGAAAGCGACGCCAAGGCCGGCGTCGCCTGGGACGGCCCCCTCGGCGTCCTGATCAACCGGGGATCGGCATCCGCGTCGGAGATCTTCGCCGCTGCGATTCAAGACTACGGCCGCGGACTGGTGATCGGCGAACCCAGTTTCGGCAAGGGCACGGTGCAAACCATGGTCGATCTCGATCAGGTCGCGAAGGGCAGCGGCCAGAAATTGGGCGAACTGAAATTGACCATTGCCCAGTTCTTCCGCATCAACGGCGGCACCACTCAGTTGCACGGCGTGAAGCCGGACATCGTCTTTCCGACGGCTTCCGATACGGAGAACTTTGGCGAATCCAGCTTCGACAACGCACTGCCCTGGGTGCAGGTCAAGGCCGCAGCCTATGCGCCGATCGGCGACCTGGAATATCTGCGGCCCATCCTGCAGACACGCCACGAGGCCCGCGTGCAGAAGGACAGGGAGTTTCAGTACCTGCAGGAAGACATCGCCGAAGTCAATGCTCAACGCAAGAAGAATCTTGTTTCATTGAACGAGGCCGAGCGACGCAAGGAACGGGATGCCCAGGAGGCTCGGCTGAAGGCCCGGGAAGCACAGCGAAATGCCGCAAACCCCACCCCTGATCGGGTTGTCGGCATGGAGCCAGCGCCGGGCAAGCTCAGTGCGCTCCAGGACGACGGCCTGCAGGCGGACGAACGCAATCTCGCCAGCGAACTGGCGGCTGAAACTGCCCGGAAGAATGACAAGGACGTGTTGCTGAACGAAGCCGTTCACATACTTAGCGACGAAGTGGGTCTGCGCAAGACGAGCGCGCGATTCGCGGCCCGTGGCAAGCCGGGTTCCCCGTTGATCCCCAGTCAAAAGCAGGAGCTGGACGACGTTCGTTCCGGCGTACGCTAATGGGACAGGTCTAGAAGGGTCTCAGCCGGCCAGGAAGATCGAGAAGATCTTCGCGTGACTGCTATTGGCGGACGGACGACCGCCAGCCCGTTGCCCAAATGAACGATAGGAATTGCGTTTGTCTGCGCACGACTGTGTGGCGCCCTTTCTTGCAAGTCACGCGGATTGGGCCTCACTACTGTGGGCGTGCTGAAGCGAAGAATTCCTTCATCAAGACCTCTTCGAGCCCCGCGTTGTCTGCGGGACGAGCGGACAGTGTGATCTGGCGGCCCAGGCGCTGCGATTCCCAGAGGAAGTCCCCGGATGCATGCTCGCGAATGATCGCGATCATCTTGCGGACCACCGCGATACGAATGTCGCTGGCGTCGCCTTTGCGTACCTCGACAAGCTGGTTCGTGTTGTGGCGGATATCCTTGTTCCACCCGAAGAACATGAACTCGGCATCGCTATAGCCGATGCGCTTGATCTGGAAGATCCCGCCGCCGTGTGACGGATCGTCTCCGAAGGTCGGCGTGCGCCCCAGGCCGAGATTGCCGGCGACGATGCGGTTTGTGCGCGCTTTGTCATCCTCGACCACTGCCATGTCCGACTCGCTGCCGGCAGACGCGGCGGGCGCCGACTGCCCGCGGGCGCGGCGATTCGCCTCAACGTAGGACGCCAGATCGTCAACAGCAGGCGCGGCCGTGGATGGCGCTGTCGGCGCCGACGGGGCGGTGTCGCTTGCCGGCCCCTGGCGCGCGATGACCGGTGGTGTGGGGAGCGGGCGCGCCGCCGCTGTTGGCGCGCGTGCTCGGGGTATGGGTGATGGCCGTGCCTGCAGTGGCGGCGTGGACGGTGACACCGGCGGGGCCCTCGTAGGTATGCGGGCTTGAGGTACCAGTTGCACCGCCAGCGCAGCAGCGCCCGGTTGGCCGCGTTCTGGTTCGCCCGGCGCAAGGAGGTGCATTTGCGGGAGCCAGCGCCACAGCACGACGATGTGCAGAAGCAGCGACAGCGCGACCGCCACCCAGATGGTCGGTATGGTCACGCCGTCGCGCCTGCTGCGGGAACCTTGGCGCCAGTCGCTCATCTGTTGGTCGATACGAGTGCTTCGGATTCGGGAGGATTGGGATCAGATGGGCAATGTGAGTTGGTGCATGGGTCGCTATTCGGCGTCGTTCGGTTCGCCGGTTGCGCTCTGGAAAATGCGGATAGCATCACGGCCGATGTGCTGCGCCGGGCAGGTCGCGTTCGGCAAGGTGGCGTCGCACCCCGGAATGCAGATGCAGCGACGGCACCGCCGCCAGGGTGTTTGCGGCGGTGGTCTCGGCGGCGCGAGGCAGGCGCCGGGCGAGGGCGTCCTCGCTGCGATGAAGCGCCCGAGCCAGGCGGTAGCCGATGTCCTCCGCCAGACCGGGGCGCACCAGGATCAGACTCCAGGAGCCGACCGAGCGGATCGGCGCGTTCTGGCCCGCATAGGCGCCTGCCGGCAAAGTCATCGGCTTGAGAAAGGGGTGGCGGCCGACGATTCGTCGCACCCCATCGTCATCGGGCGCGAGGAACCGCGCTCCGCTGGCGGCCAGGGCGACGAACGGCGGCCAGCCGCCGCCGCCGCCCCACAGCGCCTCTGCCCGGCCATCGAGCACCATCGCCGGGCCATCCTCGGCCCGATCCAGCAGGATGGCCTCAAAGTCCCGTTCCAAGTCCAGGCCCAGCGCGTCGAGTACCTGGCGCGCCAGCACCACCAGACCGGAGCCGCGGGCGCCGAACACCACCGGCCTGCCCTTCAAGTCCTCGATGCGGCGGTAGGGCGAATCCGCCCGCACCGCAAACAGCCCGGGGGCGGCGTACATCACGGAGAGCACGCGCAGCCCCTCCGCCCCATCGCCCTGCGCGGCAAGGGCCTCCTGTGCCACTTCGCCAGTGACCAGGGCGAGATCGACCTTGCGGGCACGCAGCAGGGCAAGGTTTTCGATGCTGCCCGCACTCGGCTTCACCATTACCGCGAGGCCGGGATCCGCCGCGTTGACGATCTCCGCGAAGGCCCGGCCGTAGGCTTCGAAGCCGCCGCCGGTGGTGGCGGTGGCCAGGGTGAGCGGCACGGCTGGCGCACCGCCGCGACTGACGTCGGCGCCGAACAGCAGGGTGGTGGCCAGTACGACGCCGACTGCCCGCGCCAGCAGAAAACGCCCCGAGGGGTGAGCCGCTGCGACGCTCACGGCCGCACCCCGGGGGTTTCCATGGTCATACCCTGTGCGCGCCACATCAGGTAAAGCTCCAGGTTCACCAGTTCCTCCGCCCCGTAATCGTAAGGCTGCGTCCGCAGGCTGGACATGCAGGCGCGCATTCGCCGCTGCAGCGAGGCCAGCCCCTGCCACTCGAGGCGATAGACCGGATAGCCGGTGGGTTGCCCCTGGGAGATCGGGTTGCCGCCCAGGCGGCGGCCCCAGCGCTCGTCGTGGCACTGGCTGCAGGCGATGTCGAGCTGGCCCTGGCGGCGCGTGTAGAGATCCCGCCCTGCCGAGATGAAGGGCCGCAGCCTGTCCTCGTCGGCGATGCCTATGGGCTGGCCGCGGGACTGGTGGGCGACATAAGCGCTCAGGGCGAGCAGTTCGCGGCTCTCGAAGGGCAGGGCAGGCGCCTTCTGGCGGCTGACTCTGCAGGCGCCGATGCGCTGCGTCAGGTTGACGGGACGGCCCGTCGCGGCGTCGAAGGCGGGATGCCGCGCCGCCACGCCTTTCATGTTGTGGCGGGCATCGCCGTGGCAGTCGCTGCACGCCTTCGCTGCCTCGCCGTCCGGGCGCTGCCACAGTGTCTGGCCCTCCAGCACCCACAGCATCCCGGGGTTGGCGTCGTCGTCGTCCTGCATGGCGCGGGTGGCTGCGCCCATGAATTCGTAACCGGACCGGCGTTCATCAGGCGCGATGCCGGCGGCCAGGGCCGGCACCGCCGGCAGCAGAAGCAGGAGCGCGAGCCGCACTATTCGACCGTGATGCGCGCCGACTCCCTCGCGGAAAAGCCATTGTCGCCGCTCCACTGGAAGTCGAAGGCGCCGGATTCGCTGGCCACCGCGGTGAAGGCGAAGTAGGGGTTGGCGGCAATGCCGGGATGAATCTCGGCGCGGAACACCTCGCAACCGTTGTAGGTGCAGACGAAGAGCCGCAGGATGTCGCGCGGGATGGTTGCGCCTTCCTGGGTGCGGCGGTAGCCGGTCTCCATGACATGGGAAACCAGTGCCTTGATCTCGATGATCTCGCCGCGCTTGGCGCGCTGCGGCACCTTCACCATGGCCGACGTCACGACTAGAGTCCCTCCGTGCAAGCCGATACCGTCACCACCGCTTCGGCGCTGCCGGACCAGAAGGAGCCGTCGCTCATCTCGCAGATCGCCACCACCGTCTGCGAGTCCGCCAGGCGCACGCGGGTGGACGCCGCCGCGCGCCCGGCGCAGGGGCCGAAGCGCAAAGCGGCGACGAAGGGCTGGGGGTTCTTGTACGCGAAGATGTGGATCGCCCGCACCCGGTCGGTCGGCGTCATCGGGCTGTCCACGCTCACCGTGAGCGGCACCACGTTACCGTTCTCCACCAGCGGCGGCAGCTCCAGTCTGACTCTTCCCGGTCGCACCGGGGCGTCGCCCACCAGCTTGCGAATCGCCTGCTGCACCTGCTCGGGCGTGGATTCGGCCTGCGCCTCCCCCGTGAGGCCCGCAGCGAGCACCGCACCGGTCGCGAGAAATTCGCGCCGCCTCATCGCAGCGTCCCGAGGAAGGCGATCACGTCCTCGATCTGCTGCGGCGTAAGCAGCGGCCTGCCGCGCAGTTCCGGCACGACGCGCCGCAGGTCCTCGGTGCGGGCATACGAGGGCATGATCGTCGCCGGGTTGAAGCGTGTCGGTTCCACCAGCCGCAGGCGAAGTTGCGCCGCCGTCCAGCGTGCGCCCGCCCCCGAAAGGTCCGGTGCCAGGTCGCCCTGGAAGCGCTCTTCGGGGAAAGGGCCGCTGTGGCACAGCAGGCACATGCCGACCTGGCGATCCACCACGATGGCGCGGCCGCGGGCGGCATCGCCGGCCGGCATGGCCGATGAATCCGGCATTGCGCCATGCACCGCTGCGGCGCTTGCCGCGCCCACCGCCAGCAGACAGGCCGGCGCCAGCCGGCGCCGGCCCGATCCGCCGCGCATGCCCCTCACACCAGCACGAAGCCGTGCTTGTTCAGCGGGAAGGAGCGCAGGCGCTTGCCGGTGGCGCGGTACATGGCGTTGAGCACCGCCGGCGCCGCCACGCAGATCGTCGGCTCCCCGACTCCGCCCCAGAAACCGCCGGAGGGCATGACGATGGACTCGACCTTCGGCATCTGGGCGATGCGCATCGAGTCGTAGGTGTCGAAGTTGGTCTGCTCCATGCGGCCGTCCTTGACGGTGCATTCCTGCATGAACAGCGCCGACAGGCCGAAAACGAAGGAGCCGGCGATCTGGCGCTCGATCTGCGCCGGGTTCACCGCATGGCCCATGTCGCTGGCGCCGACGATGCGATGCACCTTGACCTTGTTGCCGCTCACCGAGACCTCGGCGCAGGCCGCGACGTAGCTGCCGAAAGCACGGAAGTGCGACAGGCCGCGGAACACGCCGGGGGGCGCCGGCTTGCCCCAGCCGCCCTTGTCCGCCGCCGCATTCAGCACCGCCAGCGCCTTGGGATGGTCGGCCATCAGCCTGCGCCGGAATTCCAGCGCGTCCTGCCCGGCGGCCTCCGCCAGTTCGTCCATGAAGCATTCGAGGAAGATCGCGTTCTGGTTGACGTTCACCCCGCGCCAGAAGCCCGGCGGCACGTGGGTGTTGCGCATGGCATGCTCGATCAGCAGGTCGGGGACGGTGTATTCCAGCGAATGCTCGCCGCTGGGCGAGTAGCCCTGGAAGACGATCGGGTCCTTGCCCTTGTCCAGCGCCTCCGGTCGCGCCGAGGCCAGGATCGACTGGCCGGACAGCCGGATGTGCAGGCCCGCGAGCTTGCCCTTGGCATCGAGCCCGGCGGTGAGGCGCGCCTGCATGACGGGATGGTACTTGCCGTGCAGCATGTCCTCTTCGCGCGACCACATCAGCTTTACCGGCGTGCCCGGCATCTGCTTGGCGATCGCCACCGCCTGGCGCACGTAGTCGGTGAAGCCGCGGCGCCCGAAGCCGCCGCCGAGCAGGGTCTTGTACACCTCGCATTGCGCCACCGGCAGCCCCGAGGCCTCGGCGGTGGCGGCGAGCGCCGCCTCGCCGTTCTGGGTCGGACACCACACCTCGCAGCGCTCCGGCGTGTACAGCGCCGTCGCGTTCATCGGTTCCATGGTGGCGTGGTTCTGGAACGGGTACTCGTACACGGCCTCCAGCTTCTTCGCCGCCTTGGCGATGGCCGCTTTGGCGTCGCCCTTCTGGTTGTGCACGAAGGCTTCGCCACCCTCCAGGCCGGCCTTCAGCACCGCGGCGATGGAGGCGCTGGAAACCTTGGCGTTATCGCCGCCATCCCATTCCACTGCAATGGCATCGAGCGCGGTCTTGGCGTGCCACCAGGTGTCCGCCACCACGGCGAGCGCCGAGTCGCCGACCCTGACTATCTTCTTCACGCCAGGCATCTTCTCCGCCCTGGCGGCGTCGAAGCCCTTGAGCTTGCCGCCGAACACCGGGCAGTCCTTGATTGCGGCGTTGAGCATGCCCGGCAGCTTGATGTCGGTGCCATAGACCTGCTTGCCGGTAACCTTGTCCGCCGTGTCGAGGCGCTTCACCGACTTGCCGATGAGTTTCCACGCCTTGGGGTCCTTGAGCGGCACGTCCTTGGGCAGTTCCAGCTTCGCCGCCGCCGCCGCCACCTTGCCGTAAGTGGTCTTGCGCCCCGAGGGGGCGTGGGTGATGACGCTGTTCGCGGCGCTGCACTCGGCGGCCGGCACCTTCCATTCGTTTGCCGCCGCCTGCACCAGCATCACCCGCGCCGCGGCGCCACCCTGGCGCACGTAGTCCTGGGAATTGCGTATGCCGCGGCTGCCGCCGGTGGCGAAGTCGCGCCACACGCGGTTGCGCGCCACGTTCTGGCCGGGGGTCGGGAATTCGGTGGTCACCCTGGACCAGTCGCACTCCAGTTCCTCGGCCACCAGTTGCGCCAGCCCGGTCAGCGTGCCCTGGCCCATCTCCGAGCGCGCGATGCGCACCACCACGGTGTCGTCGGGCTGCACCACGACCCAGGCATTGACTTCCGGCGTCCCGGCGGCCGTCTGGCCCGCGTCCGCATCCAGCGGCAGGCGCAGGCCGATCGCGAGACCGCCGCCCAAGGCGGCACTGCGGACCAGGAAGCTGCGGCGATCCATGCGCACGGCATCGATGCTCATCTCGGTCTCCTCGATCAAGCCTTGGCGGCGGCGTGGATCGCCTCGCGCACCTGCTGGAAGGTGCCGCAGCGGCAGATATTGGTGATGGCGGCGTCGATGTCGGCGTCGGTGGGCTTGGGCTTGCGCTTGAGCAGCGCCGCGGCCGCCATGAGCATGCCGGACTGGCAGTAGCCGCACTGCGGAACATCGTGCTCGATCCAGGCCTGCTGCAGCCGGGTCAGCACGCCGCCGGCGGCGAGGCCCTCGATGGTGGCGATCTGCTTGCCCTGCACCGCGCTGACCGGAACGACGCAGGAGCGCACCGGCTCACCGTCCACATGCACCGTGCAGGCGCCGCACTGGGCGATCCCGCAGCCGTACTTGGTACCGGTAAGCCCCGCCTGCTCCCGGATCGCCCAGAGCAGCGGCGTCGCGGGATCCACATCGAGCTCGTAGGTCTTGCCGTTGATCGTCAAGCGTGCCATTCGTCTCTCCCGGGGTGCAGGGCCGCTTCCTCAATATGGATCAGCGGCTGTGATGCCGCAAGGCGGCGCGAGTTCCGCAATCCTCAATCGTGGATCGCGCCGGGGCGCCGGGCCAGCATGCCGCCCGGCCGTCCTGCGAGCACGGCCTTGATCTGGGCCACGACGGCCAGGGCGATCTCCTCCGGCGTCTCGCCACCGATGTCCAGGCCGATCGGATAGTGCAGCGCGGCAGGCTCCAGAGGCGCCGCGCCCTCCGCCGCCAGTTCCGCCAGCATGCGTTCGGTGCGGCTGCGCGGCCCGAGTTGGCCGATGTAGTCCGGCGGACTGCGCAGCAACTCCCGCAACAGGCTCTTGTCCTGCTCGTAGCTGTGCGTCATGACCACCACGGCCGAGCGCTCGCTTACGCCGGCTGCGGCGGGCGCCTCCTGCGGTGGCGCCACCAGCACGGCATCGGCCATCGGAAAGCGCTCGACGCGGGCATAGTGCGAACGGCCGTCGGCGACGCTGACGTGCCAGCCCAGCTCTTTGGCCAGGCGCACCAGCGGCAGCGCGTCCGGTCCGGCGCCGAAAACCACCAGCCGCAATGGCGGCGGCAGGTACTCGACGAAGACCTCGACGCTGCCGGCGGCAAGCGCCTCGCGCACCAGTGACGAGCGACGCTGTCGCAGCGCGTCCGAAAGATGCCGCGAAATCCTGCCGGAGAAGCTGTCGTCGCCGGTCCGCGGGGGACTGACTTTCGTCGGGCAAGCACATCATGCGCTGGCCGACCTTCACAGCGGGCACACCTTCCGCTGCGATCACCACCGCGCTCGCCGCGGCGTCGAAGCTGCGCTGCACCGTCTCGAGTAGCTCCAACTGGGGAGCGGGTTGGCCCGCGGGCAGCGGTTCGAGCAGCACGTGCACAACGCCGTTGCAGCCGAGGCCGAAGGCCCACTCGGTGTCCTCGCCGGCGCCGGTGTCGTAGCGGACGACCGTCGCGCCCGACCGGGTGAGCCAGAAGGCGCGCTTCGCGACATGGTCTTCCAGGCATCCGCCGCTGATCATGCCGAAGTTGGAGCCGTCGGCCGCGATCAGCATGCGCGTGCCCGGACGGCGATAGGCCGAACCCTCGATCTTGACCACCGTCGCCAGCACCAGATCCTCGCCGGTCGCCCGGGCGGCGCGCCAGCGTTCAAGAATCAGTCGAACCTCGTTCATCTTCAATGGATAGGGGACGGGGAGGGCACGCCCAATGATAGATCGAAGTCCGGGTGGCGGGACGAATCCCGGCGCACGCATCGAGGCGCATACTTGTGCGGCGGGGCGTGCCCGCGGCGCGAGCATTTCCGCGTCTTCCCGACCGGCGCAGCGAACCGGCTGTCCGGCATGAAGCCTCGCAACCAACCCTCGGACTGCACTCGATCGCCCGTGAAACGTCCAGGTGCCATGAAGCCCAGCAAACCGCCCCCTCGTCCGGAAGGCGACGGCATCCCGCCTGTCAAGCCGCTTCACGGCCGCGGTGCCGTTGGCAATCCTGACTTGCGGTTTGCCGACTGGACACGGCAGACCTTCGACGACGGCTGGACTCACGGGCAGGATGAACCGGATTCGCTCGCCACCGAGCTGATCGCCGACTATTCGAAGAGCATCATCTGCCGCAACGATTCGCCGGACGTGCCCTTCGAGCAATCGATCAATCCCTATCGGGGATGCGAGCACGGTTGCGCCTACTGCTTCGCACGGCCGAGCCATGCCTATCTGGGCTTTTCCCCAGGCCTGGATTTCGAAACCCGCATCCTCTACAAGCCCGCCGCCGCCGCTCTGCTGGGCAGCGAACTCGCGCGACCGGGTTACCTGCCCAAGCCGATCGCGCTCGGCATCAACACCGATGCCTACCAGCCCGCCGAGCGGCGGCTGGGAATCACGCGCAGCCTGCTGGAGGTACTGGCTGCCTGCCGCCATCCGGTTTCCATCGTCACCAAGTCGGCGCTGATCGAGCGCGACCTGGATTTGCTGGCGGACATGGCGCGGGACGAACTGGTTCACGTGATGTTTTCCGTGACCACCCTGGACGCGGGACTCGCTCGGCGCATGGAGCCCCGGGCGGCGGCGCCCGCGCGCCGGCTGGAGGCGATGGCCCGGGTTCATGCGGCGGGGATTCCGGTGGGGGTGCTGTTCGCGCCGCTGATCCCGGCGCTCAACGACCATGAACTGGAGGCGGTGCTCGAAGCCTGCCGTAATGCCGGAGCAAAGAGCGCCGGCTATGTGCTGCTGCGCCTGCCGCTTGAACTCAAACCCATGTTCGAGGCCTGGCTGTCCGCGCACGAGCCGGGCCGCGCCGCCCACGTCATGAGCCTGATGCGCCAGATGCACGGCGGCAAGGAATACGAGTCGGGCTTCGGGGTGCGCATGCGCGGCCGCGGCCTGTTCGCGGATGTCATCGCGCGTCGCTTCAAGCTGGCAGCGCGACGGCTGGGGCTGGACCTCCCGTCCAGCCCGCTCGACGCCAGCCGCTTCGTGCCGCCGCGGATCGAATCAGCTCAGATGCAGCTCTGGTAGGGCGGCGGGCGTTTCGTCCCCGCCGACATTCGGGCGGGTCGGTGGGTCGAGGAACGAAACTCAGATCGGCTCCTGCGACACGCGAGTCTGCCTGCCGGCATCCAGCAAGCGCAGCAGGCTCGACGCACAGGCTCGACGTATCGTCCTTGCCCCAGTCCTGTGCCATCAGGCCAAGCTGCTGCGCCACGCGCATCAGCGGCGCCAGAATCCTGATTTGATCGGCAAGCGACACAGGCTCAGTTGGTGGGCCTCCCATGACTCAGAATCATAGCAAATTGGGCAAGAATCACAGGGACCGCCATGCCCATGCCTTCCGTAATCGCGACACACCATTCAACTTCAGGCGTACCGGAAACAGAAGTACGTCCGCATTAAATTTGTTGGACAATTCGGAATTGGTTTGTACTCGAATTCAAGAAAGTCGAAGCTCAGGGATGATGAAGGGATGATGAAGCTCGAACAACTCCAGACCAACGCGGCCCTGCGCGGCATCGTGCCTGACGCGATGGTTACCGTCGTCAATGTTCAGTGGTTCGGGTCCGAAGCTCTGGAACTCACCTACAAGACTGCTGACGGCAAGGTTGCCAACGAGTTGCTGTACCGTCACGACGAGCCTCGTCTGGAAATCGTCGAGGCGGGCCGCCCATGGAGCTTCGATGGCGATGGTGCGCTGTTCCGACTGGTTTCCGAAGCCCAGCGGATCCGCCTCGCTCACCTGTTCGACCCCGTTCTGGCTGTTCATACCTCCGTCGTCGAGCCGCTACCGCACCAGATCACAGCCGTCTATGAGCAAATGCTGCCGCGCCAGCCGCTGCGTTTCCTGCTGGCGGACGACCCCGGTGCCGGCAAGACCATCATGGCCGGCCTGCTCATCAAGGAACTGGTGGCGCGCGGTGATCTGCAACGGTGCCTCATCGTTTGCCCCGGCAGCCTCGCCGAGCAGTGGCAGGACGAACTCTACCGGCGCTTCCACCTGCCTTTCGAGATTCTCACCAACGACAAGCTTGAAGCGGCGCGCACCGGAAACTGGTTCATGGAAACCAACCTGGTCATCGCCCGCCTCGACAAGCTTTCGCGCAACGAGGACGTGCAGCAAAAGCTGCAAGCGCCCGATTGCCGCTGGGACCTCGTGGTCTGCGACGAAGCCCACAAGATGTCTGCGACCGTCTTCGGTGGCGAGATCAAATACACGAAGCGCTACCATCTTGGCCAACTCCTATCCACGTCTCACGCGCCACTTCCTGCTGATGTCGGCGACGCCGCACAACGGCAAGGAAGCGGACTTCCAGCTCTTCATGGCGCTGCTCGATGGCGATCGCTTCGAGGGCAAGTTCCGTGATGGCGTGCATTCCGCAGACGTCTCCGACCTCATGCGGCGCATGGTCAAGGAGAACCTGCGCAAGTTCGACGGCACGCCGCTGTTTCCTGAACGCATTGCTTACACCGTACCCTATCACCTCTCCGCGCAGGAAGAGGCGCTATACAAGGCGGTCACTGAGTATGTGCGGACTGAATTCAATCGCGTAGAGGCGCTGGAAAACGACAAGCGCGCCGGCACGGTCGGCTTTGCGCTGACCATCCTGCAACGTCGGCTTGCCTCCTCACCCGAAGCCATCTACCAATCCCTGCGCCGCCGTCGTGAGCGACTGGAAAGCCGCTTGCGCGAATTGGAGTTGCTCCAGCGCGGTAGCGAGTTCGCCAACAATCTCGCGCCGATGATCGCCACCACGGTGCCGTCGCTCGACACTGAGGATGTCGATGACCTCGACGAAGCGCCCGACAACGAAGTCGAAGCCGCCGAAGAAGAAATCCTCGACCAGGCCACCGCTGCGCGCTCCATTGCAGAACTTCGGATCGAAATACAGACATTGACCACGCTGGAGGGCCAGGCTCTTGCCGTTCGCCGCAGCGGCACCGACACCAAGTGGATGGAGCTTTCGAGCCTGCTCGGCGAAATTTTCACCCCCGCCGGATTGTTGAAAAATGCGGCCAATCGCGTCGCGGAACCCGATGCTCAATATGAGGTAAGGGGCGCAGGCCAGATTCCGCCGCCCAAGCCGTCGCCCCACCAGAAGCTGGTCATCTTCACCGAGCATCGCGACACGCTCAACTACCTGGAAGACCGCATCACCAAGTTCCTCGGCCGCAAGGAGGCCGTTGTCATCATCCACGGCGGCGTTGGCCGGGAAGAACGCCTGCGGGTTCAGGAAACATTCAAACACGACCCGACGGTACAGGTACTACTGGCGACCGACG
This sequence comes from uncultured beta proteobacterium, assembly GCA_963696505.1. Lineage (GTDB taxonomy): Bacteria > Pseudomonadota > Gammaproteobacteria > Burkholderiales > Rhodocyclaceae > CAVOKN01. The sequence continues at coordinate 109,689 of CAVOKN010000021.1, read as the reverse complement.
CGGCGGGCGAAGGCATCAACCTTCAGCGCGCCCACCTGATGGTCAATTACGACCTGCCGTGGAACCCCAACAGGCTTGAACAGCGGTTCGGGCGCATCCACCGCATCGGCCAGACCGAAGTCTGCTACCTGTGGAATCTGGTCGCCGACGACACCCGCGAAGGCGATGTCTATCGCAAGCTGCTGGAAAAGCTGGAGCAGGCCCGCCAGGCCCTTGGCGGGCAGGTATTCGACGTGCTGGGCAAGTTGGCCTTCGAGTCCGAAGGCAAGGTCATGTCCCTGCGCGAACTGCTCATCCAGGCCATTCGCTACGGCGAACGACCGGAAACCAAAGCCTTCCTCACCACCGTACTCGACAGCGCGCTCGACACGAGCCACCTGCAATCCCTGCTCGAAGACCGCCAACTGGTTCGCGACAGCATGGACGCCAGCGCCGTGCAGCGCATCCGTGCCGACATGGAACGCGCCGACGCGCGCCGGCTGCAACCGCACTACATCGAATCCTTCTTCCTCGAAGGCTTCAAGCAACTCGGGGGAAGTGCCAAGCAACGCGAACCCCGCCGCTTTGAAATCACCCATGTCCCCGCCCCGGTGCGTAACCGCGACCGCCTCATCGGCATCGGCGAGCCGGTGCTGCCGCGCTACGAGCGCATCGCCTTCGAGAAAACCCTCATCGCGCCGCAAGGCCAGCCGCTGGCCGCCTTCGTCTGCCCCGGTCATCCGCTGCTCGATGCCGTCATAGACCTCACGCTGGAACGCAACCGCGACCTGCTCAAGCGCGGCACTGTGCTGGTGGATGAGCGCGACGCATTTGACAGCACTCGCACCGAACCTCGGGTGATGTTCTATCTCGAACACGCCATCCAGGACGCCAGCATCAACCGTGATGGCAGCCGCCGTGTTGTTTCCAGGCGCCTGATGTATGTCGAGATGGATGCGCAGAGCAAGGTGCGTCATGTGCATTACGCCCCCTATCTCGACTTCCGCCCCCTCGCTGCGGGCGAACCCGGCATCGACGCGCTGCTTGCTCGCCCGAAATGCCAGTGGATCACCCGCGAACTGGAACAGAAAGCGCAGGGTTATGCGATTGCCAATGTCGTGCCGGAGCACCTGGCCGAGGTTCGCGGCCACAAGCTCGAACTCATCGCCAAGACCGAAGCCGCCGTCAAGGACCGGCTGACCAAGGAAATCACCTACTGGGATCACCGCGCCGAAGAACTCAAGCTACAAGAGCAGGCTGGCAAGCCCAACGCCAAGCTCAACTCCGGTGAAGCCCGAAAGCGTGCCGACCTGCTGCAAGGCCGTCTGCAAAAGCGCCTTGAAGACCTGCGCCTGGAGGCCCAGATTTCACCGCTGCCCCCGGTGGTGCTGGGTGGCCTGCTGGTCGTGCCCATCGGCCTGCTGCAAAAGATGAGTACCCCTGCCGCCGTCTCACCAGTGCTGACTTTTGCCACTGCGGCCGACACCCAGGCCAGCGCCGCCCGTGCGCGCGCCGTCATCATGGACATCGAGCGCAGCCTGGGCTTCGACCCCATCGATCGCGAACTGGAAAAGCTCGGCTACGACATCGAAAGCCGCATCCATGGCAGCGGCAAGCTCCGCTTCATCGAGGTCAAGGGCAGGGTATCCGGTGCCCCGACCATCACTGTCACGCGCAACGAGATTCTCTATTCCCTCAACAAGCCCGAGGACTTCATCCTCGCCATCGTCGAGTTCTTCGATGCCGAAACCCACAAGGTGCATTACCTGCGTCAGCCCTTCAGCCGGGAACCGGACTTCGGGGTCACCAGCGTCAATTACGACTTCGCCGACTTGCTGGCGCGTGCCGAGGCGCCTCGATGAATCGGCGTAACTTGAACCGCACGCATTGCCGCTGTAAAGTAAGAATGTAATGCCATCCTTACCGGAGAACGCCATGCTTGCTGTTGCCAAAATCACCGCCAAAGGTCAAACCACCATCCCGCAGAGTGTGCGGGCCGCGCTGCACGTATCGGCCGGTGACCTGATCGCCTGGGAAGTCGGCGCTGACGGGACGGCGACGGTGCGCCGCGTGCAGCCGCTCGACATCGAATACTTGCGCGCGGTCGAAGGCACGCTTTCCGAATGGGCCGGCAGCGCCGACGAGGAAGCCTACCGTGGCCTTTGAGCGCTTCACGGTGGTGCGCGTGCCCTTTCCTTTTACCGACCGCAACGCCACTAAAAATCGCCCGGCGCTGGTGCTCTCCGATGCCGCCAGCTTCAACACTCTGGCCGGTCATTCCGTGATGGCAATGATTACCTCGCAAGGCAACACCCCGTGGCCGCTCGACTGCCCGATTGTCGATCTGCAAGCCGCCGGCTTGCCTGCCCCCTCGCTGGTGCGCTTCAAATTGTTCACGCTCGATCACCGTCTGGTGCGCGGCGAACTCGGCAAACTCTCGGCCACCGATGCGGCCAGCGTACGCAGCGGGTTGGCCGGGTTGCTGGCGGCGGCTTGACGATGAGCACCACCCTCCGCCTGTTCGTCAGTTCGGTGCAAAAGGAACTCGAAGACGAGCGCCTGATCGTCCAAAACCTTGTCGGCACCGACCCATTCCTGGCCGCCCATTGCCTGCCCGTGCTCTACGAATTCGAGCCGGCATCGCCGGACAAGGCGCTGGAAGACTGCCTTGCTGCGCTCGATGCCTGTCAGGTCTATCTATTGATTGTCGGAGCGCACTACGGCGATTGGTCGGCGATTTGTCCATCACCCATGCCGAATACCGCCGAGCCAAGGAAAGCAAGCTCCCCGTGCTCGCCTTCATCAAGGGCGAACGGCACTTGCCGCGCGAGACGGGAACGCAGACATTGCTCGCCGAGTTGGACGCAGACGGCCCTAAATACAAGCGTTTCGGCAATGTCATCGAATTGCAGAAAGAAGTCCGCGCGGCGCTGCTGAAGCTGCTGAATGATCGCTTCGGCATTGCACCGACCAGCGACGAGAACGCCAGCGCCGAGCACACCATCGAAGCGACCTCCGCCTTCGAGTCCCGCCCGCTCAACCGGGTGCGCTGGCAAGACCTCGATCTGACCATGGCGCGCCGTCTGATTGCTTCCGCCGAACAGCGCAAGTCGGATGAACTCAACGATCACGATCTGCTGGCCGGCGCCGCCCTGCGCGGCCTGGTTTGGCACGACCCCGGCAGCAGGGAACACTACGCCACCGCCGCCGGCATCGTCCTGCTGGCCAAAGATCCTTCGGCGGTGTTCCCGCAGTGCCGCATCCTGGCTGACGCCTACCGCAGCACCGAACCGGACGGCGACCCGCGCGACCACGAAGACATTCGCGGGCCGATGCCGCTCGCCATCGAGCGCGCCATTGCCTTTGTTGACCGCAACACGCGCCACCCCATGCGCATCGTCGGACTCGACCGCGTTCGTCTCGACGAGTATCCCGTCGATGGTCTGCGCGAGGCCTTGGTTAACGCCGTCGCGCACCGTCAATACGAAGACGCCGGCCGCAAAATCATTCTTGAAGTGTTCGCCGACCGCGTGAACATCCTGAGCCCCGGTCTGCCGCCCGCGCCGCTCACACTGGCCAGCTTGCGCAAGGGAAAATACCGGCCCTGTTCGCGCAACCCCGTCCTGGCCCAGTGCCTCTCATCCTTTCATCGCATTGAGGAACGCGGCAGCGGTTTTCGCCGCATGCGCGACCAGATGCTTGACCACGGCCTGGAGCCGCCGGTCATCGGCACCGACACCGGCTACTTTCAGGTCACCTTCCTCGGGCCAGGCGACCACATCGAGCGGATTCGTGTGCCCGAGCAGCGTTTGCGCGTCACCCCGGCGGTGGAAGCGCAGTTGAACGACCGGCAGCGCGAAATGATGCGGTGGCTGGTCGAGGGCCAGGAATTAACCAGTCGGCAATGCGAAGCCGCGTTCGGCATCACACGCCCGATCAGCGCAGGTGATTTCGGAAAGTTGGTCGCCATGGGCTTGGCCGAGAAGCTGGGGGCTGGGCGTTCTACGCGCTACCGCCTCAAGGAGCCGGGCGAATCGTTAAGTAATCGTCAGGTCGAGCCCGCTAATCGTAAACCGCAGGACCAGAGTGGCAACGGCTGATGGCGCGCCCTAATCGTAAACAAATCGTCAAGCTTTTTCCTGTAATCGTAAATTCTGCCGTTCCGGATGTCCCATGACGTACAAGAAAAAACTCATCGAAGTCGCCCTGCCGCTGGAGGCAATCAACGTCGCCAGTGCGCGCGAAAAGTCGATTCGTCACGGCCATCCTTCCACGTTACACCTGTGGTGGGCGCGGCGGCCGCTGGCGGCGGCGCGGGCGGTGATTTTCGCGCAGATGGTTGACGACCCGTCGGCGCACCCGGACCTTTTCGCGACCGAGAAGAAGCAGGAGAAGGAGCGCCAGCGGCTGTTCCGCATCGTCGAGGAACTGGTCAAGTGGGAGAACACCACCAACGAGACCGTGTTGCAGCAGGCGCGCGACGAAATCTGGCAGAGCTGGCGCTACACCTGCGCCGCCAACGCCGACCATCCGCGCGCCAGGGAACTGTTCGACCGCTACAAGTTGCCCGCCTTCCACGACCCCTTCGCCGGTGGTGGCGCGCTGCCGCTGGAAGCGCAGCGGCTGGGGCTGGAGAGCTACGCCAGCGACCTCAACCCGGTGGCGGTGCTGATCAACAAGGCGATGATCGAGATTCCGCCGAGGTTTGCCGGCAAGCCGCCGGTCCATCCCGGACAGGAAACCCTCTCCCCCGCGCGGGGGAGAGGGCAGGGTGAGGGGGCGCTTTTCGCCCGCGAATGGAAAGGCGCGCAGGGCCTGGCCGAGGAAGTGCGCCACTACGGCCAGTGGATGCGCGACGAAGCCGAGAAGCGCATCGGCCACCTCTACCCCAAGATCGAAGTCACGGCGGCGATGGCCGAGTCGGCCAACAATCCGCGGCCCGACCTGAAGAAATACGTCGGCCAAAAGCTCACCGTCATCGCCTGGCCGATGCGCACCGAACTGAGCAACCGCATGATCGGCTCCGGCACCAATGCGCTGGCCTCCAGCATCGTCCTCGTCTGCCGCCAGCGCGCCGCCGCCGCGCCCACCGCCACCCGCCGCGATTTCGTCGCCGCGCTCAAGGCCGAACTGCCGCAAGCGCTGGCCCATCTACAAGCCGGCAACATCGCGCCGGTAGACTTGGCGCAAGCCGCCATCGGCCCCGGAATGGGGGTATATACCCGCTATGCCAAGGTGCTCGACGCCGAGGGCAAACCTCTTCCTGTGCGCGCCGCGCTGGCGCTGATCAATCAGACCCTAGACGAAGCGCTAGCCGAGCAGGAAGGCGACTTCGACGCCGACAGCCGCTGGGCGCTGACCTGGTTCGATCAGGTTGGTTTTGCCGAGGGCGATTTCGGGGTCGCCAATACGCTCGCCCAAGCCAAGAACACCGGCATGGATGGTCTCGTCGAAGCCGGCATCATCGTGTCCGGCAAAGGCAAGGTGCGCCTGCTGCAACCCAACGAATTCCCCGCCGATTGGGACCCGACCACCGACACACGCCTCACCGTCTGGGAGAGCGTGCACCACTTGGTGCGCGTGCTCGAAGCCGGCGGCGAGCCTGCAGCGGCGGCGCTGGTCGCCAAGCTCGGCAGTCAAGCCGAAACCGCCCGCGAACTCTGCTACCGCCTCTACATACTGTGCGAGCGGAAAAAGCGCGCCACCGAGGCGATGGCCTACAACGGTCTGGTGCAGAGTTGGCCAGAGATCACGAGGCTGGCACGGGAGACGCCGCGCACGGCCAAGCCCGGCACCGACGACTTGTTTGGAGGAGGGGCGACATCATGAATCTGATCCAGGAAGCCGTGGCCTGCCTGTCGCACGCAGTGCCGTCCGGCACCCGGCTCATCGTGTTTGGCTCGCAAGCGCGCGGTGACGCCGACGCGGGCAGCGACATCGACTTACTGGTGGTGGAGCCGCAAGTACGCGACCGCTTTGCCGAAATGGCCCGACTGTCAACGCTGCTGGGGCGACGTCTGATTCCCGCCGACGTGGTGGTGATGAGCGGCGAGGCGTTCGACCGGCAAAAAACCATCATCAACACGCTGGCCTGGCGCGCCACGCAGGAAGGACAAATCCATGAACTCGCCGCTTGAGCACGCACAGGGTTTGCTGGCCCGCGCGCGCGACGATTTGTACGTGGTGCGTCGGCTGCCCGATCCGGCGGCGCCAGGCTGGGTGATGGGCTTCCATGCGCAACAGGCGGTGGAAAAAGCGCTCAAGGCGGTGCTTTCCAGCGCCGGCCAAGCCTATCCACGCACCCATAACCTGGTGATGCTGGCGGAATTGCTGCGCGGGGTCGCCATTGCGCCGCCGCCGGATGTGGAGTGCTTTGGTACGTTGGTACCGTTTGGCGTGGTCTTGCGTTACGAAGACGTGATTGCCGACGACCCGCCGCCGGTGGATGGCGACTGGTTCGAGGCCGTGGTAACGCGAACCCTGACGTGGGCGAACGCCCGCCTGAATTCCGATGAAACGTTTTGATTCTGCGAGATACGACCATGACCGCCGAACGCTTTGACCTGAACGACATTGATCACGAGCCAAGCGACGAGCAACTGGAGAGCCTGATGGCCGCAGTAGCGGAAGAGGCGCAGCGCAAGGCAGCGTTGGCGCGAACGGAACTGATGGTGCGTTTACGTGCTGAAATTCTTGCCGCTCGTCAGCGTCAGACACTGGCATGAATGCCGCACTTCGGCCGCGCCTGATTGTGGTGGCTGGTCCCAACGGAGCGGGCAAGACCTCGATCACCGAACAGTTTCTGCGTCACGAATGGATGGGCGGCTGCACCTACGTCAATCCTGATGCCATTGCCCGCGATGAATTCGGCGACTGGAACGCGCCGGATGCAGTGCAAAAAGCGGCGATTCGTGCCGCCAACATCCGCGAGCAGTGCCTGCGCGACGGCAACGGTCTGGCCTTCGAGACGGTGTTGTCGATGCCGGACAAGATCGACTTTATCCAGCGCGCGAAACAGGCCGGATTTTTTGTCCGGCTGTTCTTTGTCGGCACCGACGCAGTGGCCGAACCCATCGCCGATGCAGCCCTGTGTGGCGCGCAGCTTTCTGAATCGACGCTGGCAAAAGACCGGTTGAGCCCGGAGGAAGACGCCGCCGGGCCTGATTCACCCGAGAAAGAAAACCACTGACATGGCCGTAACCGCTTTCTTCACCCGCTTCAAGGAGCTCGCCTTCCGGGAAATGCGCGCCTGCACGGTGCCGCCCGGCAACGAGATCCCCGCCGGTGAATACGGCTTTCTGGAGTTCTATTGCGACGATGCGGGCTGCGATTGTCGTCGGGTCATGATCAAGGTGCTGGGGCAACAGAGTGGCGACAAGGCGTGGGCGACGATCAGCTATGGCTGGGAGCAACCGGCGTTCTATCGGAACTGGGCGGGGTCTGATCCGAAAGACGTGCACGAGCTCTGCCGCCCGATGCTCGACCCGCTCAATCCGCAATCGCCGCACGCCGCGTTTTTCCTGGCCTTGTTCGAGGAAATGATCAAGGACAAGGTCTATGTTGATCGCCTGAAACGCCATTACGAGATGTTCAGGAAGCCGGCGAAACGCTGGGGCAAGTCGTAGTCAATAACCGCCCCATCGATTTCTTGAAGGAGCACGCTCATGCACCCTAGCCTGAATCTGGATGAAGCCGCGCTGGCTCGTTTTTGCGCAACGCACCACATCCGCCGCCTTTCCTTGTTTGGCTCGCAACTCAAGGGGACCGCCGGCCCGGAGAGCGATATCGATCTATTGGTGGAATTTGATCGGGAAGCACATCCCACCTTCCTCGATCTGGCGCAGATCGAAATCGAATTGTCGCAGGCGCTTGGGGGTAAAAGGGTGGATGTGCGCACACCCGAGGACTTGAGCCGATTTTTCCGCGACGAGGTCGTGAGCATGGCCGAGGTGCAATATGTCGCCGGATGATCGCTGGCGTATCGGCCACATGATCGAGGCCGCCGAGCAGGCAATGGCCTTCGTGCACGAGCGCCGGCGTGAAGACCTTGATGCCGATTCGATGCTGCGGCTTGCCCTGACGCGGGCCATCGAGATCGTCGGCCAGGCCGGCGCACAGGTCAGCGAACACGGCCGCGCAGAACTTCCGGATATCCCCTGGCAGCAAGTCATCGGCATGCGCAATCGTCTGGTGCATGCCTACTTCGACGTCAATCTGAACATTCTGTGGGATACGGTTCATCTGGCGCTGCCTTCCCTGATCGAGAAACTCAAGCCGGCAATACAGAGAGACTGAAAATTCATGGCCATCACCAATCACGAACGCGTCGGCAAGGCACTGGAACTTCTGAAAGCCGGCCTTGGGCCGTTTGTCGAGCGAGAGATCAAGACGGCGATTGCGGCCAACGCACTGTCAATGCAGAAGGTGAAGAGTTTTGTCGATGACCCGATGCTGGCCAACAAGGGCATCGTGGAATGGGACGCGGGGGCGCTCTTGAAGTTGATGTGGGAAACCTGGAACGAGGTGTTCCGCAAGACGCTTGGCTTTGCCGACCGCAGCCTGGTGTCGGAGATTCGTGACTGGCGCAACAAGTGGGCGCATCAGGCGCCGACCTCCAGCGACGACGCCTATCGCGCGCTCGATTCGGCCGGACGTCTGCTGTCCTCGGTTTCGGCCACGCAGGCCGACGACATTGAAAAGATCAAGACCGAACTGCTGCGTGTGCGCTTTGACGAGCAGGCACGCAACGAGAAACGCAAGTCCTCCAGCATCGCCATCGAAAGCGGCGTGACCGGCAGCCTGAAACCTTGGCGCGAAGTGGTGATGCCGCACGAAGACGTGGCCAGCGGGCGCTACCAGCAAGCCGAATTCGCGGCCGACCTGTGGCAGGTGCATCTGGGCGAGGGTACGGACGAATACCGCAACCCGGTGGAGTTCTTCCGCCGCACCTACCTGACTGCGAGCCTGAAGGAAATGCTGGTCGGCGCCGTGCGTCGGCTGACTGTCGGCGGTGGCGACCCGGTGGTGCAGTTGCAGACCAACTTCGGCGGCGGCAAGACGCACTCGATGCTGGCGCTGTATCACCTGTTTTCCGGCATTGCGCCGACCGAACTGGCGGGTATCGACGCGGTGATGCAGGAGGCGGGAACAAGCAAGGTACCAACGGCACGGCGCGTGGTTCTGGTGGGCAACAAGATTTCTCCGGGCAACCCGTCGACCAAGCCCGATGGCACGGTAGTGCGCACCTTGTGGGGCGAGCTGGCGTGGCAACTCGGTGGCAAGAAAGCCTTCGCCCGTGTGGCGGCGGACGACGAAAAGGCGACCAGCCCCGGCGACGTGCTGCGCGAACTGTTCAACGAATACGGCCCCTGCCTGATCCTGATCGACGAGTGGGTCGCCTACGCGCGCCAACTGCACGACCAGAGCGACCTGCCGGCAGGCGGTTTCGAGACCCAATTCTCCTTCGCGCAGGTGCTGACCGAATCGGCCAAGCTGGCGAAGAATTGCCTGCTGGTGATCAGCCTGCCGGCTTCGGATACCTCCGTCCACTCACACAGCGATGACGTGGAAGTGGGCGGCACGCGTGGGCGCGAGGCGCTGGATCGCCTGCGCAACGTCGTCGGTCGGGTGGAATCGTCGTGGCGCCCCGCGAGTGCCGAGGAAGGCTTCGAGATCGTGCGGCGGCGGCTGTTCCAGCCTTTGTCAGACCCGGCGCAGTTCAAGGATCGCGATGTGGTGGCGCGCGCCTTTGCCGAGTTTTACCGAACGCAACAGGCCGAGTTTCCGGTGGAGTGTCGCGAATCGGAGTACGAGCAGCGCATCAAGATGGCGTATCCGATTCACCCGGAAATCTTCGACCGGCTCTACACCGACTGGTCGACGCTGGTGAAATTCCAGCGCACGCGCGGTGTGCTGCGCCTGATGGCAGCGGTGATTCACAGCCTGTGGGAGAAGGGTGATCGCAATCCGCTGATCCTGCCGGGCTTCGTCGCCATCGACGACGCGCGCGTGCAGTCGGAACTGACGCGCTACCTCTCGGACAACTGGGTGCCGGTGATCGAGAAGGATGTCGATGGGCCAAACTCGTTGCCGCTCAAGCTGGATAGCGAACTGCCTAACCTGGGCAAGTTCTCGGCCTGCCGGCGCGTGGCACGGGCAATCTACATGGGATCGGCACCAACCACGGCCGCGGCGCACAAGGGCATCGAGGATCGGCGCGTGAAGCTGGGCTGCGTGATGCCCGGCGAATCGCCTGCCGTGTTTGGCGATGCGCTGCGGCGCATGGCCGGTGCTGCGACCTATCTGTATCAGGATGGCCCGCACTACTGGTATTCAACCCAGCCGACAGTAACCAAACTCGCGGAAGACCGTGCCGAGCAGTTGAAGCGCGAGCCGGACAAGGTGGCGGCCGAATTGGAACGGCGGCTGCGCTAGGATTTGCTGCGCAGCGGCGACTTTCAACGCATCCACCCGATGCCACAGACAGGGGCAGACGTGCCGGACGATCTCGATGCACGATTGGTCGTGCTCGGCGCATGCGCATCCGTACAGCAAGGAAGGCGGCAATCCGGCAGAGTTGGCCGCCAAGGCCATCCTGAGAAGCGGGGCAATGCGCCGCGCCTTTACCAGAATACGCTGGTGTTCCTGGCGGCGGACAAGACGCGCCTGCAAGACCTGGACGAGGCAGCACGGAAGGTTCTGGCGTGGCAATCGATCCTGGCCGACGAAGCGCAACTCGGTTTGACGACCCACCAGAAAACACAGGTCACGCAGCAGATGGCCGCCGCCGACGGCGCCGTGACCTCACGCCTGCCGGAAACCTACCAATGGCTCCTGGTGCCGGTGCAGAAAACGCCGCAATCCGCCGTGACCTGGGAGGCCCAGAGACTCTCGGGCACGGACGCCTTGGCCGCTCGCGCCAGCAAAAAACTGCGCACCGACGAGCTTTACCTGACCAGCTTCGCACCGACGCGGCTGCGCATGGAACTGGACAATGTGCCGCTCTGGCGAGGCAACCATGTGGCAGTGAAGCAGCTTGTGGAGGACTTCGCGCGCTATATCTACCTGCCGCGCCTCAAGGACTCGACCGTGCTGCTTCACGCCATCAGCGATGGTGTAAAGCTGATGGTCTGGCAGGACGCCTTCGGCTTTGCCGATAGCTATGACGAGACCGCCGGCAGGTATCTCGGTTTGCGTGGGGGCACGCTGATCAATCTCGCCGACGCCCATTCTCCGGCGCTGGTGGTAAAGCCGGATGTGGCGCTCAAGCAGATTGACGCGGAGCGCGCGACGCCGCCGGGAGGAACGCCAGTGCAGCCGACAGGCGGTGGGCCGGCCACACCCCCGACGCCGCCGGGGGGAACGCCGCAGCGCGAACCGCCACCGGGCACCACCAAGCCGAAGCGCTTCCACGGCACTGCAACCCTTGACGCCACCCGCGTCGGCCGTGATGCCAGCAAGATCGCCGAAGAGGTGATTTCACATCTGGCCGGCCTGATGGGTGCCACGGTAACAGTGACCATCGAAATCGAAGCCCAGATACCCGAGGGGGCGCCAGACAACGTGGTGCGCACCGTGACCGAGAACAGCCGGACGCTGAAGTTTACGAGTCAGGGGTTCGAGAAAGAGTAGCGAAGCTTGTGACCAGCAAGATGAAACATTGACAGTGCCGCTATGCTCGGCTAAGATCACTTGCCGACCTAGAGCGAAGAAGGGAGGCGGTGCTCGAATGCTGCCGGAATGCCGGAGCAGCGAGTGCCGGCTATGTGCCGCCGCGGATCGAATCAGCTCAGATGCAGCTCTGGTAGGGCGGAGGGCGCGCTTTGCTCAGGCCGGCCCGCCGGCCGCCGACATGATGAGGAACAGCAACCCGCCGACCAGGACGTTCTTGGTGAGGACGTAGAAGGCAATCTGGGGGGCACTGGCGTTGCGCCGGATGCGCCGCAGCAGCGGGCCTTCCCGGATCGAGCGCTTGCAGTTGATCCGCATGAAGACTTCGAACACGCTCCACGCCGCCCACCAGCCCGCCACGGCCAGCGGCTGAACATGGCCGAGGATGCCGAGCACCCAGACCACCGTCACGGCAAAGGCGAAGCCGATGGTGGCCGCCTGGACGGCACGGCTGCGCTGAACGAAGCGCCTCCCCCAGGGCAGAACGTGATGGCCCGCCTCGTCCCAGATCCGCTCGAACGTGTCCGACGTGCCGGACGCACCGGCCTTGTGATGTTCACCCGCTCGCGCGGCGAGTACCTTGGGGCGGCCTTTCGGGGCGGCCATGCGTTGTCTCCTCCCTCCGGCGCCCGGGGCGGCGCCGATCGAGTATGTTTCGGATTATGATCGCCAGAAAATGTTGCGTCCATTCGAACACGGCGCTGCCGCGCAGCCGCTTCCGGCCCTGACCCCGCCGGTCACCGCCCCATGCCGATGAATCTGGCCAGCCAGTCGGTGGAGCAGGCGCTCGCCAGCCTTGCCAGCGCTGCCTCGGGACTGACTTCCCGCGAGGCGGGCCGCCGGCTGCGGGAATTTGGTCGTAACCGCATCGAGAAGCTGCGTGGCCAGCCGATGGCGCTGCGCTTCCTCCAGTCCTTTACCCATTTCTTCGCCGTCATCCTGTGGATCGCCGCCGGCCTTGCCTTCTTCGCCGAGACCCGGCAGCCGGGGCAGGGCATGGCGGAACTGGGCTTCGCCGTCGTCTTCGTGATCCTGATCAATGGTGTCTTTTCCTTCTGGCAGGAATACCGCGCCGAGCGGGCCCTGGCAGCGCTGCGGCGGCTGCTGCCGCGCAAGGTGAAGGTGCTGCGCGGCGGGCGGGTGAGGCAGATCAACGCCGAGTTGCTGGTGCCGGGAGACATCGTGCTGCTGGCGGCGGGGGATTCGGTGCCGGCCGACTGCCGCATCACCGCCTCGTCCTCGCTGCGGGTCAACCTGGCCACGCTGACCGGGGAGTCCCTGGCGATGGCGCGGGACGCCGAGGAACATGCCGACGCCAACCCTCTGGCGGCGCGCAACCTGCTGCTCGCCGGCACGGCGGTGGTTTCCGGCGAGGGACGCGCCGCCGTCTATGCCACGGGGATGAAGACCGAGTTCGGCCGCATCGCGCACCTGACGCAGAGCGTGCGCGAGACCGACTCGCCGCTGCAGCGCGAGATCCGCCGCCTGTCGCGACTGATCGCCGTGTTCGCGCTGACGCTGGGCGCGATCTTCTTCGGCATCGGCCATTATCTCGGCATGCCCTTCTGGGCCAACCTGATGTTTGCCATCGGCATCATCGTCGCCAACGTGCCCGAGGGCCTGCTGCCCACCATGACGCTGGCGCTGGCGCTGGCCACCCAGCGCATGGCCAAGCGCAATGCCCTGGTGCGCCACCTGCCGGCGGTGGAGGCCCTGGGCTCGACCAGTGTCATCCTCACCGACAAGACCGGCACGCTGACCCGCAACCACATGAGCCTGCGGCGGCTGTACGCGGGCGCCAGCTTCCACGCCCCGGAGCAGTGGGCGCTCGATCTGTGGCTGCCGCTGCGCCACGCCGCGGCATTGCGCACCATGCAGGTGTGCCACAACGTCGTCGCCACCCAGACCCACGGCCATCCCAAGCTTGCCGGCGATCCGATGGAGGTGGCGCTGGTGGAATTCGCCCAGCGCTTCGCCGACGAAAACGGCGGGGTGCGGCGCATCGGCGAGATCGCCTTCGACAGCGAGCGGCGGCGCATGTCGGTGGTGGCCCAGGACGACGACCTGGTGGTGCTGCATTGCAAGGGCGCGCTGGAGTCGCTGCTGGCCGTGGCGGACCGGGAGTACGACGGTCAGACCGAGCGCAAGCTCACCGACGCCACCCGGCGCCAATGGCTGGACGCCCAGGACCGAATGGCGCGCGACGGCCTGCGCGTGCTCGCCTTCGCCTACCGCCGTGCGGCCAATCTGGAAGAGGCGCGGGAAGCCAAGCTCGTGCTCTGCGGTCTGGCGGGAATCGAGGACACGCCGCGCCCCGAGGTGCCCCAGGCGATCGCCCGCTGTCATGAAGCCGGCATCAAGGTGATCATGGTCACCGGCGACCATCCGAGCACCGCGCTGGCCATCGGACGCGAGATCGGACTGATCCGCAGCGCCAAGCCGGCCGTCATCCGCGGCGACCGCATGGCCCAGCTCTCGGCCACCGAGCTGCAGTTCGCGCTGGATGCGCCGGAGATCCTGTTCGCGCGCGTCAGCGCCGAGCAGAAGATGCAGATCGTCGAGGCGCTACAGGCCAAGGGCCACGTCGTCGCGGTGACCGGCGACGGCGTGAACGACGCACCGGCGCTCAAGACCGCGGACATCGGCATCGCCATGGGCCGCACCGGGTCCGACGTGGCGCGGGAGGCCGCCGACATGGTGCTGCTGGACGACAATTTCGCCAGCATCGTCGCCGCGATCGAGGAAGGGCGCGCGGTGTTCGAGAACATCCGCAAGTTCCTCACCTACATCCTGACTTCCAACGTGCCGGAGCTGGTGCCCTTCATCGCCTTCGCGCTGTTCAAGATCCCGCTGCCGCTGACGGTGATCCAGATCCTGATCGTGGACCTCGGCACCGACATGCTTCCGGCATTGGCGCTCGGCGCCGAGCGGCCGCACCCCGGGCTGATGCGCGAGCCGCCGCGCCGCGCCAACGAGCGCCTGCTGTCGTGGGGGCTGCTGGCACGCGCCTACCTGTGGCTGGGCGTGCTGGAGGCGGGGATCGCGATGATTGCGTTCAGCCACGTGCTGGCCCGGGCCGGCGTGTGCTATGGCGATGTCCTGGCCACCGCCGACCCGATCTACCTCCAGGCGACCACCGCCACGCTGGCGGGAATCGTCGTCGCCCAGATCGTCAATGTCTTCCTGTGCCGCCATCCGCGCGAGTCGATGTTCCGCTTCGGACTGTTCAGCAACCGCTGGCTGCTGCTGGGCATCGCGGTGGAGATCGTCATCCTCGCGGCGGTGGTCTACCTGCCAGAAGCCAACTATCTGTTCCGCACGGCACCGCTGGAGCCCGAGCCCTGGCTGGTCATGGGGGCGCTGGCTATCGCCATGCTGGTGCTGGAGGAAGTACGCAAGCTGCTGCTGCGCCTCGGCCGCGGTGCCAAGGGCGCGACGCGTCAGGGCGCTGGCCCGCTGGCGCGGGCGCCGACCTGGACAGGCCAGGTATTCCGGAGAAAGCCGATGAAAAAGTTTGCCATCGCCGTCCTGCTGGGACTGACTTTCGCCGGCGCCTCGTTCGCCGCCGACGAGGGAGAGGTCGCCCGCAGCCAGCCCGTCACCACGCTGCGCCTGGAACCTGTGGTGCCGGCCGAGCAGAGCGACGCCGCCAGGGTGCAGGCGCTGATCGGTCTTTTCAATCAGGAACTCGAAGCCACGATGCGCCAGTTGCGGCTGCTGCAGGAACTGCGCGAGAGCAACATGCGCAACGTCGGCTACGCCCTGCAGATGAGCACCTACATGGTGTCGGTAGACGAAGTGACCGCCGCGAAGGACGCCGCCCGGCGCCGCGACCAGGAGCTCGCGGCCGAGATCGACCGCCTCTACCAGCGCATCGGCCAGATCGGCGAGCAGAAGCGTGCGCTGCTCGACCGGGCGGTGGAGATGCTGACGCCGAAGTAGGATACGGCGCGGGCTGAACGTCAGCGGCGCACGGCCGCGCCTCGGGCGCATGAAACTGTTCGACAAGCTGGGCGAGCGCGCACGCATCCTCAAGGCGGAGTCGTTCGCCCTTTGCCTGGCCGCCCGCGACCCGCGCACGCCCTGGTATGCGAAGGTTCTGGTCACCGCTGTCGTGGCCTACGGGGCAAGTCCCATCGACCTGATTCCGGATTTCATACCCTGCCCCGGAATCTGCCCGACTGGGGCAACCCTGTGCATCGCGGTGCGACAATGCGCACTGCGTCACATCGGGCGCTTTGCAGCCGGTTGGCACCCGTGAGATGCGGAACTAGCTCACGGTCGTCGGCGCCGCACTACCGGAGAATCCGGCCCATCGGGATCGTCCGGACACGCAGGGGCCGTGTCCTCGATGGACGGATTCCAGCACCGACTTGGATCAGCTCATGGACATTCGATACGCACCGCCGGATCAGGAACGGAACTGGCCTTCGCCCGAACACTGGACGCTGGGAGACATTCAGGCGGACAGCGTCGCGGCGGACGACCCGCCGCAGGCCACGCCGTCGGCACTGCATCTGCCATTGCTGGGAATGGACATGCGGCAGGCGCTGCTCGATCTTTTCGACGGGGCCGAGGACGCCTACCCGCAGCAACTGGCGCAGCGATTCCCTCATGTCATGCGGCGCCTGGAGGCGCTGTGGGGCTCGGAGGACATCTACCGCTTTCTCGATTCGCTGACCCCTGCCGATGCGGATCGGTGCCAGGGCTTCCCGCCGGACGTGGACGCGGAAATCCGCCGGCTTCGGTCCGCTTATCGCACACGATATCCGGACCCCGCCGAGGGTCAGCCGGAAGCACCCGAGGCAAGCGCGGCTGCCGATACTGTGGCCGAAACAGGCGAACCGGCCGCCGCCCCCAGCGAGGCCGACCTCGACTTCGACGCCTGGCGCAGCGAGCGAAGGCTGCGGGGCTGGGAAGCGCGCAGCGTCCTCTGATTCCCGTCCGCCAACGTTCGTTTGGCCGGTTCAAGCGCTGCGGAGCCGACATCCGCCGGCCACTGTGTCGGCTCTGCCCTTGCGGGGCTCATTCGACCGACGAGGGGCAAACCGTCGCCCCCCGGATCTCAGCCCGTTCCGCCGACAGTCAGGCCGTCGATGCGCAGGGTCGGCTGGCCGACGCCCACGGGCACGCTCTGGCCCTCCTTGCCGCAGGTGCCCACCCCGGGGTCGAGCGCCATGTCGTTGCCGATCATCGACACGCGGGTCAGCGCATCGGGACCGTTGCCGATCAGGGTGGCGCCCTTCACCGGCGCCGTGATGCGGCCGTTCTCGATCAGGTAGGCCTCGGCGGCGGAGAAGACGAACTTGCCGCTGGTGATGTTGACCTGCCCGCCGCCGAAGTTGACCGCATAGAGACCCTTCTTCACCGAGGCGATGATCTCCTGCGGATCCTTGTCGCCGTTCAACATGTAGGTGTTCGTCATGCGCGGCAGCGGCAGATGGGCGAAGGATTCGCGCCGCCCGTTGCCAGTCACCGGCACACCCATCAGCCGCGCGTTCATCGAATCCTGCATGTAGCGCACCAGGCGGCCATCCTCGATCAGCACGGTGCGCTGCGTCGGATTGCCTTCGTCGTCGATGGAGAGCGAGCCACGTCGCTGCGGCAGCGTTCCGTCGTCCACCACGGTGACGCCCTTGGCCGCGACCTTCTGGCCGATGCGTCCGGAGAAGGCCGACGAGCCCTTGCGATTGAAGTCGCCCTCCAGGCCGTGGCCGATGGCCTCGTGCAGCAGGATGCCCGGCCAGCCGCTGCCCAATACGACCGTCATGGTCCCGGCCGGCGCCGGCTTGGCGCCGAGGTTCACGCGCGCCTGATGCACCGCCTTCTGCGCATAGTCGCGCAGCACCTCGTCGGTGAAATACGCGTAGTCGAAGCGCCCGCCCCCGCCCCCGCTGCCCTGCTCGCGGCGGCCGTGCTCTTCCATGATGACGGTGACCGAGATGCGGGTCAGCGGCCGGATATCGGCGGCCAGGTGGCCGTCGGAACGCGCCACCAGCACCACCTCGTAGGTGCCGGCGAGGTGGGCCATCACCTCGACCACGCGGGCGTCTTCGGCGCGGGCGAAGCGCTCCAGCCGCTCCAGCCGTTGCACCTTGTCCGTGTCGTTCAGGGACGCCAGCGGATCGCCGTCACTGTACAGCGGTGTCACCGCCGGCGCGCTGCGCAGCATCGGCACCCGTCGGTCGGTGCCGGCGGCGGCGATGGCGCGGGTGGCCGCGGCCGCCGCATCGAGCGCCGGCAGGGATATCTCGTCGGAATAGGCGAAGGCGGTCTTCTCGCCGCTGATCGCGCGCACGCCCACGCCTTGCTCGATGTTGAAGCTGCCGGACTTGACGATGCCCTCCTCCAGGCTCCATGCCTCGGAGCGTGCGTACTGGAAATAGAGGTCGGCGTACTCGATGCGATGGCCGAAGAGCGTGCCGAACACGCTTTCCAGCTTGTGCGGCGTGAGATCGTAGGGCGCCAGCAGCGTGCTGTCGGCGGCGCTCATTGGGTCGATGGGCAGGGTCATGGACTGCTTGAGGTCTCGGGCGATGTTCATGTCTCGGATGGCTGAATAGGGCGCTGCGGCGACCGCCGCCGCTCCCAGGTCGAATTGCTTGGAACGTACGGAGAGGAAAACGTGCCCGGCGCCCGCCTCATGGCAGTCGCCGGTGGGCCAGCGCCGGCATGCTCGCCCGGACGGAGTCGATGCGATCGAGGTCGATTTCCGCCGTCGCCACGCCGGGCCCCTTGGCCAGCCTGTCCAGCACCACGCCCCAGGGGTTGACGATCATGCTGTCGCCATAGGTGACGCGGCCACCGGGGTGGGTGCCGCCCTGCGCCGCCGCCACCAGGTAGCACTGGTTCTCCACCGCCCGCGCGCGCAGCAGCAGCTCCCAGTGGGCCTCGCCGGTTGTTTGGGTGAAGGCAGCAGGAACGCAGATCAGATTCACTGCCCCCAGCGCGCGGTACAGCTCGGGAAAGCGCAGGTCATAGCAGATCGAGAGTCCGACGCGGCCCAGCGGCGAGTCGAAGCTCGCCACCGCGGTGCCGGGCTCGATCGTCGCGCTCTCGTTGTAGCGCTCGGCACCGTGCTCGAAGCCGAACAGGTGCAGCTTGTCGTAGCGCGCCACGCGCCGGCCCTGATCGTCGTAGACGAGACAGGCGTTGCGAATCTTGTCCGGAACCGAAGCTTCCAGTGGCAGCGAACCGCCCACCAGCCACACGCGGTGGCGCGCGGCCGCCTGGCTCAGAAAATCCTGGAGCGGGCCGACGCCGTCCATCTCGCGCAGCGCGATCTTTTCGGCGTCCGACGCGCCGATCTGCGGGAAATACTCGGGCAGCACCACCAGCATCGCGTCGCGCGCCGCGGCTTCGCCGATCAGCGCGTCCGCCGCGGCACAGTTGGCCGCCGGATCGGGGCCGGACACCATCTGGACCGCGGCGACGCGAAAGCGCCGCGATGCGCCGCTGGCGTCCGGATTCATGGCAGCGGCTGCACCGCATCGGGTGGGCGGGCGGCAATCTTCTCGACCTTGGGATCGGTCCAGGCACCGGTCACGGCGTACTCGTAGGAAAACAATTGTTCGAACGGATCCTTCAGCACCTTCTGCGCCAGGTAGGTGACGGCGCCTGCCACCGGATTGACCACCGCGGCTCCGATGGCGACTGTCTCGGACAGGGTCGGCTGGACCCGCACCTTCAGATTCTGCGTCTCGGCGGCGAGGCTCACCTCGCCCTTCATCAGCACCTTGGCCGACGGACCCTGGATGCGCAGATCCTGGGTTTCGAGCACACCGCGCTTCATGCCGATGCTACCGGAAATGCTGTCGAAGGCGAAACCCTCGCTGAACACGTCGCGGAAGTCGAGCGAGATGCGCCGCGGCAGCGCCTGCAGGCTCATGACACCGAGGAGGCGCCCGACTCCGGGTTCGAGCTTGGCGAACTGGCCGCGCCCGACGTCCAGGCTCATGCTGCCTTCCAGCGTGGGGAAGTCGATCGACGTCGGGCCGCCCGCCCAGCCGACCTTGCCCTCGAGCTTGGCATTGCCGCGCTTCACCGCGTTGGCATAGCCGAGACGTTCCAGCAGCTTGCCGCTGTCGGGCGTGTCGAGCTTGAACACCAGCCCGGTAGCGCCAGAGCCCGCGCCGGGCCGCCACTGGCCCGTCGCGTCCAGATTGCCGTCCGGGTTGTCGAGCTTCAGCCGGTCGATGCGCCAGTGGCGAGCCTGATTCACGGCCTGGAGTTCGAGGCGCCCGAGTGCCTTGCCGCGCAGGCTGAAGGAATCGGCCACCACGTCGAGCCCCGGCAGTTCCTTGAGGTCGGCCGCTTCGGTGGCGGGTTCGGGAACGGCCTGGGGCTTCACCTCTGCCAGGGCGAGGTGCTTCAGACGGGCACGCAGTCGTCCCTTGCCCGCCTGCTGCCAGGTCAGCTTGCCGCTCAGCTCGCGGCTGGTCACCTCGGCCTGCCACACCGCATCGGCGAGACTCGCCCGCAGGGTGAAATCCGCGAGCGACTGGCCGAAGGCAGTCACCGCAGCGGCACGCAGGTCGAGGGCGGAGACCGGCAGCGCGGGGGCGGCACCCGCATCGCCCCGCAGCGCGCGGCGCCAGCCGTCTATGTCGAGGTGCGTCAACCGTCCCGCGACCAGCACGCCGCGCTCGGGCGCGGCCAGCGGAACCTCGTTCAAGCCGACGACGCCCCGCTCGATCACCCCGCCGGCGCCGTCGACGCGCCGCCACAGGTTGGCGTGCAGGGCATTGCCCAGGCGCAGCTTGATCATTTCGCGGGATTGCGTCGCACCGCGGCTGCCGCGGGCCATGACCGCCACGTCGGGCTGGGTGCCGCGTTCGAGGCGCAGCGGGAGCGACTCGCCGGCGCTCTTGTTGAAAGGCTCGGGCAGGCTCGATGCGATGCCCAGCAGATTCGATTCGAGCTGCGCCTCGACGCGATTTCCATGCAGGCGTATGCCGCTGCGCCAGGTCGTCGATCCGCTGAGATGCTCCAGCAGCGGCGTGTCGAACGCCTGGCGCAGGCCGGCGACGCTGGCGCTGCCCTGAAGCGCCACGCTCAAGGTCCCGTCCTGGGTCTGGGCCGAGAGGCTCAGCGGCGAGCCCAGCAGCAGGGCGGCTCCGTCCCGGATCGCGAGGCGCGACTCGGTGAACTGCACCTTCCCGCTGGCTGCTTCCAGCGGCGGCAGGCCGTTGCCCAGCAGGAGCTGGTTGTTGGCAAACACGAACTCTCCCGCGATCCGGCTCTCCTCCAGGCGCGACAGGGGCAGGTTGAGGGTGAGATCGAGGCTGCCGTTGCCACGCGCGTTCATGCTGTCGGTGAAGTGGTCGATCCAGTCGGCCACCGGGCTCTCGATCACATAGCGCAGAAAATCTGCCGTCGGGCCCGCGGCGCGCCCGTGGATCTTCAGCAACGGATCCGCCGCGCCGAGATCGGGAATCTCCGCACTCACCCCGCTCACCGAAACGCCGCGCACGCCGCCCTGGCTGGCGGTGATCAACATGCGGCTTCCCTCGAACAGCAGTTCGCCCGCCACATCCTTCATCTCGGGCCAGCCCGGCCCGAAACGCAGCACGCTGCCGCCGAAGCGGCCGCTCACCTGGAACACCCCGAGCTTCGAATCGACAAAGGGGAAGTGGGCGAGGTCGCCCTTCAGCCGCAGCCGGGTGTCGTCCGAGCGGCCGGAGACGATGGCGTTGCGCAGCCAGGC
The DNA here is from genome assembly GCA_963696505.1 of uncultured beta proteobacterium. Classification (GTDB taxonomy): domain Bacteria; phylum Pseudomonadota; class Gammaproteobacteria; order Burkholderiales; family Rhodocyclaceae; genus CAVOKN01. Next base: position 88,334 of record CAVOKN010000021.1, on the reverse strand, counting down.
ACGCACGTCGGGCATGACGACGTGCGGCAGGTAGCGCGACACCGCGGCGGCGTTGGCCCGGGTAAGCCGCGCTTCGAGGTCGATCTCCCCCGGCCCGGCGGGCGTGGAACGGTAGCGGCCTTGGGCGCTGCCGGCGGCATCGGCATTGGCGAAGGCGAGGTTCTGGAGTTGCACCTCGACCGCGTCGCCGACGACCGTCCAGCTCGCCTGGGCATTCATCTGATCCAGCGCCAGGCGCGGATCGGGAAAGATCTGGGGCAGCAGCAGGGCGGCGTTGCGGCTCGCGAGGGCGATCTTCCCCCCCCTTTCGTTCGCCTCCAGCGAACCGCTGACGCCGGCACAGCCTGGAAGCGTCCCCTGTGGACTGACTCCGAAACCGTCCAGCCGGGTGCGCAGCGAATAGGTGTGAGGCGCGTCGACGGCGCCGCTCCAGGCCAGCCGCAGATCAGCCAGTTTGCCCAGCGGCTGCGCCTGCGCCAGGCGCTCGCGCAGCGGCACGCCGAGCGGCAGATGGGCGGCGAGCCGGGAAAGGGCATCCAGGTCGATCTCCTCGCCGCTCAGTTCCCCGCCGGCCGGCGTGCCCTCAGCCGCTTCCTGCCAGCGCAGGGAGAAGTCGAGCGAGGGAACGCGCACGCCGTCGCGGGTGGCCAGCAACAGCCGCTGCGCCCCGAGCTCGAAGCGGTCGCGGGGCAGACCGACGTTTACGCGACCCTGCAGCGAAAGCAGGTCCAGCAGCGGCAGCTTCGGCTTCAGGCGCAGCCGGACGTTGCTCAAGGCAAGGTCGGCGGTCGCCGCCTCCATGTGCCCGCCGGCAAACTCCACCCACAAGCGCAAGGCTCCACTGCCCTGCGGCAGCTCGAAGGGGTAGTCGATCCACTGGCGCCAAACGGCAAGATCCGCATGGTCGAGCCGGGCGTAGGCCTCGCCCTGCCAGGTTTCCAGACGCTTCAGATCCCTGCCGCGGAAGTCACCGCGCAGCTCGACCGCCTCCGCCAGCCCTGCCGGCGGCTCTGCGGTGAGACCGAAGCGGTGCTGCGCGCCGGAATTCTCCAGGCGCAGATTCGCGCGCCGCAGTTCGAGCGGCGGCGCGCCACGCTGCGCATCCGTCCACTGCAGGACGGCCTCGCGCACGATGACGCGGCGCTGCTTCAGCAGCCAGTCGCCGAAGCCGCCCTGTTCGTCCTCGCCGCTCACCGCCAGCCCCGCGACGTAGATCGTGCCGTCGACCTCACGTCGCATCGCCAGGGTGGGCGCATTGACGCTCAGGCGGTCGAGCCGCAGCTCCAGCAGCGGCAGCGACAACCACGAGACCACCGCCTCGACGTTGTCGAAGCTCAGCGCCGACCGCCCCGCCGCATCGAAGACTTCCAGCCCATGCAGGGCGAGACGCGGATTGAGCCCCTGCCAGTCGGCATCGAGGCTGCGGATCGCCACTTTCAGGCCAAGGGATTGCGACAGGGAGCGCTCCAGCTCGCCGCGATAGGCGTCGATGTTCGGCAGCACGCCGTAGCGCAGGGTCAGCAGCGTGGCGGCGAAGACGAAGTAGATCCCCGCCAGCGTCCAGCGGCCGGCCCGCCACACGCCGGACGGCACCGCGCCCGCCACATGGCGCCACATGGCGAGCGCCCGGGCGGCAAAGCGTGCCGGAGAAGGGATGGACTGGGGTGCGGGAGAAATCGTGTTCGGACCCTGGAATGGGGCGCTGCCCGATGCGGCGGCGGCTCGGTCCTCGACCGGCGCGCGGCGGCTAGAATCGGGGTTTCCGGCGCAGCCCGGATTCTACCCTCTCCACCGGCCCCGCCATGTCCTCGAGCACCCTTGGTTCTCTGCCGCCCGCCGCCGCCCTGGAGCGCGCTGCCGGCCTGTCACGCTACCTGCGCCGGCTGTTCCAGGCGCGGCCGCAACTGGCGGAGGAAACCGCCGCCCATCTGCACACCCCGTGGACCCGGGACGAGATGGAGCAGTGGCTCGCCCGCGAAGCGCTCACCGAGGATTCCCTCAAGGGCCGCCTGCGCCAGCTTCGCGCCCGGGTCTTCGCCCAGGTGGCGGTGCGCGACCTGACGGGGCTGGCAAACCTGGCCGAGGTGACCGAGACGCTGTCGGCCCTGGCCGATCTGGCGGTGGACGCCGCCCTGCGGACGCTGACTTCCGCCTTCGAGCCGCGCTTCGGCCGGCCGCAGAACAAGTCCGGCGAGGTCCAGCCGCTGATCGTCATCGGCATGGGCAAACTCGGCGGGCGCGAGCTCAACGTGTCGTCCGACATCGACCTGATCTTCGTCTATCCGGAAGACGGCGAGACCGGCGGGCCGAGCCGCATCGAGAACTTCGACTACTTCACGCGACTGGGCCGGCGGCTGATCGACGCGCTGGCGGACATCACCGGCGACGGCCAGGTGTTCCGCGTCGACATGCGGCTGCGGCCCAACGGCGACTCCGGCCCGCTGGTCGGCAGCTTCGCCATGCTGGAGCACTACTTCGTGACCCAGGGCCGGGAGTGGGAGCGCTATGCGTGGATCAAGGCGCGGCCGCTCACCGGCGACCGGCCGGCGGAGCTGGGGGCGATCTCTCGCCCCTTCGTGTTCCGCAAGTACCTGGACTTCGGTGCGCTCAACGCGATGCGCGAGCTGCACGCCCAGATTCGCGCCGAAGTGCGCCGCCGCGACATGGCCAACCACATCAAGCTCGGACCCGGCGGGATTCGCGAAATCGAGTTCATCGCCCAGGTGTTCCAGTTGATCCGCGGCGGACGCGACGCCGCGCTGCGCACCAAGCCCACCCTCAAGGTGCTGGCGCTGCTCGCCGAGCGCGGCATCCTCGAACCCGGCACGGCCCGGGAGCTGGCCGCCGCCTACGACTTCCTGCGCCGGCTGGAGCATCGGCTGCAATACCTCGACGACGCCCAGACCCACAGCCTGCCGGAGCAGCCCGGGGACCAAGCCCTGGTTGGCGCCGCCATGGGCTTCGCCAGCTATGACGCCATGCTGGAAGAGCTGGACGACCACCGCGCCACGGTGAGCCGCCACTTCGAGGCGGTGTTCGCCGATCCGACGCGCAACGGCCACAGTCTGACGCCGATGTGGAACGGCGCCCACGACGGCGACAGCACCCGCGGCGAACTCGCCCGGCTCGGCTACCGCGACCCGGCGGCGGCCGCGCAGCGCCTCGCCGCCCTGCGCGCCGGCCAGCGCTACCAGCAGATGCAGCCGCAGATCCGCTCGCGCTTCGACGCCCTGGTGCCCCAGGTGGTGGAGGCGGCCGGGACCACGCCGGACCCGGACGCCACGCTGGCCCGCATCCTCGGCCTGCTGGAGGCGGTGAGCCGGCGCGGCGCCTACCTCGCGCTGCTGCAGCAATACCCCCAGGCGCTGGCCAAGGTGGCGCAACTGATGGGCGCCTCGTCTTGGGGTGCGGAGTTTCTCACCCGTCATCCGCTGCTGCTGGACGAATTGCTCGACGCCCGGCTGCTGGAGGCCGCGCCCGACTGGGCGGAATTCCGCCAACAGCTCGCCGCCAGCCTGGACGAAATAGAACCCGACATGGAACAGCAGATGAATGCCATGCGCGAGGCCCATCACGCCCAGGTGTTCCGTCTGCTGACGCAGGATCTGGCCGGGCTGTGGACCGTCGAACGGCTCGCCGACCAGCTCTCCGCCCTTGCCGACATCATTCTCGAACTCACGGTCACGCTCACCTGGCGCAAGCTCGCCAAGCGCCACCGCGAGACGCCGCGCTTCGCCGTCGTGAGCTACGGCAAGCTTGGCGGCAAGGAACTGGGCTACGCCTCCGACCTCGACATCGTCTTCCTCTACGAGGACGATGCGCCCGACGCGCTGGAGATCTACGCGCGCCTGGTGCAGCGGGTAAACACCTGGATCTCCAGCCGCACCGCCGCCGGCATCCTGTTCGAGACCGACCTGCGGCTGCGCCCCAGCGGCGAAGCGGGCCTGCTGGTGAGTTCGATCGCAGCCTTCCGCAAGTACCAGTTGGAATCGGCCTGGGTGTGGGAACACCAGGCGCTCACCCGCGCGCGCTTCTCCGCCGGCGACCGCGACGTCGGGCGCGAGTTCGAGGCAATCCGCGCCGAGGTGCTGTCCAAGCCGCGCGACCGCGCCGAGCTCGCCCGCGAGGTGCTGGCGATGCGCCAGCGCATGCGCGAGGCCCACGGCAACAAAAGTGAACTGTTCGACCTCAAGCACGATGCCGGCGGCCTGATCGACGTGGAATTCATCGTGCAATACCTGGTACTCGGCTACGCCCACGACCACCCGCAACTGCTGGGCAACCTGGGCAACATCGCGCTGCTGCGCATCGCCGGGGGAATCGGCCTGATCCCGGCCGACATCGCCGCCCGCGTCGGCGACGCCTACCGCGAATACCGCCACCTGCAGCACGGCCTGCGGCTCAACCAGGCGCCCAAAGCCCGCGTCGAGCGGGACACCGTGGAAGGCATGATCGGCGACGTCACGAGGCTGTGGGAACTGGTGTTCTCAGGGATGCAGCCGGCGGCTTCCGGGGACTGACTCTTGCCGGGATTCCTGCACGGATCGAGAATCCGCCGGCGGTAGCCATGTCACGACGACGCCGATCGCAGTAGCATGGCGCTTTGCGATGGACGACTGGCCGGCAAGGAGAACCGGGAGTGCTGCGAATAGGCGCGTTCTCAAGCCGATGAAGATTGCTCAGAAAGGACTCGACCGCTTTGAAGATTTCGTTACGGAACGGAAGAAGCTCATCAAGGCCAAGTTCGCTTACCTGCTGTCTGTCCCGACGGCTCCGGCGCCTGTCCAGCCAGTTGCGCGACAGACCTGACCTCGATAGCTAAAGGTGAGCTAAAGGTGAGTGCATGAAAGGGGCAAAGATTGCATTTTTGCCCCATCAAAGTTCAGGAGCCCCCCGGCTCCAAGCTCGCCGTGCTGCCGAGACTGACCTGCTGGCTGTCGGCAGACTCCGCGACCGTCGAGCTTTACGACCAAGGCGACGACTACGTCCTGCTGCGCAACCGCAGCGTCGGCATTTCCGTCGATGGGGACCTGTTCGTATCGGTCGGCATCGCCCAGCACAGGAAGCAGTCCGAGAAATCCGAACGCGGCCCCTTTGACGATGCCACTCTTCCTCCCCCGCACGCGGGAGGGCTGGGATAGAGGCATACGGCGGAAACCCGCTTCACCAGATCGTGCGCACGTGGGGATAGGCACGGATCTTTTCGTCCGCTGTCACGACGGGGGCGCCGAGCTTGCGTGCCGTCGCTACGATGATGCGATCCGCCGGATCCTTGTGGAACTCTCCCGGCAGTTCGATGCTTTTCACGGCAATGTCGTTGTCCACCGGCACGAAGTTCACCACCTCGACCTGGCTCACTACCGACAGCCATTGCCCGACGTCCATGGACAACGCCACCCGCCCCCTAGCCACCAGCATCGCGAGTTCCCAGGCGGAAATGGACGACACCATGATTTGGCCGCCAGGCATTTCCGCGTCGATGGCTTGCGCCGCCGCGACGGAAAGCTGTCCGTTGTCCCCCGACGCCCACCAAACCAAGGTGTGGGTATCCAGGACGATCACTGAAGCGCCTCCCAGTCCTCTTCCGCTACCGGCGCAGTCGGACTGTCGTATCGCAGAACCGAGCCCCGCAGCACTTCCAGGGGATTGCGCGATTGCCCCCTGTAGGGACGGACCTCCAGTCGGGGCTCGCCGCGATCCGTCACCACCACCGGCTCCCCCGTGGCTTCGACCTGACGGAAAAGCTCCAGCGCCTTGGCCTTGAATTGCGATTTCGATACGTGTACGCCCATCGCCATGCTCCTGGTCATGTGTCCATAGTCACATGATAGCCCAATAGACAAGCGTCACCGGTGTTCGCCGGATTCGCACCGCCTCCCGGCGACTCACTTTCGCCGCTGCCCCATCCCCCGACGTAGCGACCAAAGGGGCCGTGGTCGAGTTTTTCTTGCGCCTTCAGCAAACGGGAAGAATTGGGCAAAGGTGTGCGGGGCAAGTATTACGCCCGCTTCAGCAAGGGCACCAACCTCGTGTTGCGGGATTATCGGGTGGCCAAGGCGTTTCCCACTGCCAAAGATGTCAATGCCGCCTTGCTGGGCTTGCTCGCCTTGGTGCCAAAGACGCGCATGACGAGTCGTTCCAGCGGACGTGCCAGAGGTCGCCGCTGAACCCGGCCATTGAGACCCTGCCGATGTCCTCGCCGAAACTGCTCTATGCCGACCTCCTCGACGCCCTCGAATTCGCGAGCGCAGGCGCATCGTTCGACAGCAGCGCTTTCGTCGACCGGGAGACCGGAGGGATCCATTTCGTTTCGGCGGAATTCGGGCTGTACGAGGATGTCCCCGCCGACCTGTAAACCTCCGACCGCTACGTTGCGGTGCCTTCGAGGAACGAGCTGAACCTCGGCCGCGATCTCGCGCTGCGCGAGTGATGCGCGGAGAACGGCATCGCGCTTGCAGAGGACGCTCCCGGCGCCTGAAGGCCCTTATCGGGCCGCGGTGACCGCGCGCCCGGGGGCGGGCAGTGGCTTCGATGCGAAAGTCAGCCCGCAGGAAGCGGGTCGGAGCGCTCCGGCGGCAGGGTGATTTCCAACGCGGCGGCGGCCGCGGAAAGCTGTCCGCCCATCGCCATCAGGCGGCGGTGGGCGAGGTCGTAGCGGGAGTCGGCGGCGATCTGCTCGATTACGCTTCGCGCCTGCTCCGGCGGGCAGTCGCAGCCGATGCGGATGTGCACGTCGTCGCCGCGCCTGGCGGTCTCGACGCGTATCGCGCGCGTGTGTGGTGGCCATGCGTCGCTGGCCGCCCAGGCGTGCAGCAGGTTCATCATCACTTCGTTCAGATGGTCGGGGACGATGCTGCGGGGCGGCAGGTTCGGCGCCGCGACGAATTCGATCGGCGTCTGCCGGAACGGGCGCTCGAAGCCCATGAAGTCGCACACCGCCTTGACCCGCGCATTGACGTCGATGGTCTCGGCGGCGGCGCCGGGGGTGGCGGCGAAGTCGGCGATCTGCCGCGTCATCATCGCTATGCGCGCGGTCTGCTCCAGGATCAGCTTGGAGTGGCCGGCGACGATTTCGCTCTTCGGTTCGCGGGCTGCCAGGTCTTCGGCCAGGCCGGAGATGACGGCCAGCGGGTTGCCGACTTCGTGGGACACGTTGTCCGCCATCGCCGAGAGCGCCGCCATCTTCTCCCGGTGCCACTGTTGTTCCCGGCTTGCCGCCTGCTCCTGGGCCGCCGCCTGGCGGTCGATGATGCGCTGGCCGCGGCGGACGATGAGCAGGGTTGACACGTAAAGCAGCGCCAGCAGGCCGCCCACGATCGCCAGGAAGCCGTCCGAGTTGGCGCTCACCTCTTCAAGCTTGGCCTGGGAGATGCGCGCGGTTTCGGCTTCGTTGGCCGCCGCGATCGCGGCGAATCGGTGGGAGGCGTCCTTGATCTGGTTGAGGAAGGGCGTGGCGTCGGAATACACCTCGAACACGCCGACGATCATGGCGTCGCCCGCGGCGCGCATCGGGACGTAGGTGGAGATCACGTCGCGGTTTTCGACCACGCGCTCGAAGGCGCTGAAGCGGTCGCGGTGAGTCAGCTCGCTGGCCGGCTGTCCGGCGAGCGCGTGGCGCACGCCGAGGTTCTCGGCGGCGTCCTCGCCGACCTGCGCGTGTTCCGAGGAATAGACGGTGATGCCGCGCAGGTCGAACACCTTGATCTTGAACACGGTGCTGGCGCGCATGGCGGCGTAGGCCTTGGTGTCCATGGCCTTGAAGCCGGGCAGCGCGCGCAGCGCGGCGCCGAGCTGCGCGAAGCAGGCGCGGCGTGCGGCCTGTTGCGCCGTGTCGGCTTCGCCCGTGGGCAGCGCCTGGCAGTGGTCCACTGGCACGCGCTGGGCAGCCTTCACGAAGGGGCCGAAATCCGATTCCCAAAGCTGGTTCGCCGTCAGCAGCGCCAGATTCAGATGGCCGGCCTCATGCACTGCCATCAGGCTGCGGCGGGCGGCGTCGGCGTGCTGGCGGGCGAGTTCTCCCTGCGCCCGCGCCAGAAAGGCGCCCTGTTCCCGCTGCGCCTGCGCGAAGAAGGCTTCCCCCTTGCCCTGCAGGTAGAAAAGCGCGAGCCCGACCGCGAAGAAGGCAAACAGCGTCGTGACGGTGAAGTAGCGCAGCAGCCGGAATCCGCCGGGCCGGGGAGCTTTGCGTTCTTGCTGGGCGTTGGTCGGGAGCATCGTCCGAGTTCGTGGGCCGGCTATGGATTGCGTCCCCGGGGCGCTGAAGCGCTCGATCTGCTGCCCCCGCCCGCCAAGGACGTGAGCATCCTAGCAGTGATAAAAGGGGCCGAGTGAATACCGCCACCTGCAGCACGGCCTGCGCCTCAAGCAGGCGCCCCATGCCCGCGTCGAGCGGGCGAGTGCCGCGGGGATGATCGGCGAGGTCACGCGGCCGTGGGAGCCGGTGTTTGCGGCGGCGGAAGAGGCGGTCGCCAGGGGCTGACTTTCGCGAGGACCGTAGGGTGGAAAAGCGTAGCGCGCTACGCTCTTTTGCCCAGGTTCACTCCGGCGCGGGCAACGCGCGGCGTTCGCCCTTGTCCGGGTCGGCGGCAGTCGGCGCGAACAGATCCCTGATCCGCTGCTCCGCCTGACTCAGCAAGGCGGGGTTCTGGCGATAGGCGGCGAGCATGAACTCGCGGTTGGCCTCGATCTCGCGAATCAGGCGGAGGTTGCGCTCGCCGTTCATTGGTGCCCACCCGGTTTGAGCTTGATCAGTTCTTCCACGTCGATGGCATCCCTGCTGCGCCCGGTGCCGGTCTTCATGGCGATCAGATGATCGACCGAGGCGACGGGCACCCGGCAGGTTCCGACCTCGATCAGCATGGCGTCGCGGCGCAGATCGGCGTAAGGCACCGCCGGCCGGACGAGAATGTCGATCACCGTCGCCTGTGCCTCGGGACCGCGCAGACTGAAGGCGAGCATCCCCTTCTCGCAATGCCACCGCTCGATGAGGTCCGGATCAGCCAGTGACTCGATGGCGACGGGGACTGTCGGCTTCAAGCCGGCCACTCTTGCACTCGCGATGAAACGGCCCAGATTCTCCGCATCCATCGCCAGCACGACGTTTACATCCATGGTGTTGCGCGCGTAGCCGTGCAGGGCCACCGCGAGCCCGCCGACCAGAACGTAGTCCACGTTGCTGTCGCTCAGCAGCCTGATCAGGTCGAACATTCCCATCGGCCAAACATATCCGATCGGCCGTTGCCGCGCCAGAGGCGTTTCGGATTGCCAATTGTCGTTGTCGGGTGACCCCGGTTCGCCATAGGTCAAGCCGCTGCAAGCACCAACAAAAGGGGGTCTTTGGCACCTCGGAGAACGCGGTCAAGTCCCAGGTGTGGATCACGATGGCCACCTACGTGCTGGTGGCCATCGTGATCATTGACCGGATGCCGAACACTACGATTCAAGGGACGGGCGGCAAGCTGGCCTCCCTACTTTCGGTTGGCGCCCCCTGATCTACGACGTTGGGATTCTCGTCGAAACCAGCCCCAGCGACCGCCCCAGAATCGCCACCCACCCCAAAATCGCCCGCAGCCCACTCCGCGGCCGTCAACGAAAAAAAGGCAGGGGCAAGCCCCTGCCTATTGTTCGACGGTGAGGCGGATTACTTCTTGGTGCCTTCCATGCCCTTCTGGCCTTCCATGCCGGACATACCCTTCTGGCCTTCCATGCCGGACATACCCTTCTGGCCTTCCATGCCGGACATGCCTTTCTGAGCTTCCGTTCCGGTGTGCTTGCTGTGGTCTTCGTGTTTGGAATGGTCTTCAGCCTTGGCGTCCTTCTTGCCGTCTTTCTTGGCGCTCTTGGTTTCCTTCTTCTCGCCCTTGTCTTCGGCTTTCGCTTCAGTCTTGCCTTCGGTCTTGGTTTCGGTCTTGGTTTCGGTCTTTTGCTCAGTCTTCTTCTCTTCGGCCTTCGGCGCTTCGCCGGCCATATGCTTGGCGGCCATGGCGTTCATGCTGAGGGCGGCGGCGAAAACGCCGGTAATCAGGGCGGTCGAACAGCTTGCTCATCGAAAATCCTCCAACGAATTGTCAGGCGTCGCTGAATCTGCGTTCGACGACGATCCGGCGGTTGCCGGTGCCGATTAAACGCGCCCGGCGGCCGTAGGTTGACAGGCCGGCCACCGGAGCCCGAATGCCCGCCGCTAGAATGGCGACTTTTTTGGCCTCCATGTCCCCTCCGCGATGGCGCGGCCCTGGCTTCGCCAGCCTGCTCCTGCTTGCCTTGGCCGCGACCGGTCCGGCAACGGCGGCGCCCTACGTCCCAGCCGACGACAAGCTGGTCCTGGAACGGCTGCCGGCCCGGCCCGGCGACCCGGAAACCCGCGCCATCCGCGAACTGCGGCGACGCATCCAGGCCGAACCCGGCAAGCTCGAAATCGCCGTTGAACTCGCGCAGCGCTACTACCGCAGCGCGCTGCGCCAGGGCGATCCGCGCTACGTCGGCTACGCCCAGGCGGCCCTGGCACCCTGGTGGGAAAGCCCCGACCCGCCGCCGGACGTGCGGGTGCTGCGCGCCCAACTCGCCCAGTACCGTCACGAGTTCGACGCCGCCCTCTCGGATCTGACTTCGGTGCTGGAGGCCGACCCCGGCCGCCTCGACGCCCGTTCCTACCGTGCCGTGATCCTGATGGTGCTGGCGCGTTACGGCGAGGCGCGGCGCGATTGTGCGGAGCTGGAGGCGCGGGCCGAGGGACTGGTGACTAGCGCCTGCTCAGCCACGGTGGACAGCCTCAACGGGCGGGCGGCGCAGGGCTACGAGGTGCTCAAGGCCGCCCTCGAACGCCATCCCGAGGCGCGGCCCGAAGCGCGGCTTTGGGCCTGGACGCGGCGGGCGGAAGCGGCGCTGCGCCTGGGCCGGGTGCAGGACGCCGAGGCCGCCTTCCGCCAGGCCCTGGCGCTCGGCATCTCCGACGCCTATCTGCTTGCTGCCTACGCCGAGTTTCTGCTCGACCAGAAGCGGTCGCGGGAGGTGGTCGATCTGTTGCAGGACCAGACCCGCAACGACGTGCTGCTGCTGCGGCTCGCCGTGGCCGAGAAACGCCTCGGTCTGCCGGCTGCGGCCGAGCATCAGGCGGCGCTCCAGGCGCGCATCGACGCGGCACGGCTGCGGGGCGACAAGCTGCACCTTTCGGACGAGGCGTGGTTCGAGCTGGAGTTTCGTGCCCGGCCGGAAGAGGCGGTGCGGCTCGCGCGCGAGAACTGGGACAGCGGCCAGCACGAGCCGTCGGACGCGCGCATCCTGATGGAAGCGGCGCTCGCCGCCGGCCGGCCCGACCTGGCCGAACCGGCGCGGCGCTGGTTCGCGGACAACAGGGTCGAAGACCCGGTGCTGGCCGGACTCGCGCTGCGGCTGCGGGAGCCCCGGCCATGATGCGCGCGCTTTTCCTTCTGCTCGCTTGCGTGCTGGCGTTGGTACTCACCACCGCGCCCGCCCTGGCCCACAAGGCCAGCGACAGCTATCTCACCCTGGAGGTGGACGGCGCAACCGTATCGGGCCAGTGGGACATCGCGCTGCGCGACCTGGATTTCGCCATCGGTCTCGACAGCGACGACAACGGCGAAATCACCTGGGGCGAGCTTAGGGCGCACCACGCTGACATCGCGGCCTACGCGCTGGCGCGCCTGCAACTCCAGGCGGGAGGCGGCAACTGCCCGGCGCAGGCGGTGCAACACCTTGTTGACCATCACACCGACGGCGCCTACGCCGTGCTGCGCTGGCAGGCGCAGTGCCCGGCGGCGGCGACGGACCTTGCCATCGACTACCGCCTGCTGTTCGACCTCGATCCCCAGCACCGCGGCCTGCTGCGCTTGCAGTTCGGCGGCCAGACCCACAGCGCGGTGTTCGCGCCGGACAAGGCGCAGCAGCGTTTCGAGCTGGCGAGGCCCGACCGGCTGCGCCAGTTCGGCGACTACTTCGTTCAAGGCGTATGGCATATCTGGATCGGCATCGACCACATCCTGTTCCTGCTCGCCCTGCTGTTCCCCGCGGTGCTGCTGCGGGTGGCGGGGGCGTGGCAAGCGGTACCGCGCTTCAAGCCGGCGCTGTGGGAGGTGCTCAAGATCGTCACCTCCTTCACCGTCGCCCATTCCATCACCCTCAGCCTGGCGGCCCTCGGGCTGGTGTCGCTGCCTTCGCGCTGGGTGGAATCGGCGATCGCGCTTTCGGTGCTGCTCGCCGCCGCCAACAACCTGCGCCCGACGGTGATGGCACGGCGCTGGGTGGCGGCTTTCGCCTTCGGGCTGATCCACGGCTTCGGCTTCGCCAGCGTGCTGGCGGAACTGGGGCTGCCGCCGGACGCGCTGGTGCTGGCGCTGGTAGGTTTCAACCTCGGCGTGGAAGCGGGCCAAGTCGCCATCGTCGGCATCTTCCTGCCGCTCGCCTACGCGCTGCGCGCCACGGCCTTCTATCGCAAGGCGGTGCTCGTGGCCGGTTCGGCCGTCGTGGCACTGCTGGCTGCAGTGTGGCTGGCGGAGCGCGTCCTGGAGATCAAGCTCATGCCGTGGTGATCGCACGCAGCCGTTCACCGGCCTGCGCCAGTGTGCCCTCGCCTTTGGCGAAGCAGAAGCGGATCACCCGCTCGTCGCGACCGTCGCCGTGGAAGGCCGACACCGGAATCGCCGCCACGCCGTGGTTGCGGGCAAGCCGTTCGCAGAACGCGGTATCCGGCTCGTCGCTGATGCCGCCGTAGCGCGCGAGCTGGAAATAGGTGCCGGCGCAGGGCAGCAGATCGAAGCCCGAGCCGGCCAGTTGAGTGCGGAAGAAGTCGCGCTTCGCCTGGTAGAAGGCGGCCAGCCCCAGGTGGCGCGAGGGGTCGCCCATGTAGTCGGCAAGCGCCAGTTGGACCGGATGGTTCACGCAGAACACAAGGTACTGGTGCGCCTTGCGGAACTCGAAAGTCAGTTCCCGCGGAGCGGCAACGTAGCCCACCTTCCAGCCGGTGACGTGGTAGGTCTTGCCGAAGGACGACACGACGAAGCTGCGCGCGGCGAGGCCGGGATGGCGCGCGGCGCTCTCGTGGCGCGCGCCGTCGAAGACGATGTGCTCATAGACTTCATCGGCCAGCACCACGATGTCGGTGCCGCGGACGATCGCCTCCAACTCCGCCATGTCCGCCGCCGACCACACGCTGCCGCTCGGGTTGTGAGGCGTGTTCGCGACGATCATGCGGGTGCGCGGACCGACCAGCGCGCGCACTTGGGCCCAGTCCGGCCGATAGTCGGGGAAGCGCAGTTGCGCCCTCAGCGCCCGCCCGCCATTCAACTCGATCGCCGGAATGTAGGAGTCATAGACCGGCTCGAACACCACGACCTCGTCGCCCGGCCTCACCAGCGCCGCGATGCCGGTGAAGATCGCCTGGGTGGCGCCGGCGGTGACGGTGATCTCCTGCTCCGGGTCATAGCGCGTGCCGTACAGCGCCTCGATCTTGGCGGCGATCGCCTCCCGCAGCGGCAGGGCACCCGCCATCGGCGCGTACTGGTTGCGCCCCGCCGCCATGTGCCTTGCGACCGCCTCGAACAGTGCCGCATCGGCGGAGAAATCGGGGAAGCCCTGGGACAGGTTGATCGCGCCGCATTCCTGCGCCAGCTTCGACATCACGGTGAAGATGGTGGTGCCGACCCGGGGCAGGCGCGAGGCGAGGGGAGCCGGAAATGGCGGAACGGGCGGAACGGGCGGAACGGCGCGGATCATGATGCAGCAATATCCTGGGCGGTGGGAAACCGGAGGCCGCAGATTCTGTCAGATGCTCACACCAACGCCAAGGCGACCCGACCATGATCCGAACCAGCACCGTCCTCGCGGCACTGACTTTCGCCGCCGCCGTCCACGCCGCCGGCCTGGCGCCCACGCCGCCCCAGCCCCGCGGACCCTTCTATCCCATCACCTTTCCCAAGGAAGCCGACAGCGACCTCACGCGTTACGGCGGCGCCCAGGCCCGCGGCGAGGCGATCGTCGTCGCCGGGCGCCTCCTGCGCGGCGACGGCACGCCGGTGCCCGGCGCCCGGGTCGAGATCTGGCAGACCAACGTGCACGGCCGCTACCACCACGAGAAGGACGATTCGCCGGCGCCGCTGGACCCGGGCTTCCAGGGCTGGGGCGAAGCGCGCAGCGACGCGCAGGGCAACTACCGCTTCCAGACGGTGAAGCCCGCCGCCTACAGCGGACGCGCGCCCCACATCCATTTCGCCGTCACCCTGCCCGGCGGGCGGCCGTTCTACACCCAGCTCTATCTGGCCGACGCGGCGGAGAACGCCGCCGACTTCCTGTTCGGACGTCTGTCGGCCGCCGAACAGCAGCGCCTTGTGGTACGCCCGCAAGGCGGACCGCCGCCGACCGCGCGCTTCGACATCGTGCTGCCGTAGGTTGGTCGTCGGCCGCCACTCAGGCGCGCCACGCCTCGTTCCAATAGATGGCGAACACGAACAGGAACACGACGAACTCCGCCAACGTGGTCCACACGAGCAGGCGGACGATGCGCCGCTGGCGCGGCGTCATGCCGAGCCAGAAGCGCTCCATGTACCAGCGGTGGCCGGGCAACCATGCCCACCGCGCCCGGTTCCGCAGATAGCCGCGCAGGGCGGCGGCCCAGGGCAGCAGGCTGTGGTCGACTTCCTTCAGCCGCTCCTCGCGCTGCGCTTCGGCGGGCGTGTCGTAGGTTTCGGTGATGGTCAGCACCGAGCCGCCGGGGGCGGTGTCGATCTCGAAGCGCGTTTCGCGTTTGATGCCCTTGTCGTAGGTCAGAACCAGGCTGTGTCCGGGGAGACTTTCGGCCAGCGAAACGCCGGTCTCCAGCGGCTGACTATTGGAGTGATTGCGTCCGAACAGGCGCAGGCGGCCCGCGGCGGGGTGCTCTATGCGTTCGAATTCCAGCCAGGGATTGATGCGGAACAGGCGCTCGATGTCGAGCAGGAATTCGTGCAGGGCCGCGGGCGGCAGCGGCATCTCCACCTTGACCCAGGCGGCGTCGTCCTCCGGGGGGCGCGGCGCGCTCACCGCGCGATCAGCAGCGGGCAGGGCAGTTCCCGCGCCAGCGTGTCCAGGCACATGCGCGAGCGGTAGCCCGGCTCGCCCTTGGCGCGCGGCGGACCGATGACCACCAGTTCCGCCTTTTCCTCCCGCGCCAGTGCCACCACGCAGTCGGCCGGGTCGCCCAGGCGCAGCAGCGGTCGGTAGGCAAAGCCCCGCTCGCCGCAGCGCTGTTCCAGAGCCTTGATCTGCGCCGCGTTTTCCTCGGCGAGGCGGCCCTCCAGGTAGCGGGCGAAGGTGTCGCGGGTCGAGGCGTTGTTGAGCCAGTCGTCGCCCTGCATGCCGGCCCAGAATTCGGGCACGACGAGGGCATGGACGATGGTGGTGGCGCCGGGCTCGCCGACTTCGAAGGCCAGCGCCTCTGCGAGCTGCGCGCCGGCGGTGCCGTGGTGGGCGAGGAGCAGGGTGGCGGGTGGGCGCATCGTGAAATGACGACGCCCCGCTTTCGCGGGGCGTCCGGTCGAATGGCTCGCTTACTTGCCTACGAACATCACGACGCCGATGGCGATGATGAATGCCGCCACCAGCGCGCCGAGATCCTCGAAGCGGTCGCTCTTAAAGATGGTGAGGCTGGTGCCCCGCTCGAACTTGTTCTCTGCCATTTCAGTCTCCTCAGACGAATTCGCGCACGAACAGCAGCACCACGATCAGCGAGCCGACCGCCTTCAGGGTGCCGACCACGCCACCGATCACCAGCGGTTTGCCTCCGGCCTGCTTCAGTGCCGCCACCGTGATCTGCATGCCCAGGCCGATCAGGCCGAAGGCGAACAGCCAGGCGATCCAGTCGCGGTAGGCGCGGATGATCTTGGAATCGTGCCATGCCACCTTGCTCGCCTTCTCGATCGAACTCTTGGCCAGCGGTTCGATTCCCTGGATCTTCGCCACGTGCTTGAGGGCATCGTCCTGGGCGCGGCTGGTCAGCTTGCGGTTGGCGACCAGGTCGCGCAGCGCCTGGGCCTGGGCGGCGTCGCTCACCTTGGGCAATTCGGCTTCCAGCGCGCGCACTTCCTTGGGACGCAGCAGGTTGTCCTCCTTCACCTGCTCGCTGCTGAAGTACTTGCCCTGGTAGTGGCCGGTGGGCGCGAACACTCCCATGGAACTCAGGGCGAACATCAGGATGAAGCCGAGCACGAAGATCGGGAACTTGCTGATCAGCACCTGGGAAAGCTGCACCTTCTGCGCCCCCTGCTCGTGCTTGACGTACCAGGCGGCGAGCCACAGCACGATGATCGGCAGGAACAGCACGCGCGTGATGTTGAAGATCTCGGCGACCTTCAGCGTCTCGATGCCGTTGGGATCGAAGGCGAGGGCCGCGCCCGCCACCTGGGCGGAGTTGAGGATGCCGGTTCCTGCCCAGGCGCCGAACTGCACCGGCCCCATGCCGAGGATGTGGCCGATGGTGGGGAAGATGAACATGCAGCCCACCCCCCAGATGAGGATGGTGCCGATGGTGTAGGCGATCTCCACCGCCTTGGCCTGCACTACAGGCGCCGCCGCCACCGCGGCCGACACGCCGCACACGCCCACGCCCGCGGAGAGGATCCCGGTCATCGAGTTGCCGGCATTCATGCGCTTGCCCATGAACAGCACGATGCCCACCGAGCCGAGGACGAAGATGCCGATCATCACCACCGACAGGCCGCCCAACTGGGCCAGTTCGCCGAGGCTGTAGAGCGTGCCCAGCAGGATGACGCCGGTCTTGAGGAAGAAGCGCGCGGTGCGCACGCCGTTGGCGGCCCACTCGGGGATCTTGAAGACGTTGACGATGACGATGCCGATGACGATGCCCAGCACCACGTAGTTGAGGTTGAAGATGCGGGCGAAGTCCCAGGAAAGGATGCCGGCGTCCTTGACCGCCTTGCCCCAGTTGGCGAACACCGGATCCAGCCCCCAGCGCACCACGAAGGCGATGGAGAGAATGAAGGCTATGCCGGGGACGATCGCAAGGTAATAGTCGAGGTTGCCCGGCTTGGGCGACCACGCCAGGATCAGCAGCCCCACCAGGGTGAAGAAGCCGCCGAAGATGTACGACAGGTTGGCCTGCTGCTGCTTTTCCTGGTCGAACTTGGATGCCGGCATCTTGATCTGCGGCGCAGGCTTGTTCTCGGCCTGGGCCTGTTCGGTGGCCACCCGCAGTTCGGCGTCGAACTTCTCCTTGACCTTCATGTGATCCGACCAGGCGCTCTTCTGCAGCCAGCTCTGCATGCCGTCGACGCTGCCGCTCTGGTTGAGCCAGCCCCACAGCAGCATCAGGATGCCGATGATCAGCAGCGCCGGATGTTTTTTGGTGTAGATCATCCCGTCATACCCTCCAGTGTTCGAGTTCTTGAGTGCCTCGCGTATGCCCCCACCCCAGCCCTCCGCCGCAGGCGAGGGAGGGAGAGGCAAGTGGCGGCTTCGGGGCCGGGATCACTCGATCGGCAGCTTGCGCGCCTTCCAGTCGGGCATGCCGTTGCGATACCAGAAGACGTTCTTGTAGCCGTTCTTGGCCAGCACCACGGCGGCCTTGTAGGACTTCCAGCAGGTGCCGGAATTGCAGAACACGACGATGTTCTTGCCCTTGTCGGCGAGCTTGGTGAGGTCGAACTTGTCCTGGCTGGCGTCGAAGTCCGCGGCCTTGGCGCTCTTCTCGGGATCGTAGGGAACGGAGATGGCGCCCTTGATGCTGCCCTCGCCGTACTCCGAGGCGCGGCGGGTATCCACGACCAATGCCCCCTTGGCCTGGAGGTCCTGGACCTCCTTGGCTTCGACGAGCTTGACGCCGGCAGGCGCCTGGGTGGGGGTTTCCTGTGCCTGGGCGCCAAGCGACCAGCCGACGAAAGCGGTTACGGCAAGGAAATGCAGAACACTGCGCGAACGGAACATGATTTACTCCTCCTATGGGTTTTTTGAGCGCCATCGCGTTGGGCTTTTGGCCCGCCGCGTATTGCTTGTTCCACTCATCCAGCGCCCAGTTCCACACCTTGCGCGCCGTGCCGCAGGCGCGGGCGAAGTAGTTCCCCTGTTCTTGCGTTGGACAAAGTGCGATCTTGTGGGTCAGTTGCATCGCCGGGCCTGTTCGATGGCCATTTGCGCCACACCCGCCGCAAGAATCTCGCGGGCACGCATGACCGATGCTGCCTGCGCTGCGTCAGGCCATACATCGCGATACCCCCAGAACGATGCGGCGGCGTACATATCCTCCACGCGAACCTTGCCGGGTTGCAGTGGCGCAAGCTTTGCTTCGCACTCAATCCCGTCCAGCCGGGAATGACATAAGTAATAATCGGCCTGATGAACCTTGCTCTTACGTAACGTCACAAAGCGCCCGCATCCACCGTGGCAATAGATAGTCACTTTCTCAGCTTGGCTCATTGTTCGCATCCTTCTTCAATGCCTCGTCCAGCTTTTTTCGGTAGTTCCTCAGACCGTATAACCGGGACGAAAAGCAATGCACGATGGTCATCAAGTCCTGCACCATTTCCTGCTCGGGAGAAAGACGTTCTTGATTGAGCACTAGCAGTTCGCAGCCATTGATTTTGGCAAAGTGCTCGAACCACTCGAAGCCGAACCGGGTCAGCCGATCCCTGTGCGCCAGAATCAGTGTCTTGACTTCGCGTCGGCCAATATCTTCCATCAGCGCCAGAGCCCGCTTGCGCTTGAAGTTCAGCCCGCCGCCCACTTCCTCGACAAACTCGACGTTGGCAAGACCTTTGGCCACCACGAATTCCTCCAGCACTTTGCGCTGATTCGCCAAATCCGGTTCTTGCGCGGCACTGGAGACGCGGCAGTACGCCACCAGCCGGATCGGCGTATTCACCGACTGGCGCAGGCCGATGAATTCGCGAATCTGCGCTTCGGTATACAGGCGCCGATTGCTGTCGGTGCGCGCCACAGCAGTGAGCCGCCCCTCGCGCTCCCAGCGCTGCAAGGTCTTGACCGAGACGCCCAGCAGCTTCGCCGCCTTGCCTGTGCTCATGGTGTTTTCCATGAGCCAATAGTACATTATTGCGCATTATTTGTAATGGTAGAGTCAGCCTCCTATGGTTGGTCCCCGCGGACGGTCTTGAATGGCTGCGGCAGCCTTGCGGTCCGCTCCCGCTTGATGGCGCGGGATTCTATTACAGCGGGCGGCGGCGGATTACGCTTTCGTTGCCGCGCCAATGGCGGAATGCGGCCCTGCGGGCCTTTTCCGCCCTACGGTGGTCTCAATTCTCAATCGTCGATCGTCGATCCTCCGGCCTCACCACGGTCACGGTGCAGGACGCTTCCGCCGCCACCCGCGCCGACACCGAGCCGAGGATGCGGCGCAGGCTGCCGCTGCCGCGGGCGCCCATTACGACGTGGTTGACGTGCCGCCGGGCCGCGTAGTCGGTGATCAGGGCCGCGGTGTCGCTGCCCTCCAGCACGTGGTAGCGCACCCGCGCCTCGGGCAGGGCCAGCGGTTGCGCCCAATGGCGCAGCGCCATGAAGCGTTCGGTCAGCATGCTCTGGCGTATCTCCTCGCCGTCCTCCTGCTGCGTCAGGGCCGAGGGCTCCAGCACGTTGACGCAGGTGACGAGGCAGTCGGGTCGGGCCTGGGCGAGGCGCGCGAGCGCTTCGCGCAGGGCGCGTCCGATCGGCTCGGCCACGCCGGTGTCCAGCGCCACCAGGACGTGGGGTGCGCGGGCGACGTGCTCAGATGGTGTCGCAGGGGGCGGGGCAGCAGCCTGCCCCTGCCGCAGCCAGCGTGCCAGGCGTTTGAGCAGCGGCAGGTGCTTGGTCCGCGTGCCGCGCTCGTCGATGGCCACTTGGTCGGGATGGGCCAGGTCGAAGGCGAGCTGCGCCGCCGTGGCATAGCGCTCGGCCGGATCGACGGCGAGGCAGCGCAGGGTGATCTGCTGATACCACGGCGGCAGGTCCGCCTTACGCGCCCGCGGCGGCAGCGGATCGCTCCACAGCCGCCGGCGGAATCCGGCGGGCGTCGTCGGCATGCCGAAGGGAAGTGCGCCGGTCGCCAGTTCGTAGAGCATGACGCCGAGGGCGAACAGGTCGCTGCGGGGATCGCTGCGGATGCCGCGCACCTGCTCGGGCGCGATGTAGGCGCCGGTGCCCAGCGGCCGGTCGAATTCCTCGCCGACCAAGTCCGGCAGGTGGCCGTGGCGCGCGAGGCCGAAATCGAGCAGCACCGCCTGGCCGTCGGCGCGCAAGCGCACATTGGCCGGTTTCAGGTCGAAGTGGATCACGTCCTGGCAGTGCAGGTCATGCACCGCCTCCGCCACCGCCAGGACCACGCGCGCCGCCTCGTCGGCGGGCAGGGGCGCGCGGCGCGCATATTCCGAGACGTCGGGGCCGGCTATCAGCTCCATCACCAGGTAGGGGCCGCCTTCGGCTTCGCCCCTGGCGACCAGCCGCGGCACGTGGGGGCCGGCGAGCCGCGCCAGCAGCGTCATCTCGGTCTCGAAGCCGACGTAGCAGGCCGCGTGGGAGCCGAAGCCCAGCCTCGGCAGCTTCATCAGCAGCGGCGCATCGCCCTCGTTCTGCACCACCCGATACAGCAGCGCCATGCCGCCTTCATGGAAGAGGTCGAGGATGCGGAATCCGGCGTAGACCTCTCCCGGTTTGAGGCGCCGGTCCATCAGTGTCCGCGGATCAGGCGCAGCCCGAGGCGCTCGGGCAGGCCGGCGTCGACGATCTTGCGCGCCGTGCAGTGGTGGTCGTAGGGGACGCGGAAGAAGCGCAGTTCGGCGCGGTCCGTGTCGAGCAGGGCGTAGGCGGCGGCGGGGTTTCCGTCCCGGGGCTGGCCCACCGAGCCGACGATCGCCAGCCACCGGCGCTGACGGGAGAGGGGGATGGCCACCTCCACCGCCGGTGGATGTGACTTCACCGCGCCGGGGGCGGTGTAGTACAGGTGCTGCGTGTGAACGTGGCCGGCACACACCAGGCGCGCCATCGTCGCTTCGAGGCTGCGGGCCGCGTGGCGTTCGTCGCTGACGTAGGTCCAGGCGGCGGGGCGGTCGGCGCTGGCATGCACCAGCAGCGCGCCCTCCAGGGTGGCGCTGACCGGCAGAGCGGCGAGGAATTCCTTCTGGTGGGGCGGCAACTGGCTGCGCGTCCAGTAGATCGCGTCGCGGGCCGGGATGTTCATCTCGGCGCACAGGCCACCCAGCACCGCCTCGTCGTGGTTGCCGCGCACCGCCGGCGCGCCGCCGGCGCTCAGTTCCATGATCACGTCGAGGCAGGCGCAGGGATCGGCGCCGTAGCCCACCAGGTCGCCGAGAAAGGCGTGCTGCCGGACGTCGTGCCGGCGGGCATGGGCCAGGCAGGCCTGAAGTGCTTCGAGATTGCTGTGGATGTCGGACAGGAGCGCGATTCGCATTGTGGGCGCCGTTGGTCTCGGCGCATTATATCCATGCGCTTCTCCCCGACCCTGGGCGGGGTGCCCGCCGCCGGAGACGAGTGCCGCCCATGACGATGTCCGAGTTCGGCAAGTGCCTGATCTGTTCCCGCCCGCTGACGCGGCACCAGTGGTATTCGGGCAGGGTATGCGGGGACTGGCGCTGCCGCGGGCGGCTGCTCGGGGGCGCCCTGGTCGCCCACCGGCAGGAGGCGGGGCAGGCGCTGGGCGTGATGCAGGTCGAGACCTATCCGGTCGCCGTGGTGCCTTGGCGGGAGATGAAGCTCGTGCCGCTGGCCGACGAGCGACGTGCGGATCTGCAGCGATTCGTGCTGGACCTGCTGGCGCAAAGTTCCGCGGACGAAAGTCAGTCCGCGCGGCACGGCGAGGACGGCCGATCGGGGCGGGCGGCCGATGTCACGCCGCCGCACCAGGCGACCGATGGTCTGCTTGGCGCGATCTGCGCCGTGTGCCAAGGCTTCTGCTGCTTCTACGGCGGGGTGCGCCATGCCTTCCTCGACGCCGATGCAATGGCCGCCTTTCGCGGCCGCTATCCGGGAACGGGCGATGCCGAGGTCGCGGCCGCGTATCTGGCCTTCTTGCCCGAACGGCATTGCGAGGGCTCCTGCGTGTATCACACCGCGAACGGCTGCGCCCTGCCGCGCGACATGCGCGCCCGCATCTGCAACGCCTACGAGTGCCGCGGGCTGAAGGAGACGCGACAGGGCCGCGCCGCCGGGAGCGATTTCCGCGCCTGCGTCGTGGTGAGGCACGACAACAGCATCGTCCGGTCGGCATTCGTTCGACTCATCCGCCATTCGCCGTTTTCCGCCCGGCCCGTAGGCGGCGCCGTGGGCACCGGCGCGACAGCGCGCGCGCCATCAGATCGCCTCGACGCAGGCCCCATCCGTAGGGTGCGCCGTGCGCACCGTTGCACCTATGGTTCGGCGAGGTGTCGCAGCAACGCCGCCCCGTAGCGCTCCAGCTTGCGCGCGCCTATGCCGGATACCTGCGCCAGCTCGATTTCGTCGCGCGGGCGCAGTCGCGCCAATTCGTGCAGGGTGCTGTCGTGGAAGATGACGAAGGGCGGCACGCCCTGGGCCTCGGCGAGCTGGCGGCGCCACCGAGGGCGCCTTCGTCCGAGCCGGTGTCGAGGGTGCAGTTCCGCGCTGCTGTGGGAAGTGCCGGTGGCCGCACAGGCAGAACGGGGAAGCCGACCCGCAGGCCCGGCCGGCACCGGGCCACGAATTCGACCAACGCCTCGCCTGGTCGCAGCGGAGGAACAAGGTTTGGGGCTCGTCGCGGGACGACTCGTCAGGCGACGGTTCTGGGGGAGCGCGTGTGCAGTTCCGAGGCTTTCGGGGACCCATTTCCCTTTTGACATGGAGCGAAAAGCCCGGCGATACTTCCCCTGGGGCCGTTAGATTTTCTATCCTCAGGAGAAGCTCATGGTCGCGGGCATCCATCTGCCATTGCCAGGTACTGGTCGCATGCGTGCGGAGCGCAAGGGTTACGCTTGGGTGCCGGCGGAACCCGGTCCGATACAGGAATGACGCAAAGCCGATCCGGATCGCCACGGCCGGCCGGGGCGGCAACTGCGGCGCCGGGCGGGGGCGAGCTTGGCCGCCTGCACGATCTGGCGGTCTTCCTCGGGACGGAGGAGGCGCTCGACGCTCACCTTGGAGATCTGGCCCTGCTCGCGGCGGAATCGGTGCCTGCCGCGTCGTGTTCGATCATGCTGCTCTCCGAGGGCGAACCGGACCGGCCGCAACTGCGCCTCTGGGCGTCGAGTGCACCGCTGCCCGAGGCAGCTTGGCGCGAGCGCGCGGGCGTCGGCGATGCGATCGCAGGCCGCGTTCTGGAGCAGCGAACGGCGCTCGTGATCGATGACATCCGACATTCCGAATTCGCCCCCCTGGCGCGCGGACACCAGGGTGTCGGCGCGAGTTTCATGTGCGTGCCGATCGTCTTGGGCATGGTAGTGATCGGCGTCATGAACGCCTCCGCTTCCAACGGCGCGGCGCCTTTCGACAACACGAATCTGCAGCGCGCCGACCTGGTCGCGATGCTGATAGGCAAAGCTATACAGGTGCATCGGCTGCAGACGCTGCTGCGCTCGCGCATCGCGCAGCTCACCCTGGCGCGCCAGGAACCCGAGGTGGCGGCAAGCCTTACCGATGGTGGCATACCGCCGGCGCGGCTGGCCAAGGTGCTGGCGAAGGCCTTCTACAAGGATCTCGCCGCCGCCGGCTTCGGAGCGGGGCAGATCATCGAGGCCGCCACCGAGATCATTGGCCAGATTTCGGGCGACATCGCCAAACACAAGACACGCTTGGCGCGCGGGCGGCAGGAAACCGGGCGGGGGCGGGGCTGAGTCCGAGCGGCAGTGTGCGTCGCCCGAGCGCGCTCGCCGGCCCTTCCCCGCACGCGGGGAACGGCGGGTTTGGGGAGGTATGATCCTTGAAACCTCACCGTGAAGGCGCAGAGGCTCGCAGAGATTCAAGTGTGGTTGCTCAGGGTGCGCCGACGAAAGGTCGGGCCGGGTAGCGGCCCGCAAGGACGTGGCGGGCGGCGTACCGGCCATTCGGTCGGGTCGGCAGCCTACTTCGCCTGACTCAGCGCGGTTTCAACTTCCCCTTTGCGCGAAAACTGCGCGCGCGCTCACCCAGGACCCTCGCCTGACGCGTCGCCCCGCGACAAACCCCAACCCTCGCCCCTCTGCTGCGACCAGGCGCGAGGCGTTGGTCGGACTTGTGGTCTGGTGCCGGCTGGGCCTGCGGGTCGGCTTCCGGTTTGGCCTGTGCGGCCAACACCACAAAACGATAGCGGCTGACAGGGGCCGGTGGCCGGACTGGGGCAGAGGGCGGCTCGCCGAGGTGGCAGAGCATCTCGCGAGTTACCGACGGACTTCGTGCTTGAGACGGCAGTTGGTCCGCGAAGGGCGCGCAGGCAAGCAAGAATCTCAAGTCTTGCCTTGTTTCGGCAAGTCACCCGCCGGGCGAAAGTGCCCGAGCATCGATTCCCGATTCGATTCATGGGCTTCGCGTTCTTCGCGGACAAGCAACTGCGCTGCTTGGGTTCAGAGCTTCCGATGAGCGCGATGCGGCAGGTGTTGGGTGTGTCGGATCGATGCCTGCGTCACTCTTTGGCCCTGGCGATAAGCTCCAGCACGTCGCCGCCGTAGCGCTCCAGCTTGCGCGCGCCTATGCCGGATACCTGCGCCAGCTCGATTTCGTCGCGCGGGCGCAGGCGCGCCAATTCGTGCAGGGTGCTGTCGTGGAAGATGACGAAGGGCGGCACGCCCTGGGCCTCGGCGAGCTGGCGGCGCCAGGCGCGCAGCCTCTCGAACAGCGGGGCATCCGCTGCGATCGGTGCCGGCGGCGGCACGGCCTTTCCCCGCGCAGCCTTGGACTTTGCCGGCTTCGGCCGCACGCGCCGCAATTGCAGCGTGGTCTCGCCCTTGAGCACCGGCCGCGCCGCGGGGGTGAGCTGCAGCGCCCCGTACTCCTGGGCATTGACGTGGAGCAGGCCCGCGGCCACCAGTTGCCGCGCCACGCTGCGCCAGGCCGCGTCGTCCAGATCGGCGCCGACGCCGAAGGTGGGCAGGCGCTGGTGGCCGAACTGGTTCACCTTGTCCGTGGCCTTGCCGCGCAGGATGTCGATCAGATGGCCGGCACCGAAACGCTGGCCGGTGCGCAGCGCCGCCGACATGAACTTCTGCGCGGCCATGCTGCCGTCCCAGGTCTCGGGCGGATCGAGGCAGGTGTCGCAGTTGCCGCAGGGCGCAGCCGCTTCGCCGAAGTAGTTGAGCAGCACCACGCGCCGGCACTGCGCCGCCTCGCAGTAGCCGAGCATGGCATCGAGCTTGCGGCCCTCTACGCGCTTCTGTTCCTCCGGCGCCTCCGACTGGTCGATCCAGCCGCGCAGCAGCACCACGTCGGCCAGACCGTAGGCAAGCCAGGCTTCGGCCGGCTCGCCGTCGCGTCCGGCGCGGCCGGTCTCCTGGTAATAGCCCTCCAGGCTCTTCGGAAGGTCGAGGTGGGCGACGAAGCGCACGTCCGGCTTGTCGATTCCCATGCCGAAGGCGATCGTCGCCACCATGACAATTCCATCCTCCCGGACGAAGCGCTGCTGGTTCTCGCGCCGGCTGTCGGCGTCCATGCCGGCGTGATAGGGCAGGGCGCGTATGCCTTCGGCGCACAGCCAGGCCGCCGTCTCCTCCACCTTCTTGCGCGACATGCAGTAGACGATGCCGGCCTCGCCGCGATGGCCCGCGTTGTCGCCGTCGCCACGCAGGAAGGCAGCCAACTGGCGGCGCGGATTGTCTTTCTCCGCCACCCGGTAGCGGATGTTGGGCCGGTCGAAGCTGGAAACGAACTGGCGCGCGTCGCCGAGTTGCAGCTTGGCCAGGATCTCGGCGCGGGTGATGGCGTCGGCGGTCGCGGTGAGCGCGATGCGCGGCACTTGCGGAAAGCGCTCATGCAGCACCGAAAGCTGGATGTACTCGGGGCGGAAGTCGTGACCCCATTGGGATACGCAGTGCGCCTCGTCGATGGCGAAGAGCGCCAGGCCGTGGCTGGCGGCACTTCGTTCGAGCAGGCCGAGGAAGCCCTCCGTGACCAGGCGTTCCGGCGCCACGTAGAGCAGGTCCAGTTCCCCCGCCAGCAGGCGGCGCTGCACCGCGCGGGCGGCGTCCGCATCGAGCGAGGAATTGAGGAAGGCGGCGCGCACGCCCAACTGAAGCAGGGCATCGACCTGGTCCTGCATCAGCGCGATCAGCGGCGACACGACGACCGCGGTGCCGGCTCGCAACAGGGCGGGGACTTGGTAACACAGCGATTTCCCGCCGCCGGTGGGCATCAGCACCAGTGCGTCGCCACCGTCGGTTACGTGATCGATGATCTCGGCCTGGGCACCGCGGAAAACCGGGTAGCCGAAAACCGAATTCAGAAGTTGGAGGGCGGTGGGCATGGCGACGGATGATAGCCCGGCAGTGTTCGGCGGCAGTCGCCGCAGCGGGGGCGAATGGGCCCTTCTCGGGGTGGGTGCGCCTGTTTTCCTGAGGCGGGGAAGTGGACGCTTTGCTTCCAGTCAGGACGCTTCCGCGGGAGCAGTGTTGCCAGTGCCGAGTGAGGCCCCTAATGGGGACACCCCACCCACAATCGGGGAATTTCCCCAAGTTCGTGGGGCACGATCTGCCTTCGGGCGCAGCTTACGGTCGTTCGATCCCCTTGCTGTAATGCAATCCCTAAATTCAACGCCAGAAAAACCACTGCCTTTCAGGTGGCACGCTTGATGCTGCGCCTGACCGGCGGCGCAAGGGGTGCCGCGGAACCTAGGAGGGGGGATCGGAAATGTCAGCAACCAAGGTGTTGGTGGTTACTAACGACCAGGCGTTCGGGGACGCGGTGACGGAATTCCTGAAGGACATGGTGGAGGTCAAGGCAGTTTCGACCAGCGAGCAGGCGCTGGATTGCGCGACCCGCGCATGTCCAGACGTGGTGTTGGTGGACCACGATTCATCGAACATGAACTGCCTGGACATGATTGCCATCACGCGGGCCTTGCGTTGCCGCTTCGAGTGTGCACTGGTGACGAGTCGTCCTTTTCTATCGGAAAGCCTGTCTTTCGAGGCGGCACGACTGGGCGTGACGCACATCTTGACCAAACCGGTGGGCCGCGCCGAGCTGGAGGAGCTGATCGGCGTCCACACGGCAGCCTACGTGCAGCGGCGCACGGTCGCGAGCGAATCCGCCTGGGCACGGGCCTGAGGGCGCAGGCGGGGTTGCCCGCACCGTAGTACCGTCTAACCACCGCCCGAGGACCAGCGCGGCCTGCCGGCCGCGCTGCGCACCCGCAGGGAACGACGGCGTCCTCAGGCCGCGAGCAGTTGCCTCAGCACAAAGGGCAGTATGCCCCCGTGCTTGAAGTAGTCCACCTCGATCGGCGTGTCGATGCGCAGCAGCAGCGGCACGCGCTGCGTCGAGCCGTCGGCGCGTCGGATCACCAGGGTGGCGTCCTGCTGCGGGCGGATCTCGCCGTCCATGCCTTCCAGGTCGAAGTACTCGTCGCCCTCGATGCCGATTGAATCGGCGCCGTCCTTGCCCTTGAACTGCAGCGGCAGCACGCCCATTCCCACCAGGTTGGAGCGGTGGATGCGCTCGAAGCTCTTCGCGATAACTGCCTTCACGCCCAGCAGTTGCGTGCCCTTGGCGGCCCAGTCGCGGGAAGATCCGGTGCCGTATTCCTCGCCGCCGAACACCACCGTCGGCACGCCGGCGGCTACGTAATTCATGGCAGCGTCGTAGATGGCCATCTGCTCGCCGCTCGGCTGGTGGATGGTCACTCCGCCCTCGATGCGGGCGCCGTCCTCCTTCGGCGGGACCATCAGGTTGCGGATGCGCACGTTGGCGAAGGTGCCGCGCATCATGATGTCGTGGTTGCCGCGGCGCGAGCCGTAGGAGTTGAAGTCCGCCTTGCCCACACCCTTGGCGAGCAGCCACTTGCCCGCCGGTGAGCTGTCCTTGATCGAGCCGGCGGGGGAGATGTGGTCGGTGGTCACCGAGTCGCCGAAGATACCCAGCGCCCGGGCATTGCGCACCCGGCCGAGAGCGCCTGGCTGCATGCCGAAACCGTCGAAGAAGGGCGGCTCGGCAATGTAGGTGGATTTCGGCCAGTCATAGACCTGGCCCTTGGCGGCCGAGACCTGGCTCCACAGGTCGCCCTCCTGTGTGAGCTGACTGTAGAGACGCTGGAAGGTCTTGGCGTCCATGGCGTACTTCATGCAGGCGTGCACCTCCTGGCTGGTCGGCCAGATGTCGCCGATGAAGACGTCCTCGCCCTTCCTGCCCTTGCCGACGGGCTCGGTCATCAGGTCCTTGAGCACCGTTCCCGCCAGCGCGTAGGCCACCACCAGCGGCGGGCTGGCGAGGAAGTTCGCCTTGAGGTTCGGATGGATGCGCGCCTCGAAATTGCGGTTGCCTGAGAGCACCGCGGCGCAGATCAGGTCGTTGCCGACGATGGCTTCCTCGATCGGGTCGGCCAGCGGCCCCGCGTTGCCGATGCAGGTAGTGCAGCCGTAGGCCGCCACCGTGAAGCCCAGCTTCTCCAGATAGGGCAGCAGCTTGGCCTTGGTGAGGTATTCGGTGACCACCCTTGAACCCGGCGCCAGCGAGGTCTTGATGTGGGGCTTGACCGTCAGGCCGCGCTCCACCGCCTTCTTCGCCAGCAGGCCGGCGGCGATCAGCACGCCGGGGTTGGAGGTGTTGGTGCAGGAGGTGATGGCGGCGATCAGTACGTCGCCGGAGCCGATGTCCAGGCCGTCGCGGGTCCTGAACCGCTTTGGCAGATCATCTTTTGCCTTGCTGAAGCCATTCTCCGCCACCGGCAGGGAGAACAGCTTGGCGAACTGCTTCTTGACGTGGCCGATCTCGATGCGGTCCTGGGGTCGCTTGGGGCCCGCCAGGGATGGCGCCACCGTGCCCAGATCCAGCGTCAACACCTTGCTGTAGTCGATCTCGCCGGCCTTGGGGATGCCGAACAGACCCTGGGCCTTGAAGTAGGCCTCGAAGGCGGCGATCTCTTCCTTGCTGCGGCCCGAGCCCTTGAAGTAGGCGATGGTGGCCTCGTCCACCGGGAAGAAGCCCATCGTCGCGCCGTATTCCGGCGCCATGTTGGCGATGGTGGCGCGGTCGGGCAGGGCGAGGCTGGCCGTGCCCTCGCCGAAGAACTCGACGAACTTGCCCACCACCTTTTCCCTGCGCAGCATTTCGGTGACGGTGAGGACCAGGTCGGTGGCGGTGCAGCCCTCCCGCAGCCGGCCCTTCAACTCCACGCCCACCACGTCCGGCGTGAGGAAATACACCGGCTGGCCGAGCATGCCGGCCTCCGCCTCGATGCCGCCCACGCCCCAGCCCACCACGCCGATGCCGTTGATCATGGTGGTGTGGGAGTCGGTGCCCACCAGGGTGTCGGGGTAGTAACGCCGTCCTTCTGCCACACGCCGCGGGCCAGGTACTCCAGGTTCACCTGATGCACGATGCCCACGCCCGGCGGCACCACCTTGAAGGTGTCGAAGGCCTGCATGCCCCATTTCATGAACTGGTAGCGTTCGTTGTTGCGCTGGAATTCCAGTTTCATGTTGAGGTCGAGGGCGTCGCGGCTGCCGTAGTGGTCGATCTGCACCGAATGGTCCACCACCAGGTCCACCGGCACCAGCGGCTCGATGCGCTTGGGATTCTTGCCGAGTTTGGCCGCCACGCCGCGCATCGCCGCCAGATCCGCCAGCAGCGGCACGCCGGTAAAGTCCTGCAGCACCACCCGCGCCACGACGAAGGGAATCTCGTCCACGCGCTTCGAGGTCGGCGCCCAGGCGGCAAGCTGGCGCACGTGCTCCTCGGTGACCTTCTTGCCGTCGCAGTTGCGCAGCACCGATTCCAGGACGATGCGGATCGACACCGGCAGGCGCGAGATGCGCCCCAGGCCGGCCTTTTCCAGCGCCGGGAGGGAATAGAACTTGGCCTTCTTTGTGCCGATCCTGAATTCCTGGAGGGAGTCGAACAGGTTGTGGCTCATGGGGCCTCCGGTGGTTTGTTGGGGACGGACATTCTAACCGCGCAAAGTTGTAGAGCCGACCTGCGGCTCACCGACCTGCGGCTCACCGTCGTAGGGTGCGCCATGCGCAACATTCGTTGAACCGGTGCGCACGGCGCACCCTACGGATCGCCACCGTTGCGGGCACAAGAGTCAGTCGTCGAAACGCGGCGGGCGCTTGTCGCGCAGGGCTGTCATGGCTTCCGCCAGGTCGTCGGACAGCAGCATCGACGCGTTCCAGGTGGCGACATGGTCCAGACCATCGGCGATGGAGTGGTCGCGACCGTAGTTGAGCATCTCCTTGGTGCCGCGGATCGCCAGCGGCGATTTGGCGGCGATGGCCGCTGCGACGGCGGCCACCCCGGCGGTCAATGCCTCGGGGGTGTCGAACACCCGGTTGACCAGGCCCATCGCCTGCGCTTCGTGGGCGTCGACCGTGCGCCCGGTGTAGCACAGCTCGCGGGCGAGCCCGTCCGGCACCAGCCGTGGCAGGCGCTGCAGTGTGCCGACGTCGGCCGCCATGCCGATGTCGATCTCGCGCACCGAGAAGCGGGCGTCGATGCTCGCGTAGCGCATGTCGCAGCAGGTCACCAGGTCGATCGCTCCGCCGATGCAGGCGCCGTGGATCGCCGCGAGAACCGGCTTGCGGCAGCGCTCGACGCTGGAGAGGCAGTCCTGGAGATCGAGGATGATGCGGCGCAGCGCCTCGCGGCTGCGCGCCGCGTCGCGCCGGGCGATGCGCGGGGCGATGCCCGCCAGCGTTGCGAGGTCGATGCCGGCGCAGAACTGGCGCCCCGCGCCGCTGAGGATCGCCACGCGCACCTCGGGAGCGACATCTGCCCAGCGGAAGGCGGTGCGCAGTTCCTGCCACATGGTGTCGTCGATGGCATTGGACTTCTCCGGCCGGTTGAGCCGGACCTCGGCGATTCCGGTGTTCAGGCTGATGGCGAGCGTGGTGAGCATTGGTGCGACGGCGGACATGGTGCGACCTCCGAAAGTCAGTCGTTGGGGAGCGGCTCGATCTTAGCGGAAGGCCGGGCGGGTGTTTGGAGGGCGCCGCCTAGCCGGGGAGCGCGACGGCAGCCGTGTATGATGGCCGCACATTCGGCGCGAAAGGAAAGCTGCGATGCCCGACCTCCACGATCACGACCCCGCGCCGTCGCACGCCGCCACGATCGGCATCGCGCGGCAAGGCGCCTTCGATGCGGAGGCCTTCGAGCGGGCGGTGACCGATCTGCTGCTCGCCTGCGGCATTGCTCCCGACACGGTGCACACCGGCAGGACCGCGCGCCGCGTGCGCGAGCTGTGGCAGCGACGCCTGCTCGGCGGCTACGACCTCGATCCAGCCGAGGCGCTCGGCGAGGGCTTCGCCGATACGCGCACCGACATGGTGGTGGTGCGCGGCATCGCGGTGCACGGAGTATGTCCGCATCATCTGGTGCCGTTTCGCGGCCTGGCGCACGTCGGCTACCTGCCGGGCGGGCGGCTGCACGGCTTCGGGCGCATCGCGCGCATGGTGGACGCCATCGGCCACCGCTTCACCTACCAGGAATGGATGACGCGGGACATCGCCGATGCGCTGGTGACTCACGGCAAGGCGGCGGGCGGCGCCTGCGTGGTCGAAGCGGAGCAACTCTGCCTGCTGCTCGGCGAGGACCGCCGCGGCGACGAGCGCGTCGTCACCCAGGCCTTCGCCGGCGCGTTCGAGCGCTCGGAGCAGGCGCGCAACGAGTTCCTGCGGGCGATCGGGCGGCGCGAGCTCTGAGGGCGAAGACGTGCGCGGCGCACCCTGCCAACGTCATTTGCCTCAGGCGCCGCCCCGCATCCAGGCATGGTAGCGCTCGACCCAGGCCAGCAACTGCTGCGGCGCGTGGGCCTTCTTCCATACACCAGCGGCATACTTGTTGGCCTCGGCCAGCGTCGGGTAGATGTGGATGGTGCCGAGGATCTTGTTTAATCCCAGGCCGTGCTTCATCGCCATGACGTATTCGGCGATGAGGTCGCCGGCGTGCTCGCCAACAATGGTCACGCCGAGGATGCGGTCCTTGCCTGGCACCGTCAGCACCTTGACGAAGCCGTGGGCTTCCTCGTCGGCGATGGCGCGGTCCAGATCGTCGATGGGATACAAAGTCAGTTCGTAGGGGACGGCGCGCTGCTTCGCCTCGATCTCGTTGAGGCCGACCCGCGCCACTTCCGGGTCGGTGAAGGTGCACCAGGGCATCACCGAATAGTCCGCCTTGAACCTGCGCAGGCCGCCGAACAGCGCGTTGACGCTGGCATACCACGCCTGGTGCGCAGCGGCGTGGGTGAACTGGTAGGGTCCGGCCACGTCGCCGCAGGCGTAGATGTTGGGGTAGAGCGTCTGCAGGTATTCGTTGGTCTCCACCGTGCGCGCCGTTGACGTCGGGATGCCCAGTTCCTCAAGCCCGTAGCCGGTGAGGTTGGCGCTGCGGCCCACCGCCAGCAGCAGGGTGTCGAAGCCGATCGCCGTTTCCGCCCCCTCGTGCTGGCAGATCAGGCGCCGCGTGCCGTCGGCGTCGCGCTCGAAGCGCAGCGTCTTGTGGTTCAGGCGCAGGTCTATGCCCTCGGCGCGGAAGCGCTCCATCACCGCCGCCGCGGCCTCCGGGTCTTCCCGTGGCAGCAGACGGTCGTGGGAATGGACCTGGGTGACCTGGGCGCCCAGCCGCGCGAAGCACTGGCTCAGCTCGCTACCTATGGGCCCGCCGCCGATCACCAGCAGGCGCCCGGGGGCGCGGCGCAGTTCCCAGATGGTGTCGGAGGTGTAGTAGCCGGTGTCGTCGATGCCGGGGATGGACGGCACGAAAGGGCGGGCGCCGGCGGCGATGACGATGGCACGGGTAGTCAGTTCCCGCCGGGCGCCATCGGCGAGGACGACCTCGACCCGCCAGGGGCTGAGGATCTTCGCCGCGCCCTGCAGCACCTCGACCCCCAGCCCGGTGTAGCGCTCGACCGAGTCGTGGGGCTCCACGGTGCGGATCACGCGCTGCACCCGCTCCATGACGTCGGCGAACTCGTAGTTCGCGCTCGCCTGAGCGATGCCGAACTCCGGCGCGCGGCGGATGTGGGACAGCAGCTTGGCGGAACGGATCAGCGCCTTGGAGGGCACGCAGCCGGTGTTGAGGCAGTCGCCACCCATGCGGTGCTTCTCGATCAGTGTCACCTTCGCCTTCACCGCTGCCGCGATGTAGGCGGTGACCAGGCCCGCGGAGCCGGCGCCGATGACGACCAGATTGCGCTCGAAGCGCGCGGGGCGCGGCCATTTCGCCAGCGCCTTGCGTGCCTTGACGGTGTCCACGATTTTCTTGGCGATCAGCGGGAATACCCCGAGCAGCGCGAAGGAGATCAGCAGTCCCGGCGACAGGATGCCTTTCAGCGAATCGATCTTGGCGATCTGGGTGCCGGCATTCACGTACACCACCGTGCCGGCGAGCATGCCGACCTGGCTCACCCAGTAGAAGCTGCGCGCGGCCATGGGCGTGAGGCCCATCACCAGATTGATGACGAAGAACGGGAACAGCGGCACCAGGCGCAGCGTGAACAGGTAGAAACCGCCTTCGTTCGCCACGCCCGCGTTGATCGCCCTGAGTTTGTCGCCGAAGCGTGCCTGCACCCAGTCGCGCAGCAGGAAGCGCGAGGCGAGGAAGGCCAGCGTTGCGCCGATGCTGGAAGCGAAGGACACCACCAGCAGGCCCACCAGCAGGCCGAAGATGGCGCCGCCCGCCAGCGTCATGATTGCCGCGCCGGGCAGCGACAGCGCTGTCACCGTGACGTAGATCAGGAAGTAGATCAGGATCGTCTTGAGGGGATTGGCGCGGTAGTAGCCGTCGATCGCAGCTTGCTGCGACTTGAGAAACTCCAGGCTGAAGTAGCGCCCCAGGTCGAAGGCGAAGAAGGCCACCACCAGTGCGGCGAGGACGGCGAGCAGCAGGAGTTTCTTATTGGCCACAGAGCCGGTTCCGCGCGCCGCAATCACTGTGGCGTCAGGCCTTCAGCGCGCCGCCGCAGCTCGAACCCTGACCCGCCGTGCAGCCGTAGCAGTGATCCATCACGACTATGGAATTGCTGTCGAGCGACCGGCCCACCAGCTCGCGCAGGTGCGTTTTGGGTGTGCCGTTGATCCGCAGCGGCAGGTCGAGCATCTGGTTGAAGTCGCAGTCATACACGTAGCCGCGCCAGTCGACGCTGATCAGGTCGCGGCACATCACCGAGGCGAGGTTCTCGTCGCGGTGGGCGGCGCGCAGGGTGCGCATGTAGTCGTTGAGCTGGCCCTTGGAGACCAGCGTCGATCCGAAGCGCTGGATCGGCATGTTGGCCAGCGTCAGCAGCCGGTTGAAGATGATGCCGTAACGTGTTCCCAACTCGCGTTTGTAGTCGGCCTCCAGGCCGCATTGGGGTGGTGGCAGCGACGGCCCCTGGGGGTTGTAGACGAGGTTGAGCACGAGCCCGGAACCTTCCTTGCCGTAGCCCAGGTCGTTGAGCCGGCGCAGCGCCGCGAGACTCTTTTCGAACACGCCCTTGCCGCGCTGGCGGTCGACGTTCTCTTCCAGGTAGCAAGGCAGCGAGGCGACGACTTCGACGCCGTGACCGGCGAGGAACTGCGCCAGATCCTGCTGCCCGGGTTCTTCGAGGATGGTGAGGTTGCAGCGGTCGATGACGCGCATACCCAGCGCCCGCGTGCCCTCCACCAGCCAGCGGAAGTTCGGGTTCATTTCCGGCGCGCCGCCGGTAACGTCCAGCTGCGCGACGTCCGATGCAGCGAGGTAGTCGAGCACCGTCTGCGCCGTCGCGCGGTCCATCTGTTCGGTGCGGTTCGGCCCCGCATTGACGTGGCAGTGGAGGCACGACTGGTTGCACTTGTAG
Organism: uncultured beta proteobacterium; assembly: GCA_963696505.1. GTDB lineage: Bacteria > Pseudomonadota > Gammaproteobacteria > Burkholderiales > Rhodocyclaceae > CAVOKN01. The sequence continues at coordinate 53,443 of CAVOKN010000021.1, read as the reverse complement.
CCCAGGTTGACCTGCAGCGTCTCGACCCGCCGGCGCTGCAACGCGGGAAAGTCGGTGACCTGGATCAGGGGCAGGGTGGCATGCATGGCGGGGACTCCGGATTCTTGTTGGCGGCGAAGATTACGTCAGGCTCAGCGCTTTGGCCGGGATCGGACCAGGGAGTTCCCGCCCCCTTGGACCGCAGGGCGGGCCATGCCCGCCGATCCAAACAACCGTTGCGCACGGCGCACCCTACAGGCTTTGACCCGCCCTACGGTGACTGCCGGCGAATTTGCATCCCCTCTACGCAATCGCGGCGTCGGGCAGCGTTCCGTGGTCCCGATGCGGCATCGATGCGGGGCGAACATCCACTTACAAGTCTTACAGTTTCTGCGTGGAATCGGCGCGCCCGCCGGCTTAAGGTGCGCCTGCAATCAACGTCCATGAGGAGACTGCAATGAAACTGCATCAAGCCCTGATCGCCGCTGCCCTTGGCGGCACAATCGCTGCCCCCGCCTTCGCCAATTATGAGGTGGGCGAATTCTTTCAGCGCAACATCAACCAGCAGGCACGCATCGAGAAGGGCCTGCGCTCCGGCGAGCTGACCACCGACGAAGCTGCCGGGCTACAACGTGACCAGGGGCGCATCGCACGCATGCAGGCCGACGCCATCGACGACGGAGTGCTGACCGAGGCCGAGCGTGAACGCATCCGCCGCATGCAGGACCGTGCCGGCGAGGACATCTACTACGAGAAGCACAACCGCGAAACGGGCGATCCCAATTCGGTATCGGCGCAGCGCATGTTGGCCAGCGTCGAGCGCAACCTTCGCCTGCAGGCTCGCATCCAGCGCGGAATCGATTCGGGCCAACTGACGGCGCGCGAGGTCGCGGAACTGCTTCACGGACAGGCGCGGCTCAACTGGCGCCAGGCGCGCGTTGCCCGCGACGGCTGGGTGGATGCGGACGAGCAGGGCCGTGTTGACTACGCCCAGAACCGCCAGAGCGAACGGATTTGGGAGCGCAAGCATGACGAAAGCACTCGTTGGTAGCGGTGCCGGTGCGTGCGCATCGAGTGGCTGGCCAGGTACTCGACCCGGCCTGGGGCGGGTCGGCTGCGACACGGTTTGCGCCTGGCCGTTGATTTGAGTCAAGACGGCGCACCGGACAGGGGCTAAATTCTCGCCACTTTGCCAGGGGCGGTTCGGCTGCCGGGGGGTAGGCCGGGCAGCGAGCTTCCGGGAGATTCCCGGTTCGCCCGGCGTGTGGAGGATTTTATGCTCGATGGGTTGCAGGATCGGTCGCCGCAGGAGGTCGCGCCCGGCGAGCCGCGCAGCTATTGTTCGGGCGACCTGCGCGACGTCGGTTGGGTGAAGCAGAACGTGCCCTGCCAGACGGCCTGCCCGGCGGGCACCAACGTGCCCGCCTACATTCGCGACATCGTCGAACGCCGCTACGGCCATTCCTACGAGATCAACCGCGGCGCCAACGTGCTGCCCGGCGTGCTGGGGCGCATCTGCTCGCGCCCCTGCGAGGCGGCGTGCCGCCACGGCTGGCCGGGCAACGGCGAGCCGGTGGCGATCTGCCACCTGAAGCGGGTTGCGGCGGACATGAAGGACTCCGGCCACCGCATCACCGAGCGGCTCTATTCCCCCACCGGTAAGCGCATCGCCATCGTTGGCGCCGGGCCGGCGGGCGTGGCGGCGGCCCACGACCTGTCCCTCTTCGGCCATGACGTGGTGATCTTCGAGCGCGAGGAGCGTGCCGGCGGCATGCTGCGCTACGGCATTCCCGAGTTCCGCCTGCCGCGGGACGTGCTCGACGTGGAACTGCACAACGCGCTGCGCCTGGGCGTGCAGCTTCGCACCGGCGTCGCGGTGGGTTCCGGCCCGAACGAGATCCGCGTGTTCACCCTGCTGCACGACTACGACGCTGTGCTGCTGGCCACCGGTTGCATGGCGCCGCTGCCCCTTCCCCTGCGGGGCGAGTGGGAGGACCGCGATCCGGCCCGCGAGATCGCCGACTTCGAGTACGGGCTCGACTTCCTGATGCAGATGCACCGCGGCGAGCGCAAGCGCGTCGGCCGGCGTGTGGCCATCGTCGGCGCCGGGTTCACGGCGCTGGACTGCGCGCGGGTCGCGGTGCGGCTGGGCGCGGCCGAGGTGACGATCCATCTGCGTACCGGCGAGGACTACATTCCGGTGGCGCGCGAGGAGCTGTTCGAGGCCAAGCGCGAGGGCATCCGCATCAAGGGCCTGCGCACCCCTGTCGGCTTGCGCCGCGACGACAATGGGCGGCTCGCCGGCGTCGAGTTCATCCAGAATCGCCTCGGCGGCTGGCGGCCGAACGGCCGGCGGCTGGCAATCCCGATCGAGGGTTCGGAATTCTTCGAGCCGTGCGATACGCTGATCGTCGCCATCGGGCAGCATTCGGTGCATGACTTCCTCGACGTCAAGCCGGACCTCGCCCGTGGCGGGCCGGTGCGCGTGGCCGACAACGGAATGACGTCGCTGTCGGGGCTGTTCGCCGCCGGCGACTACGTGCGTGGCGCCCTGACCGCCGTCGAGGCGATCGGCCACGGCCGCGAAATCGCCCTCAAGATCGATGCCTGGGTGATGGGCTGGACGCGGCGCCGGGCCATGGTCCGCATCGAGCCGGTCGCGGCGCCGCTGCGGGAGCGCGCCTTCGACTTCATTGCGCGCCAGCACATGCCCACGGCGCCGCTGGCCGAACGCGTGCACAGCACGACGCGGGAGGCGGAAACCGGCATGGATGAGGCCACCGCGATCGAGGAAGCGAAGCGCTGCTACCTGTGCAACCTGCGCTACCAGATCGACGTAGACCGCTGCATCTACTGCCGCGCCTGCATCGAGGTGGCGCCACGCAACTGCATCAAGCTGGTGAAGGGAGTGGAGATGGCCGACGACGGCAGTTGCAGCCAGCTCATCGAGACCAAGGAGTGGAACCAGGTGGGCGCGATCTGGATCGACAACCGCGAATGCATTCGTTGCGGCGCCTGCGTGGCGGCATGCCCGGTGCGTTGCATTTCCATCTCGCGCTGCGAACTGGTGGACGTCGATGTTTGATCCGGCTGACGGGTGGCGCAGTTCAGCGCCCAATACCTGGTTCCGATCCAGGAATCCGGGCCTTTCCAATCCCACGCTGGGTGGGGGTTTTTTCTCCCTCCCCTGCGTGGCAGACGCTGGTGGCGGCAGCCGGCTCGGGGCGGGCGGGCGATGAGCGCCGCGCGTCATCACATTGTCATCGGCAGCGGGGTGGCCGGGAGCCAGGCTGCCGAAACCCTGCGCAGCCGCGATCCCGACAGCCGCGTCACCATGATCACGCTGTCCAGCCTGCCCTTCTACAACCGCTACGACCTGCCGCGGGTTTTTCGCGGCGAGCGCGACTGGCGGCAGTTCCTGGTGCGTCCGCCGGCGTTCTACAGCGAGCAGCGCATCGGCTTGCGTCGCGCCTGCCAGGTGGCGAATGTGGACACGCGGCGCCGTGCCGTGATGCTGGCCCACAACGAGGTCCTGCCCTTCGACACGCTGCTGGTTGCGTCGGGGGGCCACAGCCACCTGCCGGCGGAACTTAGCGACTATCGCCACCTGATGCATGGCTTCGGCAGCTTCGAGCAGGCGATCGCGGTGGCCAACGCACTGCCGCAGGGCGGCCACGTCGTGATGCTGGGCGGCGACATGATCGGGCTGGACCTCGCGCGCACGCTGATAGCCACCGGCTACCGCGTCACTCTGATGGCTGGCGAGCAGACCTTCTGGCCGCACGAGGTGGAGGGCGAGGAACGCGGCCGGCTGCTGGAGTCGCTGCGCAAGGTCGGCATCGAGGTCGTGGAGGGCGAGGTGGCGGCGGTGGAGCAGGGCGCCCCCGGGCTTGCCGCGCGGCGCGTGCTGCGGCGCGACGGCGGCAACGTGCATGGCGACGTGGTGATGCCCTTCTTCGGCCTGGTTCCCTCGGTGGAATTCATGGCCGGCGCCGGCGTGGACATCGAGCGCGGCCTGCTGGTGAACAAGGCGCTGCGCACCACCGACAACAGCATCTACGCCGCGGGCGACGTTTGCCAGATCTGGTCCGACGAGGAACACCGCTACCGCTTCTACTACGGCTGGAAGAATGTTCGCGCCATGGGGGAGATCGCCGCCCGCAACATGACCGGTGCCGACGAGCCCTTCCTGTCGGCGCAGGACGAGCACCTGCACATCGCCCAGGACGGCAGCATCCGCTCGCCGTTCTGGGAATACCAGTGAGTGGCCCATGAACGGCACCGACATCCAGATTTCGATCTGCGGCTCGGCGGGGGACGGAACCATCGCCGCCGGCGAGATCCTGCGCAACGTGATGGCCGAGATCGGCTACCGCGTCATCTGCTTCGACGTCTATCCGTCGGAGATCCGCGGCTTCGGCAAGTGCATCGCGCGGCTGCGCATCAGCACGCAGCAGACCTACTCCCTCAAGGGCCAGTCGGATGTCATGGTGTCGCTGAACGATCTCCATGCCATCCCCCACGTCGGCGAAGTGCGGGATTACGGCGCGGTGATCTACGAGAAGAGCTCCATCGTGGACATCCCCGAGGGCGGGCACATCAGCGCCCATCTCGCCCCCGGCCACCTGCCCTACCCGGTGGCCTTCCGCGAGCTGTCGGAGAAGGCCACCGGCGCAAACCGCTCGCGCAACATCGTCGCCCTGGGCTATCTCGCCGGTCTCTACGGACTGACTATGGAGGCCATGGAGCGTGCCATCGTCGCCAAGTTCAAGCGCAAGGCCGCAGCCGCCGACGCCAACGTCAAGGCGATGCGGGCAGGATACGAGGCCGGCACCGCCAGCTTCAAGCTGGACGACGTGAGCTTCGGCCCGCCGGCGACGACTCTCGTTCCCGGTGCCAAGGTGGCGATGATCAACGGCAACGCCGCGGTGGTGCGCGGCTGCCTGGAGGCGGGCATCGCCAACTACTTCGGCTACCCGATCACGCCGGCCACATCGATCATGGAAAGATTGGCGACCGAAATGCCCAAGCACGGCGCGCGGCTGCTCCAGACCGAGGACGAGATCGCCGCCATTTCCGCTACCATCGGCGCCGGCTTCGCCGGTGCCCGCGCGGCCACCGCCACCTCGGGCCCGGGGCTGGCGCTGATGTCGGAGATGATCGGCCTCGGGGTGATCGCCGAGGTGCCCGCGGTGATCTTCGTTTCGCAGCGCGGCGGGCCGTCCACCGGCCTGCCGACCAAGACCGAGCAGTCGGACCTCAACATCGCGGTCTATGGCGGCCACGGCGACGCGCCGCGCATCGTCATCGCGCCGACCAACGTCGAGGGCTGCTACCGCTGCGCCGGCAAGGCCTTCGAGATGGCCGAGGCCTATCAGGCGCCAGTGATCGTGCTGCTCGATCTGTACCTCTCCAACCGCTACGAGACGGTGGTTTTCCCGGCGCGCCCGCCCTTCGCGCCGGACATGAACCGCCGGCCGGAGAAAAGCGCCCTCGGCCCCGGCTACAAGCGCTATGCCCTGGGCGGCGACCTGATCAGCCCGCGCACCGTTCCCGGCGAGCCCGACGGCATGCACGTCGCCACCGGCCTGGAGCACAACGAACTGGGCCGCCCGAGCGATGCCGGCGACATGCACCAGACGATGAGCCGCAAGCGTCACGACAAGCTCAAGGCGGCACTGAGCCATCCCGACTTCACCCATTACAAACGCTTCGGCGACGAAGGTCCGGTCGAGGTGGGCCTGCTCGCCTGGGGCTCGACCTTCGGCGAATGCCTCGAGGCGATGTTCCAGGCCCAGGCCGAAGGCATACGCTGCGCGGCGATGAAGGTGGTGATGCTGTGGCCGTTCCCGAGCGAGGTGGTGGCGGACTACATGGCGGACTGCGGCCAGGTGCTGGTGCCCGAACTCAACTACCAGGGCCAGTTCGCCAGCCTGGTGCAGAGCCAGGTTGTGCGGCCGCTGACGCGGCTCGCCCGGGCCACCGGCGCGCCGATGGATGTTGCCGAGATCCTCGGCGAGATCCGGCGGCTGGCGGGCCGCACGCCGGCCGTGCGACAGGCGGCCTGAATGGTCCGATGTTCGATCTTGCCTGCGCATGCCCCCACCCCAACCCTACCCCGCGTGCGGGGTAGGGGGCCGTGGATTGACGAGGAGCAGATGCCATGAACGCGAAGCCGGTCTATCTGGAAGAAAAGCTGCGCCAGGTGCAGGCCAGCGGGCGACTTGCATTCCGCTCCAAGACGCTGCCGTCCTGGTGTCCGGGCTGCGGCTACTTTTCGGTGGTGGACGGCGTCACCGCCGCGCTGGGGGAACTCGGCATCGCCAGCGAGGAAGCGGTGGTGATATCCGGAATCGGCTGCTCCTCGCGTTTTCCATTCTTCGTCAACAGCTACGGCTTTCACACCCTGCACGGCCGGGCGTTGCCGGTGGCCACCGGCGTCAAATCCGCGAACGAGGCGCTGACGGTGGTCGCGGTGGGCGGTGACGGAGACGGCTTCGCCATCGGCGGCGGTCATCTGCCCCACGCCGCGCGGCGCAATGTGGACATCACCTACCTGCTTCTCGACAACGGCATCTACGGCTTGACCAAGGGTCAGACCTCGCCCACCTCGGTCACCGGCTTTCACACCTCGACCAGTCCCTACGACAACACCGACCGCCCGGTCAATCCGCTGCTGATGATGCTTTCCTACGGCGCGAGCTGGGTGGCCCAGGCATACGCCGGCCGGCCCGACCAGTTGCAGCGTCTGATCATCGAGGCAATCTCGCACCGCGGCTTCTCCTACCTGCACGTCCTGTCGCCCTGCGTCACCTTCGACAAGACCACCCGCACTTACCAGAAGCTGGATCTGACGGTGCACGACCTGCCGGCCGATCACGACGCAGCGGACCCGATGGCGGCAATGCGCGAGGCCATGCACAGCGACCCGCCCGCCCTGGGCGTGTATTTCCACGAGCAACGCCCCACCCTGGGCGACGCCTTGGATTCGCTGGTGGAGAAGGCGGGCGGCAGGCTCGCTGGACAGGCCGCTGCCAGGATCCGCGCGGCATCCTGAGGTTGCTCACGATCCGAAAACCCGGCAACACCTTCCCGCGTAGAATTGCGCTGCGCCCGGATGGCGAAATCGGTAAACGCAAGGGACTTAAAATCCCTCGCCGAATAGGCGTGCCGGTTCAAATCCGGCTCCGGGCACCATGAACCCCTCCAGCGCAGTCCGAGAAAGTCCATATTTCCGTGCAATAGCTGGTAGTTACGGGCGAATCGCAGTCCTCGCCAGTCCGCAACAGTCCATCCCAAACTACGCACACAGCAGGTAGATTCCGCGGGTAGAGTGGTTCCTCACGTCATAGCGACGGAAATCTACGCGCAGGAGGTTCGTCATGCTCGCGGGCAAGGAAATCCAGAACGCCAAGCCCTGCGCGACGCTCTACAGGCTGCGGGACGGCGACGGGCTGTACCTTGAAGTCTCGGCCGGTGGGAAGCTCTGGCGGCTGCGCTATCGCTTCGGCGGCAGCGAGAAGATGCGCGCGCTCGGCCAGTATCCTGACGTGCGCGGGTCGGCCGCCTGCAAGCGCGCGGGCTAAGCCCGGCAGGCGCTCCACGAGGGGCGCGACCCGTCCTCGGACCGGAAGGCCGGCAAGGAGCGCTCCCGCATCAGCGCCGACAACAGCTTCGAGGCGGTGGTGCGCACCTGGATGGGCAAGGTAGCCCCGACCCTGGCGGAGACCACCAAGGCCAAGCACAAGGCTTTCCAGGAGGGCGACATGTTTCCGGAGGGAAATAGGGTAAATAGGGGACAGACCACGTTTATTTTGCCCCACTAGTTGAACCGTGGCACCATCGGCTTCGTCTTCGTTCCTGTGGGGCCCGACTGATGCCGACAATAAGCATGTTCTACGGCATTCTCGTGTCCATGTACGCGCTGGACATCGAGAAGCACCACGCGCCGCACATTCATGTGCGCTACAAGGAGTTCAAGGTCGTCCTCGGCATTCCTGAAGGTGAGGTGCTGGAAGGGAGCCTGCCTTCCCGCCAAATGAAGCTCGTGCAAGCCTGGATCGAACTTCACCGGGACGAACTGATGGCCGATTGGACGCTCGCCGCCAGCGGCCAGACACCTTACAAGATCGATCCGCTGCGTTGAGGAGATCGCGATGACGCCCGACGTCGTAAGTGTCAAGCCGCTCGCCGACTACCGGCTCGAAACAGGCTTTGCCTCCGGCGAGAAGCGTTTGTTCGATATGAGGCCATACCTCGCCTATCCCGCATTCGCGCCACTCGCAGATGGAGCCTTGTTCATGAAAGCCCACGTCCTCCATGGAACGGTCGCCTGGACCGACGAAATCGACATTTCCCCCGACACCTTGTATCTGCGGGGACAGCCGATTTAGCGATCGTCATGGAATAGCGGGCGAGACAATAGCCTCGAAGCCGGCCCACCGATGCCCCGCCGCCCCCGCCTCGCGCTTGCCGGTGTGGCCACCCACATCATCCAGCGCGGCAACAACCGCGGCGCCTGCTTCTTCGCCGACGAGGACTACGCCCACTACCTGCATCACCTGGAGGAACTCGCCCGCCTGTTCGGCTGCGCGGTCCATGCCTGGGTGCTGATGACCAACCACGTGCATCTGCTGGTGACGCCGAAGGAGGCCGACAGCGCCTCGCTGCTGATGAAGCACCTGGGCCAGCGCTACGTGCAGTACGCCAATCGCGCCTATCGGCGCAGCGGCACACTTTGGGAAGGGCGTTTCCGCTCCTGCCTGGCCCAGTCCGAGGGTTACGTGCTGGCCTGCTACCGCTACATCGAACTCAACCCGGTGCGTGCGGACATGGTCACCCATCCACGGGAGTACCGCTGGAGCAGCTACCGGATCAACGCCGAGGGCAAGGCCTCCGATCTGGTGACGCCGCACCGCCAGTACCTGCGCCTGGCCAAAGACCCGGCGGAGCGGCGGGCGGCCTACCGGACGCTGTTCCGCAGCGAACTCGATCCCGAGACCCTGAAGGAAATCCGGGACGCCACCAACGGCGGCTACGCCCTCGGCGGCAAGCGCTTCCTGTCGCAGATTGAGGCGGCTACCGGACGGCGGGTGACGCGTGGCAAGGCGGGGCGGCCGGTGCGCCAGGACGTTGCGCCGGAGGCGGGGCAGCAGAGCCTGTTCTGACGCGGGATCAGCCTTCCGGCGCGAGGGCGTCGAGCGCCTTGCCCAGAGCGTCGGCCGGCGGGAGGATCAGGGCTTCGCGCACTGACGTGCCGTAGAGTGGGCCGAAATGTCGGCGGTCACCGGTCACCAGGATGTCGGCGTGAGCGGCGATGGCAGCAGCGAGGATGGGGGCGTCCTTCTGCGGTAGTCCGGTGCCGGCGACCTCGCCGAGCAGAACCGATGGGGGCTCCGGGCCAAGGACCAGGCGTTCGAGCAATGCCGCGAGGTCCGGTGCGCATGCGGGAAACTTGAGCTTGATGTTGCGCACAGCCTCTTCCGCGGCGTAAGAGGAAGTGACGAGCACCATGCCGCCGCCGGCCGCCAGGCGGAAAAACGCCCGGGCGTTGCCTTTCGGATTGTGGGCGGCCGAGAACAGGACGTTGGCGTCGAGGAAGAGCCGCAACTACTTCTTCCCGATGACGCGGGCGAGTCGAGCCGCGGTGGCGGGTTCCATGCGGTCGGCCTCGTCGAACTCGCGCACGCGCTCGTCGCTGTAGAGTTCGATGGGATACACCGCTGCCGGGCGCAGCAGAATGGCACCGTCGCCGGTGGTGTCCACCAGCAGCGACATGTCGCTTTCGAGCCCGAGCTTTTTCAGGATGGACCGGGGAATCGACACCTGCCCCTTCTTGCCGAGTTTGACCAGTTCCATGGGTAGCGTCCTTCTGGAATCCGGCATGCCGGAATTCCGAAAATCATACCGCTCAGGGTGGGTCGTGTCGAGGCGGATTCGAATCGGGGTGCTCGGACTCGTGAGCGCGGTCCGGGCGGGTTCGGTCGGCGCGGGTCCCCCGCAGATGTGGCCGATTCGACGCGCTGGTTGCAGGAAGAGCACGTTTCCGCCCGTCCCGAGGCAACCGGGAGTCCGGCACCGCTACCCTGGACCGATCTGGCCCTCGAACTGGTCGTGAAGTACCAGCAGAACCCGCTGCGCGCCGCGCGCATGCTAGCCCACCTGCATGCGGCGGCGAACGACGCGATGGTGCGGCTCGCCCCCCGCAGCACCGAGGAGGCCGCGCAGGCGGTGGCGGTGCATGCCGCGGCCTCGACGGTGCTGGCGCATTTCTACCCGGAGGAATCGCCGGGACGGATCCCGGCGATGGGACGCGCCGCGATCCTGGCCACCGTCGCCAGGGCGAAGGGCTCGACCATCCAACTCGACGAGGCCTGGCGGATCGGGGAAGCCGCGGGTGCCGCAGCGATCCGCCGGTCCTTGGACGACGGCGCTGCCGCGATCTGCAACCTGGCGGATCGCCCCAAGCCGGCGCCGGACATCTGGCGCGCTGCCCCGCCGCTCAACCTGTTCAACCCGAGCGAGCCGCTGGCGGGTCGCTGGCGAACTTGGGCACTGCGCGACGGCGGCGAGATCCAGCCACCGCCCCCACTGGCCTTCGGCAGCGATGCTTACTGGAAGGAGGCGCAGGAGGTGCTGCGCGTATCGCGGGCCCTGACCGCCGAGCAGAAGCGCATCGCCGACGACTGGAACCTGGACAAGAGTTCGGTGACGCCACCCGGGGTGTGGAACCGCAAGGCGATGGAACTGGCGAAGGCGCGCGGCTTGGGCACTACCGATGCGGCGCGCATGCTGGCGGCGCTGAACGTGGCGATGTCCGACGCGCTGGTGGCCTGCTGGCGGGCGAAGTTCGAGCACTGGACGCTGCGTCCGGTGAATGCCATCCGCGACAAGCTGGATCCGGGCTTCCTGCCCTACCTGGTCACTCCGCCGTTTCCGGGCTATGTCTCCGGCCATGCGGCGGCATCCGGGGCGGCGGCGGAAGTACTTGCCGCCTTCTTCCCGGACCGGGCACGCGAACTGCAGGCGTGGGCGGAGGAAGCGGCGATGTCCCGCCTGTATGGCGGCATCCATTTCCGCAGCGACAACGACGAGGGACTGAAGTTCGGGCGGGCCATCGGCCGTCGGGTCGTGGAACGCAGCCTTGGCAGGGACGCGGCGCCAGCCAGCGATGAGGGGCGGAAACCGGCGGTTCAGTAGGCGGTGTAGCTTGCTGCCCCAACACCTCGCCACACTGGGCGCGCACCGCGACCACGGCGGGCTCCGCAGCCGGTGCTGGCGATGCGCGCGGCTCGCGGGTGTCGAGCTTGAAAAGCAAGCCGCCATCGACGGTGCCATAGGCGAACGCCTCGTAGCGCGTGGCGCCGGGCGGTTGACGTTGACGCGATGTGCCCGGTTTGCGCATCGACCGCCAGCCCGCCGACCGGACACGTGGGCCGGGCGTCGATGTAGAAACGATGTTCCGCGGCCGGCGGATGCGTAGAAACTGCGCCCGCCGGACACTGGCTGGTGACGCTGACCCTGACCACGGCAAAGCCGTCGGTAAGCGCCTGGGGCGCCACGAAGCGCGTGCCGCTCACCGGGGTGTCGATTGTGGCAAACGTGCGGCCTTCAGGTTGTCGGCTGGTCAGCCGCAGACGATAGTCCGAGCCTCCCGGAACGGCTTCCCATGTAATGCCCGGCCGCACTGACGAATGAGTCGATTCACGTGCAGGCGAGGTGACGACGGGTTCAAGACACTGCTTCGAGGCCGAGGCAGTCGGCACCCAAGTCACATTACAGGCCAGAGGGAAAGCGAACACGGTCAAGGACTGCGAGCACATTTCTCGCACAGTGGAAGGTCTCGTCCAGGACAGGGTACCGGATGTTCCCTCGATTCGGTGGAGAGACGAACAGAACCGATTCGCCTGTCGTTCTTGGTGGTCGTGGAGCGTCGGCTTTGCGGCGAATCGAACGGCGGGTTTGGGCGTGGTAACTGTTAGTCGATATTGTTCTGGCATGTGGCGGCAAAGGGTCGGCAGTTCACGTTCGCGGGGTTGGAACCTGACGTTCGATGCCAGGCTGGCCCCAAGGGCCGTTGACCGCTGGACACCTGCCGCTCGCTCGACGCAGTCGTCTGACCGCAGTGGCCGAACCTGCGACCTCCACGGAGGCCCGGCGACAGGCAAGTGAGGAGCCCTGAGCCGTCACTCATAGGGCAAGAGTCGGCTGGCGCGGGTGGATCTGCCGTTCAGAATCCAGTCTATGACGTGAGCGTGTGTGCCGAAGGAGTCGGTAGGTCTTCGACGCACTCCGTCCGCAGTACCCGCATTGCCGGTCATCCTCGAAACGGCAGTTGGTAATCCGCGAAGGACGCGAAGACAGCGAAGACAGCCATGCCAATGGGGATTGCGCCGTGCCACCTTCGCTCACCATTCGGTGACTTGCTCCCTGATGGCAAGTCGTTGCATTTCTTGGTGATCTTCGCGTCCTTCGCGGACCAATCACTGTTTTCAGGTCCATTGAGACCCGTGGTTGCCGGAGTCAGTCCGGGGAGACCGGCGCGCCCTCGGAACGGGTACGGGCGTCGCCCGCGATCGTGCCGTAAAGCACGTCATATTCCGTGATCAGGTTCTGCCCGCACAGGTAGTGCGCCTTCAGCGTCAGGCGGATCAGGTCGGTTTCGGTTTCCGTGGGCAACCCGCCGACAAGCGATGGCGTGTCCTCGCCGCCGACGACGAAGGGCAGATGGACGAGGCGGATTTCGTCGATCAGCCGGCGGCGAAACATCTCCGAGGCAAGCGTCGATCCGCCCTCGACCATGAGTCTTCGCACCCCGAAGTCCTCGCTTAATCGTTGGAGCAAGTGCGTGAGGTCAACGCGATCCGCTCCCGCAACGAGCACTTCGGCGCCGCGTCCGCGCAAGGCTTCGACGCGCGATGCCGGGGCCGCGGCACTGACCGCCATGAGCGTCGGGGCGGCGGAATTCAGCACGTTCGAACCGAGCGGGATGTCCGCCATGCTGTTGGGAATCACGCGCAGCGGGTTCCTGCCCTCCGCTTTGCGGACGGTCAGGTTGGGATCGTCGATCCTGACGGTGTTCGAGCCCACCATGATCGCTTCGCATTCGGCGCGCGTGTGGTGGAGCAGAAGCTCGGCCGCAGGATCCATGTACTGGGTCAGGCGCTTGCTCGACGCGCCGCGCCGCAGCGTGAGCTTGCCGTCCGCGGTGATCTCGGACATGAGCAGCACGTGGGGTCGCGACAGGCTTTCCGGCACCGGATTCTCCTCTGTCATCGGATGGGAGCGGCGGCGAGGCCAAGTGGGCGATTTCTCAAATACACGCGCGTGTGCCCCCACCCCAACCCTCCCCCGCGTGCGGGGGAGGGTTGGGGTGGGGGCGATACGTGAGCAAACTTGCGAAACGCCGTACTGAGGCCCGCATCCCGCTGCGGGACGGGCCGACGGCGGCTCCCCGCCCCACGCCCCGATCCTCCGCGGAATGCTCGTGCTACGCTTACCGTTGTGAACATCACGTCCCTGCGGCATCGCTTCACGCACCACGTCGAAATGCTGGCGACGTTGTTCGTCAAGGCGGGGCTGTCGCCCAACCAGATCACCCTGCTTTCGCTGCTGTTCGGAGTCCTGTGCGCGGTGCTCTTCCTGCGCCAGGCGTACGTCGCGGGCAGCATCTCGCTGCTGGTCTCCGCCCTTCTCGATCTGGTAAACGGCGCCGTCGCCCGTCGCACCGGGAGGCAAACCCGCTTCGGTGCGGTGATCGACTGGATCGTCAACAAGTACGTGGACGCGCTGGCACTGCTGGGCGTCGGCCTTTCCGGAACGCCAATTCTCACGCGCTTCTTTCTCCTCGACCCACGGATCGATATCGCGGTTGCGGGGGTGGCCATCATCGGTTCATTCATGAACACCTTCATAAAGCCCGTGACCTACGCCGAGATCGGGTTCCGGGAACGCTCATCGGGCAAGATCGACGACCCGCTCGAAGGCGTGGGTTTCTTCGGCCGGCCGGAGACGTTGATCGTTCTGATCGCCGGTGGACTGACGGGCTTCATCTGGCTTTCGATGCTGATCATCGCGGTGTGCACCAATCTCTCCGCGCTGCAACGCATCCGTTACCTGTATCGCCGCTACGGCTGATCACCGCCATGCCGCGCGGCCCGGCGTGCCAGCGCGCGAATGGCCACCTTGGGCATTTCCCGAACTCCATCGAGCCCCGCTCCCGCAGATCACCGAATCACGATCTTGCCGATCATGCCGGCCTCGGCATGTCCGGCAATGGTGCAGCGCAGGTCGCTGAACTCGCCGCTCTTCACCGGCACGAACCACCATTCCGACGTACCGTGCGGGTGCACCTCGATCTCCCGGATATGCCCTTTCACTTCAGCGATGGGTTTTCCGTCCCTGCCGTTGACCTGAACTTTCCGCGTCAGCACGGCCTGCGCCAGCGCGTCTGAACTGAAGTAATGCTTCTGCGGGCTGGGATTGGCGAGCACCAGGCGGTAGAGCCGACCCGTCTCAAAGTACAGGACGTTCGGGACGAACCTCATGGCGTCCTGCGCACTGCCCATCTGTACCCGCATCTCAATCGGCGGCTGTGCCGTCAGATCCCCCGCCCCATGAGCGGCAGTCACGATGCCGGGTGCACCGGGAGCAAGGGCAAGGCACATGGCAACGGAACAAGAAGCAAGCGCCGTCGTGCGGCTCGCGCCCGGTCGCCCGCTGCGCCACCAACGCCAGGCGGTGCTCAGAGCGCTCGTCGGATTCCGAATCCCCGTGGATGTTTCTGTCATGGCAAGATCTCGCTCCATGCGTGTTTCCTGGTCCAGGCCGGCCCGACAACAACGCAGCCGATGAAGGGTGAGGCCGCGCGGCCCAATGCACACGGCCTGGCGGCGCACAACCGGCCAGAGAGGCAGGATCGGAAGCCGGAAGGCGCGACATGAGACAGCACGCCGAACCTCCCGATGCACGGCCCGCGCCAGATCCACGCATCGGCAGCGGCAATTACAAGCCCTTGATACGCTTTGGAAGTTCCGTTCGACGATCGATGCCGATGTCGCCCCCCGACTGCGAGTGGGGCATATCACCCGCCGCTCCGGGGGAACTCACCAAAAAGACTGAGGTCACCCGGCGTGCCCCAAGACCGACGCCAGCCGGGATGCCGATCGCTGCGGCACGAGTCAGTCGTTGCGAGGTGCCCACGGACACCCCACACTCACAATCGTCAGTGTCCTGGGCACCCAAACGCCACGGTGGCGGCGCTCGGCCGGCACCTGCTTCTCGGGCGGCAATCGGCCAAAACCGGTCGGTCGCGACTTTTCCCCAAAGCCGACGTTGAGCAGGACTTCACACCCGTAAGCGGCCGTTCGCCTGGCGCCGCCAGTTTTCGCGGGTGACGGGCAGCTTTGTGGGCCCACCAGCCACTGGCGATTAGGTTGGCGAGGTCGGCCCGCGGCCATGACCTGCCGTTGGCGGAGGCGTCCAAATTTTTCTCTCTGGACTCCGCTGAATGACCGGTTTGTGCCGACCAATTTGAAACGTGCTCTGCCTCGACTCGGCCACTCCCTGTCATCCGCGCGCTCCTGAGCCGACGCTCGCTACGACCGGTCTCAAGGTACAGCGGACACCACCCGGCGTCGCGAACGTACTGCCGCAATTGCCGACGCCGCTTGTCATGCAGCGGCCTGAAGCGTGAAGTTGACATGAACGGCATCGAAGGGGAAAACGAATCCCTCTTCGATCCGATCGAGCACTCCCGCCACAAGCAGCGCGTGGACATCTGTGTGCACACCCTTCACATCGCGACCGACGCGTCGCGCAATTTCGCGAAGCGCCAGCGGACCCGCCCCGGCCATCGCGCGCAGAATCACCAGGCGATTGGGTGCGAGTACGTGCCATAGCAGTTCGGGAGACGCGAAGTCGATGCGCGCCCCGGCCCGTTCCGACTTGCCCCGCATCGCCTGCGACAGCCGAGCCTTTACTCCAGCCAAGGAATCCACCCCGATCGTCACCACTTTCATTCCTTCTGTTCCCACGCGGCCACGTCCGCCCAGAAATCGACCTGCAGAACATCCAAGGAACGGAAACGGTATGCCCGTTCACGACCGCCAACGTGCCGATGATCACCTTTCCCCGCCTCGTTGTCGTATCTAACGACGCAGGCACCATCGACGACATAGGCGAGCAGGTATTTGAGATTGTGGGTGCACCCCACAACGGGTTCGTTCAGGCGCCAAATCACCAGCTCGACGAACGACCTCTCGTCCAGCGCAAATCTCTGCGCCAGAAGAGATTCCGCATCAATGTTGTAAATGTTGCCAACAAGCTACCGTGTTGGCAAGATTTACAACGACGCCCGAACTCAACGTGTTTCGAACCGGCGCAGGCGCGAACCCGGCGAGCGACCGGTGAGTGAGGTGGAGCGGTCACTGGATCAGAAGATCGCCGATGTCGGGAAGGGGTCGGGATCTGCCGATGACCTGGAAAGTCTGAACGGCGGGTTACAAACGCAACGCGCCCACTCGTTCCCCAGCTGAGTCGCTCAATAACCCTTCAGCAATCCGGTGGTAGGTGGGTGACGTGGGGCGTGGCTGATCGCGGTCATCAGCCTTCCGATATGGGAGTGGTCGCAGCGAACGGCTCGCCGATTGTGCCTGCTATCAATCTTTGATAATCTTGGCTACCCGTCTCCCGGAGACAGAGCGATGCCGTCCAGCTACGCCTTAGGTGATCATTTCGAGCAGTTCATCAAGCGCCAGGTCGAGGGCGGGCGCTACGCCAGCGCGAGCGAAGTCGTGCGCGATGCCCTGCGCCTGCTCGAAGAGGAGGAGCAGCGGCGAGCGGCCACCCTCGACGCGCTGCGCGCCGAGGTCAGGAAAGGATTGGCAAGCGGCAGGGGCCGTCCGGCCGCAGAGGTCTTCGACCGCCTGGAACGCAAGTACGCTGGCCTGGTCGCGGCGCGCCGCAAGAAGTGACGCGCGTCATCCTCACCGTCAAGGCGGAACTCGACCTGGAGGAGATCGGCGACTACATTGCTGCCGACGATCCCGAGCGGGCCCTGTCGTTCGTGTCCGAGATTCGCAGACACTGCGAACGCATTGCCAAGGCTCCGCATGCCTATCCAGCGCGGCCGGAACTCGGCGAGGGGCTGCGCAGCTGCGCCCACCGCCGCTACCTCATCGTGTTCCAGCCCGGCACCAAGGAAGTCCTGATCGTGCGCATCCTTCACGGCGCCCGCGACCTGCCGGCGCTGTTCCGCGACATGTCGTGACGAGAGGGTCGGTTTCCGCTGCAAACGGAGGCAAACCGCTCTCGATCGGGCAACGGCGCGGGAGCCATTGCCCAAGGACAACCTGCCGATGAGCACCGGCAAACCAGCACCCTGGACGTTCCGCAGTCGCTTCCGGCGCGGGGCATTCGGCTGGCGTGGCTCGAAGCCGGCCATCGCCCGCATCGACGAAGCCCTGACAGAAATCCGCGCGGCCGCGCGCAGCGACCCGGTCCACGGCGCCGAGGGCGCGGTGCTGTTCCTGGAGAAGCTCTCGCCGGCCCTGAGCGATGTCGACAGCTCCTCGGGAGCGCTCGGCAACGCCGCCGCCGCCGCCGTCGCCACGCTGGTACCCCTGATCGGCGCGGCACCCTTTGCCGACTCGGTGCGCGACAAGTGGCTGGAACGGCTGTACGCGGCGCTGGAGGACGACGACCCGCCCTACATCGAATCGCTGGGCGACCACTGGGGGATGCTGTGCGCAACACCGGCGCGGGCCTCCCACTGGGCCGACACCCTGCTGCCCGGTCTGCAGGCGGTGGCGAAAGTGCGTGGGACCGGACAGTTCGGGTGGTTCCGCGGTACGGTCGCCTGCTACAGCGCGCTCTTCGCTGCCGGCCGCCACCAGGAAGTGCTGGACCTGCTCGCCAAGGATCCCTGGCCGATCTGGCCCTGCCTCGTCTTCGGTGCGCGGGTGCATGCCGCGCGTGGCACGGTCGATGAAGCCATCGGCTGGCTGCAGGAGCGGGCTGGCGCCACCGTCCCGGCGTACGCCCTGGCAAGCGTTGCCGAGGAGCTTCTCCTGGGGGCGGGTCGGCGCACCGAGGCCTACGCGCGCTTCGGGATTGCCGCCAACCCGGCGAACACTCACCTGGCCACCTATCGCGCCCTGACAAAGAAGTATCCTGAGATTCCCGCCGAGCGGCTGCTCGCCGATCTCATCGCCTCCACCCCCGGCGAGGAGGGCAAGTGGTTCGCCACCGCCAAGACGCTGCGGCGCCTTGACCTCGCCATCGCCCTGGCTCAGCGCTCGCCCTGCGACCCGAAGACCCTGATCCGCGCTGCCCGGGACCACATCGACGGCGAGCCGCATTTCGCCCTCGAAGCAGCCATTGCTGCCCTGTACTGGATGGCCCAGGGCTACGGCTACGAACTCACCGGACTGGACGTACTTGCCGCCTACCGGCATGCGCACGAGGCCGGCGAACGACTCGGCGTTTCGGGCGATGTTGCGAGGCGGCTGGAAATGGTGCTGGCCGGAGCGGGAACGCGAGCGCACTGGATGCGGCAGATCCTGTCCCTTCCCGGGCGTTGAGCCGCGTCGCGGCCATCGGGCAGGACAGCCCCACGCCAAGGGGCGTCCAGAATCAGACTCCCTTCAACCACGAAAGGAGTCGGTCATGGAAAGCGTTGGTCACGAGCCGTGGAACAAGGGCAAGCTGATCGGCCAGAAGCCCCCGCTCAAGCCCAAGGACATCTGGGCGGTGCGCATCCACCTGCAGACGGCGCACCAGGTGCGCGAGCTGGCGCTGTTCAACCTCGCTATCGACAGCAAGCTGCGCGGCTGCGACCTGGTGAGCCTGCGGGTGCACGATGTGGCCCGCGGCAGTCAGATCCTGCACCGCACGATGGTGATGCAGCACAAGACCCAGCGGCCGGTACAGTTCGAGCTGACGGAGCCCACGCGGGAGGCACTCACAACCTGGATTGCCAAGGCCGCGCTGAAACCCGACGAGTTCCTGTTTCCGAGCCGGCTGCACGCTTCGCTGCACATCTCGACCCGGCAGTACGCCCGGATCGTGCATCGGTGGGTGGCATCCGTCGGTTTGGATTCGTCGGCCTACGGCACCCACTCGATGCGCCGGACCAAGGCGACGCTAATCTATCGGCGCACCAAGAACCTGCGTGCAGTGCAACTGCTGCTTGGCCATTCCAAACTTGAGTCGACAGGGAGGTACCTGGGGATCGAGGTCGATAATGCGCTGGAAATCGCAGAGCAGACTGAGATCTGACTCCAACATTCTTTGCTGCTGACCGTCCGTGGCGGGGACTCCCCGCCACGGAATATTGTCGGCGCATCATGCGACCGACACTGCCCGCCGCTCATCACTCCGCGTCGGCAAACAACAGCCGCCTTGAGGCAAGGATATTCGGCACGCCGAGGGAAATCATGGGCGATTGGCGACCCGAAGCGCCTGTACGTCTTGCTCCAAACCGGCCCCCCAGAATGGTCCAGCCCGTCGTGCCGCCCGCGCCACCCCAGACACTGATGCGAGCCTCATAGGGTCCAAAGACCTACCGCGCCATCAGCGCGAACACGCCCCAGCCCAGGTATTCACGCGTGTACGCGGCGTAGCGTTCGGGTTCCGAGGTCAGTTTGGCTCGAACATCTGTCGCGAAGTCGTCGTCGGGATTCGCTTCGAGCCATCGGCGCATGGTGAGCCACTTGGCCGCCTCGTACCTGTCCCAGCTGTCTTGATCTGCCAGAACCATTTCCACGACGTCGTACTCGAGGTCGCCGAAAGACGCGAGAAGTTGTGGGAGCGTGAGAAAGTCGGAGGTCGAACCGGCAAGGCATCCTTTGGCAATGTCTTCCGTTGGCGGTAACTGCAGCCAGTACGGCTCGCCGATGAGGATGATCCCTCCGGTGCGCAGGCTCTGCGCCAGGAGTTCGATGGTGCCGGCGACTCCCCCACCGATCCAGGTGGCACCGAGACAGGCTGCTACACCGACCTTTTCGTCGGCGACGTATCCTGCAGCGTCGCCGTGGATTAACTCGACCCGATCGGCGACGCCGAGTTCTTCAGCGCGGAGTCTGGCTTGCTCGGTGAACAACTGGCTCATGTCGATACCGGTGCCGCTGATTCCGTGATCGCGCGCCCAGGTGCACAGCATCTCGCCCGAACCGCTGCCGAGGTCGAGGACACGGGTCCCCGGTTCCAGGCGCAACGCCGCGCCGAGAGTGGCGAGCTTTTCGGCGGTGAACGGGTTATGGATGCGGTGCGCACTTTCGGTGATGTTGAAGATCCGTGGAATGTCCACTGCAGAAACTCCTTACAGGTGTGAATGGATTCGGTACGCTACTAGCAGTAGGCAATTGTGCTGGCTACGCGTAGTTCTCGCGCAACCGCCGGATCGTTGAGCATCGCTAGCACGCAGGGGCTATCGTCGTGCGATTCCTCACGAGCGCTCCAGTGAAGCTTCCATTCAGACGACTTGGTCATGCGGGTCTGTGGCCGCTTCTGGCCGGCAGTACCCGTTGCGGACCGTCGCAGTTCGGAGATGACTTCCTGGAAGGAGTCGAGGTGTTTTCCCCAGACGGCGTTCACCCGGATGGCTCGGGATGAAGCGGACGTAGTCCGCTTGGCTCGACGCGGGATCGCAGGCGCGCGGCCTATCTCACTGGCTCGGAGCGCAAAAGATCCGACAACTCGCAGTCCAGGACCAGGATCAGGCCCTCGATGACCTCCTGGCTCCAATGCTGGGTCTTGCCGTCGATCAGACGACCAAGCTGGGCGACGGAGATGGATACCCCCACTTGATCGAGGCGGCGGACCAGCTCTGAAACGGATCGCACTTCGCGTTCGGCCATCATGACGCGCACCCGCCAAGTGAGCTTGCGACGGGGCAGAGAGTGCTTCTTCGACATGCGGTGGATTTTATCTGCGTCGCTTTTCTGCCACAAGAATTTTGCATGCTATGCAAACTTTTTGTGTTCTGCTATTGACGACATGTCATCTGTTTTGGCAGACTGCGCGTTATCGAACGAATGGCGGGATAGCGCAGTTGGCAGCGCGCCGGGTTCATACCCCGGAGGCCGGAGGTTCAAATCCTTCTCCCGCAACCATCCACCACGACGTACAGGAACATGACGCTTCAGAGACTCGCAATATCGCAGCAGCGGACAGGCCGATTCGGCCTGCCATGCCGCTTTGCGTCCGCCGTCGCTATGCGCGGCGCGCTGAAGCGCACGAATTCGTCCGCGGCCCGCATCCATTTGCCGTGCCTGCCCGTCGGGTATGGCTGGGAGAGCGATAGCAGGCAATCCGGGAGGATGACCATGTAGTCATCCTGCGTAATCAGAAGATTACGGTTCCAGACCAAGGAGCCCGGATTAGCGAAAGCAGTCCGGGCTCCTTGCTTTTGGGGCCTTGCAGTTGAAGGAACTTGGGGTGGTATTCCGCTAAGGACGCGGAGCGGTCTGTAAAACCGATGCCATGGCTGGCCAGGATCGTTACCTGGGCACCCCACCAGATGGAAACCGGCCCACTTGGGTCGGCGGCCGGCGCGAAATGCCGGCCGAATGCTCCTTAACAATTCGGGAATGTGGTCTTCCGGCGGCGGGTAACTGCCGTCGGATTTGCGGACATAGTTCAGTTGGCAGAACGACACCTTGCCAAGGTGTAGGTCGCCGGTTCGAAGCCGGCTGTCCGCTCCATCGCAAAGCGGCCTTTTCACTTCTACTGCGAAGGCCGCTTCGCCATGGAAACGGATGGACCGTTGGACTTCTGGTGAGGTCACCGCCCTTTCAAGGCGGCCAGGCTGGGTTCGAATCCCGCACGGTCTACCACCTTCGCGGGGTTGGCATATGGGCTGTGCTCCAGCCTTCCAAGCTGGCCAAACGAGTTCGAGTCTCGTACCCCGCTCCAGACTTGCCGCTGTAGCTCAGTTTGGTAGAGCGCTGCGTTGAAGGCGCAGGCGTCGCAGGTTCGAACCCTGCCGGCGGCACCAGACATTGCTGGCGATTCGAGTGAATCCCCGGCCCTGTGCAATGCAATTCGAGGTGACAACCATGAAACGAAAGAGAGCGGCCCCGCGCAATCCGCTTGTCGCGGTGGCCAAGTTCAAGAAGGCGGGCGCCCACGGCCGCAGCGAGAAGGCGTTGCGGTGGGCGGCGAAGATGAACTGCAACGGGAGCATGGCGTAAAGGCAGCGCAGCACCCTTTTAAGGTGCCAGGTCCGGGTTCGAGTCCCGGTGCTCCCACCAGTGGCAAGAAGTCTGTTTCGATGCGCACGAGCAAGCAAGGTGTAGGCGCCTGACTGTTAATCAGGAATGAGCCTGGTTCGATTCCAGGGTGCGCAGCAAAGCAGATTTCGGGGGAGCAGCGGGCTGCGGGGATCCCTTGCAAGGATCTTGTCTACGAGGGTTCAACTCCCTGGGCCTCCACCAGATTTTCCTCGCGTTGGGCTAATTGGCAAGTCGCCTGGTTTGGGGCCAGGAAGATCACCGTTCGAGTCGGTGGCGCGAGACCAGGGTTGGCGGCAACGAAAGACGGCCCAGCCAGGTTGACCCCACCACGCAGGGGAGCAAAACGCGCTGCCGGTGTCCGGATGGCTCCCGGGCGTAAGGCAGCGGCCATGCGCGGGCCAAGCAATTCCTGCGGGACACCCGAGCGGTCCAAGGGTGTCGCGAGGGCAGCACGTGCCTACAAGGCGCATCCATCAACTCGTCGCCCACAAGGCGAATGGAGGTACATCCATGGCCAACAAAGCGATCTTCGCGCCGGCTCCGCCGGCCGACGTGACGCGCAACAACGCCGGCGGCGTTGCCTACGCGCTGGGCGCGGAAGCGGCGCTCGCGCAGTACGTGATGACCGGCACGTTCAACTCGACGTTCTATGCCGATGCCCGGGCCGACACCGCCCGCGTGGTGGCCCTTGCCAACGAGGTGACGCCGGAGTACCTGGCCCGGTTGGCGGTGCATGCCCGGGAGGCGGGCTACATGAAGGACGCCCCAGCGGTCATGCTGGCCGTGCTGTCCGCACGCTCGCCGGAGCTCTTCCGACGGGCCTTCCCGCGGGTGATCGACAACGGCAAGATGCTGCGGACCTTCGTGCAGGTGGTGCGTTCCGGCGTCGCGGGCCGCAAGTCCCTGGGCTCGGCGCCAAAACGCATGGTCGCAGGCTTCCTTGCTGCGGCGACGGACGCCGCGCTAATCAATGCGGTGGGCCGGGATCCGTCGCTGGCGGACGTGATCCGGCTGTCGCGGCCGAAGTCGGCGGATCCTGCCCGCGTGGCCGCGTTTGGCTACTTCATCGGCAAGGTGGCGGCCAACGATGCCCGTCTGCCGGAGGCGATCCGTCGCCTCGAGGCTTTCCGTAGCGGCGAGTCGCTGGAGGTGCCGAAGGTGGATTTCCGCCTCCTGACCCAGCTGCCGCTGTCGGCGCAGAACTGGAAGGACATCGCCCGGAATGCGCCGTGGCAGATGACGCGGATGAACCTAAATTCCTTTGCCCGCCAAGGCGTATTCGAGGATGGGGCGCTCACCGCGGCCATCGCCGACCGGTTGCGGGATCGTGCGTTGATCGAGCGCGCGAAGGTCTTTCCGTACCAGCTGCTCGCCGCCTACCTCAACATCGATCCGGCCGTGCCGCGGGTCGTGGCCGAGGCCTTGATCGACGCAGCCGAGGTGGCGACCGGGAACGTGCCCGAATTCGCGGGCCGCGTGTTCGTCTTCCCGGATGTGTCGGGCTCGATGCGCAGCCCCGTGACGGGTCACCGTCGCGGCGCGAGCTCGAAGGTCCGGTGCGTGGACGTGGCCGCGCTGGTGGCCGCTGCGATCCTGCGCAAGAACCCGCAGGCCGAGGTGATTCCGTTCGAGGGCCGGGTGGTGCCGCTGCGCTTGTCGCCGCGGGACGCCATCCTCACCAACGCGGAGAAGCTGGCCGCGGTGGGCGGGGGCGCGACGGCGTGCTCGGCGCCGCTCCGGTTGCTCAACGAGCGGCAGGAGCGGGGCGATCTGCTGATCTACGTGTCGGATTACGAGTCGTGGCTCGACGCGGGCCGCAGTTCGCGAACCGAAACGGAGGCGCAGTGGAACGCGTTTTCGAAGCGCAACCCGGACGCGAAGCTCGCCTGCATCGACATCACGCCGAATGCCACGACCCAGGTGCGTCCGCGCCAGAACGTGCTCAACGTCGGCGGCTTCTCGGACGCAGTGTTCGACGCGCTTGCTGCGTTCGCTGCGGGCGACCTGGCCGGTGACGGCCTGGTCGCCCGGCTGAAGCGGGTCGTTCTCTGACGAAGCGCATGCTTCAAGGGGGCGGCAAATCCGCCCCCTTCTTGGATGCCCTTTGCAAATGCCCCGCGGGACTACATGCCTTGTTGTAAGCATTGCGATCGTCTCGCGTATTTCTGGTTGTGAGGGGTATCCCATCGGCGCTTTTCGAATGCCCGGCCGGGTCTACATCCACGAAGTGTCGCGACTCAGCCAGCTCACTCGTCGGAAAGCGTCGATTTCCACATCGACTGGATCAGGTCCATGCGGCATGCCCGGCGGCATGCCAGATGGGCTTGCAAATGCTGGAGAGGACTACATGGGTAATGCGGGCCAAGCGCCTGTTTCGGTTCGACTCCGTCCGCCTCATAAGCGGAAAAGGTCCTGCCACCCCTTGTTGCCAGCCCATCGCCGATTTTCCCGAAGCCAAATGCTTGCAAGGACTACATGGCTGATAACCCCGCGGTCGTTGGTTCGAGTCCAACCTTCGCCTGATCGGGCGAGGTAGCTCAGTTGGTAGAGCACGGCAAGTGTCTTTGCGCCTCTTGTTGGTGGAGGGATCTCCTTGGATAGCTCAGCCGGTAGAGCACGCGATCGATAATCGCGAGGTCCTCCGTTCGATCCGGAGTCCAAGGACCAGGAACAGCGCCCCGCTGGTGTAGTGGCAGCACGGGAGTCTCCAAAACTCTCGGTGGGAGTTCGATTCTCTCGCGGGGTGCCAAGGCCACGGAAGCGTGCCGGAGTCCGGTTGAACGGCGCCGCCTCGAAAGCGGATGGGCCGCAACGCCACAGAGGTTCGAATCCTCTCGCTTCCGCCAAACTGATGGGGAGTAGCCAAGACGGTAAGGCACCTGATTCTGAGTCAGGCCATGCGCAGGTTCGATTCCTGCCTCCCCCGCCAGTCTTCCTCGCTGTAGCTCAGTCGGATCAGAGCATCTGCCTACGAAGCAGAGGGTCGCACGTTCGAGTCGTGCCAGCGAGGCCACCGCATGGAAGGATGGGCGAGAGGCTGATGCCGGCAGCCTGCTAAGCTGCTGCCGCCGATGAGGCGGCTCGCGGGTTCGAATCCCGCTCCTTCCGCCAATCCTGCATCCCTAGCTCAGTGGCAGAGCGGCTGCCTTACAAGCAGCGGGTCGGCGGTTCAATCCCGTCGGGATGCACCACCAAACGGCACCGTTGCATAGCTGGCCCAATGCGCCTGCCTGTCACGCAGGAGATCACGGGTTCGAATCCCGTCGGTGTCGCCACGTTTTGCCGGCATAGCTCATCAGGTAGAGCGCCTGATTCGTAATCAGGAGGCGGTCGGTTTGAGTCCGGCTGCAGGCACCAATGACGCCCAGATGACGGAATCGGCATACGTGCATGCTTGAGGGGCATGATTCTGCGGGTTCGAATCCCGCTCTGGCACCATTTCGCCGATCTGACGGGAATGGGCATACCTCCTTGCCTTAGAAGCAAGGGCTTCCCGGTTCGAAGCCGGGGATCGGCACCAGACCACGCCTTTCTGGCGCAATGGGCAGACGCGCTGGTTTCAGAGACCAGATGTTCCGGGTTCGAATCCCGGGAAAGGCACCACACATGCGAAGCTGACGGGAATAGGCATACCTGCCGAAGTCAAAACTCGGCGCGTCCCGGTTCGACTCCGGGGCTTCGCACCAGAACGGACGGTGGCGCAATCGGCAGACGCCCTCGACTTAAACACGATGAGCCGGACACCCGGGATGCGAGTTCGAATCTCGCCCGTCCGACCATCACGGCCCACGAGGCCGAGCGGAGAGGCATCCGGCTTCTATCCGGAGGACTGGCGGGTTCGATTCCTGCCGTGGGCGCCCGAGACGTAGTTCAGCGGCCAGAACGCCTGCTTCATACGCAGGATGCCGGTGGTTCGACTCCACCCGTCTCGACCAGAATTCCTACGGCAGCTCTCGGCAGAGCAGGACGCCTTATAAGCGTTTCGGGCAGATAACCCCCAGGTCGTGGTTCGACTCCACGCCGTAGGACCAGAGGCCGGGTTGGCTCAGCGGCGACAGCACCTGCCTTGTAAGCAGGCGGAGCAATCCCTCGTGGGTTCGAGTCCCACACCCGGCTCCACAACCCCCGTGCGGTGGCCAAGAGGTCGAAGGCATCAGTCTGCAAAACTGACGGCGCAAGCCCGCGGCGGTTCGAATCCGCCCCGCACGTCCATTTCCCGCAGGGGGTCAGTTACTCCTGCGAAACCCTGTTCTCAAGGAGATCAAGATGCACAACGAATACGTCCGGAGCTTTCTGGACACTTCGCGGCAGTACCTTCTGCCGCACCGATAACGATGGCGGCCGTGGCCGATCGGCTCAGGCACCGGGTTGTGGCCCCGGGAAGGCAGCTTCGACTCCTGTCGGTCGCCCCAAACCGCCCGTAGCGCAGTCCGGAAGCGCGCGGCCCTCCGAAGGCCGAGGCCGCTGGTTCGAATCCAGCCGGGCGGGCCAACCAGATCGCATTCCCGAATTGTTCCCGACGACGCTTGAGGAATGGACCATGACGAAGCAGCACAAGATCTACTCGGATGCCATCGACGGCAAGGCGCTGGCGCAGTTCTGCAGCGCCCTCGGCCAGCCGTGGGCGGTGAAGGGGGCGCTGATTCCCGATGCCCATGCCGGCTACAGTCTGCCGATCGGCGCGGTGGTGGCCACGGAAGGCGTGGTCGTTCCCGCCTGGGTGGGGTTCGACATCGGCTGCGGCATGCTCGCCGTGGAGACGACCTTCGACGCGGAAGTGGTGCGGGGCAAGGCGAAGGAGATCTTCAACGGCATCTACCGCGACTTGCCCGTGGGGTTCGCGCACAACGCCAAGGCATCCCAGTGGGTCGCCGGGAGGCGCTGCCGCGCTCGCAAGCCCTGCAGGGCATCCTCGACCGCAAGGGCATGGCCGACCTGCACTTGCTCGGCGGCGGCAACCACTTTATCGAGATCGGGGTGGACGAGAACGACCGCGTGTGGATCGTGATCCATTCCGGCTCCCGTAACCTCGGCCATTCCGCGGCGACGCACTACATGAAGCTCGCCGCCGGCGACGGGAAGGCGCGGGAGGGCCATTACGTCCTCGACGTCGAATCGGAAGGCGGGCAGGACTACCTCGCCGATCTCGCCTTCTGCCTCGAGTACGCGCTGGAGAACCGCCGCGGCATGGTCGCGCGCATCGAGAAGGCCGTGAGCCGGCAGGTATGCCACGGCAAGGTGCTGTGGGAGTCGCTCATCAACCGGAACCACAACCACGCCGAGGAGAAGGACGGCGTGTGGATTCACCGCAAGGGCGCAACCCATGCCGAGGCGGGAATGACGGGCGTCATCCCGGGAAACATGCGCGACGGCAGCTTCATCGTGCGCGGCAAGGGCAACCCCGACGCGTTGTGCTCCAGCTCCCACGGCGCCGGGCGCGTCATGGGCCGCAAGGAGGCGAAGGAGAAGCTCGACATGGCGATCTTCCGGCAGGAGATGGAAGGCCGCGGCATCCAGGCCCGGGTCGAGGCCTCGACGCTCGACGAGTCGGCTTCGGCCTACAAGGACATCTTCGAGGTCATGGCGATGCAGCGCGATCTCGTCGAGGTCCTGCACCACATCAAGCCAATCATCAACATCAAGGGATAAGCGCCCGGCGCCGCAATGCCGGGCGGGGAGAAAGTACCATGCAGATTCTCGCGCTCGACATTGCCGGAAACCCGTTCCGCTGGCTCGACATCGAGCGGGCCATCACCTATGCCGCCGGCGGCAAGGTCGCCTGGGAGATCGGCGACGACGAGTTCATCTTCCATGGCGGCACGCGCCGTACCGGGGAGCGTAGCCAGGTCGCCCTGCGCCCAGTTATCGCCCTGGCGAAAAGCGAGGGGATGGTGCGCCACCTGCAGTCCCTGCCCCTCGGGCACGACAACGCCCTCCTGTTCCGCCGCGACCGGGAGATCTGCGCCTACTGCGGCGAGCGGTTCGACCGCCGCTCGCTCACGCGGGATCACATCGTGCCGCGGGCGCGGGGCGGGAAGGACGTGTGGACCAATATTGTCACCGCCTGCCGGATCTGCAACATGCGCAAGGCTTGCCGCACTCCGGATGAAGCCCGCATGCCGTTGCTATACGTGCCCTACGAACCCTGCCGGTTTGAGCACTTCATCCTGACCGGTCGGCGCATCCTGGCGGACCAGATGGAGTATCTCGCCTCTCGGCTGCCTCGCCATAGCCGTTTGGCGATGAACGAGTGGGCGCCCGAATCAGGGACAGGGTGACCAATGGCAGACCCTGGCGGCGAGGAACGAAGCCAGTCCTGAAACCTATGCTGACTTCCGAGACTGGATCGAGGAACATGCAAGGGTTACGCAGATGTGGACCTTTGCGCCAAGGTCAGGCGCAGGTTGATGGCCGACGGCATTGGTGAGCGCGCGGCTGCGGCAAAGCGGTTCCGGGTTTGCACGCAAGACAGTTTTCGATGATGCTCAAGCGCTCAATGCCCCCAGGGATACCAGCGCAAGCATGCATCGCTCTTGCAGGACTGTCCCGTGCATCGCGTGATGACAGGTGTGCGCAGTCAGCAGCCGTCCGCGCACATGCGCGCCGAACGTCGCCTCCGAGTCGATGGCGACGTACGCTTGCTTGGACAGACCGCTTCTTGGGCAAGACACGTCATTCCGGTGCGACGGTTCAGCCCCTCACGGTTGTCCGCTTGTGGCCGCGGGTTAACCCTTCGCCCCGACTCTCCAATGACAAGTGGACCCACAAAGCTGCCCGTCATCCGCGAGAACGAGCGTCCCCACGCGAACGACCGCTATTCGGTATGCATGGGTTCGACACGAACGACCGCTTTCAAAACCTGACCGGCGGGTACGGGTCGGCCTCTGCCGTTCGAGCCGCGAAAACCTGCCGTTCGGGAACGGCAGCCGGGTCAATGTCCGGTCATGCAACTAGAGCGGACCAAAAAACTGCCCGACCTCCTCCCGCCATCTTCCACCCCAGAGTTTCTTTCATCATCAGGGCCAGAGGGCTGCAACGCCTACTGCGCCGGCCGGCTGCCGCTGCAGAGCCTTACGGCGTAACAGCTTGACCCGACCCCGACCCCGGCGCGGGCATCGCCGGGACAGATGCGGTGATTCGGCGAAACTCCCGCCCCATTTCCCGGCCCATGAGTTCGAGAAGCTGACAATCTCGGGCAATAAATTGACAATCATTGGTAAATTAGTTTACAAATAAACCCCTGATGATTGACAAAGAAGCGATCCGTCGGCGCGCGCTACAGTTGGCCGCTCGGGGACGGCCGGCGGTCGCCACAACCCTGGCCCAAGAGTTCGGGGTCACGAGGCAGTCTGCTCACGTACATCTGCGACGAATGGTGTCCGCCGGCCAGCTCACGGCCGAGGGGACAACGCGAAACAAGCGGTACCGCCTCGTTGAGCTGCGATCGGCGCAGGAAACTTTTGCTCGCGAGGGTCTGCGCGAGGACATCGTGTGGCGCAAGCTGTGCGTTCCGGTCGTCGGCGACCTGCCCGAGAACGTGCGCGCCGTCTGGCAATACGGAATCACCGAGATGGTCAACAACGCGATTGACCACTCCGGATCGCCAGAATTGACGGTGTCAATCTGGCGTAATGCGCTGTACACGACGGCGGCGGTGGCCGATCGCGGCGAGGGGATCTTTCTCAAGATCCAGCGCGCCTTCGAACTCTACGATCCACGTGAAGCCATCCTCGAACTGGCGAAAGGGAAGCTCACCACCGACCCGGACAATCACACCGGAGAGGGAATCTTCTTCGCCAGCAAAATGTTCGACGCCTTCGACATTCGCTCGGGCGCGCTGCACTTCATGCACGACGCCGACCTGTTGGATGTGTTGATCGAGCGTCCCGGGGACGCGCCTGGCACGCTCGTCGTAATGCGGATCGACAACGACAGCTCGCGTACGACGCGGGAGGTTTTCGATCAGTTCGCAGTCCCGGAAGAATTCACTTTCGCCAAGACGATCGTTCCGGTGCGCCTGGCGCAATATGAGGGGGAGAAACTCGTCTCACGCTCCCAAGCCAAGCGCCTGACGATGCGGTTCGAGCGCTTTCAGTCCGTGATACTGGACTTCGATGGCGTTGCCGAAATCGGTCAGGCATTCGCCGATGAAGTGTTTCGCGTGTTCAGGGTGGCTCATCCGAAAACGGCGCTGGTGCCGATTCATATGACCGACGCCGTGCGGGAGATGGTTGGCCGGGTGACAGCGAACCCTGTCGCCTGACGGTCATCAGGGAAATCGGGCAGCCCGGGTGCGGGCAGAATGTTTCCGTAGAACGCCGCTGCTGAGGGCTAGGCGGCGATGTGCTCGTGTAGCACGATGCGCCCGCCGCCCTCCTCGATCAGTCCCTGGTGCTGGAGGTCCGACATGACGCGGCTGACCATCTCGCGCGAGGCGCCCACCATCTTGGCGATGTCCACCTTGGCGATCTTGTGCACGACCACGCGCTGGCCGTCGATGATCTGCGCCATGTCCAGCAGCAGCCGCGCGACCCGCCCATAGACGTCCATCAGCGCCAGGCTCTCGATCTTGCGGTCGGCTCGGCGCAGCCGCAGCACCAGGTTGCGCATCACATAGTAAGAGGCTTCAGGGTAGTCGCGCAGAAAGTGGCGGAAGTCGCTCTTGCCGATGACCACGAGCTGACTGGGGACAAGCGCAACGACGGTCGCCGACCGCGGGCTGTCGTCCAGAACCCCCATTTCGCCGAACAACTCGCCGGGACCGAGGATGCCGAAGATGACCTCGCGACCCTCTTCGTCACTGGCGACCACTTTGAGGTTGCCAGACAGGATCAGATAGACGAAGTCGTTGTGGTCGTCGGTGCGTACGACGGTCACGCCCCGTGCTACCCGGCGCGGCATCGCCCGGCGAGCCATCGCCAGCAGCGTTTCCTCGGGTATGCCGTTGAACATCGCGAACGTGCGCAGGGTTGCGGGGGTGATTCCCAACTCGACAGTCATGGCGGGTCTCCAAGGGGCTGTGGACGCAACATCGGAAATGCGCCCGGGAAGTTGAGAAATCCGCGTACCGGCGTCGTCAGCCGGCAGCGGCGGCGCTTGATCCAGGCTGTGCGTCCAGACCACACACAGCCTGTCTCCCGCAGTTGGGTCTGCAGTTGAGCCAGAGCGCGGGCTGTTCGGTGCGACAATCGCGGCTCGCAAAGATCGACCTGCCGTCTGTGGCATCCCCTGATTCCGACTCCAGCGTCCAGCTTCCCGAACTGATCGAAATCGAGCGCCTCGTCGCTGAGGGCGGCGGGCATCTCGATGCGCGGGTAGTGGCCGAGGCGTCGGACGAGGGGCGGAGCTTCCCGCTCCACTTGATCACCATGGGAACCAGGGACCGCGACGCGCCGGTTTTGGGGCTTTTCGGTGGCGTTCACGGCCTGGAACGTATCGGCACCCAGGTGGTGCTGTCCTTCCTGGGCAGTCTGGTGGAGCGCATGCGCTGGGACGGCGGGCTGCGGCAGCAGCTCGAATCGCTGCGGTTGGTGTTCATGCCGCTCGTCAATCCTGCCGGCATGTGGCGGCGCAGCCGCAGCAACGCCCAGGGTGTCAACCTGATGCGCAACGCGCCGGTCGACGCGGAACGTGGGGCGGCGCCGTTGCTGGGCGGACAGCGCATCAGTTCGCGATTGCCCTGGTATCGCGGACGCGCCGGGGCGCCGATGCAGGTGGAGAGCGAGGCGCTTTGCGCCGTGGTGGAGAAGCAGTTGCTGCCGGCGCCCTTCAGTCTCGCTCTGGATTGCCACTCCGGTTTCGGCCTGCGCGACCGCGTGTGGCTGCCCTATGCCCACACGCGCCAGCCGATAGGCCACCTGGCCGAGGCTCATGCCCTGCTGGAGCTGTTCGACCGCAGCTACCCGCACCACGACTACCTGTTCGAGCCCCAGAGCCGGCAGTACCTGACCCACGGCGACCTGTGGGACCACCTGTACCGTCGTGCTCAGGGCGAGCCGAGCCGGATGTTCCTGCCGCTGACCCTGGAGATGGGCTCGTGGCGCTGGGTGAAGAAGAGTCCGCGCCAAGTGTTCTCGCGCGTCGGCATGTTCAACCCGCTGCCGCACCACCGCATGCAGCGGGTGCTGCGGCGGCATCTCGTATGGCTGGAATTCCTCACCCGGGCTGTGGCGGCCTGGCGGAACTGGCTGCCTGCGGGGCAGGAGCGTGTGCGCCATGACCGGGCGGCGCGCGATCGATGGTATTCCGGGGCATGAGTACCTGGATCCTGCTTCGGGGTCTGACGCGCGAAGCGCGCCACTGGGGCGACTTTCCGCGCGTTCTGGGCGATGCGCTAGGCGGTCCACAGGTGCTGACTTTCGATCTGCCGGGCAACGGCGTCCTGAACCGGCTAAGCAGTCCGACGCGGATCGCCGCTGTGGTGGATTTCCTGCGTACCGAGTTGCGACGACCGGGCTGGGCGCCACCCTCTTATCTGCTGGCGCTGTCGCTGGGCGGCATGGTGGCGATTGAATGGGCGTCGCGCCACCCGCGGGAGGTGGCCGGGTGTGTGCTGATCAGCACCAGTCTGCGCGGCGTCGATCCCTTCCAGCGCCGGCTGCGGCCGGCCAGCTATCCGACCCTCCTGCGCTTGTTCTTGGGGCCGCGGGATCCGGAACGACAGGAGCGGGCGATCCTCGATCTGACCAGCATGCGCGGCGCGGCCCAGCCAGATGTGTTGAAGGCCTGGGTCGCCTATGCGCGGGAGCGGCCAGTGTCGCGGCGCAATGCGCTGCGCCAGTTGCTCGCCGCGGCGCGCTATCATGCGCCCGCCTTGCAACCTGCTGCCCCCCTGCTGGTGCTCGCCGGGGCCGCCGACCGCCTCGTCGATCCGCGCTGCTCGCAGCACCTCGCGCAGCGCTGGGACGCCGAGTTTGCCCTGCATCCGACGGCCGGCCATGACCTGCCGGTGGACGACGGGCCCTGGGTGGCGCAGCAGGTAAGCGCCTGGCTGGCCCGCATCCAATGACGATCGCACCTGATCGAAGCGAACCCATGCAGAAGAAGACCTACGACGAATCCTCTTTCCGCGTCCTCAAGGGCCTGGAGCCGGTGCGCGAGCGCCCCGGCATGTACACGCGCACCGACTCGCCGGCCCACGTCATCCAGGAGGTAATCGACAACGCCGCCGACGAGGCTCTGGGCGGCTTCGCCAAGAACATCCACGTGCTGCTGCACCTCGACGGCTCGGTCTCGGTGACCGACGACGGCCGCGGCATCCCGGTCGGCCTGCATCCCGAGGAGCAGGTGCCGGTGGTGATCCTGGCATTCACCCGGCTCCATGCCGGCGGCAAGTTCGACAAGACCAGCGGCAACTCCGCCTACGCCTTTTCCGGCGGCCTGCACGGCGTCGGCGTGGCGGTGACCACGGCGCTGGCCACAAGGGTGAGCGTCGAGGTGAGGCGCGAGGGTAAGGTGCATCAGATCGAGTTCCTGCGCGGCGGCGAGGAGATCACCGAACTGAAGGCGGTGGGCGACTGCGGGCGCCAGAGCGGCACCCGGGTGCGGGTGTGGCCCGATGCCAAGTACTTCGACAGCCCGCGGGTGCCCTCCGCCGAACTGGAGCGCCTGCTGCGCTCCAAGGCGGTGCTGCTGCCGGGAGTGAAGGTGTTCCTCGACATCGAGCAGGCCAGTGGTCCGGCGCTCAGCAAGACCTGGTCCTATCCCGAGGGCCTGCCCCAGTACCTGCGCGAACTGGCCGGTGGCCGCGAGCCGGTGGCGCCGTTCTTCGCCGCCGAAAAGTACGCATCGGCCGAGGACGCGAGCTTTGCCGAAGGGGAGGGCGCGGCCTGGGTGCTGGGTTGGTTCGCGGAAGCCGTGGCGGCCGAGTCCTATGTCAATTTGATACCGACGGTGGCCGGCGGCACCCACGAATCGGGCCTGCGCAGCGGCGCTTTCGAGGCGGTGAAGAACTTCATCGAGCACCACGGGCTGCTACCCCGCGGCGTGAAGCTGCAACAGGAGGACGTGTGCGCGCGCATGGCCTTCGTGCTCTCGGCGCGCATCCTCGATCCGCAGTTCCAGGGCCAGGTAAAGGAGAAGCTCAACTCGCGCGAGGCGGTGAAACTGATCTCGGGCATGCTGCGCGACCCGCTGGAGATCTGGCTCAACAACCACGTCGAGGCCGGCAAGGCGATCGCCGAGCTGTCGATCCGCCAGGCGCTGGCGCGCCAGAAGAGCGCGCAGAAGGTCGAAAAGCGCAAGCAGTCGGGCGTGGCGGTGCTGCCGGGCAAGCTTTCCGATTGCGAGTCGGAAAACATCGCCGAAAACGAACTGTTCCTGGTCGAGGGCGATTCCGCCGGCGGTTCGGCCAAGATGGCGCGCAACCGCGAGACCCAGGCCATCCTGCCGCTGCGCGGCAAGGTGCAGAACGCCTGGGAGATCGAGGCCGACCGCCTGTTCGCCAACGCGGAGATCCACGACATCGCGGTGGCGCTGGGCATCGACCCGCACAAGCCCGGCGACGATCCGGATCTGTCGAACCTGCGCTACGGCAAGGTGGTCATTCTGTCGGACGCCGACGTCGATGGCTCGCACATCCAGACGCTGCTGCTGACGCTGTTCTTCCGCCACTTCCTCAAGCTGATCGAGCGCGGGCACGTCTTCGTCGCCCAGCCGCCGCTGTACCGCGTCGACGTTCCGGCCCAGGGCAAGAACCGGCCGGCGAAGCGGCTCTATGCGCTGGACGAGGGCGAACTGGCCGCGATCCGCGACCGCCTCCGGAAGGAGGGGGTGCGCGTTGACGCGATCGAGGTCGGCCGCTTCAAGGGCCTGGGCGAGATGAACCCCGAGCAGTTGCGCGAGACCGCCATGGACCCGGCGACCCGCCGCGTTCTGCCGGTGCGGGTGCGCGACGGCGCCCAGGCCGACACGGTGCGCGTGTTCACCATGCTGATGGGCAAGGGGGAAGCAGCGTCGCGCCGCGAGTGGATGGAGGCGAAAGGCGATACCGTCGAGGCGGACGTGTAGGAACCTGGCGCGCGCATGCGAGAAGGGCCGCCCGAGGGCGGCCCTTTGCACGCCGGCGATGCCCGCTCCCGTCGGCCGGACGATGCAATAGGTGTGGCTGGTCTCGTCGCCGGTTGCTGGACGGTAGGTAATGTTCTGCATCTTGTTGCCGCTGCCGTGGCAGGTGAGATCGCAAGTGCGTACACCCGTCGTGGTGTCGATCTGCCAGCGCGGCAGCGCGAAGCTCAGCCCGGTCACGTCCGGCGCGAAGTTCACCAGGTGGGTCTTCACGTTCGGCGGTGGCACGGTGCCGAGGTAGTTCTGGGTGCCGTTGGCGAGCACGCGGTACTGGGTGTTCGCCGCCGAGCGGTTGCTGTGGATGTCGTAGTGACAGCTCATGCACGAGGCGGTGACCGACTTGTTCGTCAGGTGGTAGGCGTGCAGGTTGCCCCGCCCCTTGCTGCCCGCGGGATTGGCGTTGTCGGTGAAGTTGGTGCTGTTGCCCAGCAGCAGCGCCGAGTCATGGCAGCCGAAGCAGAGGTTGCCGTTGGCGGCGGCCCAGCCCTGGGCGGTGTAGTTGCGATTGAAGCTTGCCCGCAGGATGGGGGCGAAGTCCGATCCATGGGGACCGACGGTCACCGCCGGCGAGTCCGCGACGGCGCCGACCGCGCCGGAGAAGGCGCTGGAGTTGTGGCAGTCGCTGCAGCGGATCGTCGATTCGACGCCCAGTCCGCCGCGCAGTTGGGCACTCAGGTTGGCCGACTTGCCGCGGCCCGCCTGGGTGACCGGATGAAAGCCGGAGTTCGCCGCCGTCGCGTTGAAGTCGAGCCGCTTGTTGCTGGCGTTGGGGCGCGCGCTGTTGAAGTTGTCGCCATGGCACTTGAAGCACAGTTCCTGCTGCTGCAGGGCGCGGGAACCTGCGGGAATTGCGGTACCCGCCAGATCGACGCCCGACACGCCCGCATGCCGGTCGGTCGGCGTGGCGCGGTGGGGATTGTGGCAATCGACGCATTCCACCCCGCGCAGGCCGGCGGGGCCGTTCTGCTGCTCGTTGTCATTGACCGGGTGGCGGAACACGTCGCCGGTTGCCGTCGCCAGCGCCGTGCCCCGCGCAAACTCGGCATCGATGTTCGAGGTGGCGGGGTTCGCCGGGCGTGGGCCGGAGGCCGTGTTGACCTGGCTCGTATGGCAGCTCACGCACAGACGTTCGCCGTTGGCGCCGTCGGTCCTGCCGGTGCGGTCCACGTCGTAGCGTTCCACCCATAGTCTCGGGTAGTCCTGCGCCGGGTTGGCCCGATCCGGCCAGCCGTGGGGCCAGTGGCAGTTGATGCAGGCGCCGCGCTTGTCGGTTGTATGGGGCGGGAACTCGGTCCCTGCCGTCAGATCCTTGCTGCCGCCCCACAAGGCGCCGCTGGCCGTGTTGAAGTGCGATCCGCCGGGGCGGTCGGCATTGGTATGGCACTGGAAGCACAGATCGCCGACGCCCTGCCGCAGCAGGAAGCCGTCGCCGGCCCCGGCATTGGCGCCGCCCGAGGTCTGGTAATGCGGTGCGTGGCAGCTCATGCACTCGACCAGGTTGCCGTTGGCCGCGCTCGACAGCGGCAGGTTGGGCGGGGCGCGGAAGTTGCCGGCAGGAATGCCGACGCCCACCGGGTGCGAGCCTTGGGCCGCGCTGGTCACGTTGCGCGGGGAATGGCAGGTCTTGCACATCCGGTTGGTGTCGTTGGGCGCGCGCTGGAAGTGGCGGCCGATGCCGGTGGCGCTCCATCCGCTGCCCGCCCCGCCGAAAGCGGGTGCGGCGGGATCGAACGGCGGATGCTTCTGGCTGTGCTGGTCGTGGCTGGTGGAGCAGGTGACCTTGCCGTCCACAACGTCGATCACGGTGTTCGTCGCGTCGCGGATCACCGTCCCCTCCATCATGCGCAGGGCCATCTGCCGCTCTGCCTCCACCAGAGCATTCGGCCGGCGCAGGTCCGTGCGGGCGTAGAGCGTCCATTGGTCGCCGGCGCGGAAGGAAGGCGCGGGGAGGGCATTGGAAAAGGCAAGACTCAGCCCCTTGCTCCCGATCGGAACCGCCGTGCCGCTCAGTACGCCGGTGCCCGAACCGTCTCTCAGGCTGCTCCAGTTGAACCGCGCCGTATCGGCCTCGCCCGCTGCGGCGATGTGATGGTGTAGGCCTCCTCGATGCGCCCGGTGAACTCGCCGGTGGACACGATCCGCCCCAGCGATGTATTCGACGTCGCCGCCTTTACATGTCCTCCGGGACCGGAATCCCACCGGTGCGAGATGCCCCGGCCCGGCGTCCAGCCGGCGGCCAGCGGCAGCGGCGGCAGCGCCTCGTCGGCCTCCGCGAAGGGCCGCGCGGCGGCCTGCCCGGCCGGAACGTGGCAGCTCAGGCACACGTTGGCATTGCCATCGACGCGGTTGAGTCTGCCCCCGGCAGAGTTGTGCGCGACATGGCAGGTGATGCACTGGATGTTGTGCAGCGGGTCGTGGGGCGGATCGACGGCCAGCTCGCCGGATGCGGCGAGCAATCCAGCAAAGGCGAGGACTGCCGCCGCCATGCCCGGCACCAAGCCGGCAATGCGCTGCACGATGTTGCGATGCTTTGTTTGATCACGGAGCCCCCTTGCTCAATCGCGGTCTGCCCGGCCGTGCCGGCCGCAATCGCGGCGTGCCTGACCGGAGACGATGGCACCCGCCTGCTTCGGCGACAGGCGGCCCGCTTCGCGCAGCTCGCGCGCCTTTTCCACCACGCATCTGACGAACTGCCCGTGGTTGCGCCAGGCACCGCCACCCGGCGGTCCGGCACAGGGGCAATGCTGGACAAGCGAACAGCCTGCGGCGTCCACCACTCGGCCCGCGGCAGTGCCGGGGCAGCGGTCGGCGCTGTCGGGCACACCGTCGGCGTCGGCATCCAGGTTAGCGGTTCCTGTCAGCGCCAGTTCTGCCTGGCCGACGGCCTGCAACAGGCCGATGCTGCCGGTCACCGTGACGTCGCCGGTGTCGCCGGCGCCCAGCGTTGCCAGCAATCGACCGGCCGAGACCCGGAGCAACAGCTCCGGCTCTCCGTCGGCATCGCTATCCACGATGCTTGCAGCATCGGGGGCCAGGCCATTGACCCGCAGCGACGCGGAATCCACATCGACCAGCCGGTGACCCGGGATGCGCAGGCTGACTTCCACCCACGGTGGCAAGGCCGAGCGATCGAGGGTGCCAGGCGATACGCTCGCCTGGGCCGGGATGAAGCGTTCCGGATCGGCGAACTGGTCGAGGCCGTAGATCTCGATGCGGGCGTTGTTCGCTGCCGCGACAAAGAGCCGTCCGCCGTCATCGATCACCAGATCGGTGGGCACGCGCAGGCCGCCGGGCTGATCCCCGAAGCTGCCGATCACGCCAAGGCGTAAGCCGGTCAGGCGATCCAGCACCAAGACGCTGCCCTGGACCGCATCGGCGACGAAAAGCCGTCCCGTCGCGTCCGCCCAGAGCCCCTGAACCATGCCGAGATTGCGGCCGACCCCCGCGTCCGGATTGAAGAAGGAGGGGGAGGTGGGAAGCTTGCCGATGCAATACTTGAAGGCGCCGCTGTTCTTGTCCAGAACCTGGATGCGGTAGTTGAGCTGGTCGGCGACCAGCAGATCGTCGCCGGCAAGCGCGATCCCCGTCGGCGCGCGGAAACGTCCGTCCTCGGCGCCTTCCCCGCCGAAGCTGCGCAGCCTGGCGCCGCTGCGGGCATATACCGCCACTTCGTGCCGCGCGGTATCCGTGACGAAGACTTCGCCGTTTGCCGGGTCGATCGCGATGTCGCCGGGTTGCCCCGTTCACCCTCGCCCATCCCCATTTCGGCGAGCATCCGCCAGCCCTGATCGAATACGGCGATGCGGCCGGTCCTGCCGTCGCCCACGTAGATCCATCCGGCCGCGTCCACCGCGATGGCAGCCGGCTCGCCCAGACCGTCACGCACGGAATGGACCGAACCGTCCCGGTTGCGCACCACCACCCGGCCGCCGGCCGGGTCGGCGACGTACACACGGCCGATGCTGTCGATGGCAAGGCGGGTCGGCGCCTTGAATCCGGCGCGATAGCCGCGCAGCGAACTGGCCTGCGGGGGCGTCGCGGTCGGTTGGCCGGGCGCATTGACGTCCAGGCAAGCCGCGTGGGCCGGGACGGCCGCACCGAGCAGGAACAGGGCGGCGCTTGCTCCCACGGCGCAGGCATGGCCCAGGCGCGACAGGGCGGTGGAGGGTTTCATAGGGGTTACCGGCGGACCAGGATATCCCCTCTTATAACATGGACTTCTGTCGGCTGGCCAAGCCCGTGGGCGATCCATAGCTGGAGGCGGCCGATCGTTGGGCCGCCCCATCGGCTCAAGCGCTTACGGTGCCGGCTCGGACTGCCGCAATTTGCCCGGACCCCTCCGGCTGCGATATCTTCCCCGCGCCGATGCTTCTGCCGGTAGATTGATCGACCCTGTATCGCGAGAACCCGGCGGCAGCCCTCGCGTCCATCGCTGTCGCTGCGAATGCAAATTCCGTTCATGAACGAAACCCCCGACCTCTTCGACAGTCTCCCTCCGCCGCCCGCCCCTCCCGCGCCGCCGGAGGACGCCGGCGACCATCTGCCCCTCGATGCCTATGCCGAGCGCGCCTATCTCGCCTATGCCATGAGCGTAGTGCGGGGGCGCGCGCTGCCCCAGGTGGAAGACGGCCTGAAGCCGGTGCAGCGGCGCATCCTGTTCGCCATGAACGAGATGCGGCTCGCCGCCAGCGCGCGCCACGTCAAGAGCGCGCGCGTCGTGGGCGATGTCATCGGCAAGTACCATCCTCACGGCGACACCAGCGTCTATGACGCGGCGGTGCGCATGGCGCAGGAATTCACGCTGCGCTATCCGCTGGTGGACGGCCAAGGCAATTTCGGCTCGCGCGACGGCGACTCGGCCGCGGCGATGCGCTACACCGAGGCGCGGCTCACGCCCATCGCCGAGCTGCTGCTGGCCGAGATCGACCGCGGCACGGTGGATTTCATCCCCAACTACGACGGCGCCTTCAAGGAGCCGCAACTTCTGCCGGCGCGGCTGCCCTTCGTGCTGCTGAACGGCGCCTCGGGCATTGCCGTCGGCATGGCAACGGAGATTCCGCCGCACAACCTGGGCGAGGTGGCGGCGGCGGTGCAACTGCTGATCCGCAAGCCCGAGGCGTCGTTCGACGAGGTACTGGCGCTGTTGCCGGGGCCGGATTTCCCCGGCGGCGGCCAGATCATCTCCACGGCGGCCGGCTTGCGCGATGCCTACGAGAACGGCCGCGGCTCGATCCGCATGCGCGCGCGTTGGCGCCGCGAGGATCAGGCGCGGGGCCAGTGGCGCATCATCGTGAACGAACTTCCCCACGGCGTGTCCTGCGCCCACGTGCTGTCGGAGATCGAGACCCTGACCAATCCCCAGCCCAGGGCCGGCAAGAAGGAGGTGTCGCAGGAGCAGAAGACCCTGAAGGCGCTGGTGCTCGGGGTGCTGGAGACGGTGCGCGACGAATCGAGCGAGCAGGCCCCGGTGCGCATCGTGCTGGAGCCGCGATCCTCGCGCATCGACCCGCAGGAATTCATGGCGGTGCTGCTGGCCCACACCAGCCTGGAATCCTCGGTGCCGATCAACCTCACCATGATCGGCCGCGACGGGCGGCCGGCGCAGAAGGGTCTGCTGCCCATCCTGCGCGAGTGGATTGCCTTCCGCTACGTCACCGTCGAGCGGCGCACCCGCCACCGGCTGGACGAGGTGGACCGGCGCCTCCACATCCTCGACGGGCGGATGATTGCCTTCCTGCGCATCGAGGAGGTGATCCGCGTCATCCGCGAGTCGGACGAGCCCAAGCCGGCACTGATGGCCAGCTTCGGCCTGACCGAGATTCAGGCGGAGGACATCCTGGAGATCCGCCTGCGCCAATTGGCGCGGCTCGAAGGCATCCGCATCGAGAAGGAACTCGCCGAACTGCGGGAGGAGCGGGGCGGGCTGCAGACCCTGCTCGACGACCGCAAGGCGATGACCCGGCTGATACTCAAGGAAATCGGCGACGACGCGAAGAAGTTCGGCGACGCGCGGCGCAGCTTGATCGAGGCGGTGCAGCCGGTGGTGTCGGCGGAGATCGCCGTGCCCGACGAGCCGGTCACCCTGATCCTGTCGCGCAACGGATGGCTGCGGGCGCGCCAGGGCCACGGCATCGATCCCGCCACCATCGCCTACAAGACCGGCGACTTTCCCATGCTGGTGGCAGAGACCCGCAGCGTGTGGCCGCTGGTGCTGGTTGACAGTCGCGGCCGCGCCTATGCCATACGCGTATCCGAGGTGCCGGGCGGGCGCGGCGACGGG
Source organism: uncultured beta proteobacterium (assembly GCA_963696505.1). GTDB lineage: Bacteria > Pseudomonadota > Gammaproteobacteria > Burkholderiales > Rhodocyclaceae > CAVOKN01. The sequence goes on along the minus strand of CAVOKN010000021.1, from coordinate 11,884 downwards.
GTGCCGATCTCCACCATGGTCGAGTTCCAGGACGGCGCCAAGCTGGCCCAGGCGATCGCCGACGCGCCGGAGAAGCTGTACCTCTTTGCCAATTCCGGCGGCTACGGCTTCATCGCCGCCATCGGCGATCTGGTGTCGCGGCAGAAGGCGGGCAAGGCCTTCATGACCCTGGAAAAGGGCGAGCGGGTGCTGGCGCCGGCCAAGGCGCTGGGCGACGCCATCGCCGCGGTGTCGGAAAAGGGCCGGCTGCTGGTCTTCGGCCGCGAGGAAATGAAGCAGCAGGCGGGCGGGCGCGGCGTGGTGATCATGGGCCTGGACGAGGGCGAGTCCCTGGCGGCAGTCACCGTCACGCTGGCCCAGGGCATCACCGTTCAGGGCGTGGGGCGCGCCGGCAAGGTGAAGGAAGTGAAGATCCCGGAGAGGGATCTTGCCAAGTACCGCCTGCACCGCGCGCGCAAGGGCTGCCTGTTGCCGGAGAAGATCAAGCCCAGCGGTGTGGCGTAGGGTCTGTTCACATACGACGGCCGGTCACGCAAGGGTCGGGCCGGGATGCAGCGCAAGGCGCCGCGAGCGCAGCGTAGTCACTCTACGTAAGCGAGCGGCAACGCGGCGATGCACCCGGCCCGGCCCTTGCCCTTCGGGTTGCCCCGAAATGCGGTCGCTGCGTCGTTATTCGGCTCGCCAATGGAACGACCATTGGCTTCGCCTCGCGCCTCGCCGCGCCTCGCATTGCGGGGCAACGTGATCCGGCCGCTGTATGTCAACAGACCCTAGCCCTACCTTCGCACTGCACATGGACGGATCGCTTGTTTTCCGCCGTCAGTCATGGCTTTGCAGGGCGAGCAGTAATAGATGAAAGAATGTCAGGAAACCATTTATCTAGCTCGAAGACCTTCACCGCGCGGCGCTGCTCGGCGGTGAGCTCTGGCGCCAGCATCACCGTGGGCCTTCGTCCCGGGCCTCCGGTCGTAGTGCGCACCAGTGTGGTCTTGATCTGTGCCAGGTCCTCCAGCATCCGACGGGCCGAAGCGTCCGGCGCGAGCGCGATCCTCGCCAGGCTCACGAGCATCAAGCCCAGAACAGTGGCAAAGGTGTGCAATCGTATCGATCCATCGGCCCACTGATGCGACGGTCCCCAAGGGACTACGCCGCCCTTCTTCGCTCTGCGGAACAACTCCTCGACGTTCCACTGACCTCGGAAGGCGTACACGATACGCCCCGTGCTCCAGTGGTGGCGATCCGTGCACAGCACCCGTCGGCCCAGCCGGGTCTTCTCCAACTCGCGGCGCTTGGCGGCATCCACCTCCCAATGCAGCGTTGGCGCCTTGTCTGTTCCCGCGATGGTGCTCACCACGAAGCTCGACAGATGCTCTCGAGCAAGCGCCTTCTTGACTCGATCCTCCAGACGGCTGCGCGAGATGCGGCCCTTGTGGATCAGCGCCTCGAGCTTGCGCAGTTCCACTTTGGCCTTGCGCAGGGCCGCAGCGACCCCGCGCTTTTGCCCTTCGAGCAATTCCAGGCTCTCCACCACGACCAGCGTGCGATCCAACTCTCCCACAGGGATTCGCATCCGTGCGGCTCGAACCTCGCTGAGCTTGCCCGTCAGCGGCTTCATCGCGCCTCGCTGCGCGGCCATTTGCAACGCCTCTTCCGCCGCCTTGTGTCCAAGCGGCAGCGAGATGAGGCTGTAGTAGCCGGCGGCATCGAGCTCCAGCTCGAGTTGCGGGCTCCAAAACCCGCCATCTCGCACCAGCGTGCGCTGCGCCGGCCGCCGCCGACCCTCACCACGATCGAGGGCCTCGTGCAATTCTGCCAATCCCCCGAGGCAGGCCGCCAGCACAGACTGGTCCGAGCCGTTGCCGCTGTACGTCCGATACAGCAGCGGCACATGCCCCGTCTCGCTGACCAAGACGCCGAGCCCCACCACGCGCAGGTCCTTACGCTTGCTCTTGGCGTGTCCGCGCTGGGCGAGCTCACCTGGCGTCAACGTGGCAATGTGGGTGTCGAAGTTAGTCGTGTCGAACGCGAGCACGTCTGCCGATAACTCGAAGCGGGCGACCGCCACCTTCGAGATCGCCACCTGTGCCTGCTCCAATTCGCGCTCGGTGACCTGCTGGGCTACGCGATGAAACGCCTGCCCGGTGAACGCCGACCCCGGCAAACAAGACACGCGCGGCAGGCTGGCATCGAGAAACTCCCCAAGGTCGCGTTTCGGTCCGGGCGAACACGCGCGCTGGATCGCCACTGCCACAGCCAACTCGCCCACCGAGGGTCCAGCTTTGGCGCCGAGCCCTCCGCACGCCCGATCGATGAGCGCGACCAGATCGAGCTGCTCGGCCACCCAGACCAGCGCGCCGACGTCACCCAGCGCGCGCGTCCCGACCGTGTGTGTCGCACTCAGATCCGCCACGGGCGCCGGCGCCGCCGGCCCCAGCACGACTTGGCGTGCCACGGAGCGACCCGCCTTGGAGTCCCACACCGACTGCGCAGCGATGCGGTAGCGCCGGCCGCTGACTTCTCGTTCGAATATATGCATGTTCCTTCATGTATTTTATTCGAAGCAAACGGAGAAGGCAAATCCAGCCTTGGCAAGGCTTCTCGGTGCGGTAACCACCCGAGTTGCCTTCTGGACTGCGAAGGTAGGGCTAGGGTGCGCGTGCGCACCGAACGGCCTATGCCTTCGCCAAAGCCTGTTGGGGCGCGGGCCGATTCACGAGGAATATCCCCGCGCTGACCAGCGCGAGCGCTGCCAGCAGCGAAGCCGGCGCGGGCTCGCCCAGCAGTACCAGCCCCGCGAGCAGGCCGAAGATCGGCGTGAGGAAGGAGAAGGCCGACAGCCGTCCGGCCGGGTAGTGCGCCACCAGCCAGAACCAGGCGAGATAGCTGGCGCTGGCGACGATCACGACTTGGTAGCCCATCCACAGCGCCGCCGCGGCGCTGACTTTCGCCGGCCAGATCTCGCCCAGCCCCCACGACAGCAGCGGCAGCACCGCCGCCGATATACCGAGCTGGTAGAGCAGGGTCTTGGCCGGGGCGATGCTGCGCAGCCGGCTGCGCTTGATCGCCAGCGTGGTCGCGGCCCACATCGCGGCGGCGATCAGGCACAGGCCGTCGCCCAGCAGCGTCACGCCGCCCGCGCTGCGCAGTGCGCCGGCGAAGGCCAGCACCACGCCGGCGAAGGCGGCGGCGAAGCCCATTGTCTGACCTGGGCGCAGGCGCTCGCCGGGTAGCAGCCAGTGGGCGCCGGCAGCGACCATGAATGGGGCGGTGTAGAGAAACAGCACGCCGCGGGAGGCGGCGGTGTTCTGCAGGCCGATGTAGAGCAGGGCGAACTCCCCGGCGAAGAGGCTGCCGGCCAGCAGGCCGGGCCACAGCGAGCCGTCGCGCGCGAACAGCGGAATGCCGCGCCAGCGCGCCCAGGCCCACACCAGCAGCGTGGCGCCGATGGAGCGCAGCCCCGCCTGGAGCACCGGCGGAATCGATCCGACGGTGACCTTGATCGCCACCTGCTGCACGCCCCACAGCGCGCACAGCAGCACCATCAGGGCCATGGCGCGGGCGTCGAGTCGCAGGTGGTAGGGCTGGGTCATGGGCGCGGACAAAGACGCGCAGTGTGCCCGGCCGGCCGGAGTTTGGGCAAGGGATGGAGCGGACGTGGGAGAATTCTGCGCCGCTCACACCAGTTCGCTGCACTCGGATCACTCACGACAATGCCCATGCAATTCGACTTCGACACCCCGATCGACCGTCGCGGCAGCGACAGCGCCAAGTGGCGCAAATATGCCGGCCGTGACGTGCTGCCGATGTGGGTGGCGGACATGGACTTCGCCGCGCCCGATGCGGTGATGGCGGCGCTGCACCGGCGTGCCGACCACGGCGTGTTCGGCTACGGCGATGCGCCGGCTTCGACCGCCGAGGCGGTGGTGGACGCACTGGCGCGGGACCACGGCTGGACCATCGACCCGTCCTGGCTGGTGTGGCTGCCGGGGCTGGTGACCGGTCTCAACGTCGCCTGCCGCGCGGTGGGCGAACCGGGGGGGCCGGTGCTCACCGCCACGCCGATCTACCCGCCCTTCCTCAGCGCGCCGCGCCACAGCGGGTGCGCGACGGTGACGGTGCCGATGCGATTCGAAGGCAGTCGCTGGCTGTGGGATGCGGCCGAGGTCGAGGACGCGATCACGCCGCGCACGCGCCTGCTGCTGCTGTGCAATCCGCATAATCCGACCGGTCGCGTGTTCGGCCGCGACGAACTGCTGGCGCTCGCGGAAATCGCCGAGCGCCACGATCTGACTATCTGCTCCGACGAGATCCATGCCGGCCTGGTGCTCGATCCCGCGTGCTCCCACCTACCCATCGCCGCGCTGGACGAGGCCGTGGCACGCCGCACGATCACCCTCATGGCGCCGAGCAAGACCTACAACATCCCCGGCCTCGGCTGCGCCTTCGCCGTGGTGCCGGACCCAGCGCTGCGGCGGCGGGTGCTCGATGCCATGCGGGGCATCGTGCCCCACGTGAATATTCTTGGCTTCGCCGCCTGCGAGGCCGCCTATCGCCACGGTGGTTCCTGGCACGCTGCGCTGATCGACTACCTGCGCGCCAACGCCGAGCAGTCGGTGGCGGCGATCAATGCCATGCCAGGGCTGCGCACGACGCCGGTTGAGGCCACCTATCTCGCGTGGATCGACGCCCGCGGACTGGGCGTGGCCGACCCGGCGCGCTTTTTCGAGGACGCGGGCGTGGGGCTGTCCGACGGCGCCGATTTCGGCGCGCCGGGCTTCGTGCGCCTCAACTTCGGCTGTCCGCGATCGCTGCTGGCGCAGGCGCTGGATCGCATGGCGAAGGCTGCAGCCGCACCGCGATAGGCAAGGCCCCGGCCCTTACTGCATAATCCGCCCCTTCCCAGAACTTCGCGGCAATCCCCATGGCCCAGTACGTTTACACCATGAACCGGGTGGGCAAGATCGTGCCCCCCAAGCGCGTCATCCTCAAGGACATCTCCCTGTCGTTCTTTCCGGGGGCCAAGATCGGCGTCCTGGGTTTGAACGGCTCGGGCAAGTCCACCCTGCTGCGCATCATGGCGGGCGAGGACAAGGACATCGAGGGCGAGGCGCTGCCCATGCCCAACCTCAAGGTCGGCTTCCTGCCCCAGGAGCCGCGTCTCGAACCGGAGCAGACGGTGCGCCAGGCGGTGGAGCAGGGCCTGGGCGAGATCGTCGAGGCGCAGCAGAAGCTGGAGCAGGTGTATGCCGCCTACGCCGAGCCCGACGCAGACTTCGACAAGCTGGCGGAGGAGCAGGCGCGCCTGGAGGCAATCATCAACGCCGCCGACGGCCACAACGCCGAGCTGCAGATGGAAGTCGCCGCCGACGCGCTGCGGCTGCCGCCCTGGGAGGCGCAGGTCAAGAATTTGTCGGGCGGCGAGAAGCGCCGCGTGGCGTTGTGCCGCCTGCTGCTGTCCAAGCCGGACATGCTGTTGCTGGACGAGCCCACCAACCACCTCGACGCCGAATCGGTGGATTGGCTGGAGCAGTTCCTGACGCGTTTCCCCGGCACCGTGGTCGCGGTGACCCACGACCGCTACTTCCTCGACAACGCGGCGGAATGGATCCTGGAACTTGACCGCGGCTACGGTATTCCGTGGAAGGGCAACTATTCCACCTGGTTGGAACAGAAGGAGCAGCGCCTGGAGCAGGAGCAGAAGCAGGTCGATGCCCACATGAAGGCGATGAAGCAGGAGCTGGAGTGGGTGCGCCAGAACCCGAAGGCGCGTCAGGCCAAGAGCAAGGCGCGCCTCGCGCGCTACGAGGAGATGTCGAGCTTCGATTACCAGAAGCGCAACGAGACGCAGGAGATCTTCATTCCGCCCGGCGAGCGCCTGGGCAACGAGGTTCTCGAATTCAAGGGTGTGTCCAAGAGCTACGGCGAGCGCCTGCTGATCGACAAGCTCTCGTTCAAGGTGCCGCCCGGCGCCATCGTCGGCATCATCGGACCCAACGGTGCCGGCAAGTCGACCCTGTTTCGGATGATCCAGGGTCGCGAGCAGCCCGACAGCGGCGAGATCGTCGTCGGCACGACGGTCAAGGTGTCGTCGGTGGATCAGTCGCGCGAGGGTCTGCAGAACGACAAGACGGTGTGGGAGGCGGTGTCCGGCGGGCAGGACATCCTCACCGTCGGCAGGTTCGAGATGCCGAGCCGCGCCTACCTCGGCCGATTCAACTTCAAGGGCGGCGACCAGCAGAAGAACGTCGGCAATCTATCCGGCGGTGAGCGCGGCCGGCTGCATCTGGCGACGACGCTGATCCAGGGCGGCAACCTGCTGCTGCTGGACGAGCCGTCGAACGATCTCGACATCGAGACGCTGCGGGCGCTCGAGGACGCGCTGCTGGAGTTTTCCGGCTGCGTGCTGGTAATCAGCCACGACCGCTGGTTTCTCGACCGCATCGCGACCCACATCCTGTCCTGCGAGGGCGACTCGCAGTGGATGTTCTACGCCGGCAACTATCAGGACTACGAGGCCGACAAGAAGCGGCGGCTGGGCGAGGAGGGCGCCAAGCCCCACCGCCTGCGCTACAAGCCGCTGCGGGCGTGACGGGATGTCGCCGCGCCAAAGTCAGTGTCCGCGAAGCGCCGTCCCAGGGATGGGATGGTAAGATGCGGCCAATAACCCTGCCTGGACTGTGCCCATGATCGTCCTGAATCTCGCCTGCGCCAACGAGCACCGCTTCGAAGGCTGGTTTGCCTCCGCGGTCGAGTTCGATCGGCAGTCGTCGGCGGGCGGCGTGGCCTGCCCGGTGTGCGGCGACCACGCGGTTTCGCGGCTGCCGTCCAGTCCGCATCTGGCAAGAGGCTCGTCGGTTGCGGAAAGCGCTCCGCAACCCGCGGGCAGGCAGGGCAGACGGCCGGACTTGCGCGAGATGCTGAACGTGATTCATGCGGCATGGAAGGACAGCGAGGACGTCGGCGAGCGCTTCACCGATGAGGCGCGTCGCATCCACTACCAGGAAGCGCCCTCCCGTTCCATCCGCGGTGTTGCAACCCGCGCGGAGGCGACGGAGCTGGTCGAGGAGGGCATTCAGGTCGTGGCGCTGCCGTTCCCGCCGGCCGACAAGTTGCATTGAGGCGGTACCGTCAGGAGATCGAAAGGCAATTCCTCGCGCCGCATCTTGCGTCGCCAGCGAGTTGCCCTTAGCATCGTCGCGTGTTCTGCCGGGGGGCAGAACATCCCCCAGCAACGGGGTGCGGGCATATACCCGGTGAATCTATATTGCCGAGGACCCGAATGGGCGCGGCGTCTGTCGCAAGATCGAATCGAGGCGATGGCAGTCCGAACGGGGGGCATCAAGAGCAGGTAACACCCCGGCTGGCCTGTCGCTGAATTGGGAGGAGGAAAAATAGATGAGCGAGCTTCCGGATTACGGCCGGGATCTGATCGATATCAACCGTGTCATTCGCCGTCTGGCGCCGACCTGCGGCGTTGACCTCAACAACTTGAACAACATCAGCGCGCTGCTCGACAACGCGCACCTGCCACTCCACACGGTTCAGGACAAGTCGCGGGTCACGTTGCGCGGCTTGATGTTCCTGCGCCTCAAGGTGTGGCAGGAGATGAGGGCTTAGCAACCGCCGGCATGGGGGCGTACGGCGGGGGCCGGCGCGACTTCCTGCTGCGGGGCGGACTGGCGGCGCTGGCAATGCTGGGCGCGGCCTCCTGCGCCAGTCTGCTCGGACCTCGCATGCTGCTGACGGAACATCCCCTGGTCGGGCGCGTGTGGGACGGGCGCGATCGCGCCTTCGTCGATGCCGATGCGGCGATTGCCGATTGGCGGCGTGCAGCCGTCGTCCTGCTCGGCGAGTCCCATGACAATCCCGACCACCATCGCGTCCAGCTCCGGGTCCTCGATGCCCTGAGCATGGCCGGGGCGCGGCACGCGCTGGTCATGGAGCAATTCGACGTCGAACACCAGTTGGCGATCGAGGAAGCCCTGCGCCAGTCCGGGGTCAATGCCGAAGACATCGCCCAGGCCGGAAGGCTCGACCGCAAGGGTTGGGACTGGCCGCTCTACCGGCCGCTGGTCGAAAGTGCCCTGGATCGAGGCATGCCGATCGTTGCGGCCAATCTGTCGCGAGCCGAGGCGCGGCGCATCGTGATGTCCGGATTCGGCGCACTTGGCGAGCAGGCGGAGAGACTGCCGCTGGAAGAAACCTGGTCCGACGAGCGTGACGCGATCCTGAGCAATCTGATCGGCGCCGGTCACTGTGGGCAGGCTCCCGAGGAAATGGTGCGCGGAATCGTGCGTGCGCAACGTGCGCGGGATGCCACCATGGCCCAGGCCATGTCGCGCCATGCGCGCCGGGGAGTGATCGGGATCGTCGGACGCGGCCATGCCAGGCACGACATCGGCATTCCCGTTTATCTGGCCGCGCTGTCGCCCGGCGCGAGCGTCAGCGTGGTCGGCTTGGTGGAGGTGACGGAGGGACAGACGGACCCGGCGGCCTACGCGGTGGAAGAGGGCGCCGGGGCTTACGATTGGCTGTGGTTCACGCCGCGCGTCGAGCGGCCCGATCCTTGCGCGGGCCTCAGATTCGACAAGCAGCGCGCGTCGCCGGCGAGTTGATGCCGGTCAGGGTACGAGGCCGGGGTCGAGCATCGCGGCTTCGATGAAGTTCCGGCTGAAATCGACGACGCAGGCGCGGTTCGCGCCGCACATCACGGATTCCGCCAGCAGCCGAACGCGGTCCCAGTCCTCGGGCTCGGTATAGAGGGGGATGAATACCTTGTTGCCGACCATGGATGCGGCATTGGTCCAGAGTGCCTTGACCGCCTGCGGCAGCATCGGGTTGTTCGCATAGCGCGGGTCGGCAGGGGCGTCGGGGTTGGCGCTGCCGAGCACGCACTGGATCCGCCAGTCCTGATTGTACCAGCACTTCCAAACCGTATCGGGCTGCGCTTCCTGCGCGTGGGTGGGGGGCAGCGCGGCAAGCCCCAAGACAGCGGCGGCCAGTACGTTGCGGAGGACAGCGGTACGGTTAGTGCGTGCCATGGTCATTCCCTTTCCCTGCGTGTCCGGTCGAAGGAATGCGAATGGCTGGCGGCAGGCGGAGAAGTGCGCTCCGCAATCCGGCAGTCCCGCTGTCGTAGAGTTACGCTCCTTAGACCGGTAACTTTGCGCCCCCGCCTTTCGGTCGGGTTAGCCCTTTTCGGATTTCACCGGGACTCCCGCAGCGCGGTTGCTGTTCGGCCGCATGGTGCCCTGGCCGACAGTCTCAGTGGATCTCGTGGCTTATTTCGGCGACGGGGCAGGGGCCTTTAGTCTTCGCGGGATGCCGGGCGTGACGGATTTGGCACCCGGGTCAACACAGTGCCCCGGTACCAGGGGCAGGGAACGACGACCGCGCAATCTTGCCTCGGAGTTGCTGCGGCTGTCCGCCTGACGCTTGCCTCAGGTGGAAACGAAAAAGGGGCGAAGTGTCCCTTCGCCCCTTTGCATTGCGGGTGGCGCCGGATCAGGCCCGGCTCCACCGCCGATGAGAACCTACTTGGCTACCTGCTTCTCCCGCAGTTCCTCGAGGGTCTTGCAGTCGATGCACAGCGTCGCGGTGGGGCGCGCTTCGAGCCGCTTCAGGCCGATCTCGACGCCGCACGAGTCGCAGTAGCCATACTCGCCTTTCTCGATGCGCTCCAGCGCTTCGTCGATTTTCTTGATCAGCTTTCGTTCCCGGTCGCGGTTGCGCAGTTCAAGGGCGATGTCGGACTCTTGGCTGGCGCGGTCGTTGGGGTCGGCAAACACCGTAGCTTCGTCCTGCATGGTGTGCACCGTGCGCTCGATGTCCTGGAGCAATTCGTCCTTCACCGACGAGAGGATCTTCTTGAAGTGCGCGAGCTGCCTGGCGTTCATGTACTCCTCGCCCTTCTTGGGAGTGTAGGGCGGGAACTGCTTGTGGAGATAGTCCTCGGCCATGGCTCGGGTCCAGGAAAAAACCGTCTTAATAGCAGAAACACCTGCCACCCGCAAGCCGATCCACGGAGGCGACCGGACTTCGACATGTCCGCTCACGAGCGGACGGGATTTTCGAAGCTGGGAATCCCGAAAATTGACCGCCCGTGGCGGCGCCGGTAGAATCCGGCTTCCTCGGGGTGTAGCGCAGCCTGGTAGCGCGCTTGCTTTGGGAGCAAGATGTCGGAGGTTCGAATCCTCTCACCCCGACCAAGCGCACTCGACCCCGGGACCGCAGGACCGCCCGTAGCTCAACCGGATAGAGCACCGGCCTTCTAAGCCGGGGGTTAGGGGTTCGAGTCCCTTCGGGCGGGCCAATCCCGCCGTTGGGACGGCAGGTTTCTCGGTGGTGGACGTAGCTCAGTTGGTAGAGTCCCGGATTGTGATTCCGGTTGTCGTGGGTTCGAGTCCCATCGTCCACCCCAAATTCTCTCCTGTTATCAAGTAGTTGTTGTCAATCCGCACACCGAATGGATATCCGGGAGGCATGTGTGGAGAATATCCGGCTTCCAGGTTCGACGCTCCGCTGCCATACGAATCAACGACTTGAACTCCGAGCGGTGGAGAATTTGTCCAGCCTCGTCCAGTCACGCGTCACTCGTAGAATCAAGGAATTAGCGCTTTAGCGAGTCGCGGATGACGGGACCGCTTGCCGTGTTCGGCTGGATTGTGCAGGTCAGACCTGCCGAGTCCGCCGCTATCCTCTCGTTGGTGAGGTTGGGTTTCGGCTGCCGGCTTGGATACGTCGTCACGGAATAGCCGGTCACGGGGATGGATAGTCACGCTTGACGGTAATCACGCGTGACGTTACTATTGAAAGGTGACGATCCGTTCGTTCAAGTGTGCTGACACGGAGGCCCTGTTCGGGCTTTGTCGCGTGGCGCGCTTCGCGAACATTGAGCGTCCGGCCCTTCGAAAGCTGAAGCAGCTTGACTTGGCCCGAACGATCGAGGATCTGCGGGCGCCTCCGGCGAATCGACTTGAGCAGTTGAAGGGCGACCGCAAGGGCCAGTGGAGCGTCCGTGTGAACGATCAGTACCGCATCTGCTTTCGCTGGACGGGTAGCGATGCGCAAGACGTCGAGATCGTTGACTACCACTGACGGAGAGCGACATGAGCAGGAAACTCAAGCCCGTATCGCCGGGCGAGATGCTGGCGGAGGAATTCCTCAAGCCTCTGGGCATGAGCAACTATCGGCTGGCGAAGGAGATCGGCGTTCCGGCGCAGCGCATTGGTGAGATCGTTGCCGGCAAGCGCTCGATCACTGCGGACACCGACCTGCGGCTGTGTCGCTTCTTCGGCCTCTCGGACGGCTGGTGGCTGCGTCTCCAGGCCGACTACGACACGGAACTGGCGAAGGCCTCCCTGGCAAAGACCCTGGCGAGGATCAGGCCTTGGGCAGAGACGATGGAAGACAAGGCGTCAGCGCACTGATGGGGCGGGCGACGCCCGGACCGGTGTTGGGCAAACGGCAATCAGTCTGACGCCCGTTCGCCAATACGTCCGGCGACAGGTAATGCTGGTGGTGCTGGCCCCAGAGGTGGCCTCGGGCGCCGGACCCATTCAGACCGGACGTGACGCAGGAGTACGCCCATGCCGCTTGCCGAAATGATCTACCAGCACAGCCTGAAGCACCCGGAACGCGTCACCCGCGAGGCGCTTGATTTCATCGAGTTCTTGAAACTGACCGCCCGCGCGCGCTGCCTATCCACACACCCTTGCCAGAATGCTTGGGTGAATCGGGTAGTATCGGGACAAGGCGCGCTGCTAGGGTGTGTTGACATTCAACTCGCGTCAAGCATGACGAATATGTAGGCGGCCGTAGAAGCGGTTTACAGTCAATGGGTTAGGAGGGGGCTGTTCACAGAGGGTGAGTTGTGGGCATATCC